>CAJTPZ010000020.1 GCA_910578395.1 uncultured Muribaculaceae bacterium | reverse complement strand
GCCTATTTGATAACCTCGCCTTTGGTGAATGAGGTTGCTGTTGCCATGTTTATCGGCACTTTTGGGTTGCGTATTACTTCTATCTATGTGATTAGCGGTATTCTGTTAGGTATGGTAGGTGGATTTATTTTGGGCAAGATGAAATTGGAGCCTTATTTGAGTGATTGGGTAAAACAAATTCAGCAAAACTCAACTTCCGACTCCGGAACATGGGAAAAAGAGCATACTCCGTTCTTTAGACGATTGCCGATTATCATGCAAGAAGCATGGGGTATTGTCAGAGGAGTGCTTCTGTATATCATTATCGGCATCGGTATCGGTGCATTTATGCACGGTTATGTACCGGAGGGATTTTTTGAGCAGTATATGTCTAAGGATAATTGGTTTGCAGTTCCTTTATCGGTTGTATTGGCTGTTCCGATGTATGCAAATGCAGCAGGAATAGTACCGGTGATTGAAGTATTTGTATCCAAGGGTATTCCCATAGGAACGGCAATCGCTTTTATGATGGCGGTAGTTGGGCTTTCACTTCCTGAAGCCACATTATTAAAGAAAGTAATGACTTGGCGTTTGGTTGGAATTTTCTTTGGATTGATAACCTTGTTTATTATTTTGTTAGGTTATATTTATAATATTGTGTTATAATACAATAAATTGAGATCGTGTGGCAATTGAATATAATAGATGTTGTTCAGTTCTTATAGAAATGGCCGCTTGGATTATATATTTAAATGGATATTAATGATTTGTGATGTGATTGAATGAGTTAGGTAATATTGTCATGTTGCAGTTTGTGCTTACATGTTGGCATTGCAGGTATAAAATTAATTTAGACAGTAGGTAATTTGGTAGTTATTTATGGGATTATGTTTTTATTATGGAAAATATCGGAGGTAATTTTGCAGAACAGTAAGACAATTTATAAAATATGGCTAATAAAGTAAATATGTGTACAACAGATCAGATAAATGGAAGTTATGATTTTATGCATGAGATTTTTAGACGTGATGTCAATGGAGAGATTGTTTCTCCCGATGATGAAGGCTATGAGATGCTGATTGGCGACATTTTCGAGACAATAAAGATCGCGACTGGGATGAATACTGGTTATCATACTTCAGAGGAGGTGCATGTATATATGGGAAAAATTCTTGGGAAACCATTGGAAGAAAGCACAACAGTATTGCCTCCTTTTTATATTGACTATGGTAAGCCGGTAACAATAGGAAAGAGATGTTTTATACAACAGTGCTGTACATTTTTCGGGCGCGGTGGCATTACAGTTGGAAATGATGTCTTTATCGGGCCAAAGGTAAATCTGATTACGATAAACCATGATGTTGATCCTGATAACCGCAGTGCGACGTATGGTCGGCCGATCAAAATAGAGGATAAGGTGTGGATAGGTATCAACTCTACAATTCTACCTGGAGTGACTTTGGGGTATGGGGCAATTGTTGGAGCAAATTCTGTAGTGACCAAAGATGTGCCTCCTATGACTGTTGTTGCAGGTAATCCTGCACGTATAATCAAGAGGATAGAAGGTTGATGTTAACGCCTTTTAGATGTTGATTGATGTGCTAATAAACGTTATATGCGCATACATTAAAACAGTGGTTATGGGGCAGATGTGACGTAAAGAATGTTGCCGGTATGACAGGTCATGATTCTATTTTCTGACAGATATATTATACAGATTCTCAATGTCATTGACATATTGCTTTGTGGAGGTGAACAGCACAGCATTCATGCCGATTGATTCTGCTCCCCTTATGTTTTCGATTTTGTCATCAGTGAACAGGCATTCCGAAGGTATAAGTCCAAAACGCTTGCAAAGCCTCATGTAGATTTCAGTCTCGGGTTTTATGACTTGCTCCTCGCAAGATACTACGCGGCCATCAAGCAGATCGAATATGTCATATCTGCGCATTATTTCATGTACAGCGCTGCACCAGTTGCTTAGTCCGTAAAGTTTGAATCCCATTTTTTTCAGAGTGACAAGTAATTCTTTCATCCCTTCGATTTCATTGGTCACATACTCAGTGTAGTTGTCATAAAAGAAGTCGAGTGCATCGTGGAAGTATGGGTGAGCACGTTGGGTCTCTTTTATGAGTTCCTCAAAGGGTATAAGCTCACGGTCGCAGGCGTCGATGAATTCTTTGGACATGAAAATGTCGCAGAATTTACGCTCGGATTCTTTGTCTTCTTTGAAATAACGGTTGAGGACATGTTGAAAGTCATAGTCGACAAGGACTTTGCCAAAATCGAAAATAAGATTCTTGATCATCAATAGTTGCCGTCTAATTAGGATAAATATGATTCAATAACGGTGTCAAATGATTAAACCGAGGTGCCGGAGCGCATTTATGACACCAAAGTTGTCTACATCGGTAGTGACATAGTCGGCGGCCGCTTTTACATCGGGAGCGGCGTTTCCCATTGCTACACCTATGCCGGCATGTTGTAACATGCCTATGTCGTTTCCTCCGTCGCCAAATGCAACAGTTTCGGAAATATCAATGCAATGATGGAGGATCATGTTGTCGATACCAACGCTTTTGTCACTTCCAATGGGAATTATGTCGCAGAACCATGGGTGCCAACTTGTGGGCTGACATTCATGAAGGATATCGGTAAAAAGTCCACTTTTACGACGTTTCTCTTCTGAACCGAATGCCATCATCTGCACGATTTCTTTGTTGCGTATTTCCTCAAGATCAGTAATCGGCATCTTGGGCAATTCCAGCAGACTTCTTACTTTGGCAATTGACTCGTCTTCGCGGTTTATGATGATGCGGCCATGTACCGGCACAGCTACAATTGGAATGTCGCTGTTGTGAGAAAAGTCAATAATACGGTCTATGTCGTCATGTGGGATGCAATGCTTGTATATCACAGTTTTACGATCGTCTTCAACGCAAAGATTGCCGTTGGCAGTGACGTATCCGTCAACTTCAAGTTTACCAAGATTGTCGACCCAATTTATATGTCGTCCAGTGGATATGAATATCTTTATTCCGTTGGATCTGATGATTTTAAGTGCATTGATAACATCGGTAGGCGGTTGGTGGTCACCAAATGGCACAAGTGTGCCGTCAATGTCAAAGAAAAGAGCTTTTATATTGTTCATCTTTATGCCACAGATATTATATAAACCATTGAAACAGTTTATCTACTGCTCAAAGTTAGAAGATTTTGTCCAAACGGCCAATGGGAAATTTCATATTTCAAAATAGCTGTGTTATTTTTGAGGATAATGAATCATTAAATGATGCATTGTTAAAATGACAACAGGAATCATGAAAAAATTTAAACCAAAGGCATGGATGTTGCCTCAGCCGGTAATGATCATAGGTATATATAATACCGACAGCACATCTAATGCGATGAATGCAGCATGGGGAGGCCAATGGGATAGGAATGAGATAATGATTTCAATGGGGCCCCATGCAACTACTGTAAATCTTGATCGAAAAGGGGAGTTTACGGTAGTGTTTGCTACAGTTGACACACTTGTGGCATCTATAGAAGGAATTTGACGCGCTTCAATGTGTGACAAATGACAAGGATAATCATCAGAAACCCGATTTTGCCGTGAACACCGCCGATAGGCGAGTGATGATGGAAATCGAGCCAGTGATATGTGGCTATCGCCGCACTGACAGTCATGAGTAGAAAAACAATAGCCAAAGTGCGTGTAAGTGCACTTTTTTGTTTTCGTAATCTTAATGGTAAATTTCTCCATCCAAAGTGAAGTTGCAGGTGCCATATAATTAGGCAAAGGAAAATGATTCCGGTTATAATGTGGAACCATGCTATGCTAAAAGCATAGTGACAGCATGTAAATTCAAGCTGCAATCCTGAGGCAAGAATTGCGACAGTAGTTATAAGCAGTGACCAATTGCATATCTTGAGTCGGTTCTTCTTTGTCATAATGTGGGTAAAGTTATAAAATCATAATCAAATAATGTCGGTCAAATATTAATTTTGCAATGGATCAATTGTATTCTAAGAAGAAAAGTATGATAAAGTCAATGGTTTTATGGTCGGTGCTGATGGTGTCACAAGTGGCTTCGGCTCAGACTCTGGAGAAAATGATCTGGTTTAATGAACCTGAACATTGGAGTATAGATGATGGTGCACTTGAAATGATTGTGCCGGCTCAGACTGATTATTGGCGAATATCGCATTATGGATTCACTGTGGATGACGCTCCGTTTTATTATGCTACTTATGGTGGAGAGTTTGAGGCAAAAGTAAAGGTCGAAGGTAATTATAAGGCAAGATTTGATCAGGCTGGAATGATGCTTAGACTTGATCATGAGAATTACATAAAGGCCGGTATCGAATTTGTCGACGGAAAGTATAACTTGAGTTGTGTTGTCACTCACAAGACATCGGACTGGAGTGTGATAACGCTTGACCGTCCGGTAGAATATGTCTGGATCAAGGCAGTGCGTCGTCTGGATGCTATAGAGATTTTTTACTCGTTTGATGACGAAGAGTACACAATGATGCGCAATGCCTGGATGGAGGATAATCGTCCGATACAGGTGGGAATGATGGGTGCCTGTCCTGACGGGAACGGATTTACTGCCCGTTTTGAAAAATTCAGTGTGAGACATCTTCCCGATCTTCGCCGTCTTCAGTGGCTGAAAAACAATGCGGAATAAATTTATAAAGTCGGTATTCAGGCAATAGGACCATCAGGAAATGAACTGTCATATACAGTTAATGTTTTGTGAAGAATAACAATGGACACACCTGTCAATCTTCTTACATCCAAACCCCGGTATGAAATACTCGACGGTCTCCGTGGGGTCGCGGCTCTCATTGTCGTAGCTTTTCATCTTTTTGAAACATATTCAAGGGGGCCAATGTATCAGATACTCAATCATGGTTATCTTGCTGTTGATTTTTTCTTTGTGCTTTCAGGTTTCGTAATCGGATATGCCTATGACGACAGGTGGGACAAGATGTCGATGTGGGGTTTCTTCAAGCGCCGTCTGATACGTTTACAGCCGATGGTGATATTAGGTAGCATAATCGGCGCTCTGGTGTTTTATTTCGGAGCCTCTCAGATGTTTGCACAGATTATTGAGACACCGTGGTGGATGGTTGTCATCTCACTGGTGCTGGCATGTATGATGTTGCCTGTTCCTCCTGGCATGGATATACGCGGTTGGCAGGAGATGAACGCTCTAAATGGAGCAAGCTGGTCTTTGACATGGGAGTATCTGGCCAATATATTGTATGCTACAGTAATACGCCGTATGTCGGTTCCTGTGCTTTCTGTTTTTGTTGTGATTTCAGCTTATCTGACCCTTGATATTGTTTTTAATATAGACACATTTGCTTTGCTTGAGGGGCGTTCGGCTGAAATGCATACATTGATCGGTGGTTGGAGCCTTACGCCTACTCAGTTGTATATAGGTCTGAGCCGACTCTGCTTTCCGTTTTTCTGTGGCCTGCTTATGTTCAGGCTTGGAAAGCGTATTTCGCTACGTGGCGGCTTTTGGTGGTGTTCGGCTATAATTGTTGTGATTCTTGTGATTCCTTGTCTTGGTGTGCCTGATTCAAGATGGGCTGACGGCATCTATAATGCTGTGGCTGTGATAGTGCTGTTTCCATTATTGGTGATCACCGGAGCCGGAAGCAAGATGACTGACCGTAAAACTATAGCTGCATGCAAGTGGCTTGGCGCTATATCCTATCCTCTTTATATCACTCATTTCCCTTGGGTATATATGCAGATGGCCTGGGCGGAGGCGCATCCCGATGCACCGGTCGGTACACATATTTTTGTAGCGGTTTCGGTTTTAATTATTGCGATTTCTATTGCATATGCGTCAATGAAGCTCTATGATGAACCTATAAGGGAGTGGCTTAAGCATAGATTCCTTGCCGAAAAAAGATAAGTTGTAGACCCGTAAATAATTACTGGTAAGATAGAATTATGCCCGATTCTCTTATTTGAGTTTCGGGCATAATCGTTAATTATGAGAATGTGTCTTAAGGCTTGCGATAGCCACATTTAGGACATACACCGTTTTCGTTGAGAGCTATGCCGCAAAGAGGACAGCGATCGATATTGTTGTGGGAGACAAACTCCTCACAAGCTGCATTTTCTCCGCTCGTGAATTTGATTTTCACGATATTGAGTTTATCTTTAAGAAGGTCGTAGACAATCTTTATCATCCCCTCGACAGTCAGTGTCTCTTTGGTGACGACAAGGCGTGCATCGGGATATGCAGTAGCAAGTTCGGTCTTGAAAGCGGGTCCTTTCATCTTGTTCTGCGGATGACCGTGAAGTATTCCCTGCTTTTCATAGACACCGATTATTGCCGGCAGCAGTGGATCGTCCTCCCGCAGCACAAGGGCGTGGTCAAAATTCTGGAGTACGTTCCATGCTGTTTTCTTTATTTCGTTGCAGGGAAATACCATGTTTACTCCTTCATTTATTGTGTCTTCAACTACGATTGTGAGGGTGCCTGTGTGTCCATGCAGGTACTGGGCTTCGCCTTTAAATCCATAGAACCGATGTGCATATTGCAGATCAAATGTAGTTATGCTTTTCATTAGCGTTTAAAAGGTATTGAGTTATACTTAATGTGAGATACTTAAATGAGGTATAATCTAAGTTTCGTCACAAGCATAACAAGGAATTACTTTTAAAAGTTTTGCGTCGTCAGTGAGTATTGCCTGTTATTTTTTCCAGAAAGAGGGGAGTAGTAACACCATGAACGTGAAAAGTTCGAGACGCCCGACAAGCATCATAAAAACAAGAAGCCACTTCACAACTGCCGGAAGAAAAGCATAGGATCCTTCAACGCCTGTAGCTCCAAATCCGAGTCCGTTGCATCCGATGCAGGAACTGACCATGAAAATTGAGTCGGTAAATGAGTAGCCAAAAAGAGTTATCACAGCGGTAGCTGTCATGACGGCAAAAATATATATGGTCATGAATGCGGAAACACGTGAGACAAGACTGTTCTGTAAAAAGCTCCCGTTGAGGTTTACGACATATATACGTTTTGGGAACACCGTTTTTTTTACTTCATTTATAAGGTTTTTGCCCATGACAATAAATCTGTCGACCTTGATTCCGCCTGATGTGGATCCTGCACAAGCTCCACATAGCATGAGCATGATCGTGAGGAACAATGAAAAAGGCCCCCAGCCTTCGGCTTCGTTTATGGAGAATCCTGTGGATGTTATTGCCGAAATGACATGAAACAAAGGATTGAAGAGATAGTTCCTTATGTTGAAGTCGTCACCACGTAGTATCGCAGAAAAAACAAGTAATAGAAAACTTGTCAGGACAATGACGGAAAACGTTTTGGCAACGTCGTTGTCGTAGAGTTTTCTGATACCGTTTCTATATATTGCATACAGTAACACGAAATTTAGTCCGGCAACAAACATGACTAATGAGAGTACTGCCATGACGTAGTTTGAGTCCCAATAGGATATACCTTGATTGTGTGTTGAAAACCCTCCAGTTGCTATAGCTGCAAATGTCTGGCACACACTGTCAAACAAATTCATCGGCCCTGCCCATAGCAGTATTGATGAAATGACGGTTATAATCATATAGATTCCCCATAGCGACAGTGCTGTCTGGCGTATGCGTGGATGAAGTTTGTCATGTGTTATGCCTGTCGCTTCGGCGTTGAACATGGATATACCTACCGATTTGTTAAATTCCGGGATAACGGCGAGCATGAAGAGTATTATGCCGAGTCCTCCGATCCATTGGGTGAGTGCGCGCCAAAACAGTATTCCGTGTGACTGTTGTTCAACATCAGGTATGACAGAAGCACCGGTAGTGGTGAAGCCTGATATAGTCTCAAACATGGCATCGGTTGCAGATAACGGTGAGTCGCTTGTCATGAAAGGGATCATGCCGAAGATGCCGAATACCACCCAGATTATGGCTGTGAGAATAAATCCTTCACGTCGGTGTATGGTTGTATTGACTTGTCGTGTGGCCAATGACACGATGCCTCCGGCCAAAGATGCAGCCGCTATAGCCCATGCAAAACATTTCCAGTCGTTCTCGTCATAAATAAGGCAGATTATAAGTGGGACAAGCATCATGAGCGCCTCAATGAGAACAAGATGTCCGAGCACTTTTATTATCGACCGTATTTCCAATGTCGTTCTCATGGAAAATGATTCTCGTTATTTAAGAGGTTGTCTAAATTTTATTGATTAGGATTTTTATGGCGGCAAAATCAAT
>CAJTPZ010000019.1 GCA_910578395.1 uncultured Muribaculaceae bacterium | reverse complement strand
GCCCCAACAATTCTCTTTCATCCCTGCTAAAAACTCACAAATTTAATCTTTTAAAACGACATAGTCTCATAAAATCGTTATCTTTGTATAGAGTCGTTATTGGCGATCAAGGTAATTGATGTACGTTTTTGCAAAAAATATACGAATAGCCGTGTCGGTAGGGCTTGGCGCTGTTGCGTTCTTCGCTGCGGCCACAGCTACTACCGGAATTGCCGTAAATGCCGGATGGATCTGCAAAATACAGATTATAAATCTTATACTTTCAGGGAGTCTACCAATTCTGATGGGATGGCTGCTTCTCACATTCGCCTTTGGACGCATATATTGCTCTACAGTGTGCCCTCTCGGAACAATACAGGATATCGCATCATATATAGGACGGCGAACAACGCGAAAGACATGCAGGCTTCACTATCGGCGCCCCAATAATGCCACCAGAATCACATTCCTGTCGATCACGGCCGTCGGACTTATAATCGGCAATATGACAATAGTCACTCTACTCGACCCATTTTTCAATTTCAATATAATCATCCAAGGAGCAATAATGCCCGCATGCACCCTCGGTGCCGCAGCCGTCGGCGCTGTCATAGCTATTGAAGCCATCATTACACTTGCGATTGTAGCCGGCGTTGCCGCCCGCACCGGACGCCTGATATGCAATACCGTATGTCCGGTAGGAAGTGCGCTCGGACTTATAAGCCGCTACTCGATAATGAAAATGGACATCAACACAGATCTTTGCACCGGTTGCCTGAAATGCGTGGAAACATGCAAGGGATCATGCATAGATCCATCAAGCCACACAATAGACTCAAGCCGCTGTGTAATGTGCCTGAACTGCGCAGCCGTGTGCCCGAATAAGGCGATAAGCTATACAAACAGCCGTCATAGGCTACAAAAACCATTAATGGCAACTTAATAATGAAACAATATCTCGACCTTCTGAAAGACATACTTGAAAACGGAACAGACAAGCACGACAGAACAGGCACCGGCACACGCAGTGTCTTCGGTCGCCAAATGAGATTTGACCTGTCGGAAGGATTCCCGCTTCTTACAACCAAGAAGCTGCATCTTAAATCAATAATTTACGAGCTTCTATGGTTTCTGAAAGGTGACACCAATGCCAAATATCTACAAGACAACGGTGTAAGGATCTGGAACGAGTGGGCTCGCGAAGATGGCGATCTGGGACACATATATGGCTACCAATGGCGTTCATGGCCTGACTACAATGGAGGTTATATCGATCAGATAGCACAAGCCGTCAACGACATAAAAAACAATCCCGACTCACGCCGCATCATCGTGAGCGCATGGAATGTCGCCGATCTGCCCAACATGGCGCTACCTCCTTGTCATGCATTCTTTCAGTTTTACGTAGCCGACGGCAAACTCTCGCTTCAGCTATACCAACGTAGCGCCGACACATTTCTGGGCGTACCTTTCAATATAGCATCCTATGCTCTGCTCACAATGATGATGGCACAAGTATGCGACCTAAAACCGGGAGAGTTCGTTCATACCCTCGGCGACACGCATGTCTACCTCAACCATCTCGAACAGGCCAACATACAACTTGCACGCGAGCCACGCACCTTGCCGAAAATGAATATAAATCCCGACATAAAATCAATATTTGATTTCAGATACGAGGATTTCGAACTTATCGGATACGACCCGCATCCACACATCGCAGCCAAAGTATCAGTATGAAAAAAAAGATTGTCTACGACGAGAAAATACCATACGTTGACAAAATCCTCGGCAACAGATATGAATTGCGCCCTATGCCTGCTTGGGAAATAGACCGCGAGGCAGTATACGATGCCGACGGACTGATCATTAGGACACGTACAAAAATCGACCGAGATCTTCTTTACGGGTCAAAATGCAAAGTAGTGGCCACTGCCACAATAGGAACCGACCATATCGATTGCGAATGGTGTAAAGGCAACGACATCCAAGTCGCTAATGCTCCGGGGTGCAATGCCCCGGGAGTAGCACAATGGGTATTTGCATCCATTGCAACTGCAATGCCTCATCTTACAGACCCTAATTCCAATGAAAAACCGATACTCGGAGTTGTCGGCGTAGGACATGTCGGCAGCATTGTAGTAAAATGGGGAAAATCAATGGGATTTAAAGTCCTGCAATGTGATCCTCCCAGAGCACGTCAGGAGAGCGACAGCTTATTCTGTACTCTGAACGAAATTGCGGAAAAAGCCGACATAATCACATTCCATACCCCGCTTACCAAGGAAGGTGCTGATGCTACCTTCCATCTTGCCGATAAAAAATTCTTCGATTCACTCAGGCGCAAACCCTATATACTAAACGCCGCCCGCGGCCCCATAACCGATACAATAGCTCTGCTTGATGCTCTCTCCACAGAAAAAATATCAGGAGCAATGATCGACTGTTGGGAAAATGAGCCTGAAATAGATAAAAAACTACTTGATCTGGCAATTGTCGCGACTCCCCACATTGCGGGATATTCGCTTGAAGGAAAGATAAGAGCCACAGCCATGGCTGCGAAAATAATAGAAGACGCTCTCAATCCTGAACATACTGATTTACCTGACATGTCACATATTGCCCGGGATCAAGAAGGGCAATGGATCAAAGTTTCCGAAAATACCCCGGCAACCTTAAGTCTGAAAAAAATCTTCGATTCCTACGACATCTCGGCCGACACCAAAACACTTAAATCCAATCCGGAAGAGTTCGAAAATCTACGCAACAACTATAATCTGAGGCATGAAGTTAAATAAGGGCTTATCATGAAAAAGATAATCATTGCCGCTATGGCAGCGGCAGCGGCATTTACATCATACGGCAAGTCGCCACTTACCCTTATGTCCTACAACATCCACAACGGAGTAGGCATTGACAACGTCACCGACTACAGCCGCATCGGCCAAATGATCAAATCACACCAGCCGGACATTGTAGCAATACAGGAAATCGACAGCGTGACAACCCGAAGCGAAGGCCGGTATGTGCTTGGCGAAATAGCCGAAACAGCCGGCATGAACGAATATTATGCCCCGGCTATAAATTTCAAAGGAGGAAAATACGGAATCGGACTGCTTTGCAAAGAAAAACCTCAGAAGATACGCAGATTCGCCCTGCCGGGAAGCGAAGAATCAAGAGCACTGATTATCGCCGAGTTTCCCAACTATGCATTTGCATGCACTCACCTGTCACTGACTGAAGCTGACCGGGAGGCATCAATCGAAATCATCAACAGTCTGGCTCAGGAATATCAGATGCCTTTTTTCATAGCCGGAGATTTCAATGCCAAACCTGATTCAAAATTCTACAGCCTTTTTACCAAGACATTCTCTCCGCTGAACAATCCGGATGATCCGACATTTCCGGCAGCCAAACCCAACATCACAATCGACTACATAATGTCATACATCCCTACGGACAATCAAGTCAAAACCAAGCATGCAGAAGTGATCAACGAGCCAAAAATGTCAGACCACCGACCGGTAATAGCAAAGATATATCTCCACTGATTATTTCAGCCATCTATAAAACAAGGACGGGGGAGCTTAGTGCGATACACACTGCTCCCCCGTCCTTGTTTCCGTCCAACGGCATTCAGTAATCATACTTCCGGCATACCGGCAAGATTGGCCTTGATCTCATCATCCGAGATCTCGAAATTATGAAGATCCCCATTAATATACTGATTATATGACGGCATATCTATCAGCCCGTGACCTGACAGATTGAAAAGAATAACCTTTTCCTCTCCTGTTTCCTTGCATTTATTAGCCTCCCTTATTGTTGCAGCAATAGCATGACTGCTTTCAGGCGCTGGAATAATACCCTCGCTACGGGCAAAAAGCACACCTGCTTCAAATGCCTCAAGCTGCGGAATATCAACACCATGCATGAGACCGTCCTTGATCAGCTGGCTGACAATAGTTCCGGCACCATGATAGCGGAGCCCTCCTGCATGAATGTTGGCAGGACGAAAATTGTGTCCGAGAGTAAACATTGGAAACAGCGGTGTATATCCAGCCTCATCTCCGAAATCATAACGGAACTCTCCTCGGGTGAGTTTCGGGCAACTTGCAGGCTCCGCCGCAATAAACTCTGTTGTTTTTCCATCACATATATTGTGACGCATAAACGGGAAAGAAATTCCGCCAAAATTAGAGCCACCGCCAAAACAGGCTATCACAATATCAGGATAATCACCCGTCATCTCCATCTGTTTCTCGGCCTCAAGGCCGATTATGGTCTGATGCAATGTGACATGATTGAGCACTGAACCAAGCGTATATTTACACTTCGGCGTTGTTGTGGCAAGCTCTATTGCCTCCGAGATAGCAGTCCCCAGCGAACCCGAATGATTTGGATTCAAGGTTAGAATATTCTTTCCCGCACGAGTCGACATCGAAGGCGAGCCTTCGACTGCCGCTCCGAACGTGCGCATTATGATACTTCGGTAAGGTTTCTGCTGTAGAGTTATCTTTACCTGATATACCGCCGCATCAAGACCGAATACACTCGCCGCATAACTCAAAGCCGCTCCCCACTGGCCGGCACCCGTTTCTGTCGTGACATTGGTAGTGCCTTCCATCTTTGCATAATAGCACTGAGGTAAAGCCGAGTTTACTTTATGGCTTCCAAGAGGTGTGGCGCTCTCATTTTTGAAATATATACGAGCCGGAGTCCCCAATGCTTTTTCAAGCCCATAGGCACGCACCAAAGGTGTTGATCGATAAGACTTATATCTTTCGAGAACCTCCTCCGGTATATCAATCCAGCGATCGGTTATATTAAGTTCCTGGCGACAGCATTCTTCCGGAAAAATAGGAAAAAGATCCTCTGCTTTCAGCGGCTTATGCGTTTTCGGATCTATCAACGGCATAGGCTTGTTGACCATATCAGCCTGAATATTGTACCACCTGGTGGGTATCTGGTCCTCCTGCAGGATAAACTTCTTTTGCTTGCTCATAAAGAATATGTGATAATTCAATAAAACCACGGCACACGACAGCCGGAGTCTTATACTGCCGATAGTTTGTCGCGAAAGTAATAAATTACGCTAAAAAAAGCACCCAATAAGTACCCGGCACTTTAACTTTTTCAAGTTTTTAATATTTTAACATGCACAACACGTCATAGGGAATCAAAATTCGGTAAGTTTGCACTCGGATTTTTTACACGGTACAATAGGATACATGGCACGCGTAAATGCAATAGAAGAAGATGCGCAACTGGTTGGACAGCTACGTCAGCCCTCCACTTGTCGCGCCGCCATGAACGAGGTTATCAGGCGCTATTCCGAGCCACTTTACTGGCAGATACGCCGACTTGTAGAAAATCATGATGATGCCAACGACGTATTGCAAAACACGTTTATAAAAGCCTGGACATCTATAGAGAATTTTCGTGGTGACGCAAAACTGTCAACATGGCTCTATAAGATCGCATTGAACGAAAGTCTTACCTTTCTGAATAAAGAACAGAAACGCCAAGGCATATCTATTGACGATGAAGAAGGTGGCATAGTGCAGGCTATTGAATCCGACGAATGGATCGACGGAGACGAGATCGCTTTAAAATTAAGAAAGGCGATTGCCACACTCCCCGAAAAGCAGCGTATCGTATTCAATATGCGTTATTATGATGAGATGCCTTATGATAAGATTTCGGAAATTCTTGGCACATCGGTAGGTGCGCTTAAAGCATCATACCATCTCGCAGTACAGAAAATCGAAAAATATTTCAACGAAAACGACTGATTTATAATCAAACCGGTCGTCAATAATTCAATTTTTACGATGCTTTATGCCGAAGTAGCCCTGCCGCTGCCGCTGAGCACAACATTCACCTACTCGATACCAGAGGTATTGAGCTCTCAGGTGCGTCCTGGACACCGGGTGATTGTGCCGTTCGGACTAAGGAAATACTATACCGGCATAGTTCTGTCGATATTGCCTAAAGCTCCGCAAGTTGAATTTGATATAAAAGAAATCGCAATGACCCTCGACAACGAGCCAATTGTAAGATATCCGCAAATCAAATTCTGGCAATGGCTTTCCGACTACTACCTATGCTCACTCGGCGATACATTCCGAGCCGCAATGCCTGCAGGACTAAAAGTGGAAAGCGAGACATACATAGAGATAAACCCCGATTACGACGAAGACGACACTCTCAGTGAAAATCTTGGAGAACGTGAACTGACCTTGCTCGGCCTTCTACGCACCAAAGGGAAAATGGCCGTGCATGAAATCGAGAAGGCTACCGGAATAAAACGTGTATCGCAACTCGCCTCACAGATGCTTGACAGCGGCCATATCATAATATCGGAAAAACTTGTCGAGCGCTATCGCACACGCAAAGTGCCGTATGTAAGGATTTCCAACAGTTCACCCGACGGAATTGCATCGGCCTTTGCAGCCGTAAAAGGTGCAAAAAAACAGGAAATGCTGTTGCTTGCCCTGCTACAGTTGTCTGGAGTCGGTCGCCCCGGAGCAAAAGAAATGGAAGTCTCCCGACAGCAATTGCTCGAAAAGAGCAATGTAAGCGGAGCTATATTACTTGCTGCCTTAAAAAAAGGAATTATTGAAATCTATCACAAAGAAATCGGCAGATTCCGTTATACAGGAAAAGCATCTGGTATTCTTCCCACTCTGTCTCCTGCCCAAAGTATCGCACTGAAAGAAATCGGACATTGTTGGGAAACACATAATGTGACACTGCTTCGGGGTGTGACATCGAGCGGCAAGACCGAAATCTACCAGCACCTCATCGCACAGGTTCTCAATCAGGGAGAACAATGTCTTCTACTGGTACCGGAGATCGCACTGACCACTCAGCTCACTCAGAGGATGCAGAAAGTCTTTGGCGATAAGGTTCTTATATATCATTCCAGATTCTCCGATGCCGAGCGGGTTGAAGTATGGCGCAAGATGCTTCACAACGGCGGTCCTTGCGTCGTCATCGGTGCCAGATCGGCAGTGTTCCTCCCATTCGCGCAACTCAAACTTGTAATCGTCGATGAGGAACATGAAGCCAGCTATAAGCAATATGACCCTGCGCCACGCTACCATGGTCGCGATGCCGCAATTGTACTTGCCTCGATGCATGGTGCCAAAACACTGCTTGGCAGTGCCACTCCTGCAATCGAGACCTATTGGAAAGCACTGGAGGGCAAATTCGGACTTGTCGAACTACTCGTACGCTATAATGATGCCAGGCTTCCGGCAATCGAGATCGTGGACATGACCAAGGCCCGCAAAAGCCACAGTGTGACTGGATCACTTGCCGATGCCACGGCCGATGCTACCGATAAAGCTCTTGCCGACGGGCAACAGGCGATATTCTTCCAGAATCGACGCGGCTATGCTCCACTTGTTAGGTGCCGAATGTGTGCATGGGTACCACGGTGCGAGCGCTGCGATGTCTCCCTCACCTATCACAAGCGTCTCGGACAGATGGTGTGCCATTATTGCGGCAGCAGCTACGCGGTGCCGCATATCTGTCCACAATGCAAAGAACCGGCAATCGAGGTAGTCGGATACGGCACCGAACGCATTGAAGACGAAGTGCAGAAACGCTTTCCCACAGCCCGAATAAGCCGCATGGACCTCGACACCACGCGCAATAAAGATGGCTACGAAAACATAATAACCGAGTTTTCCAACGGAAAAAGTGACATATTGGTAGGCACTCAGATGGTTACAAAGGGACTCGATTTCGGTGGGGTAAGTGTTGTCGGTATACTCAATGCCGACGCACTGATACATTTTCCCGATTTCAGGTCGACAGAACGAGCTTTCAACATGATGTCGCAAGTTGCCGGAAGAGCCGGACGACGGGAGGACGTTGAAGGAAGAGTGATGGTGCAGACCTATGATCCGGAAAATCCCGTGATAGTCAACCTAAAAAACCAAGACTACAACTCCCACTACAAAACGGTAATCGAGGAACGGCAAAAATATCTTTATCCACCTTTTTCCCGCATTATAAACATATATCTGCGCCACCGCGATCCGGTTGCCGTAGCTACTCAGGCAGCTGCCTATGCCGAGGCGCTGCGCCAGGGACTCGGGGGACGTGTCTATGGACCTGAGGAACCCCCTGTGGCACGAGTTCAACTTATGTATATCAGACGTATAATGCTAAAAGTTGAGCCAAACGCATCGATACAAAAAATAAAATTGTATCTTCGTGACGTTTTTGAGACAATGCACAACCGACAGGTGATGAAAGGGATTCAGGTCCACTATGATGTAGATCCTGTCTAAGAGATTGTCTAAAAATTTGAGCAAAATAATGTTATAGGTCATAACAAACCCTCA
>CAJTPZ010000018.1 GCA_910578395.1 uncultured Muribaculaceae bacterium | reverse complement strand
GTGTATTCTCCTTCCGCATCTTTGTAAAAGCCGCAACTCTCAAGGCCCCGGCATAAGAGCGTAGGGCCCAATACATGAGCCATACGCGCCGCCCCGACATATAAAGTGTAGAGAAATTTGTAGGAAAGTAAAAAACAACCTCTGAAACAGTTGATGATTCTTTTGGTTTGTGTTCTGGGCCTGCTGTCGCTGCAAAGCTATGGTATGAGGTGTAACTGTTGTAATGTGTCTATTGCATGGTTCCCAGGGTATGTTTTAGCTGATCCAGATTGTAAAATATAATAAAGGCCGGCCATTGTCAGAGGTCAGCCTTTATTGTGTTTAGTTTTGGGATTGGATCAATGCTCAAGATAGTAAGTGATCGAGTTTACTACACGCACTGTTTTAATATAAGGTGTATATGTATCGCGGTCTTCGATGGAGAATTGTCCTTGGCTGGCAGTTTTGATTTTTCCAAGTTTGCTTCCTGAGTCTTCGGCAAATTTTACGGCGGACTCACGCGCTGCATTTGTCGCTTCAGCCACCATTTCAGGTTTTATATCGTTGAGCCCGGTAAACTCATAGATTGTTTGGTACTGATAGCCGGTATCTATTGAAATGCCTTTTTTAATAAGTTCACCCTGCTGTTTGATAAGATTGTTGACAGTGGAAACTTTGTTTGATGAGACAACTATGACAGAGGTAAGATTAAAACGGTATGGAGTGCTGTTGGAACCGTAGCGTTCTGCGTCGCGGTCGAAGACGGTTGTCTGTCCGACTGAGATTTCGGATGGGTCTATACCGTTGGATGTGAGAAATTCAGTGATTGTTTTGTTTGTTTCTGTAACACGGTCGTAGAGCGACGGCAAATCATTGCCGAGTGTAGTGAAGGCAATAGGCCATGTGACTTTATCGGCCTGTACTTCACGCGTAGCAAGTCCACGCACTGTGACGGCACGGTCGCGGAACGCAAGATTATTTATGCCCGAGCGGAGAAAGATTCCGATTGAAGCAAGTGCAGCGCCTATAATCACTGCGGTGATGATTGCTGTGGTTGTTTTTGTCATGAAAATTCTTTTATATGTTGTACTGATTTTATTAATTCTTTAAATATAACGCAAAGTGTTGTAAAAATGGTTGAATCGGAAATAAAAAAGACAACCGCATTAATTAATGCGGTTGTCGCGTTATAGATAAGACAGAGTTTATCTGGTCGATATCGTGAGTGTCTTGCCTTGTTTCAGACGATCATGATCGATGAAATATCCGTCAATGGTTTCGTCGCCATAGGTAATCCGGTCAATCTTTTTACCGTTTCCTTTTTTGACGATTGTGAATGTGTTTTCAGGCAGGCTGAAAGAGACTTTGTCGAAAAGCGGTACTGATATAATGTATTCGGCATCGGCGGGGGAGTAGGTGTATAGACCAAGAGCGTTAAGCACATACCATGCCGACATTTCTCCAGCATCGTCCATGCCGCCGTAGGCAAGCTTGTCGGCACCCATGTCGTAGAAACGATCCATGATGCTGTCAAGTACAGCCTGTGACTTTTCTTGTTTGTCTATAAAATAATAGGTATAGGGTATGTTATGTCCCGGCTGGTTGCCATGACAGTAGTTGCCGATAAATCCTGTAAGATTTGCTACCTCAAGCCCTATATAGGGTTCGGTAAACAGTGAGTCGAGTTTTGCATCGATTGCTTCGGCTGAAGGATATAATGCCAATAACCCTTTTGGGTCATGTGGAGCGTAAAAGATCTGATTCCAGCCGTTGGCTTCGCGGTACATTTGCTGATAGTAGGGATAATAGGGATCGTATGGAGTCATCCATGCACCTCCTTCAACACGTCCGCGCATAAATCCGGTTGACGGGTCATAGACATTTTTATAGTTTTTGGATCTCTCCATCAGAGCGGCATAATTGGCCGTGTCGCCGAGTTCTTTGGCAATCTGGGCTACGGCATAGTCATCGTAGGCGTATTCAAGTGTTTTTGTGACGCCTCCTTTGTGCTCGTCGTAGAAAGGACAGTCCGGTATATTTTCGTCGGCAATATAGCCGTTGGCAATGTATTCTTCAAGATAAGGACGGGCATTCCGGCCACCGGGTACCATAGCGCTTTTGAGTGCAAGCGCATAGGCGCGGCTAAGGTCGAAGTCGGTGATTCCTCTTTTGTAGCTGCCTATAACAAATGTGGGGGCATGGTCGCCATGGAAATACGAAGGAATGTAGCCATCTGATTTTTCGCCACGGTCAATAGTGGATTTTATCACATCACGGGCCACATCGGGCTGAATTATTGCAAGCAACGGAAGTTGGTTGCGATGGACATCCCAAAATGCAGGATTGGAGTAGTAGCGGAAATCTGCATCAGTCACTATGTTGCCCTGTAAGTCGCGATACTGGCCATTGACGTCGCTTTCAAGACGTGGCATAAGTGACGCTCGGTACAGGGTAGTGTAGAAGATGTTTTTGTTTCTGTCGGTTGAACCTTCGACTTTTATTTTTGAGAGCAGGTTTTCCCAAGTTTTGTCAGCTTCATCCTGTACTTGCGCGAAATCTTTGTCCAGCATTTCAGCTTCGAGGTTTTTGCGGGCATTTTCGATGCTTACGTAGGATACTCCTATTTTAACTTCAAGGGGATTGTCGGCGGTATTGTCAGAAAAATCGACCAAAGCCACAGGCACGCCTTTCTCGTCAGCACTTTTGATAATAGCGATTGAGTCAATCGGCAGGCTGGTTACCGCATAGTAGTGGAATCCACCCTGTTTGCCTGCAAATGCATTGTCGGCAACTTTGTCTATTTCCCATTTTCGCACCGGTCCCTGTGCATGGGCCACGTTGACGAGCAGACGCTTGGCGTCACCATCCTTGTATGTGTATTTATGGTATCCCGCACGTAGGGTTGAAGTGAGCTCGGCATTTACTCCATAGCGGTCGAGATATACTTGATAGTATCCTGGCCGTACTGATTCGTTGTCATGACTGAACGCCGAAGCATAGTCATCGGCCGAAACATTATTGCCTACGACCGGAAGAATCGGTAGTTCCATAAGGTTCCAGTGGCCCATAGCCGAGTGGGCGAAACCGATTATTGTGCTGTCTTCGTATTGGTATCCTGCTCCGGCATGCCACATTGTCTGTGGTGTGAGCTGTACCATTGCATTGGGCAAAGCAGCCCCCGGAAACACCTCGGCTCCCCAAGTGCGATTTTTTTGTTTGCGCTCGTATCCCAGATCCTCTTTTTCCCAAAGGGTGGCAGTACCGAGCAACGGGTTGACACGGTCAGTGAGTCTCTCCTGTTTAAATCCATTTTCCGTGCATCCGGCCAGTGCTATGGCTGCGGCCAGAATTCCGGGCATGATGTTGTGTAATGTCATTATTTTTTGTTTAGATTTTATTTTCAGAAGTATGGTCTTTGCCGTCAGGCAGATATATTATAGGAAAATAGAGGTGCGCCCGCAGTGGACACGCCTCTATTTTCAACCATAGAAATCAATTACCTTGAATTTGTGGTCGCCATTTACCGTGCCTCGCGGTAGAGTAAACAGCATTAGAGAAATTGTAACATCTTATTTGTCTATATAAACTTTGGTCTTTTTTATGCTCTGAGGGAGGAGCGTCAGATTGAGTTGAGCAGATCAACTTTCCCCTGATTCACAAGCTTTAGGATAAGTTCTCCGAAGAGGGTGTTTTGCCATGCGAACCATTCGCGGGTGAACTTTGCCGGATTGTCTTTATGAAAGGACTCATGCATGAATCCGGTTTCGTTGTCAGTATCTATAAGGGTGCGAACACACTTTGCGATCTCTTGGTCGTCGGTTGAGGTGAGAGCCTTCATTATAAGTGACATAGGCCAAACCATGTCATATCCGATATGAGGTCCGCCGATACCCTCTCCGGCAGTTCCGGCGAAGAAGTACGGGTTGGAGTCACTCCATACAAATCGACGGGTATTCTGGTAAATCGGATCGTTCACATCTACATCGCTAAGATATGGAAGCGACAGCAGACTCGGTGCATTTGAATCATCCATAAGATGGTAGTTCCCGAATCCGTCAACTTCAAAAGCGTAGATCTTGCCAAATTCCGGGTGATCGTAGACGGCATATTTATCAAGCGCTTTCTGCACCTCATCGGCAAGTGCTGTGCAGCGGTCGGCTGTTGACTTGTCCTTGTTGACTGTTGTGAGGATTTCAGCGGCTTTCTTCAGCGATGAAACTGCAAAAAAGTTTGATGGAACCAGGAATTGCAGTGTCGTTGCGTCGTCTGACGGACGGAAGCAGCTTACAATAAGACCTACGGGCTTCACCGGAGATCCGAGACCGTCGTTGTTCAGAGTGTCGAGCTGACGCTCTGTACGGCGCTGGAATCGGTATGGACCGACATTTTCTTTACGCTGCTGCGCTACGAAAGTCTCCAGAATGTTGTTGATTGCTTTGAGCCATTCGTTGTCGAATATCGATGCGTCGCCGGTTACTTTCCAATACTCGTAGGCCAGACGTATAGGATAGCAGAGAGAGTCTATTTCCCATTTGCGTTCATGTACTTCCGGCTTCATGTCGGTAAGGTCCTTCTGCCATTCACCTCCGGTAGGTCCGTCGTTGAATGCGTTGGCATACGGATCAATGTTGATCAGCTTGAACTGCTGCCGTATCACGCCTTCTACAAGATCTTTAAGATGCTTGTCGGAATTTGTCAGCTGCACATAGGGCCACACCTGGGCGCCGGAATCTCGAAGCCACATGGCGTGTATATCGCCGGTGTATACGAAAGTCTCGTTTTTGCCGTCCTTATCTTTACGATAGTGTACAGTCGTGTCGAGTGTATTGGGAAAACAGTTCTCAAACATCCAAGCGAGCTTAGGGTTTTTGAGCAGTTTTTTCACTCGTTTAATCTGTTTCTCTACCTCTTCAGAGCGGAAAAGTCTGTCGGCTTCTGCCGGACGGTTCGTTGTGTTGTATCGGGCACCGGTGTTGACTACCGCCGCAACCATATCGACCGGACACTCGCATATTGTTGATGCAAGCATTGCAGAAGGTAGCATGCCGAGAGCAAGCGATAGTGTGACTTTTATGCTTTTGTTCATCGTGGTATTTGTTGTTATGTTTGGAGAGATTAATAATGTTCGATCGGTAATTGTGTAGTGCTTTGGTTTTAAATTAATAAGGGTGCGTAAACATCCAATTAACGTGCTTGCGCACCCTTATCTGATCAATAAACCTAATCAATAAACCTAATCACTAAATGATTTAACCGTTTTCCATCGCTTTGGATCGCGGTATATTTTTATCAGTTCCTGCCTTATTCCGAATATCGGTGCGGACTTGAAAATTCTTTTTGTCTTTGCGAGAACCAATCCTGCGTGTTGTTTGTTTTTGTGTGTACAACCTGTCAAGAGGCGGTGTCTCGATTTTTACGCTGCTAAAGTAGTATGATGACATAATATGTGTCAAATTTTGTTTGTGTATTTTTGCGACAAAATTGTATATGTGACAGTTTGAGCGACGAATAAATATCATATTGCTTGAAAAATGAACACTGCTGTCGTAAATATGTACACATTTTTGCCCTTATAGGCAGCACTATTTTATAATAAAGAGTATCTTTGAAAAGATACAAAAAATCACAACAAATGTTTCATATATGAAAGGTCTGATATTGTCTTTGGCTATAGGCACATTGTCTGTTGCCGGAGTCCGGGCGAAGTCCTATACTGTGACATCGCCTGATGGAAAAATTGCTGTCAGTGTGGATGTGGCGAAACAGGTCAGGTATTCAGTTGACTATTGCGGATCACAGTTGCTTAGTGACGGCACTGTGGCTCTTGCTGTTGGAGACCGTATTCTTGGTGAAAAACCTTCGGTCGCTTCTGTAAGCCGCAAATCGGTTTCGGAGAAGATAAAGCCTGTTGTGGCATATAAGTTCTCCGAGATTGTAAATGATTATAATCAGCTGCTGATAAAGTTCAGAGGTAATTACTCAATCGAATGGAGAGTATTTGATGACGGATTTGCGTATAGGTTTATAACGGATATCAAAGGGGATATAAATGTTGTTGATGAAACGTTTGATATAGCTCTGCCGGAGGGATATCTGCTTCATGGACAGCAGTCGGGAGGCTTTAAGACTGCTTATGAGGAAAGTTATGTGCACATGTCGCCAGCCGACTGGAACGCTTCGGGGGATAAGAAAACTCTTTTGCCTTTGCTTGTTGATGCCGGAAACGGTATAAAAGTGCTTGTAAGCGAATCGTCGTTGAGCGATTATCCGGCTATGTTCCTGAACCCGGGAGATGCTTCGGATCGTCTTTGCGCTGTGTTTCCAAAAGTGCCAATAAAGTTCGATGAAGGAGGAGACCGTAGTGTGAAGATCGTTGAAGAAGCTGATTATATAGCGCATACGAGTGGACGTCGCTCTTTCCCGTGGCGATATTTTGTCATTACGTCCGACGATCGTCAGATTATTGAGAATAATATGACAGCCCGTCTTGCCGATCCTTCTCGGATTGCTGATACTTCGTGGATTAAACCCGGTACGACCACATGGGAGTGGTGGAACGGCGCTGTGCCTTATGGTACTGATGTTGACTTTGTTGCCGGATGCAACACTCCGACTTATAAGTATTTCATTGATTTTGCTTCAAAATATGGAGTTGATTATGTCCTGCTCGACGAGGGATGGGCTGCAAGCACGCGTAATCCGTTCATCCCTAATGATAATCTTGATCTTGAAGAGCTTATAGCTTATGGCAAGGAAAAGAATGTTGGGGTAATTCTTTGGCTGACATGGCTTACTGTTGAGAATAATTTTGATCTTTTCAAGAAATATGCCGACATGGGAGTGTCTGGAGTAAAGATTGACTTTATGGATCGCAGTGACCAATGGATGGTCGACTTTTATGAGCGTGTAGCCGGAGAGGCTGCCAAGAATAAACTGTTTGTTGACTTTCATGGTTCCTTCAAGCCGGCTGGTTTGGAGTACAAATATCCCAATGTGCTCTCGTACGAGGGAGTGCGTGGCATGGAACAGATGAGAGGATGTACGCCTGAAAACAGTGTATATCTGCCGTTTATGCGCAATGCGGTGGGCCCTATGGATTATACTCCCGGAGCAATATTGAGTTATCAGCCTGAAACCTACAGGTGCGAACGACCTAATTCAGGTTCGATAGGCACGCGAGCCTACCAGATGGCTCTCTTTGTAATATTTGAGACAGGATTGCAGATGCTGGCCGATAATCCGACCCTGTATTATGCTAATGAAGATGTGGCGCGATTTATGGCCGGAGTGCCTGTCATGACAGATCAGACAAAGGCTCTTGAGGCTAAGGTCGGCGAGTATGCTATTGTGGCTAAGCGCAAAGGAGATAAATGGTATATCGGAGGAATGACAGATAATGATAAGGAGTGGCGCGACTTTGAGGTCAAGCTTGATTTTCTGGGAGATGGCGAATATACGCTTACTTCCTATGAGGATGGAGTGAATGCACCGCGTCAGGCAATGCATTATGTCAAAAATACTCGTAAGGTTACAAAAGATGATACAGTGAAGATACGCATGGCCCGAAATGGAGGATATGCTGCTGTAATCGAATAAAAAAATATAGTTTTTTAGCCGCCTCGGATATTTATTTAAGGATTCGGGGCGGCTTTTTTATAAGTTTTGTATTTAGCTGAATTGCATAGTATCTTTTTATGACACTTTTTTGCATGATTTTTGATGAGTGTGTCTGAAAAATGTACTAAATTGCGACATCTCTATTATATAATACCAGTCATTCAGCACCATGTCATTTATAATACGTGCTCTTTTTTTTATCACTGTTGCGGTAGCATCTGTTCTGTCATCATCAGGCAGCACGCTTCGATATATCACAACAACTGATGGTCTCACGTTTGGATCGGTCACTGTTATAATGCAGGATCCAGGCGGTATGATGAGGTTTGGTACAATTGACGGTCTGAATCTTTTTGACGGAAGGAGGCTGTTTCGTTTTAGTGAAAATATTATAGGGCATGAGCTGAAAGGCTCGATGGTGTCGGCGCTTGCTACTACCGACGATGGCAGCACCTGGGTTCAGACAACCGAGGGACTTCATCGTTATCGGGCATTTGACGATCTATTTGAGTTTTACCGTGATTTTTCTGAAAGCAAGGGTAAATCGGAGCATTCTCTGATGTATTCGTCAGGTAATCGCTTATATCTGTTGGCTCCCGATGGATTGATATACTATTTTGAGGACGGTTTTACTGACGGGTTTCAGGTTTTGCAGGGTATAGATTTTTCACCGTCAGGCATTGTGGGGATCGATTGGTCGGATTCAGAGGAGATAGTGATTTTTTGTCGTGATTCGTTAATGGTTTTTGATCTTCATCGGACCGACGGCAGATATACGCCTGTGGGGTCAAAGGTCGTATATGATGCCGATATATCGGATTGCTTTTCTGATGGAGACAATATGTGGATTGTGGACAGCAGCGGTAAGCTTCAGAGTTATAATCCTTCTATAAATGCGTTTACTACAGTTGCCGATCTATCTGATGAGATCGTGAGACGCAATGTTGTCACCGACGTATGTGCCGATCGCCATGGGAATATACTTGTTGGATTTAAATCGGAAGGTGTGCTGAAAATATCTGGTGGAGGAAAAACGATAGAAGACACAGGTATAAGATCGGCCATTTTTGATATGGTGCACGACCGGTATCAGGATATAATCTGGATCGGAACTGACGGACAAGGGGTGATTCAGTGGATCAACGACACATATTCGATATACACATGCATGTATTCCGATTTGCTTCATAGTATTTTTGCTCCTATACGCTCAATATATCTCGACAAGACCGACAATTCACTTTATCTTGGCACAAAGGGCGATGGAATTCTCAGGATATCTGATTTCTCATCATATCATGCCGTCAGGCCACAGCAGCTCCAGTTCATAAATACACGTAACACCTCTCTGTCGGGAAATTCAGTGTATGTGATGAAGCCAAGCAGGCGTCAGCTTGTGTGGATTGGCTCGGAGGGAGGACTGGATTATATGAGGAATGATGATAGGCGCATACGCCGTATCGGTAATGCGCCTGAATACCTGAAATATATACATGCTATTATTGAAGAAAATGAAAATGTGCTTTGGGCTGCGACTACCGGTCTGGGAATCTTTCGTCTGGTTATAGAAGATTCTCCTGAAGGGTTGCAGGTATCTTCTTATGATTACTACAGCCTTCCTGGAGGTATCTCAAATTATTTTTTCACTTTGATGCGGGGTGTCGACGGAAATATTTATGCCGGCAATCGAGGGGAAGGGGTATTCAGGATTTCGGAAAAAGGGCTGGAGCGGTTTGAAACCGGAACAAACAATGACAGTGTTCCTGTGAATAATGAGGTGTTCGCTCTGGAAATGACACCGGACTCAACCTTATGGATCGGCACATCCAACGGACTGTTGCGCCATAATGCCGATGGAACAGAGGCATTGTACAACTCTGACACGGGCTTCCCGAGTTCATACATACATTCCATGCATTTTGACGGAGAAAATCTTTGGCTTGCAACCAATGCCGGCCTTATACGCTTTGTGCCTGAAAACGGAACATTTCAGGTATATGGTAAGCATAATGGAGTCGATATGGTGGAGTTCAGCGATGGAGCTTTCTTTGAAAGCGGGGAAAATCTGTTTTTTGGAGGAAACAACGGCTTTGTTGTTGCTGCCAGAAATAATGAAGTAAGGTCTGATCCGAGGAGTTATCATCCGCCGCTGTATTTTACCAGGCTTCTTGTAAATGGAGCGATGACAGCGTTTCACAATCATTTTATTGAAAAGAATAATGGAATTCCTAAAATTTCCTTACATCATGATGAAAATAATATAAGCATCGGACTTTCGGTACCCGAATACATCAACTCTGCCAACCTTGAGCTTTTCTATCGCATGAACGACGATGTCGACTGGATCAAGGCAAGTGACTATATGGCGACATTCAACCGTCTTGCTCCGGGTAGATATGAATTACAGGCAAAATACCGTGATACGGTCACAGGATACGAGAGTCCTGTATCTGTCATGGGGCTGGAGGTTGCTCCGCCATGGTATCTTTCAGGTATTGCCAGAATTGTCTATATAATTCTTCTTATTCTTTTTATAACGTATTTTTTCCAACGTTTAAAGCGTAAGGAGCGTCAGCGTCGTCAACGTCAGATTGAAAAAATAGAACGGGAGCACAACGATCAGCTTTATGAACAGAAACTTCGCTTTTTTACCAATATAACGCATGAGTTCAGTTCGCCTCTGACTCTGATCTACGGACCATGCGAACGCCTGCTTTCCTATGAACATTCCGACAATTATGTCTGCCGCTATGTGGGGCTGATCAAGCAGAATGCCGAGCGTCTGAACAGCCTGATACAGGAAGTGATCGATTTCCGCCGACTCGAGACCGGACACCGTGAACGCAACGTCGATACGATAGATATTACAGTGCTTTCGACACAGATTCTTGCTTCGTTTGAACATCTTGCCGAGCAGAACAGCCTGACCATGCAGAGCGATATAGCACCGCACATGCATTTTGAAACCGATGGCAGCGCATTTACCAAGATCTTCTATAATCTGGTTTCAAATGCATTTAAATACACCCCTGTCAGCGGTTCCATAAAAGTTACTGTAGTTATTGAGGGAGATGAACTGGTGCTGTCGGTTTACAATACAGGAAAAGGTATAACTCCTGATGACAGAAAGCGCATCTTCAACCGCTATGAACTGCTTGACACGCTTGAAGTGAACGCGACCAAGGGGTTGTCGGCGCGCAATGGACTCGGACTGGCTATATGTCAGTCGATGGTTCATTTTCTCGACGGCTCTATCGATATAAATAGTGAACCGGGAAAATATGCGGAATTTGTAGTCCGTCTGCCTCGGTTGGAGAAGACTGCGCCAAATCCGGCATCGCCTGATATTGTTATCCCCGACAGTCAATCGGTTATAGATATGCAGGCAGACAAGAACCCTGCGAAAATCACACCATTACAGGATCGGGATGACAAAGAGTCGAAGGGGCGCATCCTTGTTGTCGACGACGACCGGGAGATGCTTATATTGTTACAGGAAGGACTGGATCAGTATTCGGTTGTGACAGCCACTTCGGCCGATGATGCTATGGCGCAGATGCGCGACCGGTTGCCTGATCTTGTCATTACTGACGTTATGATGCCCGACCGTGACGGCATGTCGCTGATAAGTGAGATAAAGACAAACGTGATCACATCATCGATACCGGTCATAGTGCTTTCTGCAAAACATACCAACGACGATCAGGTGGCAGGACTGCGTGCCGGTGCCGATGCCTATGTCCCGAAGCCATTTACTTTCAGTTATCTCTCGGCTGTCATCGAGAGACTTATGACGCCGAACCGTAATGTAAATCCGTCATCGCCGGCTCATTTCAGTTATGACCGTAGCAAGCTCCAGCATTACGACGATATGAAACTGGTCGACGATGTAGTACGATATATCGAAGAGCATCTTCAGGATGAAAAGCTCACGGCAGCCGCTATCGCCGACGGGCTTGGCATAGGATTGCGTAAACTTTATCGTCGGTTTCAGCAGCTTGAGCAGCCTTCGCCGTCCGACATGATCAGAGAAATACGCATTGCTTCCGCGCTCAATCTTATGCTGACAACCACACTGTCAATGAAAGAAATCATTACACAGTGTGGTTACCGCAACAGAGGAAGTTTCTACAAGACATTCATGAAAAAATATGGAATGCCGCCCATAGCTTATCGGGAAGCTCTTACATCGCGTAAGATAGAAGAGCCTGATGATGATTCCGACATCGGTTATGAAGAATCTGGTGATATTGAAACCGAGGGTTAAACCATCGGTTTCAATATCATTCTGTCAATCTCCGGCATGCGTGCTCGGTCATTGTAGAGCCTTATCTCGTTTTCTCCCTGTTTGAGATCTACTTTTATATTTATACTTGTTATTCCTTCTGACGAAGGCTCGATCTCAACCACTGTGCCCTCTCCTCCGTTTACGACAACAATCATCTTTCTTTTTTCAGGAGTCAGGCAATCAATGGTCATGTCGTAGCTGCCGCCGTTTTTACTGTAGACATTGCGCCAGCGCAGGTCATTCTGCGGTCTCATTCCGAGGTTGCCGGCTTTCATGCCACCCGAACAGGTCGAATCAGCAAAATAAGTTCCTGTGCCGAAAGCCATAGGGTTGTATATTTCCTGATAAGAAGACAGATATGCTGTCTCCCCTTCATATATGCTGCGTTCGAGTCGTTTTTCTGCTTCCAGACGATATATGCGCACACCGTGGGGCGCCACTGTCTCACTCCATTTCCCATTGACTTCCGCGGCATCCTTGCATGCAAACAAATCACGCATCCTCACTTTTCCGCCAAGATCCAGCGTTGTCATGTCCACCGTGATCTCCTGCGGCTCATCCGTCGGGTTGTATAGCGCTATAGCGCGGACATTTCCATAAGCCTCTTCAATATCTTTCACAAGCACATAAGTCTTTCCGTCTGTCGAAGCCACGTATGCCTGTAGTCCGAGCGCATCCTGATTGAGGGCTATAAGTTCGCGGTTGGTCAGCAGCGCATGTGTCTCGGGCTTCAGTGTCGTCATGTCACAGCCGATGAGTAGGGGAGAGGCCATTATACACCATATGCCGAAATGTGTACGGTCCTCCTCTTCTGTCATGCTTCTCCCCACTTCAAGCATGTCCATATCGTTGTAGCGCCCGTTGCCGGCGTAAGCCGACAGATACAGGCTCTGCCCTATGATATTTCTGACACTCGCCCAGTTGTCCCTTATATCCTCCGATATTCTCCATGAAGTTGCCACATCGCTTACCCATGTGCCCGGATAATTCCATCGGCACACATTGAGTTTCACATCTTTGCGCCCTGTGCGTTCAATAGCTTCATGTATCGCCTTATAGCGGTCATACGGTTCAAAAGAGTAATGCGCGTGATTTGAAAATCCGTCGGCTCCACAGAAATCAACCTTTATGAAATCACAGCCAAGCTCTTTGAAGAAAAAATCAATATCCTGCTGTTCATGACCGAGCAGACCCACATTTTTTGCAATCGTATCGTCATTCCAGAAATTTCCACATGTATTGGCTCCGGCATCACTGTATATTCCCGATTTAAGACCAAGACCATGTATGTAATCCACTACAGGTTTAAGTCCCCGTGGGAAACGAGTCGGATGGATAAGCAGACGTCCTGTTGCCTTGTCACGTCCGCCAAAATAACCGTCATCGATATTTATGTACAGAAATCCGGCATCTTTCAGGCCCAGACGCACCATAGCATCTGCCTGCGACATTATAAGCGAATCATTGATATCGATGTAATATGTGTTCCATGAACTCCATCCCATCGTCGGCCGTTCGATATCCCTGCCGTAGATGGAAAAAACGACGGCAAAAGCCAGTGCGGCCACCAAGCACCTTAATCTCATCACATTCCAAAGTTTAAAATAAGACATGAGTAATTTTTGTAAAAATAATAAATCACTTAACTCAATATTTGCCCATTCAGACTAAAGAATGTTAATACAACTTTTGGTAAAAAAAACATTATGCCCTAATATTGCATCCTGACAATTTGTTAACCACATTTCATATAAAAACAGACAAAAAATATGCTTTAATATTTGGAGAATTCAAAAAAAGCCCCTACCTTTGCATCGCAAAACAAACACGGTGCCATAGCTCAGTTGGTAGAGCAAAGGACTGAAAATCCTTGTGTCCCCGGTTCGATTCCTGGTGGCACCACGAACCTAAAGCCGAAAGGCGATGCAAAACACTGAATATCAGAAACATTCAGTGTTTTGTGCGTTTATAAGGCTGTGCAAATCATTCATTCTCCACCAATCCGGCGGGTGAGCAACCGCGAACCGGGTGGATTGGCAGGCATGACACAAGAGTCTGGCACATATAGTTGCCTGATATTAGGCAACTTGCCTACTTCTCATTTAGTTCTCTC
>CAJTPZ010000017.1 GCA_910578395.1 uncultured Muribaculaceae bacterium | reverse complement strand
GTTTGTTATGACCTATAACATTATTTTGCTCAAATTTTTAGACAATCTCTTAGACCTACTGATACTTCTTTATAATGCTTTCCGGGAGATAAATTTTTATCTCCCGGAAAACATTTTGGCAAAATGGTGTGTTTTTTAAGTACAAAATCAAACATAAAATTATTGCCATGAAACAACAGGAAGTAATAACAACAGCTATCGTAGCCGCTCTTGGCGGTATGGTCGCCGGAGCAGCAATAGCGCTCCTGTTCGCTCCTAAAAAGGGTGAATCTCTCAGAAGTGATATCAAGCAGTTTCTTAAGAAAAAAGGACTGGTGCCCAAAGATCGAGAACTTGATGAGCTGGTGGAGGAGATCGCCCAGCAGATGAGATGAATATAACCCCTAAAAACAGAACAGACTATGTGTAAGGTTGGAGCTTTTGTAGGAGGCGCGATTGCCGGCGCTGCAGTCGCTTTGCTGCTTGCCCCTGAAAAAGGGGAAGATATGCGTATGCGTATTAAGGATGTCTTGAAAAAGTATGGTGTTCTTGCCTGTAACAATTGTGCCGACAATGTCGACCATATCGCGGCGGAACTTGCATCTGAAATCAAGAAGATCTGACAAGACCGAGCAGGTATCTGTAGGACTCCGGCAGTAATCCGGTAGTATAATCCTGTTGACGTCCTATTAAATTCATCACATAAAGATATGAGCGTATCAACAAATAATGTATCTCTGTTTGAGAGTCTCAGGAATCTCTTTAAGCTGTATGTGGCTGATGCCAAGCTGTCTATGGCGCAGAAGCTCAGTCATGCACTGGCGGCTACAGCAATTCTGTTTGCCGGAGCGATGCTCGGGCTTGGAGCGATGCTGTTTCTTACTTTTGCGCTGCTTCTGTATCTGAGCAAGTTTTTAGGACTTGTTTACGCATCAATGGCGGTGGCTGGGATATATGCTCTTTTGATCGCTCTGATAGTGATGTTCCGTCGTATTCTTGTAGATGATCCTATTACGAGGATGGTTACAAGTCTCATGCTTGATGCACCTGAGCCAGAAGCATCTGAAACTTCAACTTCAATAACAAAGACAAACGAAAATGAAGGAAACTGAAGGCTGGAGGGGTTATACGCGGCAGGAACTCCAGGTGAAACGTGCGGTCAATACTGTGCGTCTGGAGGTTGCGAAGGAAAACTTTGCGCAGAGGTTGTCAGGTAATGGAGAATCTTCTACCAAAAAGTTAGGATCGTTTCTTTTTAATAATCCTGCGATACTTCTACGCACTATTACGATAGGATCGACAGTATTCTCAATTTACCGGAGACTGTTCGGCCGGAGATAATGACACTTATGACAACAGAGGCGCTGCAATGATTTATTTGTAGCGCCTCTGTCGGTTATTATCGTTCAATTGAAAGTAGAGACTCTTTAACCGATATACCACCTGCATATCCTCCAATACTGTTGATCCCTGTAACGCGATGGCATGGTATTATTATGCTCAACCTATTTGCTCCTATGGCATTTGCAACGGCTCTGACAGCTTCAGGATGTCTTGACCGAAATGCTATTTCGCTGTAGCTTTGTGTTGATCCATAGGGGATTTCTGATATGGCACTCCATACATCGGTCTGAAAATCGGTGCCTGTGAAAAGTAGTGGGATATCAAAAGAAATGCGTCGGCCTTGGAAATATTCGTCGAGTTGGGATTTGGCCATAATCATGACAGGCGTTTTTTTCCAATCTATTCCGGTTTTTAACCGACGGGCTACAGAGGCTATAAATTCAGCGCTATTCCTGCGTGAAGCCCAGTCACATAGTACAAGCCGGTCGTCGAAAGAACCGAGTAACAGGATGCCCAGAGAGGAATTATAGCGTGAAATGCAGATGCTCATCGGGCTTGGGAAATATGCTCCAGAGCGTTTGCCAATTGATCGGGGCATGATGTAGGCTTGGCACCGCAACGTATTCCACGCAGTTTGCCAATAACCTCGTTGATTTCCATTCCTCTGACAAGTGTTGCTATGCCAATAAGGTTGCCATGACATCCGCCTGTGAATTTCACGTCGCATACACGGTTGCCTTCGACTTCTATTTCAATGCTTCGAGAGCATGTGCCTTGTGTCGTATAAGTATATTTCATAGTAAAATCAGATGTTTTCTAATATTATGCAGTAGGAATTTTCCCAAGATTGGCCCGGTGCAATGCGGTTGGTGTATTCGCGATCGGCAAAATCGCCGTTGTATCCGACGCAGTCGCAACGTCCGTACCATGGCTCTATGCAAATGAATGGCGCACCGGGTTTTGACCATAGCCCAACAACCGGAGCTGTAAAAAGCACTGTCATGTAGGGTTGCTTTTGGGCACTCAGGATGCTGACGCGGTGCAATTGCTTGTCGCCGATTACCAAAGCGTCTCTGTCAAACAGGTCGGGAGTGATCGGAAGCATACCATCGGCATCAAGGTCAAGTGGATATTTTCGGTCACCCAGACATCCTTTGGCTTCTATAAGCTCATAGGTCAGGTCGATGTTGCTATCAAATGCAAGGTATCCGTTCAGATCATTTGCTTTAAATTGTCCTGACGGATAGTAGAATGCCGGATGTGCCCCTATCTGAAAAGGCATTTCGTGACCGGTATCAAGGTTTGTCACTTTCCATAAAATAGTAATCCGTTCGTCGATAAGAGTATAACTTATTTCAAGTTCAAATCTGAACGGAAACAGCCGCAGAGTGTCCTCATTGTGCCTGAGCCGGAATGAAAGTGTTGATTCATCGTTATTGTCGACCGGATCAAACCGGCAGTCTCTGGCAAAGCCGTGTTGTCCGATCTCCACTTTCTTACCGCCGTAATTAACGATGCCGTCCCATGCTTTTCCTACAATCGGAAAGAGCACTGGCGAACGTCGGTTCCAGAATGCAGGATCACCTTGCCACAAGTATTCGTGTCCGGTTACGTTTGACTTTATGCTTTGTAGTTCTGCGCCATCGGCAGAAACTTCTACAGTCAGAAGATTATTTCTAAGTTGCATGGGCTGGCTATCAGTTAGGTTTTACAAAGATAATTATAGAAACTGCGTAATCAAAAAAAGAGAAGTCGAGCTTCAGTAATGAAGCTCGACTTCTCTTTTATAGGATAGCCGCCCCGGAGGACGCGATGAAACTCCGAGAAGACAGGATTTGAGTGCCTGTTATCCTTTGTAATCTGCCATGTGCAGGAGGCCTAAACCTTGTGCAACCACATCAAGGATGTGGCGGAGCCCGCCATCGGACAACACAGCTTGTCTCGGTATTTCAGAATAATTTGAAGAGTTCCCCAATCAACTCCGGTGCGGCTGAATTTTCAATGTTCTCTCTTATCCGTTTTTGAATTTATAACGCGAATATAGTTCTCTAAGTTCAATTATGCAAATTCTCACAGTCGATATTATAATGCGTGTAAAATTTAACAGGTACAGTGTACTTTCATTGAATATTGCTGTTTTCAGCAAAAGAGCCGGGGTTATTCGTATATTTGACTCAAAGGATTGGCTTCGCCACCGCGCACTATGCTTCGCATGATGATCGCTATTCTTTTCATCGAATATTCTTCGTATATTTCAATAACCATAAGAATAACTGATATGAAGCAGATTTGGGTGGGTCCGGGATATCAAACTGTATGGCTTAAAGACTTTTTATGATCATTGAGTTGGCTTTGTCGATAACGGTCGTATCGAGAGATGCAAGATAGATGCGTGTGGTGGTCTCTGAGTCATGTCCCATGCCTTCGCTGATAATGCTCAGCGGGATGCCTTTTGCTTTGGCTGCTGATGCCCAGCTATGGCGGGCGCAATAGAGTGTTAACGGAGACGTTATTTTTATCATTGCGGCTATCTTTTTGAGCTGCCGATTGATGCTGTATGATTTATATCGGTAAATCTGTCGTTCGTTGATAGTGTTTACAGTGATTATCGGGAGAAGATATCGTGTCGGATGTTCGGGATATTTGTCGAGTATTTCCTGCATTTCTTTGGTCCATGCGATTTTCAGAGGCTGTCCGGTCTTACGTCGTCGATAATATATATGGTTGTCGGTAAGATCGGTTTTACGCAGAAAAGCCATGTCAATAAAGCTCATCCCCCTGAGAAAGAAACTCATCAGAAACATGTCGCGGGCATAGTCGGCCGGAGTCGTAGGCGGCAGATCGAGAGCCTTGATTTTTTTCATCACAGTCAGAGGCAATGCCCGTTTCATGGTTTTTTCAATACCGGTATAAACTCGCCTGAACGGGCTTCGGTTATCGATAATATTATCCTGCACGGCACGGTTGTATGTGGCACGGAGTATGCGCATATAGAATGATGTCGTGTTGGGGGTGTTTCCTTTTTCCTGAAGGTGTGCTTCAAATGATTCAATCAAATCGTGTGTTATGGCATCCAGCATTATATCTTCGCCCATACGGAATTGTTTGAAACGGTTAAGTGTAGTCTTGTATGTCTCGGCTGTGCGTGTCTTGTTGCGACTTTTGAGTGAGGCAATGATCGATTCCATGTAGTTGAAGATAGAGTATAGTCCAGTGTATCGCCGAAACTCATTAATTATGTCACCGGAGGTGTAGACGGAGCCTTTGCTGTCGAGTATTCGCGCGATTCTTTCAAGACGTTCTATGTCACGGTGTATTTTTTCTTTTGTGTCGATGTGATTGAATTCAGATTTATGCACTTTGTAACCTGTGGGTAAATGACGCACTTTGCGCTCGTGGATAATTCGATAATAGACAGTGCCTTTTTGTCCGGAAACGGTGGATGGACGAAATATCGCTTTTATACTTGCCATGATGAAAATAAGTTTTTAAGTTATTGTACCTTTACAGTCGTGACAGGTGTTCTTGTTGATCCTGCCTTATTGAAACTGTCATATCGCTGCAATGTTAAATAAAATCGTACTCCGGTGTGTCTTTGTCTTTATTATGGTTCATTATGGTTTTGCCGCGTATGCGACGGATGATGCCAGACCTGACAGTGTGATGCGCCTGCAGGCTGATGACTTTCTTCGGTCAATGCCAACCGGTCTTCAGCAGCTTCAGTCATCGGCTATTGTCAAGGCCATGAGCGGTGATACGGGAGACTTGGAGCGAGTGAGGGAATCGCGCAATACAGTTCAGCAAATTTCAGAAAATGTGACGGCGCGGATGCTTTCTACAGATTATCGTCTTTATGAGCACAAAGACAGAGTAGACAGGCTTCAGCCATTGCTCATATATTTTCATGGCGGAGGGTGGACATTCGGCAGTATCAACAGTTGCGCACGTTTCTGCAATGCCATGGCGGCTACGGGTGAGGTAAAGGTCCTGGCCGTAGATTATCGTCTTGCTCCGGAGCATCCGTTTCCGGCGGGGCTCGACGACTGCATCGCCGCGCTTGACTATGCTATTGACAATGCCTCGTCGCTCAACATAGATCCGGAGCGTATAACAGTAGGAGGTGACTCATCGGGCGGTAATCTTGCTATCGCGCTTGCTTTGTCGGCGTGTCGGCCTGGTGTGCCAGAGTCTCTGTTGCTGTTTTATCCGGTCACTAAGGCTTTTGCCGATGGCTCTGCGTCGTGGCTGACATATGGATCGGGTTATGGCCTTGACGCTGAAATAATGGAGGTTTTCAACAGTGCCTATACAATAGGTTCTGATCCGCGTGACTGTCGTATCAGTGTAGGGTTATGCGACAGCCAGACGCTGTCGGAGCTTCCCCGCACGCTTCTTGTCGCAGCCGGCCGCGATATTCTGAGTGATCAGGGTAAAGAATTCGCGCAAAAGTCATGCGGCAGAGTCAAACGAGTGGAGTTTCCGGAGGCCGTGCATCTTTTTATAACTGTTGTCGGCCAGGATTGCGCTTTTGACAAGGCTGTGGCGCTGTCGTTGAGTTTTATTACGGATGTGTGCTCCGGAATAGACTGAATGTATTGTTGTATAAGGTGTGTTTGCATTGATATATGGGAGATGACTGTATAGTCGGCGCAAGATGTTAAAAAAACAGAAAAAATAGATTAGGTTGAATTTATATATTGTTGTAAATCAACGATATATCATGGGGGGGGGTAAATGTCATTTTTGCCCGTTGTACGGAATGTCACGATGGTATAATTTTACATTGGAGTACACGGTTTTCGGGTATGGAAAATGAATGTAATGCAGTGAATTTTCAGAAGCGTTTTGCACTTATCGGAGCAGCCGGATATATTGCTCCCAGACATTTTAGAGCGGTAAAAACGTTGGGACATAACATGATTGCCGCGCATGATGTTTTTGACAGTGTAGGGGTGATTGACAGCTATTTTCCTGAGGCGTCGTTCACAACCGATTTTTCGGAGTTCATGTATCGGATACGTAAGGAAAAGGCAGATTATCTTACTGTGTGCACTCCAAATGACATGCATTGTCCGCACTCGATTGCCGGACTTGAGGCCGGTGTCGATGTGATCTGCGAGAAGCCGCTGACGCTCACCCTTGACGAGCTTGAGCGTATGAATATGTCCCAGATTGAAACCGGACATAATATATGGACTATATTGCAGCTGAGACTTCATCCGGAGATCGTCAGACTAAAAAAGATGATTGAGGAAGGCCGCGACGATGTTCGTTATGATGTTGATCTTGCTTACATAACACCGCGCGGAAAATGGTATGGGGCATCGTGGAAAGGAGATGAGAAGAGAAGCGGAGGACTTGCAACCAATATAGGGGTGCACTTTATCGATATGCTTCATTGGGTGTTTGGATCAGCCTGTGAAATAATAGTGCATCATGTGTCGCACGATTGTGTCGCCGGTTTTATGGATCTGGAAAAGGCCAGGATAAGATTTTTTCTCAGTATAAATCCGGATTATAAGCCTGCGGATGCCGGAGGGGACCGCATGTCGGCTTACCGACAGATTGTAATCAATGGGGAAAGTATAGATTTTACCGGTGGATTTACCGATCTTCATACTCTGAGTTACGCCCGTATAATCGACGGAGAGGGATTTTCTATCGATCAGGCGAGGGCGGCTGTAAGCACGCTGGAAGTATTGCGCAATGCAAATGCAATGCCCTTGAAAGGGGAGTGTCATCCGCTTGCCTTGAAGCTGAGAACTCTAAAGGGGTGCTGAAATGTCGGAAGCGGAAAAGATACAGATGGTCGACCTGTATGGCCAATATCTCGGTATGCGTGACGAGATTGACAATGCCATAAGCAATGTCATTGCATCATCGTCGTTTATAAGAGGTGATGAGGTTAAACGGCTTGAAGGTGAACTTGCGGATTTTATAGGCGTGAAACATGCGGTTACGTGTGGTACCGGAACTGATGCTCTCATGCTGTCGCTTATGGCGTCGGGACTTGAGCGTGGCGATGAGGTGATAATGCCTGCGTTTACGTTTGCAGCTGTCGCTGAGGTCGTTCTGCTGCTTGGCGGAGTGCCGGTGTTTGCCGATGTCGATGAGTCGACTTTCAACATTGATCCGGAGAGCGTGGACCGTATGGTGTCGGCACGAACCAAGGCTATTGTGCCTGTGCATCTGTTCGGACAGCCTTGTGACATGGTATCGTTGACTGATATCGCCGCCCGTAACAATCTTGTTTTGATAGAGGATAATGCACAGTCGTTTGGCGCGGTATGCAGAATGCCGTCGGGGCATGATGTCTTTGCCGGAGCTGTGGGAAATATAGGATGCACGTCGTTTTTCCCATCGAAAGTGCTTGGCTGTTTCGGTGACGGGGGAGCGGTTTTTACCGATGACGATAAGTCGGCTGAACTTATAAGGGCTTTGGCCAACCATGGCCAGTATAAAAAATATACTCATGAGTATGTCGGTGTGAATTCCCGGCTGGACACGCTGCAGGCCGCTGTGCTCAGGGCAAAGTTGCCTCATGTGCCGCTGTGGATCGAGTCCCGTCGCGCAGCTGCCAAATATTATACTGAAAATCTTATGGATGTGCCGCAGATAAAGCTTCCGACGGAAATGCCCGAAAGCACACATGTCTATCATCAGTACACTCTTAGGGTTTCTCCCGAATCAAGAGACGGACTCAAGGATGCACTTGCCGCAGCCGGCATACCATCGATGATATATTATCCATCGGCACTTTTTGAACAGCCGGCCTATCGAGACAAATGTTTGCGTGATCCGATGGCCGACAGCTGTCAGATTCTGACACGTTCGGTTCTGTCGTTGCCTATGCACAGCGAGCTTACACATGAGCAGCAGGATCGTGTGATCGAGGCTGTAAAATTTTATTTTTCAGATAAAGATTAAAATCTCGATGAAAGATACATTCATACATCCTACGGCAATAGTCGATGATGGCGCAGTGGTGGAACCGGGTTGTCGTATATGGCATTTTTCACATATTATGGGAGGCGCCGTGCTGGGGGAGTGCTGCAATATCGGACAGAATGTGTTTATCGCATCGGGAGTCAGACTCGGTAGAAATGTGAAGATACAGAATAATGTGTCGGTATATGCCGGAGTGATTTGTGAGGATAATGTGTTTCTTGGGCCGTCGTGCGTTTTCACGAATGTGAAAAATCCGCGAAGCGAGATATCACGGCATGACAGCTACGCAAACACAATCGTGCGGCATGGGGCGACAATCGGTGCCAATGCCACAATTGTATGTGGTGTGGAAATCGGAAAATATGCACTTGTAGGCGCCGGAGCGGTGGTGACCCGTCCGGTGCCTGAGTATGCGATAGTTGTGGGTAGCCCGGCCCGGTGTGTCGGATGGGTGTGCCGTTGTGGCTGCCGTCTGGAGTTTGACGAGAATGGTGTCGCCGAATGTGCAGAGTCGGGCGACAGATACAAAAAAATCAATGGACTTGTGTATGCGTCACACTGATGAAAACATATATTCCGAACTTGTAGGCCGCAGGGCTTCCCTGGCGGTAATCGGCCTTGGATATGTCGGTCTGCCGCTGGCTATCGAGTTTGCAAAGCATTTTAATGTAATCGGTTACGATATAGACCGTAGCCGTATCGATAACCTGTGTGATGAATTTGGTGAAAGCAGTGCCTCTTTGAAATTCACTTATAGTGAAGATGACTTGAAAGCTGCATCATTTTTTGTAATTGCGGTGCCGACACCGGTCGATAATGACAGAAAGCCGGATCTGAGACCGCTGCTTGATGCAACACACACAGTCGGACGCAATATGTGCCGAGGCAGTCATGTGGTATATGAGTCAACGGTATATCCCGGATGTACCGAAGAATATTGTGTACCGTTGCTTGAGCGGGAGTCGGAGCTTGTGTGCGGCGTGGATTTTAAGGTCGGATATTCCCCGGAACGCATTAATCCCAACGACAGGGCCCACTCGATTGTGAATACGGTTAAAATAGTGGGTGCATGTGATGAAGAGGCTCTGAATTGTATTGCAGATGTTTACGGGATGATTGTTTCGGCGGGTATGCATAAGGTCTCTTGCATAAAGGTTGCAGAAGCCGCCAAAATACTCGAAAACGTGCAGCGCAATATCAATATTGCCTTGATGAATGAGGTATCAATACTGTTCTCAAAGGCCGGTATAGATATGGCAGAGGTCGTTGGTGCCGCCTCGACAAAATGGAATTTTATGGATTATGTGCCGGGTCTGGTAGGCGGACATTGTATACCGGTAGACCCACTCTATATTGTTTCGATGGCAGAAAAACATGGTGTTGAAATGCCACTGGTAAACACGGGATGTGCCATAAACGACGGTATGCCTGCCTATATTGTGAGGTCGGTCATGAACCGTATTGTCGGAGGGAACCCTGTCAGGGCACTTATCATGGGGGTCGCATTCAAGGAAAACATAGGCGATATACGAAATTCTCTTGCGGCCCAAATAGCAAGGTTGCTTGAGGCTGCGTCGGTTGAGGTGGATATCATGGATCCCTATGCCGATTCCGGCATGGTCGAGGAGATGTATGGACTGAAATTAAAATCAGAGCCTTGCGCACCTTATGACCTTATAATCGTTGCAGTGGCCCATGACTGCTATGCTTCGCTTGACGATAAGTACTTCAGATCGATCGCGAGAAATGAAAACACATTGCTTGCCGATGTGAAGTGGGCATATAAAGGCAGGATCACTTCGCTGAAATACTGGAGTCTTTAGTGGCGCCTACGTGCCTGGTAATATGGTCAAGCAGGATGTGAGTCTGGTTCCGACGAGTGTATTGCCGTATTTTGTCCCAATTCCGAGGTAGTACCTCATGTCTTTGCCACATCCCGTAACATTTTAGAATCAGGCGTTTGATTCCATCGTTATCAGACTCGTCGACAACGAACCCCGAGTTGGTTTCGGCAATCAGAGCGGCGGCTACATCGTTGCAGTCATACAATGCAAGAATCGGCTTGTTGGTCGCGAGATAATCAAATAATTTGCCGGAATATACACCTTTGCGTCCTGATGGGTGCATCATGACTAACACATCGGTGCCTGTAGCTGAAACTTTTATGGCTTCGTCGTGAGGAAGTTCGTCGATAATGGTTATATTGCGGGTCATATTTTCAGGCACGAATGCCATTATTCTGCTGTGAGTCAGGTCTCCGCCGATTATTTTTATATTGAAATCGGGAGGAAGCAGACGCTCGTCAAGTAATTCCGAACATGCACGAAACCATTTGTCGGGAAAACACTGTCCATAAAAATTTCCAACATAGGCCATTGTGAATTGTGGCTGGAAGTTTATATCGAGTATTTCGTCATAGTCATAGCCGTTTCTCACTTCCAGAAACCGGTCATGCCTGCACATTGATTTGAAACCGTCGATCAATGGGGCTGACACGGATACTACAACGTCGGCTTCGTTAAGTATCATTCGTTCACGATATTCCATGCGCCTAACGTTTGACGGACTCAGTAATGGATTTTTAGACATTTCGTCGCGCATGTCGGCCACCCAGTAAAAATTATGTCCATGCCGGCGCAAGGATAGTGTGATCATGTGGGCCGACAGATCTCCGAATGAACTTAATATGACGTCATAATTATTGTTCGAGCATAATTTTCTCGCTCTTTTTAAAGCTTTTGTTTTCCAAAGATATCTGGCTTCGTAGAAGAAGCGGTGCTGCAAGTAAATAAAAATACGTTTCAGCCTCCATTTCTTTTTTTGTATAATGCATTCTTTCAGATATGAATCGGTCATTACGGGATCTTTCACGTAATGGACTTCGCATCCGTTCCATTGTGTTGTCTCATCGCGCTCACCATCGGTGAGAACGGTCACATCATGGCCTGCAAGACTGAAGTATTTTGCAAATGCATTAAGACGGAAAGCTGCAATGAGATTCTGAGGGAAAAAATACCTTGTTATGATCAGAATTTTCATGCTTTCAGTAATCTAAAAAGTTTTATCCGTCTTAATTTTCTTTTCAACAGGACCAGAGAATGGGCCGTACTGTGTAATCCTATGCGGTATAATATAAAAAACATTCTGTGTTGCCATCTTGCGCCTTTAAGGTTCCATGGACTGTCGGGCCACAGTCCGGAAAGATCTTTCCACAACCGGGGATCGGTATATTCAAGCAATAACAATCGGTTTAGAGAGACAACAATGTCGACATCTTCGGCATAACATGTGGTTTTTACAAATTCAACAGTTGAGTCTATTGCCATAATCAGACTGTTGAGAGCTGTAGGTGTCAGTCCTTTAGCGGTGAAGGAATCGGGATTGTTGCAGTTATAGTTATATAAATTAATGTTTGTAAGATCTATGATTCTCTCAGCATGATAAACCAGCTTAGGGAAAACAGCAAGATCTTCTCCCATACCTATGCCATGATTGAACGTTATGCCACTATTGCTGAACAGGCTTGCATTATACAGTTTGAAGCATAAATTGTGATCCATTCTATGATGAATGACTTTGCGAAAATACAGGCGAGGGTTTTCCAGACAATCAGATACATGTGATTTATCGGCGCCGGCTTTGCCATAATCACGCTGAAATCTGTAAACAACCATATCGGCATTGTTTTTCTCGGCAGCCCTGACGCCGGCCTCTATGCCGTTTATGTCTAAAAGGTGATCATCGGGATCGACAAACATTACATATTTGCCATTGGCATGTCTAAGGCCGTTTTCCCTTGCTGCTGTAAGTCCTTTGTTGTGTCCGTGATGGATTATACGGGCATTTTTGCGGTCTCCAAGCAGTTTCTCGGCAATTCCTATAGAATTATCCGGAGTACCGTCGTCAATTATAACAAGCTCTATATTAGGATAGGTTTGCGACAGGATGCTCTCTATACAGCGTTGAATGTAATTCTCCACATTATATACCGGAATAATTACAGAAACCAATGGATTTGTATCGGCTAATGCAGCATTATTATCTGTAATGCGTCTTGACATAGGTGGATTTAAGTATGGCTATATAATTTTGAACAATTACAAAGTTAAGTAATTTGTCTGTAGAAAATCAGTTTCGGAAATTCTTTTTGCAGCGTGAAATTGTATCTTTGACTTTAGAAAATAAAGGATGAGTTCTGTAGTTACTGAATTGTAGATGAGAATATCTTTTTTGTATGTATTTGCGGCTGCGTTGCTGGGCGGTTGTGTCGCCGACTCAAATAGAATACATCACTGTGAGACACCGGGGACCGGCTGTATCGGGCAGGACTCTGTAAAGGTCTGTCTCAGAACTTCGGAAGATCTCGGAAAGTTGCAGCTTAGGGTGTATGAGGGTGTTGTGGAGAACAGCATTGGCTGTGTGCTGTCGGTCTACGGCTATCAGCATAGTGGTGACGGTGTGTTTACAATCAGCATTATGAGGGATGACAATGAGTTGGAAACCGTTGATGGCAATCTTTATACACTTCGAGGTGAAAATGATGAGACGATATGGGAGTGCCGGAAGAGTGATGACGGGCAATCTTATTATTTTTTGAGAGAAGAAAGCGGTGACAAGATATTCATGGTACGTTACGGCAACTATTCCCGGTTTTATCAGTTGGATCTTGTTTTGCATAAAGATTTGTCGAAATAAAGTGACATGGGATTGACTGGCAGAATCAAAGAGATGTTTTTACGGTCGGGGCATCAGACGGAAGAGGTTGCCGATGACGCACATTATGTACTTTATGAAAGCGTTGGCAAGGAATCGACGTCGAATGTCACCGAACAGCTGATAGCCGATTATGTCTACAATTTAAAGACGGGTTATATCGAGCTTACCAGATGCCGGCCGGTGATTACTGAAGCGGGGGAGTGTCATACGATTGTGTGGGGATATGATGGCGATGAGTGTGAAATGAGCGTATGCATTTACGTGAACGACAATGATGATATGCTTAGGTTCAAGTCGTCAGGAAAGATTGAAGCCGATGATGCTACGAGGATTTTTTTTGATTTCTTCAGCAACAGCATAGTTCCTCCACTTGATGACCGATGGGAGAAACAGCAACTGATCAAATCACCAGACGCTCCTTCACCTCTTGTTCTCTATATAGACCGTACGCCTTTTAAACGATTTGATCAGGAGGATGTTATGGCTGCACTGCAGAAGGTTGAGCGTGGAGATTCAGAGAGTATGATGTTATATACGGGAGAGGATCTTGACGGATATATCGGAGTTTGTTTTAATGAAGATGGCTATGTGGTTGAGATCGAGGGCCTTTGTGGAGGAAAACTGCGTGTTTTCCGTGTTACGACGCCGTATGGAGGTCATGTAATGCGCTGGCTGAATGATTATTATAATGAGCGAAAATTCCCGACTCTGACAGACGACTGGGAGGAAATCAAATGTTGAGATTGATTTATATAGCTTAAAATGAACGGAAAATATAGCAAAGAGGTGGCTCGCGCCATCGAGATGATATGGATGAGTTTTGACCCCGAAGAGATGCAAAAGGGGTATGAAATGCTTGAAAAAGCGGCTGAAAATGGAGATGCCGATGCATTCTGTTATCTTGCCCGTTGTAATATGGGGGAGGAGTATGTGTGGGACGGCGGTGGATTTGCGACCGACGAAGACAAGGCATCACAGTTGTTGAAACGCAGTATATTGCTTGGAAGCGCGTCGGGGGTGTTGTGTGCGTTGCGCAACGACAATCTGACTCCTTCGGTAGAGCGTGACATGCCATTCGGATCGCTTGCCGATGCTTTTGCCGAGATTTCCCGGCAGGCAGAGTGTGGTGACGCTTTTTGCAACTATATGATTGCCAATGTGTATTTCTGGGGCGATTATATGGTAATCAACAAGGATTCGGCCGATGATTTTGAAGATGAGGAATCTTATCAGGCCTGGGCTTATCCGATTGCCGCCAAGTTTTACGAGCGGTCGTTTGACGCGGGTCTGACGGCAGGTTTCGGTAATTACCGCACAATTTATGAGTCGGAGCTCGGAGATATCGACACCGACTGTTATGAAGAATATTTCGAGCGTCTGGCCGACGGCAATGATCCGAGGGTGTGCAGCGACTATGGCAAATACCTTGAAGATGAATACGAGGATTGTGAGGAAGAGGTGTTCGGACGCTATCGTAAGGCTTATGACATGGGAGATATTCAATCGGCCTATAATGTAGCGGTGTGCTACGCCAACGGGTATGGGGTGGATGAAGATATCGATGAGGCTTTCAGGTATTATCTTATTGCTGCAAAGTCAGGTCATGCACGAGCTCAGTTTCAGGTCGGAAATTTTTATTTTGAAGGTCGCGGCAATATAACCCAGGATTACGCCAAAGCTTTTGTATGGCTCGCGAGGTCTTATGACAACAGTGATGAGGAGAACAGGTGGCAGCAGGCGGCCGAACTTGCTATCCTGCACCAGAACGGACTCGGGACGGTTCAGGATGATGAAATGGCCTTTAAGCGCCTTGCTGAAGTCGAGGATGTCATCGATGAAGTGTGGGAACCTCTCGATGCCATGGTGCTGAATGCGCTTGGTGTCGCCTATGCTTTCGGCCGCGGCACAGAGGCAGATATAGAAAAGGGCATAGGTTATTTCGACCGAGCCATCGAATATGGCTCGGAGGAGGCATCACGCAACAGGGCAAGATTTAAAAAAGGGGTGTTCGGTATCGGAGGCTGGAAACTCAGATAAAGTCTCGGACGTTATTGAAAGTTGGCAAGAAGCCACTCTTCGACCGCAGGCTGTGTAGTGTCTTTGAGCAGCACTGTGTTGTCAGGAGCAATCAGGTACATTACAGGCATGGCCGGAAGCGTGTAGATTTCGTTTTCGCTGACTTCTCCGTCTGGTGACATTCCGTTTATCCATGTGTCAGGCATTGAGTCACGGGCTTTCTGCCATATGTCCTTATCGCCGTCGGGATAGACGGCGATAACTTTTATAACACCAGCCTGTAGTGCGGCTGCAAGGATTTCCGACTGTTTCAGAGAGGTCATTATCTCATGGCAATGGCTGCATTCAGGATCATAGAAGACAATCAGGCGTACCTGGTTTTCCGATGCTTCACGATATAGCGATGTGCGCCGTCCCCGGTTATCGGTGAAGGCAAAGTCGGAGGCAGGTGTTCCACAACGGTTTTTGAGCACATCGGCGATCTGTGCCCTGACTCTTATACGACGTGTATCGTCGAGAAATTCTGACCGGTCGATGGCCTGAAGAAACAGATAGTATGTTTCTTCATCCCGCATTGACGAGTTGGGGCTTGTGAGGAATCGTTCGGCAATATCCATTACCCTATAATATGCCTGCGGAGATACTTCGGCTTTTTTCATAAGGGCTTCCGCCGCATTTGCGGCATCGTCGTAGCCGGCATAAGGGAATGCCGACAGATATCCGGCAAAATTCTGCTCCATAAACCTGTCGTCATTGACGCGTGTCGTGTCGGAGAAATCCATGTTGTCCCAATAGTGCATTATCGTATATGCGGCAATCGCCTGTGATCCGACTACGGTCACAGGTACTTCAGGTATTAACAGATTGTCATCAGTGGCAGTCTTAATCTGGGTATGAGGTCTTGAATCAGAACCGTTGCCGGCGCATGACAAGGTCAATATCGTGCAACACAATGAGATAAACGCGTCTGTAAGTTTCATGATCAGGTGTTTTAGCTGTGCACAAAGTTATATCTTTTTTGATATGAGTACCAATAACAGGCAATAATCCGGCGCGAGTGTTAATAAATATTAAATAGGGGGGGGGTATTTTTAAATTGAGTTAACAGGTATTTGCACATATTTACTTAAAAAATAAATTTGCGCCGGATTTGTATCAGGCATACTAATGTCTGGACATATATGGTCCACCATGATCTGAGAATAATTTAAACTTGTCCCTAAGAGTAAGGGATAGATTTATAGGTAACTAAAACAATATGCAAACCAATCTTACATTCTTGTCAAGAATGAAAATTGCCTCTTGTTTTGCTTGCATCGTTCTCGCTACGATAAAAACAGAGGCAGGTGAGAGAATCACCAACGGCGACATGCCGTTATCTGGATCGCCATCAGCTGAGGCTGTGGTAACTTATTCGTCGACCGACACCATTGCAACCGACACATCATCGGTGCGCATTGTGGAGCATCCGAAATGGAATGTCGGTACCAATCTGCTTGAGTGGGTAGGTGTGATGCCTGATCTCAAGTACACTACATGGGGAGCCAATGTGTTTGGCGAATTTTATTTCAAGAAACAGTTTTCAGTAAGGTTTACAGCCGCCTATAGCGAACATCATTACGCTAAGGGGGAGAAGTTCCAAGGATTTACCTCTTATGTCCTCGAGCCGCGCTACTGGCTTAAGAAGGATGCCACATTCCGTGGATTTTTCGGAGGTATCTACGGACAACTCGGCGATTACAACGATATAGATCCCGAACGCAATTACACCGGCCATTTCTGGGGTACCGGTCTTTCAGTAGGTTATCTTTATCCTGTGTGGAAGGGTCTGGCACTGGAGTTCAATGTACGTGCCGGCTATCGTTCGACCGAGGTCAAGAAGTATGTCTACAATTCCGCCGGTGACCGCTGTCTGTGTCAGCGCATCGACAAGAACCAGTTTGTGCTTTCAGGTTTTGCCCTGAACGTTTCCTGGCGCTTCTAAAGAAAACAGGGTGTCCGCATCAGCGGTCCGCCAAAAAATATACCTGTGGTTCCTAAGCAAAAGCTTCGGAGCTGCCGGTCGCTATATGCGAATCAAAATCAAACTATCAAAGTATACTTTCACCAATCCGCAGTTATGAAAAAATTTCTTTCTGTGCTGGCGCTGAGTTCGATGCTTGTCGGATTAGGCGCATGTTCATCCGAGGAGAATGGATCAGAAATTGAGGAGATCCACCCCAACGGACGTGTATTCATCAAGCTCGACAACGTTGCAGGACCGTCCTCACGTATGACAGAGAATCCTAAGACTGAGTCGGACATCACTGAGTTCCATAACGGTTTCATTATTTTCGGAACACCGAAATCGGCTATCCGCAAGCACTATGAGATTGTAACCGATGCATCGCAGGCTGATCTGACCGATCACACAGTCCTTCTTGATGATCTTCGCAAGGGTAAGACTTTCGAGGGTGTTCCCGGTGATGTCACCAATGTGGCTATCGTGGCAAACGTATCGGAGGAGGAGCTCAGCGCAGCAGAGTTCCACAACGGAACAATCCGCTTCCACACCGACGTTCTCAATAAGGTGATTTATCTCAAAAACCAGTATGCCGACAACATGAGCCATGTAGCTCTCTATGACATGAAGCAGCTCACAAGCACCGGCAAGGGCATGATGGGCGCCGCTCTTGAGATGAAGCCTATGTGCGCGCGTATCGAGATCGACAAAATCACTCCCGGTCCCGACGTGGTCGAATACACTATCGAGGGTATCGGCCTTGCAGGTTTCTATGACAGAATGGCTATCAGCCAGCTGTCGAACCGCGATTACTGGACAGCTCCCGACTATGACGCCGCTGATCCTGCCGTCGAGCTCCATGAGTTCTTCAAGTCGTGGCCTTATCTTGTGAACTATGATATAAGAGGCGTTGAATCGACAGTAGGCGAAGGCGCTTCGGCCAAGAAGGTCACAACTTTCTATCCTACCGAGAAGGGAAAGTCATGGGTATATCCTTTCTTCGCCAAGTCGGAGATTCGTGAGGACAACGAACACTATGGTCTCCGCCTTATCGTGAAGGTTTCGAACCTGAAGGTTTATCTGAAAAACGAAGACGGCGACAAGCAGCTCGTCGACGTAACCAAAAGGGATAAGGATAATGGAGTAAGCGATGAAAAAGCCGGTATCCGTTACCTTAATATCAACGGTTTCGTAGAGGATTACCACAACACCCAGTCGGCTGCTATCCAGTTCTACAACGGATATGTCTACAAGGTTCAGAGCTTTGAGATCACTACCCAGAATCTTTCTGACAAGATCATGCCGGCCGATATGAACGTAAATATTTCGGTATCGGTTAAGCCTTGGGTTATCAAAAAGATATATCCTCAGATCTAACGAGACACAGCCACATGTCAAAAGTATTTTATAAACTGTTTGTCCCGGTGCTGCTTACGCTTCTTTGCCCGGCCTGCATAACTGAGGTCGACGTTGGAGCGTGCAACAATACGGTGATAAGTTTTGAAAATCTCGTTGACGGCAATGATGAGTTCAAGGACAATATCGAGACTGTAACCTATGTCATCTATGACAGCGAGGGCAAGATCGTGTACCAGAAGACTCTCAGTGCCGATGAGCTGGATGATTTTCAGGGCTTGAAGGTGCGTCTGCCGGAGGCCGGGCATTACCGTGTTGTCGCCTGGGGCAACTATGACAGCAGCAACAGCCAGATCGGTCCGACAGGCAAACCAGGAGAGAATCAGATTGTGATCAACGGTAATGATCCGTCGTCATTTGACAATCTTTACCTCGGCACACTGGATTTTGATCTTCCAAGTGTGGACGGCCGTCATGAGTGGACTCTCGATATGAAACCGCAGGTTGTCGAGATCGACGCAGTGATCAAATCGGAGCTTCCCGATGCTGACCAGGTCTATGAGATAAAAGTAGGTCCGCTTCCCAACGGTATCACGAGCGGGGGTGAGATTATCGGAGATGATGATACTTACTACACCGGTTCATTCACAGTGGGTGAGGACGGCAAGATCGAGTCAACAGTCAAGCTTCCTCCCTTTGATGAGAATACCGATGCGGTGATCCAGATTATCAACAAGGAAACCGGAGAGGTTGTATCCGAGATCAAACTTTCGGATTATCTTAAGGAGAACGGCCTTCCCGGAGGCGGTGACGACGATAACAAGAAGCCGGTTATCGATATCGAAATTTCGGTAAGCGGAACTGATGTCTCGATCACATTCCCCGGATGGAAGCCGAAACCGGTATATCCGAGCATTTAACTTTAAAAGAATTAAGGAAATGTTCAGAAAAATACATAAACTGCTTGCAGCAGCCTGCGGGATACCGGTGATGATGTTGTGTTCATGCCAGAACGATAGTCCGAAGGATGTGAACGACGGCGGAGTCCTGGTTACATTCCAGACCCGCAGTCCGCGTGCGGTCGACGCAGACGGCAGCACGTTGAACGAAGACCTCACGATTCATGAGGGCATGATCCTTGTCTACAATGAAAAGGGTATCTATGAGGGCGGCGATAAGATCGATCCAGCAAGCAAGCAGGTGGCATTGCGCCTGCCGGCAGGCAAGAAGCGTATTGTCGCTGTAGCTAATCCCTCGGAGGCGATGCGAAATGTAATCGCAGAGTACAAGAGAGAACCTATCAGAGACGAACTCGGCAATGTGAAGACCTACAAGGGAGACACTATCTGGACCAACATCAAGCCGAAACATTCGGAGTATAACACACTTGCCGGCGCTCTGTCGCTGTCGAAGGATTATCTTGACAAGGTGCAGCAGAGCCGTCGTAATTTCATGGTCTACGACAGTATCGTGAACCTCGACAATGAGGATGTGACGGTGACGACCTATAAGGAGCTTCGGATGATCGCTCCCATAGCACGTGTCGACCTTCATGCCCGTGTGCTGGTCAATGAGCAGGAAAATGACAAGAACCGTGTGCAGGACGCCGCAATACGCGTGAGCAATACAAGCGCGTCGCTGAAATGGGATCTTTCACGTCCTGATACCAAGACCGACACTGTGATAGCTTCGTTTAAGGGCATCAGCGACAAGATGACTATCGCAACGACCCGTGATGAGATTTTCGGCGACTGGGTAATGGAGAATGTGAAAGAGAACTCTCCTATAGCATCTCTCTATACTTACCACACCGGAGTCCAGGCAAAACTGGAGATCGGTCTCCGTTTTGAAGGCGGTGCCGATTATGACTGGTATGAGATCGATATGGCAGAGCTTCTCGGCGAATCGTACAAGGGACTTGAGGCAGGACATCTTTACCAGCTCTTCATTACGATTTACCCTGACCGTCTCGGCAAGATTATTGTCGATGCGTGGATTCCATCGAGTTTTGATTTCACAATCGGATGATTCGTGCGTCCCGGGGTCTATTTGACGGGATTTCGGGGCGCAGATAAACCATGTGCGTTCGCTCACTTCGGGAAACGGATATGGAAATAAACGGCAGGCGTGTGTGAAAGCACGCCTGCTGACAAAGAGGAAAAGTAATCAAAAAAAATGCTTAAAAAGTTTTTTAATTTTGGGATTTCGGTTGTGGCGGCACTGGCAATGGTGTCGTGTGCCGATACTGAATTTGAGGATGTGACAGATGCACCTTTCGCTCAGCCGGGAGACCGTGCGGAGACAATCGAGGTGCCTTTGAGGCTTCACACCGACAAGCCCTCGGTGATAGGCAAGCCACTGGTGAATGAAGTCTATTCGCGGGCGGAGGGTGATGATGCACCTGCCGATCCGGAAAAAGCCGCTGAGGAAGCGATCAAAAACATCTGGGTATTCCAGTATGACAATAAAGGCAATCAGCTGATCGCACCGCGCTACTATGAAGTTAACACCACTATCATCAAGGAACTCAATATACGCCTTGCCGAAGGAGAGGAAAGCCGCGTGTATGTGCTTGCAAACACCAGTGATCCAGAGTGGGCGAAAGACAAGGACCTGACGACCATAGAAAAGTTTGTGGCATACGAGTACCCCTTTACTGAGGAGAATGTGGAGATGGGTAAGGACGAGTATCTGCTGATGGAGGGCAATGTGAAGGAGACAATCAAGAAGGAGACCGATCTATTGCCTGTCGACATACACCTTACACGCATGATGGCCAAGATCAGTTTCAAGTATGTGACGGCGGCAGAAGCCAAAGATCTTGTCGTAACACGTGTGATCATCAACAACATGCCAGAGAAGATGCGCATGGAGGAGACTCCTGTTGAGGAGAACTACCCCGGTCCCAACGACGAGGATTTCGCTACCCGCTCTGTGACGATCGACAAGAAACTTGCCTCTGGCGAGGTCTACACATTCTATGTGCCCGCCAATCGCCGCGGTATCAGCAAGAATACCGATCCGAAACTTAAGAACAACGGAGCCCCGGAGAAAGCGTTGTATGTTCAGCTGTTTATCTCGTCGAAGTCCAATGGCTCTAACTTTCTCTATACGATCTATCTCGGCGCCAACGACTATAATGACTACAACGTGCGACGCAACCACAACTACAATATAACACTGAAGCTTAACTCGGAGAAGCGTGACGACCGTGTGCTTGCCGCTCCGGCCAACTGCTTCGTGCTGGCCCACAATGACGAGATCATGTTTGATCCCTACACGCGCACAGAGACTGCCGGCGGCTGGAAATACAGCGATTATGTGAACAAACGTGATCCGAAAAAGACAATAGTACGCGCAGCTATCGTATGGCAGCAGCCCAATGTGATCGGCAACAATTCTGATCAGAGCCCTGAAAAACGTCGTGTATGGCTTGACGAATATGACCGCATACATGTGAAATCGGGCGGTGTCAACGGTAACGCTCTTATCGCCGGCTATAACGCCGACAACGAGATCGTTTGGTCGTGGCATATCTGGGTGAACAACGACAGGCCTGCCGAGCTTGCCGCCGCCGTGCCTTACTATACATTCGAGTGGGACGCTACAAAAATATATTGGGAGCAGGGCCGTACTCGTAAGGGCCGTTCAGTAATGAAGTGCAACCTTGGTGCCATCGATCCGAACCGCAACACCAAGCAGCCTTCCAAGACTTTCGGCTGTTTTTATCAGTGGGGACGAAAGGATCCGTTCCCTAGCGGATGGGGTATTACTCAAGGAGGCGGATCGGGTTGGAGTGCCGGTGGTGCCAAGCCGTATAATGAAAGTTATACCGGCCAGATCAACAATAACGCAAACCAGAAGATCACATTCTCTGGTCAGGGCAATACTGACAACGGTCAGCTGTTTACAACCCAGTCCACCTCGTCAACGAGAGGCACTATTGATTATACAACCAAGCATCCGACTATATTTTTGTCACCTTTTGCCAATCCGGCTTCACATGGCGATGCCGAAGCGGTCGCCTCCTATATTGCCGGCACTGATGGCGATTGGTATTGGAACCATGCCGACAATCTTTGGGGTGGTAGTTCTTTTGCCAATGCGATGCAATTGAAGATTACTAATCCGAACGGAATCAGTTATCTGAGTAACAATGGAGCCGTAGAGAAATCTATCTTCGATCCGTGTCCTGCGGGCTGGATGGTTCCTCCTGCTGATATGTGGATCTCGTTTACCAAGACCGGTGTCAACACTGGTTCGGCCGACTATCCAAGTATGAATACCAAGGACTCACAGTCCGTTAACGAAGCTGCACGAGGATATAATATGTGTATGACCAAAGAGTTTAAGAATAATGGACTGACTGGTGCGGCAGATATTACGGTTTTCTTCCCATCATGTGGTGTCCGTCTGGTAGACGGACAGTTCAATCAGCTTGGACTATGCGGCAATTACCATACGTCGACCGGTGCCGAGGGAGGACGTGCCAATGCATTCCACATGCATACGCCTAACTTCATGTATCCATTTGAGGCCGGATATCAGTATACCCGTCGTTCGCTTGCGTGCTCGATACGCTGCGTGCGCGACGTTGACGAGGAATAAGTAAAATAGGTTTAAAGACGCAGGCTGCTGCATGGCAGGCTGCAAGTGAGTGAGGTGAAGGCCACGTGGCCTTCACGTTTCGCCCTCTTACGGGCCGGAACGTATATCGGGTAAACATAATAAAAAACGGATGCGTCGATGGTGCGCTCCTTACCGATACGGTGTGCGGGTCTGAACCCCTGCACACTGACAAAGTGAAAAAGTAATCAATCGGATGAGAATGTTTAACAGGATTTTCAATTTTGGTTTTTCGGCTGTCATGGCGCTGTCAATGGTGTCGTGCACCGAAACTGAATTTGATTCTACAGACGTGCCTTTCGGTCAGCCGGGAGACCGCGCCGAGACAATCGAGGTGCCTTTGCGTCTTCACACCGACAAGCCCTCGGTGATAGGCAAACCATTGGTGAATGATGTCTACTCGCGTGCAGAAGGAGATGAGGATCCTGCGGACCCGGAAAAAGCCGCTGAAGAGGCGATCAAGAATATCTGGGTATTCCAGTATGACAATAAAGGCAACCAGTTGATAGCACCGCGTTATTACGAGGTGAACACAACAATCATCAAAGAACTGAACATACGTCTTGCAGAAGGTGAGGAGAGCCGTGTGTATGTGCTTGCAAACACCAGTGATCCTGAATGGGCTAAGGACAAGGATCTGACGACCATAGAAAAGTTTGTGGCATACGAGTATCCCTTTACCGAGGACAATGTGGAGATGGGTAAAGACGAGTATCTGCTGATGGAGGGTAATGTAAAAGAGACTATCAAGAAAGAGACAGATCTTTTGCCTGTGGATATCCACCTTACGCGCATGATGGCTAAGATCAGTTTCAAATATATCACAGCCGATGCCGCGAAGAATCTGATCGTGACGCGCGTTATTATCCACAATATGCCAGAGAAGATGCGCATGGAGGAGACTCCGATAGAGTTTGACTATCCGGTCGGGGATGATTTTGCCACGCGTTCTGTGACAATCGACAAGCGTCTGGCCTCAGGTGAGGTTTACACATTCTACATGCCTGCCAACCGCCGCGGCGAGACCGACAACACCGATCCGTCACTTAAAAACAACGGTGCTCCAGACAAGGCGTTGTATGTCCAGCTGTTTGTGACATCGCGTACCAACGGCTCAAACTTCCTTTACACAATATATCTTGGTGCGAACGATACAAACGACTATAATGTCCGCCGCAACCATAACTATAACATCACACTGAATCTGAAGTCGGAGAACCGCGATGACCGAGTGCTTGCCGCTCCAGCCAACTGCTTTGTGCTTAACACGACAAACCAGATCATGTTTGACCCCTATACGCGCACCGAGACGGGTGGCGGCTTCAAGTACTCGGACTATGTGAACAAGAACGTGCCCGAGAAGAAAATCGCCAGTGCGAGGATCATATGGCAGGAAACCAACGTCATAGGCAATAACAGCGATGGCAAGCGTGTATATCTCGACGATTATAACCGCATCCACGTAAAGGCCGGAACAGCTGTCGGCAATGCTCTGATCGGCGGCTACAACGAGGCCGGCAAGCTACTTTGGTCGTGGCACATATGGGTGAACAACGACAAACCAGCCAACCTTGATGAGGCTGTGCCATACTATACGTTTGAGTGGGACAACAACGGCATAAAGGCCGGCGATGACAAGCGCACTGTCAAAGGGCGCTCGCTGATGAAGTGTAATCTTGGCGCCAAGTCGGCACAGAAAGATGCCTACGGCCTGAACACCTACGGCACGGTCTACCAGTGGGGACGCAAGGATCCGTTCCCGCTCGGCTGGAAAGTAGATCACTATCCGTCGGGCTACTATGCCTACTCGAGCGGTAATGTGGGCACACTCTATGATAATGAATACAACCCCATAAGCATGACGACCGACGGCTCGGTGAGCACGACCGAGCTTTTCAGCACCGAGAAAGTGAGCGCCACGACCGGAACGATAGCCTATGTGACCGAACATCCGACTCATTTCATCAGCCCGGTTATCGCCGGCGAGTCATATAACGTCACTCCGGCCAACCATGCAAACGACGCTGACTGGTATTGGGAACATAACGACAGTCTTTGGGGCGGCACATCATATGAGTTGGCGACAAAGAAGTTTGTAGTGTCGGCCAACATCGAGCTTACCGACAACGGTGCGAAGGAGAAATCGATATTCGATCCGTGCCCTGCGGGCTGGATGGTTCCTCCCGGCGACATGTGGCTTGGATTCACCCAGAACGGTCTTAATGCGAGTTCTTACGCTACAATCAACTCAAGGCACAAAAGCGACAACACCGGCTACCGTGGTTTTCAGATGTATGTGCAGGAGTGGAATAATGGGGAGTGGGTCTACTTTCCGAGTCAGGGTCTGCGTACTATGGGCGGCAAGCCGTGGCGCAACGGTATGTGTGGTAACTACCACACATCGACTGCCTCAAAGGGAGGCCGCGTGAACATCCTTCATCTCCATACTCCCGGAGCGTTGTCGCCGTTTGAGACCGATTACGGCTACACTGGGCGCGCTGTGGGCGGTCCGGTGCGCTGCGTGCGTGATGTGGATGAATAATAATTAAATAAAAGTCAACCCGCATTTAGCGGGTTGCAATCGGATCAGGTGAATGCCACGTGGCATTCATGTTTCGCCCCTACGGGCCGGAACATGAATCAAATAATCCGGTAAGCATTAAAAAAGCGAACGCTCTTAAATGAGCGTTCCATATCGGTTAACGGTGTGCAGGTCTGAACCCCTGCATACTGACAAAGTGAAAAAGTAATCAAATAAAAATGCATAACAGGATTTTTAATTGGGGGATTTCGGCTGTCATGGCGCTGTCAATGGTGTCATGTGTCGAATCGGACTTTGATTCTACAGACGTGCCTTTCGGTCAGCCTGGAGACCGTGCCGAGACAATCGAGGTGCCTTTGCGTCTTCACACCGACAAACCTTCGGTGATAGGCAAACCTCTGGTGAATGATGTCTACTCGCGTGCAGAAGGAGATGAGGATCCTGCGGACCCTGAGAAAGCTGCCGAGGAGGCGATCAAGAATATCTGGGTATTTCAGTATGACAATAAGGGCAATCAGCTGATCGCTCCACGCTACTACGAGGTTAATACTACGATAATCAAAGAACTGAACATACGTCTTGCCGAGGGTGAGGAAAGCCGTGTTTATGTTCTGGCCAACACCAGCGATCCGGAATGGGCTAAGGACAAGGATCTGACGACTGTAGAAAAATTCGTTGCCTACGAGTATCCTTTTACGGAGGAGAATGTGGAGATGGGCAAAGACGAGTATCTGCTGATGGAGGGTAATGTAAAAGAGACTATCAAGAAAGAGA
>CAJTPZ010000016.1 GCA_910578395.1 uncultured Muribaculaceae bacterium | reverse complement strand
GGCGGTGCATTTTGGCTTCGATACTTGGGGCAACATGTTGAGAGATGAAAAAGAAAGAATGGTCTTTAACCTCGGGTAAAGTATATGGTATTACTGCATCTTTCATAATTTTGCAAATTTACAACAAACATTAGAAACAATACAACAAATATAAGGCAATAAACAGTAGTAACTTTGCGACGATAAATAAAAACAAAGACGAATATGGAATTTTCAGAAGTATTGAATAATCGCCAAACATACCGCGACTACTCCGACCGCGAAGTAAGCGATGAAATCCTTAACAAAGTAATCTCGGCCGCTTTCAAGGCTCCGACTAACGACCATCTGCGCCAGTTTGAATTCGTGGTGGTACGCGGCCGTGAGAACATAGCAAAAGTCATAGCACCACTTGCCAAAAATATGGCAGCGTTCAAAGACCTCGTTTTTGAGGTTGACAATACCGGAGACAAAGACAAAATGGCGATGTTTGCCGACGCCCTTCCCAAACAGCAACGCATGCTGATGCAGAGCGGTCTGCTTATCATACCGTTCTACAATCAGAAACAAAATCCGTTGCTTCACCCAGTGGAACAAAGTTCGCTAAATTACTTCGCATCGGCATGGTGCGCACTCGAAAATATGCTTCTTGCCGCTACCGACGAAGGTCTTGGCACTGTCTTTCATATCCCTGTGGCTGATGAAGCAGAGCAAATAAAGAAGATAGTGAACGCTCCTGAAGGCTATGAGTTTATCTGCCTGTTAACTATGGGGTATCCCGCGGAAGGAGCTTTCCTGCCGAAACAGAAAGAAATAAACATACTCCACCGCATACACCTCAACAAGTTCTGAGGCGATAATTAATACCGGTGACTTAGAGATAATGTGAATTACCAACCTGCGTGGCTGTTTAGCTTTTTTGCCGCCGGAGACTCCACTGTGATGAGGTGACAGTTACAATCGACTTAAAGAGTGATGGCTCGTGAAATTCGTGATGTCAACGGACGTAAATCTAAATTTATGTAATATAATGGGATGATTGTTATGATGGTTTCAGGATAAGGATATATTATGCCTCGAATTATGTTGATCGGCATTAGAGAATGCCTGAAAATATGGTGCTCGGATGTAGAGATTTTTATACCGTTTTGTCACCGGAGATTGTATGTGATATACGCGTATAATATTTAAATAGCATATAGCCAGATAGATATTGTGAAAAGTGTGTTTGACAAATTGGGATAACTATATTTTTGAATTGATCATGACTATGTATTTTTAGTTTTAGTTTTGCAGTCCAATCACAATCACTGGCAATTTCTTTTGACTGACGGTATATCACATAAGGTGCGTTTCTGGATAACCATTCTTGCAGCACTGTTTGCTTCCGATATTTCGATATCTGCTTCAGTAGAATCAGAGGATATTTCGGAAGATATTGTATATGAGCTTATGTTCACTGATTATACAAAAGCTTGTGAGGTCATGTCGCAACTCCGAAAGCAGGGGTTATTGCCGAAATATCAGCTCGATATAACGGAAGGAGATCTGTATTTCAATAACGGTAAATACCATGAGGCTTTAAAGTTATATCAGGCTGCGCTTGAGGCTGCAGAGGCGCTTGAAAACGATACTTTGTGTATGGAGCAGATGCATCGCCTGATATCAACATACGATTGCATCCATAATGAGGTCGGCAAAGCCGATATGGTAAAACGGCTTCTTGATAAGGCTCGTCTGTCAGGAAACAGTGCGATGGAGTCCATTGCATTGTTCAACATGGGTAAAAGTCTGTATCTTCAGGGGGATAAGGACCGGGGATATAAGATCATGCTGGACGCGTTGAATATCATGGAGCAATGTGAGTACCGTCTGAAATATGATAATCTGCGCTATGATTACAATACACTGATTTTATATTATATGCGTGACTGCAGATATGAGGAGGCATATAAATTGCTCGACAAGGCGGAATGTATATGGGATGCCGATAATCCTGACTTACGTGAAGTAGATGAACTGCCGCAGCGGGAGCAGAAAATATTATTGGCTTACCGTACGGTCATTCTGTATAATCTCGGACAGAAAGAAGCTGCTGCAGAAACCTATCATAGGTTTCTGCAAGTACAGCCTCATAATACTACACACGATTATATTGTGATGCCTTATCTTTTTGAGACAGGAAGTTATGATGCAGTAATAGATATGAACCGTAGTCGCGAGACCAGGTTGAAGGCATCGGGAGATACGGTCAACTACCACATGGTGACAATCAAGCGTTCGTTGGGTAATGCATATCACAAGAAAGGTATGACCGATTCGGCCGCAGTATATTATAAGCAGCTTGCGTCGTTGATAGACGCTCTTAAAGCAGAAGAACAGAAAAGTTCAGCTCTTGAACTTGCTGCAATTTATGAGGCTCATGAAAAGGATAAAAAACTGGCACAGCAATCAGAGGATCTTCGGTTAAGGACTTTGTTGATTTCTTTTCTGGCAGTGCTGCTTGCTATAGCAGCGGTGCTTTTGGGATATATATTTCGCAAAGGGTGTGAAATCCGACGTAAGAATGATTCATTGGCAAATGAGATAATAGAAATATCAGAATATAAACAGAGATTCTATGATAAGAGAAAAGAGAATATGACTCTGAAGAAAACGATTCAAGCAATGGTTGAAAGCAATAAAAATGCGGATGTTGAATCGATGGAATCGGCAAGTACGTGCCGATATGGCGCAGCTTCCGTTAAGCCAAAGCCGGAATCGGATGTGGAAATCTGGGACAGGATTGAGAATGATATAATCACAGAACAGCTCTATCTTAATCCTGATTTTTCCAGAGAGACTATTTTGAACAGATATGGTATTCCAAAAAATCGATTTGCCGCTTTGTTCAGGGAAAATGCGGCGACCTCTTTCTCAAAATATATAAATAATCTCAGGCTTGATTATGCTGTGAGGCTTATGAACGAGTCGGAAAGTTATGCTCTTGAATGGGTTGCGATTAAATGTGGTATACCGAGTTCTACGACATTTTACCGTCTGTTTTCCGAGAGATATGGTCTTACGCCCAATGAATATCGTAAACGGCATCTGAAGCCATCTTCGCAAAAATGATTTTAGACAAATATCCATACTGTTAAAACGATAAATAATTCAATCAATGAAAAATGTAATGAGCAAAACGGGTCGGTATCTGATGCTTGCCGTGTTGCCGGCCATGCTTGCTGCCTGCAGTGACGATGAAGAGAATAAGCCGGAAGTAAAACTGACACTGACAGAGCCAATCTCGCATGTCACGTTTGTATCGAAGGGATCGATTGAGTTGCCTGTAAGAATCAGCGGTATTGAAACAGATCCGGAGATTTCCGATTTTATGGTTTTGCCAACATCGGTATCTGCCGATAATATTCATTTCGACTGGGACCAAACAGAACCGGCCGGCGATCTGCCTATGGGAGAGATAAAGGATCTTAAGGTGTCAGATGTGCGGGAAGGAGAGGATGAAGGCAGTTATATACTTACAGTCGATTATGATGCTACCGGCAATATGTCTGTAAGTTACAGTGATGTCTATGTCTTCTACGGTGATGCGAAAAGCGATATGGCGTTTGGTCTGTCCTATGAGGGTATGGCTCAGAACGCGGTTGCAATGCCGGTACAGACATGTAAGAAATCAGAGCTTGGAATGCGTTGGAGAATAGATATGACACAGATATACAAGGATCTTGATATCAAATTTGAAGATGTGTATATAAATCGATTGCATAAACTTTATGCCGGTATTGACGGGGATAAAAGTCTTGATCTTGATCGTGGCTCGCACTGGGAAAATCTGGGTGTAATTCTCGGAACTGGTTATTATGAAAATGTTGACACAAAGGAAGCGTATATAAATTTACTGAATCCTGTAAGTTTTGAAACCGGAGTGCATTATTTCATACAGTTTATTATCGGTAAAGGTAACAGTGAATATGTAGCTGTTCATGTGCCTATTCTGATAACTGAAGAATAAGAGAGGTATTGTAAGAAGTTGTCTGAGGCAATATTGGTTATGTTGTCTCAGATGGCTTTTTGTGATATGGTTATCTCTATAGTAACAGGTTTATGTCGGGAATATTAAAGGGATTTGTACGCGCAGTTTCTCTGGCTGTTTTGTTGTTTGCGTCGTTTGCTTGTTCTGATGAGGATAAGAGGGGCGAGGCTTCGGAAGATTATGAGGTTGTAGTGGAGATGTGCTACATGCCGGCAGGTAATGCATCGGCGGTTGTCGGGGCTGAGATATCATGGCCTACAAGCGAGGATGAGGGTGCATCGGATATTGTGCATGGTGATAAATCGTGGACGAGGCAAATGACTTATAAAAATTGCCCAGAGTATTCGGTAGGGTTTAATATCACGCCTCTTCTTGATGAAAAAATTGCGGAAGGATCTGAGGTTAATATTAAATATCGCATAAAGTGTGCCGTGACACTGATGAGTGGCGGTATGATTGTTGATTTCGTCGCACTTGAGGATGATTTTGATTATGATATTACATATAGTGATGTCGAGTCTTTTGATCTGTCGGAAAAATATCTGTTTATGGTCACAAAGGATCGTATTGAGAGATTGATCATATCCAAGGAGGAGGAACCGACGGAAGTAGCCGAGGAGCCGGATAATGATTCCGATGCAGTAAAGGCAAATGGGACATTATATTATTTCTCATGTGCAGATGATGAAGAGAACGACAATCATCTTTTCGATAATTTCATCGCACGATTTGGCGACCGCAGATTGTGGGATGGCATGGAGCTTGGCAAGGGGGACTTCCTTTTTCTACATAAAAATGATATAGAAAAAGCTAATCTGAATGTATTGAAAGCGAGCCTTTCAAATGGAGTCGTGATTGTAGTTGATGCACTTGAGAGTTACAGTGTATTTAAAGCATTCTGTGAATTCTGTGGAATCTATAATCCTCTTCCGGATGATGAGATTGATGTGAGCCACACGATGTTTATTATTGCAAATGCGGATTCTAATATTACCTGTGAAGGTGTAATGCCCTACAGGGGCGTATTTTTCATGCTTTCGCCTGAGTCGGGAGCGGGAAAACCTGAAACGGTCTCTGATTATTGGCAGGGAGTGATTATAGATCAGGCAATAATGAAATTAAATGAGATTAGGACTGAGAGTAATGAAGGAGTGTCCCGTAGCGATTGGAACGATGATATGCAGAAGCTTGTCGGAGCTTATAAAGTCTTCTTGTCGGACGGAGGTTACAGGCATACTCTATACAAATCGGATTATCAGAAAGGAAAAGTGGCCAAAGACAGCCAGACAAATATATATAATGTGGAGTATGATATATGGAATGTGTTTAGTCTGACTGAGAAGCGTAATTACTATTATATCCATCAGGAATTTCTCGGATCGTTTTCTGCATGTTTCAAAGATGTCTATAATGCTAAAGTGAAGTCCGGTATTGGCAAGTCTATAGCCAAGGTGTGCGAATGGTATGGCGACAATGTCACTCTTACAACTACTCCATACAATAGTGAGGGTATGCAGATACACCGTAATTCGCCTGAAACGACATCCTCTTCCACAAGTTATCAATCAGGTTTCTCGTGGAACCTCGGAGGAGAGATAGGATTTTCGGGAAAAACGCCATCGGGCAATGTTAATAGCGGGATATCGTTGAATTCATCGTATTCATATACAATCGAAGATGTTACGATATCCAACTCATGTGTGCCCGGCAGTGTTTTGGAATGGTGTTTTGATCTGAAGAATGCACATTGCAAATTCAACCCGATCAAGACAGCGGCCACTGCTATGGAGGAAGGCGCTCTTGCCGGACGCAAATCCTTTACAGCAGGAACCGACTTTATAATCTCATTCCCTGAATCAACAGTGAATCCACTTCTCAAAGGTGAATTGAGGGTCGAGCTACGCAGGACCTGTGGAAAAATGGGCTTAGAATGTCATGAAGCGACTGACATTCTGTCGGAAGACCGGATTATCAAGCTTCCATCTCTAAAGTCAAGTCAATTTAGCGAATAAGTGTCATATATTCACTGTGCAAATTACAGATAAAGTGATACGGGAAGAGAGGGAGTGCCTTAACTGCGGCGAGGTCAGCGAAGGCTTGTTCTGCAATAATTGTGGACAGTCTATGGAGACTCCCCAAAGAATCACGATGAAAACCTTTGGAAAGGGTGTGGCAATGAGTTTTGCCAGACTCACACCCGGTTTTTGGGCGACTTTTGTCGGTCTGACACTTTGTCCATGGGATGTGATCAGAGAATATCTGCATGGAAAAAGAGTGAAATATTCTCCGCCAATTACTATGGTAATACAACTGTTGCTTTATTTTACGCTGTTGTATACTTTTCTCGGAGACTTTCTGAATGTTGATTTTTATGTCGACGATAATGATGGTGCTTTTGACCGGATGCTTGAAAAGTATTGGCTTTTACGCATAATACTTTCGTCGTATGTCATTGTCAAATTCCTTGTGGCCTTACCGATTTCCTATAGCTGTTATCTGGCCTATCGCAGTGCTGGGAGCCATAGGTATAATTTTGCCGAATATATCACTGCGGCAATTTATATGGGCTGTTCGTTTGCGATATACAACAATCTGCTGGCCCGGCCGATAGGGCTGTTGAATCCTGATGTCGCGAATTATATAAAGACGGGTATTGTGTTGATTATAGGAACACTGTCGCTGTTTAATGCATTTCCTGTAAAATCGTTTTGGCGCCGATGGTGGTTGTGGCTGAAATTCATGTTCCTGAATATCTGTTGGATATTGATTTTTGTCGTATTATACATGATAATTCAATAAGGCCAATTGACCGTCAGTTTCAGTGAAGTTTTTGGTTGCTGTGCAGGTCCGTGATTCTGGTAGGTTTTTCATGGATATGTTCACGGAATGATAACATGGAATAGATAGTTTTGCACCATACCAAAAGGTTTCTTTAACAGCAGCAAGACAAATATTATTTCTATGGAAACAGTAATTAACAAAGACTTCGGAGGTGAAAGGCCATTTTTTGGAGCGCATGATATTATTCTTGACAATGTGAATATCCATGAAGGAGAATCGGCAATAAAAGAATGCCGGAACATTGTCGCACGTAACTGTCGTTTTGAGGGCAGATACCCGTTCTGGCATGTCGACGGTTTGGAGATAGACAATTGTGTGTTCACAGAAGAGGCTCGCGCGGCATTGTGGTATTCAAGGGGATTGAAAATGACAGACACACTGATTTATGCTCCCAAGACATTGCGGGAGATGGATGACATTGCGCTGGTGAATGTAAAAGTGCCTGTTGCACAGGAAACGATATGGAAGTGCCGTAATGTCAGTCTTAAAAATGTAGAGGTGGAGCATGCCGACTATATTTTCTTCAATTGTGAAAATATAAAAATAGACGGTTACAGACAGCAGGGCAACTATTCGTTTCAGTATTGTCGGAATGTTGAGATACGCAATGCAGTGATTGACACTAAGGATGCATTCTGGAATACGGAGAATGTCACTGTTTATAACTCAGTTATAAAGGGACAGTATCTTGGATGGCATTCTAAAAATCTTCGTCTCGTCAATTGCCGATTATCGGGTACGCAGCCTCTTTGCTATGCAGACGGGCTGGTGCTTGACAATTGCGAGATGGCGGATGATTGTGATCAGGCTTTTGAGTACAGTGATGTCAATGCAACAGTCAACAGTGTTATCGCGAGTGTCAAGAATCCTCGCTCAGGAGTGATAATGGCAAATGGATATGGAGAGATAATACTTGACAGTAATATAAAGGCCCCAGCCGATTGCCGTATAGAAACTGTGTGAGTCATGTAGTATTAAAAGGATCTGTCAAAACATCAGGAGATCAACTGCTTTGGCGACAGCTTTGTTTGTAAGGATATAACATAATTGGCGTTTTTGAAGGGTTTTCTTACCTTTGATGTGAGAATGTTATATTGAGTTTGCAATGAAAAAAGCATTGATCACCGGAGTTACCGGTCAGGATGGAAGTTTTTTGGCGGAGTTTCTGCTTGAAAAGGGATATGATGTACATGGAACAATACGCCGTTCGTCGGTGGATTTCCGGGAGCGTATAGCGCATCTTGAGGGTAAGCCTCATTTTCATCTGCATTATGCCGATCTCGGTGACTCGATGTCGATAATCCAGGTGCTGAATAAGGTGCGTCCGGATGAGGTATATAATCTTGCCGCTCAGAGTCATGTGCAGGTTTCGTTTGATTCGCCGGAGTTTACGGCCGATGTAGATGCGACGGGAGTGCTGCGCATACTCGAGGGTATACGTCAATGCGGTCTTGCCGATACATGCCGTTTTTATCAGGCATCGACTTCGGAGCTTTACGGAAAGGTAGAAGAGGTGCCGCAGAATGAGGACACGCCGTTTCATCCCTATAGCCCTTATGCGGTAGCAAAGCTCTATGGCTACTGGATCGTGAAGGAGTATCGTGAGGCTTACGATATGTTTGCCTGCTCAGGTATTCTTTTCAACCATGAGTCGGAACGCCGTGGAGAGACCTTCGTGACGCGTAAAATCACACTTGCAGCCGCCCGCATTGCCCAGGGAAAGCAGGAGAAGCTATATCTCGGTAATTTGTCGAGCCTGAGGGACTGGGGATATGCCAAGGATTATGTGGAATGCATGTGGCTCATACTTCAGCAGCAGCATCCCGAGGATTATGTGATAGCTACAGGTGTTCAACACTCGGTGCGTGAGTTCTGTCAGCAAGCTTTTCTCAGGGCCGGCATCGAGCTGAGGTTTGAGGGAGAGGGTGCCGACGAAAAGGGCATTGATGTTAACACCGGCAAAGTCCTTGTAGAGGTATCTCCTGATTTCTATCGCCCGACCGATGTGGTGAACCTATGGGGAGATCCTTCTAAGGCTAAGCGGCAGCTTGGTTGGGATCCGGCCAGAAAAACGTCTTTTGAGCAGCTTGTCAATCTTATGGTGGATTCCGACATGGCTAAGGTCGCAGTGGAGCGTGCCGGAGACCATGTGCGGACAAATCTTGCCGAGTATCTTGAGAAGGGTATAGTGAAATGATGGAAAAAGGAGCTAAGATCTATGTCGCCGGTCACCGCGGTATGGTTGGCTCGGCTATAGTGCGTGAGCTTAACCGCCAAGGTTATACAAACATTATAACCAGAACACATGCAGAGCTTGATCTGATCAACCAGCATTCTGTCAACGAGTTTTTTGCTGCCGAGAGGCCTGAATATGTGTTTCTCGCAGCTGCAAAAGTCGGAGGAATCATAGCTAATTCTGAAGCTTTGGCAGATTTCATGTATGACAACATGATGCTGGAGATGAATGTAATTCATGCCGCATGGCAGAATGGAGTTAAGAAACTTGAGTTTCTTGGATCGTCGTGCATTTATCCGCGTATGGCACCACAGCCGATGCCGGAATCGTGTCTGTTGACTTCGGAACTGGAAAAAACCAACGAAGCGTATGCACTTGCCAAGATATCCGGTCTGAAATATTGCGAATATCTGAATCGTCAGTACGGTACAGATTATATTTCAGCTATGCCTACTAATCTATATGGGCCCAATGACAACTATCATCCGGAACATTCACATGTACTGCCGGCTCTGATACGTCGCTTCCATGAAGCCAAGGACGCAGGGATGTCGAGTGTTACATGCTGGGGAGACGGCAGTCCTTTGCGTGAATTCCTGTATGTGGATGATCTTGCGAATCTGTGCGTGTTTCTTATGAATAATTACTCCGGTAACGAGACGGTAAATGCCGGGACCGGCAAGGAACTATCCATAAAGGATCTTACTGAACTTGTAGCCAAGACTGTTGGATATGACGGGGAGATAAAATGGGACACTTCGCGTCCAAACGGAACCCCTCGCAAACTGCTTGATGTAAGCAAGGCGACCCAGCTGGGCTGGACCTATAAGACCGAACTTGCCGATGGCATCAGACTTGCCTATGAGGACTTTCTCAGTAATCCCATGCGGGCAGAGCGTTGATACATACCGTTATCGTCGGTTTTTGCATTTAAAAATGGAGGATTCCCAACAATCCGGTGTGTTTCGGATGTTATTATGTCATGCCGGACATTTCTGATATATGGATTGCTATCGCCCTGACGGTATTTGCAGGGCTTGCCACAGGACTTGGCGGGTTGGTGACTATGTGTGTGCGCCGACCGTCGACACGTCTTCTTGCGTTTGCCATGGGGCTTTCTGCAGGTGTGATGACGTATATTTCTTTCATGGAGCTTCTACCGGAGGCTTATGCCGCTTTTGAACCTCTTTATGGCGACCGTGGGGCTTCGATGCGTATGCTTCTGGCTTTCTTTGGCGGTATCGGAGTGATTGCTCTGATAGACTGGGCAGTGCCAGAAGACGAGAATCCGCATGAAGCGCATACGCTTGACGAATTGTCACACCCCGACAGCCATCATCATTTACGGCGTACAGGAATAATGCTTGCCCTTGCTATAGGCATCCATAATTTCCCTGAAGGCATGGCTACATTTGTAGCTGCACTTGATGGTCTTGATGTGGCGTTGCCTATAGTGCTTGCTATAGCTATTCACAATATACCTGAGGGTATAGCTGTGTATGTGCCTATATATCATAGTACAGGCAGCCGGCGAAAGGCTTTGCGTTATACAATCATCTCAGGACTTGCCGAACCGGTAGGGGCTCTGGCGGGTATGCTGTTTCTGCTCCCGTTCTGGTCGCCTACGGTGAATGCTGTCAGTCTTGCCGCTGTTGCCGGTATTATGGTTTATATATCGTTTGATGAGCTTCTTCCGGGTGCGGAACGTCACGGTCATCACCACATGGCACTTATAGGTGTAGTGTCAGGAATGGCTATAATGGCAGTCTCACTGATGTTTTTGTGATGTTTGGGGAATGATGGTATAGCTTGTGCCTATAGTGGTCGGGAAGTGCAGCATGTCATTTCCTGTGGTGTCAGCTGATATTTTATTGCCGTTTAGGTCACAGACCGATGCTGTCGCTATGCCGGGATAATGGATGGAGCATGGCTGTCCTGCCATAGATACAATAGTGGCCGATGTCAGTTTTCCGTTGGACCATCGCTGGTCGACTTCAAAGTTGCCGATGGCTTTCATCCCTTTTGCGGATCCGGTTGACCATGCGTCAGGCAGAGCCGGCAGAAGGCGTAAAAAGCCTTCGTGACTTTGCAGCAGCATTTCGGCTACCCCTGATGTAAAACCCATATTACCGTCGATCTGAAACGGTGCGTGAGAATCAAGCAGGTTGTAGTATACGCCGCCATAGCGCTGGTCAACGTCATAGCTGCCGGAATGTTTCAAGGAATATTTCATCATGTGCCTTGCATGGTTGCCGTCGAGGGCTCGTGCCCAAAGGTTTATCTTCCATCCGAGAGACCATCCGGTCGATGCGTCGCCCCGCATTTTTAGCGAATTGACAGCGGCACTATATTCAGGTGTTCCGGGCTTTACTTGGGAGAACGGGAAAAGGCACATCAGATGTGACAAGTGGCGGTGACCGGGCTGTCCGACGGAATAAGGGCTTGTTTTCCATTCCCTCAGTATCGTGTCGCCTATAGCGATGCCATTGTGATTTTTGCCCCACTTGCCATCGTAGGTTTCAGTGGCAAGACCACGGTCAAGCCTGCCGAGCTTCTCGCGCAACTGTGCCGCAAGTTGTTTTTCGACACCAAGTATATCGATTGCCTGAAGTGTGGTTTCAAAAAGTTCGGCAATAAGTTGCTGCGCATGGGCAGTTGCATCTTCTTCCTGAGGACCTTGCTCTGGCGACCACTCAAGAGGGGCAATCCAGGAGCCGTCGGTATCGAGTTTCAGCCGGTCGAGCCAAAACTGACTGCATGAGATCATGACCGGCGCGGCTGTGTTTTTTAGGAATTCCCTGTCAAGGGTATAGCGGTAGTGTTGCCAAAGATGCGAGGTGTACCATGCATTTGCGATCACATAGTTTTCCGCATAGTCTGAATGACCGAAAATATTGTTTTGTGTGAAGCATGTCCAACCGCGGGATTGCCCAGATTTTTTTGCGTAGGCAGGCCATTCGGCATGATCTATAGCCATGCTTTTCACATAGTTGAGGTAGGGCATGTGCATTTCGGAGAGATTAGTGGCTTCTGCCGGCCAGTAGTTCATCTGGACGTTGATATTGCTATGTATGTCACTTTCCCATGGCGGCGTGGCAGTATGGTTCCAGATGCCCTGAAGGTTGGCCGGAGTGTCTTCTCCGCGTGATGACGCTATTAGCAGATAGCGACCGTAGTGGAAATACAGTTCCTCAAGCATTAGAGCTTCGGAAAGGCGGAATCCTGTCTGGGTGTAACGGTCGACAAGGCGGTCGGTCGGAAGAGTGCTTTCGGCCCCGTCGAGAGTCATCGACATCCGGTTGCAGATGGGGATGTAGTCGTTGAGGTGTCTTTGTAACAAAAGTTGCCATCCGCGTGCTATTGCATTGGCGCTCCTGCTGTCAACGTCGTCACGCATGGCATCGGCATCGCTCAGATAGTCGGGGGAATGCTGGTCGAAATTGGTTGCTCCGGCAAGCACAAGAAGCAGGGAGTTGGCATTGTTGACGATGATGCAACTGTCGGATGTCGTAACTGATCCTCCTGATGCGGATATATTGAGCCGAGCACGGTAGCTGATATGGTCAAGGCTACCTTCAAACGAAGCAGATGCACCTGAATAGATGACTTTGGCCTGGTCTCCGCCTACATTGTCGCGCAGACGCACCTTGACGGAGATCTGTCCGGGCTTCGAAGCAGTCAGGCATGCTGCCAATACTTTATCGGGGTTACTTGCGATGTAACGCCGAGAGAATGTGAGCAAGGAGTCGGTGGGGCTACAATAATCGATGCCGGCAACCGCCCTGTCTATGTCGAGCCACCGCGAATAGCATGAAGAGTGGTAGTCTTCCCTTACATTTATACCGGAAATATCCTCGATGAATATGTCACCGAAATTCTGATAGGCTCCGCGCTGTGCCGGTGATCCTGTCCAGAGTGTCTTTTCATTGAACTGTATCTGTTCGGTCGGCATACCGCCGTAGATCATCGCTCCGAATTGTCCGTTGCCTATAGGCAGAGCGTATTCCATCCATGGGTCTTCGGCGCCTGAAGCTTCTGCCGGCTGTGTATACCATAGGGTGTGTCGCGACATTGTACCGTCGAATGCGGTGCAGATGCCTGCCCCAACCGTAAAAAGCAGAAAAAGTAGTTTTTGATGAATCTTCATGTGGTAAAAATACTCAAAATACTTCAGGAATTATTTACTTTGCATTGTATATTTAAATTCAGTTATATGCAATTGCAATCATTATCGACAAAAACACTTTTTGCCGGACTCGCGGCAGGTGCCATTATGCTTGTGGCATCCTGTGGAGCAGAGAAGGCCGCCAAGAGCGCTCTCTCTCCGGTAGACTATGTGAATCCGCTCGTCGGATCTCACTCCAGCTTCGCGCTTTCTACCGGCAATACCTATCCGGCGATAGCTATGCCGTGGGGAATGAACTTCTGGACCCCTCAGACCGGACGTATGGGCGACGGTTGGGCGTATACCTACGATGCAAATAAGATCCGTGGTTTCAAGCAGACCCACCAGCCCTCACCTTGGATCAATGATTATGGCCAGTTCTCGATCATGCCAGAGACTGGTACGCCGGTTTTTGACGAGAACGAGCGTGCAAGCTGGTTTTCTCACAAGGCTGAGACTTCAACCCCGTACTATTACCGTGTTTATCTCGCAGAGCACGATGTCGTGACAGAGATCACCCCGACATCACGCGCAGCCATGTTCCGTTTCACTTTCCCTGAAACTGACAGCGCCTATGTCGTTGTTGACGCATTCAACCGCGGTTCGTCGATCACGGTAGATCCAGAGAAGCGTCGTATCACCGGATACACTACCCGCAACAGTGGTGGTGTCCCCGAAAATTTCCGCAACTATTTTGTCGTTGAGTTCGACGCTCCGTTCACTTATACTGCAATTGCAGAAAACGGAACAATCGACACAACCAAACTGGATATCACTACCGACCATGCCGGTGCTATCGTAGGTTTCCCGTCGACAAAACGCGGTGATCAGGTCACGGCACGTGTGGCATCGTCGTTTATCAGTCCCGAACAGGCTCTTATCAATCTCCAGGAACTCGGTGACCGCAGTTTCGATCAGGTAAAAGAGGATGGCCGCGATGAGTGGAACGAGACTCTCGGTCGTATAGAGGTCGATGACACAGATGTTGACCGTCTGCGCACGTTCTATTCATGTCTTTATCGCTCGGTGCTTTTCCCACGTTCGTTCTGGGAGGTTGACGCCAACGGCGATATAGTGCATTACAGCCCTTACAATGGCGAGGTTCTTCCAGGATATATGTATACCGATACCGGTTTCTGGGATACATTCCGCTGTCTCTTCCCGCTTCTTAATCTCGTTTATCCGTCGGAGAACCAGAAGATGCAGGAAGGTCTTGCCAACACTTACAAGGAGAGCGGCTTCCTGCCTGAATGGGCTTCGCCCGGCCACCGAGGATGTATGGTAGGCAACAACTCGGCTTCGGTAGTGGCTGACGCAGTTCTGAAAGGAGTGGACAAGCATGATCTCGAGACTATCTGGGAAGCAGTCGTGAGCGGTGCCCACAGTGTGCATCCCCGCGTAAGCTCTACAGGCCGTCGCGGTTTTGAGTACTACGACAGCATAGGTTATGTACCCTACGACGTGAAGATCAACGAGAGTGCCGCCCGCACACTTGAATACGCTTATGATGACTGGTGTATCTACCGCCTGGGCAAGATGCTTGGCAAGAGCGACGAGGAGATACGTCCTTTTGCGAAGAACGCCTATAACTATGAAAAACTCTTTGATCCGGAGACCAAGCTGATGCGTGGCAAGAATCTCGACGGAAACTTCCAGGCGCCGTTCAACCCGCTCAAGTGGGGTGACGCTTTCACTGAGGGCAACAGCTGGCACTACACATGGTCGGTATTCCATGATCCGCAGGGGCTTATTGACCTGATGGGCGGCGAGGAGACATTCAATGCGATGCTTGACTCGGTGTTCAATGTTCCACCGTTGTTTGATGACAGCTATTATGGCGGTGTGATTCATGAGATACGTGAGATGCAGATCATGAATATGGGTAACTATGCTCATGGCAATCAGCCCATCCAGCATATGATTTATCTTTACAACTACTCGGGAGAGCCCTGGAAGAGCCAGTACTGGGTGCGTGAGACAATGAACCGCATGTACAATGCCAATCCCGACGGTTATTGCGGTGACGAGGATAATGGCCAGACTTCGGCATGGTATGTTTTCTCGGCTCTCGGTTTCTATCCCGTCTGCCCAGGCAGCAATGAATATGTGCTCGGTGCTCCGCTGTTTGAGTCGGCCCGCATCAATCTCGAAAATGGAAACACGGTTTCGATCAAGGCTTCCGGCAACTCGGATGTCAACCGTTATATCGGAAGTATGAAGCTTAACGGCAAGGAATATGGTAAGAACTATCTCACGCATTCCGATCTTATGGATGGCGCTGACATAAAGATGACCATGACTGATGCTCCGGCTACCGACCGCGGTACCACCCCCGATGCATATCCTTATTCGTTCTCAAATGATCCAGAGCGTCCGAAGGACATCAAGTGATTCATAGTGTGATAAACGTAAAAAGAGAGAGGCCTTTGTTGGACTCTCTCTTTTTTGCTTTTGGCAGTCAAAGTGGCAGCAATGATAAAGCTGCGGCTGTGAGTCGGTTCTTAAGCCGCGCCCGCGGATTGAACAGCGATGAACGGCGTGTGTTTTTCAGAATGGATCGGCAACGTGCAATTGTAGCTGTGTCATTGTCGTTGTGGCGCCACATGTTTATCAGGCAATTGCAGGCTGCACTGAAACATCGATCAGCCGCTGCCCGATATAGGATCGGATCTGTTTCGATTTCCGGTAATGTGATGATGCGTTGTACGACATCGATCATGTCCTTGCGTCGGTCGCACCACACGGAAAGTGTACTTAGTGGATTGCGTCTATAAAAGTAAAGAGGAGAGGATGTGACGGCAATTGAACCCGCCCGAAGAAACAGGCGGGGCATTATTTCGAGATCTTCATAGAGGTGATTATCCCAAAACCTGATTTCATTGAAGATGCGTCTATCGAATATTTTGCCGCCAAGTGATGAATTCAGTGCCAGATTCGTCTGATATAAAAGTTTTTCAACAGCAGTGTGTGAATCAAATATCTCAGTGTGAGGTTCCCCTGATATGGCGTGGTGGCGGCGTGAGAGCGGGGCGCAGGCGATTGGGGCGCCTGTGGCGTTCATGATCTTGGCGAGTGTGTAGATAGCTCCAGGCGACAGCATGTCATCGGCATCAACAAACATTAGACATTTGCCCGATGAATGTTTGATAGCGGTGTTTCGTGCGTAGGCTTGCCCGCTGTGCTGTAGTGTGATGACGCGGGCGATATTTTTAAATCGGGAGATGATATCTGGAGTGTTGTCGGTGCTTCCGTCATCGACAATTATTATTTCCGGTGTGCAATCACATACCTGTGAAACAACTGATCTGATGCATGCTTCGATCCATGGCGCTGCATTGTAGACCGGAATTATCACAGATAAGGATTCCATCACAAATGTGGATGTTTGTCAGATTTTGACAGGAACAGCAGGATCCGACTCGCGATTTACACGATCGAGTGCGGTGACGGTGAACCAAGTGCCGGCGGGATAGTCTTCAGGAATGTCCCAGTTGTTTTCGCCGTGTATTATCGCTTCGATATTGGCCGGATTGTCGATGCCGGCAGTTGTGCCGGATGAGTCAAGACGATAGACGACGTAGGCTACAGGGTCGGATATGGTTTCCCTGGAGCCAGAGGCTGGAGCGTGCCAGCGCAATTGCCGTCCGGATATGTGAAGCATGTCGGGCGATTCGGGGAGCGGGCTGTTTTCTGCAAGCCATGGATAGTCAGGAGGTAACGCCGGGTTGATGTTTAGGTCGGCCAGTGAAGTATGGGCACCTTTATAGTCGGAGGTCAGAGCCGAAGCATACCACCAGCAATTTCCGTGTACGCCTTCAAGCTGTCGTGTTAGATCTATTTTCTCGGATAATTCGTCGTAGTCCATGCATTTTTCAATATCTTGACCGATAAATATATATCGGCCGTAGGCGTGGCTACTCCACCATTCGGCAAGCTCACGTGCCGGCGCGCGGTCGTGGACGAGCGGCCAATAGAGCTGTGGCGCCTGATAGTCGATCCACCCTTCGCGGACCCACAGTAGTACGTCGGCATAGAGGTCGTCGTAGTTCTGAAGTCCGTTGGTGGGACTGCCGTCGGGGTGCGACGACTGATTGCGCCATATCCCGAACGGGCTTACTCCGAATCTGACCCATGGCTTACGATCTCTTATAGTCGCGGCTACATCGCAGATAAGTGAGTCTACATTGGCACGCCGCCAGTCGTCCAGCTTGCGTCCTTTTCCGTACCTGGCAAATGAGGCTGAGTCGTTGAATTTCAGTTTCCCGGCAGGGTAGGGGTAGAAGTAGTCGTCGAAATGGATCGCATCGATGTCGTAGCGAGATACAATGTCATCGACAACACGGCATATCCATTCCCTGTTCTCGGGTAGTGCCGGATTGAAATACAGATTGCCGTTGTAACGTATAGTGCGTTCGGGGTGCTTTCGGGCTATGTGGGATGCCGGGACAGTCTGTTTTCGAGAGGATGTTATACGATAAGGGTTGATCCATGCGTGCAGTTCCATTGATCGTGCGTGGCACTGTTCGACCATGAACTGAAGTGGATCCCAACCGGGGTCTTTCAGGGATGCCCCCGTGAGCCATCGGCTCCAGGGTTCGAGCGATGATCTGTAGAAAGCGTCGGCTTGCGGCCTCACCTGAAAGATTACAGCGTTTATGCCAGCCTGAGCCATTATGTCGAGCTGTTCGGCAAGCCATTCGCGGTTTTGCTGTGGAGTGCGACGGGAATAGTGGTCCTGAAAGACGGTCTGTATCCATGCGGCTCTCATTTCCCGTTTTGGTGACTCTGCTGCTGTCAGTGCCAGGGAAATCGATACAAGAAAGAAAGTTAACAGAATACGTGTCATATTTAAGACAGGAAAGCGGCGCAGAATACTTCTGCGCCGCCAATGTGAATTGCGTTTATATCAATGGCGCGTTGCCAGAAATCAGTGCATCGTAATTTGTTGAACCATTGAGAGTTCATTGCAACTTACCGTAATGTTGTCAGATGACATTACGAATGAGATGTTGCTCTTGAGACCTGTATAGGGTATATAGGCTTCGATAGATGAGACTGTCATTTCGGGGGCGTCTTTTGACTCGTATTTTGTGACATCTTTCGGTATTATCGGGCCGTTGGACTTAAACTTTATGCCATTTGCTTCCAGTGTGTAGGGCACATTGGGAATCAGGTAGGTTTTTGTCGCGCTATTGTTTCCGTCAAGAGAAGTGAAAAAAGAATATATGCCGGCAGTCTTTGTCTTTGCATCGAAGTAGATTCCGTATTCGGCATTCTTGTTCTCTGTGTTTTGACCGGTAGCGGGATTAATTACGTTGGTTGTACCTCCCAAAAGCACGAGGTTGCTCTTCAGGTCGTTGATAATGTAGCCTGCGTTGTAGAGCTGGTTGGATGACCATACCCATGACGAGCAGATTCTGACATTTTCATTGTTGATTTCCATCGAAATGGTCATCCAGTTTCCGTTGACCTGGAAAAGGAAGTTGTCGATTGTTGTCGTTGAGCCGCTAATCGGAATAATGATTTGACGAGCCTCCATTCCGGTCTCTGTGAAAGTGATCGGGAGCTCCGGTGTGGCAAACGAGATTGTGCCTGAGTTGAGGCGCAGTTCCGAGAAATTGAGTTTTAGGGTTGATTTGTCGTTATCGGTCGTAAGAATAGCCTGGATCTTCGGAGGCTCGGGGGTTGATATCGCTCCGTTTGCGTCAAGACGCATGAGAAGATCGGTTGACTGATACGCGATAGCGTTTGTAGATTTGCTTGGTGTATTGCCGAAGTTGCAGGCGGCCATTGTGACTCCGATTACAAGTGCGGCTAATATCGGTTTTAAAGAGAATCTCATCTTTTTGAATTTAATTCAATGAATCAGTTTATACTTAGCATTATGGAAGTGTCGCAAATATCGACATTTTTTTCTGAAAGGTGAAGTGCCGGTGCTTAAAATAAGTGAATAATTTGTTATAGATATGTAAACTCAGGTGTTGTAATGCGTATTGCATTTATTTGAAGTGAGTTACCTCGTCAATCAGTTTCTCGCCCTCGCGGGCTTCGGCACCTTCGCGAGCGACCGCGGGCCGTATGATATAGGTGTCATAGTATGATATGAGCAATGTGGTAAGTGGCAATGCGATGAGCATTCCGAGTATTCCAAGCAAAGATCCCCATATGGACAGTGACAGAAGTATGATTGCCGGATTCAATCCCATGGCTTTTCCCATGATCTTTGGAGTGAGGATTACATCGGCCACAATCTGAACTACGGCATAGACTGCTATGCATTCCCACCAGATTGTCCAGAAATCGACGGATGAGTCAATGGAAACGACGATGCATAACAGTGTTACCGGTATGATTGAAACAAATTGCAGATAGGGTACCATGAAAAGCACCCCGATGAAGAGACCCATGATTACGGCAAGCGGCAGCCCTACCAATAGAAACCCGACGCTGTAGATGGCGGCTACAATCGCGGCTATTAGAGCCTGCCCGCGGAAGTAATGGTTCATGCTGTCTTTTATGTCGGATGAGATTTTCTGAACCTGTGGGCGGTACTTGGGCGGTATTAGGTCGCGGAATCCGCGCATGAGTCGCTCGTAGTCGAGAAGAATGAATGCTACATAGAGAAAAACTATGGCCCAACTTAGAAACTCAAAAACAAATCCTACACCGGAGGTGACGACATTGAAGATGTTATTGAAGATGCCCTGGAGATTCTGGTCGGTGAGCCATTGCGATATCTGCTTTATGTCGATGCTTTTGTGGAGTGCATCGTGTATTTCGGGAGGGAGAAATGGTATTGTTTCGTTAGAAGATTCGGCATAACGTTGCAATAAAGAAGCCATTACGTGTAGTTCCTCGATGATCGACGGGATGCAGAAGTAGCAGAGGATCAGGAAAAAGACAAGAGTCTCAAACAATGTGACAATTATGGGAACCACGCGACTGCGCAGATGAAGCAGCTGCCGGTTGAACCGCACGAAAGGTTCCATCATGTAGGCGATGAGACAAGCGACTCCAAACGGAAGCAGGGCAGACCGCAGCCGATATATGAGCCAGATGGCGAATGCGAATCCTCCGACTGACAGTACAAGCCTGACAACGCGGTCGAGTGTAAACGGCTGCCTTGAAATGATGGGCATTTTCTGAGGGTGTTTTAGTTTTAAATGTGGCCAAAAACGCCATAAAAATACAAAAATATTGGTTAGCTTTGTGCTCGCAAGTATGTAAATCAATTATTCATCACAATATGACAAAGCAACTGCAGCAATATCTCAATGACAAGACATGGGCGCGCTGGACTGCGTTGGCGCTTATAGCGTCAATGATGTTTTTCGCCTATATGTTTGTCGATGCGCTGGCTCCGATCAAGAGCCTTCTTGAACCACAATTTGGCTGGAATTCCGCGAGCTACGGTACCTATAGGGCTTCGGAGTACATTATCAACGTCTGTGGATTTCTGATCGTAGCCGGTTTTATCCTTGATAAAATGGGTGTGCGTTTTACCGGCGTTCTCTCGGCTTCACTGATGTTTGTTGGAGCGTGCATAAAACTTTACGGTTTAAGCACATGGTTTAAGGGTACAGGTCTGGAACATTGGCTGAATTCCTGGTGGGTGTCTATGCCTGCAAGTGCAAAGATGGCTTCGCTCGGTTTCATGATCTTTGGTGTAGGTTGTGAAATGGCCGGCACAACAGTGTCGAAAGCGATAGCAAAGTGGTTTAAGGGAAAGGAGATGGCTCTTGCGATGGGGCTTGAGATGGCATTGGCCCGCATAGGAGTTTTTGCTGTATTCTCGATTTCACCATGGATTGCCGAAAGTTTCGGATCGGCGGTGGTTCCGGTTGCTTTCTGTACGGTGCTTCTTCTTATAGGACTTATCAATTACTGCGTGTTCTGCGTGATGGATACGAAGCTCGACCGGCAGCTTGGCGGAGATGGCAGCGAGGAGCAGAGCGAGGAGGAATTTAAATTCTCGGATGTCGCCAAGATATTCTCAAGCCGGGTATTTTGGATTGTGGCATTGCTCTGTGTGCTTTATTATTCAGCAATTTTCCCGTTTCAGGCTTATGGCGCAGAGATGCTTCAGTGTAATCTTGAAGGAATATCGCCGGCTCAGGCCTCAAATATTTTCCGTTGGTTTCCGATCGGGGCTGCTGTGATCACAGTGTTTCTCGGCAATTTTCTTGACCGCAAAGGACGTGGCGCGACAATGCTTATCTGGGGAGCCCTGCTGTTGATCTGCTGTCATCTGGTATTTGCATTTCTTTTGCCGGCGACTCACAGTGAGGTTCTTGCCTATGTGACTATTGTAGTGCTTGGTATTTCGTTTGCTCTTGTTCCTGCCGCTCTTTGGCCTTCTGTACCGAAGATTATCGATGAGCGTGTGCTCGGCAGTGCCTACTGCCTGATCTTCTGGGTTCAGAATATCGGTCTGTGTCTTGTGCCGATGCTTATAGGTTTTGTACTCGACAAGGTCAATGCCACCAATCCAGCTGTAATAAAAGCGCTGGAGGATATACAGGCTCAAAAGGCTATGGGAGTCGAGGAACCAAATGTATTCGTGCCGTATGACTACACAATACCGATGGTGATCTTTGCCGGATTTGGCGTGCTCGCTCTAATTTTCGCGTTTGTGTTGCTTGCGATGGACAAGAAGCATCATTATGGTCTGGAGCTTCCCAATATCCAGTCCAAAGAGGCCGAGGCCGCTGAAGTGGCTGCAGCAGAGGAGTAATTTCCCGGTAAAATTGTACGACGGGCTGTGCCGCTATCGTGTGGCGCGGCCCGCGTCGTATGCGCACGGAGAACATCCGGCATACCGGGTTTTGTGGGCGTGCGACAGTGCGCCCGGATTTTATTTTGACGCATCATTTTGCTACAATGGGTTAAATATTTTATAGGATTTATTTAAAATAATTTTGCTTTTGTGAAATTAAGTAGTATATTATGCGGAAATTGCTAAAACACATTTTCTTATGAATATTTTGGGATTGGCTTGAGTCCGTCCGGCAGTAGAGGGAGTTTACGGTCGGACAAAATCACATTCAGTTTATAAACCAGAAAACACGCATTTCTATGAAAAAAGTATTGTTTCTGACCGCACTTTTCACCTCTCTGCTTATCGGCTTCGCCTCATGCTCCGACAACGAATCGTTTGAGGAAGAATGGACGGAAGGACTTGTAGGTGAACCTGTATATTATACAGATGTATTCGGCACGTTATCATATGATGCAGCGGAAAGTATTTTCTATTTCTCTGCAAAAGAGAGTAAAGATCCGGAGATGCTTAAAAAATTAGGAGACAAAACATATGCGATTTTTCCATCTGAAAAAATCCTGCATGATATTCTTAAATCCAACATTGGAGATGTTTGGCTAAAAGTCGCAACAACGTTTTCAAATAGCAACACATTGTATGTTAGTTCAATAATCTCCGAGGATGACTCTCGTTCTATTGATTAAACGCCAGAGTTTGATAGTCCTCCTACTTGGTTTTCGAACCGATTTCTTGTGCAGCATTTGACTTAAGCGGTAGATATGAAGTAATTAATGTTTTTGTCCATATTGTGCTTGATAAATCTGGTTCACGACCAGGTACTATCGATAAAGACTATATCGAAGAAAAAGTAATAAACACGTTGAATAACTATTCTATGAAAAAAGTATTGTTTCTGACCGCACTGTTCACCTCCATGCTGATCGGCTTCGCTGCATGCTCCGATGATGATGAGGTTTATAGCAATGTAGGTATCCCTGTCTTTTATAGTGATGTAACAGGAGAGTTGTTCAAGACAGACGGAGTCTATTTCTTTAGAGCAACGGATAGTGAAAATGAGCACCTTTTAAAAGAACTAAAGGATTCTGTCTTCCCTATTTCAATTGGATCCTTACAGGATAATTCTATCGATATAGAAAAATATGTCGGTTATGTGAGTATGGAAATAACTGATTCTTTCCAAGATTCAATCTGGGTTAAAAGTATTGCCTCTATAGAAGCTAATGACAGGAGCAGGTTTATAACCCCATAGTTTGAACTCCTCCGCCGTCATGGTTTACCCTAAGTCTTGTGCCGCATTTCAAAAGTATGGAAGGTATGAAATAATTAACGTTTTTGTTCATGTGGTTCTTGACTCATCTGGTAATCCCTGCTTCTTTCTCAGGTGTTGCCGGAGATATTGTTTCTAATGAATATTTTGGGATTGGCTTGAGTCCGTCCGGCAGTAAAGGGAGTTTGCGGTCGGACAGAATCAAGTACAGATTATAAACACCAGCAATCAATATTATGAAAAAACTTCTGTTTCTGAACGCGCTGTTCACTTCTATGCTGATCGGCTTCGCCTCATGCAGCGATTCAGAGGACATCATTGACTGCACAGATGAGCCTCAATGGTTCCCAACGTATACACTCGTAGGCAAACTCACCTATTAATAGCGATTCCACCGGTTATCTGCTGGAAATTGCAAAAGAATCGGACAAGCTTGTCAATGACACATTGATTCCAATGTGGGGTGAAAAACTGACTGAGAGGATAACAGTTCTTAAAGCTGAAACATCATCTACTGTTACTCTTGATGGAACCGAGATATCGAGTATGACAGGCTCCACAGTGTCTATTACAGTAGGGCATCACTCTATAAGAAAAGAGGAAGGGGATGATGATTTTGTTCTCCATTTTACATATAATATTTCATTTGTGCCTGATTCAAGATCTGGCGACGAATATATTAATTGACTCCACCCCACCGATCTATCCAGATGCTTATACTACTGTTCCTTTGTCAAGAGCTGCGTTTAATTTATCAGGCCACTATGAAATGGTAAATGTGTATGTGCATGTGATAAGAACTCTCAATGGTGCTGGTGGGAACAAAGAGAACATGGCAACAATAATAATGAATCATTTGAGTTGTATGACGGGCTGTGCCGTTATCGTGAAACGGGTGTCACTCGCACGTGTAAGTGGTTTTGTCTCGCAGCTCCGCAGCTCTATATTGCTACACGTATTTACACCGTGCGAGTAAAACGAGCGCGGTGTTACATATGTTACGCTATGCTGCTGCTCACGTGTGTGCGCATCCACCGCTATCTATTCCTGGCGCTGTTGCACGTACACTGCAAATCAATGTCATGCCAAAATTAAAGGCCTGTCCAAACCGACGTAGAGGTGTGCGACAGTACGCCCGGAGTTTATTTTGAAGCAGCATTCAGCCATAATACAATGAATTTCGGCGTAGCCCTACTTTGCGGGGTCGATTGTTTGAGCAGACGGGATTTTTTTGTAATTTAGCACCGTCATGAATCTTATCGTGAAAATAAAATCTATAGCCATTATGGCTATCATTGCATGCGCGTTCTGCGGATGCGGAAGCAGGTCTGGCAATGTTGTCGTGGTTGTCCCGCCGGCTGCCGAGACGGCACAGCCTACTGTAAAAACGCTTCCTTTCGATGCTGACAGTGCATACCGTCTGATAGAACGGCAGCTTGACTTCGGATATCGTGTGCCCGGCACGCCGTCGCACGACCGTTGCGGCGACTGGCTTGCTGCGGAGCTTGCTTCCCGCGGAGCCGATACTGTGCTTGTGCAACGAGGGGAAGTGACAGCCTGGAATGGCGACAGGCTTCCGATCGCCAATATAATGGGTCGTTGGAATCCTGATGCTGAAAAACGTGTATTGCTGCTTGCTCATTGGGACAGTCGGCCTTGGGCTGACCGCGAAAGCGATGCCGCAAAACGCGACAAGCCGATCCCGGGTGCCAATGACGGAGGTAGTGGAGTGGCTGTGTTGCTTGAACTTGCACGCGGTCTGTCGGATTCAGGCCTTGACAAGGGTGTGGATATACTGTTTGTAGATGCCGAGGATTACGGTACACCGGAGCATGCGTCGGTGTGGAGTGAGGATAGCGAGGACACATGGTGTCTCGGCACCCAATACTGGCTCAAAAATCTTCCGGAGTTTAACGGTCGTGTATATAAGCCGGACTATGCCATATTGCTTGACATGGTGGGCGGGTATGATGCTAAATTCCATCGTGAATATTTCTCCGGTCGTCTTGCTCCGAAAATAGTAGACAAGGTGTGGAGCGCCGCTGCGCAGGCCGGACATGGCAACCGTTTTGTCAATGACGCCGGATCGCCTGTTACAGACGATCATGTCTATCTTCTCAAGGCGGGAATTCCTGCTGTCAATATCATTGAGTGCGCCAATTCGGAAACCGGTACATTCAATCCTACGTGGCATACTCATGCCGACGGTATCGGTGCAATAGACAGGGAAACGCTAAAGGCTGTGGGCGAAACAGTGGCACGAGTGTTGTCGCAGGATTAAAACAGAACTAACAACTGAATAAAAATGACAATAGACCAGGCACAACAGGAACTTGTCGATGAGTTTGTCGATATAGAAGACTGGATGGACCGATATGCGATGATCATCGACATGGGGAACTCACTACCTCCTATTGATGAGAAGTACCGTACTCCCGAGCATCTGATCGAGGGTTGTCAGAGCCGTGCATGGCTCAATGCCGAGCTAAGCGATGAGGGTAAAGTCATATATACGGCTGACTCTGACGCTATCATTGTGAAGGGGATAATATCGATGCTTGTGAAAGTGCTTTCGGATCATACCCCTGATGAAATACTTGAAAGTGATCTGCATTTTGTAAATGATATAGGGCTTCAGGAGCATCTGTCGCCTACACGCAGCAACGGTTTGCTGGCGTTGCTGAAACAAATGCGGCTATATGCTCTCGCATTCAAGGAGCTTCAGACTTCCAAAAACAAGCAATAAATAATACCATAAATAAATTTCACACTACAACAGATGTTCAAGAATCAACCGTCGGGTCTCTATGTGCTTGCGCTTGCCAATACTGGCGAACGCTTCGGCTACTACACGATGCTCGCAATTTTCCTGTTCTACCTCCAGGCAAAGTTTGGATTTGACGCTACCTGGACCGGTCAGATTTTCTCGATTTTCCTCGCGTTGGTATATTTTATGCCGCTTATCGGTGGCTGGCTTGCAGATAAATGGAGCTTCTCGAAATGCGTGGTGAGTGGTATCGCCGTTATGTTTATCGGCTACGCTCTCATGTCGGCTCCCACTCCTGTCCGCTCCAATGTGTCGATGATGGTGCTTTTTGCCGCCCTGCTTCTTATCTCTGTGGGAACAGGATTGTTCAAAGGCAATCTGCAGGTGATGGTAGGTGACCTTTACAACGAGCAACGCTATGCATCCAAGCGCGACACGGCATTCTCGTTGTTCTACATGGCTATCAATCTCGGCTCGATGTATGCTCCCGGAGCTGCTATCGCTCTTAAGAACATGGCTCTCAAGAGTGGAGGTTTCCTTACGTCTGACCCGATGGCTGCAACAGTGAGCAACTGGTGTCTTGATACAAATAATTTTGCCAACATGCCGGCAGCGGGTACCGACCAGCTTAAAGCTATGACTGATTTCGCAGTCGAGAAAGGCATGGCACAAGGTGGAGATGTGGCTGCGTTCCTGTCGGGTTACCTCTCGGATTTCGCCGCTGCGTGCGGCCAGGCCGGGGCATCGCTCACACAGTTTGCCACTGACTATATCACAGCATTCTCTACGGGCTGCAGCTATGCATTCGCTCTCGCATGCGGATCGCTTATCATCAGCTTCCTTATCTATTTCCTTGGACGCCGCACATATGCCCATATCATCAAGGACAAGAAGCAGGATACCAAAGCTGCCAAGACAACGGCGGCAGTAGCTGACAAGCAGCCCGAACTGACCCCCGAGCAGACAAAAGCCCGTGTGGTGGCTCTTCTGCTTGTCTTTGCAGTGGTTATATTCTTCTGGATGGTATTCCATCAGAATGGTCAGACCCTTACTGAGTTTGCAAAAAGCTGTACGGCAAACTTCTCGTCAAGCTGGACCCGCATAGGATTTAATATCGGAGCCTTGACGGCGATCTGGATCGGAGTATACGCTCTGTTCAGTGTGTTTCAGAGCACGACTGCCAAGGCCCGCACGATCAGCGGTGTGGTTCTTGCCGTGTGTGCCGGTGTTGTCGCCTATCTCGTAATTAATGTTATTCCTTCGGAGATTACCGATATCGATCCTGCCGCATATCAGCAGTTCAATCCGTTCTATGTGGTGGCTCTTACTCCATTTTCTCTTGCGCTCTTCGGCTGGCTTGCCAAGAAGGGTAAAGAGCCGAGCGCTCCCCGCAAGATAGGCTACGGTATGGTGATGGCCGGTATCGCTTATTGCGTGATGGTGATGGGTTCGCTCACGCTTGTCGGCACAAACGGCTCGATGTCGCCTAACTGGCTTATCTCAACTTATCTGCTCCTCACATTCGCCGAGCTTCTGCTCTCACCGATGGGTATATCGTTTGTATCCAAAGTGGCTCCTCCGAAACTCAAAGGCGCTATGATGGGCGGATGGTTTGCTGCTACTGCTGTCGGCAACTATCTTGTGTCGATCCCGATGATTCTTTGGGGCAAGATACCGGTATGGACTATCTGGTCGATACTTATCGCTCTCTGTCTGCTGTCGGCACTCTTTATCTTCTCGATAATGAAGAAGCTTGAAGCAGCTACCAGCGACACTCCCGCTCCTGCCGCCGAGTCTCTCGAGACGGTTGAGGATGACGCTATCTGATCAATAGATCCGAGACACAAAACATAATTCTTGTCGGCAATTATCTCTTCGCGAGAGTTGCCGGCAAGATTTTTAGCATAACAAAAGGCATTAAATCATGGAGCGATTCAATGACATGCAACAGATCAAGCGCCATTTCTTTGCGATGCGCAACGGCATTGTCGCCGACGTGCTGCGCAAAGCGGGCAGTCCGTTCCGCATTATCTTCGGTCTTACACAGCCTCAGATAACTGAAGTGGCCAATGCTACAGGCAAAAATGCCGAGCTCGCGCGCCGACTCTGGGATAATAAGACAACCCGTTGCTCAATGCTGCTGGCACCAATGATAATGCCTGAAGATGCTATTGAGAAAGCGGAGGCGCTTCAATGGTGTGCAGATGCTCCTGTGGCAGAGGTGACAGATGTGCTTTGTCACAGGCTGTTGTGTAGACTGCCTTATGCTTCGGAAATGGTTGAACTGCTTGCAGAGGGGGATGTGTCCGCCCGCTATACGTCCTTGCGTCTGGCATTGAATCTGGTTCGTCGTCCTGATGCCAGACTTGATGGATGGGAGCGGATGGCACGTGACGAAGAGGTGCGTGGCGAAGCCATGACGCGCATGGTTGCACATCAGCTTGCCGATGAAATTGATTTTATCAAGAATCCGATATGACCGACGATGTCAGAAATATAAGAATCGAGGACTATGATTATCCTCTGACAGATGACCGAATTGCCCTTCATCCGCTTGAAGACCGTGACAAGTGCCGGCTGTTGCACTGGTGTGCCGGTTCCGGTATATCGGATCGGGTTTTCTGTGAGCTGCCAGACCTGTTGCCTGCAGATAGCGTGCTTGTCTACAATAACACACGTGTGATCAATGCCCGGTTGCGTTTTCGCAAGGGTGAGACCGACGAAGGTGCTCTCATCGAGGTGTTTTGCCTTGAACCTGTCACTCCGGCCGATTATGCCCGGAACTTTGAGTCGACACACAGCTGTTCATGGACCTGTCTGGTGGGAAATTCAAAAAAATGGAAGCCTGGTCTTGACCTGACACGTCACCTTGTCATAAACGGAGAGACGGTTGTGCTTACGGCGCGCCGCGACACTATGGCTTCGCCAACTGTTGTCGTTTTTGAATGGGACAATGCGTCGCTGACGTTTTCCGATATTATCAGCGCCGCAGGAGAAATACCTATTCCGCCATATCTGAACCGAAGCAGCGAGGAATCGGACAACCGTGACTATCAGACGGTGTTTTCGCGTATAGAAGGGTCAGTGGCGGCTCCTACGGCCGGACTGCATTTCACTTCAGGGCTTCTTGAGGAAATAGACCGCCGCGGTGTGCAGCGCCGCGAAGTGACACTGCATGTGGGAGCAGGTACATTTCAGCCAGTTAAGAGTGACGACATTGGCCACCATCCGATGCATGCAGAGTTTATTGCTGTCGGGCGCCGACTTGTAGAGGAACTGGCGGAATGGACAAAGCCTGGAGCCGGCAGACGTCCGGTGATAGCCGTCGGTACCACATCGGTGCGCACTCTTGAGAGTCTTTATCATATAGGCTCGCTCATGGCAGCCGGACGCTGGGATGGCGAGGTGCCGCAGTGGTGGCCGTATGATCAGGATCATCCACAGCTTGCACCGCATGAGGCTCTTGAGGCTGTGTTGAATAATATGGAAGGAGATACATTGGTTGCCGATACTCGTCTGATCATTGCTCCGGGCTATCGTTATAACATTGTCGACGGCATGGTGACCAACTTCCATCAGCCTAAATCGACATTGCTGCTGCTTGTGTCGGCGTTTATCGCTCAGGCGGGCGGTGACGGCTGTGAGTGGCGCCGACTCTATGATCATGCTCTTGCCGATCCCAGCTACAGGTTTCTGAGTTACGGTGATGCCTGTCTTTTGCTTAAAAACTGATGAAACAAAGATTTTTAGCGTTTATTGTGGTTCTGGTGTCGGTTGCGGCTACCACTATGGCTGGTGTGCGCGGGATCGACGATATACCCAACGTGCATGTTGCCGACCGTACACGATTTCTGTCGAATCCCGACGGGATAATTTCTCCTGCGGCCCAGCAGATGGCTGACTCTATCATGAGCGATATATGGAGTAAGAGCTCGGCAGAAGTTGTGGCTGTGGTTGTCGAGGATATAGGAGAGGATACCGATCCTGATGCATTAGCTACCGCTCTTTATGAGAAATGGGGGATAGGCAAGAAAGACAAGGACAATGGTCTGCTATTGTTTGTGGCGGTGAACCAGCGTGCGGCTGTGATACGCACCGGCTACGGCATGGAGGGAGTCGTGCCGGATATTACAGGAGGAAAAATATTGCGCCGTGATCTGTTTCCCAAATTCAGAGAGGGTGACTATGACGGAGGTGTGATTGCCGCACTTGGAGTCCTCGACAATATAATCACCGATCCTGTGGCCCGTGAAGAGCTTATGTCGGTTTATGGCAATGATGCTTCCGCCCGTCGTGGAGACAGTGACGGAGAAGAGATGTGGAGCATGTATATAGGCCTTTGTGTGGCGGTAGGCGCGTTGTTCATGTTCATTGTAGTCTATATATCGCTTCTGAAATGCGATGTTCAGGAAAAATACAATCGGCTGAGCAAATTGCGGCTCACGACAGCAGTGGTGAGTGTCTTGTTTCTATTTCTACCGCTTCCTGCGTTTCTGTTGCTTCTGTGGCAGATGAAGCGTCTGCGCAATAAGGCATCGAAATGTCCACGCTGTTCGACGCGCATGCGGAGGGTGACCGACCCCGCAGAAATCGCCCGATGGCTTACTCCTGGCCAGGCTACCGAAACCAGACTGAATTCGGTTCTGCATGACGTATGGCTTTGTCCTGCATGTCACTATGGTATGGTGAGATCTTATCCAAATCCGTCGTCACAATATGTGGAGTGCTCTCATTGTGGAGCAAAGGCAGCCCGTCTTGTCAGCGATAACATAGTGCGCCCCGCAACATATAGCGTGGAAGGTGAGGGTGTGCGCACTTATCATTGTGAAAACTGCGGAAATCAGACACATAAGCGGTATCGGCTTCCGCGCAGACAGCGCCCGGTTGTGGTGATCGGCGGCATTGGCGGCCGCGGCGGGGGATTTGGAGGAGGAGGATTCGGCGGCGGCAGTTTTGGTGGCGGTATGACCGGCGGCGGAGGAGCCTCAGGCCGCTGGTAACCATTAATGTCGCGGAAATACAGTTTTGTAGGTAATCTCTTTGCTGAGAATAAGACATTCAGTGTTTAAGGTGGGGGATTTCTCGCCTCTTTCGATTGATCCTATGTAGGTTCTGTGCACGCCGCACCGGAATGCAAGTTCTTCCTGCGAAATCCCCCGCAGTTTACGCATTTCGCGCAACACGAGCACCGAATTGAATGTTTATCTGTTTTTTCACTGTAAGACAAAAATAGACTCTCTACCTTTAGAATGCTACAGACTAAAGGTAGAGATGAATTATTCTTATAGTTCGTTAAAATCAGGGTTATCAGTCATTGGAAATGTATATATTTGGCCTCAGGAATCGGCTTTGTAGACATAATAAGCGGTAGCTGGCCTGGTGATCGCTATTCTTCTCATCGAATATTGTGCATGTATTTGATTCAAAGAATTGGCTTCGCCACCGCGAACCATGCTTCGCGTGACTATCGCTATTCTTCTCATCGAATATTCTACGTATATTTGTGGTAATATAAACTTGAAAATAGTATTAACTATGAGATATTTTACTTCGGTCGACGATATCGGCCCCCTTGACGTTGCTGTAAAGGAAGCGCTTGAAGTTAAGCGTGACCGTTTTGCTTATAGTCATCTCGGTCGTAACAAGACGTTGATGATGATTTTTTTCAATTCGTCGTTGCGCACTCGTCTGAGCACACAGAAGGCAGCCATGAATCTTGGCATGAACGTGATCGTGCTTGATGTGAACAACGGTGCATGGAAGCTTGAGACTGAGCGAGGTGTGATCATGGATGGCGACTGCCCGGAGCACCTTCTTGAAGCTGTGCCGGTTATGGGATGCTATTGCGATATAATAGGAGTGCGTAGTTTTGCACGTTTCGAGAGCAAGCATGACGATTATAATGAGAAGATACTCAACCAGTTCATAAAATATTCAGGCCGTCCTGTTTTCTCGATGGAGGCTGCTACGGGTCATCCGTTGCAGGCGTTTGCTGATCTTATCACAATCGAAGAGCACAAGACCAAGGAGCGCCCGAAAGTGGTGCTTACATGGGCGCCGCATCCGCGCGCGTTGCCACAGGCTGTGCCAAATTCGTTTGCACAATGGATGAATGCAGCCGGTTATGATTTCGTTATCACTCATCCTGAAGGTTATGAGCTTGCACCGGAATTTGTAGGTGACGCCAAGGTCATTTACGACCAGGATGAGGCTCTGCGCGGTGCTGATTTCGTGTATGCCAAGAACTGGTCGGCGTTTGCCGATCCGAATTACGGACAGATTCTTTCTAAAGACCGTGCATGGACTATCACATCCGAGAAAATGGCTTTGACTGACAACGCTTATTTCATGCATTGCCTTCCGGTGCGTCGCAATATGATCGTGAGCGATGATGTGATTGAGAGTGATCGTTCGCTTGTGATACCTGAGGCAGCCAACCGCGAGATTTCGGCCGAGGTGGTGCTGAAGCGTCTGCTTGAAAGCCTCTGATATGAAGAATACCACTCAACAACTTCTGTCGGAACTGCATGGTCGTGAGAAGAAGCGTGTGCTGTTTGTCTGTCTCGGCAATATATGTCGTTCGCCGGCGGCAGAAGGGATCATGCGTGAGATAGTCGGGACTGAAGGGGAAGCCGACAAATGGGTAATCGACTCGGCCGGCATAGGCGGATGGCATGTAGGACAGCAGCCTGACCGACGCATGTGTGTGCATGCCGGCCGTCGCGGCATAGATCTTACAGGACAGCGCTGTCGGCAGGTGCGGCCGTCTGATTTTGATGATTTCGATATCATCATAGGCATGGACTCATCCAATATTTCGGATCTTTGTGATCTGGCACGTACACCCGATGATGAACGCAAGATTGTGGCAATGGGTGAATTTGTGTCAATGGCGACTCGCTATGATCATATTCCGGATCCTTACTATGAGGGTGCCGAAGGCTTTGAACTTGTGCTTGATCTGCTTGGCGACGCTTGCCGCAATCTCTTTGACCGTTGTCGATGAAGTGTCTTCTGGCTGTAATAGTTGCGGTGAGCCTGCTGTTGGCGGTTGGTTGTGGCGGAGATGGTGAAGAGGTAGTTCGTTCCGCCGGTTCGGAGATCGATATGATTCTGGCCGGAGAGTGCGGGTCGAATCCGTTTCTGCTACACTATGGTTCGATGCCTCCGGGAGGAAAGAAGATGAAGATCAATTCGGTTGGCGGAAATCTGGGAAGAGTGTTCAACGACAGCAACTACAGGCATCTGGAGGCGGCTGAGGCTATAGGCGTGAAGCCTATTGTATCGCTTGCTTCGGCGTGGAATGCCGGGAGGCCATTGGTAAGGCTCGAAAGCTGTCGTGAATATTTTGTGGATAATCTTACACATTCGTTGCCATATCTTGTGCCTGAGGCTGAGTCGCTTCTGCGTGATATCGGCGCGGCGTTCATTGATTCGCTCGATTCCCGTGGCGGTGGCAGTTACAGGGTAAAAGTCACTTCGGTGTTACGTACCGACGAGAGTGTGTCGCGATTGAGGCGAGTCAACCGCAATGCATCGACTACATCGGCTCATGTGTTCGGAACAACGTTTGATATAAGTTATTCAAAATTCATTTGTGATTCGGTGACAGTGCCGCGCACTCAGGAGGATATGAAAAATCTTCTTGGTGAGGTTATGAAGGATATGCGCGACCGTGGACGTTGCTACGTGAAATATGAACGCAAACAGGGCTGTTTTCATGTGACGGCTACCGGCCTATGAGTGTTGTTGTGAAATCAGGTTATGGAAAACGGAAATGAGCGTTTGACGGAGGTAAAGACTTCGGTTGTCCGTAAGGCATTTAGAAAATGTCTGCGTGTTGTCGTTCTGTTTCTGGCAGCTGTGATTTTACTCGTAGCCGGAATACTGACGGCTTTGGTTGTGGTGTTGTCGCCCGAACGCCTGACACCGCTTGTGGCGAAATATTCTTCTGAATATATCGACGGGTCTGTGTCGGCCAGCCGCATTGAGCTGACGTTCTGGAGCACTTTCCCCAGGCTGAGTGTCGACATAGATTCCCTGTCACTTGTATCGGGCGCTTTCGACAATCTTGATCCGGATGTACGTCAGATGTTGCCGGCCGATGCCGACACGTTGCTCACTCTCCGCAGTCTGCATGGAGGTATAAATCTGGTGTCACTTCTTGCCGGCCGGTATGAACTTTACGATGTAGCGCTCTCGCAGCCTGCTGTCAACATTGTTGTGGCCAATGACTCCGTAGCAAATTACAATCTTGTGGCGTCATCACCCGGCGACACTGTAAAAAACGAGCTTCCGTTTTTGAGCATAAACCGTTTTCTTCTGCTCAATTCGGGGCCGTTGAAATATTTTTCGCTTCCTGACTCCACTGAATTCGCTTTATGTTTCAGTGCTATTGATGCCAATGGCGCAGATTCGCCTATTTACAGTATGGCAGCCGAGGGAAATGTAAGAATAGCCGGACTTCCTATTGCCACTGACGGTCCTCTGCTTTTCACTGCAGATGGCCGCATCGAGTGGAATCCTGAAACGCCGTCGGAACTCGCCCTTAAATCTTTTGTGCTTTCAGTCGACGGTACGCCTGCAAAACTCGATACGCGCGTCAGATTTGACGAATGTCTTACAATCGAACATCTTGAAGTTGAACTTCCGTCGGTGGATGTGACGCGTGTCTCAGGATATCTGCCTGAAGAAGCATTGGCTGATGTAGGTAACTTTGACACCAACATGAATATTGCAGTGTCATTCAAGCTCAGTCGGCCTTATATGGTTCTACCCGACACAGTCCTGTTGCCGTCGGGTGTAGCTGATCTCAAGATAAACCCGTGCCGTTTGTCGCTTGAAAAAATCGGACTTTCGTTGGATCGGCTGAGTTTTGGAGCACAGATGACTGTCGATGGCGACAATTTGGATATGTCGGTTCTCGAAGTCAATGAGTTTAAGATGAAATCAAGGGTGCTTGATCTCGATTTTGTAGGTTCGTTGAAACACCCATTGACCGACCCGGTTTTTGCCGGCCAGCTCAAAGGGCGAGCTTTCATCGGCTATCTGCCACAGGCTGTGAAGGATGCGATGGGGGGAAGCATGAGGGGCACATTAGGGACAGATCTGTCGGTGAGGCTTCGACGCAGTGATCTTGCCGCGAATCGTTTTCATCGGATTTTTGCACGTGGAACTGTATCTTTACGGCAGTTTGACATGGCCATGTCGTCTGATTCGGTTACTGGTGATACTCTACGGTTTGTCACCCCAGCCGCTTTCCTCAGATTTGACAGTGACCGTAAGATAGAAGTCAATGGTGTCAGTACCGATTCCTTGCTGACGGTAAGCATTAATGCCGATACTATATCCTATAGTGGCAGTGGAATTTCAATTCTTGCCCACGGCTTGAACGTAGGGCTTGGATCGCGTAACGTGTATTCGTCTTCCGATACAACGCGCATCAATCCGTTTGGAGGAAGCATAAAGGCCTCGCAGTTCCGGCTTGTGTCGTTGCCCGACTCTTTGCGTGTGGCGGTGAATATGCTCGACTGCAATGCTTCGCTTCGTCGTTTTGAGGGTAAGGACAGTGTGCCGTTGCTTGCTCTTTCTGTTGTGGCCGACGGTATTGGTGTTGGTGACAGGGATTTTCGCGCGGCAGTTAAATCTCCCTCTGTCGATGTCACGGCTCATTTGAATCCGCGCCGTAGATCATTGCGGTCCGATTCGCTTGCCGCCCGTGTTGCGCGGCATCCAAGAGTTGATGATAACGACAATGACAGCATAACCACCGGCTTGAGAGAACTCATCTCAAGATGGAAAATATTGGGAAACATATCGGCATCACGTGGACAGATGCTTTCAAGGGCATTTCCGCTTGTCACGCGCATTGGCGATGTCGATCTTGCATTTTCGAGTGACAGCATTGATCTGCGTTCGCTCACGCTGCAACTTGGGCGCACCGACCTGAGAGTGCGTGGTGATATAACCAATCTTGAGCAGTGGGCGAGCCGTCGACGGCCGAGTGCCCGGCGGCCGATCAGGATAGGTGTGAGGATTTTGTCGGATACCGTCGATATAGACCAGCTCACGGCAGCTTGTCTGTCGGGTGATGTGGATTCTCATGCCGATGTTGCCATTCAGGATATGGATGACTATACGGGCGATCTTGTACCGTTGAATGCCGCAGCGGTTGATTCTGCCGGAGGGCCGTTTATTATTCCGGTCAACATAGAGGCGATGATCGACGTGAAAGCGAGTAATGTGATATACTCTGATATGCTGATGCATGATTTCAGCGGAGAATTGCAGACGCGTGGAGGCATAATGCGTCTCCGTGACCTGTCGGCACAGGGTGATGTAGGCCGGATCGACGTGTCGGCGTTATATTCGTCGCTTATGCCAGACAGTCTGGAGTTCGGCATGGGAATGCGTCTGAGTAACTTTCATCTCGACAGATTCCTTGAGGTGGTTCCGTCGCTTGACACTCTGCTCCCGGCGATGCGGGATCTGAGCGGCATAGTCAATGCCGATGTGGCGGCGACGACCAGACTTGACCGTGATATGAATTTTGTGATTCCGTCGCTCAAAGCGGTGATCGATATTGAAGGCGACAGTCTTGTGCTGCTTGATGACCGCACATTTAAGTCTATGTCGAAGTGGCTTGTATTTAAGGATAAAAAGCGGAATCTTATCGATCACATGAAAGTGAAGATAGCTGTCGACAGTTCGCTTATGAGTATCTATCCGTTTGTATTCGATATAGACCGTTACCGCCTTGGTGTAATGGGCAGCAATGATCTCGACATGAATCTCAATTATCATGTTTCGGTGATTAAGTCGCCTTTGCCGTGGAAATTCGGCATAAATATCAAAGGCACTCCCGACAATATGAAGATACGCCTCGGAGGGGCCAAGGTGAAAGAAAACGGTGAGGGATATGTCGAACAGCTTGCTATTGCCGACACGACGCGTATCAATCTGGTAAGCCAGCTTGAGTCATTGTTCAATCGCGGAATGGGAGTTTCGCGCAGTTCATTCACGCGCCGCCGCAGTCGGCCGGTCATGCAACTTGACGATGATTTGCTTGATCCGGGCGATACTATACCGGTAGAATTGCCAGACTCTCTCAGGCCTTGATTTTGATAATCCCGGAAGCCGGACGAGTTTCCGGGATTGCGGTTTATTTACGATTGCATCCGGCTTTATAAAAAATCATCCACTTAGTGTAGATCTAAGAGATTGTCTAAAAATTTGAGCAAAATAATGTTATAGGTCATAACAAACC
>CAJTPZ010000015.1 GCA_910578395.1 uncultured Muribaculaceae bacterium | reverse complement strand
ACCATTCATTATCATTTCTTTCATATCCATTGGATTTACATTGCAAAATTCCGTCCATGCAGTAAGCTGTTTGTCGGTAGGAAAACTTTCGCCATCCATATCAAACCACACATCGAAGTTACCGCCCAAAGAATTGATATGGATAGGGGATTTGGCGGCATATAGCCCCAAATCATCAACTCGCCAAAGCGAGCAATCAAGATTTGATATGTAGTTTTCTTCTTTCTCCATTTGTTATTGCGAATAATTTTTCGATAAACGCACCTTATGGTGCTGTTCCTATTCACTATTAAATCATTGCCTAATCATCCAAACAATCCAACGGATTGGGGATTTTGGCTTTATAGGCGTTTGATACGTGCAAATAAATTGCCGTTGTTTTTATATCGGTATGTCCCATAAGTTCCTGTATGGTTCTTAGGTCGGTCCCTTGTTCCAGCAGGTGGGTAGCAAACGTGTGCCGGAGCATATGCAGATGAACCCGATGCTTTATTCCGGCTTTCCTTGCCGCTTCTTTCAATATCTTAACCAATGCGCTGGGTGAGTATTGTTCGCCTGCCTGTTCGCCCTCAAAAAGCCATTTTTGCGGTCTGTATTCCCGGTAGTAAGCCCTTAGTTCGTGGAGCAGCTTTTCCGACAGTAGGGAATACCTGCATTTCTTACCTTTTCCAGCAATCCTGATTAGCATCCGTTCGCTGATGATGTCTTGGGGTGTCAGGTTCAGAAGTTCGCTTCGCCGTAGCCCGGCCGAGTAAATAAGAGAAATCATACACCTGTGTTTCCGATTGGATAACTGTGCAAAGATGCTTTTCATTTCCTCCCGGCTTAATACTTCAGGCAATGCTTTGTATTCTTTTGCACGGGCTATCCCACCATAATATTGCCGCTTGCCTTTCCTGACTTTCTCGTAATAGAACTTGATGGCGTTGATGCGCATATTCTGCTGGGTGGCGGATATGTGCTTTTCCTTTACCATGTGGAGCATATAGCTGTTTATGTCCTCGACCGTCAGCAGGTCAAGGTCTTGCTCCTTGTGGTATTCCATGAAGTCGCTGAAATAGATTTTATAGGCTTTTATGGTGGAAAGGCTATACCGCTTCTGCTCCAGCAGTTCCAAGTAGCCTTTCGGCAGTGTGTATTCCCTTTTGGGTTTTGGATGCCGCATGTAAACCCGACTGTAATCAATATAGGCATGGGGTGAATAGCGGTCGTAGAACTCCGGCAGCTTAAAAGCGGCGGCAGGTATGTAGGCGGAATTATCGCCTGCCTTTTCCACATCCGCATCTTGAGCAAGCAGCATGGCGACAACCTGACTGTTTACATACTCTATCCGTATGTAATCCGCACCGTCCCTTGTTTCTTTGTGTAGCACGATACTTCCCCTCTGTTTCCTAACATTGTCCATATTGCTGAAAGTAATATCATTGAATGCAAATATATGAAAAGAAAAACAAAACCGACCAATCGATTGGTTTTATCTTATTAAAGCCATCACAGTAGAAATTTGCCACTATTGCAAGTCCTGTTTCAAGTCTTTATCAATCCGACAGACAAAAAAAATACCCGATAAAAATCGGGTATTTTAATATCTCAACAATGTGTCATGATATTATTTGAGCACATAAAAAAGCCCTATACATTCCACTACCGGTGTTTTCTTGTCATGTACCTCATTGTTTGTTTCTGAAGCGTAAAGCCCATCCATCTATATGTTATCACCACCGGCAACGTAATTAAATAGCACCCTCAACACACTAATGATTACAGAGCCGCTATCAGAGCATCCACATCATCGTCGGTGGTAGCCCAGTCTGTCACAAAACGAACAGGAGTCTCATTCTCCCCCATCGGTCCCCACAGCTCAAAAGATGCCACCTTACGCAACTCTTCAATCTTATCATTAGGCAAAACAAAGAATTGCTGATTTGTCGGTGAATCGATATAAAGCTCATAGCCATGAGATTTAAAGCCCTCCTTTATTTTCATGGCCAGACTGACGGCATGAGCCCCTATTCTCTCATACAACCCACCGGAAAACAACGTCGCGAACTGCACGCCAAGCAGGCGTCCTTTAGCAAGCGTGGCGCCACGAAGCTTTATAAGCGAGACAAAACGCGGCAGAAGCTCCGGGCGGCGTGTCACGACTGCCTCTCCAAATAATGCGCCACATTTTGTGCCTCCTACATAAAACACGTCACACGCCTGAGCAATATCCTTCAGTCCAAGATCTGCGCCGTCCGCAGCAAGACCGTAAGCCAGACGCGCACCGTCGACATACAACGGAATACCTGCTTTCCTGCATACAGTCGAGACCGCCGTCAGTTCATCGCGGCTGTAAACCGTACCGAGTTCCGTGGGATAAGATATATACACCATCGCCGGACGCACCATATAGTGATTCGTCTCATCACGGTAAAAATTATCGATATATGCGCTTATATCCTCCGCCCTGAGTTTTCCGTCATGATTGGGAAGTGTGATCACCTTATGGCCTGTAGCCTCGATAGCGCCTGCCTCATGCACATTTATGTGAGCAGTGTCAGCCGCGATCACACCGTCATTATGATCAAGCAAGCGGTCTATCACCACTGCATTGGTCTGTGTTCCGCCTTCAAGAAAATACACTTCGCCTTGTTCGATTCCGCATGCATCCAGCATGATCCTGCGTGCCTCGGCCGTGTACTCGTCACGTCCGTAACCCACCGTATGCAGTCCGTTGGTTTCCACAAGTTTCTCAAGCACCTCTGGATGTGCGCCCACCATGTAATCGCTGTCAAAGTATATCATCGTTAAACTGTTTTTTCGGTTATGCTTTCTGATGCAAAATTAAGCACTTTATACCGAATTATTATGCGAAAACGGCCAAACATAGCTATAATTCCGGAATCCCAAGAAAGATATGTTCTCTTTTCTGACACAATCCATAGGGAATATGCCACATAATCACATCATGTGAATAAAAATGTTTTGTCGGTATCATTTACCTTTGCCGACGGTACACTTCACAATAGCAAGATGATTAAAGCAATCACACTACTGTTAACTCTCGCATTCACCATGATATGCACTGCGCAGACAACCCGTCAGGAATCTGCGCACGACTCCATCGACATTCTCGACAAGATCCACAACCGACACCCGGCATCACTGCCGCAGGCACCCGATCCGGCCGACATCGCCAGGCTCCGGACAAAACATTTATGGAGAGCAACAGCCGAGACTGCCGGTATGAATATCGGTCTTTGGGCTTTTGACCGATATGTGCAGAAAGGCCACTACGCCTACATATCCTGGAACACGATAAAAGAAAATTTCCGGCACGGCTTTGAATGGGACAACGATCACCTCGGCACAAACATGTTCGCCCACCCCTACAATGGTTCCATATTCTTTAATGCCGGACGTTCAAACGGCTACAATTTCTGGGCATCCGAACTGTTTGCCATAGGAGGAAGCGCCATGTGGGAAATGTTTATGGAATGCGAATACCCTTCGACCAACGACATCATAGCGACCCCGATCGGAGGCGCGGCCATCGGTGAGGTCCTTTACCGGACATCCGACCTGATACTCAACGACCGGACCACAGGCGAAGAACGCTTCGGACGCGAACTCGCAGCATTTGTAGTAAACCCTATGCGCGGTGTCACACGCCTTATCACAGGCGACATGTGGCGTCATCGGTCAACATCCGGACGCATGTTCGGCATACCACCCATTTATGTCGAAATCGGACTTGGAGGTCGAATTTTAGCCTTTCACGACGATCAGTCCGCATCAACAAGCGGCGGAACTGCCGAAGTCTACATAGAGTACGGCGACCGATATGCCCATACATGTAAAGCCCCCTATGATTATTTCTCATTCTACCTGCAACTCAACGCCATAAAAAAACAACCACTGTTGAGCCGGGTGGAAATCATCGGGCGACTACTTTCTTGCGAAGTCGTTGACAAGTCCAAACTGAAAGTCTCGGCCGGGCTTTATCAGCATTTCGACTATTTTGATTCTGACACGATTGTACGCCATGAAATGTCAGTTGATCCACTCAGGCCATGCGCCGTTCCATATAAGCTTGGGACACCAGCATCTGTCGGAGGCGGACTGATGTTTCAGAGCACCCCGACTCCCGGCATAAGACTCGACGGAGTCCTACACGCCAACGGAGTTCTTCTGGCAGGCATACTCACCGATTTCTATCGTGACTACAACCGTGACTATAACTGGGGAAGCGGCTTTTCAATAAAAGCAGGACTCAATCTGCGTCTGCCTAAAACACGATGGGCGTTCAGCATCGCCAATCAGGTCTACCGCCTGTACACCTGGCAAGGATACGACCGCAATGCCGACTGGTCGCTCACCCCGTCAGGGAAACCGGTCAACGTTCAGGGCGACTCCTCAAAAGCCACATTCAATCATTTTGAAGCCGTGGTGCGCTATAGATTGTTCAATCATCTGCATGTTTCAGCAGGAGTGGATTTTTACAGACGTTTTACCCACTACGATGACATCGACGCATACATCCCCGAAATACAATGCCACGTGCATGGATTAGGCATCAAAAGCAATCAGGTAGGCGTTCACCTCATGTTCACTTACAAGATCTGATTACCTCAGCCGCCATATCAGCAATAAAAAAATCAGGCGTCAACTTTTGACGCCTGATTTTTTTATTTTACACCCTCTTTCTTCCGCGGGGATCACACGTCAATCCCACGCCAAGCTTCTTGAAGATCTTATGGTCAACTTCCCCGAGCATCACGGTCGAATGCACCTGGCAACCCTCCAGTTCCGGCAGAAACGACAATGCACGGCGACATTGATCATCGGTAGTCGACAACACACTCAGGGCCACAAGCACCTCGTCGGTGTGCAGACGGGGATTGCGCGAACGCAGGTAATTGATCTTCGTATGCTGTATCGGCTCGATCATGTCCTGCGGTATGAGCTTCACTGCATGGTCAATCCCAGCGAGATGCTTGATAGCGTTTAATATCAAGGCCGCACTCGGCCCCAGAAGATCACCCTGCTCTGCCGTGATGATAGTGCCATCGCCAAGTTCTATGGCCGAACTTGCCTTGCCGCTGCGCTCTGCACGCTCACGGGCTGCCACTATCTGAGGCCGGTCATTGGGCGATATCTTAGCCTGATTCATGTTCAGAGAGATTTTGCTAACCTCACTGTCATTGCCGGCACCGCTGGCCATCTGGTTTAATGCAGTATAATAGCGGCGTATTATCTCATTCTTCGATGCCTCGCGGCACACTTCGTCATCATTGATGCAGAAACCCACCATGTTCACACCCATATCGGTAGGTGACTTATAGGGATTCTCCCCATAGACCCCCTCAAACAAGGCATTCAGCACCGGGAATATTTCTATATCGCGATTGTAGTTGATTGCTGTGACTCCGTAAGCTTCAAGATGAAACGGATCAATCATATTCACATCATTGAGATCGGCAGTCGCCGCCTCATATGCGATATTCACAGGATGCTTGAGCGGTAGGCTCCACACCGGAAATGTCTCAAACTTAGCATATCCGGCTTCCACACCGCGGCGATGCTCATTGTAGAGCTGACTCAGACAAACAGCCATTTTTCCGCTGCCGGGTCCGGGGGCCGTCACGATCACAAGCGGACGGGTAGTCTCTACATAGTCATTCTTGCCGAAACCGTCATCCGAGTCTATCAGTGCCACATTATTAGGATAGCCCTCTATGGTATAGTGGCAGTAAGTCTTTATATCCAGACGGCTCAGACGGCTGCGGAAAGCATCGGCGCTCGCCTGACCGTTATAGTGGGTTATGACAACCGAATTTACCAGAAATCCACGCGCCATAAACTCACCGCGAAGCCTGAGAACGTCCTCGTCATATTTGATGCCAAGATCGCTGCGCACCTTATTTTTCTCAATATCGAGCGCTGAAATCACAATCACGATCTCTGCCCTGTCAGCAAGTTTGCTGAGCATGCGCAGCTTGCTGTCAGGTTGAAAACCAGGCAGGACACGGCTTGCATGATAGTCGTCAAACAGCTTGCCCCCTAATTCCAGATAAAGTTTATCGCCGAACCGCGCTATGCGCTCCAGTATATGCTCGGACTGAATTTTGAGATATTTCTCGTTGTCAAAACCATGTTTCATAACGGGCTGTAAAAATACTCAATTATTCTTAATAACTCATCCGTAATCCGCCCTTTTAACAAAAATCAGTGTTTATGTGCAGGCGATGAAAGTCTCACCCTGACTTTACCGATTCTCGCACCGTTCATCGACATCACTTCAAAGCCGACATTGTTCCACTCAAGTTTTTCACCCTCTTCAGGCACATGCCTGAGCTCCTCCAGAATCAGTCCGCCAAGAGTCGAATAAGACGAAGGCTTATAGAAGTCCTCCAGTTCAAAATAATTTATGAAATCATAGATCGGGATCTGCGCGTCAACGATCCAAGAATTACCATCCTCATCGTTCTCTATCCCGGGAGTTTTGGTATGTTGGGGCATACCACCGACAAGGCCGTCAAGTATATCACTTGGAGTCACTAGACCCGATATCCCTCCGAACTCATCGCAGACAAGCGCAAAACTTTCCTTTTGGGCCTTCATGCGGTCAAGTGCGTCATAGACGCTCATCGACTCCGGAAAATAAATCGGATCCGTCACAACGTCTTTCAATCGAAAATCAGCAGATTCAATCTTAAGTATCAACTGCTTTAGCGTAACAACTCCGCACACGGTATCTCCTGTACGGTCACAGTACACCGGATAAGCAGTATGTAGCTCTGCCGACAGACGCGATCTCACTTCATCAGCCGTCATATCAAGCCTGAGGGCCGACACATCGACCTTGGGAGTCATTATCGACGACACCCGTAAGTCGCCAAGAACCAACGCACGTTCCATGATATCCTGCTCCACCTTTCTGACCTCTCCGGCATCCGTGCCGTCCTGTATAAGTGATCTTATCTCATCCTCTGTCACACTATTTTCCTTACTTCTTATTCCAAGCACCTTCACGATTAACGATGTCGAGGCCGACAAAAGCCATACCGCCGGCATTGCCATCACCGACAGCACATGCATCGGACGCGATATAAACTTAGCCACAACGTTGGCTGCGGCAAGGCCTATACGCTTCGGAACAAGCTCTCCGGCAACGATCGACAAAAATGTAACTATCGTTACGATAACAGTCTGGCCAACGGCGTGGGCCGTACGAGGCGGCATACCGTAACTGTGAAGAAGCGCACCGACATCATCAGCAAGAGCCGCCCCTGAGTATAGACCGGTGAGAATACCTATCAGAGTGATACCTATCTGTATCGTCGACAGAAACCTGTCAGGATCATCCGACAGCTTCAAAGCCATTCTGGCACCTCGGCTTCCCTGTTTGGCATCAGCTGCAAGACGAGACTTTCGGGCTGAAATCATGGCGATCTCCGACATTGAGAAGACACCGTTAAGCAAAATAAGAATTAAAATGACAAAAATATCATCCATATATAAGTCTATACAATGAGAAAACTGTGTAACAGCCAATTAGTTTATTTAATGCGTCAATCTGACGTCACGATATATTTAAGCATAATCATTATTTATAACATCCCGGACGCCATAATAGTTTTGTCATACACACTATCTCACACCAGTCCTGTGTAGTCCGCTTAGCTGTCTTGACGAAATTAACTATCTTTGCAGTAGATTTAAACTACCTATCAGAATGGCCGATATATCAATGATACGCGACGGCGTGCCGATGTCTTTTTCACGGCAGCTGAAACTTACAGCGTCCCTCGCAATGCCGGCGATGCTCGCACAGCTGTCGAGCATTACCATGCAATATATCGACGCATCGATGGTCGGACACCTCGGAGCCGACGCATCGGCCTCAATCGGGCTGGTTTCTACTACATTATGGCTCTTTTGGGGTATCTGTTCAGCAGTAACGACTGGATTTTCCGTTCAGGTCGCTCACAAAGTAGGGGCAAAAGACTTTGATGCCGCACGTGACGTGCTTAGGCAAAGCATCGTAGCGGCCTTGATATTCAGTGTTGTTGTTTCGTCAATCGGCATTGCCATATCGCAGAAACTTCCTCACTGGCTTGGCGGAACAGATACAATATGCCCGCAGTCATCACTATATTTCCTGATCTTTGTTTCCGCACTCCCGCTACTCACCGTCAACTATCTTGCCGGAGGTATGCTCCGTTGTGTAGGAAATGTCAGAGTGCCGAGCATACTCAGCGTGATAATGTGCGTCCTTGACTGTCTGTTTAACTTCATGTTAATCTTCCCTACACGCAACATTACAATTGCAGGCCTTTCATTCACAATTCCCGGAGCAGACCTTGGTGTGCTTGGTGCGGCACTCGGCACCGTGCTTGCCGAAGCTGTTACTGCCGCTCTGATGTTCTATTATGCCTACTGCCGGCAGCCGGAGCTGAAACTCCGCGGACTGCATGGAAGCTACAGGCCGAAAGCCATTATAATACGCAAAGCTGCTACAATCTCCGCACCGATGACACTCGAACATGCTGTGATATGTGGCGCACAGATAGCCGTGACAACTATCGTCGCGCCACTCGGAGTGATAGCTATTGCGGCCAATTCCTTCGCCGTGACAGCCGAGAGCCTGTGCTACATGCCCGGCTATGGCATAGGCGATGCAGCGACAACACTTGTCGGACAAAGCTACGGAGCCGGGCGTAAAGATCTGGTGAGGCGGTTCGCCTACATTACCGTCGGTCTCGGAATGGCAGTCATGACAATAATGGGCATAGCCATGTGGATAACCGCACCCCTGATAATGGACATGATGACACCGGTCAAAGAAATAGCGGTTCTCGGTATTGAGATTCTGCGCATAGAAGCGTGGGCCGAGCCGATGTTTGCCGCTGCAATTGTCACCTACGGTGTGTTTATAGGGGTCGGAAGCACCACCTTGCCGGCCGTCATGAACTTTGCAAGCATCTGGATAGTGAGATTGCCTCTCGCCTGGATACTGGCAAAATCCATGGGACTTAAAGGTGTCTGGATAGCAATGTGCCTTGAACTTATTTTCCGTGGCACTATATTTCTTGTACGCCTGTTGCGCAGCCGATGGATACCGTCCGGCGACAAAATTCACACGTCGTGAAATATTTTGAATCCCAAACGTTATATTTGCAGATAGATCTGTCTCGGAGTACCATTTTGATACCCCGCATTGACATCTGTCCGTTCAATAGCATATTCTGATACACATGAAGGTTACTTTCACAATTGATTACCACACCAATTGGGGCGAAGCCCTGTTCATCTCCGGAGAGACCGATGCCCTTGGGGCGGGTGATCGCGACAAAGCCGTCGCATTACGGCCTGTCGGCGATTCAAAATGGTCGGTAACCGTTGATATTCTTCAGACTGCACCCGATTTCAGCTATCGCTACTTCGTCCGCCACGAGCATGGCGGCATAGTTGCGGAAGAGTGGGGGAAGACACCCCATATATACCACCGTTCATCCGACGACACCCCCGTTGTAAACCGTCATGACCTATGGCAGGACACACCGATGGACAAACCATACTATTCGTCGGTTGTCATAGACACCATAAATCGACGCGAATCTCGCAAGCGCATTTCAAGACCACGCAACGGCATGGTGACAATATCCGTCGATGCGCCTATGGTAGCACCTGATCAGGTTGTCGCAATTGCAGGTGCTCCTGATGCACTCGGTGCCTGGAACCCCAAAAAGGCTCCCGTCATGAACGATGCCGGATTTCCGACATGGACCATCAATATTCCTGCATCGGAGCTCCCGCGCTACGTAGAATTCAAATTTTTCATACGCACAAAAGAATCTGCGGTCCCCATTGCCTGGGAAAACTGCGACAACCGCACGATCGAGCTTCCGGCCAAAGCATTGTCGACCCTCAACTGTTATACAGGTTTGCGCCTTGCCGATCCGTTCCCTCCGATGCATGCAGCTGGAGTCGCCATTCCTGTATTCTCTGTGAGAACTGATGAAGACTTCGGTGTCGGAGACTTCTTCGATCTGAAAAAAATGGTGGACTGGGCAGTAGAGACCGGGCAGAAATTCCTTCAGATCCTTCCCATCAACGACACGACCATGACCGGGACATGGATAGATTCCTACCCTTACAATGCCAACTCCTCATTCGCGCTGCATCCCATGTTTTTGCGGCTGGAAGAAGTAGGCAAACTTGAAAACCCGGCCAGGCAGGATCACTACGAAGCAATCCGGCATGAACTCAACTCTCTGCCTGAAATCGACTACGAGCGTGTAAACCGCACAAAAGCGGCCTATACTCGAGAGATCTTTCTTCAGAATGGAGCGGAGGTACTTCAAAGCAAAGAATACCGTAAATTCATTGCCGACAACTCCCATTGGCTACTCCCCTATGCGGCGTTCTGCGTACTCCGTGACCGTTTCGGCACACCAGACTTTACCTTATGGGAGGAATACTCTGTTTTCGACAAGGCAAAGATCGAAAAGTTCAGCAAAGAAAATAAAAACGAGATCGACTACGTATGCTTCATACAGTACCATCTCGACAGACAGATGCGCGAGGTAAGCGAATATGCACGAGCGCATGGCGTCGCATTCAAAGGCGACATACCCATCGGGGTATCACGCACAAGTGTCGACGCGTGGCAGTATCCCGAACTGTTTTACATGAACACATCCGCCGGAGCACCACCCGACGATTTCTCCATACTTGGACAGAACTGGGGATTCCCCACCTACAACTGGGAGAAGATGGGACTCGACGGATTTGCGTGGTGGAAAGCACGGTTCCGCAAAATGGCCGAATATTTCGACGCATACCGCATTGACCATGTACTCGGCTTCTTCCGAATCTGGCAGATTCCGCAGGACGCTATTCACGGACTACTCGGTATATTCCATCCGGCACTCCCCTTCACCCCCGAAGAACTGCGTACATCCTACGATTTCTGGATCGACACCGACACCATGACCACACCTCTCATCATGGACTGGTTTATACACGACCTGTTCGGTGACTGTACAGAAGAGGTGAAATCCGCATTCCTATGCGATGCAGGTTCCGGACGATGGAAACTACGCCCTGAATTCGACACTCAGAAGAAAGTCGCCGAATACTTTGCCCGGCAGGAAAAGAATGAACAGAACGAAACAATCTGCAATGCATTGCTCAATGTGATCGACAACGTTCTATTCATCGAAGACCCTGACGAGCACGGCAAATACCATCCACGCATATCGGCGCAATCCACATTTGCCTACCGCTCCTTGAATGATTACCAGCGCTGGTGCTACGACAGGCTATACAACGACTTCTTCTACCATCGCCACAACAGTTTCTGGCATGACAACGCCATGTGGAAGCTTCCTCCTATAATCGACGCAACCGACATGCTCACTTGCGCAGAAGATCTCGGCATGATTCCTCATTGCGTTCCGGCTGTAATGGACACACTCCGGATCCTTTCACTCGAGATACAGCGTATGCCAAAAGATCCTCATTGCGAGTTCGGCGACACTACACGATACCCATATCTGTCGGTATGCACGACATCTACCCATGACATGAGCGGCATACGAGGATGGTGGGAGGAAAACCGGGAGAAAGCCGCACACTTCTACCACAACGTCCTCCGCCAGAACGGAGATGTTCCTTATTTTGCCGAACCATGGATATGTGACCGCATTGTCGACATGAATCTTAAAGCACCTTCAATGCTTTGCATCCTGCCTTTACAGGACTGGATGTCAATATCCTCCGATCTGCGTCGAAACGACCCGCGCGATGAGCAGATCAACATCCCGGCCAATTCCCGCCACTATTGGCGATACCGTATGCACATCACCGTAGAGCGGCTGCTTGCTTCGCATGATTTCAACAGCCGTGTGAAGCAGCTCATCCGCGGCTCCGGTCGATAAGACTATATTTTAAACTCACTATGAGAAGTCTCAACAAAATTATTAACGACTCAATAATTGAAAACTGGAATCGTCCGGCACTGACCAACGTCAGTGTCACGGGCAATTTCACATTTGCCGACACAGCCGGTAAAATAGCACAGCTTCATGCTTTTTACTCTCAGACCGGTATCGGCAAAGGTGACAAAATCGCAATTTGCGCCCGCAACAGCGCACAATGGGCAATAGCCTTCCTCTCTATAGTCTCCTATGGGGCTGTGGCCGTACCATTGCTCAACGAGTTCACACCCGACGACATAACAAACCTTCTGCGGCACAGCAACAGCCGCATTCTGTTCACCGACGCCGAAATATGGGAGCATCTGCACGACAACGATAACATGCCTCAGGAAATTGAGGCCGTAATCGACACTGCCGATGAATTCTCAATTCTCGGCTCAAACCGTCCTGCACGCCACGCATGGGAAAGCGCCGGAGAAAATGTCAGGAAACTATATCCTGCAGGATTAAGCGCCGCAGACATAAAATACATCGACGACAACCCGTCTCAGCTCGCTCTGATAAACTACACCTCCGGATCTACCGGCAACCCCAAAGGAGTGATGATACCACGCCGGGCACTTATGTCAAACCTTCAGTTTGCATTCGACCTGATGCCCTACCTAAAAGCCGGCGACGGCATCGTCTCGATATTGCCGATGGCTCACATGTACGGGCTCCTTGTCGAAGTCCTTTTTCCGTTTGCTGTAGGCGCACACACCCGCTTTCTCGGCAAGATACCTTCACCGACAGTCCTTTTACAGGCTTTCGCCGACACTCATCCAAAGCTTGTCATAACGGTGCCGCTTGTCATCGATAAAATAATCAAGACACGCGTCTTTCCACGCCTCCGTACGACAAAAATGAAAATTCTATGGCACACACCTGTTATTGGCGCTGTCATGCGCAGCAAAATACGACGGCAACTGCTCGATGTATTCGGCGGCAACCTGCATGAGATGATAATCGGCGGTGCAAGCCTTGATCCTGTTGTAGAAAAATTCCTGACCAGCATCAGATTCCCCTTTACAATCGGCTACGGAATGACAGAGTGTGCGCCTCTCATCGCCTATGCACCCTGGAACAACCGTCGGCTCGGAAGCTGCGGACGACTCGTCGACCGAATGGAAGCCCGCATCGAATCACCTGACCCACATGTAAAGCCTGGCGAACTACTCCTACGTGGCGACAACGTGATGCTTGGATACTACAACAACCCTGAAGCGACTACACAGACAATCGACCAAGACGGATGGATGCGCACCGGCGACATGGTCACATGCGACAAAGACGGGCTATTTTACATACGCGGACGAAACAAGACCATGATACTGGGTCCATCGGGGCAAAACATATATCCAGAAGAAATTGAAGCAATGCTACAGCGTCTGCCCTACGTTGAAGAATGTCTTGTTGTGTCTCGTGACAATAAACTTGTCGCGCTCGTCTATCCGGATGAGAAAAAAATGAAAGACGACGGCATTGACAATGGTGCCATTATAAAAATAATGGATGACAACATTAAAGCCCTGAATGCCAAACTTCAGGTATATAGCAGAATCTCATCCATTGAGCTGCGCAAGGAACCGTTCAAAAAAACTCCCAAGCACTCCATAAAACGCTTCCTCTACTCCTGACACTCACAGAAACACCATTACATATACATACGACAATGTCGCGCCCCGCTTCACAAGCCCGGCGCGACATTCCATTTCATCCGCAAGTATTTTCTTTACCGCTCCATATAGCGCGCACGGTCATCCGCCGGCAGCTTCTCTATAGCATAGCGAAGCATGGTGCGTGGCATCTCCTTGGCATGTCGGTCGAGAAACGCCCGCAGACGATCCTCGCCGCCCCGCTTCCCCACTTCGCGGAGCATCCACCCCGCAGCCTTGTGCATAAGATCATGGCGGTGTCCGAAAAAGCCCTTCGCCAGCCGCAGAGCGTCGTCATATTCACCCGCTCTGATCAGCGTCCAGCAACTCACCATAGCCACACGCTGATGCCAGAGCCGCCCCTCCATTGAAGCCAGCTCATAGAGCAAGCCTCGCTCCTCGACATGTGTCACAAGATAGTCACCCAGAATCTTAGGCGCGATCACATCTACCAGATCCCAGTTATTACCCCGGTCAAGCAGACTCAGATATATGTCTACGATCTCGCGGCAGCCTGCCTTACGCCGTTTATATGACTTATAAATTTCTATCAGGCAAAGGAATCCCGCCAGCCGCACTTCATGGTAGCAGCTTTCTGTCAGACCTCTTACGTCATCTATACTCACACGTCCCCTGTATTCCCCCGCAATACGGCGGGTCACTGGCACCATCACACCGAGAAAACAGTCACCCTCACCATATTCCCCCGGTCCGGTTTTGAAAAAACGGCTTAAATTACGTGCCTGCTCATCATTCCCGGCAGCCACGATCCTATCCGCCAGATTCTTCCACACCATCATATTTCCGGTTATTTAGTCCTCGCTGTAATGGCGAAGAACTCTGCGATAAGAATTGAAGATCTTGGATTTCGACACAAAACCCACATATCCTCCCTGCTCGTCTACCACAGGAAGATTCCATGCTCCGGTATCGTCAAAAGTCTTCATGACTTTTTCCATCGTCATTCCTATCACGATCTTGGCTGGAGGCATCGACATAAACCTACGCACATACATCCGTTTGTACAAATGAGGCCTGAACATGATATTGCGTATATCATCAAGCAATACCACTCCCACAAGCTTTTTGTCATCGCCTACCACCGGAAACAGATTGCGGGAACTGTGTGATATAGCCTGCACCATTTCTCCGAGATTCATCTCTGGTGTCACAGCCTGAAAATCGGTCTCTACAACACTGTTCATTTTCAGCAGCGTAAGCACAGCCTTGTCCTTGTGATGGGTCAGCAGCTCTCCTCGCTGAGCCAGACGCATGGTGTATATGCTGTACGGCTCAAAAAGCTTGATTGTACCATAAGCGATTGTCGACACAATCAAAAGCGGCAGAAATAGATCATATCCGCCCGTCATTTCTGCAGTAAGAAAGATAGCCATAAGCGGCGCATGCATTACTGCCGACATGACCCCGGCCATACCCATCAACGCGAAATTCTTGATCGACAGGTCAAGATCAAAACCGAGATGATTGCATAGATACGCAAAGAAAAAGCCCGACATACAGCCAAGATAAAGAGACGGTGCGAAAGTACCGCCTACTCCGCCTGCTCCGGTTGTCGAAGAAGTAGCAAAACCCTTTGCAAGTATTACCATACCGATAAATCCCAGAATCATCCATGGAGATTCGCGGTCACTGTAGAATATACTGCCGTCAGCTATCGAACTCGGATCCCCTCCGAGCAGATGGTTGATTGCCGTATAACCCTCTCCATAAAGTGGTGGAAGCAAGAAAACCAGACCTGCAAGCACCGCTCCTCCAAAAAGTGTCTTTTTCCATTGAAGAATCAATTTATGCTTAAAGAAATTCTCCATCATGTTCATGACACGTGTGAAATAAAGAGAGACAAGGCCGCAGAAAATACCCAGACATATCACATACGGAATACGGGTAGTAGCAAACGACTCGCTCTGCATGAAAAGGAACTCCACATCAAAGCCCGTAAACACATAGGCAACAGTAGCGCCTGAGATCGATGCGATAAGCAACGGCATAACCGATACAGTCGTGAGATCGATCATAAGTACCTCAAGGGTGAATAGCATCCCTGCTATAGGTGCCTTGAAGATACCTGCTATGCCGGCTGCGGCACCACACCCGACAAGTATCATGAGAATACGCGGCGAAAGCCTGAAAAGCTGTCCGAGATTGGAGCCTATGGCTGCACCGGTATACACAATCGGACCCTCGGCGCCAACCGAGCCTCCAAAGCCGATTGTAACCGAACTCGCAAGAAGCGAAGTATACATGTTATAAGGCTTCAGACGACTTTTGTTCTGCGAAATCGAGTATAACACCCGAGTCACACCGTGTGAGATATTGTGCTTCACCACAAATCTCACATAAAGCATTGTCAGCACAATTCCTATAGCTGGAAACAACAGATAGAGATAGTTGCCCCCATTTATTGCTATATGACTGCTTAGAGCTGTCGATATCGTGTGTATCAACCACTTGAGCGTCAAAGCGGCAAACCCGCACAAAATACCGACTATAAGGGCGAGAACGATCACAAATGACCGCTCCGATATATGCTTCTCGCGCCAGATCAGCACCGACAGCATGAAATCATGTATGCCGCGGCCACTCTGCTGTTTACCATTTTCCAGAGTCTCCTCCATCATCCCTTTTTATCCCCTTGCTAAGACCTGAGTATTTTTATAAGGCCACCGGCTCCAAGCCTGATCACGGTTGATGCTTTTATGCCTCCCTTGTCATCACGACGGTACATCGCCACATAGTCTGCGGCATCAAGTATTTCCTTGCTTATTTCTGCAAAACACATAGGAGAAGGATCTCCGCTCACATTGGCCGAACTTGACACTACCGGCTTTCGCAATCTGCGACACAGTTCCCTCGAGTAAAACTCCGAAGTCACTCTCAACCCTATGCTGCCGTCTTCTCCCATAAGATTCGTAGCTACATTCTTCCCTCGGTCATATACAATTGTCATCGGATCAACAGCCACATCAAGCAGCTCCCATGCCACGTCCGGCACCTCCTCTACATACCGTTCGACCCATCCGGCATCCGGCACAAGAGTTATTAGGGCCTTGTGGTCGGCACGCCGCTTTATCTCATATACACGTGCTACAGCATCGGCATTTGTGGCATCACACCCGATACCCCATATAGTATCGGTAGGATACACGACAATCCCTCCCTCCTGCATAACCTTACAGGCACGATCCACATCGGCAAGTATTTCCCTTTTCTCTTCAGGTGTCATCGGTTCATGCGTTTAAGTAGATTATACGACGATAGTATGCCAAGCTCGCCGGCCTTCGACAGATCGGCAGCTCCGGCACTCCGGTTACCGAGTTTCATGTAGGCATAACCGCGATTGTAATAAGCCTCTCCAAAATCAGGTTTCAGCTCTATTGCCTTTGTATATGCACTGACAGCGGAAGTAAGATCATCCTCTTCAAGAAGCACATTACCCTTGTCGTAATATGCAAAAGGCATGTTGGGAGAAAGCTCAATGGTCTTGTCGAAATCCAATATGATACTGCGCAACCTCGCACGCCGCATCTCAGGCATCATGTCCGGCTTGTTCTCTTTTTTGCTTCCGCCAGGCTGTAACGCACCCGATGCCTCAGCCTCAAGCAGCTGATAGCCCGCTATCGCACGCATCATATACGCCAGCGGCCAATCGGGTGTAAGTTCGATCGCTCTGGTAAAATCCTCTATGGCAGGTTCATAGTCCCGCAAGGTCATGAAATCCATTCCACGTCCGAAGTATTCGACCGAACGAGGCTTGTGTGTGGCAAGATATGAATTGTAATACTCTATCGACTGGAAATGACGCTGCATCAGATCCTCGTCGTCAATCGTCGGAACACGGCCTGTTACAATGACAGCATTCCGTAGAATACGTGATGAGTTTATGTCATCTACCTCCTTGATGTAAAAACCGGTTTCCTGGAGCTCCGTAGGCGAGCCATAGTACGACAGCACGACCATAGGCTCCATCTCAATAGTGATATTTCGGTCTTGCACCTTTCCGCGTATACTCTTGTTGTTATACTCACCCTCTATTTCTGTACTGTTTTTCACTGTAAGAAGCGACATGAACCTATCAGCCACCATCTGTGAGGTGTATTCTTCTACTGTTGCGTTATCCTCCTTGCCTCCGTTTGCTGTTTCGACATTTGCATCCCCAACTGCACTGTCTGTCGAATCCTTGATTTTTTGCCTTGCTTCCGCCTGAGCCTTTTTTGTTAGTTCGGTAGCTTTGTTATAGTCTCTTTCAGCATCACGCAGATGCCCCCCTCGTTCACTGTTCACCTGAAAACGGGCATAATATGCTCCGGCAAAATCAGGGTATTGCTCAATCACCTTATCAATATCGGCAAGAGCCTTTTCCCATTGATGGGTCTCCCTGTAGAGCATAGCGCGGTTGTAGAGAGCGCGTGCGTCATCTCTTTCAAGCTGAAGCACCTTTGTAAAATCCTGAATGGCACGATCGTTATCAGCAACCTCCGCTCGCAGCAATCCTCGGTTGAACCATCCCACCGAGTTCAGCGGATCAAGACCGATGGCATAATCGTAATCGGCCATCGCTCCGAAGTAATCATCGAGTTTATAACGCAGAAAAGCCCTGTTTATAAAATATCCTGCAAAATGAGGCTGAAGCTTGATAGCCTCATTCATGTCGGCAAGAGCTGATGCATAATCTGCCTTACTGTTGATAGCAATATCGGCACGCATGACATATGCATTCACCGCATTACGGTTTAGCTCAAGAGCCTTGTCAAGATCGGCATGTGCCGCCACCGTATCTCCCTCGGTCATATTCAGACGCGCACGCCCCATATATGCGCCGTCGAAACCGGGATACACTTTCATCAGACGGTCAAAACTCTCACGTGCGCCGGCATAGTCTCCGGCCACCTCCTGTGCAAGCGCTTTATTGAACAATATACCGCGGTTATCAGGCAATTGCGTGAGTGCGTGATTGTAATCCTCTATAGCCTCAGCCGCCTTACCTTGATTCTGACGGGCGACACCTCTTACTTCCCAGGCATCGGTGATATATGGATTACGTTCCAGAGCGAGTGTGGCATCTGCCTCGGCACCCTGATAATCTTCAAGATTAAGTTTAGCTATCGAACGGAAAAAATAGGGTTGTGCCAGATAAGGCTTCGACGAGATTACCTGATTGAAATACTGGATGGAAAGCATGTAATCCTCAAAATAGAGCGCATTCTGCCCCACCCTGAGCACCTGATCGGTATTGATCTGTGCTTCCGACTTTAAAGTGAAGCACAGCAACAGTACTATGGCACAAAAAATCCGCGTCAAGGCTTTTCCTGATAGTAAGGGATATCGACGAGTTTGATATTGAAACGCAACGCACTGAACGGAGGTATAATACCCGTGGACTGCGAGCCGTATCCCTGGCTGGCGGGTATTACTACAACAGCTGAATCTCCTACACGCATATCGCTTAATGCGATCCACCAGCCCTTTATATTATCGCTAAGCTGCGAGATATATAGACTGTCAGTGAGTTTGTAAGATGAATCAAACGGAGTGTCATCATACAGGCGTCCGGCATATTTCACCGCCACTGTCGAGTTGTAAAGAGGTGACAGATTACCTTCGGTAAGCTTACGGTCATTGAAATAATGGATCAGCACATAGGCATTTGTGTTCCATTCAGGTATCAGTTTCTTGTAATAGGCCGAATTATCTGGATTACGCAACTCTCCCTGGGCTGTAACCCATTCATCGTTGAGCTCCATCCATTCGGTATACTTGTCAATATCATTTTCGTCATCGTTGCAAGCCGCAAACATGAGCGCGATGAGGGGAAATATAAGCAGTAGTTTTTTCATTGTGATTGGCCGTAATTTAATTAAAAAGACATCAGCACAACATCAGAACTCCACCTTAGGAGCACTCTGAGCAGCCTCATCAGCCGCAAAAGGAACCTTTTTCTCAAAACCGGCTATAGAGGCGACAATTGTAGCTGGGAAGCGTCTGATGCTCACATTATAGCTCTGCACGGCCTCATTATAACGCATACGCTCTGTCGATATGCGGTTCTCCGTGCCTTCGAGCTGAGTCTGGAGATTCATGAAATTTTCATTGGCTTTCAGATCGGGATAGGCCTCACGAACGGCATTGATGTAAATACCCATTGCACTCTGCAGTTTGCTTTGAGCCTTCTGGAAAGCTGCGATATTTCCCTGTGGATCCTCGACCCCGTCAGCGCTCTCTTTTGCTTCAAGCAGACCGGCGCGGGCAGCAGTGACACTTTCGAGAGTCGAACTCTCATGCTCGCTGTAGCCCTTCACGGTTGCGACAAGATTGGGGATAAGATCTGAACGGCGCTGATATTGATTCTGGACATTAGCCCACGTCTTGTCTACATTCTCCTCCTGACCGACCAGAGAGTTGTACGAAGAAAATCCCCACACTGCCACAACAGCAAGTATGCCGAGGACAACCCAAAGGGTAATATTTTTGGATTTCATTTCTGTCAATTTAAATATTCGGTTATTGCTTCCTTCTGTCAGATGCGGCGGAGAAGCGAGTTAAGGCTCACCTGATCATGGATGAGCTTATGCAGATCAGCGATTGCCACACGTGTCTGTTTCATTGAGTCTCGCTCACGCAAAGTCACGGTGTTATCCTCAAGTGTCTGATGATCTACAGTGATACAGAAAGGTGTGCCTATAGCGTCCTGGCGACGGTAACGGCGGCCTATGGCATCCTTCTCCTCATAGTGGGTTGTGAAATCAAATTTCAGATCATCTACAATCTCGCGAGCCTTTTCAGGAAGTCCGTCCTTCTTAACAAGCGGAAGCACTGCACACTTCACTGGTGCAAGTGCCGCCGGAAGGTGGAGCACAACACGCTTGTCGCCACCCTCCAGTTCCTGCTCCTCATACGACGAGCAAAGCACCGAAAGGAACATGCGGTCTACACCTATCGAAGTTTCAATCACATAAGGCGTATAGCTCTCGTTGAGCTCCGGATCAAAATACTGGATCTTTTTGCTCGAGAACTTCTCATGCTGCGAAAGGTCGAAATTGGTACGTGAGTGTATACCCTCTACCTCCTTGAAACCGAAAGGCATCTCAAATTCAATGTCTGTTGCGGCATTGGCATAGTGTGCGAGTTTCTCATGATCATGATAGCGGTACTTGCGGTCTCCAAGTCCCAGGGCCTTGTGCCAGCGCAGACGCCATTCTTTCCAGTGCTTGAACCACTCCATCTCAGAGCCCGGACGAACAAAGAACTGCATCTCCATCTGTTCAAACTCGCGCATACGGAATATAAACTGGCGGGCTACAATTTCATTTCTGAAAGCCTTACCGATCTGAGCGATACCAAAAGGAATACGCATACGACCGGTCTTCTGCACATTCAGATAATTCACAAAAATACCCTGTGCGGTCTCCGGACGCAGATACACAGTCATAGCGCCATCGGCAGTAGATCCCATTTCAGTTTTGAACATAAGATTGAACTGGCGCACCTCCGTCCAGTTTTTAGTTCCCGAAATCGGGCAAACAATCTCCTGATCAATGATAATCTGGCGGAGCTCTTCAAGATCGCCGGCATTCATAGCATTGGCAAAACGCTGATGCAGGGCCTCTCTCTTTGCTACATTTTCCGCAACACGAGGATTGGTCTGACGATAGAGAGCCTCGTCAAACGACTCACCGAAACGCTTGCGTGCTTTGGCTACCTCCTTTTCGATCTTTTCATCTATCTTGGCAATAGCATCCTCTATAAGCACATCGGCGCGATAACGCTTTTTCGAATCCCTGTTATCGATCAGAGGATCATTGAAAGCATCGACATGACCCGATGCTTTCCAGATAGTCGGATGCATGAAAATTGCAGAATCGATACCGACTATATTGTCGTGGAGAAGAGTCATCGACTCCCACCAGTAACGCTTGATGTTGTTCTTTAGCTCTACACCGTTCTGACCGTAGTCATAGACAGCCGACAATCCGTCATAAATTTCGCTGGACGGAAAAACAAAACCATACTCCTTGGCGTGAGAAACTATCTTCTTGAACACATCATCCTGTGCCATATCTCGTATTTATTTAAATCAGTTCATTTTACACAATGGTCTATGCGACCGAGTCATTATGCAAAGATAAACATAAATTCTCACCTGCCAAATGCGAGATTGACACTCTGTCTCCTCTTCCCTTTAAAAATTTTAAAATTCACCTTCAATGCTTATTGCAACCGCCTGAAAGCGGACACCCCTGGCACGGTCCGGAATCGCAGTCATCATGGTTTTTCCCACCACTGCTCCTTCCTTCACAGCGTCCGCGGCCACAGTGACCGCGGCCACAGTGACCGCGGCCAAACACAAGCACCACAGCCACAACAGCAATAACACCGACCGCAATCCACTGCCACCACACACCGAAGCACATAATCATTCCTTTTCCTTCTTTTTTTTCTTTGAAGGCTTACGACCTTTCACCTCATTGTTTTCTTCCTGATCAATCCCCTGAACTACCTCTATACGACGCTGCGACGAATCATTGAGCACATCTCGCACAATCTCGTTCACCTGCGCCTTCAGTTCGTCAAGAAACTCAGCGGCCTGAAAATCGCCACGCTCGATTCGCCGCAGCTTATTCTCCCATATTCCGGTAAGTTTGGCGCTTTTGAGAAGTTCCTGGCCTATAGTCGCAATCAGTTCCACTCCTGCCTGCGTAGGTATTATATTCTTGCGCTCACGCCTCAGAAACCCTCGTTTGAAAAGAGTCTCTATTATTGCCGCACGTGTCGACGGACGTCCTATGCCATTCTCCTTCATGGCCTCGCGGAGCTCCTCATCATCGACCGTACGGCCGGCTGTTTCCATAGCACGCAACAATGTGCCCTCATTGTAAAGCTTCGGCGGCTGGGTAGTCTTCTTCTGCAGAGAAGGCTCATGCGACCCACTTTCACCTACTGTAAAGGGTGGAAGTATTTTATCATCCGATGATGCATCCTGCTGGCTCTCTGCATTATTTTTGTTATCAAGCACAGTCCGCCATCCTGGAGTCACAATCACCTTGCCCTGTGCCTTGAAGCCTTGTTCTCCGGCATGACCGTTGACTGTCGTTGTCAGAAAAGAGCATTCAGGCCAAAACGCGGCAATAAACCGCAATGCGATAAAATGATATAATTGTCGCTCACGAGTGTCGGAGAGTATGGCCGGAGATTCCCCGGTAGGTATGATAGCGTGGTGGTCAGTAACCTTTGCATCATCAAAGACTCGTTTGGTCTTAGAGATAGGCTTTGCAAGCACAGGAGCCGTCAGACTTGCGTATGGTGCCATTTTCTTAAGAGTTTCCGGCACTTTGGCATAAATATCCGATGAAAGATAAGTCGTATCTACACGGGGATAGGTTGTCAGTTTTTTTTCATACAACGACTGTATCAGCCGCAATGTCTCCTCGGCAGTCCATCCGAAACGTTTGTTGCACTCAACCTGAAGTGTTGTAAGGTCAAAAAGTTTGGGCGGAAACTCCTTCCCCTTCTTTTCCTCTACCTTATCCACGACAAACTCATGTTTGGCAGCTTCTTCTACAGCCTTTTCCGCCTTTTCGATATCGGTAAATCTGCCCGATGTGGCGTTGAACACCACATCACGGTAAAGTGTCTTCAATTCCCAGAAATCCTCCGGACGGAACCTGTCGATCTCCTCCTGCCGTTTCACTATCAACGCAAGTGTCGGTGTCTGCACACGGCCTACAGAAAGTACTTTGCCTGGGCCACTGTAACGCAGCGAGTAAAGTCTCGTCGCATTCATGCCCAACAGCCAGTCCCCTATTGCTCGTGACAATCCGGCATAATAAAGATTGTCATATTTCGAAGCCGGTGCGAGTTTCTTGAAACCCTCCTTTATCGATGCATCGGTAAGCGATGAGATCCATAGCCGTCTCACCGGACATTTCACCCCAGCTTTCTGCATCACCCAGCGCTGTATCAGCTCACCTTCCTGCCCTGCGTCACCACAGTTTATTACTTCCTCTGCCTGTCCTACAAGAGTCTCGATAACCCTGAACTGTCTCTCGATTCCCTTGTCATCTATCAACTTGATCCCAAACCTTGCCGGTATCATAGGCAAAGCGCTGAGACTCCAGCGCTTCCATGATTCACTATAGTCGGCAGGTTCTTTCAGACAGCACAAATGACCGTAAGTCCAGGTCACTGCATATCCGTTTCCTTCAAAAAATCCTTCACGCCTGACATCGGCACCCAATATGGATGCGATATCCCGGGCCACGCTTGGTTTCTCGGTGATACAGACTTTCACTATTTACTTCTTACTTCTGCTGCTTGATCTTGTCTCCCAGACGGGTGGAGATGTCTCCCGACACCGTATGGAAAACAATTTTATCTTCTGGCTTAAATCCTGTATGACGCGGGAAATCAACCTCTACCGGAATCTGTCCGTCCTCCTCCCATTGGAAATAACGTTTGAAATCGACACCATCGATATCCAAAGATCCATAAGCCTGACCACCAAGTATCAGCGTGCAGCTGTCAACACGCGACGAAGTATTCGGATTACCTGTGAGTGTACAGCACACGCGTGTCACTCCGTCGAGATTGCTGTTATTGATTTTATCGACCCTGACATGCAGCGGATTCTTCAGCGCTGTATTGAAAGCTGTGTTGGTTCTGAATGGAGTCTGGGCGGCGAGTCCGGAAAAAATTGCCGTAAGCACAACGGCACACAAGAGTTTAAGCGTATTCATTTATATCCGTGTTGAAAAAGTGTGTATTTATTTAACCTTTTCAGCACTCTTTTTGTTTAGCCTCATCCCATAATGCATCCATCTCGGCAAGAGTCATGTCTCTGAGATTCTTTCCAGACTCCTTTGCCTTACGTTCAAGATAGTTGAATCTGGATATAAATTTCCTGTTAGTCTTCTCAAGAGCATTCTCGGCATTTATGTGATACAGGCGAGCTGCATTCACAAGCGCAAAAAACACATCTCCCATCTCATTCTCCATCCTCTCGCTGTTTCCGGAAACAGCCTCTGCCTCAAACTCCGAGATCTCCTCCTTTACCTTACTCCAGACCTGATCTACATTCTCCCAGTCAAATCCGACGTTTGAGGCTTTTTCCTGAATACGCTCTGCCTTGATCAGCGAGGGCAATGCCGCCGGAACTCCCGATAGCACTGTCTTATTTCCTCCCTTTTCCTTCAGTTTAAGCTCCTCCCAGTTTTTTAGCACATCATTGGAGCCTTCCACTTTCACCTCCCCGAAAACATGCGGATGACGATAGATCAGTTTCGAGTTTAGAGAATCTGCCACATCTACAATATCAAAGACACCCTTCTCTTCACCTATACGTGAATAGAACAGTATGTGAAGCAACACATCACCAAGCTCTTTCCGTATGTCGGCATTATCTTCTCTTATCAATGCGTCACACAATTCATAAGTCTCTTCTATCGTATTCGGCCGAAGACTCTCATTGGTCTGCTTGGCATCCCATGGACACTCCACCCGCAGGCGGTCGAGCACATCGATCACACGACCGAGTGCCTCGACCTTTTCCTCGCGGCTATGAAGCGGTTTGAACTGACTCATTTCTTCTTATAGTTTTCAATTCCGGTTTCGAGCCAATTGACAAATTTTTCGACATTCTCGTCATAATATGTCGGACCGTCAAGAGGCTTACCCTCATTGTCAAGCATTACGTAATAGGGCTGAGTGTTAGCCTTAAACTTCATGCGCTGCAGATAGCTCCACTTTTCACCAACCGTATTAAGCTTGATCTTCTTTCCGTTTTCAGTAACCTCCATCGGTTGGGCAAGCTTGGTCTTGTCATCGACCATAAGTTTGACCAATACAAAATTTTTCTTGATGATATCCCCGACCTCATCGGTATCAAACACCGCACCTTCCATCTTGCGGCAGTTCACACAACCGTAACCCGAGAAATCGATGAGCACAGGACGATGATTGGCCTCTGCATAGGCCATACCCTCGTCATAGTCGTCAAACTCCTCAAACTTTCCGCCTTCATACAGATTGAAATCCTGTGTATACAACGGCGGTACAAAAGCACTCACACTCTTCAGAGGCGCACCCCACAATCCTGGCACAAGATACACCGCGAAACTCAACGAAACCATTGCAAGGAAGAAACGCACTATCGACACATGCTCGCTCGGAGTATCATGTGAAAAGTTGATTTTACCGAGCAGATACATTCCGAGCAGTACAAACATGACAATCCATAGTGAAATAAACACCTCTCTGTCAAGTATGCCCCAGCCGTATGCCAGATCGGCTACCGAAAGGAATTTCAGCGAAAGAGCCAGTTCAAGGAAACCGAGAACGACCTTGACTGAATTAAGCCATCCGCCCGAACGTGGCATCTCCTTGAGCCATGACGGAAAGATAGCAAAAAGCGTAAACGGAAGAGCAAGCGCAAGCGCAAACGCCCCCATGCCTATTGCCGGTCCTGTGATGTTGCCCATTGAAGCAGCTTCTACAAGAAGTGTGCCGATGATAGGGCCTGTGCAGCTGAACGACACAAGCGCAAGAGTAAACGCCATGAAAAATATGCTCAGAAGTCCTGAAGTTTTCTCCGCCTTACTGTCAACACTGTTGCTCCAGCTTGAAGGAAGGGTAATATTGAAGGCTCCGAAAAACGAAACCGCAAACACAAGCAGCAAGACAAAAAAGAGCATATTGAATAATGCATTTGTCGCAAGATCATTAAGTTTGCTTGCTCCAAACAGAAGTGTGATTGCAAGACCAAGCACAAGATAAATCACCACAATGCTAACACCATAAGTAAGCGCGTCTCTTATAGCCTTGCTGCGGGAAGAGGTTTTTTTAAGGAAAAAACTTACAGTCATCGGTATCATCGGCCAGACACAAGGCGTAAGCAACGCAAGAAGACCTCCGAGAAAACCCCAGATAAATATCGAACCCCATCCGTTATTTGAAATTTTAACCTCTTTGTCAAAAACAACAGGTTGCCAGAGACTGCCAGAAGCTACCGATGCTACATTATCGCCTTTATCTTGCTTAACCGCAGGTACAGCGGGACTCTCAGGCTCTGACGGTACTGCATTGGATCCTGCCGTAAGATCAAATGTCTCTGTTTTCGGTGCTACGCAAGTCTCATCGTTACAGCCCTGAAATCTGACACTCACGCTTATGTTTACAGGTTGCGTGACATCAGCGCCGATATTGAATTTCTGCTTGAAACTGACATTGGATCCCCACCACGAAAGCGGCAGTTCAAATATTTTATCAAACTTTTCAATTGGTTTTTCCGATGGTTCTATATCTCCGTCAAGAATCACACCTTCAGGGAGTGTAAATGAGATGGATGTGGAGATCGGACCTCCGTCAGGCAGATTCAGTCCATAGAGATGCCATCCGTTATCAACTTCCGCATCAAGATTTATCACTCCGCTGTTTTCCGATACCATTTCTACATTTGCGTTCCAATGTATCGGATCAAGCATCTGAGCCTTGGCCAATACAGCCACAAGGCTGACCATGACAAACAAAAAGATCTTTTTCACGTTGTTGTATTACTTATGATTCAGGGTATTACTTCTACTTGTTCTCAAACGCTATGTCACTTGATTGCTGCCAGACCTGCAATAGCAGCCTCCGGATCATTATTGCCAAAAACATAGCTTCCGGCCACAACCACATCACACCCGGCTTCAGCCACCTGGACCGCTGTCGTTGCATTTATACCGCCATCAACTTCTATGAGCGCCTTTGATCCGGTCTCGATGATCAGGGTCTTAAGCTCTCTTATCTTATTTATCACATTACCTATGAATTTCTGTCCCCCGAAACCCGGATTCACCGACATGAGCAACACCATATCGAGCTCAGCAACTATATCCTTGAGAAGAGCGACAGGTGTAGCCGGATTCAATGTAACAGCAGCTTTCATGCCTGCTTGCTTTATAGCCTGGACAGTGCGGTCAAGATGGGGACTCACCTCTATATGCACATTCATCCACTCTGCTCCTGAATCACGCACCTGAGACACATACTTGTGTGGCTCCACGATCATCAGATGCACATCCAGTGGCTTTTGGGCAATGCGTCCTACTGCTTCAATCACAGGAAAACCGATAGAGATATTCGGCACGAAAACACCGTCCATCACATCCACATGAATCATCGAGGCCTCAGAGCGGTTGATCATCTCTATATCACGTCCGAGATTAGCGAAATCAGCCGAAAGTATCGAAGGTGAGACAAGCATATCTAATTGATTTAAACTGTTGTAGTTTTCTTTTTCACAGGGCGGAAAGCATGTATCACAATATATGCCACACACAGCACCGCGAGTATGACACCCGCTATTGTAAGGTAGCTGTTGTATTTCTCTACAGCATCAAAAAGTTGGTCATAAGGCACCGTCATTGCAAGCCAGTATCCCATCAGGGCAAGTATTACATTCCACACCATGGCACCAAGCATCGTGAAGAGTAGAAATGACCATACATTCATACGTGAAATACCGGCCGGGATCGATATTAGCTGACGTATTGCAGGTATAAGACGACCGATAAATGTCGACACAGCGCCATGACGGTCAAAATAAGCCTCTGCTTTCTCGACCTTTTCCGGAGTGATCAGACATGCACGTCCCAGACGGCTATTGGCAAACTGATAAACGATAGGCCGGCCGATCCATAAAGCAAGTACGTAATTTATGAGCGCACCGACTACGGCTCCTGCAGTAGCACAAAGCACAACCAGATAGATATTCATATCACCTCTGCTGACAGCAAGATACGCAGCAGGAGGCACCACAACCTCGCTCGGGAAAGGAATGAAAGAACTCTCTATTACCATAAAGAGAAACACAAACCAATACGACGCGTTGTCACAGAAAAACTGAAATGCCGCCGATGCATTTAGATAGTCCAAGATAGAAAGCGTAATCATTTACTTACTTTATTGCAGTTTTCAAACAGGTACAGCCAACATAGGTATATCACAATGGAACAACAATCTGTGTGCCAGACCTGGATTAAACAGACGAGCGAGCGCATTCTTGCGCTTGTTTGGGATTATGATCATCTCCATAGGTCGCTCCTGTTGCATCTTTTCAAAATCCTCTATATCACCCACTCCCGACACAGTTTTCGCATCAAACATATAACCAGGATAATGCACCTTGCAATAGTCCAGCAACATCTCCATTTCCCGATCATTTCCTTCAGCTCTGCCTTTCTTTCGACCGGCATATACCAGATTTATGTGGAAAGGCGAAGTCGGGAACAGTTCATGTACCTTATCAAGCACCGAAAAATCATCATTGTCAAGATTCGCAAAAAATGCGACCTGACGCATCCCTTCTTTCGGAATAGGAAGACGCATGCTTTCCGGCACCGTAAAAGCAACTGAACGACACGAATCAAGAACCTCGGCTGTCACACTGCCTATCATGTCAGACTCTTTTTTGTCCGCTCCGCGAGTACCCATGACTATCAGCATAGGCGATACGTTCCGGGCATATTCCAGAATCACCTCCTCGGCAAGCCCCTCATATACTTCTGTCGTAAACTTGACTGCAGGTATTACTCCTGTTTTGATATATTCCTTTATACGCTCCGAAAAGTCCTCCATCTTTCTTTTTGCGACCTTATCGATCTCCATTGCAACCTCTTCGGCTCCAATATCAAGAAATCCCGAATCAGGAGTGATTGAAAAACTGTCGGTACGCGACGGTGCTACATAGGCATAGAGTAGAACTATAGAGGCTCCATGTCCTGAAGCCATGTCAAATGCAAGTCGGGCGGCCGTAAATGAATACTCCGAAAAATCCACAGGTACGAGTATCGTCTTTTCCTGAGATCTGCGGTTGATAACCGTCTTACGCCTCAATCCCACACGACGCGTCGTTCTCGACATCTGACGCTCTACACTGTCATTTTCCTCTCTATCCTCTGTTATATCAGCCTCCGTCGCTTCATCATAGAGCGGAAAGATCTCGATATTTTCTATAATCCGCAAAACGGCCGGAATATCATCCTCATTGACTCTCACCTCGATCGGATGATCTGTCAGTTTGTGACTGAGACGCGCGGCCACAAGGTCAGCCGACACACCTTCATGTTTCAGCAACCTGCGAAGTCGGTCGGCATGATCACGGGTGTGCAATGCCACAGTCACCTTTCGTGCTGACTCCTGCGCTCTTTCTTTGTCGTTCATAGAAATCCGAGATTTATTTAGGGAGAAAGACTCAGATTGACTTATTTAAATTATAAGCATCGCATCACCGTATGCTCCGAATCTATAACCCTCTTTCACTGCCACATCATAGGCATTCATCACATTGTTGTAGCCACCGAACGCAGCGGTAAGCATAAGCATTGTCGAGTAAGGAAGATGAAAATTCGTCACAAAAGAAGTTGTCACAGTGAAATCGTATGGCGGGAAGATAAACTTGTTTGTCCATCCTGAAATCGACTTCAGATGTCCGTCCATGCTCACTGCGTCCGAAATGCCACGAAGAACCGAAGATCCGACAGCACACACTTGCCGTCCCTCGTCCTTTGCTTTATTCACAAGATCTACAAGTTTCGGCCCCACTTCAACCTCCTCTGAATCCATACGGTGCTTTGTAAGATCTTCCACATCGATATCCCTGTACGCGCCGAGACCACTGTGAAGAGTAATAAAGCCTCGCTCTATACCTTTGATTTCCATGTGCTTCATTAGCTCACGGCTAAAATGCAGATCAGCCGACGGAGCCACAACCGCACCCTCATGACGCGCAAATACAGTCTGATAATTTTCTGCGTCACTATCCTCCGACTCTCGGGTAAAATAAGGCGGAAGCAACGTCTTGCCAAGGCTAAACAGAGCCTTCTTAAACTCTTCATGAGTTCCGTCGTAAAGAAAACGCAGTGTACGGCCTCGCGAAGTCGTATTATCGATCACTTCCGCCACAAGCATGTCATCATCTCCAAAATAGAGTTTGTTGCCTATGCGTATCTTACGTGCCGGCTCAACCAGCACATCCCAAAATTTGTTCTCAGCGTTGAGCTCTCGCAAAAGATGAACCTCTATCTGGGCACCGGTCTTTTCTTTATTTCCATATAGTTTAGCAGGGAATACACGGGTGTCATTGAACACCATCACATCACCCTCCTCAAAATACTCCAGAATCTCTTTGAAAATTTTATGGGTGATCTCACCGGTACGACGATTGAGAACCATCAGGCGACACTCGTCGCGATGAAATGTCGGATGATCTGCAACAAGTTCGGCAGGAAGATTATAGTTGAATTGCGAAAGTTTCATTATTTCTTTATCTATCTGTTGAAATCTTGCTAATTTTTTGTTAAAACGCCGGATACATCAGCACACCGAACCGTTTTCCCAATTTTCAGGATACTCTATCGGGGTTTCTCTTATTAAAGTCGCGGCATCGTCCACACTCAGGCATCTGCCTACTTCCACATCTCCGACGCGCGTACGGCGCAACCCCGTGAGATGGGCACCCGATTCAAGGCTCTCGCCTATGTCTCGGGCAAGTGCCCGTATATAAGTTCCCTTACTGCACACAACCCTCACTGTTATGGAACTCCGGCTGTATGAGAGTAATTCTATTTCGTCTATTACAAGCACCTTGGGCTTTAAATCCACACTCTCACCTCTGCGTGCGGCTTTGTAGGCACGATGTCCGTCAACCTTACAGGCTGAATACGCAGGAGGCACCTGCTCAATCCGTCCCGTAAATTTTTTGAGAACATCCTCGACTGAATCCCGGGTGATGTGATCTGTAGGATATGTGGCATCAATCTCTGTCTCAAGATCAAATGAAGGTGTTGTTGCTCCAAGTGCTATTTCGGCCACATATTCTTTCACACCGGCCTGCAATTCCTCTATACGCTTGGTTGCCTTACCGGTACAGATTATCATGACACCGGTAGCAAGTGGATCAAGTGTGCCTGCATGACCAACCTTGAACTTCTTTATACCGTAACGGCGCAAAATCATGCCCCTAAGACGCTTGACAGCATCAAACGAAGTCCAGCCCAAAGGCTTGTCGATATACAGTATTTCGCCAGTGAGAAAATCCATTCAAATATTTATATACAGATACAGAGCACTCCGACTATCACGCAATAGATCGAAAACCAGACAAGTTTTCCTTTCGACACAAGGTCGATCATCCACTTGCAGGCCAGACATCCGACAACAAATGAAGTGACAAAGCCTACTATAAGCGGAACAGCGCCAATGGTCGACACCACGGCATCTTCTCCGCCATTGATCATCTTCACCACATCAAGCAGTGCTTCTCCCAATATCGGGATAATAACCATAAAGAACGAAAATACAGCTACACGGTCACGTTTGTCACCGATAATGATACCCGTGGCTATAGTTGTACCTGAACGGCTCAGACCCGGAAGTACTGCAATCGCCTGTGAGCACCCTATGATAAATGCGTCAATCCATGTTATGTCACGCGGTGTATAAGGCTTGTTAGTCGACTTGCTGCTAAGAAGAGGATTAGTACGGCAGAAATATGCAAATGCAAGCAATAATGCCGTAAAACAAAGACAGACACCCACAATCTTCAGATCGCCGCCAAAAAATCCCTCAATATAATCCTTGAAGCATATACCCACTACACCTACAGGTATAGCCGAAAGAATCAGCTTCCAGACGTATGAAAAACCTTCCGAATGTCTGCGCCAGCCGAAAAAATCACGGCATAGCGGCACAAACCGGCGCCAAAGCACAACAATTGTACTCAGTACAGTCGCTACATGCAGAGCCACGTCGAACTGCAACGATTCAGCTCCCGAAAGATCAAGACCAAGCACTTGACGGAATATCTCAAGATGCCCGCTTGAGCTTATAGGAAGGTACTCCGCAAGTCCTTGTACCAGACCAAGTATGAAAGCATCAATTACATCCATGATCTACCCCGTCTATTGCCGCATTACCCTTATTTCCCTGCTTTTTAGGCTTCTGACGATATATTATCGCAAATCCCATAAAGAGAAAGCCAAGGAAAGCAACAGTTGGTCCTACTACAATTCTGCGGGTAGAGAATATGTCGGGATTAAATGCTTCTTCCGAAGATCCCGGCCCAAGTATAAGCAGAAACCCCACGACAATAACGAGTGCCGCAATCGCCATAAGCTTGAAATTGTGCTTGAGAAGTGGAAACTCCGACGGCTTTTCAAGTTCTGCCCGGCTATTGAGTCTTCCGGCAGCCGCAGGCTGTACTCTATTTTTAGTCTTTGCAGTCATTAATTATATATGATTATGACAGTTATCTGAACATTTCGTCATAGCTTAGACGCAGATAGCGATTGGTTGATATCAGCGCTGAAATCACGCAGATCACAACACCGCCGGCAACCATCCCCACACCAACAGCCAGCAGATCGGCCAGACCTACAAATCCGTCAAGCTGAGCCTCGACTCTCGACATTCCTGAATCAAGACCGCACAACATCACAGTAGCGATAAGCCCGGCTACAAGCCCCTGCCACATGGCTGAAACCAGAAACGGACGCCGTATAAACGAACCGGTCGAACCTACAAGCTTCATGGTATGTATAGTGAAACGACGGGCATAAATCGATAATCTGATTGTATTGTTGATAAGTACAAACGAGATCAGCAATAATGCCGACGCTATGGCTCCGAGGACTTTGAAAACAGTCATAATATTTGCATTTACAGCATCTATCATGTCGGTGTGAACAGTCACCTCGTCAACTTCAGGCAACGATTCATATTGAGCTATTACAGCCGACAGGCTGTCGGCCGATGCCCACGGAGCGTTAACTTTTACCTCAAGCTCGGCAGCAAACGGATTAAGTCCAAGCACTTCAACTACATCTTCACCCGTCTCCTCTCGCCATCTGACCGCTGACTCATCAGCGGTATGCACTGCTACCGACAATGCAAATGGCTGCGACTCGATTCTCCTTCTAAGACTCTCGATTTCGGCAGGCGAGACACTGTCGGTCATGATCACATCAAAACCGACACTTTCTCTCACCGAATCTGCAACCCTGTTGGTAAGCAAAGCCATAACTGCAAGCAGCCCGAGCACAAAAAGCACAAGAGCTACCGAGACCGTCGAAGTTATTTTAGCTCCTGCGGTCGAAAACAGGCGACGTCGGCGACGGTTGTCCACTTCCGGTGACGTTTAGCCTATAAGACTTTTACCATCCATCTCACTTGGCTGGGCAAGACCCATGATCTTCAGAATCGTAGGTGCCACGTCAGCAAGTCGGCCATTGGCGATATCCGCTGTTGTGTTTTCTGTCACATAAACACATGGAACAGGATTAAGTGAATGAGCCGTATTAGGAGTTCCATCGGGATTCACTGCATTGTCGGCATTGCCATGGTCTGCTATGATGATCACCTCATAACCATGTTTTTTGGCAGCCTCTACTGTATCCATAGTGCACTCATCGATAGTGACAACAGCCTTCTCGATCGCGTCATAGATACCTGTATGGCCTACCATATCGCCATTGGCATAGTTCACTACAATGAAATCATACTTCTCACTGTCTATTGCCTCTACAAGCTTGTCCTTAACCTCATAGGCACTCATTTCGGGCTTCAGGTCATAGGTTGCTACCTTAGGCGATGCGACAAGTATTCTGTCCTCCCCTTCATAAGGTGTCTCACGGCCTCCGTTGAAGAAGAACGTTACATGAGCATATTTCTCTGTTTCAGCGATATGAAGCTGCTTTTTGCCAAGCGACGAAAGATACTCGCCAAGTGTATTAGTCACATTTTCCTTGTCAAAAAGAATATGAACCCCCTTAAACGACGCATCATATGGAGTCATGCAATAGTACTGTAATCCGGGGATTGTTGTCATTCCCTCCTCTGGCATATCCTGCTGAGTAAGTACGACAGTAAGCTCTTTTGCACGGTCATTGCGGTAATTGAAGAAAATAACCGCATCGCCTTCCTTGATTGTGCCGTCGACATTTGCATTGTTGATAGGCTTTACAAACTCATCGGTCACATCCTCGTCATAGCTCTGCTGCATAGCCGCAACCATGTCTGTAGCCTGTTTTCCCTCTCCCTTAACAAGAAGGTCATATGCCACCTTCACACGATCCCAGCGTTTGTCACGGTCCATGGCATAGTAACGGCCGATAATCGAAGCTATCTTGCCTGCCGACTTTTCACAATGTGCGCTGAGCTGCTCTATAAAGCCTTTGCCACTGCGGGGGTCTGTATCGCGGCCATCCATAAAACAATGGATATAAACCTTATCAAGACCATATTCCTTTGCTATATCACAAAGAGCGAAAAGGTGGTCAAGCGAAGAGTGTACGCCACCGTCACTTGTAAGGCCCATGAAATGAATTGCCTTTCCATTGTCACGGGCATAGGAAAACGCACTCTTGACTTCCGGATTTTCCAGAATTGAACCGTCTCTCACTGCCTTGTTGATCTTTACAAGATCCTGATAAACCACACGTCCGGCACCGATATTTAGATGACCGACCTCCGAATTACCCATCTGGCCGTCAGGAAGACCCACATTTTCACCGCTTGCCTGAAGCTGTGAATGAGGGTAAGTCTTGAGAAGATTGTCCCAATAAGGAGTAGGTGTGGATGAGATCACATCACCCTTGCTGTGGTCACCAATGCCCCAGCCGTCGAGAATTATCAGTAATGCCTTATGTGCCATGACACTATTTTCTTATTTTTTCTATTGTTTATCTATATTGAACGATCTATCAGCGCATTCTGTTCTTTTACACATATCCGCGCACAATACCGCGGCTTGAGTTGCGTATGAACATTATGATCTCATCCCGCTCATTGGTTGCGGGAAGTTCCGCTTCAATACGCTCGACCGCATCCGTGACATTGAGTTGCGACAGATAAAGATAGCGATAGATCTCCTGAATCTCACGTATCTGATCACTGCTGAATCCACGGCGTCGCAGGCCTATTGAATTAATGCCGGTATATGCGATAGGATCACGCGCGGCTTTCACAAAAGGAGGAATATCCTTGTTGATCTTGGCACCGCCCTGAATCATCACATGGCTACCGATATGAGTAAACTGATGCACAAGCGCACCACCTCCTATCACAGCGAAATTGTCAACCACAACCTCACCTGCGAGCTGGCTTGCATTAGCTATTATTATATTGTCGCCGAGAATACAGTCATGGGCTATATGAGTATAAGCCATTATCAGACAATTGCTGCCGACTACAGTCTTACCCTTTGCCGCCGTGCCGCGGTTGATTGTCACGCACTCTCGTATTACAGTATTGTCTCCTACGATTGCAACCGTATTCTCACCGCGGAATTTAAGATCCTGGGGTATACCGCCTACAACTGCTCCCGACATGATCTGGCAATTGCGGCCTATGCGTGATCCGCTTTTGATCACTGCATTGCTGTGTATACGCGTCCCCTCTCCGATCTCTACATTATCCTCTATTGTCACAAAAGGATCTACCACCACACCGGGAGCAAGACGTGCACCGGGATGTATACTCGACAAATTATTTATCATCTCTTACTTATTCTTGATAATCTGAGCCATGAACTCACACTCACACACGATCTTCTCACCTACGAAAGCATATCCTTTCATCATGGCGCAACCACGGCGGAGCGGTGTCATGAACGATACATGGAAGATAAGTGTGTCACCCGGAACGACTTTCTGCCGGAACTTCACATTGTCTATCTTCATGAAATAAGTCGAATACATTTCAGGATCTTCAACGGTGCTAAGTACAAGCATGCCTCCTGTCTGAGCCATTGCCTCCACAAGAAGTACCCCTGGCATCACAGGCTCTTGCGGGAAATGACCCTGGAAGAAAGGCTCGTTCACAGTCACATTCTTGACTCCTACAATATACTTCTGTCCCTGCTCGATAATCTTGTCAACCAACAGGAACGGATAGCGATGCGGAAGCAACTGTCTGATACGGTTTATATCCATCAACGGAGGCTCCGAAGGATTATATACCGGTGCCTGAACTTCCTGACGCACAATTTCCTTGCGGATCTTCTTAGCAAAAGTTGTATTTATAGAATGTCCCGGACGAGTCGCTATGATACGGCCCTTTAGTGGACGACCTATAAGTGCGAGATCTCCGATTATATCAATCACCTTATGTCGTGCCGGCTCATTGTCAAACAGAAGAGGGCGTTCATTTATATAGCCGTACTCCTTAGGCATACGGGGAGTCGTGTCGGTCAAGCGCGCTATATGGTCAAGCTGCTCTTCACTCATTATGCGGTCGTAGATCACGATGGCATTGTCAAGATCACCTCCCTTAATAAGGTTATTGGCAAGCAGCGGCTCAATCTCCCGCAAGAAGACAAACGTACGGCAAGGTGCAATTTCCTTGGCATACTGACAGACGTCATCCATCACGGCAAACTGATTGTCAAGAACCGGTGAATCAAACTCAAGCATAGCCTCCACCGAAAAACCGTCATAAGGCAACGCAAGAAAAACAGAACCGGTTGTATCATCACGCACTTCTATCTGCTGCTTGATTACGAAGAAATCCTTGTCGGCATCCTGTTCCTCGCTCCCAGCTACTTCTATGCCATTCGCATACTCGGCGGCACTTCCGTCAAGTATAGGCATTTCAGGTGCGTTTACATCAATAAGGCAGTTGTCAATTCCTGCTGCATAAAGAGCTGAAAGTGCATGTTCGACTGTTGACACTCTCACGTCTCCACGCTGCAATACTGTGCCGCGGGTCGTCTCCACAACATTCTCGGCAAGAGCATCGATAACGGGCGCATCAGGAAGGTCCACACGACGGAATTTGTAACCGTGACCCGGATCTGCCGGGTTGAATGTTGCCTCAATCTCAAGGCCGGTATGAAGGCCTTTCCCCTTTACCGTGAAAGGAGCTTTCAGGGTGAGTTGCTTCATGAAATCTGTCAGGATAATGCCGCTCCGTTTTTAGTATAGGGGCGGAATATTTTTAATTATTTTTTCTCAATATTTTTTTCCAGCGCATCAACCCTGCGGTTCAAACGCTCAAGATTTTTGACATAGACAACTTGTCGTGCAAAATCACCTATATCCACTGCAGGCGAGCCAATCACCCGACTGCCCGTACGCACATTGCGCTGAAGACCGGCCTGAGCGCCAATCTCGACATTGTCACCGATGCGTATATGGCCGGCAAGACCCACCTGACCACCAATGCGACAAGAGGCACCCACCTTCGACGAACCGGCAATACCGACTTGTGCCGCCATAACCGTATCGTTACCAATTTCCACATTATGTGCTATCTGTATAAGGTTGTCGAGTTTTGTGCCTGCGCCAACCTTTGTAGCTCCCATTGTCGCACGGTCAACTGTCGTGTTGGCTCCGATTTCCACGTCATCGGATATTTCAACAATACCAAGTTGTGGTATTTTATGATAATGTCCGTCTACAGGAGCGAAACCAAATCCATCGGCACCTACAACTGATCCGGAATGAAGAATGCATCGCTTGCCTACCTTGCATCCATGATACACCTTAGCGCCCGCATATATCACCGTATCGTCACCTATTTCACAATTGTCTCCAACATAAACCTGAGGATATATCTTCACGCCACGTCCAAGCTTAACGTTGCGCCCGACATAGGCAAATGCACCTATATAAGAATCTTCCTGTATTACCGATCCTTCCCCGATATGGCTTGGATTCTCGACACCTGTCGGATGCGTACTCATCGACCGAGAAGCCATTTCAAGCAAACCTGTCATTGCCGCATAGGGATCCGGCACTCTGATAAGTGTCGGTTTAACAGGATATTCAGCTTCAAAGCTATCGGAGACAAGCACAATTGAAGCCTCCGTATCATAGATATGTGGGGTATATTTAGGATTTGCCAAAAAAGAGATGGAGCCTGGATGCCCTTCCTCTATCTTAGACAATGTGGACACCACGACAGAAGGGTCTCCTTCAACGCGTCCACCTATCATCTGAGCGATTTGCTCGGCAGAAAACTGCATAGCTATTCCAATTACATAATTTTATCCTGCAAAGATGAGCAATATTTTCTTTTTTTCAAAACCAATCTTAGAGATTGTCTAAAAATTTGAGCAAAATAATGTTATAGGTCATAACAAACC
>CAJTPZ010000014.1 GCA_910578395.1 uncultured Muribaculaceae bacterium | reverse complement strand
TCACCATTTGCTTTAATTCCATTTCTAAACTTGGCAGGAATTCTACTGCTACAACGTTCAAACCAATCGTTAAAAACATTTTTCCATTCTTGAACTTTCTCTTTTTTAATTAACAGATTAGCATCAACGGGGTATTTCTTTGCCAGTATTACCAGCATATCAATAATTGCCAATATTGGCTGAGAAGGCTCTTTGGTTGTTTTCATCCAATCAATAAATTCATCCATCATTGAAATGGAGAATTTTATATAATCAACTCCAACAGCTTCTGCAAGCTCATTTCCTTCTGGTGCTGTACTAAATATCTTCATATTATATTTTTCTTATTCTTCGATGCTAAATAATGCTAACAGCGGATTTGGCTGTTATTTTCTTTAAGTATATTCATAGTCCGTCCTCCTCCAGAATGTCGTCCAACGGACTTTTGATGTTGCTTTTGAACGTGTCGGCGATATGGACATATATCTCGGTTGTCCAGATGCTGTTATGTCCCATAAGCTCCTTCACGATCTTCAGGTCTGTGCCTTGCTCTATAAGGTGCGTGGCAAAGGAGTGGCGCAACAGATGGGGATAAATCCGCTTTGTTATGCCGGCTTCCTGTGCCGCAGCCTTCAGACGTTTCGACACAATGCTTTCAGTGAACTGTTCGCCCGGCGTCCGCTCAAAGAGCCATACCTTCGGCTTGTACAGTTCACGGTATTCAGTCAGTTTCTTTATCAGTGGTTTTGACAGCAGAGTGAAACGGTCTTTGCGTCCTTTGCCTTGCCGTACACGGATCAGCGAGCGCGACACATTGATGTCGTCGGGCTTCAGCGCAAGCAACTCGCTTATGCGTAGCCCGGCCGAATACAGCACGGAGAACATGCACCAGAAGCGCAGGTCGGTGACGACCACCGACAGTATAGCCCGGACTTCCTCCTTGCTCAGCACGTCGGGCAACGTTTTCTCGCGCTTGGCACGGCTGACGGCGTAGCACCGCCGGGGCTGCCCCAGCACTTTCTCGTAATAGAACTTTATGGCGTTTATCCTCTGGTTCTGCTGGCAGGTGGATATTCCTTTCTCATTGATAAGAAAGACGAGATAGCCGTTGATCTCTTCGGGCGTAATCCGGTCGATGTCGCACCCCTCGAAGTATTCCTGAAAGTCCCTGAAATACGTTGTATATACCCGGACGGTATGGTCGCTGTAACGCACCTGCCGCAGTTTCTCCATGAAGCCCGGAGGCAAGTCGGGACGCGATGGTTGCGTCGGCTTTGGTTTCGGCTTTGGCGGAGATTCCTTTATTGCCGAATAGTCTATGAAAGCCTCGCCCACATAGCGGTCAAAAAAGTCGGTCAGAACAAATCCGTCGGCAGGGATATAGACCGTGCCGCCTTTGGCGACAGCTCCCGGCTCGTCCGACAGCCTCCTGCGTAGGGAGGCGTCGCCACCGTGGGCAACCGCTATGTAGTCACGCCCTTTCCATCCGGCGAAAGAGAGCGTGATGCGCCGTTTTGGATGATATGCGTCCATTTTGCTGATATTTTTGAGGAGCAAGATCTCCTCTAATCGCAAAATTAATGAAAAATCCGACACATACAAGACTCACTTCGCTCTACGTCAGCCGTTTTATGACAAAAAACATCTGCCAGCGTATTTGGAAGCAAAAAACATCTTGCTATTACAGTGCTGTTGTTATAATTTGTTTTATTTAAGAGTGATACGTTATTTCCTGATGGGGTGTGGTGCATACACTAAATCTGTACACAAATCAGTGTACTAAATCGAAATTAACAATGCTCTAACTGACTATTGACTGTAAATGACGCAAGGACTAAATTATTATATCTTAGGGGTAGATATTGGCGGACTGACAGTTACTGATACGAAAAAGGGCCACTCGAAAGTGACCCTTTGGTGATCCGGACGGGATTCGAACCCATGACCGTCTGCTTAGAAGGCAGATGCTCTATCCAGCTGAGCTACCGGACCCCTAAAATTCATATTTCGGGTGCAAAGATAATATTTCTGTTGTGAGGATCAAAAAAAAATTGCGAAAAGCAGGGTATATAAATATTTTGTTAAATTTGCACTTTGATTTCAATGAAGGTAGAAATTTCATGCAAAAGATTAGAAATATCGCGATTATTGCCCATGTGGACCATGGGAAAACAACGCTTGTAGACAAGATGCTGCTTGCCGGTCATCTTTTCCGTGATAATCAGAACTCGGGAGAGCTTATTCTTGATAATAATGATCTGGAACGTGAGCGTGGCATAACGATCTTGTCGAAGAATGTTTCGATCAATTACGAGGGGTATAAGATCAATATTATTGATACTCCCGGACATGCTGATTTTGGAGGTGAAGTTGAGCGTGTGCTCAATATGGCTGACGGCTGTCTGCTTCTTGTTGACGCGTTCGAGGGACCTATGCCTCAGACTCGTTTTGTATTACAGAAAGCTATACAGATGGGTTTGAAACCTGTTGTGGTGGTTAATAAAGTTGACAAACCAAACTGTAGGCCTGATGAGGTCCAGGAGATGGTGTTTGACCTTATGTGCAGCCTGGATGCAACGGAGGATCAGCTTGATTTTCCTACGATATACGGATCGGCCAAAAATGGCTGGATGAGCGAGGACTGGAAAACTCCGACCGACAATATTCGCGCTGTACTTGATGCGATCATAAAGTATATTCCGGCTCCTGAAATTGTTGAGGGAGATGCTCAGATGTTGATCACATCTCTTGATTATTCAAGTTATGTAGGTCGAATAGCGGTGGGACGTGTACATCGCGGCACGATACGTGAAGGACAGGAAATCGCTTTATGCCGAAAAGACGGCAGTGTGTCGCGTCAGCGTATAAAGGAACTTCACACTTTTGAGGGAATGGGCCGAAAGAAGGTGAAAGAGGTTTCAAGCGGTGATATATGCGCACTTGTAGGTATCGAAGGGTTTGAAATAGGCGACAGTGTGTCAGATGTCAATAATCCGGATCCGCTTCCTCGGATTGCTATCGACGAACCTACCATGTCAATGACATTCACGATTAACGATAGCCCGTTTTTTGGACGTGACGGCAAGTTTGTAACTTCGCGTCATATATCCGATCGACTGACAAAGGAGCTTGACCGAAATCTTGCATTGAGGGTAGAGAAATCTGTCAATGAGGATGTCTGGACAGTTTATGGACGTGGTGTCCTGCATCTTTCGGTGCTGATTGAAACAATGCGTCGCGAAGGGTATGAACTTCAGGTTGGTCAGCCTCAGGTTATTGTCAAGGATATCGATGGTGTGAAATGTGAGCCGGTAGAACTTCTCACAATCAATGTGACCGAGGAGTATGCGTCGAAAATGATCGATATGGTTACCCGTCGAAAGGGTGATCTTGTTTCGATGGCAGCACAGAATGGCGGACGCGTGCACATGGAATTCAATATACCGTCGCGTGGTATTATCGGACTACGTAACAATGTGCTTACTGCTTCGGCTGGAGAGGCTATCATGGCTCACCGTTTTCTGGATTATCAACCCTGGAAGGGTGATATCGAGCGCCGTACCAACGGTTCTCTCATAGCTATGGAAGCCGGTACTGCCTATGCCTATGCGATTGATAAGCTTCAGGATCGTGGAAAGTTCTTCATTTTCCCACAGGAAGAAGTGTATGCCGGTCAGGTTGTAGGTGAAAACGCTAAGGATAACGATATTGTCGTGAATGTGACAAAATCGAAGAAACTCACAAATATGCGTGCATCGGGCGCTGATGACAAGGCAAAGATCGTTCCGCCTGTCGTGTTTAGTCTTGAGGAAGCGTTGGAGTATATCAAGGCTGATGAATATGTGGAGGTTACACCCAATCACATAAGGTTGCGCAAGATAATTCTTGATGAGCTTGAACGCAAGCGTGCCAATAAATGATAAATGTGCAACTTTGCATCCAAATAAATTGTTGAGTAATAGGATAAGATGTGCTCACAGCTCTTTTCATAGCAAATGATGGGGCAGTGAGTCGTCTGAAATGAATCGAATATAGTAAATTAATTAATAAAAAGAAAGATAATGAGCGAAAAGCAACTTGACCGTCTCAGTTATGCTCTCGGACTAAGCATGGGCAATAACTTCCGCAACTCAGGCATAAATGAAATAAATGTAGAGGATTTCTCAGATGGTGTCGCAGCTGTGTTTGCCGGCTCACAGCCTAAAATGAGCTATGATGAGGCCAAGGAGGTAATCCGCGTTTTCTTTACTGATCTTGAAGAGAAGCAGAAGGCAGTGGCAGCTAAAATGGCTGATGTGAATAAGGCCGCAGGGGATGAATTCCTTGCAAAGAATAGCACACGTGAGGAAGTGACTACTCTTCCTTCCGGATTGCAGTATGAGGTGATCGAGGAGGGCAATGGTGCTCAGCCTACAGCTTCTGATCAGGTTGAGGTGCATTATACCGGCCGATTGATCGACGGAACAGTGTTTGATTCGTCGGTGGATCGTGGCGTACCTGCGACATTTGGTGTGACTCAGGTGATACCCGGATGGGTAGAGGCTCTTCAGCTTATGAAGGCCGGCTCAAAGTGGCGTCTTTACATTCCGTCATCTCTGGCTTATGGTCCTCAGGGGGCTGGATCGGTTATAGGCCCTAATGCAACTCTGATTTTTGACGTTGAACTTATCAAGGTAATCGGAAAATGATCACGCCGAAGGCGTTGGCTATAGTTCTGGCTCTATTTGCAGGTAACTTCATGATGGATGCCTTTCGGTCAGAGGCCGCGGTGACTGTTGACCGGAATGTCAATGAGGCTGTCAACGACAGTATATCAGGAGCGTTTGCGGTTGTCTGGGCTGAATATCTGCGTCAGGAGATCCCTACAGATACAGTTGCGGCTTCAAAATTCCTTGAAGGGCTTGCCGAGGCATTTTCTGTGAAAGCTCCTATGGACCAGTATTACCGCGGGGTGCTTGTCGGGATGTCTATAGCCGAACGTCTTGAAGGGATGCAGTCAATGGGTATGCCTGTTGATGGCTCAAAGACTATTGAAATTCTGTCAGGATTGCTCTCTGGAAAGATGTCACCTAATATGACATCGAGTCAGGCCAATGAATATCTTAACAACTATGTGGTCAAGAAAATGAGTCATAAACCTGATACGGTCTCAAGTGCGGCAGAGCAGGCTTTTATTGACGGTGTCGCCAAAATGGATGGCGCTGTCAGGCTTCCGTCGGGTGTGGTTATGATAACAATGATCGATGGGGTAGGAGAAAGTCCGCTTGCCGGTGAGGATGTTATGGTATCTTACGAGGGACGTCTGTCGGACGGAACAGTGTTTGACTCAACAGAGGAACCTATAGCCATGACGGTTGGAAAACTTGTGCCTGGCTTCAATCAGGCGCTTCTGAAGATGAAACCAGGTGGAACCTATCGTATTGTGATACCTGCAGAGCTTGGATATGGAGCAGAGGGTATACCAGGTGTCATACCTGGTAATGCTGCACTTGATTTCACTGTGTCGCTTCAATAATTGACTGAATAATAAATAATCATAATTTAAATAAAAATGAAAAAGTTAGTTCTTGCAATAAGCGCCGTCGCACTGATGGCAGGTGCGGTGTCTTGTGGCAAAAAAGCAGCCAGCTATGGTGCTTCGGAGAAGGCTCTTGGCGATTCACTCGCTATATCTTTCGGAAATATGATGGGTCAGCGCTTCGCCGAACAGTTGCAGCAGATGCAGGCGTCCAACAATCCTGATTTCGATAAGATTGACAAAAGTGAAATTTTGCGTGGAATCGAGACTGTTGTCAGCTCTGACACATCCAATCTTTCATTCCTGACAGGTATACAGATCGGAATGCAGATGATGAACACTGTAATGGGTGGCACTCAGAGCGGTGTGCCTGTCGATGGAGCAAAGCTGACAGCAGCGTTCAAGGCAGGTCTTGAGGCTGACAGCCTTAATATTCCTCAGGCACAGGCTGAATTCCAGGGTCTTCAGATGAAGGTCCAGACGCTTGGAGAGCGCAAGGCTGCTGTTGCTGCCGCTGCAGCAAGTGAGGCAAACGGAAAGGCGGGATCTGCTTATATTGATAGCATCAAGGCTGCTGACTCATCAGTGACAACCACAGAGTCTGGTCTTTCTGTGAAAATAGATAATCCCGGCGAAGGCAATAAAGTGACAAAAGCTGATAATGTCAAGCTCAATTACAAGGGTATGACAATCGACGGCAATGTATTTGACGAGACCAAAGGCAATCCTCTTGAGATGAAAGCCGGCAACTTTATTCCTGGCTTTACCGAAGGTCTTGAGATGCTTGGCAAGGGTGGCAAGGCAACTCTTTATATTCCAGGTAATCTTGCCTATGGAGACGCAGGTGTGCCTCAGATCAATATCGGTCCGAACTCTACACTTATTTTTGAGGTAGAAGTTGTTGACATCATCCCGGCCAAGTAAACCGGTTTGAAATAAAGGTTTTTATACCTGACGTGACAGGATGGCAGAAATTTCTGCCATCCTGTTATATTTTGTGTAAGATATAATAATTTGATATATAGTTGTTTGTGTGTTGTGGAACTTTTTTGGCAACATATTTGTTTATCAATTGAACGAATCCCGACAATCAGTCAAATGAACATTGATGTCGGATACTAAAAATAAAGGAAATTAATAAAAAACTTCTTGACATAAATTTGAATTATGGGAAAGATTATAGGTATTGACCTTGGTACGACCAACTCATGTGTAGCGGTACTTGAGGGTAATGATCCCGTTGTGATACCCAACAGCGAGGGACGTAATACGACACCGTCGGTAGTAGCATTTGTTGATGGGGGAGAGCGCAAAGTAGGCGATCCCGCCAAGCGTCAGGCCATTACTAACCCTAAGCGTACGATCTATTCGATCAAGCGTTTTATGGGAGAGAACTGCAATCAGGTTGCAGAGGAGATAAAGCGTGTACCCTACAAGGTAGTGTGTGGCGCAAATAATACTCCGCGGGTTGATATCGACGGACGTGAATACACTCCGCAGGAGATCTCGGCAATGATACTTCAGAAAATGAAGAAGACTGCCGAAGATTATCTCGGACAGTCGGTTACCGAGGCTGTGATTACTGTGCCTGCTTATTTTAATGACTCGCAGCGTCAGGCAACAAAGGAGGCCGGTGAAATCGCAGGCCTGACAGTGAAGCGTATTGTGAACGAGCCTACGGCAGCAGCACTCGCCTATGGTCTTGATAAGAGTAACAAGGATCAGAAGATTGCTGTGTTTGACCTTGGTGGCGGTACATTTGATATCTCGATCCTTGAGCTTGGCGACGGAGTGTTCGAGGTTAAGTCTACAAATGGCGACACACACCTTGGCGGAGATGACTTCGACCATGTTATCATCGACTGGCTTGCCGAAGAGTTCCTCAAGGAAGAGGGCGTTGACCTTCGTCAGGATCCTATGGCTCTTCAGCGCTTGAAGGAAGCCGCTGAGAAAGCAAAGATCGAACTTTCGTCGACAACTTCGACAGAGATCAATCTGCCATATATCATGCCGGTAAACGGTGTGCCCAAGCATTTGGTCAAGACCCTTACACGTGCGAAGTTTGAACAGCTTGCCGATCGACTCATTCAGGCTACACTGCGTCCGTGTGAGCAGGCTCTTAAGGATGCCGGTCTTACAGCCAACGATATCAACGAGGTAATACTTGTTGGCGGATCGACACGTATTCCTGCCATTCAGCAGGTCGTTGAGAAATTCTTTGGCAAGGCTCCTTCCAAGGGTGTCAATCCTGATGAAGTAGTGGCTGTAGGTGCTGCAATTCAGGGTGGAGTGCTTTCAGGTGATGTCAAGGACGTGCTTCTTCTTGATGTAGTGCCCTTGTCGGTAGGTATTGAAACTCTCGGTGGTGTGATGACCAAGCTGATCGAGGCTAACACAACAATTCCTACCCGAAAGAGTGAGACATTCTCTACTGCTGCCGACAACCAGCCCTCAGTTGAAATTCATGTCCTTCAGGGAGAGCGTCCTATGGCAAAGGATGATAAGACTCTTGGCAAATTCCATCTCGACGGTATTGCTCCCGCACCTCGCGGAATACCTCAGATTGAAGTCACATTTGAGGTTGATGCCAATGGCATATTGAATGTCTCAGCCAAAGACAAGGCAACAGGTAAAGAGCAGAGCATCCGCATTGAGGCTTCGAGCGGACTTACCGACTCAGAGATTCAGCGTATGAAAGATGAGGCTGCTGCGAATGCTGCCGCTGATGCCAAGGAAAAAGAGCGTATCGATAAGCTTAATCATGCTGACGCATTGATTTTCCAGACTGAGAAGCAGCTTAGTGAGCTTGGTGATAAGATCCCTGCTGATAAGAAAGCAGCAATCGAGGGTGCTTTGACGAAACTTAAAGATGCCCACAAGGCACAGGATGTCGATGCTATCGATGCCGCTATAAAGGAAATCGAGACAACATTCGGTGCCGCTCAGCAGGATATTATGAATGCTCAGGCACAGGCCAATGCTCAACAGGGAGGCGCTCCCAACCCCGGAGCACAGCCAGGCAACAAGGGCAGCGATGATCAGGTGACTGATGTTGATTTTGAGGAAGTCAAATAAGTCCGCAAATCGACTATAATAAAATGGGGTGTAGCTCAATGAGTTATACCCCATTTTATTTGCACTTTTCTCTGCGAGCACTTGTTTTCTATGGATTTTTAGCTTTTTTTGTAAGTCTGGAATAAAATTATTATCGCCTCATATAGAATACTTTGGGGATGTTACCCAATTTTGAGGTAATGATTTGGAGACTGTGCCATCTGCTGCGTTCTGCCTTGAAATGCTTACAAGGAACTCTCTTATCTGTGCAAAGATACGTATAATATTCGATATAAAAGCAATATCCAATATATTACCTTAAATTACTAATTCTCGTTTTACGCTATCTATGAATGCACTATAAGCTTTTAAGACATTATTGGAATATTCAACAATATCTCTTTCATCTTTATTATTTGCATCATAGTATTTACGTATGTTTTCAGGTGTATCATTATCGAGATATGGTATTTTCCTTTTGCGATACTCCTGAGACATCCATATTTCCTTTAACTGCTCTTGAGTGTATGCTCTTTCAGGTTCCTCATAGTTCCAATACTGTGTATTATAGGCACTACAAATTTGACACGTTAATGATTTTAATTCATCTAAAGCTATTGTCAATTTCATATAACTATCATTAAGATTGGTATTTACAAATCTATTTTGAGGATAGTCTTGAAAGTATTGTATATAATCCCAGCACTTTTCATACCATCGAAAGAATCTTCCAGAAGAACGGAAATCTGTGATACCATTGATAAAATCTTCTTCAGAAGCAAAAGACATCATTTTATAAAAAATCTCAGTATCATGTTTCTTGTAATCATATTCGTTTCTTTTAGCAATAATATTATCGTAATTAGATACAATGTCCTTCAAAAACTGTGTAAGAGATAATGATTTGGTTGATTTCTTTTCACCCTCTTTTTTGCAGTATGTAATTATTCTATGTGTGGATATGTCAACCCGGTAGGGTTTCAATATCACCATATTCTCCATTACATACACATATAATTCTTTCCCAACCTAAGGAACGAACAGCAAATCCCAATTCAAACATAACATTTGGATTAGGAAGAGCACGCTTCTTATTGCCTTTTATATTAAGTGTATGTGCTGGAGTAACATCACAAATAAAAATATCTGATTTAATTATTTTTGTTAAAATCGCATTTGGTATATTGGGCGCACCTGTACTACCTCTTGAGTCTTCAAGAAGTACTATGTCAATTTTCATTTCATCAAATGCAGCACTAATTTTATCTCTTATATATTCACGGTTAGAAAATCCACCAATATAAGATTGCCAAGAATAAAAGACATAAAATTTATTATCTTTCGTTGTTTAGAGTGCTTAATCGTTTCGTTACCTGTATGTCTATAAAAAACTTGTATTCAATAATTGCTTTAATAAAGTTCTTATGAAATCAGAGCTATTGCTTATATTTCTCGAAAAAATTCGTACCAGTCACTCCTGTTTTCCAGCCTCCTGCTTCATATACTATCATAGCAGTATTTATGTTGTTTTCTGAAACATAAATAAGATGTACAGAAAATGTTGAATAACACCAATGTTTTTCATTGTATCCGCTTGTACCAAATCCAGGAGGGTAGTTTGAGACAAAACTATCCACCATTTTATCATACCACATACGAGGGAATCCATCATTTGACTGAACAATCATACATTCTTCAATAACAATATCATCTTTCATATAGAAAACACTCCTATGCCATCCTGTGGATAACCATCCATATATTGGTCTCCTTTGGTATCTGTTTTGGTGAATCTCAATTCTGGGAAATCTTTCTTCATTTGGGTAAGCGACTTTCCAATATTGCAATTTGGCTCATTTTGTGCGTAAGTGCTAATATTACAACAGAAGAACATCAAAGTTAATAATAAAGGGAATAACTTTTTCACAGGTCTATAACTAAGTGCTAGCATTGTTTTAACTCTTTTCATACAGTACTTTTTAATGACATAAATTATAGCATTTTTGATTTTTCTCGAACATATTCTAATTCACTATATGTTAATCCTTTCTTGGTAATTATAGCATAAAGTTCATTTGCTAACGCAAGTTTTTCAGCATTATAAGGACTAATAAAGTTCTTTGGATTTACCCTCCTTTTTAACTCTTCAACAACATCGTTATTAATCAAATTTATATCAAGTCCTAATACGGCAAGATGCCTAATCTCATCTAATGCATCTTTATCTTCAGGCGTAATTTCCGTTAATCTCTTAAAAATGGCATTGGCTTTGTCAACTTTATCTTTGTCGTAATTATCACCACTGATAAAATTAACAGGATTACAGAGTCTTTTCAATTTGTCATATAGACTCTCTTCTTTCTCTTTATTATGCTTTCTATTTATAATACCACTCGGTATAATGATTAATAATAGAAGAAGAGTGAGTCCAATACTCCAATATTTCCATAAATCTTTCTTGTCTTGTTCATCTGGATTCCAAGCGTACTTTTTAATGGTATATGTTTGTGGTTGAGTCAGTGCAGTAAAGACTCTATAATATCCATTATGCATATAGCCATATTGGAATGGAGAAGAATTATCATCAAGATTTATATGACTACTTTCGAAAAGTCCATTTACTCCAGAATGCCAAAATCTTATATTCTCATCTTTATCCATATAATAATACTCATTTTCCGCATCATTTATTTGTGCCCAAACCCTTGCGTAAGAACCTTTCTCAAAATCTTCATAGAATTGAGATTTAGGATTTGATGTGAAAAATTCGAAAGTCTCATTAACAGCACTTTCTACGCTTGGTAAATATGAATATTCCCATTGATAATCTTGTTTCTTATAGCCGACAGCATATGGGAAGAACCAATTTACATATACACCTTCATAGTCGTGCTTGATAATAACAAGATTCCAACCATCTTCATAATCGAATGGGCCCGCCCAATCGCTTCTTTTATAAAAGACTCTATACATTTTGTATAAATCGCCATAATTCTCTTTCCAATCGTTTTGGCGTTGTTTATATAAACCCCATAGAAGTTCTTTTGTTTTTTCATCTTGTGACCCTACTTGCTGGGGCTTTTCAGGTATGCCAATTTTCTCATATCCGACATTATATCCACTATAAGATATATCAACAAATTGCTTTTGATGAGCAAAAATATCATCAATCTTATCGTGAATTTCAACACGCAATCTATTATCTTTATTCTTGATATACTCTTGTACTCCAAAGAACATTACAATCATTGCTATTAAATACACTATAAAAGTAATAGGTATGACTAACTTCCTTTTCATATTTAAATTATTCAGTTTTAACATTGCATGTTCATGCAGTTCTTAAATTTGACCTATATACAAAAAACGTGAACTGTATGCCACACTCTTACTTGAAGGTCGTAGGAAACCTTGGATACGGATGTAACAATAGCAGCCCACGCCATAGCGTGAGAACCACTATGCTATCCTTGTATTCGATTTGAAAATTTCCTACGTTTTCAAGTACAAGATAAGCATAACGCTTCTTCTTTTCTCGTATGTCTTGGAAAGGGTTTCCCCAATCCGAATACAAAAGTACAAAAAATCCGTGATATGGCATTCCTTTATCACGGATTTTTTCTGTCTTACAATTGAATACCTTTATTCTGCTTTCTTGTTGGCAATCCCAATGTTTCCATAAACTCGTCTTTCTTTTGTCTGAACCAACTGACGTGTAAAACACCATCTATGTTGAGGTTAAAATTGCCCTCCTTGTCCTCTTTAAGTGAACATATCGTTTTGTCTGCCTTGAAGTGTTGGTTAAACTCTCGTGAATACAGTTCGCCTTTAATGGAAACATCCTTGGAATGTGCATAGTTTTCTAATAACGGCATCGCCAAAGTTCAAAGTATCACGCAAGAATTTAATGGTAGGCATCAGCTTTTCCACATAGGGGAAGTAGCGTTTGACAAAATCTACGAACTCGGACAGCTTGCCGTTCTGCTGTTCGTAAGCGTTCTTTATCTCTTGTATTTGCTTGGCTTGTTGATGTTCCCTTTGTCGGGCTTCCTCTTCAAGTTCAAGTATGCGGTCTTGTAAATCCTCGTTCCTGCGTTCCAATGCTTTCATTTTTCCACTCCCGAAAAGAGAACTGACCTTTGCCACGAATGCTGCTTTCGCTTCCGTCTTGGCTGCTTCCAGTTTTTCCGACTTGACTTCCTGCATTACCTCGTCAAGCTGTTGCTCTGCCTGTTGCTCTGCCTGTTGCTGCTCTGATTGTAACTGTTGTACATTGTCTTCGAGTTCACCCGTCTGCCGTATCAAATCACGGTAGTATTGGGCTGTTGTCGTATGCTGTGCTTCTGATCCACGTACGCCTGTAATAAGCAAATTTTAAATCGACATAATTAAGCGTAGAGACTTTAGTTTATAATTCAGGTTTAGAGATTTTAAATTGGTGTCTTTCGGAGGGGATATCCCCTCCGAAAGACTGCATATCATCATTGTCGAAGATAGATTTTCGATTTCCCATCCTGTAGCTCTGTCTCGAAAGTTTTATCACCTGGAAATGATAAAGAAGCCTGTCGAGGATTGCGGAGGCGAGGACTTCGTTTTCAAGCGCTTTTCAATATGATTGATGATGATCGTAATGATATTTTTATTATACTTGACAAAAAAGCCAACTATAGAGATTTTTTAGGAATAAAAACAGATAAAGGTCGATTAATTGCCATTTTGTATGGGGAGCAATCAATTGATATACAATGGGGTGATATGTCGTTGGTACAGGCGGAATTGTTGGTCTTCAAAACAGCACTCCAGCATGGACCATATGAATATCTGCATTTGCTTTCGGGCCAGGATTTGCCGTTGAAGACTCAGGATTGCATTCACAAATTTTTTGATTCACTGGCAAAGGGTACCAATTTGGTCGGATTTGGTCAAGGGGAACTCAATAAAAAGTATTTATCTGAGAAAACGGATTACTATTATTTTTTTACAGGAAAATGCAAGTGTCCGGTTCGATACATCAGAGGTATATTTACGATATACCGTAGCACAATTGTGTCATTACAAAAAATTATAGGTTTTAAGCGTAGGTGGGATATCAAACTTTACAGAGGCTGTGAATGGGTTTCTATTACTTCCGGATTCGCCCAATTTCTTGTGGACAGTGAAAAGTGGATTTTAAGAAAATTTCGTTGGGTGCCTTGTGCTGATGAAATATATAAACAGACCTTGATTATGGCATCGCCATATAAAGACACGGTTTATGACATTACACTTAATTTTGCAGGAAAGACACGCAAAATTGATTGGACACGTGGAAAACCTTATACATGGCATGATTGTGATTTTGAAGAACTGGTTGATTCCAGATCTCTGTTTGCACGAAAATTCTCTACTTATACAGATAAGAAAATAATTGACCGGTTACAAAATCACATAATCAACAATGGAAAAACAGACGTCCTCTAATTAGTTGATCTTGGTATCGAGCTTCCTGACATCAGACTATTCCATTGTTTTATCAATGGGAGGAGGAATGGATTTAGTTGTATTTGACTCGAAAAATTGTCTTTGCCACTGCGCACCATGCTTCGCATGATGATCGCTATTCTTCTCATTGAATATTCTGGCTATCTTTGTTTATGATTTTAGAGAATACTTTTATGAAACAGAATGATTCAATTGTGATTAGAAAATATCAGCCTACAGATAAGGATGCTGTTTTAAATTTGATAAAATTGAATACGCCTGATTTTTTTGCAGAGGAAGAGGCTGATGATTTAAATGACTATCTGGATAATGAAATAGAGATGTATTATGTCTTGCTCGTTGATGGAATAGTCGTTGGATGCGGTGGTATAAATTTTGCAGAAAACAAAACCATAAGTAAAATAAGCTGGGACATCATACATCCCGACTTTAAATGTAAATCTTTAGGAACAATGTTGCTGAGATATCGGATTGAGGTTCTGAAGGCTATTTCGAGTGTTGGAAAAATAATAGTCAGGACTTCACAAGTTGCCTATAAGTTTTATGAGAAACAGGGATTTGTTTTGAATGAGATTAAAAAGAATTATTGGGCGGAAGGTTTTGATATGTATAGTATGGAATATAAGGGATGTGAATATAAGTGAATTATTTTTGTAGGTTATGTCTTTGAAGTTTTTATGGAGGAGTATAGGATGTTATTTATGGTAGAATCATAAATGATTGATAACTTTAGTATGGAAAACGAAAACCTGTTACTATGAAGATTCTTCATACAAGCGACTGGCATCTCGGTCATACACTTTATAATTACGATAGGACCGAAGAACAATTGGCGATGTTGAGCCAGATGGTGCATATTGTCGAAAGGGAGAGACCTGATGTGTTTCTGCTTTGTGGCGATGTGTATCACACGTCGCAACCTTCAGCTTCGGTGCAGACAATGATGGCTGAGGCTCTTGTCAGGATCCATGCTGCCAATCCTTTAATGACGATTGTTGTTACAGCCGGAAACCATGACAGTGCAGCCAGACACGAGATTTTCCGTACACCATGGCAGGCTTTGAATGTGCATACAATCGGCTATCTGACGAAAGACGATCTTGAACGTCATATCATTGAAATACCTGAAAAGGGATATGTTATAGCTGTGCCTTATATCAGTGTACGAAATATGCCGGAAAAATTTTTTCAGCGGTTGCTTGATGCAGTCGCCGCGCGTAATCTAAGAGGGCTGCCGGTGGTCATGATGGCACATACAACTGTAGGAGGATGCGATTTTACAGGTCACGATCATGCGTCGGAATTCACTGTGGGTGGTATTGATTCCATTGACCTTGGTGAAATGGGTGAAGGTTATGACTATATGGCGCTTGGTCATATACACCGTGGACAGTCGGTGCGTTGCGATAAGGGCAATGTGAGATATTGCGGCACTCCGCTACCGGTCACTTTTGATGAGTGTTTTGCTCATACAGTCAGTCTGGTCAGTATTGATGAACATGGGAGTGTACCTGAAATTAAGAAGATCGGGATTGACAATCCTTATCCATTGGTGACCCTGCCGGTAAGTGGCTCTGCAACATGGGATGAGGCAAAAAGATTGTTGGGTGGATTCCCAGATGAAATACCTGCTTATATACGATTGAATGTCGAAGTCGAGGACTTCCTCCCGGTTGATGCTAATGCCGAGGCTGTTTTGCTGACGAAAAATAAGAAATGCCGGTTCTGTTATATAAACGCAGTGCGTAAATCGGAGATGCGTAGCAGTGAGAAGGTTTTATCTGTACAGGAGTTTCAGTCGGAAATGCCGGTTGATATCGCACGCAGATATGCTGAAGATATGGGTGTTGAGTTCGACAATGAGATGCTGAGGCTTTTCATAGAGGCATTGTTGCTGGTCGACAATGATTCTCGAATTGTTTAATAAAACAGTCGTCAGATAATGAAACTCCAGAAACTCACCATACATAATATAGCGTCGATTGAGGATGCTGTCATTGATTTCGAATCGCAACCTCTGGCAGATAGTGAGGTTTTTCTTATAACAGGAAAGACTGGTGCCGGTAAGTCTACTATTCTTGATGCTATATGCCTTGCACTTTATGCCGATACCCCTCGTCTTGACAGTACGAAAATGCAGGGCGACACAAAAGATGGCGAGAAGTCGGTGAGAATCGACGATCCGCGTCAGCTTATGCGTCGTAATACCGGAGAGGCGTTTGTGACGCTGACATTTATCGGTAGCAATGGTGTACATTATGAAGCTGTATGGTCTGTTGCAAGGGCAAGGAAAAAGGTCACAGGAAACTTGCAGTCGAAATATTGGCAGTTGAAAAATGTGGATAACGGCTATATTATTAACAAAGACCGTGAAATTGAGGCTGAAATCAAAGTTGCGGTAGGACTTGATTTCAGCCAGTTTTGTCGCACAACCATGCTTGCGCAGGGGGAGTTCACACGATTCCTTAACAGCCGGGATGATGAAAAAGCCGAGATTCTGGAGAAAATAACCGGGGTAGATGTATATTCAAAAATTGGTGCCAAGGTTTTTGAAATTACATCAGGGAAGAAGCAGATTTTCGATGAAGCAATGCTGCTTATACAGGGGACGCGTACACTTTCCGATGAAGATATCAATAATTGCAGAAATGAGTTGCATACACTTGATTTGCAATATAATGAGTTAAAAGCTGCCGCTGATAAAGAAAATGGCAAACTTCAATGGATCAGGACTGATATTGAGCTGTCAGGAGTGCTTCGGGATGCGGCTGAGGCATATCGGCAGACATTGAACGTTGTTGAGAGTGATGATTTTAAACAGAAGGAAGGCATTATAAAAGATTGGTTCTCGACAATTGATGCCCGCAGGTGGGCGATCGGGATTAAAGATGCAGAATCTGTAAAGAAACAGCAGAAAGAAATGTTGGATTCTTTGGCCGGAGAGTTTGCAGTTATGCTTGGAGGCGGCATATATGCCCGTAGTGAAGTCAAGAAAATAGATAATGAGATAAAGAAAATTGATGCGTTTCTTGAGACGGAAAAAGATAAGGCTGCCGTTTATGAGAATGCACAGACAATAGTAGGAAATCTTAAGATAATTGCTGAAGGCCGTATTTTTGTCGACAAAAAGAAGGAGCGGCATACATTGGAGAATCGGCTTTTGACCTGCAGACTGATTCCTGATTATGAAAAAGCTGAAGCGGCAGTAAAGAAGGTAAAAGCATTCTGTGATAAGCAGGAGGCTGAGATTGAAATTCAGTCGGAGGCTGTTGCCAGACTTCGCATTTCAGAGCTACGCGCACAGCGTGATGGATTTAATGATATTCTTAATAGGATATCTGCCGCTTCTGAGCGCCTCGAAATATATGCATCCGAAAAAAAACGCATGGATAATATGTTTCGGAATCTTGCAGACAGGTTTTCGAAAATTGAAAATCTGAAAAAAACTCTGACAGGTATTGATCGTCATATTCATGATGCTGCACTGAAATTGGCTATCAGAAGGGAGGATCTTGAAAAGCAGAGAGATTCCATAGATAAGTTTGCAAAGACATTGCGTCTTAAACTTCAGGTAGGAGATATCTGTCCGGTATGCCGGCAGAAAATTACGTCGGATATTCCATGTGAAGATGATCTTCAGATTCTTGTCAATGGTTTGCGGGAATTATATGACAGTGCAGAGAAAGAGCATAATGAACTGGTAGATAATAAGCGTAGACTTGATGCTGAAATTGCAATTGAAGAGGAGTCATACGATCGTGACAGAAAAGCTCTTGAGGCTGATCAATCAGTTATTGTCGCAGAAAATAAAGCTTTGGAAGCCTGTAAAATATGCGGTATCGATTTGCTTGATGACACTACATCCCGGCGGTTTGCAGCCCTTTTGGCTGATGTGACGGAGAAACGGTCGGCACTTGATATTAAAATTAAAAGTGGCGAAACGTTGGAATTTAATGTCAGAGAACTTCATAGATCCCTCATTGAAAAACGTGAGGAACTGGATAGAATTAAAGCATTGGCCCGGGAAGCTGAAAATGCTGTTAACGAGTGTAAGAACCGTATGCGCATGTCCGAAACCATGGTTGATTCAAAACAAGCTGAAATAGCAAATGCTATCGATAGTACCGGGAGAATGGTATCTGGCATCAATTGGAATATCGACTGGCAGGAGGCGCCATGTGAGTTTGCATCGGCATTGACTTCAGCATCTAAAGTATACGCCGATAATATTCTGCTCCGTCATGAGCTTGAAGTAAAACATAAAGAAGCGATTGCCGTGTGTGGGAATGTGGAAGAGGTCATGGATTCGATAGTCGTTCTGATGCCGGTATGGAGACATGTGGAGCCGCAAAAGATAGAAAAGATAGAACGGCTTTTTATCAGGACACGTGATTTGAATACGGCTGTCAATATGGCATTGACTCATATCGGGGCAGCTGATGACATAATTGTCACCAACAGAAATAAGATTGATGATTTTTTGTTGAAGTCAGGTATTACCTTTGCGCGACTTGAGGAACTGGGCGGTATATCGTCAGATAATATTGAAGCGATGAGAGAGTCGCTCGACAGAGTGCGAAAAAATGTTGTGGCAAAGAAGGCACTGTTTGAATCCTGCCGCAAACAATATGATGGACACAGGCAGAAGAAGCCTGAATTTTCAGGGCATGATGAAACTGGATTGCTTGAAGCTCGTATTACCGAATTTGAAAAGCGACTTTCAGCGATTGTTGAAAGGAAAGGCGCTGTCATTCAGGAGCTCAAAACCGATGCTGAAAACAGGGAGAGACTGAGTGCCCTTATTAAGGATGCCGACAAGAAAAAATCAGATTATCAGCGATGGTCACGATTGAATCAGCTTATCGGTGATTCTACAGGAAATAAGTTCCGAAAAATTGCCCAAAGCTATGTGTTGACGAGTCTTATCCACTCGGCAAACAGTTATCTGAAAACATTGACCGATCGCTATACACTGAAGGTGGTACCAGGCACATTTGTCATATCGCTTGAAGATGCTTACCAGGGATTTGTGTGTCGGGCGGCAAGTACTGTATCAGGTGGCGAGAGTTTCCTGATTTCTCTCTCATTGGCCTTGGCGCTTAGTGATATAGGAAGTCAACTGTCGGTCGACACGTTGTTTATCGACGAGGGATTCGGCACACTCAGTGGCGAACCTTTGCAGAATGCAGTGAATACGCTTCGGTCCCTTCATTCGAAAACCGGACGCCATGTCGGCATTATAAGCCATGTAGAAGAGTTGCGCGAGCGAATACCTGTTCAGATTCAGGTCAATCAGGAAGGCAACAATTCAAGCAGTGAGATCAGGGTGGTCAGTCTATAGCCTGACGCCATGTTTTGAAATGTGTTCATACATCATATTTTTAGGGATGAAATCGGCCAGAGTGTCGATCACACTGTTGAGCACACGCTCTCTTATAAAATCTTCTCTTATATAAATTGATATATGACGCTGCGATAAATAGTCACCCTCAATGCGTCTTACGTTTTTGCGTTGTTTTTCCGTTAGTAGTGGCAGATGCATTTCCGGAATAATTGTAAAACCGCCGTTTTCATCGACGATACGTATCAGGGTCTCGATGCTTCCGGCCTCATAAATTCGTTTACCTGCCGCCCTGGCTTTACAGAAACTGAATGCACTGTCGCGCAGGCATTGTGACTCTTTCATTATCCACATTTGTTCATGCTCGAGATTGTCAGGATTGAATTCAGGGAGCTTTTGCAGGCAGCACTCTGACACATACAGGTAGAAAGACTCGGTGTAGAGCGGGATTTCCATTATGTTGTTATGCCGGTGTCCGCTTAAAGCGATTCCGGCATCAAGTTGTCCGATTCTCAGGGCTTCAAGCATCGTTTCTGCTTTCATCTCCATGATTGACGGTTTTACAAGAGGAAACATCTGTGTATATCGACTGATAAACTTCGGCAGTATGTATGGCGCTATGGAGGGGCCGACGGAAAGACTCAGGTTTCCTGAGATCAATCCTTTTTCTTCCGCTACAAGTTCGGTTATCCGTTTCGATTCATTCACAGTCTTTTCGGCTTGGCGTAGTATTATCCGGCCTATTGAAGTCGGACTGACGCTTTTGTTTGATCTGTCAAATATTCTTACGTCAAGTTCCGTCTCAAGTTTTTGAAGCAGATAGCTTAGTGTCGGTTGGGTTATATTGAGCTCTTCAGCAGCTTTTGCAAAATTGCGGTGCCGGTCGATGGCTATTATGTATCTGAGTTGTTGGAGTGTCATTTGGACTATGATAGATAAATTCGATGTGAAGATATGAAAAATCGTTTGTTTGTCAATGATTGAATCTCTAATTTTGTCTCATAATCATTAATACAGAAAGCAATATGGCAACTAAAAGATTTCATAGATATTTTCCATCCAAGGGGCATGCATTTTATTGGATATTGTTGGTTTATCTTGCGGTCGGATTCTTTTATCCGGTTATAGGATTGTTGGCGCTAATATGCATGATTGCGCCGGTTGCGTTTGCATTGAAACGAGGGCGATGGTGGTGCGGCAATGCTTGTCCGCGTGGTAATTTTTACGACCGCGTGTTGGCAAAGTACTCTCCTCATCGTCCGATTCCGAAATTTCTGCGCACATTCGGATTTCGATTATTCATGGTGTTGTTTATTTTTACGATGTTTGGAGTGCAGATGTATTTTGCATGGGGCGACTGGAACGCAATGGGACGTGTGTTCTGGACAATAATATTGGTGACAACCATAGTCGGTATTATTCTTTCATTTGTTTATGCGCCACGCACATGGTGTTCATTCTGCCCGATGGGAACAATGTCGTCGTGGGTATCTCCGCGAGACATCCCATTGCCAAAAGGATTCACGAATATCCATGTTGCCGATACGTGTCAGATGAAATGCAAGAGTTGTGCACGAGTATGTCCGATGCAGCTAACACCCTACGACAGTCGTGGTAAAATAGAAGGTTATCTGCATGTCGATTGCATAAAGTGCGGTAAATGTGTCGCCGCCTGTCCGATAAGTATTATGAAACTCACTCACAATAAGGTAGGCTAATGTTATTTATCTGATAAATAGTTCGTTTTATGTGCGGCTTACCGATGCTGTCTCTGGAAAATCAGGGGCAGCATCTGTTGTTTTTAGGCCTTGTTTCATTATAAGATATGGATGCAATTTATTTCTTTGGTGTAATAAGCGAAGGAAAACAAAAAACTTATATATCTTTACCTTGATTTTTTATTTTTAAATTCTACCGAAACGTTATAATGGCGACACAGTACAAATACATTACTCCTGATGAGGCAGTCAGATTTGTGAAAAGCGGCGATCATGTTTTTGTTCAAGGTAGTTGTTCTATTCCCGAGGCTCTTATTGCAGCTTTGGCCCGACGAGGCCATGAATTGCGTGGGGTGGTGCTGTACAACGCATTTGCTCTGGGGCGCCGCGTGTCACCTTTGTGCGATCCGAAATTCAAGGACTCCTTCCATATTGATTCATTTTTTGTTTCAAATGCAGTACGCGGATGGGTGAATCAAGGTTATGCGACAACCACACCGCGTTTCTTCGGACAAGTGCCGATTCTGTTTCGCGATGGTACCATAAAACTCGATGTAGCGTTTATAAACTGTTCGCTTCCCGACCCCGACGGATATGTGTCCTTAGGCGTGTCTGCCGATCTTACGCCATCGGCTGTTGAGAGCGCAAAGATAATAATTGCACAAATAAACCCGATGATGCCATTTACCTATGGAGATTCGGTATTGCATATCTCTAAAATCGATGCGCTTGTCAAGGTGAACGATCCTTTGGCCGAAACACCTGATAACGAACCGACAGATGCCGAACTGGCGATAGGCAGACATATAGCTGAGCATATCAAAGATGGATCGACACTGCAGATTGGTGTCGGTGCAATACCTAATGCCGTTTTGCATTCATTGCACTCTCATCGACATCTTGGCATACACACGGAGGCCCTCACCGATGGAATGGTGGATCTGATCAAATCAGGTGTTGTCGATAATTCACGTAAACAGATCGAACCAGGAGTATCTGTGGCATCACTTGCATTGGGTACTCGACGTCTTTACGATTTTATTGACCATAATCGTTCTTTTCTTTTTCGTGATATTGCATGGGTTAATGATCCGTTTATAATATCTCAGAATCACGATATGGTTGCGATCAATTCCTGTCTTGAGATAGATCTTTCCGGTCAGGTATGCGCCGATTCGATAGGTACACGCATTAATTCGGGGGTAGGAGGACAACAGGATTTTGTTTACGGATCATCCAGAAGTATTGGTGGCCAGTCGTTTATTGCCATGCTCTCTATAACATCAAAAGGCGAGAGCAAGATCAAGCCCATCCTTACGCCTGGAGCTGGGGTCGTGACAACGCGTTTTCAGACCAATTGGGTGGTTACGGAATATGGAGCTGTAAATCTTAGGGGAAAAAATATGATCGAACGTGCCCGTTTGCTCATTTCAATTGCTCATCCTCGATTTCGGGAGTCTCTTGATAAGGCTGCTTATCAGATGCTTGGCTACGCATATCGCAATTGGCATTAATCAATAGTGATTACATATTTCCGGTAATTCAGTTATTTGAATTCATGCCGTATGCGACATTTTGTTGTAGCGGTAATTAAGAAAATTCACGCGCCCATATAGGACGCGTGATGATTTAGGTATGGACGTTAGTTAAAGTGACGTTCGTTTTAATTCACTCATCCGTGCAGGTTGCGACACCACGAACAGGGCGAGTAGTCCGCCGGCAAAGATGTTTCAATTCACGCACACACATAGGGTGCGACTATAGTGAAGTAGCCGATAATGCCGATTATCATGTTTCAAATCACACACCCATGTGGGGTGCGACGAGATCGACAGCCTGCGTAGTCGTGTGGCTCAACTTGTTTCAATTCACGCACCAACATAGGGTGCGACAGTTGGAAGCCGACTACGGAAAGGTAGGGATGCAGTTTCAATTCACACACCCATATAGGGTGCGACGAGCAGGTCGATGTTCTCCGTGGAGTTGAGCAGGTTTCAATTCACGCACTCATATAGGGTGCGACTTCATCAATGAGAGCTATAAGACCTACTTTAGCGTTTCAATTCACGCACCCATATAGGGTGCGACTTTGCGATCCTCATGTGCAAGACGACATTTTTCAAAGTTTCAATTCACGCACCCATATGGGGTGCGACAACGTACACCACCTCGAGATACGCGATAATGACGTTTCAATTCACGCACCCATATGGGGTGCGACTCGAAGTCTTCCCATATTAATCGATAAGGGATAAAGTTTCAATTCACGCACCCATATGGGGTGCGACCCTTTGGCGCCTGCGCGCTAAAAACGCACTATTTCGCGTTTCAATTCACGCACCCATATGGGGTGCGACCATGGCCGACAGTCAGTCCCGGATCATTTTTACAGTTTCAATTCACGCACCCATATGGGGTGCGACTTCTATGCAGTGGAGAGGCTGTTTTGCCACTGGAGGTTTCAATTCACGCACCCATATGGGGTGCGACGATGACGAGACGTAAGAGGCCGGCATACGGAGATTGTTTCAATTCACGCACCCATATGGGGTGCGACCGCAGAGGGTGTCTGCAAGTGGACTAAAGATAGAGTTTCAATTCACGCACCCATATGGGGTGCGACTGATAATGTCATGTCGTCGCGGAGTTCGTAAGAGATGTTTCAATTCACGCACCCATATGGGGTGCGACTTTTGCACCACTGCTGTTGGTTGTAGTGCCGATCAGTTTCAATTCACGCACCCATATGGGGTGCGACTCTTGCTGTATAGACGTTTATTATACATCTATTTGTCAGCCGTATTTTGCGAAGTTATCCAATTAATTGGAATTATGCAATCAAAAACAAGATTGGAAATTGTAATTGGGTGTAAATCAGTTGGTGCGAAAGCAGCTTGAAAATTGCATCGCTTAATGTTCGCAATAGCTTATAATATGATCTAAATAATAAGTTCTCCGTTAAAATCAAATGATGTGCTTTTTCCTAATTGTTCTATTTTGCTGTTATAGTTTTTACCAAGATGATATATGCGTATAGTATCTTTTTCATGATCAATTAAAGTATTTAATTGTGATTTGAAGGACACGAAATCAGCTCCGTTAATAGAGCATTCAAAAACCGAATTTTGAACGCGTTGCCCGTAATTCAGGCAACATTTGGCCACTTGTCGCAGACGACGACGGCCTGAGGAGGTTAGAGTTTCTACGTCGTAAGTTATTAGTAGGTACATTTTTTATTATTTGCTTAGAAATACAGGATAATCATCAATATCGCCACGTAGATAGCGCGATAATAAAAGAGCTTGGCAATGAGGCAACAGTCCGATGGGGACTTTTTCACTAAGAAAAGGATGGATTATTTCTGTTTTTTTCTTGTTTTGCCATGCTGAAAGAAATTTTTTTCTTCCGTTGTCGGTGAGCATTACCGACAACGATGTTTCTAAATCGGAGTCGGTGTGGATTAAAAAGTCAGATGCTGTTATTTGCCGCGTGTTAATTAACGAAATAACAAAACGGTCGACAATATATGACCTGAACTCTTCCATCAGATCAAGTGCAAGAGAGTGGCGGCCCGGACGCATGGCATGTAATACTCCGAGTGATGGATCCAGTCCGACACCTTCAAGTGCCGATGTGCAGTCTGCGGCAAGAAGCGAATATCCGAATGACAGCATAGCATTTATCGGATCGGTGGGTGGTCGGCGGGTGCGTTTTGTGAATTTGAAATGAGGATGATTGTTAAATATCAGCTTAGGAAAAACGTCAAAGTAAGCATTTGCAGCATATCCTTCTATTCCTCGCAGTTCATTCATGGGAATTGCTCTTCTTGCAAGACGGTAATACCGTTTTAATTTTTCGGATATTATTTCGGCATCTTCAACTCCGGCGCGTTCAGGATAGTCTCTTACAAATCTTCGTAATGTAACTCTGGAGTTGTATATCTTCCCGGAAACTATTATTGATGCGAGATGTGTCGCAAAATCAACATTTTCAAATAGCTTGTACTGGGTATGGCGGAGCAGTATGTTTCCTGATACAGGTCCTTGTATGCGTGCTATAAAATGTCCTTGCGGGCTGAAAAACGAAAGATTGACTCCGCTCTCGGCACATAATCTTATCAGTCCCGGGCTTGCACCTTGATAGCCGAATGTACAGATCGATTCAATATTCTGAATTGGAATTCTGAAAAGTGTTTTGCCTTGATCCGACACTACGACATTTGTGCCGTCTTTTGAAAGATATGCCTCGGGGGTAGTTACATATAGTGTGTTAAGTAATTTCCTCATCGAGATATGATTTAAGATATTTTGACGCGCTTTTGTTTTCAGTCGACGGCATGCATGTGTTTGCCAGTGAGCAGGATTTGCAGGATTTTGTTTTTATAGGAGCAGGAGATTCTCCCGATTTTAGCATGGCATGCATCTGATCGGAAAGATGCAGTATTTTTGATCGTAGACTATTATCTATATCAATATATTCACGGTGACGTTCCTCCCAATAAAATATAGCGGCACGGTTTATCGCGACACCAAGCATTTCTTCCAGTATCATGGCTTGTGCGCCCACCTGCACCCGGTCACAGTCGTTGGTTTTTGTGTGTCCGCGTTTATATTCTACAGGAAGAGCCGTGTACATTTTGCTCTTCAGGAGTTTTCTTTTTTCTGTAGGAGCTCCATCAAATGGATGTAGTTCCAACGCATCTGCGATACCTGACAGTCCAAGTCTGGCAGACTCAATGCGTATTCCTCGAAGTGTCACAACATTGGTTCCGTTGGTTTGGCGTATCATCGGATTGTCAACGCGTTTGTGAAGCAATTTGCCTTCGGCTGTCAGATAATTGTCGGACCATTGCTGTTCAAGATGGATTAGAGCCCATTGCCGGGGACAAAACATGTAATGTTGTATCCCCGACAGAGGCAGCATATCATCTTCGGTGTAATTGTTTCTGGGCACTGTTGGTGAGTCAGATGCGTTCAATTAAGGTTACTCCTGCAGGTAGATGCTCTTTGTCAATCGTAACAGTATAATCGTCAAAAGAGCGAGGTGTGGCTACAGAGTCCTTTTTCGTAATCTTGACAAGATCAAAGAGGCGGTTGGCAGGTGCATTGCCAAGTTCGGTCGAGTGTTCAAACACGATGAGCTTACGGGCTGCCATAAGCCCGCGGGCAGCTGATCGGTCAAGGTCAAACATATTTTCCAAAGCCTTCCAGAGTAGTTCCAGATCATCAGAGGTAAATCCGGTCTGTCTGGCCAGATTGGCCGATACAAATCCGTGTGTAAGGTAGAGGCCGTATGGCACCGTTGATTTGCGACCCATAGTCTTTTCTTTCTTCTTGTCAGCCTCTTTGGTTACAGCCATTCGGGTTATTGAGTGGCTGTGGCTTACGATTGGGTCGATCGAGCGGGCAAATGTTAGCTGTATCGGACCACGCACCTGGCCGTTTTTATTTGTTGTTGCGATCACGGCACCAAAAGCTCTGATATCATAGTACTTGTTGCATAGGATTTTTTGTGCTATTTCTTTTTGGTTTTCATCGGGAGCTGTCTTCACGGTGTCATCATTGTAAGCATCTTCAACACGGTTGTCAAGCACAGCAGCTTCCTGAATGAATATGTCGTAGCCTTTTGTACCGCGGCAGGCTGTGTCGACATAGTTGCGCACTTTACGCTTCAGGCACACGTCGGTCACAAGACCTTTCCCGGTCTCGTTGTCGATGCGTGGCAGATTAGCGGCATCAGGATCACCATTCGGATTGCCGTCTTGTACGTCAAATAGATATATGAAGTCGTAGCGGTTTGAGAGTTCTGACATGATTTAATTGTATTTATAGAGTTTGTTGATTCTGATTAATCTTTATTATTTGTTTTCTTTTTTTGTATAGAAGCTGGCAAGCTGGTGGTAGTAGCCTACGAAGAAACGTCCTTGGTCATTCAGATCAAGATGTGCAGGAAAGCCGTTGGAGCTTAGTTTCTCGATGATTTCCTGTTTAAGCTGTTCATAAAAGATGCGTAATCCGTTGTTTAATTTTTCGGAATGATGTACCGACAGATTCATCATCGATGGGAATACTGCCGATGGAGTTGTTGATGCCGCCGACAGATAGCGTGTGCGTATCGAGTCGCCGCTTTTGGCCTCATCCTGGATCTTCTCCAGTGTTGCGGCAAGGCGTCCACATAGGTAGCCCTGGTTGTCATTGGTTTTGTCAAGCATTATGGTTAGTTTTTTGTTGTTTGTATTATGTTGTTGGCTGCGATTGATATATGCTTTCATGATTCCAGCTCGGCATATGCTCGCCGTATGTTCGTAAAGATTGAATTTCGTGTGTTCGAAAAGTTCGGATTTAAAGCGTTCCAATGCCGATGTATAAAGCGAGTATGGATATTGTTCTCCTGAAACTATTGATTTCAGGAGCGCTTCGCTTAGGTTGGGGAGTGCATCCGATGTTTTTCCGCTACGTGTTATTGCCGACATCATGGCGAAAATACCAGAGTATGGTTTCTGTTTTTCCGGTTTACGATTGTCGGCGATCTCCATATCGTCAAAGTGCCTGAGGATTTTACCTGCAAATTCTTTAAGACTTGTTTCTGCCCACTCCACGATTGCTATTCTTCCGGTATTAGGGGCAAGACCGAGGATGTGGAATCTGTCATCAAGAGTAGTTTTAATTTCCCCCGACCAGATACTTTTGTAAAGTTTTATGGTTTTGGACAAGTTTTCATTTGGATCTTCCTTTCTGTCAGGTTCCGGATTGATTATAAATCCGAAACATGATTCAGCTTCATTTGAGATATCTCTGTTGCCTGAGCCCCAGAATAGAAATGTTCGGTTACCTGATCTTATTTTGTTTTTGGAGTCTTTGACGAGCAATGTCTTCAATGCCGATGTATAGGCAAATTCAGCTTCCGGCGATATCGGAGAATTGTAAGCCTGTTCTTTTCCATAAGAGTCGTAACCGGCATTCTTCTGCATCGCGACAAGGGCTGCCATCGGAGAGTTGCCGGGGAGTGGTGTTGCAGTGGTTATTCTTACTATAGGACCTTTTTCCCCTGTGATGAGGCATATGCCTTCCTGCATGTCTGATTCAATGTCGCTATCAGGGAAAAGCTCTGCCATTTCTGCTATCAGGCGGTCGTCTCCTTCTGTCTGAAATGAAAAATTGGAGGCAAGTTTTTCTTTTACTTCGTCAAAAAGCTGATCAGTGCAGAATGCGGCGAGACGTTCTTCTGGTGGCTGTCGGTAAAACGATGATAATGTAGCGATTGAGTGATTATCTGGATGTCGTTGTGCGATTTCCTCGACTTTGGCTACAAAAAGGCTATGGTATTTGATGTGTGCCTCTTCCAGTCCGAGCACATACTTGCCGTTGTCCCAAAGTATATTGCTTTTAGGGCTTGAGGTACGGGATACAGCTTTGGCTACATAAAATGATGCGCATCGCTTTTTGTCAATTCGCTTTGACTCAAATCGCCTGAAGCTGCCGTCGCGGCCTATGACGATGACAAATTCTATTTCTTTCAGTTCTGTACCTGATGGAGCCGATTTTGGCAACGAATGGTAATAGTCGTATAGAGCTTTAAGTATCATCTTAACACCTCCTTGCTATTTATTGGTGGTACTTCAATTACGCCGTTTTCCATCCTCGCGCGATAAAACATTGCCTGAATGTTGTCGGGATCTGAGAAATCCATGTCGTAGAGCATAGGACCAAAATCTATTGATTCCTGAAGCAGATCGGGCCCCGATTTTGATCCGTCGGGCAAAAGCTCAAAAAAAGCGGAACATTCGCGTGTGCCCAGATATGGAGCGGAAAAGTATTGACCTTTCGAGGCCCGGCGCTCAAACATGGCCTGATATTTGCCGGGATTTTCATTTTCTCTCGCCTCATGCTGCGGTTCACCGGTGCGTTTTTGAGGCGGTATATACACCATTCTGGCGTATATGCGGTAGCGTACGTCGCGAAGCATCAGCGAGTTTTTCTGTTGTCGATTTTTTGTGGCTATTATTTTCGGTGCCGAAGCTCTACATTGACCTATAGCTCCCACCTCGTTTCGGCGTATCGAAAACCACTTTATAGGATTGAGCACTTCAATGCGTGTGATTTGCCATTGTATCGCCGGTTTCCAGAATATAGCCTGGAATATATTACGGGCGGCCGATGGGGTTATCACATCATAGCTTACCCTTTCCACTTTCATCTCCGGACGGGTGAAGCATGCGTAGTCTCCCCATATCTCCAGTCCGTATTCTTTATCGAAGTATTCCATGTCGGTGTTTATATTGTATATGTCTGTTCAAGATATTCATTGTTGCTCTTCAGACCTTTTTTGGGGTCGTACTGATCGGCATAGCCGACATAATATATCCCTTCCCACGGCTCTTCGATCAGTCCGGAATCCATCATATCGTTGAATAGCCGTCTGTTCACGTTTACGGTATATTGGCCGAGTTGCTTTGACAATCTATTTGATGGGCCGAAGATTTTAAGCTGATCTATAAGATTCTGAACGTTGCCGTAGTTTACAATGAGAGGAACACCTGTGTCATCTATAAGCCGGAATTTTTTTGCAATCGATTCATACTCTACATGTTTAGCGTTGGCCGACATCGCTGTTATGTTTTCTTTGTCAAATGTTGGTGTCTTGGTGTATAGTATACGGTAATACTCATGCATTGTTTCCGGAGCAAGCCAGTCGGAATCTGGATAAAGAGATCGCATCTCTTTCATGGCATTGGTAGCGTTGGCAATGGAGCCGTGTGGAGTATAGCCGTCAGTCTGGTACACATAGGTAGTGGCTTCCGGCAGGAGACCTTCACGGTTGCAGCGGCCTGCAGCTTGAAGAATGGAATCGAGGCCGGAAAACTGACGGTACACTACAGGGAAGTCTATGTCGACACCTGCTTCGATCAGTTGGGTTGAAACTACTCTTACCGGGGTGTCATTATCTTGCTTAAGCGCTTGTTTTATCTTTTTGATAGTTTCTCTTATGTGCATGGGACACATCATGCGTGACAAGTGTAGCGTGATTCCTTCATTCGGCATACAATCAAAAATTTCTGCTGCGGTTTTGCGGGTATTTGCCACGCATAGGACTCTGTTATGGTTTTTGAGTTGTCGGGCTATATCTTCCGGTGACCGGTTGCAGGAGGCAAAATTTATCTTCACTCGGCGGAGGCTTTCGTGCAGCCTCAACGGATTATTGACTATTCTGCATATTGAGTTATTTTCCAGGCCTTTAAATATGGCTTGTCCCTCACCCTTTCTGTCGCCGTCGAGTATAGGCTGTGATGCTGTACAGAAAAGAAACGATGTGCCGAACATTTTTGCGTACGCTTTGATTCCGTCGATTATCGGCTGAAGAAATGAAAGAGGCAGTGACTGCACCTCGTCAAGAATCACGATGCAGTTTGCCAATGAATGCAGCTTTCTGCATTTTCCTGGGCGGTTGGAAAACATCGACTCAAACAATTGCACGTTTGTTGTGACTACTATGGGGAAATCCCAGTTTTCTGTGGCGAGTCTGTTTTTATCCGATATTTTGTCATCCGCTATAATACTGTGATGTTCAAGTACATTTTCGTCTCCAAAAATTTCCCGGAGTGTCTGGGCCGTCTGGATTATTATGCTGGTGTAGGGGATTGCTATTATAACTCTTTTCTTCCTATGTCGTATAGCATGATTTATGGCCCAGACCATCGATGCGATTGTTTTGCCACCGCCTGTAGGCACTGTAAGCTCGAAAAATCCCGGTTGACATAAAGCCTTGTCTGCGCATTGTTGCTGTACCTTGCTGCGTAATATGTTGAGTGGCGATTGAGCTCTTTGGGAAAGTTTTTCAAGATGTTTGTTTAGCCGTTGTAAAAGTGTCGGCATAGCATCGCAACCTCCTCTTTGATCAAAACTGCTTTTGTTCATGAATCTCTCTGTGTCAAGGTAGTCGGCATCAACCAGACATGAATACAGCATTCTGGACAAGTGATGTATATCGGAACCTTTCATGTCAAAATCAGGTTTGGATAACTTTATGTCTGGAACAGATCGGTCTATTTCGGAGTCGATTTCCGATGTAAGAAGATACTCCAGCTCGTCGATATCATAAAGTCCTCTGTGATGTCCGGCGATCGGATTGCTTAATAGGCACATCTTGTCGGGATATTTTCTGTTGAGCACAATTGCGCCTGTGAGGCTATGACTTGTATCTCCAGTAGGTCGGACATTTGCATCATATCCCGATTCCCGCTTTATATGTTTTTGAAAATCCGTTTTCTCTTTACCTCTGTCATGCATCAGCCCCAGCACATGTCCTAAGTGTTCCATCCCGAACTCCGAAGCGAAGCTTGCCGCCATTTTTGCGACTCCCTCACAATGCTCTTTGTTGGTTTGTATCACCCATGAGCCATTCTCCTTTTGGTACAGATGTGAAATCATTGGTATTGATGTTTTTCTGGCAATTCTGTCGTGCTTTTTGCAAAAATAGCAAATACAGTGAGCCATAACAATGTATACAAAAGTTAACAATGGTTAAGGTGAGGTCGGGTGTATTATTGTTTCATTTTGCATGTTCGATATAATTGGGCTAAATTTGAATGTATGAAATCCTTAAGTTTATATTTTTCACCGACAGGCGGTGGAGCCAAGATCGCACATGCCATCAAACAAAGCATTGATGGCCAGGAGTGCGGGAGTCAGTATTCATTGAACCTTAATAAAAAATCGATATCGGAGGAGGATGGCGAGGTACCGGATATGCCGGTCATTTTCACCGTTCCGGTCTATGGTGGCCACATGCCCAAAATTGCGATGGAACGTTTTGACAATGTTCGTAGTCTGACGGGGCAGCCGGCCATACTTGTTGTTGTCTATGGCAATCGTGCATTTGAGAATGCTCTGACTGATCTGGAAGCATTTGTGAGAGATAGAGGTTTCAATCCGGTCGCGGCTGCGGCGTTTTCGTGTGAGCACACATATAGTGACAGTGATACACCGATAGCTGTCGGGCGTCCTGATGAAGAAGACTTACAGGCCGCTATGGAGTTCGGTAGGCTGGTGCGCGGTAAATTGATGAAAGGAGATCATTCGCCAATAAACACCTCGGATCTGAAGGATGAACCTTCATCTGAGGAATCTGTAAAAAACTTTATTGCATTTGTAAGGGAGTATCAGGCCCGGCAGGCTAATGCTCCTAAAACTTATCTGCCGATATTGGATTCCAGTCGATGTGTATCTTGTGGTGAATGTCGTGATGTGTGTCCGACTTCAGCAATCTTTGAAGATTTCACTGTCGATGCAGCGCGTTGTATTAAATGCTGTGCTTGTGTGAAGTCGTGTCCCACAGGCGCACGTACTTTCTTTTCTCCATTTGCATCAGTATTGTCTCGGAATTTTTCTGAACGTAAATCTCCACATTGGATTTTGTAAACCTTGGGATTATGTTGCGATCGATTAAAAATATAATTACAGTTTTTGCAGTAACTTTAATAGCGTTACTTTGTAGTTGCGTAAGCAGATCTGATCATCTTACGGTGCTCGTTAGTGATGGGCCTCGTCCGGAATCTTTTAACAATGATGACGAGTTTCTCGACTACATTCAGAAAGTACACCTCGGTTACATGTGGGATGGCGCTGAGTCAAATTCCGGTCTTGCTCCCGAGCGTATTCATCTTGATGAGATCGGCACACAGAGCGACAGCAGCATAGTCACTACCGGTGGATCCGGTTTTGGAATTGCAGGATTGATTGTAGGCATCGATCGGGGTTTCATTTCTCGTGAGGAGGGTGTCAGGCGCTTGGCAAGGATTGTGGATTTTCTGGGTAAAGCCGATCGCTATCATGGAGTATGGAGCCATTGGATCGATGGCAAGACTGGTAAAACCAAGCCATTTGGAAAGAAGGATAATGGGGGAGATATTGTTGAAAGCTCATTTCTTATGTCTGGGTTACTTATTGTCCGGGAGTATTTTAAAGACGGAAATGAAGCAGAGAAGGCTCTTGCGGCCGATATCGACAGTCTTTGGCGTGACATGGACTTCCAGTGGTATACCAAAGGAGGCGAAGATGTCATATATTGGCATTGGTCGCCAGATTATGGCTGGGAAATGAATTTTCCTCTTGAGGGTTATAATGAATGTATGATTACTTACATTCTTGCTGCATCATCACCCACACATCCTGTTTCTTCGGAAGTATATCACAAAGGCTGGGCGCGTAGTGGAGATATTATTTCTGCTGATAAGGCCTATGGCTTGCCTATGGTGCTCAGGCACAATGGAGCTGAAGTGGCCGGAGGTCCGCTATTCTGGGCACACTACTCATGGATAGGTCTTGATCCGCGCGGGTTGAAAGACAAGTATGGCGACTATTGGGTACTGAATCGCAGCCATGCTCTTGCAAATTATCGTTATTGTCAGGATAATCCAAAAGGCTACAAGGGATATGGTCCTTCCTGTTGGGGGCTTACTGCAAGTTACTCACCAAGCGGATATTCTGCTCATTTTCCTCAGAACGACCTTGGAGTAATAACGCCGACAGCCGCGCTATCATCATTCCCCTATACACCGGAGGAATCAATGGCTGCGCTAAAAGGATTCTATGAAAAAGGTGATTGGATCTGGGGAAAATATGGTTTCTATGATGCATTTTCCGAGCCCGCTGACTGGACAATGCCGCGTTATCTGGCAATTGACCAGTTGACAATAACACCGATGATCGAAAATTATCGCACAGGGCTTTTATGGAGTCTTTTTATGGGTGCGCCTGAAATCAGAGAAGGAATCCGAAAACTTGGATTCACTTATTTACCTGTAGGAAGTAATGCTTCCTGATCGTTTTGGTCATTGATTTATATCCAGGCGTTCTGGCGCTCTTTCACTGCAATTGATTCGCTAAGCAATCTTATGAATTCCTGCATGGAATGTTTGCGATATGATTCTTTAAGTATGTGCACGCATCCGGCCATTTCATTGTTTGGAATGCTCAGAGGGATTGCCTTTACTCCTGATTCGTTGTGGATCGAGGCTTCGGCCAGCACTGTGACAAATTCAGTCTTGCGTATAAGATTTAAAAGAATATTTACTTCGTTTAGTTCGATTCTTACTTTAAAGCAATTATAAGGGGTAATGATTCTGTCAAATGCATTGCGTGCCTGTAGGCCTTTGGATGGTAATGCCAGATCATATTTCTCAAGTTCGGCAAGAGAGACACTGCTGCTTGAGGCCAATGAGTGTGAGGTTCTCACAATGGCCGAAAGCGAATTTTGAAATAAAATATGAGATTCTACACCTTCTACAGGTTCCGACGGTTTGAATGCTAATACAAAATCAACCTCGCGTTGTTTGAGCAGGTCCATTAGCTCCGACATTGGTTTATAGAAAATGTTTAGTTTGATCAGGGGATACATTCTCATGAATGTAATCAGTGTTTCGGTGAGTATAGGACTGAAAGAGTAGGTCACACCTATGTTAAGCGTTCCTGATGACAGTTCGTTCAGATCTGAGATTCTGGAGATACAGATCTCTGCTGAGTGAATAGTGTTTTTTGCATGAGGGAGCAGTTCCTCGCCGGCTTCTGTAAGTGCCACTTTATGGCTGCTTCTGATAAAGAGTTGCGTTCCAAGTTCTCTTTCAAGTTGTTTTATTTGTTGTGAAAGAGTGCTTTGAGTGACACACAGGTTCTTTGCCGCTTCAGAAAAGCTAAGATTATCCGCTACATTTACAAAATATTTCAGTTGTCTTAATTCCATTATTATCTGAATTTTATGTTGCAAAAATAGTCAAATGTCGTTACTATCTGGTAGCCTGAAACGATACTTTTTTGAAAATGGCAATTGGAATTGTTGAGCCGACGACCATACTTATAAGAACTGATATGCATATAAAACCATTGTGAGCAAATTGATAAAAGTAAAAACTGAATGTGTCAGGTGTATCGCTGAAAATACATGCGGCTATAGCACCAAAAGTTCTATATGCATACATGCCTGGAATCATTGGTAGCAGCGATGGGAAAAAACAGGCTTCAGCCGGAGTTTTGGCGAGATGAGAAAGAAAGACAGCGGAGATTCCTGTAAAAAAAGATGCAAGCAGTGTGGCCGGAAAGATATGCATGTGCCATTCAGGATTTTGCATAACAATGTATCTCAGAGAATGACTCAAAGCGGCTATAACTGCACAATATGGATAGGCTCTTTTAGGTAGATGGCTTATAGAAGAGAAACCGATAGCTGCTATAGCTGCAAATAATGCATCTTCAATAATTATTGTATCCATAACGAGGGTTTAAAACATTCCTATGTTCATGAGCATCATTCCTGTGCATAAGCCGATTGACAGGCAGGCGGTCATCACTATAGCATCCATAAACCTACTGAATGAACAGATATAGTACCTGTAAAGTAGATCGCTGAATGAGTTAAGATACGGTATGCCGGGAATTAGATACAGGACACTTGTGCCGATTGTAATCGCAGGGGTGGATCCGAGAGAAAACAGATAGTCGGTTGATCCGAGGATTGATGATACAAATGAGCAGATCAACACTGTTAGACGTATATCGGTTTTTGCTTCTATAAGGCACTGTTTCAGGTAGTATCCGGCCAAAGTCGCGACAGCAACCAATGACATGGCTGTCAGGTCTCCGCCAAACAGTCGGCAGAATGATGCATTTGCAAGTGTTACAAGAAACAAAACAAGCCATTTGTTTTGTCTGTTGTTATTGGTAATGCTATGGAATTCCGATTTTAGTCTTTTGAAATCGGGTCCTTTATCTGCTACTTCCCAGCTTAATCTGCTTAATTGAGTTATGATTTCAAAATCAGTTGCGTGAACCTTTGTTGGAGCAGTGATGGTAAATGGTTCACTATAGTCTTGTCCGGTGGTAGAAAGATGTATGTGACGTGGAGTGATTATTATTTCAACAGTTAAGCCGAATGCATTGGCGATACGGTGCACGTTTTTCTCTAAACGTATGCATGTAGCTCCGCATCCGAGAAGCCAGGCGCCATAATCTGCGAGAAACACTATTATTTCTTGGGTCCGTAGTGTTGGCTTGTCAGAGGTCATCGAAGTCATTGTAGTCATAATCATCGTATTTTAGACGGTCACCGGGTAAATAGAATTCTTCACGCTCCGAACCTATTTCAAACAGATTATGTCCTTTAAGGTATTTATAAATATTTCGGCAGAATCTTATCAGAAGAATTATGACGAATAAGGAAACCATTGCGCCCCATGTCAGAAGTGGTGTATACATAATGCGATTTGTTGTTTTTTGTTGGGCGCAAATTTCCATGTTTAGGAATCAACAACACGCATTTTTTTATTGATTGTTGTTATAGCATCTATTAGATTATGCCAATAATTTTATATGTTTATGTCAGGCTTTTTCATTGGCAATTGGATTTTTGTTTGATATAATATTCTGTGACTACGGTATATACAATTTTTGAAATTTCAGCAATGACAGCCGATGCCTGTTGTTCGTTTCCGGGGAAATCTTTGACAAATACGGAAATAGCATAATGTTTTCCATTTGGTAGTGCGATGAACGCTACATCATTATGAGCGATAAGCTGATTCTTGTCGTTGATATATCCAGAACCTGTTTTGTGTGCGACTTTGATATCGTTCTTACCTATAAGTGGGGCTGATATTCTATCTGAACCGGTCTGGCACTGTTGTAGAGTTTTTTGCAGAAACTCCTGATTATGTGCGCTGATTATACTGTCGGTAAACAGTCGGTTTATGAGCATGGCGGCTCCCGATGGTGATGTCTTGTTATCATAGCTTCTGGCATGATCAGCTTTCATATCAGACTCGCTTACCGATATATTAAAGCTGTTTCGAGGAATAATAGTGGCTATGAATCGGTTGGTTTCTGATAGTCCGGTTAATCTGTCAAACATAAGATTGCTGGCATTGTTGTCGCTATGTATAAGGGTGTAACGCATCAGTTCTTTTATCGACATTCTGAATTCTTCCTCCTTATGATCTTTCAGCATCGGACTCCATGTTTCCGCATCCAGGCTTTTGCGTTCGATATTTATTATCGAGTCAATTGACACACCTTTTTGTTCTAAATCGTGGCAAAGAGCAATCGCCTGATGGAGTTTAAATACACTCATCATGGCATATTTACATTCATTATTCACAGTGACAGTATCGCTGTTGTCAATTATAACTGCAACGCCTGTCTCGCCTGGAAAATGTGATGTGACAGACTTGATGGAGTCGGATAGTGTTTCTGTCAATGTGTGTTGTGGATAAATACTATTCTGCACACTACTGTTATTGTTGCTTACACCTGAAACGCATGACGCAAACAATATACCCGAAAATAACTGTAGAGGAATTCTATATATATTCATTATTGTTTTTTTGCAAAGATACGAAGATAACATGTGGTACTCAATAAATAGAAATCCTGTCTCACTTAAATGAGACAGGATTTGCAGCAACAAACAGATGTAAATAAAGGAGTTCTCTAAAAGAGGTTCGGCCTGTTATAGATATGAGTCGATTTTTTCAAGAAGATCTTTCCCTTCCATTTCTCCGGCTTCTCTCCATTGTTCTTTGCCGTTTTTGTAAATGATGATGGTAGGAACAGTCTCCACACCTTGCTTGTCCGAGAGTTCCGGATTTTCGTCAATGTCAAATTGATATATGTCTACTTTCCCTTCGAGCTGTTTTTTGATCTTTGTTACGACAGGTGCCATGCGTTGGCAGTGAGGGCACCATGACGCATAAAATTCAACCACTACTATTGGGGTTGATTTGATGGCTTCAGTGTAATTCATAGTATTGTTTTTATTATATTGAGGTTTGTTGAAAAAACATTTTGGGATTATGTTTAGTTCAAGATTGATAGGCTTGATATGTTGTCAGAGACAGAGCTGCATGGTAAAATGTTATTCATTGATAATGCGATAAAACTGAATATATCGTCTATGAACTTAAATAGATATAATTTTAATCAAAATCATCCATAATATCAAAGTCGTCGTAATCATCAAGAAAATTGTCGTTTGATAAGTCATTGTCATAGTAATCACGATATGTGTAGTCATCATGGTCATAATCATAAGGGTTGTGTGGATTATAATGCGATCCGCCGCAAGAGTTGCAGTGATGATCGTGTGATCCAAAAAGCCAGTTAAAAAACATTATTTTGCCAATGAAACTCCAAAATCCCATAAAGATCAATATTAAAGTGAATAATGCAAATATAGTAACTATTCGGATTCGATAACAATTTTATTGTCAGTGTAAAGATATTTACATGTGTTTATTTGAAAAAGGAACTTCTATGGATTTTTTGGATTAAATTTGCAGCCTTGATTGACGTGGTATCGAGATTGTTTAACGTTTATCTATGGATAGGGATACGACACAAGGGATTGAAAACAAGGTTGCTTTGCGCAGGCTTTGGAATCGTGAATACATAAAGGTGATGATGTGCAATTTCTTATTGTTTTTTGCATTTTATCTTCTGACTCCTTTGTTGCCGCTTTATCTTGACGAACAGTTTAATGCCGATAAAGATATGATAGGCATTGTTTTGTCGGGATATGTTGTAGCTACACTTCTTATACGTCCGTTCAGCGGTTTTGTAGTCGACTCATTCGATCGTAAAAGAGTTCTGACAATATGCTTTTTTTTATTCTTTATTCTTTTCACCGGATATGTAGGGGCAGGCACCTTGTTGATGTTTGCTATTGTCAGGACATTGCATGGGATACCTTTTGGTGCTACAACTGTAGTTAACAGTACGGCTGCGATTGACGTGCTGCCGTCGGAGCGAAGAAATGAAGGTATCGGTTATTATGGACTGAGTAATAATCTTGCAATGGCTATAGCTCCAAGTATAGGTATTTATATTTACCATGCTACCGGCAATTTTATGATTCTGTTCTGGCTTTCACTTGTATTGGCTTTTGCCGGATTTATTTGTTCGACTTCGGTCAGGCTACCTGGCCGTAAGAAATCCGAGGGACGTCCGAAGCTAAGCCTCGATCATTTCTTTCTGACTCGTGCCTGGTTGCTTGCGGTAAATATTTGCTTTTTCGGATTGTGCTGGGGTGTTATGAGCAATTATGTGGCGATTTATGGTAAGGAAGAACTTGGTATTACCGACGGAACTGGCATATTTTTCATGTTGTTGTCAGGTGGACTTTTTGTTTCACGTCTGTTTGGCGCTAAAAGTCTTAGAGCCGGAAAACTGACTCATAATGCAATGGTTGGCGTCTTTTTATCTCTGATCGGTTATTCGCTGTTTGCATTTGTAGTTACTCCATGGGGATATTATATTGCAGCACTTATGATCGGATTGGGCAATGGTCAGATGTATCCTGCATTTTTAAATATGTTTATAAGTGTGGCACGTCATGATCAACGCGGCACAGCTAATTCGTCGATTTTGATTTCATGGGATCTTGGCATGGGCCTTGGCATTCTTCTGGGTGGTTTTATCGCAGAAAGAGTCGGATTTATGTCAGCATTTCATACAATTGCTTTTATGCAGGCAGCCGGAACATTTCTTTTTATTTTCGCTACAAAAAAATTCTTTATTCGCCGCAGGCTAACATGAATCAGATTCGTTAAAAAAATATTCACCTGAAATCGACAGTTATGGCGTGTCATTTCATGATGTCTTGATCAGGCGATGGTTTTTCAGTCTGATATTGAAGGATGACAGAGAAAGAGTCCATAAAACTTGTGATAGCAGATAAAATTATGATCCAAAATGGATGGTAACCGTAAGGATCTTGAAGCATTTTTGACATGAGAGCATTTACATATAAATCAGAGAAAAAATTTGAACTTATAGAAAAGCCGAAGCCTGTACTTGTTGACAAGAAAGATGCTATTGTGAAAGTGACGTTGTCAAGTATATGCACATCGGATCTTCACATGATGCATGGAAGTGTGCCTATGGCCCGTACAGGTATCACAGTCGGCCATGAGATGGTTGGTGTGGTTGTGGAAACTGGGGATGATGTCCATGCTGTCGTTCCAGGTGATAGAGTGGTTGTAAATGTAGAGACATTTTGTGGGAAATGTTTTTTCTGCAAAAACGGGTGGGTCAACAATTGCATCGAACCAGATGGCGGTTGGGCACTTGGATGCAGGATAGACGGTGGACAGGCAGAGTATCTGCGTGTGCCTTATGCTGACAATGGACTGACTGTAATACCTGAGAATGTCAGCGATGATCAGGCTCTGTTTGTAGGCGATATTCTTGCTACAGGTTTTTGGGCGGCGAAGATTTCTGAAATATCAGAGAATGACACTGTACTGATAATAGGAGCCGGCCCGACAGGACTTTGCACGCTGCAGTGTGTCATGCTTAAGTGTCCGAAGAATATAATAGTGTGTGAAAAAGATGCAAATCGCCGAAAGTTCTTGACAGAACACTATCAGAATATAATTGTGGTAACTCCTGATGAATGTGTTGCATCTGCATGGCGTCTAGGAGATCACGGTGGTGCTGATCGTGTGATAGAAGTGGCAGGATCAGAAGAAACATTCCGTATGGCATGGCAGTCTGCCCGTCCGAATGCAATAGTCACGGTTGTCGCTCTTTATGATGATGCCCAAATATTGCCATTACCGGAAATGTATGGTAAAAATCTTACATTCAAGACTGGAGGTGTTGATGGGTGTGATTGTGAAGAGATACTTCAGCTTATTGCAGATGGTCGACTTGACACAACACATCTGATCACTCATAGATATCCATTGAGCAGGATTACAGAGGCTTATCATGTTTTTGAGAATAGAATCGACAATGTAGTTAAAATTGCAATTTATCCGGATTGATGTTCAGAATTTCAGGAAAGCGTATAATGTCTGGCTTGTGTATCTTTTCAATTCTGTCGGTGGTTTTTACAGTTATTGTAAATTATAAGGTACAACGATATGCAGAGACTAAGATCTATAATAATATTGACTCTGTGCCATATCGTCCTGTTGGATTGCTCCTTGGCACAATTCCGATTAATCGTGACGGTGATCCGAATACCTATTTTACATCAAGAATAGATACGGCTGCAAAACTATATCATGCTGGTAAAGTAGATACGATTATTGCCAGCGGTGACAACCATATCAGGGATTATGATGAGCCTTCGGCAATGCGTGATTCACTTATGGCTCATGGCGTTCCTGAAAATAGGATTGTACTTGATTATGCTGGTTTTAGGACACTTGATTCGGTCGTCAGGGCAAAAAAGGTTTTTGGAAGTGATTATTTGGTTATAATATCGCAGGCTGATCATTGCGCACGTGCGCTTTATCTTGCTGATGCCAATGGTATGGACGCAGTGGCTATATCCGCTCCTGTAGAACCCGGATTTTTAGTGAGAATAAGACTTACATTGCGAGAGTGGCTTGCCTGTGATAAGATGATGTTGGACATATATATTGGAAAACAGCCTCACTTTTTATGATATGTCATTTGTTTTTGTCGTGAGAATCGTTCTTGGCTATCGGATTATGTGATGAATTTATGATATCCATGAGCTTTAATATCCCTTCTGGTGAACTTTTCCCTTTTGTTTTTGCGTATACATCGTATTTTGCTGAATGATTGGGCTTTCTGTTAAAGGAACTTATTTTTGCGTTGTTTTGTGGTAATAGCCCATACCATTTTTTCATTAGGATATTATTATCCGTAGCGGATGATTTGTCAGTATTGTGTGATTTTGCAGCATCCATTTGTAAATTTATATCAGTCTGTTCTATATTTAATGATGGAATTGGTATGATTTCTATGGAAGGGCTATTTGATAAATCATTGTTTGAGGATATAGAAGATTCCAGATTGTTGTTTCCGTCTGATAGATTATTGGAATTATGATTGTTTTCCGGTTTATTCATTTTAATATTTAGTAGATCGGTTTTATAAGATATTGGATAATAAATTTATGCATTATTTTTGAATCCTACAATTCAAAATGAATATATGCATGTGCCTTTTCATTCAAGAAACATAATGAAATTTGCTATATTGAATATTGTTCGTATATTTGCGAACAATTGCGTTATATGAACGAAAAGAGAGATTATACAATTAAACAAGAACGGTTGGCAAGATTTGCCAAAGCATTGGGACATCCTGCCCGAATTGCTATTATGCACTTTTTGGCAAAGCAGAAAACGTGTTATTTTGGGGATATTCACGAAGAACTTCCCATTGCCAAAGCAACCGTATCACAGCACTTGAAAGAGTTGAAATATGCAGGACTTATACAAGGAGAGGTTGAAACGCCTAAAGTGAAATACTGTATCAACCGAGAGAATTGGCAATTGGCTCGTGAACTCTTTAAAGAGTTTTTCGGGCAATGTATCTGTAAATCGGGGGAGTGTTGCTGATAATCCCCTTTTTTTAATATTGATGTTCGTTGTTTTGCGAATTACGTTTAATATAATAAATTTATAAATTATGGAAATTAAAGTA
>CAJTPZ010000013.1 GCA_910578395.1 uncultured Muribaculaceae bacterium | reverse complement strand
GACACTGTAAACGCTTTAATGATAGCCATTTCAGTGACATTTCAACCTCTTTTCTCGGTTATTCCAAATATTTTGTGTAATTTTGCGATTAAGAAATGGAAATGACAACGACTATAGGTAATCATGCAGGCCGGATTGCGATTATTGTCAATCCGGTTTCGGGTACAACGTCGAAGGAGGCATCGGCCAATGAAGCCGCAATCCGTCTCAGAAATATGGGACATGAGGTTGATGTGTTTTATACCGGTTGTCCCGGAGATGCGACCCGCCTTGCTCGTGAGGCTTGTGCAAGGGGGGCCGGTCTTGTCATAGCCGTAGGAGGTGACGGGACCGTGAATGAGACAGCCAAGGCGTTGTGTGATACGGATGTGCCACTCGGAATCATGCCAATGGGAAGCGGTAACGGTCTTGCCCGCCATCTTGGTATTCCGATAGATCTTGAAGGTGCTTTAAAGGTTATTACGGACGGTAAAGTCAGGGTAATAGACTATTGTACAATGAACGGTGAGGCGTTTTTCTGCACTTTCGGTGTGGGATTCGATGCCGCTGTGACTCATGCTTTTTCAAAGCAGCCCGGCCGAGGTCTTGTTACCTATATGAAGAGCGCACTGATGGAATTTCTGAGGTTCAATCCTGCCGAGTATACCATAAAGGCAGGAAACAAGGTGCTTACGGAGAAAGCGTTTCTTGTGGCAGTGTGCAATACCTCGCAATATGGCAATAATGCCTATATAGCGCCTGAGGCGAGAATCGACGACGGGTATGTTGACGTAACGATTGTCCATGCCGGCAATCAGATAGTCCAGGCTCTTGTGGGGGTCGATCTGTTTACGGGTCTTATCAATAAAAATATCCTTATCGAAACTATGAGGGTGCAGTCGGTAAGTATCAAATGCAACAGAAGTGGATCGATTCAGGCTCATGTAGACGGAGAGCCACGCGAGCTGCAGGAATGTGCCGATATCATATGCCGGCATAACGGGCTGAAGGTCGTTGCTCCGGAGCATGATGATTCTTTCAAGCCGATCATCACTCCCATGTCGAATATTGTGAGGGAAACCCGGACTGCGCTTAAAAATTTATTTCATCCGTGGCTGATACATTGATTGTCACGGGCTTAATTTTGATAATGTAATGATGCAGGAGACTGAACTGAGGGAGTTGCTTGATAATGAGGCCGCCCGTATAAATTCACCGGGTTTTATAGACGGAGATCCCGTGCAGTTTCCGCGTCGTTTTGAACGTCAGGAAGATATTGAAGCCGCTTCTTTGCTGTCGGCTACAATCGCATGGGGCAACCGTAAGATGATATGCCGCAATTGTGACCGTCTGATGGGTTTTCTTGCTGATGACCCTTATGCTTTTATAATGGAAGGTGCGTGGGAAGCGATTGATAATGATCGTAACATCCACAGGACTTTTTTCGGACGTAATCTAAAATATTATCTGAAGGGTTTGCGTCTTGCATTCAGCCGATATGGAACGTTGGAGGGACTTGCCGCGTCGAGCGGAGCTGCCGAGAGTGAGCTGCCGGCATGGACTTTTGCCCGTCGGCTCGGTGAAGTTCTCGCCGAGGCCAATGCAGGGGTCAGGGACAGCCGCTGTCTTCCAGTGAATATCGATACTACGGCATTGAAGCGCGTGAATATGGCGCTTCGTTGGCTTGTGAGAGATGACGGTATTGTGGATATGGGGGTGTGGAAGGTTCTGAAGCCTTCACAGCTTTTTATACCGATGGATGTACATGTGTCGGATGTATCTCGAGGACTCGGGCTCCTTGACCGAAAGTCGACTGACCGCAGGGCTGTGGAGTTGCTTACCGCACGTCTGCGACAGTACAGGCCGGATGATCCATGCGTGTATGATTACGCGCTTTTCGGGATCGGAATGGGGTTGTAAATCGGATTTATTTAAATGTGTTTGTGCGTGTGTTGCAGCCCACGCATGTCAGATTTATTGCCAATGGTCTTTTCTCGATGCCTCGCGGGCGAAAGAGAAGAGGCGTGGGTCGACATGACAATATCCGTCGGGATTTTTGTCGAGATAGTCCTGATGATATTCTTCAGCTGTATAGAAGTTGTCTATAGGCATTACTTCGGTGACGATCGGAGCGTCGTAGTCGCTACGCATACTGTCTATGACTGACATGATTGTCTCTTGTTGTTTTTCGGTCGTGTAGTAGATGCCGGTGCGGTATTGTGTGCCTATATCGCCACCTTGTCTGTCGCTGATGGTGGGGTCTATTGTCAGAAAAAACAGTTTTATCAGAAAATCAAGTCCGACTATAGAAGGATCGTACTCTACTTTTACGGTCTCTACCGCTTTGGTATTGCCAGTGCGTACTTCGCTGTATGACGGGTTTTCAACAACTGAGTTGGCGTAGCCTACCTGTGTGTCGGTCACTCCGTGGATCTGTTTCATGAAGTGCTCTGTGCCCCAGAAGCAACCTCCTGCAAAATAAATTGTAGCCATATCATGGAAAAGAACGGGTCGGTTATATGTTTTACACCACATATAACCGACCCCTGTTATTCATTGTTCGGAACGATTATTTTTCGGTAGACAGAGAATAGGGCTTGGTGTCAGCCGCTATGCCGCGTTTTTTGTTGGGCGTCGACGCCATTTCAAACTCAAGAACACCACCGCCCATGAGCTGGTCGTGGGTGAGGTAGGTTTTGTCGAATTTCTGACCGTTGAGTTTTACACTTTTGACGTAACGATTTTTGTCGCTTACCTTGGGAGCTTTGATTTCAAGAGTCTTGCCGTTGCCGAGTGTCAGTTTGGCATAGGGAAGATATGGCGCTCCAAGAATGTATTGGTCAGTGCCGGGACATACGGGATAGAAGCCCAGTGCGGTGAAGATGTACCATGCAGACATCTGACCGCAGTCGTCGTTTCCACAAAGGCCGTCGATGTTGTTGCGGTACATGCGGTTCATGATTTCACGTACCCAGTACTGAGTCTTCCAGGGCTGGCTTGACCAGGCGTAGAGGTAGGGTATGTGGTGGCTGGGCTCGTTGCCGTGCACGTAGCATCCGATCAATCCTTCTTTTGTAACATCCTCGGTGTGGGCGTAGTACTTTTCGGGGAACTCCATTATAAATAGCGAGTCGAGATTCTGTACGAATTTTTTGTCGCCACCCATTTCGTCGATAAGTCCTTTTACATCGTGGGGAACGAAGAAGGAATAATTCCAGGAGTTGCCTTCAAGGAATCCTTCGTTATGGGTGTTCAGGAGGCTGAATGGAGCTTTCCAGGTGCCGTCGGACATTTTGGGGCGAGAGAATCCGAGTGTGGGGTCAAAGACGTTTTTATAGTTCATCGCGCGCTTCCTGTAGGCATCGGCGAGTTTTTTGTCACCTGCCTGTTTAGCTGTATTGTAGATACACCAGTCGTCGTAGGCATACTCAAGTGTAATCGATACCGCGCTACCGTTTTTGTCGTAGGGGACGTAACCGAGTTTCATGTACTCGGGGATATTGGTGTAATAGGGTATGGTCGCGGAGCTGTTCATTGCTTCAAGAGCAACTTTGGGATCGATATTGCCGTCCTTGGTGTAGGCGTCGGCGAGCACTGACACAGCATGGTATCCTGCCATACACCAGTTCTCGTTGGCCATATGCGACCATACGGGGAGCGCTTTGTGTACGCTCTGCTCATAGTGGGCCATCATTGATTTGGCCATGTCGGCGCCTTTGTCGGGGAAGATCACGTTCATGAGCGGGTGTTCGGCGCGGAATGTATCCCAAATTGAGAATACGGTGTAGTTGGTGAATCCGTCGGCCTGATGTATGTTGTGGTCAAGCCCGCGGTATTTTCCGTCGACATCAATGTAGACCGACGGGTTGATCATCGTGTGGTAGAATGAAGTGTAGAGCATGGCGAGCTGGTCGGGTGTACCTTCGGCTTCAATTATGTCGAGGCTTTTGTTCCAGTCGTCGGTTGTCTGAGCAAGGATCTCGTCGAAGTTTTTGCCACCGGTTTCGGCACGGAGGTTTTTGAGTGCCCCTTCGGTGCTTACGCCTGAGAGTCCGACTTTAATCTCTACCTGTTTTGATTTGGGAAGGTCGAAGTCGAAGTATGCCACGACTTTTCGGCCGGCTATTTCCGGAAAGTTGTGATGTTGGTCGAATTTGCCCCAGAAACCGTTGTATTTGGGCTTCTCCTTGTCGATGAAACCATAGTTTGTGATCGGCTCGGAGAACTCAATGGCAAAGAATGTGTAGTTGGTCCGTGCCCAGCCGTTGGTGATGCGGTAGCCTGTGATTGTGGAGTCGTTTTCCACGCGCATGTAGGTCCACAGTGTTTTGCCGTCATAGTTGTAGATGCCATGATCCATATCGAGGACAATGTGTCCGGAGTCGACATTCTGCGGATAGGTGTAGCGGTGTGCGCCAACGCGCTGTGTGGCGGAAAGCTCGGCGCGGATTCCGTAATCATCGAGTGTCACGGCATAGTAGCCGGGACGGGTCACTTCAGTGTCATGGCTGAAGCGTGAGCGATAGCCCTTGGATGTGTCGGACGCTTCGCCGGGGAGGAGCAGGTGCTTGCCTGTCGCAGGCATGATGAGTATATCTCCGAGGTCGCTGTGTCCGGTTCCGCTCAGATGAGTGTGGCTGAAACCGAGGATTGTGGAGTCGCGGTGCTGATAGCCCGCGCAATATTCATAGGCTCCGGGCTGGTATTTGCCGTTGATGTTGTGTGGAACGTTCTCAGTGTCGGGGCTCAACTGTACAATTCCGAACGGAGCGCAAGCTCCGGGGAATGTGTGTCCCATGCCATTTGTTCCGATGATAGGGTTTACGTAGGCCGCATTGTCGGGTGTCGAGGCATAAGCACTGATGCCAAATGACATTGCCGCCGCAACGACAGCCGCACCTATTTTACAGGGTGATATCATGATTGCGTTATATAAATGAATTTGGTTATAATTATTTTCTCGAAACTGGGAATTCGGTGATGCGAAGTGTTGTGCACCCATAAGGAATAAGCACTATGTCCTCAACTTCCGAAGCAAGTTCAGCCGGATCCTGAGTGCTGTAAGGTAGCGGGCCGGCCGATTCATTGTAGAGTTGCCACTGTGGCATACGCCGCGCTTTGGTGTGGATCTCGACAGGGGCGTTCTCGACATTCCACGGATATCCATCCATGCCTTTCTCTACGACCTTGAATGTGTTTTGCAGATCGTTGGGGCGGAGATCGGACTCGATGAGACAATAGTTCCAGGGTGTAGAGGGGTGTACTTCGTAGTAGAAGTCGCCGTGGATACCGCGTACACGCTCGTCATTGCTGACTTTTCTCCACTTTTCTCCCATTTTCAGGGCATAGATAAGTGGTCCGCGCTCGATGACGGCAGAATTTTCATACCATCTTGATACGGATAGATGCATAGGCATGTCGAGCTCCACGTGATCGCCCGATTTCCATTCGCGGTTGATTGTAATGATCTTTCCGGCGGTCTCCTGACTTATTGTCTCGCCATTGACTTTCACAGAGGCCTGTCTGCACCATCCGGGTACGCGCATCTCAAGCGGAAATGTGGCGGATTTCACTTTTTTGTCGGGAAAGGATATGTCGAATCTCACGGTGCTTTCAAATGGATATACTGTGGATTCGTCGATGCGGACCTCAATGCCGTCGGCGACTTTGGCCGTGACAGTGGAAGGAGCGTAGTAAAGCGCCGCCAGCCCTCGGCCGGATGTGGCGAACCACAGGTCGCGTGTGAATTTAGGCCACCCCTGATGAAGGTTGGATGTGCAGCAAGGATAACCTGTGAGGACTCCAAACACTATGTCGGTGCCTTCATGTGGAGACACGAAATTCCGCTCGCCCATGGTGACCATGACCTGATTGAGCTGCTGGTAGTATTGCCGAGCGTCGAAATTATCGGTTGTCTGAGTAGGCAGGGCGTTATATGCCACGCGCTCAAGCCAGTCGGCCCAGTCGGTGCGTCCCGTGATTTCTATCATCTTCTCGAGCGAATACATCATCTCGACGGCAGTGCAAAGTTCGGATCCCTGTGTCGGATTGCCCGTATGCAGAAGCTCGTCGCCGCCGAATAGTCCTGTCGGCCATCCGTGGTAGCGGCGCAGATCACTTTCCATAGCGTCGATCGACTTGATATGGCGACTGTCGCCAGTGGCCTGATAGCGGACTACGGGTTGTTTCAGGCCTTGGGCAAGATTGACGCAGTGGACGCTGAACAAACTGTTCATCATCGTGTGATCGAGGAATTTTTCTGTCCAGTCCTCAGTCTGCCCGTTTAGCAGGTCGCCGAGTTCGAGCAGGAATGTATCGCCGGTAATGTTGTAGAGCCAATACACTATCAGCAGATTGTCGCCACCACGCTGCTGGCCCCAGAATGTCCAGTGACCGAGTGGCGTCTCTTTAAGATGTTCAAGCTGATAGCGGAAATATTTGGTCATGAAAGGGATTACCCTCTTGTCGCCGGTTGCGTCGTAATATTGCTGAAGCACTTTGAGTACAACCATTTTCGGCCACCAGTCGTGAGCGTTGTCTCTTTGCAGTCCAGGTTCATAGGGCCGGTCGGTGTCGGGACCGAAATAACCGTCGGGTTTCTGGCTTTTCAATGTCCATTCAATCCAGGGCTGCACTTTGTCTTTCAGCTTTTTGTCGTCAAGCATATAGGCAAGTGGCAACAAGCCGTCAATCCAGTAGGGACCTCTCTCCCACACATCGCCGTCGCCGCCGAGCCATCCGTTGCGTGATCCCATTACCGACGGATAAAGTTCGTCGAGATGACCTGTCATTCCGTCGGCCATTCTCTGCATCTGGTCTTTAAGCCATCCTTCGGGTTTTACGTTGCCGACTGGAAGCTCCATATAGCGTTTTTCGACCAGAGGGGCGCGGTTGGCAAGGTATAGAGACGCGCCTACGGTTTTATCCTGTCCGAAACAGCATACCCCCGCAACGGCTATCGATGCAAATGCAGTCGCCAGTATTCTGCTAAACATTGATTATGTGGTTATGAGAAATGAATGTAGAGTTATGATCGGTTATAAATTATGCAAATCTAATATTTTTTCACTATACCTCCTTACTCTCGATAGGAATAAAAACAGTACCTTTGCGGCACATTAATGTTTTTTGAACAAAGAAAACCGCAATATGCGTCGCTACAACATCATTAACGACACTCTCGGTTGGCTATGCTTTGCAATCGCAGCTGTCACATATCTGCTTACAGTGGAGCCAACAGCCAGTTTCTGGGACTGTCCGGAGTTTATATTACAGGCATTTAAACTTGAAGTAGGTCACCCGCCGGGCAATCCGATATTTATGCTCGCTGGACGTTTTTTTGCAAACTTTGCCGGCGGGGATGTGACAAAAGTGGCATTGGCTGTGAACTCTATGTCGGCTCTTCTCAGCGCCGGCACAATATTGCTGATGTTCTGGACGATAACCCATTTTGTGAAGCGGCTTATCGTCGCTGATGACGCTACTGATGTGTCGCTGCCAAAAATGATAGCTATTTTCGGATCGGGTCTTTGCGGAGCACTGATGTATACATGGAGCGATACGTTCTGGTTCTCGGCTGTCGAGGGTGAGGTCTATGCGTTTTCATCGTTCTGTACCGCCCTTGTCGTGTGGCTGATTCTGAAATGGGAAAACCGTGCCGATCTGCCATACAGCGACCGATATCTTGTGCTTATTGCGTATGTGATCGGTATTTCGATCGCTGTGCATCTGCTCAATCTTTTGTGTATACCGGCGATAGCGCTTGTGATATATTACCGTAAATTCAAGAACACGACAGCTAAAGGATCCCTTGTCACGCTTGGGCTTTCGGCTGTTGTCGTGGCTTTGATACTTTACGGACTTGTGCCCGGATTTATCGAGATAGCACAGTATTTCGAGCTGTTCTTTGTCAATACGGTTCACATGCCGTTTAATTTCGGCGTGCTGATATACGCCGTTCTGCTTGTCGCCGCACTCATCTGGTGCATATACTCGCTCTACAAGGGTACTGACGTGCGCAGCATACGCTGGTCGTTTCTTCTTGCAGTGCTTCTTTCGGGTATTCCCTTTATCGGAGAATCTCTATGGATTCCGATAATAATCACCTCGGCACTTGCCATATATCTGTGGAAAGCGCCAAGGCTTCCGATAAGGATACTTGGCCTTGCGGCGTTGAGTGTGCTGGTGATGTTTGTAGGCTACTCCTCTTATGCACTGCTTCTTATACGTAGTTCTGCCAATCCTCCGATGAATCAGACTGCTCCTGACAATGTGTTTAATCTTGGAAGCTATCTGAACCGTGAGCAGTATGGTGAGAATCCGCTTTTCTATGGTCAGTCGTTCAAGTCGGAGATCGTCTATGAAATGGACGAGGCCGGATACTTCACGCCGAAAGTAACTCACGGCAAGACGCTTTACAGTAAGGCTGTGTCGGACTCTACTGATATCGCCGACCGCTATGTGGCTACTGGAGAGAAGATTTCATATAACTGGGAGCCGAAAATGTTGTTCCCGCGCATGTACAGCTCGTCGCCCGGACATCCTCAGGGATATCTTGAATGGATCGGCGCCGAAGAGGATGATCTTCCTTATGTACAGGTTGAGAATGTACTTTACAAGGACGGCAGTCCTGTTATGCAATATGGCTCACCTTACACGACCACAGCCCAAAAACCTACACAGATCCAGAATCTGCGTTATTTCATCAACTATCAGCTGAATTACATGTACTGGCGATATTTCATGTGGAATTTCGCCGGCCGACAGAATGATATACAAGGGCAGGGAGAACCTAACCGCGGTAACTGGATTTCGGGATTCTCAGTTATAGATAATCGCCGTCTGGGCGATCAGGATCTGCTTCCTTATGATCAGTCGGAGGGAAACAAAGGACATAATGTGTTCTATATGATTCCGCTTATAATGGGTCTGATCGGTCTCTGCTGGCAGGCATTCTACAGCAAGCGTGGCATCGAACAGTTCTGGATCGTCTTCTTCCTGTTCTTCATGACCGGTGTGGCTATCGTGCTTTATCTGAATCAGCCGCCTATGCAGCCGCGTGAGCGAGACTATGCGTTTGCCGGATCGTTCTATGCCTATGCTATATGGGTAGGCATGGGTGTGGCCGCTATCTACAGCATGATATCACATGCTATGTCAAGCCGGAAGAATGCAGCAGGCGATCGCGGCCGCAAACCGCTTGTGGCCGCTTGTATCGCTCTTGTGATAGGTTTGATTGTGCCTTTGCAGGTGGTGTCGCAGACGTGGGATGACCATGACCGGTCGGGACGTTTCACAACCCGAGACTATGGTATGAACTATCTGTCGAGCCTTGACGAGAATGCGATCATCTTTACCAACGGAGACAATGATACATTCCCGTTATGGTATGCTCAGGAGGTCGAAGGATTCCGCACTGATGTGCGGGTTGTGAATCTGTCGTATCTGACTACCGACTGGTATGTCAACGCGATGCGTATGCCGACTTATAATGCGCCCGGTATCGATATGCTTGCAAAGCCGACGGATTATGCCTATGACCGTCTGCAGATCTCAGCCTTTGCAGAGCAGTCACCTGAAAACGGAATGCCGGCGCTTGATGCACTCAGGAGTCTATACGGATCGAACTCCAAAACTCCTGAATTCCCGTCAAAGAAGGTTTATATACCTGTCGACGTCGAGGCATCGGTGGAATCCGGAGTTATAGAACCTTCGGAAAAGGAAATCGCTGATCCGTATATCATGACGGAGCTTCCGGGTAACCGCATGACACTTTCCAATGCTATTTCGCTGGACATGATAGCAACAAGCGCCGCAAATGGTTGGAACCGTCCGGTTTACTTTGCGTCGACTGTTCCGACAAGCTATTATCTGGGGCTGGAATCCAATCTGCGCAGCACCGGTCTCGCTTATCAGGTAAATCCGATATTTTCACAGACCAACGGTTATGACGCTAATGTCAATACAGACAAGATGTATCGTAATGTCACGGAGAAATTCCGCTGGGGAGGTCTCGATGAAATCGGAGATGACGAAACTGTCTATCTTGACGAGACTGTCCGCCGCATGGTGACAACCCATCGCTCGGCAATGCTTGACCTTGCAACCGCTCTTTATAATGAGGGTGTGGAGGCTCTTGCGATAGACCGTGAGTCGGTTGACGAGGATCCGGCCGTTTTTGCCGCTGACCGTTTCGCAAAGTCTACGGAGATTCTTGATCTCATGCAGGAGAAGCTGCCTTACCGTTTTGCTCCCTATGCCATACAGGTTGGCCAGCAGATCGGAGACCTGTATACCCGTCTCGGTGAGCAGGCAAATAATAAGGAGCTGATAGATAAGGGAACAGGAATACTTCATGATGAGATTCTGCGATGGGCCTCTTATGAGCCCTATTTCCGGGATCTGCGCCGCCGCGGCCTTTACAATATGCTTAGCCGTGCCGACCGCTTTGCTACCAACTATACAGTTTCGCTTATAAACACTTACTATGATGCCGGAGGCGATATAAATGCTCTTGGAGAGAGCCTTGACCGTCTCGGAATAGACATCAGCAGCGTACTGGAGAATGCAAAGGCGTCCTCCGGTACGCAGGCTGAAGCCGCAAAGTAAATGCATTTTATAGAACGCCCTCCTCGACTCTACCGATGGTTATTCGGCAGCGCCATTTGGCGTATGCCGCGACTAAACCATAAGTGTGTCTATCTTACATTTGACGATGGCCCTATTCCGGGTGTCACGCCATGGGTGCTTGAAATCCTGCGTACACAAGGAGTGAAAGCGACGTTTTTCATGGTTGGGGAAAATGTGCTACGTAATCCGGATCTCCTTGAGCAGGTGAAGCGTGGCGGCCATGCTGTGGGAAATCACTCGTTGTCGCATATACAAGGGATGAAGACAGATCGTATTACGTTTCTCGACAATGTGGAGCGAGGAAGCGAGATAACCGGAAGCTTGTTGTTCCGACCTCCTCACGGACTGATGAAGCCGGGGCAGATACGTGGTGTGAAAAAGCACAGCCGGCTTGTGATGTATGATGTGGTGACACGTGATTACAGCCGTCGTCTGTCGCCAGACGATGTTATCAGGAATGTAAAGAGATTTGTCCGTGACGGATCGGTCATAGTTTTTCATGATTCTCTAAAAGCGTGGCCCAATCTCCGCGTAGCTCTTCCTGAGGCTATCCGTTGGTTGAAACAGCAAGGCTATGAGTTCGGTATCATTGGATAAAAATGAACTGCAGCGACGTGCATATGGTGTGGGTGCTGTTGCGTGTGGGGTTGCCAGATGTGAGCCTGTAGGTGCTTCGGCAGAGGAAGAGTTTGTCTGCTGGCTTGAATCGGGCTGTCATGCTTCAATGGATTACATGGCGCGTCACACTGATCTGCGCATGGATCCGGAGGGGCTTTTACCGGGATGCCGTTCAGTCATATCTTTTGCATTTTCATATTTTTATCCAGACGCAACGGTAGAGTCGGATGTAGTTTTCGCAAGATATGCTCTCGGAGATGATTATCATGATGTCATACGCCGCCGTCTTGGTGAGGTAGCGCAGTGGATCTCGGAAACCACAGGAGCTGAGACACGCGTGTGTGTCGACACGGCACCTTTGCTTGAACGTTACTGGGCTGTGCGCGCCGGTATCGGGTTCAGAGGGCTAAACGGCCTTCTGATAGTGCCGGAAGCCGGAAGCTGGGTTTTGCTTGGAGAAATACTTACATCAGCTGTGATTGAGCCGGATAGGCCGAACAAAGAATCGTGCGGTGAATGCCGTCGTTGTCAGGTGGCGTGTCCCGGAAAGTCTATCAATGGAGATGGAACAATCGACTCGCGCCGCTGTCGGTCGTATCTGACAATTGAATCACGTGAAGAGCGGTTGCCCGAAGGGTTGAATCTGGGGAAAAGGATATATGGATGTGATATATGCCAGGAGGTGTGTCCGTGGAACAGAAAGCCTCTTGTATCGACTATATCTGAATTTGCTCCACGCAACGAGATAGTCGCTTTATCCAGGCAGGATATCGTGGAAATGGATCAGGAGAGGTTTTCTGCTGTTTTTAGAAAAAGTGCGATAAAACGTGCAAAACTTTCGGGACTGCGCCGGAATGTGATATCGCATTAGGGCCGCAATGTCAGTTTTGGCTAAGAAGAGTTTTGACGGCAAAATCGAGTATTGTGTCTATGCCGTCGAGAGCTGCCTGCGGATCCATGTCGACCGCACATCCTTGGGACGGATCCACGCCCCATTCAGTGGGATCGCCGTTGGCATCGAGGATCGAGCAAGCTGAGAATCGTATTCCCCATCCGTTTGGTAATTCTGATGAAAACGGCATTCCGGATCCTCCGCCGGTTGTGGCTCCAATTAATTTTACCTGTGGAAGCAATTTCATAATGGATGCGAAATTGTTGGCGGCAGAGAATGTGGAGCGGTTGGTGAGTACGGCAACGGGTTTCATCCAAAGTACAGAACCGTCGGGTGCCGGATTGAAGTAAAACGGGTATGGTTCGGAGAAATCACTGTGTCCGGGCCCGGTTTTATGGGAAATATATCCGGCAAGAGCGCGGGTTGTGATGAAACGTGATACAAGAGGCTCCACGTTGTCCATGCGTCCTCCTCCATTATCGCGGATGTCTATAATCAGGGCATCGCAGGTTGCAAGGAATGAGAAAATGTAATCCCAGTTTCCGTCGCCAAGAGATTGTTCGAATGACGGATATCGGATATATCCTACATTCTGCGGCAGGATTCCATAATAGACAGAGCCGATCGATGTGTAGTTGAAGTTGAAATAGTGTTGTTCGATTATGCGGGCATCGTAGTTTTGGGGATAATCGCTCCACCATGCGCGATAGTAGGATGTGGCGAACGGAGTGGAAAGATTTGTGTGTCCGTCGTGTAGTTCGTCAAGCATATCGGAGCACACCTGAAACAGCTCCCGGGAACTCATTTTGGGCGAAATCATAGCGCCATAACGTGAACGCACCTGATTCCAGTCGATGTTTTTTTCGCGAAAGAAACAATAGTGCTCGTCAATTATATCGCAAAGGGCATTGAAATTGCCTCTCGGATCGTTGTCATGTGAATCTATTTCATGGCATCCGACAGGTATCAGTAGAGTCGGAATCAGAAACAGAAGGAGCTTTAACTGGCGTATCATAGCTTAGTAAAGTGCTGAAATAACACGTGTGCGGGGAGAGATGCCGGAATTATTCCTGATAGAAAACCACTCCCCGGAAATTCCGATAACAAAAGAGTTGGATATGGCGCGTGTAGTGATATCGCAGACTTTGGAAGAGTGAAAATAGTTGCGGTATCCGATGCGCAGCCAAGTGGAGCCAAGTTCAATGTCGGCAGTCAGAGAAGTGTCGAACCGGCGATAGGATCCCGGCCAGGCGCAGTGAACGAGCCCTGAGTGATTTCCGAGCCATATCTCATAGTATAGTTCGCCATACTGCTGTGAGAAGAACGCTCCTATAAGAGGCGTTGATGTTTCGAGACGTGCGAGAATCCGGGTCCCGGCGAGCCGGAACATGCGTGTGGCGTAGGCGGAAACATCGGCTGTGATTGCCGCTTTTGCAGCCGCCGGGTTATTTCCGTTGCGTGGATTGTAGATCGCTCCACTTGAAACAGATATTGAAGGGCCGATTCCAGCTGTGATTCCAGCCGGAATTTTCCAACGGTGCATCATTGCCCATGACGCAGCGAGATCACCTCGCCACATCGCTCCATTCCCGACATAGTTGGTTCCGCGTGATGCGTCGGCTGAAATTTTAAGGCGCATGACCCAGTCGGCAGGGTTAAAGGCCATTGCCTGCATACGTTCGTAGGCGAGTGCCAGATTCCAACCGCTGTAGATGATCGGTGACAAGTAGGTGTCGGCGACTTCTGAAGATCCGTATGCAAAAGTGTAGGCGGAAGTTACCGGACGAATGGGCTTATCTGATTCATCCTGAGCTTCAGCGTAAAATACGGCAATTAATGCAAAAAAAATGGTGGAGATGTATTCTCTAATCATGATCATCAGAAAATGCGGGTCTGGCCATTGATTTCGTCGCGGACTTCCTCATCGGAAATCTGATGGGAAGTATTGTCTTCAATCGCATCTTCCACTATAATTTCCTGTGGCTGATCGGTATCGTCGGGAATTTCGTCGTCATCAACGGGGCGAGGATCGATTTCGGTGATCGACTCGATTGTGAATGTGGTAAGACGTTTGCCACGTGCTTTTGATGATTTTACTCCGATGAAATCCCAGGCATCTATGACAAGAGGCTCACGGAAACTGTCGCCACCACCTAATGTGACGCGAAAACGCGCACCCTGTGTTGAAGACAGCAGACGTAACGAAGAGTCGGGGTTGTCGCCAAGATAACGCTGCGGACGTGCGGTAGGCTCGAATATAAAGCGCTTTATGTAGGTATATCCTTGATCGGCATCATCGAGAATAGCTGTCCAGACAGTGTCAGGGTTGTATTTCTGAATGACCAGTATGTTGTCTTCGTAGTGGTGTTCGGTGCTGAAATCAGTGAGGTAATATTCTCCAGATTTTAGAATGACAAGTATTTTGTCCTGTCCCATAAACTCACCGAGGCATGTCCCGCGCTCGTCGTAGTTGAGTCGTAGTACATCAGGGTCAAACCAGACTTTGCGCCCTCCAAGAGTCGAGGCGCCTTTCTCTTTCAGGGAAAAACGATGTACTTCGTTGCGGGTTACGATGTTGCCTTGAGAAGCGCGATTTTTGATGCCCATCTGCGAGAAATCGACATCAAATTGAAGGACTTTCAGTTTGGGTTTGGGTTTCAGTGTCACTTTGACAATCTCGGCCTCTCCGTTGGGATTGGCTGTGAACCATGCGATGCGTGTTCCAGGCAAGCCCGGAGTGAGATTGTACTCTTTGTCACGTGAGACTCCAGTCACGGCAAACCGCTTCATGTAGTAGGTGCCTCCTTTGCCGTTCTGGTAAATTACGTTGTATACGGTGCGGGTGTCGTTGCGCTTGAATACGTTTACGTGTATGACGTTTTTATCGACAAAGATTTTTTCAGCGACTTTGACAATTTTGTAGCGTCCGTCGCGATAAAAGATAATGATATCGTCGAGCGACGAGCAGTTGCAGATAAACTCGTCTTTTTTAAGGGCAGTGCCGATGAAGCCTTCTGAACGGTTGAAGTATAGTCGCTCGTTGCGTTCGGCCACGGTCGCTGCCTCGATGTTGTCGAAACTGCGGAGAGTAGTGCGACGCGGGAAACGGTCTCCGTATTTCTTTTTTAGATCGGCGAACCACTTGATTGTATATTCGGTGATTGCGGCGAGGTTCTTCTCTATCTTAGCCATTTCGGCTTTTATTGCGGCTATGGCGGCCTCGGCTTTTTCGGAGTTGAACCTGAGAATCCTTGCCATCTTAATTTCCATGAGCCGTTGCAGATCGTCCGGTGTTATCGGACGTATGAGCATGTCCTTGTATGGTTCCAGCCGTTTTAGAATGTGTGCATCGGCATGTCGCTGCGAAGGAGCTTGCTCAAATTCAGGATCCTTGTATATGCGCTCTTCGATGAATATGCGTTCGAGAGAGGCAAAATGAAGCTGTGCCGCAAGTTCGTCGAGGCGTATGCGCAGCTCGCCGGCCAGCAGTTCGCGTGTGCGGTTGACATTGTGGCGCAATACATCGCTGACTGACAGGAAGTGAGGCTTGCGGTCGGAAATGACGCAGCAGTTTGGTGATACAGACACTTCACAGTCGGTGAACGCATAGAGTGCGTCGATAGTCTTGTCGGAGGAGGTACCGGGCTGCAGATGAACAAGAATGCGGGCTTCCTGTGCCGTGTTGTCGTCGACTTTACGGATTTTTATTTTCCCTTTTTCAAATGCTTTTAGGATTGAGTCAATGATTGTGCCGGTGGTCTTTCCGAATGGAATTTCGGTTACGGCAAGTGTCTTGCTGTCGATTTTCTCGATTTTGGCACGGATCTTTACAGCTCCACCGCGCATACCGTCGTTATAGCGGCTTATGTCGAGTAAGCCTCCGGTGGGGAAGTCGGGGAACAAAGAGAATGGCTCGTCGCGTAGAAAGGCTATCGCGGCGTCAAGAATCTCGTTGAAGTTGTGAGGCAGTATTTTTGACGACAGACCGACCGCAATGCCTTCGACACCCTGAAAAAGCAGAAGCGGGAATTTGGCCGGAAGAACTACAGGTTCTTTTTTACGTCCGTCGTAGCTTGGAGTCCACTCGGTGACTTTAGGACTGAAAAGAGTCTCGAGGGCAAAGGCTGAAAGCCGCGCCTCGATGTAACGTCCGGCTGCGGCTGACGCGCCAGTCAGTATGTTTCCCCAGTTTCCCTGTGTGTCGACGAGAAGCTCTTTCTGTCCGAGCGCTACGAGTGCGTCGTTTATCGAGGCATCGCCGTGAGGGTGATACTGCATGGTGTTTCCGACTATGTTGGCGACCTTGTTGAAGCGTCCGTCATCGAGTGTCTGCATCGAGTGAAGAATGCGTCGTTGTACAGGTTTTAGCCCGTCGTCGAGATGCGGTACTGCACGCTCGAGGATTACATAGGATGCATAGTCGAGATACCAGCTCCGGAACATGCCGCGGAGGTGTCCGGAATCGGGAAGCGCAGACTGGTGTGCAACACCCGGAGTGCTGTTCTGTGCAGTCGTTGAAAAGTCGTCGGAAAGGTTGTCGGTCATAGTCTGACAAATTTACAAAAAAGTCAGTAAAAAGAGCAAAATGGCTTACAGAAAGAAAAAAGCAATCTATTCGAGGGATATTATTATCTTTGCGTTAAAGAAAGCAAAGAACAACAAAGAAACATAGATATGGATCTTTTTGAGAAGGTGTCGGAAGACATCAAGGCAGCCATGAAGGCTAAGGATCGCCAGCGTCTGGATGCGTTGCGCGGTATAAAGAAGGAATTTATCGAAGGTAAGACCGCTCCTGGAGCCGATGGCGTCCTTACGGACGACGCGGCCATGAAGATACTTGTGAAGATGGCAAAGCAGCGCCGTGAGAGTGCTGAAATCTATAAAGCTCAGAATCGTGAGGAGCTCGCTCAGGAAGAGCTTGCCCAGGCAGCTGTGATTGATGAATATCTGCCAAAACAGCTTACCGAGGCTGAACTTGAGGCCGCTCTACGCGAGATAATCGCTGAGACCGGAGCGTCCAGCGCCAAGGAGATGGGTAAGGTTATGGGTGTCGCCTCGAAAAAGCTTGCCGGTCGTGCCGACGGTCGCGCTATTTCGGCCAAGGTGAAAGAACTGCTTGCGTGATAAAAACGAGGCTTAACGGAAAAGATTTGATTTAAGCTGAGATAAAATGCTTACACTTCAACAGATAAGGGAGAATACGGAGCGTGTGATCGCCCGTCTTGCCGTGAAGGGATTTAATGGGAAGGAACCGATAGAGAACATCATAGCTCTGGATAATCAGAGAAAATCGCTTCAGTTGCAGAGTGATACACTGTCGGCTGATCTGAACAAGCTTGCCGCCTCGATCGGCGCTCTGATGAAATCAGGCCAGAAAGCCGAGGCTGAAGAAGCGAAAGCCAAGGTTTCGGAAATCAAGGAGAAGCAGAAGGCGTTTGCCGAGGAGCTCGCTAAAACAGAGCAGGAAATCAGAGAGATATTGTTGAGTGTGCCTAATGTGCCTTATGAAGGCGTGCCTGAGGGAAAATCGGCCGCTGACAATGTTGTGGAGAAGACAGGCGGCACAATGCCAGAGCTTGGCGATGATGCTTTGCCTCACTGGGATCTTGCCAAGAAGTACAATCTAATTGATTTTGATCTCGGTGTAAAGATCACAGGTGCTGGTTTTCCGGTTTACATAGGGAAAGGAGCCAGGCTGCAGCGTGCTTTGATACAGTTTTTCCTTGATGAGGCCGGCAAGTCGGGCTATACTGAGATTCAGCCACCCTATGTCGTGAACGAGGCTTCGGGCATAGGCACAGGACAGCTTCCTGACAAGGAGGGGCAGATGTATCATTGTGAGGTTGATAATCTTTACCTTATACCGACAGCCGAGGTGCCTGTGACCAACATTTACCGTGATGTGATTCTGACTCCGGAAAAACTGCCGGTCAAGAATTGCGCATATTCGGCATGTTTCCGTCGTGAAGCAGGAAGCTACGGCAAGGATGTGAGGGGACTTAACCGTCTGCATCAGTTTGACAAGGTTGAGATCGTGCGAATCGAGAAGCCGGAAAATTCATATACGGCTCTTGAGGAAATGAAGGACCATGTGCAGGGATTGCTTGACAAACTTGGTCTGCCTTGGCACATACTCCGTCTGTGCGGAGGCGACATGAGTTTCACATCGGCGATCACATTTGACTTTGAGGTGTTCTCGGCCGCACAGCAGCGCTGGCTTGAAGTGTCGTCGGTATCCAATTTCGAGACATATCAGGCAAATCGTCTGAAGTGCCGTTATCGTGGCGATGACAAAAAAACACATCTTTGCCACACGCTTAATGGATCGGCTCTTGCATTGCCGCGTATAATGGCTGCTCTGCTGGAGAATAATCAGACTCCTGACGGTATCGTTGTGCCAGAGGTTCTGCGCCGTTATACCGGGTTTGATATAATCAACTGACCGCGTACCGGCGATTGCCGCAGGTTGCCGCCGTATTTGCTTTGAGTACGGACGGCTGATAATTCAGAGACCAACAGAAAAACAAGGATAGGTGGACAGAGTAATTGTATTTAAGTTCCGGGAGTTTACGGACGTCGTTATGACGATTCCGGTTCTTTACAGTGCTTGTCTAGGACATCGGTCACATGAGTTTGTGCTTGTGACAAGGGAGTCACTTGTAGATCTGTTTGTGAATCCTCCCGCCAATCTGAAAGTGATTGGGGTAAATCTCAATAACTATCGGGGGATCGGTGGCCCTCTACGTCTTTGGAGGGAGTTGCGACAAGCATATAACCCGTCAGGTGTGATAGATCTTGATGTGGACATGGCTACGCGGCTTGTGACACTTTGTGCGAGAATGAGCGGTGTGAAAACATCGACTGTGACTCATCCACACCGTCATGCGAGACAACTGACACGTCCGATGAACAAGGTTATGCTCCCCCTTGTGTCGGCCCGTGCACGATACCGTGAGGCCTTTTTCAGAGCCGGGTTGCCTGTTCAGGAGCGTTTTGAGGGTCTATATGGCCGTGGTGGCCGTGGAAACTCCTCTTTATTTTCGGCAGTAAGCGATGCCCGGTGCCCGGGAGATGTGTGGATAGGCATCGCACCTTTTGCCAAGCACCGCGGTAAGTCTTATCCGTTGGAACTTGTGGAGGAGGTTGTGGCAATACTTGGTAGGGAAATCGCAGATGTCAAGGTGTTTCTCTTTGGCGGTGGTGATGACGAGTGCAAGATACTCGCCGGATGGGCACAGATATATGGCTTTGCAATGTCGCCGGCAGTTGCCCGTATGGGGTTTCCTGCCGAATTATCGCTGCTGAGCCATATTGACGTGATGCTGACGATGGATTCGGCTAATATGCATCTTGCTTCTCTTGTCGGGACTAAATGTGTGACAATGTGGGGTGCCACTCACCCGTACTGCGGTTATAAGGGATGGCATCAGGACGAGTCGCTTAATCTGTCGCTTCCTATGCCTTGCCGCCCTTGCTCTCTCTATGGAGACAAGCTGTGTCATCGCGGGGATTATCATTGCCTGACAGCCATAAAGCCTCGAGTTGTAGCTGACCGTGTCAAGCTCGCTCTTGACGACGTCAAGATGAAGAAAACCAATTTTCAAGGAAATCAGAAATAATTATGTTCGGAAAAGTATTGATCGCTATTGCCATCGTAGCCATGCCGCATCTGGTCAAGGCCCAGCCTGTTACGGTCGATGATGCGACAGTGTCAAAAATTATCGAGATAGCATCGAAGGATAATCAGGTAATGAATCATCTTGATATTCTTACGGGGCGTTTCGGTGGCCGTCTGATCGGATCGGGAGCTTATGATGATGCCGCTGCGTGGATGATTGATCAATACAGGCGTTGGGGCGTACAAGCACGACTTGAGGAAGCCGGAGAAGTGCCAGTGGGGTTTAACCGCGGGCCCTGGTGGGGACGTCTTCATGCCGGAGGCGACGGAATAGAGCTTCATTTCGCCACTCCGAGCTATACTTCTGGAACACATGGAGTGCAACGTGGTCATGTGATGTCAGAACCAAAATCACAGGCTGATTTTGACCGAAATAAACATAAGCTTAAAGGTGCCTGGGTGCTTCTCGACGGCAATCGAGGCGGTTTTGCTCTTGACAAGACCGCCAAGGGTGATTCTGTCAGAGCTGTCATAAAAGCAAAAAACGATTCTATCTCAAAGGAAAATACCCGTCTTGGCAATGAGGCTTGGGAGAACGGTACCTATAATGATTTTAAACCTACTCCTCTTGAAAAGGCTCCCGGATTGTTTTACAAGGAGATGGTGGATGCCGGTGTGCTTGGCTTTGTGATGAGTGCATCGCTTCCCATCAGGGCGCTATATGACCGTGCTCTTGTGAACGACAGCACAACAAATTTCTATAATCTGCCTACTCAGCCTGAGATATTGCTTGATGAGCATCAGTTCTCCAAGATCGAGCAGATGGTGAAAGATAAACGCGACATACAGCTTGAGTTTGATATAAGAAATCATTTCCGTTTAGGTCCGGTGAAGTATCATTCGGTTGTCGCAGAGATACCTGGTACGGAGTTCCCAGACGAATATGTGATTATAAGCGGCCATCTGGATGCATTTGACGTAGCGACAGGAGCCGTTGACTGTGGCACCGGTATCGGACCGATGATGGAGGCTGCCCGATTGCTTGCTGCCGCGGGTGCCAAGCCTAAAAGAACCATAAGATTTGTGGCTTTTGCCGGAGAGGAGTTCGGTTTGCTCGGGGCACAGGCATACGTTAAGGCCCATGAAAATGAGCTTCCGCGTATCTCAATGCTGTTTAACCGTGATGGCGGTCCGACACCTGCAGTAGGAATGCGGGTTCCACAGGCTATGGTCGACGATATCAAGGAGTCGTCGAAGTATGTGCCGATGATCAATAAGGATTATCCCTGGGAAGTAGCCGTGGCAGAGCCTCGCGTAAAGCCCACAAGTACAGGTGGCACCGATGCAAGCGTGTTTGCTCTTCATGGAGTTCCGACTTATGGCTTCTTTGACCGAGATTTCAAGGGTTATGGTTTTGAGTATGGAGAAATATGGCATACCGAGAATGATATTCTGAACAAAGAGATTCCGGAATATCAGGAACATACTGCAGTAGTCACAGCTGTAGTGGCTCTCGGAGTGGCTAATCTCGATCATCTTCTTTCCCGTGAAGGAATGTATAAGGACGCGGAAAAAGAGCCTTTGAAGGAGAAAAAAGATAAAAAGAAGGATAAAAAGAAAAAATAAGAGATGGAGAAAACGTCGCGGGCAGTTGCCGATTACAAGAAACTTGCAGAAAAGGCACTGAAAGATCTGCATCTTAACCGGGAAACCCCGAAAGGGCTTTTCGAGCCGATCGCCTATATGCTTGATGGAGGGGGCAAGCGTCTGCGTCCGGTGCTTCTTCTTGCGGCATGTGAGGCTGTCGGGGGTGATGCGATGGATTGTCTGCCTCAGGCTGCGGGAATAGAAATGTATCATAATTTCACGCTTCTGCACGATGATGTGATGGACCGTTCGCCGCTTCGTCATGGAAAACCGACGGTACACAACAAGTGGGATGTTGCGACGGCTATACTCAGCGGAGACGCTATGATCACCAAAGCCACACAGCTTATCACCGATGGAATTCATGGTGCAGTTGCCGGAGAGGTGTTGAACGTGTTTAATGATACGGCCATGCTGGTGTATAAGGGGCAGCAGCTTGATATGGAGTTTGAGAGCCGTCTTGATGTGACGACTGAGGAATATCTTGAGATGATAGGCATGAAAACGGGTGCTCTTATTGCCGGTGCCTGTCTTATCGGCACGATCCTCGGAGATTCCAATAAACGTGAGGTCGGTATGGCTCTTTATAAGTACGGTATGAAACTCGGTATCGCGTTTCAGATTCAAGATGATATTCTTGACACTTATGGCGACGAAAAGGTGTTTGGCAAGCCTATAGGGGGGGATATACTCAATGACAAAAAAACATGGCTGCTTGTAGAGGCACTCGGAGGGCCTTCGGGAGCAGAGCTGAAACGTATCATAAAAGGCAATGAGCTTCAGGGTGATGCCAAGATTGCAGCTGTTAAAAAAATATATGACAGGGAGAATCTTAGGGAGCGCTCGGAGAAAATGCTCGAGTTGGCTGTGGCTGACGCTGTCGCATCGCTCGATAGCGTGAGAGAGGATCTTGAGGCGGACTCATATGATCTGCTGAAGGATTATGTCGGGAATCTGTCATGCCGGGTAAAGTGATTTGTAAGGTCGTGCATTTAAGATAAGCAGAATACGGTTTCTATTCATGCTTTAATCTGATTGCCGAAGATTACGTTTCTAAGTATTCTTGGAATTTGTTGATATTGTAACGTTGCACTTCTATAAAAAGATAAAGGAATGCGGCTGATTGATTCACACACACATCTGTATTTCGATGATTATGAGCCCTCGCCTGAAAGTGCAGTCGAACGTGCACTGGGGGCGGGGGTTGTGCATATGGTGCTTCCCGGAGTGAACCGTGAGGCAATCGCGCCTGCAAGACGCCTACATGAGCGATATCCCGATTGTACATCTATAGCGGTCGGGCTTCATCCGTGTGACGTTAAGGAGGGAATCATGGAGGAGGAGCTTGAAATCGTGGATCGGGAACTGAATGAGAATCCAGGATTCTATTGTGCGGTCGGAGAGGTAGGAATCGATTTGCACTGGGACAAAACCACGATAGATCTCCAAATGCAGGCTTTTGACCGTCAGGCACGTAAAGCTCTGTCGCTCGGATTGCCACTTATCATACACAGCCGCGACGGTCTTGATGCTACCCTTGAGGTGTTGCGCGGACTTCCGGCAGAACCTAAAGCCGTATTACACAGTTTTGGCGGATCGGCCAAAGATGCTGAACGTGTGCTGGAGGAATTCAGCGGAATGTACTTTGGAATAAACGGTATTGTCACATTCAAGAAAGCAACCACCAAGGAGGTTCTTCCTGTTGTGCCACACAAACAACTGCTGCTTGAAACAGATGCTCCATATCTTGCTCCGGTGCCACATAGGGGAAAGCGCAATGAGAGTTCGTTTCTTGTACATACTGCTCATTTTGTCGCAAATGAACTTGGTCTGAGCGTGGATGATCTCGGGGAGCTTACGACTGAGAATGCCTGTCGGCTGTTTGGGATAAAGTTGTAATTGCCAAAAAGATGATGACAACTGACAAATATGGATGCCGCGCTCTGGCCGGGATATTGCATGGTCATGGTGTGGAGTATGCCGTGTTGTGCCCGGGTTCAAGAAATGTGCCGCTTGTCATGGCTTTCGCGAGGGAGCAAGGGTTGAAGTGCGATACCGCTGTCGATGAGCGTTCCGCTGCATTTATCGCACTTGGGCATGGTATTGCGAGAGCTTGTGCGGTGGCAGTCGTGTGCACGTCGGGGACAGCATTGCTAAATATGGCACCAGCGGTTGCCGAGGCTTATTACAGGAATGTGCCTCTTATTGTTGTGAGTGCCGATCGCCCCGGCCGGTGGATAGATCAGGCCGACAGTCAGACTATAAGACAAAGAGGGCTGCTTGACAATATAGTGAAGAGAAGCTATAATATAGTGGCTGAGGCTGATGCTGATGAATCGCGATGGTTTATAGACCGAACGGTGAATGACGCTGTGATAACGGCAATGTCGGGAATACATGGACCGGTGCACATAAATGTCGAGATAGACAGTCCTCTCAACAGGGAGGTCAGCGGAGAGGAGTCTTACAGAATCATCAGGCGTGCAGCATCGCGGATGTCACTGTCTGATGAGGCTCGAAATGAAATTTCCCGTAGAATGCTTGCCTGCAGGAAGGTGCTGGTGCTTGGGGGGTGTATGGCACCGAACGACAGGCTCAACCGTGGGTTGATTCGTCTTGTAGGAAACGGAAATGTGGCAGTAGCTGCGGAGCCTCTTGCAAATGTGAGTGTGGGGATAAGAAATATCGAGGCTGCGTTATGCAGGGCCGGCAAGTTGGGACGAGAGAGTATGGTACCTGATCTGCTGATAACTTTCGGTGGCGCCATTGTATCAGATACGGTCAAGAGGTGGCTTCGCGAAAATGCGCCTGCAGAGTACTGGCATATCGGCCGCACTGACAATACAGTCGATACTTTCAAGTGTCTTACAGAAAGGATAGACATGGAACCGGCGGATTTTTTTGCCGAGATATCGGTAGCAATGCGCAGGGAGGAGATTTATGGGGGAGAAGGATCGGACTATGGAGCGAGTTGGGCGCGTGCATCGGATAATGCCTACATGATGCTTGATCAGGAGAAAGCGAAAGCAGGATGGTGTGAGATCAGTGCTCTCGACGAGATAGTAAAAATGTTGCCTACCGACGCAAATGTGCAGCTTTCTAACGGTATGACCGTGCGTTATTATGAGTGGGTGAGCCGGAGGCGCGCGCACCGGGCGGACTGTAACCGAGGAGTAAGCGGCATAGACGGTTCGACATCGACTGCCATAGGCGCAGCTACAGCATACAGTGGTATGACCGTGCTGATAACCGGTGATATGAGCGCACAATATGATATCGGTGCTCTTGCATCTTTGCGCCTGGTTAATCCTAAGGGTAAATTCAAAATGGTTGTCATGGCCAACGGCGGAGGAAATATATTCAAGTATGTGAAGAATACACGCGGCTTGGCAGAGACGGAAGATTATCTTTATAACAGCGTGGATACCGACTGGAATAGTGTAGGTAAAGCTTACGGCATGGCTGTGTTTGAAGCCTCGGATATGGAGTCGCTTGGAAAGCAGGCTGATCGGTGGTTAGGGACGAATGATCGAAGTGCGATGCTGGTTGTGAGAAGCGATGCTGAAAAAAATGCACGTGTGATGCTGGATCTGGTAAACGGCAAATAATTAAGAAAATATATGATTATGGAATGGATTAAGATAAAAGATTACGAAGATATACTTTTTGAACGCCGTGGTGCGATCGCGAAGATAACAATCAATCGTCCGCAGGTGTACAATGCTTTCAGGCCCAAGACTAACAGCGAGATGCTTGAAGCGATGAACACTTGTCGTGAGGATGCGACGATAGGTGTGATCATATTGACCGGTGCCGGAGACAAGGCTTTCTGCTCAGGTGGCGACCAGAATGTGAAAGGGTCGGGCGGATACATCGACGGAGATGGTGTGCCACGCCTGAATGTGCTTGATCTTCACCGGGCTATCAGGTCTATACCGAAACCCGTTATAGCTATGGTAAACGGTTACGCCATAGGTGGCGGCAATGTGCTTCAGGTTATATGTGACCTGACAATTGCAAGCGAAAACGCCAAGTTCGGTCAGACGGGACCCAAAGTTGGCAGTTTTGATGCCGGATTCGGTTCTTCGTATCTTGCCCGTTGTGTCGGCCAGAAAAAGGCACGTGAGATATGGTTTCTGTGTCGTCAGTATACAGCGGCCGAGGCGTTGGAGATGGGTATGGTGAATGCAGTGGTGCCTCTTGACAAACTTGAGGAGACTACAGTGGAATGGTGCGAGACAATATTGAAACGCAGTCCTCTTGCAATACGCATGATCAAGCGTGCTCTAAATGCAGAACTTGACGGTCAGCACGGTCTAATGGAGTTTGCCGGTGATGCGACATTGTTGTATTATCTGATGGATGAGGCTCAGGAAGGTCGCAATGCTTTCCTTGAAAAGCGAGATCCGGATTTCGGTAAGTTTCCTAAGTTTCCTGGATAAACCGATGCAGGAGTGAGATGAGGGCGAGATGGTACAGGCATCGGCTTCGGTTTAAGGAAACAGCTATCACGTCACGTGAGCGTCTTGATAGTAAAACGACCTACATTATTGAGCTTTGGGATGAGAGAAATCCGGAAGTGAAGGGAGTGGGCGAGGTTGCTCTGTTTGAAAGCCTGAGCAAAGAAGCTGGTCCGGATTTTGAGTCGCGTCTGGATTCTGTTGTCACTTCCCTTGGCAGGGACAGCGTTGATGATGTACTTGCGCAAGTGAGTGAGAGCAGTATCATTTTTGGTCTTGAAACAGCTGCAGCATCTCTTAGAGCCGGAGGAAAAAGTGAGCTGTGGCCATCGCGTTTTACCAGGGGAGAAGTCCCGATTCTGATAAACGGCCTTGTGTGGATGGGAGACTACCGTCAGATGCGTGAGCGCATAAAAACGAAGCTCAATGAGGGGTTCGGTTGTGTGAAACTGAAGATCGGCGGTATAGATTTTGAAGATGAAATCGAACTGTTGAGGCAGATAAGGAAAGATTACGGGCGTACGGATCTCGAACTACGGCTTGATGCCAACGGTTCGTTTACAGTCGAAAATGCATTGGAGAGGCTCGAACGGTTGTCGGATTTCGGCATTCATTCGCTCGAGCAGCCTATAAAGGCCGGACAGCCGGAAAATATGCGGCGTATAGCGGCACAAAGCCCGATAGACATCGCTCTCGATGAAGAACTCATAGGTACACGGAGCCGGGAGGCAAAGGTCGCGTTACTTGATGCTATAAATCCGTCATATATAGTGCTGAAACCTTCTCTTGCCGGAGGTTTTGCCCATGCAAGCGAATGGATAGCTCTTGCAAAGGAAAGAGGCATGGGGTGGTGGATCACTTCGGCACTTGAGTCGAACATCGGCCTTAATGCTCTTGCACAATATGTGGCATTGCAGAATCCCGCTATTCCGCAGGGGCTTGGCACCGGAGAGCTGTATGTTGAAAACTTCCCTTCGCCACTTAAGCGCAGGGGTGAAAATCTGTGGTATGAGGTATCGTGATAACGAGGCGGGGGAGTATGGCATGTTTTATGCCGAGTGGACCGATGCCTCGCCAGATGTGAGTGCGCATACGTCGGGATCTACCGGAATGCCTAAAAAAATCATGCTGCCTAAGCATGATATGAGACTGTCGGCTCGGGCTACAAACCGTTTTTTTGGAATCGGAGAAAACTCGTTGCTTGTTATACCGTTATCGGCCCGATATATCGCTGGAAAGATGATGATGGTGAGAGCGCTCGAGGCTAACTGCCGTCTGCTTTGTGAGTCGCCGTCCAATCACCCGCTTGCCGGTATGGACGAATGGGCCGGAGATGATATCGATCTTGTCGCGATTGTGCCAAGCCAGCTTGACGGGCTGATTGAGTCTCCGTATTTTGGGAATGTCAGAAATGTGATTGTAGGTGGAGCGCCGCTGTCGGCGAAACAGGAAGAGAAAGCTGTGGAAAGCGGAGTGCCTTTTTATGCGACTTACGGAATGACTGAAACATGCAGCCATGTGGCTTTGCGCCGTTGTGGTGATGAGTGGTATAAGGGGCTTCCGGGAGTCGTATTCTCGGTTGACGACAGAGGATGTCTTGTAATTGAACGGAACGGGGTTACCGACACAACTCCGCTTGTGACAAATGATATAGTGGAGTTGCGTGGTGATGGGGCATTCAGGTGGATAGGACGTGCTGACAATGTGATAATAAGCGGAGGCTTGAAGGTGAGTCCGGAAGAAGTGGAAAGGAAAATTTGCGGACTGATCGGAAGCCCATATTTTATAGGAGGAGAGTGCGATGATAAGTGGGGGGAGCATACTGTGCTTTACATTGAGGGGAAAGAAATGCCTGACGAGTTATCTCTCTTGGACTCATTAAAAAAGGTGCTGAAAAGCCATGAGATGCCGAGGCGTATAGTGATGACCGACTGCATACCGCGCACTGAAAACGGAAAGATAAAGAGAGGTGGTCTATGAATGAAACCGGTGACAAGAAATTGCATATAGATATCGATGAGGTTCTGAAGAGTCGTGTGCCAAAACTTCACCGGTTTATGCCACGGTTTGCCGTTAGATGCATTGAGCGTCTTGTCTGTCAGGATAAACTTAACGCTCTTCTTGATTTTGCAGGGAATCTCCGTGATGCCGAATTCTGTCGGGCAGTGCTCGATTATCTTAAAATCACCCGTCACGTGACAGGAGAGGAAAATATGCCTAAAGAAAATGAGAGCGGCCGTGTTATTTTTGTTAGCAATCATCCTCTCGGAGGCCTCGACGGTATGGCACTGATCGATTATCTGGGCCGAATGTCGTATACAGGAAAGGTAAAGTTTGTGGTGAATGATCTTCTTATGGCAATCGAGCCACTTAAGGGTGTTTTTTTACCGGTGAACAAACATGGTGGCCAGTCGCGGACCGCCGCAGATGCGCTTGATGCAGCTATGAGAGGAGACGATCCGATTGTGGTTTTTCCGGCCGGCTTATGCTCCCGTCGGCAAAAAGGCGGAAAGATCATGGACATGGAATGGAACAAAATGTTTGTGAATAAAGCCATAACCTATGGCCGTGATGTAATCCCGATCCACTTCAGCGGTGAAAATTCAAAGTTTTTTTATATCTTTGCCAAAATAAGAAAGCGACTGTTTATTCCGTTTAATCTTGAAATGGTGTTATTGCCAAGAGAGGTGTTTGGGAATGAGGGATCTACGTTTGAAATGACAATAGGCAACCGCATCAGTTGCAAGTCATTGAAGGGCGGCAAGGAAAGTGGAGAAACAGCACGCCGTATCAAGGAATCGGTATACAGGCTAAGCAGAAGGTGTAACTGACATCGTCTGTGTGGCCTTTTCACTGAATATAATCCCATTATGGATCAAATCATAGACCCTGTATCGACGGAAGAAATAGAATCGGAGCTCACGCCGGACCGCTTGCTGCGAAAAACCAATAAGGCTGGCAACGAGATCTATGTGGTCGATGCCCATACGTCGCCGGCAGTCATGCGAGAGATAGGTCGCTTGCGTGAGATCGCGTTCAGGCATGGCGGCGGCGGCACGGGTAAAAGCTGTGATATTGATGAGTTTGACCTGATGGAACGCCCGTGTCACCAGCTGATAGTGTGGGATCCGGACTCAAAGATGATTCTTGGCGGATACCGTTATCTGTCGGGGCGTGAAATGAAAATGGACTCCAAAGGAAAACCCTGCATTGCCATGTCGCATTTGTTCGACTATTCGCAGGATTTTGTCGAATCCTATCTTCCGGAGACGATAGAACTCGGCCGTTCATTTGTCAGACTGGGGTACCAGTCGTCGCAAGCCGGGAGCAAGGCAATGTATGTGCTTGATAACCTGTGGGACGGTCTCGGCGCTCTGACTGTTGATGACCATAACATAAAGTATCTGCTCGGCAAGATGACAATGTATCCGAGCTATGATATGGAGTGCCGCAATATGTTGCTGTATTTTCTTGAAAAGCATTTTCCGGATACCGAGGGGCTTGTGTGGCCTATCGAGCCTCTTGAGGCTAATATTGACCATCACCGATATGCCGAGATACTTACGGCTGACACGTTTAAGGATGATTATAAGATCCTGAACGGAGAAATACGTGCCCGAGGCATTAATATACCGCCTCTGGTGAATGCTTATATGAGTCTGTCTCCGACAATGAAGATGCTTGGAACCGCAATAAACCATGAGTTTGGAGAGGTGGAGGAGACCGGAATCTTTTTTGCCATAGACGATATCTTTGAAGAAAAAAAGCGCCGTCATATAGAATCATATACGGCTGTCAGGTGAAAATATTTAGGGCGTTTATCCTGTTGGCAATGTTGTCGACATGTTTTCCTGACATATCCGGAGAGAAACGCAGGCCTTTAGAAATCGAATTTGAGGCATGTGGAACCGTGAATGCCGGGACTGGGGATTTCGCGCCTCACTACATGTCGGCGCTCGGTCATGGAAAACTGACACAGACCAATGGCGTGCAGGGGAGCATAGGAGCCTGTAAACGGCGGGATGTGTCATCGGGATTCTCATGGAGTGCTGGTGTGGAACTTGGCGTCGGTGTGGCTTCAGCATCGGAGTACAAGCACTGGAGCGCTGATGGAGTCGAGTATATCCAACGTATGCGCCCTGCCGATGTATGGATACAACAGTTGTATGCTGAGGTGAAATGGCGGTCACTCTTTCTGGAGGCCGGCATGAAAGAGCGAGGTTCGGCATTGCTGAATGACATACTTACTTCGGGAGATGTTGTAGAGAGTGGAAATGCGCGTCCTGTGCCGCAGTTGCGTGCCGGATTTGTGGATTTTCAGAATGTGCCTCTTACAGACGGATGGCTACAGATACAAGGAGAACTGGGCTACGGAAAGTTTGCTGACGGTGGCTGGATGAAGAAGTTTTACAGTTATGGCAGCTATCATCTGAATACCGGAGCCTATTATGTTTATCGCCGCCTTTATTTCCGCACGAATACAGAAAAGAATGTGTCAGTGACTTTTGGAATGCAGGCAGCCGGAGAAATCGGCGGCGTGACAAGGTATTACCGGTTAGGACAACTTGTGAAAACGCGGAATCTCAAAGCGGGATTGTGGGACATGATAAAGATGATCGCCCCGATAGGAAGCGAAAAACATGGAGAAGGGGAGTATATGGATGGGAACAATCTCGGTTCATGGGATGTGCATGTGAGATGGCGACTGCCGTGGAGTGGTGACGTTGTGAAGATGTATATGCAGAAACCGTGGGAAAAAGGATCGTCGATAGGGTGGCATAACGGATGGGATGCACTTTGGGGAATAGAATATAAATTCGGCAACAGTTTTGGTGGAATTGTTACCGGGGCAGTTGTGGAATATCTGGACTTTATGAATCAGTCGGGAGCGATACATTACGCACCCCATGACCGGCCCGGCTCGACCATAGAGACAGATGTGAGTGGAGGAGACCAATACTACAATAATTCAGAGTATAACTCTTACACCAATTACGGACTCGGCATAGGCTCGCCGTTTCTGGTGTCGCCACTTTACAACCGCGACGGATATCCGGCATACGTTGACAATCGCGTGAGAGGCTTTCATGCGGCTGTGACAGGCAGTCCGAAAGACTTTTGGAGTTACCGTGCGGCAATCAGCCATAAAAAAGGATACGGTGACGGTAGACAGCCGCGTGCGCCAGAGGGAAAGTGTACATCGTGGCTTATAGAGGTGAGCTATTATGTGAGTCGTGTTAAGGGGTTGAAGATTAAAGCCCGGATCGCGATGGACCGAGGGACAATGCCTGGAGATAACTTTGGCGCGTCTCTCAGCGGAATCTATCGTTTTTCGGTAAATATGTGGCAGAAATGACGGGGGCAGGAAAAGAAACATTGTTGATGCTATCGGTCTCGCTTATGCTGCTTCTGACGGCGTGCACACATAACGGCGGCTATATCGGGCCATGGGGCGGCACGTGGCATCTGGAGAATATCGAGACGGGAGACTTCGAGGAAATCGGATATGCCGGAAATGTATTCTGGAAGTTTCAGGCAGATGTGATAGACATGGTAGAGACTGATGACGAGATGCATGAAAGGCATGATCATTACGGAACATGGCACGCGAGTGAAGATTCTCGCATACTGACTCTTGATTTCAGTCATGGATCGGATAAGTATCCTGAGGGGTCGCCTGATTATATACCTCCGAAAGTGACCGGACTCAGAGAAGGTCTGACATATCTTGAGGTTCTGATGCTTTCGGGAAAGAGAATGAAACTTAGATGGAACGACGCGGAGTCGGGAATATCGAGAATATACATACTAAAGAAGCAATAACGGAAATAAAATGTTATATTAATATCGTTGTTGCCGAACATTAATTTTAAATCATTTGATGAGTACATTTGAGGAACTGGGCGTGAACGAGCCCTTGAGAAAAGCTATTGCCGAACTCGGATTTGAAATGCCGATGCCGGTACAGGAAAAGGTTATCCCCCATCTTTTGACCGGGGATAACGATGTGGTGGCACTCGCCCAGACAGGAACAGGGAAGACTGCGGCATTCGGTTTGCCGGTCATACAGCGTATAGATGTTGAGAATCATACACCTCAGGCACTTATCCTGTCGCCGACTCGAGAGTTGTGTCTGCAGATCGCGGGAGATCTTGCTGACTTTTCTAAATATATATCGGGCCTGACGGTTCTTCCGGTTTATGGCGGTTCGAGTATCGAGAGCCAGATAAGAGGTTTGAAAAGAGGCGTGCAGATCATTGTGGCTACACCAGGCCGTCTGATCGACCTTATAAACCGTGGAGTGGTGAATCTGTCGGATGTGCACACGGTTATACTTGACGAGGCTGATGAAATGCTCAATATGGGCTTCCTTGACTCGATCAACGATATCCTCGAGCATGTGCCGGAAGAGCGCAAGATGCTGATGTTCTCGGCGACAATGCCATCGGATATCGCCAAGATCGCCAAGCGCTATATGAAGAACTATGAAGAGTTTGTCATAGGCACTCGCAATGAGGGCTCACAAAATGTGAGACATGTATACTATATGGTGAATGCGCGAGACAAATACCTTGCGCTTAAGCGTATAGCAGACTATAACCCTAATATATACGCTATAATCTTCTGTCGCACCCGCCGTGACACTCAGGAGATTGCCGACAAACTGATTGCCGACGGGTACAATGCCGACGCTCTTCACGGAGACTTGTCGCAACAGCAGCGGGACATGGTGATGAAAAAGTTTCGTGACCGTGTGACCAGACTGCTTGTAGCTACCGATGTGGCCGCACGTGGCCTTGATGTCGATGATCTGACACATGTTATAAACTTCGGACTGCCTGATGACTCGGCCGTCTACACCCACCGTTCGGGCCGTACCGGCCGTGCCGGCAAAACAGGTATTTCGGTCGCGATAATTCATTCGCGCGAGAAGGGAAAAATGCGCGAGATAGAGAAGAGGATCGGCAAGTCTTTTGAGCGTAAAGAAGTACCTTCGGCAGAACTTATTATCGAAAAACAGCTTTACTCACTTGCTGACAAGCTTGAGAAAGTGGAGGTTGATGACGAAGCAATGAGCAAGTATCTTCCCGGTGTGGTGAAGAAGCTCGGATGGCTGTCGGGTGAGGATATAATAAAGCGTATACTGTCGCTTGAATTCAATCGTCTGCTTGACTACTACAGGGATGCTCCTAAGATCGATGTGATAGATGAGAAGCCGCGTAAGGAGAAAGGCGGCAAGCGTAACGGAGAGCCCCGTGATGAAAGCGACAAGGACCGTCGTACAGCGGGTAAGGGTATGGCACGCCTTTATATCAATCTTGGCAAGCGAGATGGTTTCTTTGCCGGTAACCTGATCGAGCTGCTTAACAAAAATGTGGACGGCCATCGTGTGGATGTAGGGCGTATAGACCTGTTGCCCTCCTATTCTCTGTTTGATGTGAAAAAATCGGATTCCCGCAAACTTGTGGAAGCTTTGACCGGAGCTGATTTTGCAGGAAAACGTGTATATTGCGAGGTGGCAGAACCCGGAAAGGATTATGGCCGCGCGTCGGCAAGAAAAGCCCGTGAAAAAGTTTCGGGTGATTTTGATAACTTTGGATCATTCAAAAAGAAAAACAAGGGCGGGCGAAGATCCCGTAAGTAAAGCGATATGATGAAACGACTACTGTCAGAATTATGTCGGCCTATTGCATTGTTGATGATGACGACGTGCATGCCGCATCTGTCGGCCCAGGTGTCGGTCGAGGAGGTCTTTATAAAGGCACCGGTGTCGGTTCTGCCGACTATTGATACCAACACGCGTCTGGATATGGTTGATTATTTCAAGGGTGGAATGACGACCGACTCGCCGACGACATTAAATGGTGCTGCACGTGTGACTGCTCTGGACAACAGACATATCGAGTTTTTGACATCGGATAACGGGCGTATTGCCATGTGGCCGGTAAAATATGGCAAGGACTCGGTGACGGTAGTGGTAAAGACGGTGGATATTCCTGCATCGGACAGTCGTGTGGAGCTTTACGGCTGGCCTGAATGGAGGCTTATAGATAGTGGCGACTGTGGAGTGATAGCTGACTGGGTTATCGACCCGGCAAGAAAAGAGGGTCGCGTCGAGGATGTGGAAAATGCCCTCGGTTTTATGACGGCTACTGCTTCTTTTGATCCTGCGTCTGGAAAGATCACGTATGTGCCTACTGTGGCCGGAGTGATCACAGAGGCTGAATTTGAGAAAGTCGCGCCTTACGTTCAGAAGTCAAGGACTTTTAAGTTGAAGCCCGGAAAGGGTATCGTGCCGGAGAAATAAGCGATGGGGCAAGTAGTGAGTCTCTATGGTCTGACAAGACTTGTGGCGGACCTTATAGGCGGTCATCCGGGTACCCAGAATGTGTGGGTTACGGCGGAACTCAGCGATGTGAACCGTCGTGGCCATGTCTACATGGAACTTATTGAAAAGAATTCGGATGGGCAGGCTGTAGCCAAGGCTCGGGCGGTGATATGGGCCAATGTAGCGCCACAGATCATAGGCAAATTCGAGCGAGCTACCGGGCAGAGGTTTGAATCCGGCATCAAATTGATGGTCAAGGCGTCGGTGAGTATGCACCCGCTTTATGGCATGTCGTTGGTGATTACAGATATCAATCCTGAATTCACTATGGGAGATCTTGTGAGGCGTCGTCGGGAGATTCTGATGAAGCTTCAGTCAGAGGGCATTCTGGAGGATAACCGAAAGCTTGCATGGCATGTGCCGTCGCTGCGTATAGCAGTGATTTCGGCTCCCGGAGCTGCAGGTTACGGCGACTTTGTGGATCAACTCTATAGTGCGGGATTCAGGTTTACCACCCGTTTGTTTCCTGCTGTGATGCAGGGTGACCGTACAGTACCGACTGTGCTTGCCGCATTTGAGGCGATTGAATCGGAAATAGAGAAATGGGACGGTGTGGTTGTAATACGTGGCGGAGGTGCGACGAGTGATCTCGCCGCATTTGAAAGCTATGACCTCGCCGCGCGTATCGCATGTTTTCCCTTGCCGGTGATAGTAGGTATCGGACATGAACGTGATGTGACCGTGCTCGACTATGTGGCCAACATGCGTGTGAAAACGCCGACAGCCGCGGCGGAATGGCTTATCCAACAAGCTGTGGAAGAGCTTGAACGTTTGAAGAATCTCGCCTCACAACTGCATGTCGCAGTGTCGGAGCGTCTGGCGGGACAACGAGAGCAATTGTCGTATTATCATGCTTCATTGCCTCTTGTCGCTACAACATATCTGACAAAAAGAAGGACACAGCTTGAAAGGACTATGTCGTCGGTTGGTGCTTTCAGCGCGCGTAGGATAGCTCCAGGGCTTCAGCGGCTCGATGGTCTGGCGCAACGGCTACAGATGCTTTCATCAGGGGCTGTGAACCGACAAAAGTCTTTACTTGATTCTCGTATGTCGCTGCTTGAAGCCTTGTCGCCGCAGGCAACTCTTAAAAGGGGTTATACAATAACAAAGATAGATGGAGTCGCTCTGAAGTCGGCCAAGGCAGAAATCATATCAGGTACAAGAATTGTAACCTGCCTGCATGATGGTGAAATTGTTTCGATAATAAAATAAAAGAAATATAAATGGAAACTCCTGTAGAAGAAATGACTTACGGTAATGCTCTGGCTGAGATCGAGTCGATTTTGCGCGAGATGCAGAGTGATGCCTGTGATATAGACCGCCTGACGGCAAATACACGTCGTGCTGCCGCTTTGATCGGGGAGTGCCGTCGTCGCCTGACGGCAACCGATAAGGAACTTCAGGCAATACTTGAATCTCTCGACAGCTGATTACCATCCGAATGCATGTTGGTCGTCCATCCAGTCGCCGCGTGCAATCATTACTTGACGTATAATGTCGCGCGCTACACCATATCCTCCTTGAACGGGTGATATGTAGCGTGCGATTTCTTTTATTTCGACAGCCGCATCGGCAGGCGCTACAGAAAGGCCTACCGCTTTCATGCATGGCATGTCGGGTATGTCGTCTCCTACATAGACTGCTTCGTCAGCATTTATGCCGTGCCGCTCGAGAAGATCGTTTAGCAATGGCAGCTTTAATGATGATTTAAGGTGTATTTCGCTTATGCCAAGTGCTTTGTAGCGCGTGGCTATTGCCGGTGTATCGGCACCGGTGATAATGGCGATCAGATAGCCGTGTTTGACGGCAAGCTGCATGGCATAGCCGTCCTTTATGTTTACCATGCGCCGCGGAATGCCATCAGAGTCCATAGACACTGTGGATGGAGACAGAACTCCATCGACATCAAAAACAAATGCTTTGATTTTATTCAGGTCAAAGTCGGTGCGGCTCATTTTTCTGATGGATGATGTTTCCGATAAATTTTATCTGAGAGAAAGCGGTAGGTCTCTGCTGAGTCGGCAGGAAGTCGGTTTATGTGGCTTTCGATGACGGCTTTGTTACCTCTGACGGCAGGTCCTGTCTGCAACAAGTGAGGAGACTTGCCTGAAAAAGCGTTTTCAACGGTGCGCTCTACCAAAGGCTTGAGTATGGACGGATCTATATTCTGGTCCTCAAGAAAATCAAATGCTTCTCCGAGAATGTAGTTTGTGAAGTTGCAGGCGAATACCGCCGCCACATGCAGCATGGCGCGTTCGCTGCTGTTTTTGGGAGACACGCACCATCCGCCGATTGAATTAGCCAGGCTATCGATCAGCTGAAGCGTGACAGGTGAGTCGGCCTCGATGAGCCATGGGATGCGTGATGAGTCGACCGGTCTAAGGGATGAGATGGTCTGCAAAGGGTATAACACACCATAACGACTGCGATGTCCGGCCCAGATTTCGATTCCGACGGAGCCGGCCGTGTGAATCCATACAGCCCCATTGTCGGGGATATTCTCGGCTATGTGCAGGATTGCAGGATCGGTGACAGCGCAGATATAGAATTTCGCATCGGGCAGAGTGGTATTGTAGAGTCCGACGGCTTTTACTCCCGGATATGCGCCAGCTATTTTCTGCGCTTTATCGACAGAGCGTGCCGCTACAGCTGCAAGACGGCCGCATGAAGCGAGCATTCGGGCAATGTCGGTTGCAACATTACCTGTGCCTATTACGACTGTATCGGGTGTCATGCCTGGGTCTGTTCCGGATTCCAGCCTCCGATGTGTACGCGTTCCCAAAGCAGCTTTTCGAGGTTTTGCGGATTTTTTGTCTCGTCGGGGTAGCCGATTGCAACAACGCACTCGACAGAGATTGTATCGGGTATGCCGAGTATTCCCTGAATGTTCTCGTCGGCAGGCACGCCCTCTGCATCAAACCGGTCACGCACCTGTATCCATACTGATCCGAGTCCGAGATCCTGTGCCTGAAGCTGGATGTAGGTCGCGGCGATTGTCGCATCCTCGATCCACGGGCCGGTAAGAGACGAGTCGGCGCAGACAACTACGGCAAGACGGCATTTTGCTATCGGACCGGATCCTGCCTGACGGCATTGGCTTAAACGCTCCAGGGTGTTCCGGTCATCAACAAGCACGAAATGCCATGGTCGGCTGCTTTTGGAAGTCGGGGCCATTAATGCGGCCTCCATTATGAGTTTTACATCCTCGGCGGGTATAGACGCCTGAGTGAACCGACGTATGCTACGCCGATTCGTCATAAGGTCATGCAGATTTTCCATAAGTGATACTGGTCTCCGGGATGCCATCCCGGATAGAGGTTATCTTATTTTTGCCGGCCATGCTTCCGGCCATTCGCCCGACGCACGTAGGCGTGAGGCGATCAATGTGCTTTCTTCTTTTGTGGCAGTGGTGGCGGCGTAGACTCTGACAAGCCCGTTCCCGGTAGGCCTGATTGAAAGGTTTTGTCTGTTACCGATAAATGACTCGGCTTTTTCCTGAGAAGAAAATACGCCGACTACAACGCCATATATATGCTCTTCGGCAGGTTCAACCTTATTTTCAATCTCGGCCGGAGCTTCGGCAAACAATAATTCAATGTCGGGTTGCGGTCGTTCGACAAAGGTATAGACCGGTGCATCGGCCTCAACCGATGATGGCCATATAGCCGCTTTTACTATGGGCAGTGCCGAGCTGTCGCGCAGTGGGAAAAACAGCAGTGCGCCGAGTGAGACGGTAATTGCCACTGATGCGGCTACGCGCATTGCATTTGTGCCTAAGCGTATCAGGCGAGGTTTATGTTGTGGCGTATTCGCTGCAACCTGACCTGAGTCTTCGGTTTTAAGGTCTATGGGAGCAAGGATTGAGTAGGGGTTGAAAATATCGGCGCATTTTGCAGGTATAAATTGCAAAAGGCCTTGTGTGTCGGCTTTTAATGTGCCGACAGCTCCTAAATCAACCACTCCGAATCTGGCGATTTCGCGGCGGATCCTGTCAACTGCTTTCTCGACATCGGCCGATGCAGCCTCGAATGAAATGCCATCGCGTCGCGCAAAGGAAGCTGCGATGAGTCCGTCGTTGTGAGTAATCTCGCTGTTGAAAGAAATGTATCTTGTAGGAGGCATGAAAAGCTGCCTCGAATCGTCGACCAATGCCGGCAGGTTCGTGGCAATGAAAGCGCCGAATCCAGGCAGGGTCACGCAGTCGTGGCAGCGGACAAGATATTCTATGTGCAGTAGGAGATTTTTCACGTCGCGAAATTAATACAATGGGAGGTAACAGGCAAAGATCGGAGCGAATAAATAATTATTAACAGAAATGTCGTAGTTATCAACAATGTGTTGATAACGTGGATTTGTCTATGAAATATCATGAACTTGTAATTTTTTTGAAAAATTGGCTGTATAAATATTGTAAAAGTAGTAATGATTATATAATTTTGTCTCCGTATGTGTGTCAGAAGTCACATATTGCAGCTTTGGAAAAAAAGAGAATTAAAATAGGAATCATTGGCTTTGGCCGCATGGGAGGCATGCATCTGCAGGCACTCAAGAAGAGCGGTCTCTGGGATATCGCGTATATCTGCGATTTGTCGGAGGTTTGCCGTGCCGAAGCATCTGTACTTGCACCTGAGGCCAAGGTGACCGACGACGAGGACATCGTGTTCGCAGATCCTGAGGTCGAGGTTGTATCGCTATGTGCGTTGGCCGATTCACGGCCTTCCCAGATAAAGAAGGCTATCAGGCATGGAAAGCATGTCATGGCCGAGAAACCAATCGGAGCTACTGTCGAGGAGGAGATGGAGATTGTCGAGGAGTTTGAGAAATCGGGACTTCTGTCAACTGTGAATCTCTATTTGCGAAACTCCTGGTATCACAGTGCGATCAAAGAATTCATCGATAGCGGTGAGATCGGCGATCTGGCAGTGTTGCGTGTGTGTCATCTGACTCCCGGTCTTGCTCCTGGCGAGGGGCATGAAAGCGAGGGACCGTCGTTCCATGACTGCGGAATGCACTATGTTGATATCGCCCGCTGGTATGCCGGGTCGGATTATAAGACATGGAACGCGCAGGCAGTGAGAATGTGGTCGTATAAGGATCCATGGTTTCTTCAGGCTCACGGCACGTTTGAGAACGGAGTGGTTTTTGATATCACCCAGGGTCATGTCTACGGCCAGTTGTCGAAAGTGCAGACACACAATTCCTATATAGATATCATAGGCACCAAGGGTATCGCTCGAATGAGCCATGATTTCAATACTGCGGTTGTAGAGCTTCATGGCGTGACACGAACGGAGCGTATAGAAAAACCATATGGCGGAAAGAACATCGACCGCATGGTAGACCGCTTCGCCGAGTCGATCTATCAGGGAAAACTTCACAAGGATCTGCCGACATTCCGTGACGCGGCACGTGCATCGGAGTGGTCATGGCTTTTCCTCGAAAACGCCAAAGACAACGGAGAGCCTTGCATCGGCACTCTCGATGAGCTTGCCGAAATACACAGACGGCGCCGGGAGATGACCAACGGGTATGGTCTTCTTAACAAAAGTAAGCTTCCCCAAGACTTAAAACAATAGCATAATTAATCTCATTGCGAGATTGAAAAACATAATTATTCATTATACACAATTCCTGCTATGTCAAATAACGAAATGACCCGTCGCAGTTTCCTGAAGAAAGGTACTGCAGCAGCTTTGGGCCTGACAGTGGCTCCTGCTACTATTCTCGGTAAGGCGGCCGGTTACACAGCTCCGACCGATAAACTCAATATCCTCGGTGTAGGTGTCGGCGGCCGTGGTTCATCGGTTCTCCGTGGTCTCGAGAGCCAGAACATCATCGGTCTCGCCGATGTTGACTGGAAGTATGCTGCCGGTGTGTTCAACCGCTATCCCAACGCGAAGCGTTACAAGGATTATCGCAAGATGTATGAGGAGATGATCAAGGAGGCTGACGCTGTAATGTGTGCCACCGCCGACCATACTCATGCTATCGTAACAGCCGACGCTATCGTTGAGGGAAAGAACGTATATTGCGAAAAGCCTCTTACCCACACTGTATATGAGTCACGTCTTCTCACCAATCTCGCCAAAGAGTACAAGGTAGCTACCCAGATGGGTAACCAGGGTGCTTCCGGCGAAGGTGTACGTAAGATATGCGAGTGGATCTGGAACGGTGAGATCGGTGAGGTGAAGAAAGTAGAATGTTTCACCGACCGTCCCATCTGGCCTCAGGGTCTCGAGCGTCCTGCAAAGGCTGACAAGATTCCTTCGACTCTCGACTGGGATCTCTTCATCGGCCCGGCTCCCATGCGTCCCTACAACGCTATCTATACTCCGTGGAACTTCCGCGGCTGGTGGGATTTCGGTACAGGCGCACTCGGTGACATGGCATGTCACATCCTGCATCCGGTGTTCAAGGCTCTGAAGCTCGGTTATCCGACACAGGTAGAGGGCAGCTCGACACTGCTTCTCTCGGAGTCATGCCCCAATGCAGAGCGCGTGAAATTCACTTTCCCCGCCCGTCACAACGAGCCTAAGGTGGCTATGCCTCAGGTTGACGTTTACTGGTATGACGGTGGCATTCTTCCCGAGCGTCCCGCAGGTCTGCCCGCCGGCAAGGATCTTAATGATCAGGGTGGCTGCGCTATCTTCTACGGAACAAAGGACACTCTTATCTGTGGTTGCTACGGTGTCAATCCGTATCTCCTTTCCGGTCGTGTACCCAACGCTCCCAAGGTGTGCCGCGAGGTTCCCGACAACCACCACCAGAAAGACTTTATCCGTGCATGTAAGGAGAATCCTGCTGACCGCGTGCTGACTACTTCTGATTTCTCAGAGGCAGGTCCGTTTAACGAAATGGTTGTAATGGGTGTGCTTGCAGTACGTCTGCAGGGCCTGAATCAGGTTCTTGACTGGGACGGCCCGAACATGAAGTTCACCAACATCCCCGATAATGCAACTGTTCGTTCGGTTATCAAGGACGGATTCACTATCAAGGACGGTCACCCGTCGTTCAACAAGGACTGGACCGAGCCAGTGAACGCACAGCAGTTTGCCGCAGAGCTTATCAAGCACAACTACCGTCAGGGCTGGGCGCTTCCTCCCATGCCGAAGGCATAAAACTGTCAATCGCAGCCTAAAGGCTAAAGAAAATAATTGTCAATGCAGAAGGGCGCATCAATACTGATGCGCCCGTTGCAAAGACTTATCGATTTTCTTAATATGCGGCCACGAGGGCAGTGGGTAAATACTTCTCTCTCTTCCTGAATAAAGATAATGATAAATTAAAATTAGGTATAATAAACATAATCATGAAAAAGATTTTGTTGATGGCTGCCGCTACCACTTGCTTCGCAATGGTATCATGTGGCGGTAACAAGCAGGCTGCCGCCGAGACTACAGCTGCAGCTGAGACTGAGGCTCCCGCAGTGCCCGAATACACTGTTATCGAGAATGAGCAGGTTGACCTGTCGCAGTATCCCCAGGATGCTGAGGGCTACTATGTGATTTTCGATGGCAAGGACATGAAGGGCTGGCGCGGTTATGGCAAGGATTCTATTCCCGGCCGTTGGGTAATCGATCAGGAGGCTATCCATTTCATCGGTTCAGGCGGCGGTGAAGGTCAGGTAGGCGACGGCGGTGACCTTATCTTCGCAAAGAAACTCAAAAACTTCGAGCTTCTCTTTGACTGGAAAGTTGCAAAGGGTGCCAACTCAGGTGTGTTTGTGCTTGCACAGGAGATCCAGGGCAAGGATAAGGAAGGTAAGCCCCGCATGGAGCCGATCTACATCTCTGCTCCTGAGTACCAGATCCTCGACAATGCCAACCACCCCGACGCCAAACTCGGCAAGGACGGCAATCGCCAGAGCTCGTCGCTCTACGATATGATCCCGGCCAATCCCCAGAACTTCAAGGGTGACGGTGAGTGGAACACCGGTAAGATCATGGTATATAAGGGCACTGTTGTTCACGGTCAGAATGGTGAAAACACAGTCGAGTACCACCTTTGGACTCCGGCATGGACCGACATGCTCCAGAACTCGAAGTTCTCTCAGGAGAAATGGCCTCTCGCATTCGAGCTGCTGAATAACCTCGGTGGTGAAAACCATGAAGGTTACATCGGTCTTCAGGACCATGGCGACGATGTTTGGTTCAAGAATATCCGTGTCAAGATCCTTGACTAAGACATATCAGTCATGCAGCTGAAAAGTCTTGCAATAGTATCAATCCTCGCCGCAGCCGCAACGAGCTGTGGCGGGGATAACTCTTCTTGTACCAACGCCAAACAGGAAGATAAAGAAATAGGTGTGCAGCTCTACTCAGTGCGCAAGCCTATTGACGAACAGATCAAAAACGGTGGAAGCATAGCTTCTGTGCTTGACTCGCTGGCTTCGTGGGGCTATACCTGGGTGGAGGCTGCCAATTACAACTATAACGACGGCACATTTTATGGTATGACTCCGGCCGACTATAAGGCTGCTGTGGAAGCGGCCGGTCTGAAGTCGCGTTCGTCGCATACGACGCTCGGTCTGTCTGACGAGGAGATGAAATCGGGTAATTTTGCAGAGAAACTTGCCCAGTGGGACAAACTCATCGCTGACCACAAGGCTGCCGGGATTGACTATATTGTGACTCCGTGGAGCAATGTGCCCGAAACACTTGCCGAACTTGACAATTACGTGAAGTATCAGAACGCAATCGGCCACAAATGTGCTGAGGCTGGCATCAATTATGGGTACCACAATCACTCGCATGAGTTCCAGAAGGTTGAGGATAAGGACGTGATGCTGGAGTATATGATTCAGAACACAGATCCTGACAGCGTTTTCTATGAGATGGACGTTTACTGGACTATGAGAGGTGCAGCCAGTCCGGTTGAGCTTTTCAAGAAGTATCCAGGCCGTTTCCGTCTGCTTCACATCAAGGATCACCGTGAGGTTGGCCAGAGCGGTATGGTCGGCTACGATGCAATTTTCTCGAATACCGACGCTGCCGGTACCGAAGGTATCGTTGTCGAAGTCGAGGGTTCATCCTATGGCAACACTACCGATGATCTTTACCGCACGATGAAAGAGAGCTCGGATTATTTAAAGAAGGCTTCTTTCGTGAAGAGCAGTTATTGGAAATAATCTACCAATATGGATTTTACAGGCATCCCGCTATTACGGGGTGCCTGTTTTGGTTTCAGGGTGCCTTATTTCTGGCGGGTCGGGGTTTGGAGTAGCGGAGTGTGGTGATGCAGTGAGATGCTATTATGCGGGAGTGTGCCTATTATGGGGCGGTGGTGGACAATTTTTTTGAAGTTATGTGTAACCAGAATGCGTGTATGGTGCGTCTACAATATATAACGCTTGATCTTGGCTGATGCTGTGGCCGAGAAGTTCGCAAGGCCGAGAATCGGCATGTGCAAGCGTATTATTACCGAATCGGGAAAAGATAAATCGTTTAAATGAATCAAGTAATGAAGCAGGTGTTTGTGTTTGCCGTAATGATTGCGGCTGTGTCTTTTAGTGGATCAGCTCAGATTGTGAAATTTTTTGAAAAGTATGCAGATACTGATGGGGTTGCATCGGTGCATATCACGAAATGTATGCTTAATCTTATACCTGATATGAAGACCGATAATCTGGATATGAGTGGCATGGCGGGCAAGATTGATTGCATAAGGGTTCTTTCGACAAGTCAAGACGAGATGGCATCGAAACTGAGTGCTGATGCCTCAAAGATGATCGGTAAAGAAAAATGCGAACTTCTGTTTAAGGTCAACGAGGAGAGTGAAGAGACTGTCATATATCTGAGACAGGGCGCTAATGAAGTAAATGAGTATATGATTGTCAATGAAGAGCCGTCGCAGTTCAATGCTATTCTTATCAGGGGAAAGATAACACCAGAGGATATACGGAAGATGACCGGCAACAAGAAGCAGGAGTAAGTGTAACATATAGCCGGTTGGATTCCGGCAGATGGGCTGCGCCAAAAATGGCGCAGCTTTTTTATGGAAGGATGATAATTTTGGTATATGGTAGAGCAGATGGATGCGTCGTGGCGTATGGTGAACAATATGGATATTAGGATGTTTTAACAGAAAGAGGTTAAGTTTCTCGTAGTTGATCATCAGACCTGATGTAATTTGGTTACCTGAAAAGCTGGTTTATTTGACAATGTCGCTAATTTTGCAACTTACAGTTGATAGAAGGCATAAGGCAGGTATGATAAAAATGATGCTTATCGCCGGTGCGGGCGGTTTTTTGGGAACATGCGGGCGTTTTCTTGTGCAGAGGTTTTGTGCGGGGATGTCTGGCGGCTTTCCGTTGGGGACATTTACAGTGAATGTAGCCGGATGCTTTTTGATAGGTCTTTTTTATGGGTTGCTTGATCGTGTGGATCTGTTTGGTCCGGGCGACCGTCTGCTATTTATTACCGGATTTTGTGGCGGTTTTACGACATTTTCGACATTTGCATTCGACATTTGCGAACTTGGGAGTAAAGGAGAGTGGATGTGGAGTGTTTTATATGTTGTGGCGAGTGTGATCGTCGGAGTGCTTATGGTGCTGGCCGGCCGTTTGGTTGTGAGATACTTTGCCGGAGTGTGATTTCATGTCTTTTATCGATGTAATGAAAATAAATGATGTTATGAAGAAGTTTTTACTTGTTATATGTCTGTCTGTGGTTGCGGTATTGTCGTCGTCAGGACAGAAGGTGTCAGACGAGACGCTGACTTATAATGTGATGTTCAAGTGGGGATTTATTGAGAAGGAAGCGGGAGTTATAAGACTTAGCACGGAAGTCAATAAGGATGAAGGGTATTTTACTTCTGTTATGACTGGTGCTTCGACCAGTATAGCCGATAAGATTTATTCGGTGCGTGACACTCTTAGCGGTAAAATGATGCTGGAGAGTCTGGAACCGGTTTATTATGAAAAGATCGCTCATGAGGGCGGTGAGTTCAGCCGTGATGTCATACACTATACAAGAGATAGTGCAGGGTCAGTGTCGGCTAAAACCCTTTGGGAGAAGACTGACAAGAAAGGGAATTCCTCTAAAGGAGAGAAGCTGCTGACTGCGACCGGAATAACTCTTGATATGCTGAGTGCTTTTTACTATATGAGGCATATTGACTATCAGTCGATGAGCGTTGGGGAGTCGGTCGTGTTCAATATTTTTTCAGCCCGTCATAAGGAGCTTCTCAGAATTACTTATCTCGGAACAGAGGATGTGAAAACGGGGAAGAATGGGGAATTGGTGCCGACATATCATATTTCGTTTACATTTACTTATGACGATAAGAACAAGGAGCAATCGTCGGATCCTATAGAGGCTTGGATGTCGCAGAATGAAAGGCGTACACCGCTTCAAATTGTAGGTAAACTTCCTGTGGGAAAGATACGTTGCCGCCTTGTTTCAGAATAAATTATTGATGAAGAAAGAAATTCTGTTGCCAACCTCGCTGGTCGAAGGTGTTGGTGAGGCCGGGTGTGATGAGGTAGGGCGTGGCTGTCTGGCCGGTCCGGTTGTAGCTGCCGCAGTTGTTTTGCCGGATGGTTTTATGCACCCTCTGTTACGTGATTCGAAGACTCTGAGTGAGCGCAGGCGCTGTGAGGCCCGCGAAATCATTATAGAAAATGCAGTTGACTGGTGTGTGGCTGAAGTAAGTGCAGTGGAAATCGACAGAATGAATATTCTCAGGGCTTCTATTATGGCTATGCACCGGGCTCTTGACGGGTTAAAAAAAGCTCCGGGACATATAAGTGTTGATGGCAACCGTTTTGAGGCCTGGCGTGATGTAAAGTATACGACGGTTGTGAAAGGTGACGGCAAGTTGGCCAATATTGCTGCCGCGTCGATTCTTGCCAAGGTGCATCGCGATGAGATTATGTTGAGTCTGCATAAAGCGATGCCTGTGTATGGCTGGGATTGCAATAAGGGATATCCGACGCGTTTTCATCGGCAGTCGATAAAGGATTATGGGGTTTCAGGGTGGCACCGGATGAGTTTTAGTCTTTTGAAGTAGCTGTTGTGCCGGGGTGTTTTGGAGGGTTGTGTTGACTTTTTTCGGGGGGATTGTGGTGTTGCATCTGATTGTTGTGGGACTTTTTTTTGGGATTTATGTAATTGTTTTAGAGGTGTTTTTGTGTGGAATGTAAATTTTTTGAGAAAAAAGTG
>CAJTPZ010000012.1 GCA_910578395.1 uncultured Muribaculaceae bacterium | reverse complement strand
ACCCGAAATTGACTTCGTTGTACTACTTTCGTCTCGATGCAATTCTTTCAATCTTCTCCTGATTCGCAATCCCCGTGGGAGTCGCGAAATGTTTTGCAAAGGTAAAACCGATTTTTTAATTGTGCAAATCAAAATCGCTTTTTTTTGAAAACTTTTTCTTTCTGCAACGAACAATCAAGTCCTCTCGGTTGTTATCAGGACCGCTGTCCCTCATTTGCGGGTGCAAAGATACTGACATTCCACAACACAAACCAAATATTTTTACCACTTTTTTCTCAAAAAATTTACATTCCACACAAAAACACCTCTAAAACAATTACTTAAATCCCCAAAAAAGTCCGGCTCCTCGACCTAATTATAACGTTCTGCAAAGACATCATTCCCTTGCAGGACATTGTAATTTTGTTTTAAGACTTTACCAGGCTACGGCAACTCCGACTGTCAAAGTCTTAAATTCCAAGCCATTTTCAGCTTTTACGGGTGAAGTAGGTGTATATCGGGCAAAAATACCGATATCGTGCCATTGAAGTGCCCCCAGAATAGAACAACCAATAACATTATGATCAAAGCTATCCCAATTGCTGCTGTACTTCACATCGTCGAGCCGATATGATGACTTCACCGACGCATGTGTTGTAACGTCAAGCGACGCTCCGACCGTAAGTGTAAAGCCATGCATCAGGTTCTGGCGTATTGTCAAAGGAAACATCATTGAGAACGCATACAGACGTGAAGAACCTTCATCCGCCCCTTCAGGCAAAGGCTTACATCTGATTACACCTGCTCCAGAAGTCATACGTTCGTAAAGTCCCTCCCGTGTCACCCAGTTTCTGAAATCCACACCGAAGCCAAGACTCACTTCCGGCCCCCTCCAGGCTGTGCGATAACGTAAGGCAAGTATATGTCCCCAGAAGAAATCTATCGAATGAGATCCACGCTGCCTAAGTCCCGCTGTCTGATCGACAGTTGTGTTCCACCCCAAACCGATCAGCCCAGACGTCACGACCCAGTGCGAGAAATGACTATTGCAATTGCGTGTGTCGCATTTCGTATAGTTGCGTATAAACGGAAATGAGAAATTAAATTCACTCTCATCGTGATCATAATGTACCTCTTGGGTATTGTCATCATCATCTCTCAAGCTCAGGCCACCCGTACCGGCAGCATATACCGGTACGAAAGATAAAAACATTACAAATGACAGCAGCACTATATTTCCAACGATCTTTCTCATAACTTTTATCCTTTTTAGTGTCTTATTTCTTTATCATTTTCTTTATGTCGACAAACGTGGCATTACCCTCCATGTACATTGCCACTGTCTTTTTCCCGTTTGAGAAAATAAACATATAACGGTTATGCCCTTCCACAGGCGGAAACGAATAAAAAGCATAGTTTATTTTTCCCGAGCTACTCGACAGCTCATTATCGACAGATTTCTCAAGCAGACTCATAGCCACAGAGTTCATTTTCGACATCGACGCGCTATCGGCCACGCTTACACTCTTGAAATAATCCAGCTTATTGTCAGCAAGACTTTTTTCCGTACGTCCCGACACTACCGCCACTGTCGCATTGGCAAGAATCGGAGCCTTATCTCCAAATATCTCCGAGATAGACGTGAGGCCATCGAAGTGCTGAGCGTATCCACCCATGCAAGCGGCACACATGACAGCCAGAAACAATATCCTTTTCATCATATTTTATATAATTTATCTGATTAACGCACCCGCATCAGGCAGTTCATTCATCCTGCCGTCAAACGACACTTGCGACTTGTCGATAACTTCACATGCTTCCCTGAATTCTCCATCGACAATATCACTGAAATCGCCTACCACACCGGCAGCATCCGAAAATTCATTATCTATTATAGACATCACGGCATCGCGGTCGTCGGTCACCGACCCGAAGACACTGGCATAACACATTCCTTCTGTCGCATCGCCGGCTGTAGCCGACATAAACTTTATGACGCCAACACCAAGCACCGCCACTACTGTAGCAGCTGCACAAACCGACATCAGTCGACGCACCCGACGTCCCCTCTCTCCGGCATTTTTCCGCCTCGTCGCACCTACAGCAAGCAACATCAGGCAATCCGCCTCAAAATCGGTAAGTTCTCTCACCTTTTCCGCATCAATAATCAACGACGACAGGCGTCGTTCTTCATCGTGCGATGTGCCGCCAGCCATATACTTCAAGCAGAGGCTTTGGAGCAAGTCTTTACTATTCATGGCTTAAATACATTTTGATACTTTTTATAATATATTTCACGCACCTTAGCCCTGGCGCGCGACAAGTTGACTCGAACAGCGACGGAAGTAAGCGACAGGCATTCAGCAATTTCATCGATATCAAGTCCTTCAATATCGTGCATATGCATCACTTCACGCTGCATTGCCGGCAGACTGCAGTCGACTATGTGTGCAAGCAACCGCAGCACATCTGCCGGATCCGCCACTGCGACAACATCATCATCCACCAGCCTGTCACCGACATCATCCAGACTCACACAATCGGTCGATCTCCGCATAACGTCTATCGCCGAACGAGCCACTGTACGCGACATATATCCTTCGGGACATCCATCTTTATCTTCAACTACGATAGATCGGCGACGCTCCCACAGACGACAGAAGGCATCCTGTAGCGCATCATCGGCATCATACTGATTGCCGGTGATATACAGTGCCGTCCTACGCAGACGATCACGCATTCCGATGAATATTTCCGTGAGCTTGTCGCTTGTCATTATATTGAATCTGTCCGATGCTCTGTTTGACTTTCTGTATTTATTACGGCAATTTCAGCCGCCTGTTACATCAATATCCCGCTTTTTACCAAAAATATGCAAAAAATACTATTTCTGTCCGCTACAATTTCACGACACCATATTGTTTTGTCGGCGGAAAGATCATATACAAATAAGACGAATCAAAATATGGCTTGCTGCCAACTACCACTCACGTTTCTGAATTAATTATGTCGGTACGCCTCAATATTGCAGATTAATTTGTAACTTTCCGATATGAAACAGACCGACAGAATATACTGCATACCCGGCGACCACTTCCCCGCCAACTTTATCCTATCGGCATTTGCCGATGCAAACGCCGAATTACCAGTAGATGCTCCAAACATAATAGTTGTAATACCCGACGAAAAAGGGAATATGCCGGGAAAATTCAACGATGCTATAATTGACCTTGCTCCTTGTCAAGCATTTTTACTGAGTTCGTCAGCAGTATATGGCGAAGAATACATTGATGTGACCGAAGATTCTCCTCTATCTCCAGAAACAGCCATCGGACGCACATTCGTGCAAACCGAACGCGACTTCACTTCACGTTGCGCCGAAGCCGGTATAATCGCAACCATTCTTCGCCTCCCGCTTCTGATCGGCACAGGCATGACTGGAGAAATGCGCCGTCGTGTCAACGCCATATACCGAGCCATCTACCGCCACATCAACGGCGTCGAAGCACACCAGTCAGTGCTTCATGCCCGCGATCTGCCTCAACTTATCACAAAACTCAAAGGCTACCATGGCATATATAATGTCAGTGACCACACAGACCCTACTACCTATGAAATAGCAGAAGCGCTCTCCGCCCGATTGGGCGCAAAGCGCATCTATACAGTCAACGCAAAATGGGCTCGCATTACCGCCCGTTTTGCCGATATGTTAGGATTGAAAGATCTCGGAACCTCTTATCTCCGGTCAGTCACCGCAACACGCACAATCTCAACCGCACGCCTATCGGCCATTATCCCATCCTGGTGCCCTACCGACGCCACAAGCTTCCTGCAATCTCACAGCTACTCCCCACTCGACCCCTGACAAATACAAATAAACTTATCGCCTTAGGACTTTTTTATAAAAAAAGGCTCTAAGACCATTGGGGATTAGTCTTACAACTGATCGGACACCAATATTATATAGTTTATCTCCAAATCCGATAAAACCGATTCTATATAGCTCCTGTTGAAATTTTATTTCATCTATGGCATACCTTATTCCTCCTCTGCGTTTATACATTTCAGGAGATACACGAAACCACAATAACGGCTCCTGTATATTATAGAATTTACTGCCATTTACAAGCATTCTTGCCCAAAGATAATAGTCTTCAAATAGCCTAAAATGCTTATATCCGCCAGCTGCCATAACGGCACTTTTACGAAACATTACTGCCGGATGATTAACCGGACACCTTCGTTTAGCATATTTTTCAATGGCTTCATGGTTCTCCGGCAGACTCTTGGTTGAAACGATATTACTTTTACTACCCATAAACTCATCAATCCAGCAGCTGACAACGTCTATGTCACTGCATCGATCAAACACCTCCAGTTGGCGTGCCATTCGCTCCGGCATAGCAATGTCATCGGAGTCCATCCTTGCCACAATATCATTTGAGCAATATTTCAACCCCTCGTTCAATGCACGTCCAAGCCCAACATTCTGTTCTATTTTGATGACTTTTGTAAAATCATATTTCTCTTTATAGAACATGATTACCGATTCAAGCTCGTCTCCCAGTGCTCCGTCTTCGACAAGCACGACTTCTTTAGGACGCAATGTCTGCGAAAAAATACTGTCCAGACTTTCCCGCAACCATTCAGGCCGGTCTTTCCAATATACCGACATCAAAACCGTATAATTATCTTTCATAAATAGATATATATCTTTTATAAAAAATTTCAGGAGAGTATGTTGAAATGAATCTATTGTATGCCAGATCAACCTTCTCAGCGCATTTTTTCACATTCTCCACAGCTTCGACAAATGACTCAATACTGCTTAATTCAAAAAAAGACACCTCTTCTGAACTAAACAGCTCCCTAAAAATCGGGATCGAAGACAAAACAACAGGCTTTTTATATATAACAGCCTCAATCAAAGACAACCCAAACCCTTCACTTCTACTTGGCATAGCATATACGTCATAATATTTGATAAATCTATATGCATCTTTTACATACCCGGCAAAATAAACGCGGTCTCTTACATTTAAGTCCTCTGCAATCTTTTCCAAATGCCCTTTCTCTTTTCCATCTCCAACAATAAAAAGCTTATATCCAGGCAGAGCAGGCAACGCCCTTATGACAATATCAACACCTTTACGAAAGGTAAGCAGCGCATTAACACCTATCAGACAATCATTTCCCTTGAAATCTAAAATCACGCGTTGCTCTTCTTGTGTCAAAGACACATCCTCGGGTAAAGAGCGCGTATTATATGCAAAGTCAAGTTTTTTCCAAAACAAAATTCTTGAATAATACCTTTTAGCATCATCACTCAATGCGACAACCCGGTCATGACGCGTTAATGCAATCGCCCACAATGTGCCAAATATCAGCGAAAAAGCCGGATTATATTGATACCATAAATCTCTATAGACATAATTATGGAGAGTTGTGATAAATTTCGTGTGACTCTTGCGTGGTTTGAATAAGAAAACATACAGATCAGGACGCAAACCATGAGAATGGACTATATCATATTTAGAAAAGTCCATTTTTTGAAATTTAACAATCCTGCATGGACAGTCAATAGCCACCTCAATCTTGTCATCGAAATAAAACACACTACACCGGTGTCCCCGGTTCTTCATTTCGCGTACAAGATCCCTGACAACAAGAACAGGCCCTTTATTCGCTAATGACGGCAGTATATACGCAATATTCATCGTCCTATAAATATCCTCCGAACTAAATTACAATATCATTGGATAAATACAACTGCTTTTTCACAAACAATATCCTTTTTATCATGGCATTTCACTTTCTGCCGAAACAAGTCGTGCGGCAAAAATATCATTTTTAATAGAAATATACGGTTCTTTATCATGCGTATTCAAAGAGCCTATATACATATATCGTCCTCCAGAATACCCGACAGATGAATGGGCATGAAATACAATCCGCAACTTACCATCCTTATCGGTAAATATCGAATTATGTCCGGTTCCTCCAAGAACTCCCGATTTATATGACGGATACTGTATAATCGGATTTTTGGCATATTTTGTCCAAGGTCCCATAATGTTATCAGCGAAAGCCACTCCAATGCCATATTCAGGGGAACTAAAATCATTTCCGGAATATGTCATTACATACTTTTTTCCAACTTTAATAATGCTGCCACCTTCTACCGTGCGCTTACCTTCCCAACGCTGATCAGTTGAAAACAGAATATCTACATTATTATTTATGACTGCATTTACTGAGTTTATCGGAGTAATACACATATAATTCCTATCCGTAATCATTGAAAAACATAAATATTTTTTCCCATTTTCAACAAATAAGGTAGGATCTATTCCACAATAGTTGTTCAATATTGTTTTTTTCTCATCCTGAACAAACGGTCCCAGTGGAGAATCCGAGGTGGCCACGCACAGATACATTTCCGATGAATAATACATCTGAAACTTCTTCAGATCCTCATCATAATAAACCTCCGGAGCCCAGAATCTGGATCCTCCAAAAGAATCATCAGCAGTTAACACCGGTGTCTCATATTTTTCCCAATACTTCAGATCTGAGGATATATACACAAAAAAGTCCTTGTTGCCTGTTGTTCCATAAGCATAATATATCCCGTCATATAACATTATGAAAGGATCTGCCAAAGGAACCATCTCTTTCTCCTTTTCCCTCAAATCGACAATTAAACTTTCATCTTGCTCCTGTAATACACAAGAAACAATGGCACAATTACATAATATCATCAATACAATTGCAGCCATTACACGCATAATCGAAAATATCATATTTATTTGTTTGGATTTCAAGTTATATTCATTTTGAACGTCTGTTTTTCAAAGAATTCACAAGAGGTTTTATTTAATATTGCAATAATCAAAAGAAAGACCGCTCATAACTCCACTCATTTGATACATCAAGGAGTTTTACATAGTTCATCCAGAACAACGCAGTGATCGCAATCAGCACTGCAATATAACCCACTGCCCGCGGTCTGACAACTTTTATGAAACTGGGTAAAATAAAAATCTCACATGTGGCAAAAATTGTAGCCAACCGCCCACCTATCACCCCCAAGCCAGAGGTTAGCATCAGTATTATTGTCGAGTATACATACGCATTCCTGATCACCTCGTATCCTTTTTGAGACCTGCCTATGACCGGTCCGAAATAAACATACAACAGGCATATCATAATCTGGAACAATACCACCGGATTCATTAATCCCAAATTGAATGTATTGATATAAGTCAAAGCAACCATACCACCCAATGCTATCAATAAGCTTTTCAACAAACTACTTATAACTACTCCTCCGATCATCGCTCCAAGAAGTATATAACATGTTTTCCTTACAGTAAGATGCTGTTTATAAAACCAGATCATCCCTATTGCAATTATAGAGCTTACATGAAAACAAGACGCTATCAAAACTCCAAAAACATATTTTCGCCTATCACCATTCACCAAATAAAACAATGAAAATAAAATGATTGATATCGCCAAACCAGCACGTATCTGATTCATCTCCCTTAAAATCATAAATCTGGCATAATACACACACAGGCTCAAGATCGGATATAGACTCCATTTTTTTATGGTTTTTAAGTATATTCCAAGTGTCGCCCATGCTATAATAAGAAAATAAAAATCAATATTATTCCATATTGTCTTTATAATCACCGATAAATAATAAAACCCGAATTCCTTGTATTGTTTCTCCTTTCCTTGCCAGTTTGTAATAGAATCAGTGAAATTATTAAAATAATCAATATAGTTTTGACTGTCAACACCGCAAGAATCCCGGAATCCGACAAACAAGATCAAGAATGAGATCGCAAAATACAATAACTCAATTTTCTTTTTCCTGCCGAAATCAGCAACCGAAAAAGACAACATTACAAAGAAAATTATCGGATAAATCAGCATCTGCTATAAATCTGACAATTAAACAGACATAAATAATTTTCTTTAGAGCAACCCATTAAACAGTGCTTTCCATTTTTCCATAATGATATCCTCTGTATATAGCTTTGATTCCTCTATTGCATATTTCGAACCATTGTTTCTTTTTACATCGTCCTTTATCCACATAAGAATCTCCGATGCCATCCTATTGACATCACCATTAGGCACCAGACTTCCAAAACCGCTCTTGACAATATCTACAGGACCACAAGGAAAATCATAAGAGACTACTGGCAAACCATAAGACATAGCTTCAAGAAGAACCATAGGCAAACCCTCATAGCGTGACGTCATAACATATAACGAGCCTGCACAATATTCCCTTGCAATCTCCGGTGTGGCATCTTCAAGAACAACTGAATCCTCCAGACCATAAGACTCTATTTTCCTCCTAATAGAATCCTTATCTCCTCCTCCTATAATTTTAAGCTTCCAGTCAAGTGCATTATTATGAACAATATTCCATACATCTATAAGCCGGTCAAATCCTTTTTGATAAGTAAATCGCCCAATACTTAGAACAATTTTTTTCCTATCATCGGAACTTATATTTTCAGGAAGTTTTATGAAATTAGGTATAACTTCAATATTAGGAAGATTCCCCCAGTATCCTGCATCCTCATGGGTCAGCACTACAAACCTGTCATATTTCTTAACCGTAGACTTCCAGGTTCTGACACGCAAATATTGCAAAAACTTAAAAAGCTTATTTCTCGCTTCTTTCACTTTACTGTATCTGTAGAAGTGATATTCCGCTATCTTTCTGCTTCGGTCCTTGATTTTGTACAGAAATCCAAAATCAAAATCCATCAACGAGTCAACAATATCAAACTGTTCTCTCTCCAGAATCTCCTGAAGTCTTTGCCGGTGTATTCTTTTTAAAAATACATTTTTTATAAGACGAAATCGGCTGTTCTCTTCCTTATCATACCTTACATCCAGGTCAATAAGCTTCACCTTATCCGATACACAAAAAAATGGTGCTCTGCCGGCCTGATATGTCGTTATAATCGACACATCGTGCCCCATATTATCTGCCAGATAATTCGCTCTGAATATCAGAGTCCGCTCTTTTCCGGCCGAATTAAAAATACCATTGATTGTATATGCAATTTTCATCCTCTTATTTTTAAATCCCCAAATCAGATATGATCTATTTCGACTTACCGGGTTTAATATGCTTCAGCGGACGTCCATCCTGCTTTAGTCCGATGTATGTTGCATAATATACCTGAAAAGGCTTATGTCTGAAAAGATAAAATGACAGATTATGTCTGATTGTTCTTTGAAATTTCATTAATCTGTTCTCATTATCATCATCAAATCCAATCCGAGAGACCGAATAACCGTTTACCTGAAGCCAGAAACCCAGCAACATTTCAGCGAAATAGCCCATGCGACGTACAATACGCGTATACGGTATCGGCAACAATGTGCTTTCCAGATCATGTAGAAATGAAAATAAGAAATCACAATATCGATCCATTATCTCACGCCGCATTATCATCATATTGCACCAGCTTGCCCGATTACTCTGGTAAAAATATCGACCAACGGTATCCTTCCATTGAGGATATTTCTCAATAAGTAAATCAATAAATAAAGCAGTATCTTCCTGACAAGTAAGCTCCGTCAATACACCTATATTCGAAATTTCTCTGACATGATCAGGTAGAATCACTGCGTCATGCTTTTTCAACAAACCATCTATATGTGAATGTGGATCCTTGGCATCCAGTTTAAAGTAACGTCTGTAATGGCACAGCCCGACAATATCCACATCCTTCGGAAGATTTTTCCATCCCCAGTAAAGAGCCGTCAACTCACAGTATGAGCCATTCTTATCCGAAATATTGTCTCCTGTATTATCCCCCTGAAAACCAAGGTCAATATCAGGATGCATCGATTTACCCACATGTATGGGCATATAAATGCCATCCTGACGTATCGCCGGATCCGCTTTATGGCAAGCTACCAGAATCTTTATATTGGCTTTATTGTCCATTATAGTTTATTTAAAACAATTCAGTGCAGCCGCCACTGTCGGCGCCATATCATAATACTTATAATCGGCAAGGCGACCACCGAAAATATATTTTGAAGTACCATCTCCAGCCTTTGGCAGAGACTCGGTCATTTCACGGTAAGACTCATATAATCTTGCATTTCGCTCATCGTTGATAGGATAATACGGCTCAAGATCAGGAGTCCACTCCATTGAATATTCTTTTGATACCACCGTTCTTGGATTATCATATACCGCCGCTCCAAACGACTCAAAATGCTTATGCTCGATAATACGCGTAAACGGCACCTCTCTTGAGGTATAGTTCACAACCGCATTCCCCTGAAAATTGGGCTCGTCGATCACCTCAGTCTCAAATCTTACAGTACGATACTGCAACCGACCACCTCTGAAATCAAAGAACCTGTCAATCGGACCGGTATATACAATCTTATCTGCCAATGCCTCCAACTCATCTCGATGATCGAAAAAATCGCAGTTCAGCCTAATTTCCGCACCTTCAAGCAGGCCTTCAATCAAGCGGTTATAACCTCCGACAGGTATTCCCTGATACGCATCGTTAAAATAATTATTGTCATATACCAACCGTACCGGCAATCTTCTGATTATGTCAGCCGGCAGTTCTGTACATTTTCTACCCCACTGCTTTTCCGTATATTCCTTTATAAGTCGGTCATAAATATCCCGGCCAATCAATACCAAAGCCTGTTCCTCAAGGTTTCGCGGTTCCCGGCCGTCCAAAGCCTCGACCGCCTCCCGACGCTGTTCCTCAAGTTTCGCCTCTGCCTCAGCCGGAGTCTTTACACCCCACATCTGGTAAAACGTATTCATGTTAAAAGGCAGATTATACAACTTTCCGTCAGGAGCCTGTGCAACCGGGCAGTTAGTATACCTGTTGAACGGAACGATCTCATTTACATAATCCCATATCATCTTGTCGGATGTATGGAATATGTGTGCTCCATACTTATGCACATTGATCCCTTCCACATTCTCGCAATACACATTTCCCCCTATATGGTCCCGACGGTCAATGACCAAACAACGCTTCCCTCGCCGCATAGCCTCGCGCCCAAACACCGCGCCAAACAACCCCGCCCCAACTATCAGATAATCATATTTAATCATGGTAGATTAGTTAATTGAGAAATACTTTTTAATTATCTCTTCCACAAAATTCCTCTTTTTATAACTCGTGCAGGTGAACCGGCCGCTATACAATTTTCAGGAAGACTTTTTGTAACAATCGAACCATAACCAACCATAGTTCCTTTTCCTACTGTTACATTCTTCATAACCGTCACTTTTTGTCCCAACCACACATGTGCATCTATTAAAATACCCCCCCCCCGATTAATACGCTCATTATCAGCATTATATATGGCATGTTGATCACTCGTTCTAAATAAGACATTATTAGCAAACATGCAATCATCTCCAATTTTTACCGAAGTCCCCTCTCCTAATACAAAATCAACCTTACCATCAAAGGTGACACCTTGCCCGATATCTATTCTATTATTATCCCCAACGATAAAAAAAGTGTTCACTCCCTGAAACCAACAGTTTGGCCCTACGACAATCTCATTATTATTTCCACTTATTATAATTCTAAGAGTGCCACCTGTCAAAGACCGATCAAAGAAAATTCTATTTCCTTTCCCATTAATACTTTTTTTAATTCTAATCCGGATAAATTTTCCTATTACACGTCTATACAACCTGATTATGCTCATCTCTCTATAAATTTAATCCAATTTATCATCTTTTCAATTTCACGTGTATCCGGACAATCTGAAAACTGCCATCCATGCTGACCTTTATTTAATATACAGATATTTGATTCAATACCTTTATTGATTAATGATTGATGATATCTCATACCATTATCCGGATGGACAAACTCGTCTGGATCGCTAAGTATTATATAAGCAGGAGGAGTGTTTTCCGTCACTAAAAGATCTGTCGAATATTCTTTTGCATCTTCTTCTGAAACTTCTCCAAGCAAATTGATCCGTGATGGCCAATGTGTCAATCCCGACTCCATGCTTATAACCGGATAAATCAAAACTTGAAACGCAAGATTTAACTTAGAACCATATTTTGTAGATACCAACGACGCAAGATGCCCACCTGCCGAAAAACCCATAATACCGACTAAATCAGGATTTATATTAAAATCACTCCAATGGGTCGTAATATAATCATATGCATTTATCACATCCTTCACAGGTAACTCCGGATTTCCATTTGGAAGAGTATAGTCTACAGAAAACAACGCAATATTATTTTTTGCCATTACATATTTCCACTCTTTCAAAACATCCATAGCACCAACATATCCATATCCACCTCCAGATAATATTATTATTCCTGAAGTAGGCTTTGAAGAATTTTGAGGAACAGATACAATTAACCTCCCTCCATATGGCAATTCTATTATATCAACCGGAATATCATCTTCAATTACCTCTTCCTGAATGACACACGAATACATAGCCAACATATATAAAAACAATACTATGAATAACAATCCTTTTTTCATATCATTTTTTTCGTTTGACTATTAAACGTAATAACTTACCTACTGCAACACGCCCCAACCATATTAAACGTATATAAGCCGGTACTTGTGACAATAAGAGATTTGACAATTTTTCAAATCTGGCCACTACAGAATCATCGCTTTCTCCAAGATGTTTTCGCATCCCTCTGATATTTCCCCATGCAGCACGGACAATAGTTCGGACCAGATTTTTTTCGCATCTGTCATCTGCAATCTCTGTCATTCGGCAAAATGCCTCTAAATCTGTCAACAGGTTTAACGAAACAGATTTATTAAATTGTGACATAACACTGTTTCCATGTATTCTATATCTGTATAATACCTGATCTATATACTTGCAGTATTTTATATTTTCCTCTATACGCGTAAGATATTCAAATATAAAAAGACGGTCCTCATTGTATTTTATATTTACATCAAATCGCAAATCGTAAATCAGATCACGTCTAAATAATTTATTCCACACATATCCCATATACGGATCCCCTGTAAACAATCTTTTACGGATATCCATTGTTGCGACAGTGCCTGACAGACACGAATATAATTTTTTACTAATAATTCCCGTCTTTGAAAACTCCTCCCACCCCCATATATACATTCCGGCTGACGACGTGCTATTTATTGAACTATTCAGTACTTCAAGAGCGGTATTTACAAGCACATCATCGGCGTCTACAAAAAGCACCCATTCTCCTTTTGCATTATCAATTCCGCTGTTGCGTGCCGATGAAACACCCCCATTATCTTTTTCAACCAAACGAAATCTGTTATCAAGCTCCGTGTACTTACGTCCTAAAACGGCTGTTCGATCTGTTGAACCATCATCTACAACAATCACCTCAAAATCTTTGAATGATTGAGAAACCAATGACTCCAGACATTCATCCAAATACTTCCCGGCATTATACGCCGGAATTATTACCGTAAACTTAGGAGATGCCATTTAATTCTGTGAATCCTCAAATTACTGTTTCTTGCAAGAATCAAGAGCGCGTCTTATGGCATCAAGATAACCATGACCATATTTCAGATCAGGTTCTACATAATTCCCTTCTCCCCATTCATTCCAGGCTTTAAGAAAAATGAGTGGATTCTTTTTATTTTCCACCATATCAATTGCATGGTCTAAATGCTGCTGAAACAGATCCGGTGTACTGTCAAGAAGCACCATACCCCTTCTTCCCGATCTCGGAGTATGATCCCAATTGGGCAAAACACAAGGTATTACATTTTCATCTCGACATTCATCACCAATAAGATACTGCATATAGTCCTTATATCTTCGCAAGCTTGGCCATCCTATCTTACGAATGACTCCCCTTTGGATTCGTGTAAAGAAGCCTCTGTACTTATACCATTGCTCTTGAAGGCGGGTGACAACTTCATATTTCACACCATAATCTTCTCGATTTTTTATAGTTTCCGGTGTGATAAACTGATCCAGATAAGCCATGAAAGTCAATCCGGGGAGACCATTCTGTCGTGCAAGTTCCTGCCAGCGGTTTATGAACTTACCTGGATCCGGCATTTCATCAGGGTGATATATCATAAACGCCGGACATCCGTCAATCTTAATGTAACGTGGATCCTTAAAAGCAGGCAACAGATGATAGAAGTGAGGATCGATATCATCGTCATCATATTTCTGCTCTATAAGCATTTTTTTAGATGAAGCCTTACCGTCTTTATCCCAAAATTTAGCATGCCACGATTCATTGGCCCAACAAAGCATAAACGGAAAATCAGGCTTTCCCGACTCAAGCACCTCTTTAAAAGGCAGTTCAAGTTCCTGTTTGCCATGACCGAACCAATAATGATAATAGCAAAAGCCATATACACCTGCTTCCCGTGCAAGCTGAGCCTGCTGTTCACGCACCTCAGGCAACCTCAGATCATAATAACCTAAATCAGCGGGTACCTTAGGCTGATAGTGTCCCGGAAACAATGCTTTTGCTTTTCCCACATTTGTCCACTCTGTAAAGCCTTTGCCCCACCACTCATCATTATCCGGCGTCGGATGAAACTGCGGCAGATATAACGCTATAATTTTAGGTTCATTCATAAATCCAACCAATTTTTTATTTTTTAGAACTCCGATGACATCGAAGGACTGCTGCAAATGACACCATATACTTACACAACCACAATGGTATCACAATTTTCATAACGTGTTTTACCCTTTGTTTTTTAGAAGGGAACAACCTTTTTATAACCTGATAATTAAATGCCGGCTTAGAAAATTCCTTTCTCCAGTTAGCAAATCCCGATACCTGGTCATATAAAAAAGCCTGACATCCGCACACAATACCTTCCGCAACTGAATTATAAAGATTCTGACTTCTGAAATAGTCTTCAATTTGCTTTGTTACATAAATCTGCTCAGAAGGATACCTGTCATTTGAATTATTAAATGTCTGGATCTGTGATGTCTCTACCATACGGTTATAATGATATAACGGTTCTCTTATTATAACAGTACGGAGGCTATAATATCTAAGTTTGGCTGTGATCAACACATCATCCCACATCTTGATCCCTGACGATCCCTTTATATTATAACGCTCATACAACTCTCCCTTGATGAGTTTGTTGCACAAACTACAATAGACCGTTCCCACATAACCTTTCTCTGCATCTGACTCAAACGGTCCATAAGCATACCCTTCAATGACGCGATTGTCACTATATTCCCAAACAATATCACATGCCGCAATATCCGCATTATTTTCAATTGCTGTTGTATGCAGCTTTTCAAGCAGTTCCTGATCCCACCAGTCATCAGAGTCACAAAATATTATCCACTGCCCCTTTGCCTGCTCCAATCCTGTGTTTCTTGCAGCGGAACTTCCTCTATTAGGCCCATCTATAACCTTGACACGATCGTCAGTCAGCTCATATTCACGACAGATTTCCAACGACCGGTCTTTTGAGCCGTCATTTATCAATATCAGCTCGAAATCTACATAAGTCTGTGATAAAATGGAGTCTACGCACTTTCGCAACCATTTCTCCACATTATACACCGGTACAATGACCGACACATCGGGTGTATTAATCATATCACGATTCTGTATTTGTCGACACAAGACTGTTCTTCAACCATTCGATCGACAATTGCCGTCGATCCGCCAGCCTTGAATCCACCGCATCCCAATCAATATCACTTATAGCGTCACATGCCTCCGGAAGTTCAGCAATAAGGCGGTCCGACAAATTAAATTGTTCCAGAAGATCGAAAAACCTGGCACTTCCACGACCTTCATGAACTAATGACAAAAACGGCCTGTGATAAATTATGGAAAAGACCGTTCCATGAAATGAATTAGTAACCACATATGCGGCGTTCTTGAACATAGCGATCCACTCTTCAACCTCAAGCGACATTTCATCATCAGCATATACAAGCTTCACAGGCAGACCCAAAGATTGTCCTAACCGCTCGACTTTTGTCTTGTCGTAAAGCTCATTATCAAGAATATATGCCAGCATATATGGACCGTCAGGTGTTGTAGACCCCTCTATGAGATTATCATAATACTCCCTGTCCAACAGCATTGTAGGATCCAACACACATGTAGATTCTATACCAAAATGCTCTCTGCATAGTACGACTCCACTTTTTTCCCGTACCGACACATTATCCAGTCTGCGTATACTGTCCGCACACTTTTTTTCCTCTTCGGCAGTAAATTCCCATGCTGATGTGCCAAAAGAAGCAGCATAAGCAATTTTCCTGATTCCGCTATCCTCTACAAATGACAGGAACATTTTATCCACATAACCGGGATTATATTGTGGTCTCCAAACCTGATCACTGCCCGTTATCACTGCCTCAAGACAATGTTTGCCAACTAAGCCCGACCTGTATTTTCTAAACGGAGGCGTTACATTGATATGATTACAAATAAATTTATGTGAGACTCTACTCCGGTTAAATACCTCATATCTTATCCATGGTCTTCTCCTGCCGGGGACCATCCATGTTGCAATTGTTTTTATATGCGAAAGTATGCGTCGGTACCAAGGCGGAAGTCTGAAAAAATTTTCATAATTCAGTGTGATAGGCTCATGATCCATTTTCAGAAGTATCTGCTGCAAAGCCCAGTTCTGCAACAGACCGCCATAATTATTTCGTAACTGCTGGGTTACAATTCCTATCCTCATGCCAATTAACGTCTATATACCCTTTTTATATACCGCACACCTGCTTCGCCGATTATTTTTCTTATAACTCTCTTTATGGAAAGCTTTAACCTGCCATAAGGTGTAGTGGACATTTTTACCAATATCCCAGGTAAACACGACATACCCCTGCTTTGGAACTTCCTCCAGAACTCAGCGCTCTGCAAAGGACAGCCGACACTTTTTACCAAAGCTGAATTTCCGTTTAATGCATCTTCATAAGATGTCTGATACACTTTTAGACGACACCGGCTCAACAATGCCAGCCCATTATCTGTATTAGCCATCACCAAAGAAACCCCTTTTGCATCATAAAGCTCCGGATGGCAATTCTGTATTCCCCAATAATCCCCCAGTGTAATATCAGCCCCCGACTTACACGACTTCGCAGGACATTCATAGCACGATGGTCTTAGATATATATCCTTCAGAAAACCCTGCATATACAGATTCTCATACATCGGCTCAAACAGAAGCTCGGTATCTTCTGTAACTTCAGAATTGCATATAGGACGGGAAACCGAATTTTTGCCGCTCCCGTCGGTCGCGGCACCACGGACGGAAAAACCGAATTTTTCCCAACCTAATCTTTTATCTCTAAACATAATACCGGTTATCACCGGCATCTTGTTTAGAGATGACAAAACCGTATTTTTCCCAAATTCAGCGCCCTTTGGGCGCTCTATCGTTTTAAGATATTCTTTCCACACCAAAGGAGAGGGCACTCCGTGGCAAACAATATCTACAGTTATCAATTGAGTCCCCCAATCCTTCCGCAAAAACAATTTCAACCCGGCAATCTGACATGGCGTACCTGAAAAAAGCACTACCCGACCAGATTTCAAAAATTCTTCGGCATCTCTATACGCTGTTCCGATTCGGCTCTGCACATATTTCGATCCCTGAAACTCTTTTATTCCCTCTGACTTATCGGAATAACCATGAACCACCGACCAATCGGCATCAAATTTTGCGCCGAATACAATCCCCCCCCCATCAATTACTCTGCTTGCAATCTCATAAAACACGCCTCCTGACGATGACACCTCCCTTACCTTATCATCGGCATTGTATGACGCAAAAACCGCCAGCGGCTTATTTTCATCCGACTGGTTGATAACCGGACACACCCTATCACAAAGTCCACAGCCAATACATTTCTCCTTATCGACCGCAGGATACAAGAACCCCTGCTCATCTACCGAAAGCGAAATGCAATTTACAGGGCATTTCTGACTGCATGCTCCGCAACCTACACAATCCTGTTTTCTTATTATTTCAATCATGCGTAGTAATCAGCCAATTCTTCTTCTGATTTTTGCATACAATTTATATACTGGATATAAATGTATCTGCGACAGAATAATCTTCAATCTATATTTTTTCCCGATTCTAAAATCTGAAATATCAGATTCAATCATCGATTTGACCTTTTTATTATACCCCTTATTCAGACAGAAATCAAGTTTTTCAAAAAAATAAATCTCTCTGATTTTCCTTTTATACTCACTTCTTTCATCATCCGGCATACCCTTTATACGGTCCAATGTACCGACAATTGTATCACAATAGGTATCCCGCCTTATCAGCCACTTTTCATCGGTATCAACACTTCCGCGGCTATGAGATGAAATCCGGTCAACGACATTGTACAATGGCTCAAGGATAGTCATGCAACGATACTTGTACAACATCGGCAACAGCAGCTGCCAGTTCTGCCCCGCATCCTTACTTGTAAAAATAGGGAGTTCCGTACTGTTCTCAAACTCCTCCATTCTTAACATATATGCTCCGGAACAAAAATAAAAATTGTTTTTTACAAATAAACAGTCCTCAAACAGATCCTTTGGCTCATACTCGTTTGCCAACGTTCCATTGACACATATCACTTTATCACGGTCACTGTCGTAAACAATATTTTCCTGAGTCCTGACCATGGCATACTCCGCAGGAGAGTTCACCAAAGCATCGACCATACGCTCTATCGCACAAGGTGAAGCATAATAGTCATCACTGTCAGGCCACACAAGAAACTCCCCCTTTACATAATCCAGCCCGGTTTGTATTGCAGCCGACTGCCCCTGATTTTCCTGATAAACATATTCCAGACTATATCCCCGGTCATTAAACTTCGGGACGTAGCTTTCTATTATCTGACGGGAATTATCTGTGGAACCGTCATCAACGACAATCATCTGAATATATGGATACGTCTGTTCCAAAACTGAATCCAGCAGCCAGTGCAGATAGTCTCCAGTATTGAAACATGGCGTTATTACAGATACAAGTCCTTTCTTCATATCAGATTATCAACATTTTCAGTTATGTGATCTAACTTTCTTTATATATTGGAATAATATACGCTTAGCCTCAAAATATGCATATAATTTCATGCGCGAACACAGGAACAGATATATCAATACACACACCGGTACCGAAACACAAAGTGCAAGCAGTGAATTAGATATAAAATTACATAACATATATCCCGCAACCATCATGACCAAAGACGCGATCAGATAAGGTAAAAACTGCATGAACTGTCTTTTAAAACCGTAATCCATCAGTTTCTTTGTATAATATGTATTGATATACAATGCAAAAACCGCACCATATATCGCCTTACCGATGCAAATTGCCATTACGCTGTTCATTGCAATTGAAATGCCTAATATTGTAAAAGCCGTTATCTTTTTTATGACCTCAAGCTTCAGCACAAGATCAGATCGGCCTTTTACCTTTAAAAGGTTCAGATTTGATACAATCACTCCATCAGTCATCATCCCGAATGACAGAATCTGTATAAAAATGATACTGGCAGCCCATTTGTCTGTCAATAAGAAAATAACCAACGGTTTTGCAACAGCACACAATAGCATGAGTGCAAAAAACGAAAAAAAAGCAGACATCTGGATATATTTCTCATATATCCTCTTAAGACGATCGTCATCATCCTGTATCTGACTTAACAACGGATACGACACACGCCCGAGAACATTGGTAATATTACTGTTTACAAGTACATTGAAACTATATGCGCGACTATAGTATGCAAGAGTAGCCGCATTAAACTGTTTTCCAATAACCGCACCCGTAATGTTTTCATATACCGACGATATGACAGATGCTACAAATAGCTTCGAGCTGAATGAAAACAGCCGGTGAAACGAATCCCTGCTAAATCCGGCAGTAGGGAACCATCTCACGAAAAAAACCGTCAATATCAGATTAAGAAATGCCGCGACAAGAGCTTGCGTCACCAACGCCCATACCCCGAATCCGTAGCACGCACAAATGATTCCGATTATACCCGAAACAATCGCCGAAGTCAACGATATTTTTGTGGTAGTCTTAAAATCCAGCTTTACCACAAGCATTACATTACTTGTAGAAGCCAGCGAATTTATCGGCAACGACAGACAATAAATCCTTACAATTTGTGTAAGTTGCGGCTGTGAATAAAATTCAGCTATCCATGGTGCCGATATAAATAACAGCATATAAATAAACAACGCCATTCCCACATTTATAAAAAAAACGGTGGAGAAATCGCGTTCAACCCTATTCTTACATTGTATCAAGGCACTGGAAAAGCCGCCGTCAATAAAAACTGATGACAGCCCCATAAATATGGCCAGCATCGCAATAAGGCCATATTGCGACGGGGGTAGAATACGGGCTAAAACAACCGATATTATAAATTGGACAATCTGGCCGGAATAACGCTCGACCATTGTCCATACAACACCTTTTACTGCCTGAGATTTTATATCCGCTCCTGACATTTATGCAAAAAGCTTTCTGTTGATACGTCCTGTGACTGCTGTAAATATCGATGCCAATAGCAATGTAACCGGTATTACAAAAGCGGCGTATATAAGTCCTTTCTGATTGAACCCGAGATGTGTGCCGACAATCATTGCAAGACGTTGCAATATATAAATTGAAAAAGCATTAATCCCCAGCCATCTTAAAACCTTGTTATCCACTTTTATCTTCATAGTAAGCAGCACAACCAACAAAGCAAAAACTGAAGATGTCATAGCAAAGGCAACCAGCTGGAGGTGCGGGGAAAAAGACAAAAAATGATTGACAAGACCATATTTAAAACCGGCAAAAACCAACGCTGTCACAAGCGCGCACAACATCCAGCGCCATCCACGGGTCAATACTTCTATTCGATTTTTATAAAGGGAATATAACATGCCCGCCGGATAAGCCAATATTGTATCGTACCAATGTGTTTCTTTACCTGCCTTTACAAGAAATACAAGCATCACAAAGGTCAACAAATAAATTGATAATGCCACCCACTTCAGGTTTATACCACACCTGTCGGCAAAAACCAGGACCAAATTTGTAATTGCATATAACAATAAAATATCGAAAACAAACCAGTTGCTGTTTCCGACACTTTCCCATCCAATCCAGCAAAGAATATAATTATTGACCGGATATGATCTGTCAAGAACAAAATTGAGAATGCAAAATAATGAAACCGCAATAGCAAACATAAGCCAGACCTTGACAAGCCTGTGCGTGAAAAAAGTTTTTATATACTTCTCTTTATTCCTTTTTAAGGACTCCATGATTCCATAACCGGAATAAAGTAAAAACATTACCACCATCAATTGTCCGAGGAAATTAAGCATAAAAATGAATAGACGATCATAAGAGCCTGAGGGGGGGGGGTATTATGCCCCATCTCATGTGCGAATATAAGATTATAATCGCAAAAATACCCTTTATAGAGTCAGTCTGGCCCCTATCGATGTAATCAGCATGTCCGGCCCAAGAGAACCTCAGACCGTAAAAACACACAATTGCCAAAACAACAACCAATAGATCCATAACCTATTCAATAAGAGATTTTCGGATATCGTTTACAATATTTTCCGCTACAGAACTATTATTAGGAGGAACCATCTGCATGTCATAAATCCCCTGCCTGAATTCCCTCATAGTATCATTTCCTCCTATTACGACATCCTCTATAAAAGCAATGATCTCTTTATCATCTGATACTATATAGTGCGAGTCAACACACCTCTTCCCGAATTCATGCATTGGTGCCTTTATTGACTCAACATCCATGGTCACATATGCCACCGGCTTCTTTAAATAAAGATATTCCCCTGTAAATGATCCGCAATTGTGAATCAGGGCATCAGAAGTCTTGAACAAATCCACATAATCGCCTTCTTCAAGCTGAGTGTTTTTCATCGAAGCCCACATGGCATAATACTCATCGGTTTTCTTCTTGCCCCATTCCTGATGACGATAAAGAGACGTCTTCAGACGCGGATGCGGCTTAAACGCAATCTGAAGACTATCGCTATACATTTCTGCAATTTTAATCATCAGCCCCGAAATTCTCAAGAAATCCATACGGTTCATTACCTGATCCCCCATAATCTGAAAATGAGGAGCCCATATCAATTTTTTCCGGACCAGGCCATCATCCAATTTATTCCATGGAGCCCCGACAGCCGGGGTCTGAAAATCATCATGACGCGGCTCTCCTGCAATAACAACATTATCACCCTTACATACTGTTTTCTTCGCACTTTCTTCTGCATGCAACTTCGACGGCTGATACTGACGCCACGCCAGATTATGATAATCTGTGTTTATACACCAATTTAAAGACGTCAGATGAAGACTATAAGGCAAATAACACAAAAGGCAATCCATATTGGAACTCCAGTCCGTTTCATCACCATAAGCGCCACCATAGGGCTGTGGATAAAATATAAGATCCGGCTTAAATCTTTGCTTTATCAGCCTGAACGCATTATCACCGTTATCAACTACCACAAATGGAATATTTGATCCGGATAAATAATGTGTCAGGCGCTTTGTTTCATTCTCCTGTTCGCTTTCAATATAACTCAAAAAAGGCTTAATGACCACAAGTAATGAGAAAGAACTGTCTTTTAAGACCTGTCGACAAAATTCATCAAACCGCCACATACCCATAGATGAAGCTATTATCATTACATTTACATGATGCTTCAATCTAATTTCTTCAACAATCCTTCTTTGCTTTTTCCTATATTTCGAAAGATCCAGCTTTTTTTTCAAATATTTAAGCCGGTCCTTTAACGTGCGGGGCAATACACGTCCTATAATCCTTCGTAAAATCATTGTGCAACTTTCAGCTTATGTGTTCGCTCTGAATCTCCCAGTATCTTAGAGATGGCCATAGAAAATGACCTTGATATAGGATTAAAGCCCATACCGTTTATTATGCGCAAAAAAGATACCAGTTCATATCTGATACCCTCTCCATCCAACTGGAAGAAATAACGTCGGTTTTCTGAAGTATTTTCATATCTTATTTCAAAATAATCTGTCTTCCACCATGGAGCCGGCACATAAATATACCCCTTCGTGCCTGAAATAATCAATTCACCTTCACTTTTCACACCCTTTCCCACTTTACAAGAAGCGACCGCATCAGGATACAGTAAAGAAATCTTGCTAAAATCATCAAAATTTAGCTCATCATTCACAATTCGGCTGAAAACCTGAATATCATCATATTCGACCCCAAACATATCAAAAACCGGAAGCAGTGCTGTAGGAGCCCATGAGGTCATGCTGTTCCACTCTGATGATATCGCATTCGTATCTGAAAAATTCAACGTTTTCAAACTTGTGCATGTTGAATCCACCGATACAACCTGACCGATCCTACCGCTTTTTGCCAACAGAATCAACCTTGAATATGCCGTTGAATATGCCGTTTTTATACTTTCCACAAGCTTTAATCCATACGAATCCGCCATTGCGAACAAAGCAGCGACCTCTTCAGGGTCAAGTGCCAGCGGCGACTCACACAAAACATGCTTGCCGGCCTGCAATGCCCGACAACAATCTTCATAATGGCGTGTTGGATGCGAAACGATATAAACAGCATCTACATTCTCCAATGACTCGCCATCATCAATGTGTCCGACAAATTTTAAGCCATTTACAAAATAACTTTCTGTCTCAAATTTTGCAACAACATGTGATCGGCCTATGACTCCGATCCTGACTATACCATTCTGAGTTCTTATCTCAGTACTTGAAACACCGGCAGTTCTATCAAGATATACAACCTTGCAGAATTCGTTAAGGTAGTCAAATTTACCAACCCAATCTGATCCGACTGTAAATATATCTATCCCCAGGCGTTTTATATCGTCTATTTTCTGCCCCTCATACTCCTCTACGATTATTTCATCAGCCAGGCCTGTCTTTCTCACAGCCTCGACTCGCTCCATCAATGACTCCTTTACATTGATTTTGCCACGAGTACGATCAAAATCATCACTTGTTACTCCCACTACCAGATAATCACCCAAAGCCTTTGCTCTCTCCAAAAGCTTTATATGACCGTAATGCAACAGATCGTATGTCCCGTATGTAATAACCTTTTTCACTTTCGTCCAAAAGATTGTTTTATGTTCCACAATGCAACCTTTTGCCGATTCCCCCAAATATATTTATTAAACAATAACTTTAGGCTCGGACTTTTTGCCCACCGGCAATTAATTTCCTCATACTTTTTCAGCGGATTCTGAAGATCGGCCATGCACTCCTCTCTCCTTGGATTTTCTGAAACAGGACGACGCATAGGCCCCTGGAATCTCACGACATCATCCATATCAAGTTCATGCCCTACCATTGACTGCTGAATACCTGCAACCACTTCTCTTCCCTTTACGGTATTGGCCACCACCACTGAAGACCCGCCATTGTTACCATATAACTCCGGACAGTAAATGTGCACTCCCCATAGATCACCCAATGTTATATCTGCAACCCGTGATTTTGTAGCATACGCGCATTTATAACATGACGGACGGCTCATAAGATGTTGCAGCCAGATACTCCAAAACGGATTAAACCACCGGTCAGTCTTATTTGAAACCTTACACCCGGATAACCCAAAAGAATTAAAAAACCCGGTTTTTACTCTTTTGAATCCCACTTCCATTACCTCGAAGTCCCAACGCATATTATCCTTATTGCGATAATCTATTGTTGAAATCGGTGTTTTATATTTTCTCAAAAAAAACTCATTTAGCTTGCGCACATACAATGGAGAAGGAACTCCCTCGCAAACAACCTCAACTGTCAGCAACTTTTCAGTCGAAGTTCTGTACAATCGCAGATAATTCAATAACGCGCCTATCTGACACGGAGTTCCGGAAAATAATACCGAGTATTCCTCTTTCAGGAAACAACGTACTTTTTTAAACGCATCACCGATTTCACTCTGGCTATATTTGGATTTCCGAAATGGCGATATCAATGATTTGTCTACAACATACGAATGCCTGACTTCCAGCCCATCAGCCAAGGCTCCAAATACGGCGTAATTCTCCCCCCCCCCACTACACCATCTATCGACTATTGCCGAAAAGGCTCCTCCTGAAGTGCTGTTTTCCCTTATCTGGCTATCTTTAGCATATCCTCCGAAAGCAATCTGTTCATCCGTCTCTTTTTCTAATGGATGCTCCACCGGACACACCTTGTTGCACAAGCCACAGTTCACACATTTGTCTTTATTGACCAATGGATATCTGAATCCCTCTTCATCCTCGACCAAGTGTAATGCAGAATGAGCACAAACCTGAACACATGCCTCGCATCCATAACACTCGTCTTTTTTACCTGTGACTAAATATCCTATACTCACGAAAAACAGATTTCTAATTCTTTCTTAAAAAAGTCAAGGCTTCTGGTTCGTGCTTTCATAATACGATCATGCACACCGGCAAAATCAATTTCTGCAGGATCCGGCTCTGACCCTGTTATAAACAGTCGGTCATCAATACCAAACAAATCCAAAAGCTCCTCAATCTTATTATCGCACTGATCTCTCGAAAAAGCTACAAATGGAGTACAATACTGGACTGCAAATATCATTCCATGAAAAGAATTGGTCACAAGCATCTCCGCATTTTTCACAAGTGACAAAAACTCCTCTACACCTGCATCATATCTGACTTCATGTCCCAATTCCGCATTAGTAGCTCTCAGACTGATCTCAACAATTTTCCAGCCGTTCTGCTGCGCAATTTTTCTCGTATAATCCTCCATCGATTTATTATACCTTCTTGCATACATAAGAACATACGGTTCCGCATAAATACGCGTAGCAGTTATTTCATTATAATCCGAGGCATCCAATAATAATGTAGGATCTATGGTTCTTTCGACAGGCACCGAAACCTTGCTTTTTACATAATCTATAAAATTATTTTCTCGTATGCCCAATGCTTTAAAATTGCCCAACAGCGAATCCAACCTGCCAAAACTCTCATCTGTAAAATGCGAATCCCCAAAGCTTGCCGCATATGAGACTGTTTTATTTTTCATTTCCGGATAATTAGCAAAATAGCCGTCATCCAGATCAAACTCTTCCAAGCAGAATACTGTATCGCTTCCGACTACAAAGCCATCAAGTTTTTCCTTAGAAACACACTCCTGGAAATTCTTTGAAGTATACTTCTGCGATGATAGATTAAACCGGTCACTATAAAACCTATTAAACTTATCATTATTAATCCGTATTGCGGGAAGTGTAAGTTCACACATTTTCCTGGCAACCGGATCTTTATCCCACATATGCTTAAATGGATTCAGTATATCTTTATCCAGCATCGTTTTGGGGCAGTAATCCATCACAACTGCCTCATAAGCATTATTATCCATATTATTAATTACTTTCTGCATCGCGTATGTCTGCAATGCCGAACCGTAATTGGTAAAGTTGCAATAAATATTACAACTCATTATTCCTATCCTTTTCTTTTCCATTTCGAATTTTATCAATTTCAACCAATGCATTAAAAAACATCTCCATATACTTTCTCTCGCCTATAGAGACTCTAAGACACGTACCGAATTCACCGACATTTGGATAAGACTTAATCAAAATTTTCTTATCAGTTTTCATTCGCTTTACTATAGTCTCTGCATCAGTTTTTGGTTTTATAAAAATAAAATTGCCCGCCTCGCCTTTATGTTTATATCCCATATTGTCAAGTTGAGTCAATAAATATTCCCGTCCTTCATTAAACTTATTTATCAGATCCTGAATATATCCTGGTTCTGATATCATTGCATCGGCAAACCTCATTGCAAAAGCATTCGTATTATGTGGTGTACAAAGCTTTTGAATCATTTTTATTCCATCCGGCCATCCGACAACATATCCCAATCGACATCCGGCCATCGAAAAAAGTTTGGAAAATGTACGTGTCACAAAAATATGTTCACGATTAATCGCATAATCTATAAAAGTCTGAGGATAAAAATAGTGATATGCTTCATCAATCAAAACTGTAATCTCATTCTCTTCCGCCTTATGTAAAATTGCCTTGAATTCATCTTCCGTATAGCAATTCCCCATAGGGTTATTAGGATTCAGAAGGATCAGAAGCTGTGTCTCAGGTGTAAGTTCCTTTAATATATTATCTATATTCATTGTCAAATCATTCTCGTATGGAACCTTTACAAAAGTCCGATCATACATTTCTGAATAGATTTGGAACATAAAATATGATGGAACAACCCCCACAATACGGCCCTTTATTTCCGTAAAAGCCTGAATAATATAACGTATACCTTCCGCCGATCCATTCACAAGACAAATATGTTCAATATCTGTATGCAAAAAATCAGCCAAGTGCTCTGTAAATTCAAGCGTTTCCGGATATTGAGACACAAATTCCGGATCAATACCCGACAGCACTTTATCAATCAGAGACTGAGGAAGCCCACCAGGATTCTCATTTAAATCCAATCTAAGATATCCCTTTCGCTCATTCTGATCAAAAATCCGATAGAGCTTTTCTATAGTTTTATTAACGAAATACATAGTTACTTTTTATAATTCTACTATCCACAAATCGGCCCTGTATATATTGATAAAGAACAGGATCTAATCTATCGGATGAATGTAGGCAGGGGTTACTTCAATAGCTGCCGCCAACAAGCCTGGAAGCTGAACAAGCAGCCGTTTTTTACGGGATCCACGAGTCGAGAGCAACGTACCTTCAAGACCGTCAAGTGTCCCGCCGATAATACGGATAGGATTACCGATCATACTGGGTGTTATTTCTTCCGGCAAATAATATTTTACCTCTGGTGTTGATCCGCAAGCTCTCACAAAAGCTGTCATCTCAGAGTCCCGCACTGTGATCGGTGTTGCCTGCTTCCCTTTTTCGAATCGATATTGAAGCGTATCGGTCAAAGCGACCACTTTATCAAGAATCTCCCGTGATGAACGCACAAACAACATATCGCTTATCACAGGTACCTGTCGCCGCATTTTTTTCCCTCCTGCGACTACCACAACCCAATGAAGCGGAGTAAACACCTCAAAGCCTGATTCTTCAAGATGTTGATAGGCTTTCACCTTAGCGTTAGGACGCTTAAGGTCACGCATAACATACCACATAAACCCTTCATTTTGTTCCATAAACACCTGGAAAAAAACACACCGATAATGCGACACTAAAAGAGCACATATCAGGAGTCAGGGTATATTTCTGAATCCTGCAAGTATCGCTATAAGATTAAGACACATGCAGTTATACACATCACACGATTGGATTGCACAGTGATTGGCAGCTGTTTCCATCGCAATGTTTCAGGACTCAGACTCCTCCAGAAAAACTATCGGGAATCCAAATCGACAGAGAAAGATTGAAAATCCACTCCATCATTTCACAAAGTTAATACTTCCTAATGATTCTGCAAACCTCTATGACAAAATATAAAAAACCAATATAACCAGACTATTAAACAAGCAATAACAGCACTTACTAATAAGTCAGTCACCACAAAGAATAAAAATGGTGGACAGGCCCGTGGCCGGTGCCGATCTTATAATCGGCACCGGCTATGATCGCCGAAGCTATATACTTCTTGCCGAGACGTGCCGCGGTGTTGAGATCAGTTCCTTTGGCGAGCCATGCAGCTATCGCCGACGACAGCGTGCATCCGGTACCGTGGGTATTCACAGTCTCCACCTTTTGCGAAGGCAAGCGAAGAAAACTGTCTGTCTCGGCATTGTAGAATATATCTACGATAATATCGGTATTCTCAATATGACCGGCCTTAAGCATGACTGACACATTTCCGCCACCAATGCCAGATAACGCCCGTGCGGCGTCCTCAAATTGATCCTGATGACACACTGTCTCCCCCAAAAGCAATGAAGCCTCAGGCAGGTTGGGTGTTATTACACGGCTGTAAGGTATCAGTTCATCTCGTAGCGTGCCGACAGCGTCAGCCTCAAGCAGCGGATCTCCCGAAGTCGCTACCATCACCGGATCAAGCACGATATTACGCACATCCGGGAAATCACGCAGTGTTGCAAGTACAGTGCGTATAAGTTCAGAACTGTGAAGCATACCGATCTTCACTGCGTCGGCGCCTATGTCGGTCAGAACCGAGCGTATCTGTCCCGCCACAAAACTCTCAGGTATAGGATGAACACCATAAACCCCAGTCGTATTTTCATCGACAACGGCCACAACCGCAGTCGCACCATACACCCCGAGAGCCGAAAAGGTTTTAAGGTCAGCCTGCAGTCCGGCACCTCCCGACGGGTCGCTTCCAGCGATCGTCAAAGCAGTATTATACTTCATCATCAGCTATTTTAAACCTCCCACGGGTGCGGCGTATATGCCGCATCCCAGAAACACCACTCCATGCGCGATGCCTTGAAAAATATATCAGTCATGCGAGCACGCACCTCCTCTGAGGCAACTTCGGCAAGCTGGTCGCATATCGCTATCGCCTTGTCGGTCGCCGCATCAAAAGCCGGATCACTATAAGTTTTAATCCAGTCTGCATATAAATTCCCATCCATCCTTGCAATAGACAATATATGCTTTCCCACTGCATTATATATCCAAAAACATGGCAATACTGAAGCCATCTCAATCTCCACTGACTCCATTGACTGCGCTTTGAGAAGCGATGTATAAAACAGACATGTCGGCGACATCTCACAAATTTCATCACTAACATATCTGTCATGAAGCGCCTTTTCCGTGAACACTCCGTCTCTTGCAAACCTCAGGAAAGCATCTACATGATCATTATCATGAAGTCGCGACGCAATGTGAGCCAAAATTCTGCTATACTCTGTCAGATACAGTTTATCCTGCTCTATGTAGCGTTGGAATATCGCCGGATCAAGTGTCCCGTCGGCAAGTTCCTTAATAAAAGGCAACCGCAGTATCGCCTCATATATCGGTCTGGAAGCCTCCCACGCCCGATTGCTCCACTTTTCCATGTCAGCCATCATTTTGTTGCTGATATAGCCACATAATCACCACGGTAATACCCTTCTTGAGGCTCTTCGACTCTCAGATTGGAGTACAACGGATGCGTCGTCAGTGTCTGCATAGCCGACAGGCCGCAAAAACCGGCATTTTCGAGCAGACGCAGTTTCTCGGCCGTCGTACGCCAGTTGGCCTGCTTCACAAACTCTATCGGATATGGATTCATCGGATAACATCCCTCAAGCAAAGGATGATCCCACGTGCCGACAGCCTTGGCAAGATTATACATCTGACCGTAAGTGCTTTCCTTCGGAACATCCACCAATATCACGCGACCTCCTTCAGGTAGGGCGGCATACACTTTATCAAGAACAAAGCCCAGATCTGTGATATAGCTCGGTGAGCCGTTGAAAATAATAGTCCCGTACTTACCCGCAGGATAATCGAAATCCTCCGCCGTAGCCACAGCCACAGTCATACCCCTTTTGCGTGCGATCTCGGCCATGCCCTCCGAAGGCTCGACGCCGTCAGTCACATTTATACCGAAATTCTCGCGCATGATCATCTCGAACAGGCCGCTGCCACATCCCACCGAAAGCACCGGTCCGGGAGCATCTTTAAGAGTTGCCGCCACAAGACGCACCTCACTCATCAGCACATTGTGGTTGTCGCAGAACCAGCTGTCGTACTCCGACGCATATTTATCGAAAGAAGTCATTAGATATTTCTAAACAGTTAATATTCAACGAAAGTAGTATTCATAGTCATAAGATCTATGGTTAACAACCGGCCTTCAAGCGGTTCACCTATACCGGTCAGTATCTTTATTGCCTCCGATGCCTGTAGCACACCCACAACACCTGGAACAACACCTATAACACCACCTGTAATACGGGGCAGTGAGCACAACGCATCCCGGTCCGGATAAAGCTCAACATACCGCCGTTGCATCCTATAGTTAAAGACCGTAACATGACCGTGGTACTCACCTATCGCCCCATGCACCCAGGGGGTCCCTTCAGCTGCACAGGCGTCATCAATCACATACCTGGCCGGAAAGTTGTCTGTACAGTCTATCACAAGATCATAACCGCGCACAAGTTCTCGTGCATTCTCCTCACTGACACTTTCGGGATGCAGCGTAAACCGTGAGACCGACGACATTTCACGGAGTCTCTCATGTGCGCACTCCGTCTTTGACCGTCCTATCTGCTTTTCACTGTATAGCGTCTGGCGTTGCAGGTTGGAGAGACTCACTACATCCGGGTCCGCGATACCTATATGCCCGACTCCCGCACCCGTGATATAAGTCGCTGCGGCGGTGCCAAGGCCGCCGGCACCGACAATAAGCACCGATGCATCGCATAGCCGCCGCTGCCTTTCTTCACCGAAATCAGGCAACATGATCTGCCGTGAGTAACGTTCTGAAAAATCACTCATAATTCTCTGTCAAACACTCGGTCCCAATCCTTCCATACAGATTCGCGGCCAAGGGCACGCAGATCGGCCGCAACCTTCGCCGGCGAAGTCGGATCGCTGATTTCAAATTGTTCCAAAGCATCGCAATAAGTAGCATAACCTCCCGGATCAGTCTTGGATCCGGCACTCATTGTCGTAACTCCAAGTGTCGCCATGTTGTTGCGGAATTCATGATTTTCACGAGTCGAATAAGAGATATCGACATCTGGATCAAATATTCGGAAAGCAAACGTAAGTTGTGCAAGTTCACGGTCCGACATCACCACATTAGGCTGAAATCCCGACTCCGACGGACGCATTCTTGGGAAATTCACCGAATAACGTGTCCGCCAATAGCGTTTACGCAGATACATCAGATGACGGGCCATCATTGTTACGTCTGTACGCCAGTCTTCCAGTCCTATCAAAACACCCATTCCTATTTTATGCACACCGGCCTGTCCCATACGGTCAAAACCGTCACAACGCCAGTCAAACCGTGATTTCATTCCCGCCGGATGATACACCTTGTATCTGGCATGGTTATATGTCTCCTGAAAACAAACCACACCATTAAGCCCCGACCGTGTCAGACGAGCATAATCTTCTGTCGGCAACGGCATCACCTCTATCGTTACGTTACTGAAATACGGGCGACACACCTGCAATGCACGTTCGATATATTCCGTTCCGGCGATAACCGGATTCTCTCCTGTCACAAGCAGCAGATTATCAAACGGCCCCATCGCCTTGATTGCCTTGCACTCTGCCTCTATCTGTTCGGCAGTGAGCACCACACGGTCAAACTTGTTATGCCGGTTGAATCCGCAATACACACACGAGTTGGTACACGAATTGGTGATGTACATCGGTATGAAGATACTCACCGTCTTACCGAACCTTCGCTCTGTGATCGCCTTGCTTTTGCGCGCCATAACCTCTATGTATTTAGCAGCCGCAGGCGATATCAGAGCCATGAAATCACGATCATCAAGATACTCCCTTACAAGTGCACGCTCAACATCAGCCGAAGTCATCGACATTATTTCCCGGGTGGTTGTATCCCAGTCGTAATTAGCTTTTAGATATTCCGAAAACATCGTCAATCAAGAAAAGATGTAAGAGGTGAAGAAGCATCGGCCTGATCAGCTACAGCACCAAGACCCGCCTCGTATGCCTCACGCCCTGCAACAGTGGCATCAGCAAACGCACGCGCCATACGCACCGGATCTCCGGCAACCGCAATAGCCGTATTTACAAGCACAGCATCGGCGCCCAGTTCCATAGCCTCGGCGGCATGCGACGGAGCGCCCAGACCTGCATCCACAACCACCGGAACACGGCTTTGCTCGATGATAATCTTAAGTAAGTCGCGTGTCACAAGCCCTTTGTTTGAACCTATCGGTGCCGCAAGTGGCATCACTGTTGCCGCACCTGCTTCCTCAAGCCGTTTGCATAGCACCGGATCAGCCTGAATATAAGGCAGAACCACGAAGCCCATCTTCGCAAGCACCTCAGTTGCTTTAAGAGTCTCGACAGGATCAGGCAGCAGATACTTCGGATCAGGATGAATTTCCAGTTTAAGAAAATCGGTACAGAAAGCTTCACGTGCCAGCTGTGCGGCAAGCACTGCCTCTTCGGCGGTTCTTACCCCCGACGTGTTGGGAAGTATCTGTATGCCATCGTGCATTATGTGTCGAAGCATATCATCCTCCCGGTTGTCCATGTCAATGCGCTTCATCGCCACTGTCACCATCTGCGCTCCCGATGCTTTTATCGCAGCCTCCATCAAGTCATTTGAGCGGAATTTGCCTGTTCCTACAAATAGGCGGGAGCTGAACTCTCTGCCACCGATTACAAGATTACCCATAATATTCCAATCATTGTTTTACTTCATCAAACCTCTAATTACACCGACAAGCATCCTCGTCATATCCACCTGATTTTCAGCCTTGAGTATAGCACTGCTTACTGCTATTCCACGCGCACCGGCCCGCATGATCGACGGAACATCTTTTTCTGTAATTCCACCGATAGCCACCACAGGAATATGGATGCCGACATCGTCGCATTTGGCAATAATTTCTCTATACCCTTCCTCTCCAAGAACCGGACTTAAATTTTTTTTTGTCGCAGTAAAACGGAACGGCCCAAGCCCTACATAGTCAGCACCATCTTTTACAGCCGCATAAAGATCATCAAACGTATTGGCTGTTGCTCCCAATATTTTTGACGGGCCCAATAAACGACGCGCCTCAAATACCGGCATATCATTTTTCCCTACATGCACACCGTCTACGCAATCCATATTTGCGGCAATACCGACATGATCATCCACCAACAAAACCGCATCATGACTATGGCACTCATAAGCCAACTGCTTCAACACACTTTCAACCTCTTCTATAGGCCGGTCCTTCATGCGAACCTGCACCCATCGGCACCCGCCGGCCAAAGCATTCTTTGCTCCTTCTATGACCGACTCCTGAGTCTCACCATTGGTGATAAACTGCATACTGAACTGCTCAATGTCTATAGGTCGTCTCCACACAGCACCCAGCATCGCCGCTCCACCAAACCCCGCTGCCTTAATTTCCGGCAATCTCTCGAAAGTCACCCCTCCGAGAGCGTATACTTTGCTGTTGAGATAACGAGAAACGTCAGAAAGATTGAATTTTCCACGATATCCGGGTTTAGATATGCTTGTATATACCGGACTCAAAAAAACATAATCTTCTTTTGATTCCAAAATCTCCTCTACCGAATGTATTGATCTGCTGACAAGCCCCTGCCATCCAGAAGGCGCCTTTGGATGCCTCCCGCTAAGATGGACGCCTCCGACGCCAAATTCATCGGCAAGCTCAAGACAGTCATGAAGTGTAATTTTTGCACGCATTTCATGTGGTATCGCATTCAGCAACACACACATTTCATCAATCGATGCATAAGGTTTTCTTATATGAACACGTAAAAAGCGTCCACTATCAATCAAAGCTGCAATATCCCGGCTTTCTCCCCTATAAAAATAAGGGAGTGTTATCGCTATAAGATTCATGTGATCACCCACCGCAGACCGCACGGATTATTGTCAGCTTCATTCCGTCCGTTATCTTAAAATTCGTCCACTCGGCACGAGGTACAACACAGTTGTTCACAGCAACAGCTTGCCCTATACCGGTAAATCCTTCTCCTTCCAATAATTCTGCGAGAGTTTTATGATCACCGTCTATATGCATGCGACGGCCATTGATATCTACATCCATAGCTTTGTAATATTATAATTAGCAACTGCTATCAAGAGGCGTTGAGAACAACGCACGGAGTAGACCTTACAAAAAGTTACTTCAAGTTCCTTACGGCGGTACTGACCGCTTCAAGTTCCAAGGGTATGATCTCAGCCCGCAAAATTACGGGCACCCCTCTTGAGTGAGCATCGCAAATGTAATAAGAATATTTCAAAAAGAACAAAATATTACTTGACAACTCGTATTACCTTGTTACAAAACACAAAATTCATCTCTTTCCGACAAGTTCAATAGCTTCTTTGCCTGACATGTATTCAATATCAAAACGGAAAACAAGCATCTGCGATAGCCCTTTGTCCAGCTCTTTTTGCAACCCTGTATCATCTCCCGGATTATATCTTCCTCCCAACAAAGATGCAGCATACCTCCTTTCGCACTCCGACTCGATGATGTGAATCTTCCCAAAGACAACGACACTTCGAAAATAGGTTGTAAACTCTGACGGATTAACATCATCAGCGGCTATGACACAAAAAGAAGCCTTGTCATGCTGTTTTATGGCATCTACTTTATGTCCTGTTTTAGCACTATGAAAATATATCTTGCCGTCCGTATATACATAACTTATAGGGACAGCATACGGATAGCCGTTATCACCCAATAGAGCAAGTGTGCCGGAAGTAGCCATTGACAATATGGCATCACATTCCGATTTTGAGAGTTGCTGGCGAAAACGCCGCATTTTACGAAATTCCATTCTTTATGATACAGTCTTAAGTCCGATGATTGATGAAATTAACGTGAATATGAAAAACATTCGCCAAAAAGTTGCGGGTTCATGAAAAAAGAATATTCCCACCAAAACAGTTCCGAACGCCCCTACACCAGTCCATATGGCATAGGCTGTGCCTATAGGCAGACTTTGTGTGGCTTTAGCCAACAATCCCATACTTATAATTGTAAACATAAGGAATCCGGCCATCCATCCCAACCAAGGGAGACCTTCGACGGATTTTGCCCGTCCGAGGCAGTAAGTAAAGCCAACCTCACAGAAGCCGGCAACAATTAGAATTATCCAATTCATAATAGAATCCGAACCTATCTGAGGGCTGCAAGAATTCTCGGCGACTCCTTCCAAGGCTCCGCAAAATTACAAAAATCGGTGGCTTTTCACGATAATCCATTAAAAACGATTGAAAAGCCCCTTTCTAACCTGTGTAAATTAGCACATCGGAATGGCCCCAATCAGAACTGCTATTTTCAACAGTCCATACATGCTTCCGATTATAAAAATAGACCATAATGTATTTCCGGCCTGTTTCAAAGAACTTATTATTGGTACCATTTGTTGGAATAACAGATTATTTAAAATAAAAAAATTAAGTTTTAATATATTATCTTACATTCACTATGAACTACGCACCTCTTCAGGGTATAAAAGTGGTCGACTTCACAAGCGTGCAGTCCGGACCTTCATGTACACAGCTTCTTGCATGGCTTGGAGCAGACGTTACCAAGATCGAGCGTCCCGGGTCAGGTGACGCAACCCGCATGGAACTTCAGTTTGACCCGACCGAACCGAGCTATTACTTCTTACAGCTCAACTCCAACAAGAAGTCTCTTACTCTTGATGCAGCTACACCCGACGGTCATGAGATCCTTACAAAGCTTATTAAAGAATGTGACATTTTCGTCGAGAATCTTCATCCTGGAGCTATGGACAAACTCGGCTTCAGCTGGGAAGTGGTCCACAAACTTAATCCGAGATGTATCTATGGCACTATCAAAGGATTTCCCACTGCATCAAAATATGCCGATCTGAAAGCCTATGAGCCTGTCGCTCAAGTTACCGCAGGAGCGGCATCTACAACCGGATGGTATGAAGGTGATAACGATGTACCCACCCAAAGCGGTGCGGCTCTCGGAGACTCGAACACAGGCATGCATCTAACCATCGGACTGCTTGCAGCTCTTATGCAACGCGAACGCACCGGCGAAGGTGTTTACGTATATCAGTCTATGCACAACGCATGTCTAAACCTATGCCGCATCAAGACGCGCGACCAGCTCACCCTTGACCGAATCGGTTATCTTACCCAGTTCCCGCAATATCCCGATGGAAAATTCGGTGATTTCGTACCTCGGTCAGGCAACACCGAAGGATCAGGCGTCTTAGGTTGGACTTACAAGTGCAAAGGTTGGGAAAACGATCCAAATGCCTATGTCTATGTTATCTTCCAGCGAGGTGCAAAAGACTTCGAGAAAGCATGTCAGGCTTTCGGATTCCAGGATTGGCTTACAAACCCGGATTTCAACACAGCCGACGCACGTGACCGGCACAAGCAGCAGATTATCGATCGTGTACAGCAATTCTGCCTAAACAAGACCAAATATGAGGTAACAGACCTGCTGTCACCCTATGGCGTACCGGTCGCCCCGGTACTGTCAACCAAAGAAATCATGAACGAGCCGTCAAACTATGATGGAAATACGCTCGTGAAAATCAATCAGGGAGGAAAAATCGGTGAGTTTGTCACTGTAGGTGTTCCTTTCACTATGTCCAACTATCAGCCGGCCTATGGACCTTGTCCGACACTTGGCGGTAATACCGATGAGGTACTTGCATCACTTGGGTACACAGTCGAACAGATTGCAAAATTCAAGAGCAACGGCACAACCACACCTATGCCAAAGGCCGCATCTTCAAAATAATGAATAACACCTACCAGTAATCATGACAACATCAAACAACACAACCGGCACGGCACAATCATCCCCCTCGCAAGTCACCGGAATGGATATACTGGTGCGCGCACTGCGCATGGTCGACATCGACACGATGTACGGTCTTGTCGGCATACCGGTAACAGAGGTGGCCTATATCGCTCAGGCAAATGGTATACGTTTTGTCGGTTTCCGACATGAACAGCAGGCGGGAATGGCGGCCGCGACACATGGCTTTCTCACCCAAACTCCCGGCATCCTGCTTACAGTCTCTTCATTAGGATTCATGAATGGCCTGACAGCCACTGCAAACGCGACTGTCAACTGTTACCCGATGATTCAGATAAGCGGGTCGAGTGTGCGCGAGCCTATTGATCTTGAACAAGGTACATACGAAGGACTCGATCAGCTGAATATCGCAAAACCTCTCGTAAAAGCAGCATATCGTGTCAACAAGCCGGAAGACATACCGACAGCAGTTGTACGTGCCTATCGTGCCGCTATATCCGGACGTCCCGGCGGAGTATATCTCGACATCACCACCCCTTGCCTGGGAGCAATAATGGATGCAGCTGATGCCAATAAGCTTTTCTATACTCCAGTGGACCTATGTCCTGCAATGCCACCTTCTCCCGAATCGGTGAAACGTGCGGCACAGTTGCTTGCATCTGCCAAAAAGCCGGCGTTCATTTTAGGCAAAGGTGCCGCCTACGCAAGAGTTGAAGACAAAATCAAGGAGCTTGTTAGTAAAACCGGCATCCCCTATCTTCCAATGTCAATGGGTAAGGGGGTCATGCCTGACAACGGTCCTCTCAGTGCCGTATCATGCCGCTCGACAATCATGAGCGACGCCGACGTTGTAGTACTTGTTGGAGCTCGCCTTAACTGGCTTCTATCACGTGGCCGCGGGAAATGGAGTCCCGACACGAAGTTTATCCAATTTGATATTGCGGCCGAGGAAATCGATGTGAACCGGCCTATCGCGGCTCCTGTTGTCGGTGACCTTGCAAGTTCACTTGATGCATTTATCGCAGCTTTACCAGACAAAATGAATATCGATCCTGAATGGGTACCTAAGTTGCAGGCTGAGACAAAGGCAAAAAATGAAAAATTCAAACAGCGCCTTGTTTCCAATGCATCAGCCCAACCGATGAACCACTGGTCAGCTCTCAACGCGATTAAACCGGTAATGGCCGCAAATCCCGATGTGATACTTGTAAACGAGGGCGCAAATACACTCGACGATACACGTGTGTGCATTGACATGACCTTACCCAGACACCGTATTGACTGCGCCACATGGGCAATCATGGGTATGGGTATGGGGTCCTGTATAGGTGCGGCTGTTGCCACAGGTAAGAGCGTAGTCGCAATCGAAGGTGACAGCGCGTTTGGATTTTCCGGTATGGATTTCTCGACCATCTGCCGATTCAATCTGCCGGTGACTGTGGTGATATTCAACAACGGAGGCATATACAACGGTATCGGAGTCAACATGGCCGGAACATCAGATCCGGCTCCAACGACCCTTGACGTGCGGGCCCGTTACGACAAGATAGGTGATGCATTTGGCGCAAAGACCTACTATGTGACAAAGCCGGCCGAACTCACACAAGCCCTTACAGAAGCCATCGCATCCAAGGCACCGGCACTCATCGACGTGCAGCTTGCAGCAGATTCAGGTAAGGAATCCGGCCACATAGGCTACCTCAATCCTGCAGCACTCGAGCATATCGTAGTGTAGGCATCAACAAATAATAAACAGAAGTGGCGGTGACATACCTCTGCCAGGAGGATGGCACCACCATTTCTTTAATTTATACTCCCTAAATACTTTCATTTATGCTGCACATTATTTTATACGCGATCGTCCCGATCTTCGTCGTAATGGCGCTGGGATATTTTTCGGGGAAATCTGGTGCATTCTCCGCCGACAACGCCCGTACGCTCAACAAGGTGGTGCTTAACTATGCTCTTCCTGCAGCGCTTTTTGTCTCGATAATAAAAGCCAATCGAGCGATGCTGGCTGTGGATATAAAACTTACGATAGTATCATTTGTAGTGCTGATAGCGTGCTTCCTTCTGGTCTACTTTGTATTCCGCATGTACAAGACAAATACCAAAGGCGATGCAGCGATCTCTGCTTTGATAAGCGGATCTCCTACAATCGGGTTTCTTGGTTTCGCAGTTCTTCAGCCTATATTCGGAACATCGGCTACTGTCGGGCTTGTAATAGCTATCGTTGCCATCGAGGTAAACGCAATCGGCATTCCACTTGGTCTCTGTCTTCTCAATGCAGGGAACGCTGAAGCAGCCGCAGTTGCCAACGGAGGTAAAAAGCCCAACCCATGGGGACCTGTCATAAACGCACTCAAACAACCTGTGGCATGGGCACCTATTCTCGCCGTAATTCTTGTGCTTTGCGGTGTTAAATGGCCATCATACCTTGATCCATCGTTTACACTCCTTGCAGGAGCCAATGCTTCGGTAGCTGTATTTGCAGCCGGCATAACACTCTCATCGGTCAAAATCGAACTAAACAGCCAGGTTTGGATGGGAACGTTCCTTAAACTTGTCATAATGCCATTGGCTATACTTGCTGTCGGCATTTTGGTACACATGTCGCCGGAAAATCTCAAGATGCTTGTCGTTTGTGCCGCACTTCCGCCTGCATTCTCAGGCATAATTATTGCAAGCCGCTATAACACTTACGTAGCAACAGGTACTTCATCCCTCGCGATAAGCACTTTGCTCTTCATGGGCGCATGTCCGCTATGGATGTTCATAACCGACTGGGCAATAAAAGCATTCCTCTAAATAAAATATTATTTAATTATAAGGGACACTCAAGGAGTCATGACTCAATGTCTAACTCCTTGAGTGTCCTGTTTATCATATAGTTTATTTTACGTCAATTGTCAGTGTCACAGGCTTCACACCGGAAGCTTTTGCCGTAAAAGTGATCGTCCCCGGATGATCCGAACTACGCACTATTGCAGTTGCCGCACCACTGAACAAATCCATCTCCGAATTCTGGAAAGGAAGCAGACATGTAGGATCTCCATTGGCTGTTGCCTCAAATTTACCGGCACCATTGACAGCAAATTTTACACGACGATTATCAGTCGGTACAATATTCCCGTCTTTATCTGCAACCTGGATAGTTATATAAGACAGGTCCTCGCCATCGGCAGCAAGAACATCGCGGCTTGATGTCGCTATAAGATGATGTGGTTTTCCTGCTGTTCTAACTATCTTCTCGGAAACCGGTTTTCCATCATTATCAAAAGCGACAACCTTAAGTTCTCCAGGCTCATAAACAGTTTCATTCCACATAAGCCTATAACGAGTCTGCAAAGTTGAATCATTCTTTTCTCTTACCCCTTGACTTTTTCCATTGATAAATAGTTCGGCCTTCGGATAAGAAGTGTAAACAAACACCGGAATTATCTCGCCTTCATGGCCCTTCCAGTTCCAATGCGGAAGTATATGTAACGTAGCGTCTGTTTCATTCCAATGTGAACGATAGAGATAATATCGGTCTTTGGGGAGCGATGCAAGGTCTACAATACCGAATAACGAACTATGGCTCGGCCACGCGTCTGTATCATACGGCGTAGGCTCACCCAGATAATCAAATCCGGTCCATACAAACTGTCCCAATACCCACGGTTGCTCATCCATCAGGAAATCTATATCAGGAGTATTTGACCAGTCACATGCTTCATTATCGTAACCCGACGACTGATTGTCGGAGTGAGTAACCATGTTATGCTCTTTCTCAAATGAGACCGGAAAATGATAAACTCCCCGCGATGATACAGTGGATGCTGTTTCCGATCCAAGAATAAGCCTCTGTGGCAACCTGCCATAAGCTGACTCATAAAATTGCGGTTTATAGTTGAAACCTGGAATATCAAGAGCCGTCGCAAATCCGTTGTCAATCACCGGATCGACATGATTCATTCCACATGTAACCGGCCTGGTAGGATCAAGAGCCTTGACTATATCCTGAAGCATAGTCAGTTCTGATATACCATCTGGACTCCATTGGCTTGGCACCTCATTACCTATCGACCACATGACAACCGAAGGATTGTTGCGGTACTGCATCAACATATTGGTCATATCTCGCTCCGCCCATTCATTAAAGAATGCGCCATAACCGTTAGGCGATTTCGGCTTATAACCCCAATCGTCAAAAGGCTCAACCATAAGCATGACTCCCATCTCATCACACAATTCCACCAACTCCGGAGCCGGCATATTGTGAGAAGTACGGATCGCATTCGCCCCCATATTCTTCATTATTTCAATCTGGTGTCGCAATGCCGAACGGTTGACGGCAGCTCCCAACGGCCCCAAATCATGATGATTGCACACCCCCTTGAATTTTGTAGACTTACCATTCAGGAAAAATCCTTTTTCCGGGATATACTCAAGTTTTCTTATACCAAACTTTGTATCATAAGTATCGACCTCCCTTCCATCTGCCAGAAGTCTTGTTTTAGCGGTATAGACTGACGGACTTTCAGGACTCCACAGCATAGGACGGTCAACAATGAAATTCTGGAAAAACTTTTGGCCATGAGCCACATATACAGCCTTATTTGATGAAACTGTAATTCCGTCAGGAGACACAATATCAGTAATTACATCTATCTTCTCTCCTTTTCTACAGCCATCAATACTCATTTCGAGTCTTACCGATGCATTATCAGCCGATACCATTGGAGTCGTGATATAAGTACCCCAGACCGGTATATGGATTCGATCGGTATTAACGACATGTACGTTACGGTAAATACCGGCACCAGGATACCACCTCGACGCACGCTCGAAATTTTCAAGTTCTACAACCATCTCATTACTGCCAGGCCTGACAACATCGCTGATATCAGTATAGAACGAATTATATCCATAAGGCCAGAATGCAACCTCTCGACCATTGACTTTAACATGAGCGTTACTCATTGCTCCGTCAAAAACAACCGTTATATTACGATTGGCGGTATCTGGAACCTCTATTGTAGTGCGATATGTGCCTTTTCCGATAAACGGAAGTCCTCCTGTGCGGCCTGTTTTAACTGTTTCCGCATTTTCTCCATTCTGTTCAACAGCAACCGTTTGCAGGTCATTGTTGCGATCAAACGGACCGTAAATAGCCCAGTCATGCGGAACTCTAACCTTATTCCATTTTGCCTTTGCATCAGGACTACCCTTGGTAAATTCCCAACCTTCGTGTAGAGTAATCACACGACGTTCTGCATGCAGACTAAAAACGGCTGATCCAAGGACAGTCACTGCAAATGCAAGACATCGGCGGACAATTTTACTGTAACTCAGCATATCATACATTGTTTTAGGTTTATTTTAGATTATTTCTTGATTCTGACGGAGTCTCTCCAAATGCATCACGATAGCATTTCGTGAAATACGCCGGAGTAGAAAATCCTGTTTCATATGCAATCTCACTGACATTTTTTTCTGTTGTCATAACAAGTATACGCCCTTGTTTCAATCTAAGATTCCGCATCAGTTCAACAGGAGCATAATTCGTCAGAGATTTTATTTTACGATAAAACTGAGAGCGCTCAAGCCCCATTTTTGAGGCAATCCAGTCCACATTTATATCAGGATTACCCATCTCCTCCCTGAAAATCTTTAGAAATCTATTATAGAATTCATTATCTATATCGCTGACAGTTACAAAAGATAATGAGGCCACAACGTCCTTTTTGCGGCATGTAGCATCAGATGGCGACTGCCACAGCTTTTTTATGCGTTTGCGATTTATTATCAGACTCGAACAACGTGACTTCAATACCTCACTCTTAAAAGGTTTGGAAAGATATCCGTCGGCTCCGCTATCGTACCCCTGCACCCGCTGCTCATCCATATTACAAGCCGTAAGCATCAGCACCGGAATATGCGACGTTGTGATCTCATTTTTCAAACACCTGCAGCATTCCATTCCGTCCATGACCGGCATCATGACATCGCATATTATCAGATCGGGAACATACTTTGCCGCCATCCTCAATCCAGCACGGCCGTTTGAAGCCGTAATGATATTATAATCGGCATTCAACAACTCGCCAACAAGTTTCTGAATATCTTTATTATCATCTATTATGAGTACAAGAGGTTTTGTCTCATCAAACGTAATACTTGTATTTACAATATCAAGTTCCGCCCATACATCCTGACGGTCTGTTGACTTTTCCGGTACAACAATTGATCTGGAATTATGCACCACAGGCAGAGTCACGGCGAAAACCGATCCCTTGCCAAGGCTGCTTTCCACTGAAATCGTGCCACCATGAAGTTCTACAAAAGCTTTGGAAAGGAAAAGCCCAATACCCGATCCTTTAGGATTGATACGGTCAACCTGATAAAAGCGGTCGAATATATTGTCGAGCTCACGTTCACCAATGCCTTCTCCCGTATCAGACACTTTAAAAGTGACATTATGTTCATTATAATCATACGATACGGTTATCGAACCGTTATCGGGAGTATATTTGAAAGAGTTGGAAAGAATATTGAAAAATACCCTTTCTATCTTTTCAACATCAATTGCCAATGGCAAAGGAGAGTCAGACGCCGGCTCAACCAATGACAACTTAATGTCTCTTTTTCGTGCCACTGCATAAAAAGCTTCCATCCAATCCTTGATAATCTGACGGAAATCAATTTCTGTCAGATTCAGATTTAATTTTCCATTCTCATATTTACGGAAATCAAGTATCTGGTTGATAAGGCGAAGAAGAATCCTTACATTCTTATCGGCAATTTTGACAAGCGTATGCTGATGAGGCGTAAGATTATCAGCTCCTACAAGTTGCGACACAGGTTCTGCTATAAGTGTCAGCGGAGTACGCAGATCGTGTGAGACATTTGTGAAAAAAGACAACTTTGACTGTGTAGCATCCTGAAGCTGCTCATTAAGTGTTTTCTGCTTATCACGCTCTTCGGCAAGCAATCTATTCTGCGACATCAGTACCTTCTGATGTTTGCTATGCTGCCAATAGGCTCTGAGCAACAGAAAACCGACACCAAACAATAGGATGATTATTACAAGGCTCGCATAAAACAAAGAGGTCTGAGCCGAATGCTGATCCCAATAATCATCAATGCGTATTTTCAACAACTTCATTTTTCCTGTTTCCACCTTCAGCGTCTCATTCTGCAAAAGCAAAATATCGGCGTTACTCACATCTACAGCTGAAGACACCGGCAGAACCACCTCCCGGCTGTATGGTTCCCCCTTAAGAATAGCAAGTGCGGTCTGTATAAGACGGTGACCCTCGGTAGGATAAAGGAAAGTAGCATCAATAATTCCATCGGCGACCGCTCTGATTCCTATATCAGGTGCTGCATCAATACCAATAATTTTAATATTGTTCCGCCCCATAGATTTTGCGATTTCTGAAGCACCGATCGCCATACGGTCATTGTGGGCAAATATAAGATCAATATCATGATATACTCGCAGCAACGAATCTACAACCGGCATTGCATCCTCTTTATTCCAGTCCGCCGGAACACTCGCCAGAAGATTTCCTCCACCACTTTCAAATTCATCGACAAAACCTATGTGACGTTCTTCAGCAGGAGTAGATCCCCTCAATCCAAAAATTTCAATAGCATTTGCATCGCGCCCAAGTATATGCAATGCATAATGCGCTGCAGATTTTCCAAGTCCTATATCATCGACCCCTATACGGGCGGTGTACGTATCACCGGCGATATTACGGTCAAAAATGATCACAGGCATTCCACTTTCATACACCTCTCTCACAACAGGTGTAAGTGTCGCCTCTTCATTTGGAGAAATTATTAGTATATCAAAACCGTTATCGCAAAAATACCTGATATCCTCAATCTGTTTCACACTGCTGTCATCGGCCGAACGGATCTCCACTACAGCTCCTTCATGAAACATGATTTCGCGGTTTATCTCATCATTCATTTTTGCACGCCAGTCATCCTGACAACACTGAGAGACTCCTATTTTATAGACTTTGCTTTCCGTACAGCCCAATAATGACAATATAACTGCAAATAAAATGCTATATGAAATAAATCTGTACATCCGGCTATTTGTTTTAAGGTCCGGTAAAGTTAGCTATAGTCATGCGAAAAATCGTGTATAAGCTATCAAAATTTGAACAACACATCAAATTTTATCGTCCACACACGGTTTATTATATACAGGTCACCGGTTTCTGTAATAGCTTTACATCATCAAACGATCAGACTACAATTTTTAGTATTCAGATCGATTCAGTGATTTAGGCATAAGGTAAGATTGCTACAATTTCTTTAAGGTAAAAAAGATTGTTTTTTAAAAGCTGACAACTTAAGATCATGACCAAAGTAATGATATGCATCGCTGCCATGATGATAATGTGTTCTATGACACCATGTGAATCATTGGCAGATGTTGACAGGATCGAGGTAAATCACCTCAGTGTAACCAATACTCTCGTACGTGTGGACTCCGACAGACACTATCTGTTACTGCCTGTGCAAGAAAGTAGCGATGATGCCCGCATCAATGTACTTGTTGACGGCAATATAGCCGAAACAATATACGTGCGTCTTGCAAAAACAAAGATCGACTACACAGTGCCATTTGATCTCACATTATACAAAGGCAAACATCTGTCACTCGATATATTGACACCTCAGAGTCGCAGTTCTGTGCGTGAGGCTAAAGATGATGTCTGTTGGAAAGACCTTAAACTTGCGGACTCATTCGACACAGACAATAGAGAGAGATTCCGCCCCTCGTATCATCACACACCTCTTTACGGATGGATGAATGACCCCAATGGAATGTTTTATAAAGATGGTCAATGGCATCTCTATTATCAATACAACCCTTATGGATCGAAATGGCAAAATATGACCTGGGGGCATTCCGTATCGTCCGATCTCGTGCATTGGACACATAAACCTCTTGCAATAAAGCCCAATGGCCTGGGCACAGTATTCAGCGGCAGCTGTGTCGTGGACGAAAACAATACAGCCGGCTTTGGCAAAGACGCAGTAATCGCCATGTACACTTCCGCCGGAACAAGCCAGATGCAAAGTCTTGCATGGAGCACCGACAACGGGACGACATTTGACATATATACCGGAAGCCCCACGATCACACTCGAAAGCGAAGCACGCGATCCAAACATGTTCTGGAACAATAAAACCAATGAATGGAATCTTGTGCTTGCACATCCGCTCGACCATGAAATGCTTTTCTTATCATCTCACGACTTGAAAAGATGGACACTTCAAAGCAGTTTCGGACAAGGAACTGGCGCACAAGACGGAATATGGGAATGTCCTGATATATTTGAGCTGCCGGTTGAAAATTCCGATGAGAAAAAATGGGTACTCATAAGCAACATCAATCCTGGCGGACCTTTTGGTGGCAGCGCGACACAATATTTCATCGGCAATTTCAATGGCCGGAAATTCATTCCCGACACCGATGCCGATGGCAATGTTCCGACAAAATGGCTCGACTTTGGGAAAGACCACTACGCGACTGTGAGCTGGAGCAACGCTCCTGAAGACCGCCGTATCGTTATAGGGTGGATGAGCAATTGGCAATATGCTGCCGATGTACCTACGACTCAATTCCGTAGCGCCAACACTCTTCCTCGCGATATGAGTCTTTTTCGCGCCGCCGACGGACAGATATACGCCTCCTGCCAGCCATCACCAGAAACCCTAAACCTACGAGGCGCCATATTCTCCAAAATCAACAGATCAAACATAGGCAAAAAACAACGCTCTTTTCCACTGCCTAAAGCTAATAATGGCATTTGTGAAATAGTTTTTGACATTGATAGCCGAAAGGCAGAAGAAATCACAATCACCCTTGCAAACAATTCCGGCGAAGAAGTACCGATGAAATATAATCCCCAAAAGCATACTTTCTCTTTTGACCGCACAAAAAGCGGCATAGTTGACTTCAGCGAGAATTTCCCGGCTACAACCATAGCTCCGACTTTTGAAAATGAAGGCATAATATCCATACGCATCTTTATCGACCGGTCAAGCATAGAAATATTCGGAAATGACGGTAAATTTGTAATGACCAATCTTATATTTCCGGAAAAACCATATTCGACCATCTCTTTTTCCTCTGAAGGAGGAAATGCCCGCCTAAGCGATATGAAAATATATTCCATAAACGCCCAATAAGCGACCACAACCATGGCACAATCGTTTGTCACAAATCGTAAATCATTTCTGATTCAGATTATACCTGTAATGCTTTGTTTTTTTGCAATGGGTTTTGTCGACCTTGTAGGCACAGCATCAAACTATGTCCAGAAAGACTTGAACCTCACTGATGCGCAGGCAAATCTCTTCCCTTCGCTTGTGTTTTTCTGGTTTCTGATATTCTCTGTGCCGACAGGCATACTCATGAACAAGATCGGCCGAAAGAAAACAGTTCTTATCAGCCTGATAATTACAGCTGCATCTCTATTCATACCTGTATTTGGCGACACATATCTGATCATGTTGCTGTCGTTCTCTCTTCTCGGCATAGGCAACGCCATAATGCAGACATCACTCAACCCGCTTGTAACCAATCTGATCACAGGAGACAAACTTGCATCGACACTCACATTCGGTCAATTTGTCAAAGCTATAGCCTCATTTCTCGCTCCTGTAATTGCGGCATGGGGTGCAACGACCGCCATACCCACTTTCGGACTCGGATGGAGATCTCTTTTTGTTATTTATGCTATTGTAAGTTTTTTGTCGATCTCGCTGCTTGCCGCTACACCCATTGATGAGGAACAACCTGACAAAGCCTCCGGAACAGGAGAATGTCTCAGGCTTCTTGGCCGCCCATTCATCTTTTTATGTTTCATAGGCATAATGTGTCACGTCGGAATCGACGTCGGTACCAACACAACAGCGCCAAAAATTATCATGGAACGCCTCTCTCTGCCACTTGAGGAAGCCGGATTTGCCACAAGTGTCTACTTTATTTTCCGCACAGCCGGCTGCTTTCTTGGCGCATTCATTCTGCGCTCGATGTCGCCCCGACTTTTCTTTGGGATCAGCGTAATCATGATGCTTTCCGGAATGGCAATGCTTTGGGTATGTGATACCGTCTCGACACTATATACAGGCATCGCATTGATAGGTTTCGGTAACTCCAATATATTTCCGATAGTATTTTCCCAAGCGCTGACCAACAGTCCCAATGAAAAAAACGAAGTGTCAGGACTTATGATCATGGGACTTTTCGGAGGCACAATCTTTCCCCTTGCCATGGGTTATGCAGCTGATGCTATGGGCCAAACAGGAGCAGTCGCTGTAATGACTGTCGGAGTAATCTATCTGATATATTATACATTGAAAATAAAAACATCAAATAATCCACAGATATGAATGACTACTATGTCGTAGGAATGGGAGAAGCCCTGTGGGACATTCTACCCGAAGGTAAAAAAATAGGCGGCGCTCCTGCCAATTTCGCATATCATGTATCACAATTCGGATTGCCCAGTTGCGTAGTGAGTGCTGTCGGCGACGATGCACTCGGAAATGAAATACATGAAAACTTCACTTCAAAGGGCCTGAATTACATAATCGATAAAGTACCTTATCCTACAGGTACCGTACATGTTGAGATAGATCAGGCAGGCATACCCCAATATGACATCAAGGAGAATGTGGCATGGGACAATATTCCATTCACACATGCACTTGAAACTCTTGCAAAGAAAACCAAAGCTATATGCTTCGGCTCACTTGCACAACGCAATGTAGTGTCAAGAGAAACCATCAACCGCTTTCTTGATACAATGCAAAATAAAGACGACTCTATTGTGGTATTTGACGTAAATCTACGTCAGGGCTTCTACAACAAAGAGATCCTGTGCAACTCAATGAAAAGATGCAATATACTAAAAATAAACGACGAAGAACTTGTTACCATAAGCCGTATGTTCGGCTATCCAGGCATTGACCTTCAGGATAAATGTTGGATACTGCTTGGCAAATACAATCTCAAAATGCTCATACTCACCTGTGGAATCAATGGCAGCTACGTCTTTACCCCTGGTAATGTCTCCTTCCAGCCTACACCTATGGTTGAAGTTGCCGACACAGTCGGTGCAGGCGACAGTTTCACAGCTGCATTTATTTCTTCAATAATCAAAGGCAGAAGCGTTGCCGAGGCACACTCACTTGCAGTAAGAACCTCTGCATTTGTATGCACAAAGAAAGGAGCTATGCCCACGCTTCCTGCCGAACTTACGGAATAACATAACACACAATATATTTTAATTTTTAGCCGATAACGTCTGCTTGTTATCGGCTTTTATTTTTACTGACATCAATATAGCGCGCCCCGCAACACCAAATAACTATATCTTAATCCCGGTAGTAATATATATTCAGCAGTCGGTATATATTAATCATGTATTATCTTTGGATATGTCGCCTTAACAATCAAACGTTCTGTTTTAGTATAAATATCCTTGTCAAGTTCCATATAAATACCGTATTTCAAGCTTTCAACAGCTTATACACAAACAGTAATTTCTGTTTAAGCAATTTTGAATCAAGGCCTTCTAAAAAAGCCTGTTCAAATGACAACCCCAAAAACATCTGCCTAAATATCAAAGCGACATCCTTTTCATCCAGATCCTGCCTTATTTCTCCATTTTTCTTTGCCGCTTGTATTGCCTCTGTCCATATCTCATAATCCTGTCTGAAAATAGCAGCAATTTTTTTCTTAACATCAGGATAATATAGACGCACCTGCATCAGCAAATGAAAATAATAGAAATTCAAACTACAGCCGGCAGGATTGTTTCCATCATCAAACAATGTGATCAATCGGCTCATAGTTCGCTCCACGCCAGCAATGTACTGATCAATAAATTCCAACAAAGAGCCTGCCGTAAATCTGAACTTATTTGCAACAGACTGCATACCGAATACATATTTATCGGCTACAGCCACAAACAGATCCAGCTTCAATGGATAATAATAAACAAGCCCGGCCTTTGACAAACCACAAGCTTTAGCGATCTCAACCTGACTCGCTTTCTCATAATTCATCCTGCCGAATACCCTGAGAGCATTCTCCAGTACTTCCTCGCGGGTAGTTATCATAGCCTTAATTCAGACAATCACTGCCTCTTATAGCGAACAACAAAATTTCCCTTTTTCAGGGTCAATTCATCAACTGTCAGTTTTTCAATAACAAGAGTGTCTGAAAAAGAGATTGTCTGATGGTTGCCTATGCTTTTTCCGTCAAGAATCAGTTTATCTCCCAATTTTTCCCACTTCTCATATTGCAAAGTAGCCATATTTATAGAGCTTGCTTTGCCACCCTCCTCAAGATTCACACCCTGCACGACTCCTTCCATTCCAGGAACCGGCTCCACCCATCGTCCCTCTATGCTTGCTTCATTACAAGATGTAAAAGCCGCAAATGCAATAAATCCAAATAAATATAACCCAAACTTTTTCATCGCATCCACTTTAATGGTTAAAAATCACACTAAATGCAAATATAGCTATAATATTGAATTCTTTGATTTCATAGATACACCTTTTGAATAAATAAAAACAGCTGCCGGATACATATTATTGAGCATAATCGGAAATAATAGACAACTAAAGCCCTTGCCATTCGGCGAAATATGACTAAATTTGCGGTGCAGTATTCCTTTGGGGTATTGCACCCTTACATATTAGCTCAATCGCAGTCTGAATCACCACCTCGACACATGAACGAGCTAAAATAATAATCCGTGAGTGCGTGCCATACGGCGCGGGCTTTCTCGTAGGATTATTATGGCTTGTGGTGAGCCAAGACTGCGTATGACGAAAGTCTGCGCTTTTGTTTTATGAAGAATAATAACCCAAATAACAACTAAAAACTAAAGCAAATGAAAAAGTTACTGGCAATGATGCTGATGTTGCTCCCGATGTTGATGTGGGGGCAAGAGTTAGCAAACTTTGTGTTAATGCCTAACGGCACATATCAAACTGAGGACGGCAAGGATTTCGTGGTTATACCCTTTGAGGGCAAGACCGCACACCAAATCTATCAAGAGCTTGCCTCGAATGTTGGCTCTACATTCAACGACCCGTCTAAAGTTATGAGTGGAGTTGAAGATACTTCAATTAAAATCCGCGCATATTCTGAGAATTTGGTAATGGCGAAACCTTTTGGATTTGTAAAAGACCAGCCTTATGGAGGACACTATCAATTGGAATTTAAGATACGAGACGGTAGGGTTAGGGTTTCAGCACCTATCGTGGAAAATGATGTTGAATATATTAGCTATGACCATAAGCGATACTACGGAACTTTTTCAAAACTCGTAGGAAAATATTTCAAAAATGGAGTTTTGCAAGAGAAGAAGAAAAAGAATTACGACGCAATGGTTGAAAGAATGAACGATATAATAAACCGTATTCTTTACACTTCGACCGTTCAAGACGCTAACGAAGATTGGTAATGCCACCAACCAAATCCTACTACAAAGTCAGTGAGAAGTTAAAAATGGAATAAAAAATTTTTCTATCTCGTACCCTTGCGCCGCAGAGAGGGCGAGGCGATACCACCGGTATCCCTTACGGGATTGACCTCAACAATCATTCAGAACTGACAAGGCTAGGCTTTCGCAATCCGTGGATGCTTCGCTTCTTTCACGGAAAGTCAAAATATGTCGTAAAACATATCGAGCATAATATATCTAATAATCAATGTGATAGGTAATGAGCGATTTGCGCTCGAATGTTAAATCTTTCAGTGAAAGTTGATTCAGTGAACGAAAATGACTAACTTTGCGTTGCCTAATTAAAGGCGTGTTAAAAACAAAGGAATATGAAACCCATAAAGAAACCATTTGCAAAGAGTTCGCAGAAGCCGCAATGTGTTTCTGTGAATAAATCGCGTTCCAATAAAATTCATATTACTTTAGTTTCCGAAAAGGAACGTGATATTTACCGTGTTCCCTCATACGGATATGTTTTGCCGTGAG
>CAJTPZ010000011.1 GCA_910578395.1 uncultured Muribaculaceae bacterium | reverse complement strand
CAACAAGAAGCTTGCTTCGGAAGAGGTTTATACATTTTACATGCCAGCCAACCGCCGCGGTGAGACCGACAACACCGATCCGTCACTGAAAAACAACGGTGCTCCAGACAAGGCGCTTTATGTCCAGTTGTTTGTGTCGTCGGAATCGAACGGCTCCAACTATCTGTACACGATCTATCTTGGGGCGAACGATAAAAACGACTATAATGTGCGCCGCAACCATAACTACAATATATCGCTGAAGATCAATTCGGAAAACCGCGATGACCGTGTGCTTGCCGCTCCTGCCAACTGCTATGTGTTAGGTTTCAACGAGAATATCATGTTTGATCCTTACTCACGCACTGAAAAGGGAGGCGGTTGGGATTATACCAAATATGTCAAGAAGGGAGATCCCGACAAGGAATTTGTAAAGGTCGATGTGCTGTGGCAGGAGCAGAATGTTATCGGCGACAACACTGCCGGTGATAAGGTATTTCTTGACGAGTACAACCGAGTTCATGTCAACTCAGGCAGCACTGCCGGCAATGCCGTTATCGCAGGCTACAACAAGGCGGGCGAGATTGTGTGGTCGTGGCACATATGGGTGAACGACGACAGGCCAGCGCAGATATCGAAGGCGGTGGCGTATTATACTTTCGGCTGGGACGGCGGTGGCATCAAGAAAAGCGCCGGGCGTGTCGTGAAAGGCCGCTCTCTGATGCAGTGCAACCTTGGTGCCCGAAGCGCTACCGCACAGAATGAAAATGCATACGGACTCATCTACCAGTGGGGGCGCAAAGATCCGTTCTTTACCCAGAACACCCAGAATGCAAGTACCGGTAATGTCAAAACAATCACAGACAAGGCCAACAAGGCCATAACTATGAAGGGTGACAACGGAACGACCAAAGATACCGGTCTGCTCTTTGATTTTACACTGACAAATGAAGAGAAAGGTACAATAGAGTGGGTACTGAAGCATCCGACAGTATTCGTCGGAACCGGTGGCTCAGATTCGTCGGACGATTATTCCGCCTATAATAACGGTGACTGGTATTGGAAGGGGGAAGATAAGTTGTGGGGAGGCAAGCCTTTCTCAGAGGCGACGGTAAAATATCTTGTCATTGGAAAAGGCAAGACCGAGAACGGAATTACAATGGCACATGACGGCTGGCTTAGCAATAATGGCGCCAAGGAGAAGTCGCTCTTCGATCCATGTCCCGCAGGCTGGATGGTGCCTCCACACGACATGTGGCTGACCTTTACAGAGGACGGCCGAAATGCTGGTTGGGGCAGTACATATCATAATAAACGCAATGTGAAGTTTCAGAGTGGTCTTAAGGGGCATATCTGCTATATCACGGCATGGCGCAGCGGGCCAACGCTTTTCTTCCCGAGCCCGGGATGGCGACGTGCTTACGGCCAAATTGGAGGACTCGGATCCTGTGGAAACTATCACACAAGTACTCCCAGTACCGACGGCACTGTAAACTGCTTCCACATCCACGCACAGGACGCTCTTCTGACATTTGAATCGTCCAACCATTACACCCGCCGCGCTTTCGCCGGCCCGATACGCTGTGTGCGTGACGTGGACGATTGACACTAAAACCGCGCCTGCCTTGAAAAAGAAATCATAGTGAGGCGAAACTGTACAGTATGCCGGTATGTTATAATAAACAGTATAACATATCGGCATATAATTTATGAAAAAAGAAATAGAATCTCTTTTTGATCTTACCGGAAAGGTAGCAGTTGTCACCGGCGGTGGCGACGGCATAGGCAAGGGTGTAAGCATGACGCTTGCGGCAGCCGGCGCATCGGTGGTTGTGAGCAGCCGTACATTTGAAAAGGCAAAAATGACGGCAGAGGAGATTGAAAGAGCAGGCGGCAGGGCCGTGGCTGTAAGTTGCAATGTTCTTAACAAAGAGGATCTGACAGAGCTTATAGAGTTTGCTGTAAAGACTTACGGCACCGTAAATATACTGGTGAACAATGCCGGAGGCGGTGGCGGAGGCCGAGAGAATCCTTTTGATATCGACCGTGATTATGTGGAACGGATCTATGCGATGAATGTGTTTGCTCCATGGCAACTCTGCAAACTGGCCGCTCCCCACATGCATAGGTCGGGCTATGGAAGCATTGTGAATATCACGTCGATGAGCAGCATAAACAATGATCCGGGTATGGCGATATACGGGTCGTCGAAGGCGGCACTTAACCACATGGCTTCAAATCTTGCCTATGATTACGGCTCTATGGGTATACGCATAAACTGTGTGGGGCCGGGAGCGACAAGAACTCATGCCCTGTCGACAGTGCTTACACCGGATATAGAATCCAAAATGCTTGCTCATACACCCATACGCCGACTTGGAGAAGTTTCGGATATCGCCGGCGCCGTGCTGTACTTAGCTTCTCCTATATCGTCATGGGTGAGCGGCCAGGTGCTTATGGTGAACGGCGGAGGTGTGCAGACACTGGACTGACAGGATTTTAGATTTTTATAACGTTATAGGCGGTAATATAAAAAGTTTTTATCTTTGTGTCACGCATGAGATATCTGCTTTTTATAGTATCGCTTATTGTCGTTTCCGGTTGCTCGTTTTCAAGCCGAAAATCAGCATCGGGACTTGATGCCGTAGAATCACTCCTGCAGTCGGATCCCATAGCCGCTATGGAGTGCCTTAACGGGTATGACGTATCGGAATTCGAGGATTCGGCCACATTGGCACGATGGGCTTTGCTCTATTCCGAATCACTGGCCGCCAATAACATCTCAGCGCCGACAGATACTATCGTAGATATAGCCATAGACTATTACAGCAGTCATAATCTTGAAGAGGAGTCAAGGCACGCGTCGAGACTAAAGTCAATTATTCGTGGCAACGAGAACAAAAACTCTCTTGCATCGGCTTTATATATCCAGAAAGAGAAGGAGTTTTTATTGTATAAGGAGCGGATGAGGCGTGAGCGGTCGGTGTATGCCGCATTGATCATGATGCTTGTCGCCTGTGGTGTAATACTGTGGCAGAGACATCGACTGAATGTCAGGAAGGAACATGCGGAGCGTCTGGTTTCAGAGGCACATAGCCTGCGTGAAGGTCTGCTGACGCATCGGCGGACGTGCTCTGAACTGGAGTCGAAACTGATGTCGATGCTGAGCACCCGTTTCAATGTAATTGACGGCCTGTGTGAGACGTACTATGAGTCACAGGGTACTCAAATTGAACGTAAGGCAATTGCCAACAAGGTTAAATCGCAGATTGACGATCTTAAAACCGACAGCGGGATATTCTCGGAAATGGAAAGGTGTGTCAATGATTGCCGTAGCGGTATGCTTGAACTTCTGAAAAAGGAATGGCCAGATATAAAGCCGGAAGATTACAGGCTTATCGTGTACATAGCGTGTAATCTGTCGGCGAGATCTGTCGCATTGCTTATAGGAGAAAGCGTTGATGTGTTTTATAAACGTAAATCGCGGTTGAAGTCGAAACTTGCGGCACTTGCATTGCCTCACACGGAGCTATTTCTGTCGGTGTTTTGACCGATGTCAGAAAAATATCTGTATGCCATGGGTATATAGCTGATATACAGTGGTAGAACAGCTTGACGGGTCAGACTTATTTTTAGCCCGAAGAAGATATCAGGCGGTAATTTTGCCGGAAAACAATCCTTATAATTACCGCAATGAAAAGAGTAATAATAATGTCGGCCATATCGGCGGCAGCAATGGCAATGGTGTCTCAGGAACCGGTAAAAAGCGACTCGCTCACCCGACTTCTGACGGAGGTTGTTGTAGCGGCTAAGCAGCCTGCGACACGACTTGAGGGAAGCACGCTTGTGACCTCCGTACCCGGATCAAATCTCCAGAACCTCGGAACTGCTGTCGACGTGCTCGCACAGTTGCCGATGATAACAATAAACGACGATGAGGTGTCGGTTGCCGGAAAAGGATCTCCGCAAGTCTATATCGACGGTCGTCCGATGAATGACTATGATGAACTGAGGCAACTGAGATCAGACAACATCAAGAGGGTCGAGGTGGAGATGGCTCCGGGGGCAATGTATGGAAGCGATGTAAAGGCAGTGCTGAAAATCACCACGCGGCGAAATTTTCTGCAAGGACTGTCGCTGACCGAGCGCGTAGAGACCGAACGAAGAAGGAGATGGTCGGCCAACAATCTGCTTGACATGAACTATCGAAGAGGTGAGTGGGATTTCTTTGCGACGGGAACAGTGGCACATAACAACTCTCTCGTCAAGGGGAGGACGACCAACACTCTCGATTATAAAGGACAAAAGACCATAGTGGGCGGTTCGCAGCATAATGAGTATCCGGCAGACAACGCGACAGTAAAAGCCGGATTCAATTACGCTTCAGAGAAAGGGATGTCGGCCGGAGCTTATTACAGGTATAATCCTGAGAAAGCAGACCTGCTCAACACCGGGGCGGAGTGGCTGAATGAAATGCCGCATATCGACCGTGAGATCAGCAGAAAGACGTGCGGACGAAACCATCTTGGCGCGGTCTATTATGATAATACTTTCGCCGGAAAGTATCAGTTGCATTTCGACGGCAATTACCGGCGGTCGACGTGGGACAGCAATGTGCTGACGCACTATAAAAACGATATGTACGGTGATGTGTCGTCATCGGATCACAGGAGTTCGACGCTGTGGGCCGGAAAACTTTATCTGAAATTTCCGATATGGGGCGGTTTGGCGACAATAGGAACGCAGGAATCGTACACGCGCACATCGCTCGACTATAAAATGAACAATGCGGAGATAGGCGAATACATACCGTCGTCGCTGACCGACGGCCGACAGATTTCGGCGGCCGCATTTCTGACGTGGAAAAAGGCGATCGGCCGATTCTCTCTTTCGGGCGGACTCCGGTATGAGCATGTGGATTATCTCTTTAAAGTGGACGGAAAGAGAGACTGTGATGTAAGCAGACGAGACAATATGCTGACGCCGGATATATCGCTCGGATACAGTCCTGATGATCAGTCGCAGATAGGTTTGAGCTACAAGATGTCGATGATAAGACCTCCCTACTCTCAATTGACCGGTAGTCTTGCCTATGTAGGACGTCACGAGATAGAGGGCGGCAACCCGTCGTTGCGGGACGAGAGAATGCATGACCTGCAATTTTTCGGTATGTGGAACGGATTTATGCTTCAAGCCGATGTGACGCGCAGTATCGATACTTATGGATTTGTCAGACGTGTCTATCCAGCAGATAACCTGCAACTTCTGATGCGACCGGTGAATATCGATGTCTCGGCAATCGATGTTTATTTTGTGTGGAGTAAAAATATCGGAGCATGGTCGCCCAACTATTCTTTAGGTATGCGACGGCAATGGCTTGAGATAGAAGGAACGAAATACAATAAACCGATCTGCTCATATTCACTTGAGAATATGATAGCGCTGCCTTGCGGATTTCTGATCACTATAAATGCCAGAGGGCAGTCGTCGGGCGACATGCACACCAACAGGTTCGGCACCACGTGGCTGACAATGGACGCGTCTATTGGAAAGACTTTTCTTAATAAAGCGTTGCAAATCAAGCTTTCGGCTAAGGATGTGCTTAATACAGCCAACAATGACTGGACTATGAACACTTATGGTGTTTTTGTAGACAAACAGCAGAGTTATGACCGTCGAGGTGTGAGTCTGTCGGTGAGCTACAGATTTCAGCCGCGCCAGAGCAAATACAAGGGAGGTGCAGCTTCGGAGTCAGAGATGAACAGATTGTGAGTGTAACAGTCGAAAAAGGTAAATTTTAATGGCCAATTTATCATAGACGGATGTAACCGGTTGTTTATTTTTGTCGTCAGATACAATAACAGACAATACAAGAATATAACCGGAATGATGAGGGACGCTTTAATCGCATTTACAGTTTCCATAATGGCAACACCGAATGTCTCGGCACAAGCACCGGAAACGTCAGATACGACACAAGCACTCGGAGAGGTAGTCTTTACCGAGAGAGCCGCAAAGGCACCAGTGACTTTATTGCCTCTTGATGTCAGGATCGTAGGCAGCGCTGAGATAGACAAGAGCGCGGAGTCGAATCTGTTGCCAGTACTTCAGAATCATGTGCCGGGGATGTTTGTCACCGAGCGTGGCATTGCCGGTTACGGAATAAGTGGTGGAGCGGCCGGGTCGGTGTCGATACGCGGTGTCGGAGGTGGTAACAAGGTGCTGTTTATGATCGATGGCCAGCCTCAGTGGGCCGGAGTGTTTGGCCATTCGCTTCCCGATACATATCTGACAAACGATGTGGAGCGTGTGGAGGTGGTTAGTGGTCCGTCGTCGATGCTTTACGGATCGGGCGCTATGGGCGGATCAGTCAATCTGATCACGCGCAGAGCCACAAAGGAGGGATTCAGCGGCAAGGTCAGAGCGGTTGGTGGAAGTTATGCCACCCAAAGGTATGGGGCCAGAGCCGGATACAGAAAAGGCGGCCTACAGATGTCGGGGGCTGCAAGCTATGAGTCGAGCGACGGTAACCGCCGAGGCATGGATTATCGGCTTGCCAATCAATATGCCTCGGTAAGCTATGATGTTTCAGGCCACTGGGAGACAGGAGCCAATGTAATGGTGACCGAGACCAGATCGGATAATCCAGGGGCAGTTGGTCTTGAGTTTCCGTTGGACATGTGGGCCAAGATGATACGCACTACGGCGTCGGTGTATGTGAAAAACCGCTATGATGTGTCGTCAGGCGGGATTCAGGCATACTATAATTATGGAAAACATGATATAGATGACGGAACACAAAATGGAAAGCCTCGCGATTACCTCTTCCACTCCAAGGATTTTAACATGGGAATGACGATGTATCAGACCATAAATCCCTGGACGGGCAACGACCTGAGCGCAGGCATCGATTTCAAGCACTGGGGCGGTAAGGCCTACAATAGCAGGAAGGATAACGGAGATGTCTCGCCTATCGTAGACAAACATGTGAATGAATTTGCGGGTTATGTGATGATGCAACAGTCTTTTCTGAGAAATGTGGTCAGCCTGAATGCAGGGGCAAGGCTTGAGCATTCGTCGCAGTTTGGAAACAAGTGGGTGCCTCAGGCCGGTTTCATAGTGCATCCACTTAGGGCAAGCCGCATCAAGTTCAGTTACGGCCGCGGATTTCGTTCACCAAATATCAGGGAGCTGTACATGTATGCGGCACGTAACCCGGAACTTCGTCCGGAGTCGATGGACAGCTATGAGGCGGAGCTTAGACAATGGTTGCTCGACGGCAGACTTAATGCAGGTTTTTCGATTTATTATATCAAGGGGGACAACATGATACAGTCGGTTATGATCGACGGTTCCCCGCACAATGTGAATACTGGTAAGTTTACGAACAAGGGATTGGAGATCGACGTGACTTACAATATCGATCGCAACTGGTTACTTACCGTAAATTATGCTTATCTGCATACAGACACACGCATTGTGGGCGCTCCTAAAAATAAATTGTTCGGTGAAGTAGCCTACAACCCTGGAAGATGGCAGTTTTCGATCGATGTTTCGTGTGTCGGCGGACTCAATACAGAACAGTCGAAAGAAGATTATGGTCTGCTGAATGCGAGGGCCGCCTATTCGTTTGATATGAATAATCCTCTGATGCTGTTTTTGAGGGGCGAAAATCTGACAGGTACAAAATATCAGATAAATTATGGTTTTCCTATGCCCAAGGCAACAGTAATGGCCGGAGTGGAATGGAGTTTCTGAAAAATATGATATTCTGACAATCGCAAAAGGATAAAAATGATTATCTTTAGGTATCAATCGTAAAAATCAATCATAATGACAAAAAATCAAATTCTTATGCGGCAGGCAAAACAGATGCTTGCCGGCAATTGGGGGAACGTGGCTCTTGCGACACTTATATATATGATAATAATAGGTGTTGTCTCATGTTCCTATGTTGGTCAACTGATACTTATAGGTCCTATATCGGTAGGCTATGTGCTTTTCATAATGGCAGTGTGTGACCGACGTATTGTGGATTTCGGTAATCTCTTCAAGGGATTTGACAATTTCGTCCAGACACTTGTGGCCGGACTTATTTACTCGATCGCAGTGTCGATAGGCATGTTTTTTCTTGTTGTTCCCGGCATAATCATTTCAATGGGTTTCGGAATGACATTCTTTATCATGGCGGAGCAACCCGGAATTTCAGGAGTCGATGCCCTGAAGACATCATGGAATATGATGAAGGGTCATAAATGGGATTATTTCTGTCTGAACTTACGTTTTATCGGCTGGGGGCTGCTTGCAATTCTGACTTTCGGTATCGGTATGCTTTGGCTTACCCCTTATGTGACTACCGCGGGCATGAATTTCTATAGAGATCTACGCTATAATGTCAATCGAGGCTGAAATGGATGTTGCAAGTGTGTATTTCATCAAGGATATTACTCCTGAAAATATCGTAAAAATCTATAATGCTCTCGGCCGCAGGGCCGAGGGCAAAGTTGCTGTAAAACTTTCGACAGGAGAACCCGGTAATAATTATCATCTTGCCCCACAGTTGATAGCACCTCTTGTGCGGCAGCTAAATGGCACGATTGTTGAAAACAATACGGCTTATGACGGGGGCCGTGATCACACGGCCGATCATCTAAAGGCCGCCGAAGAACATGGTTTTACGGCAATCGCACCTGTGGAGATACTTGATGCCGAGGGTGAGATGGCCATACCTGTGACAGGTGGAAGGCATCTTAATAAAAACTATGTGGGGAAAGGCTGGGCTGACTATGATTTCACTGTGGTGCTCTCGCATTTCAAAGGACATCCGATGGCCGGTTTCGGCGGCGCGATGAAAAATATTTCCATCGGACTTGCATCGTCGGCCGGTAAATGTTGGATACACTCGGCCGGCCGGTATAGGGATAAGGCACAGACATGGGCCAACATACCGGACAATATGGTATTTCAAGAGGCAATGGCTGAGGCATCAAAATCGGTTATAGACCGTGCGGGGGATAAGATTCTTTATATATCGGTCGCCAACCAATAATCTGTCGGTCGATTGTGATTGTGTAGCTACTCCTGAAGCTCCTGAAATGGCTGATATCGGCGTATTTGCCTCTCTTGATCCGGTGGCGCTTGACAAGGCCTGCATAGATGCGGTGCGCGAGTCGCCCGATCATGGCAAGATCCATCTTATCGAACGTATTGATTCGAGATGCGGTCCCTGGAATCTTGAATATGCCGAGCAGATAGGCTGCGGCACCAGACAGTATGAGCTTGTGGTCTTGGAGTAACCGGAAAATGCCATGCAGAAACAGATTCCAGGCTATTGCATACTATTATATAAATAAGAATCAACTGAAAAGGAAAGCGGATATGGTATTCCGACTTGCGACACTTGAAGATGTGCCACAGATCATGCCGATAATGGAGGCAGCGGTAGCGCGTATGCTCCGCGAGGGGAAACAGCAGTGGGACGAGACATATCCTGCATTGCCGCATATTATGGACGATGTGGTCGCCAGGCGTGGATATGTGCTTGAGGAATGTGGCAAAGTAATGGCGTATGGTGCTGTTATTTACACGGGAGAGCCTGCCTACGATGATCTTGATGGTGAGTGGCTGAGCGACGGGCCGTATGTGGTGGTGCATCGTCTTGCTGTGTCACAGGAGAGTCAGGGGAGCGGTGTCGCTACGCGGTTTTTCAATGTGGTGGAGAATATGGCAGTGGAGAAGGGAATCGGCAGCTTCCGCATAGACACTAATTTTGACAACTTCCCGATGCTGCACCTTATGGAGAAGTGCGGGTTTGAGTACTGCGGCGAAGTGAAGTATAAGCGTGGAAGCCGCCGTGCTTTTGAGAAACTGATATAGAAAAAGTCTCCCTGTCCGGTTCTTTCCGACAGGGAGACTATAAAACTATGTAAAGGGTTCAGATCAAAAGTTTGAGACAATGACAGTGGCTCGCGGTGAAAGTTCGATTTTGCCGTCGAATATGAAAGTTGTGCCGTTGAAAATGTCCTTGAATGTATTTCCGGCAGACAGGATTTCCTGATAGTAGGGGCTATCGAGCGTGGCAGGCTTAGAGGTTCCGTTCATGATCACAACTATCTGCTTGTCGCCGAGGGTGCGTGTGTATACATAAATGCCGTTTACGGGTGCGAAATGCCTCAGACTACCTTTTGCAATCACGTCGTTGGCCGGTTGAGATTTTCGCCAGTTTAGGAGTGCCGACAGATAGTCGAATGCTTCATTCTGCAAGTTGGAACGACCTTCGCGGGTGAATACCGTGGATTTGTCGCCAGGAAATCCTCCCGGCATGTCGAGACGGATATTTGCGTCGCCACCGTTGGCTTTTGTGCCGTGCATCAATATTTCTGTACCATAGTAAAGCTGTGGTATTCCACGTGATGTAAGAAGGAATGCCATAGCCTGTTTCCATGAGTCGAGGTTTTCCGGCATCTCACGCAGGAATCGGTCGGTGTCATGGTTATCAAGAAAGGTGAGTATGTGCTGTGGATCGGGATACAGATAATCTATTGCAAGGTGCTCGTAGATATTGTTAAGTCCGGTGCCTTCATTTCTTGTTTCGTCGGAAAAATATCTGTCGCCATATAGTGCAAACTGAAAATCCATTACGGTTTTTAGTCTCGGATCGCGGGGGTTGACTTTTGTGCCTCGTTGCCAGAAAGCATTTCCGGCATCGGTTTCATACCAGCATTCGCCCACGATGTTGAAGTTGGGGTATTCACGTTCTACGGCGTCGATCCATCGCGCCATTTCCATCATGTCGGCATATGGATATGTGTCCATGCGGATGCCATCAATCCGAGAGTCTTCGATCCAGAAGATTGAATTCTGAATCAGATAATTCATAAGGTGTGGATTGAGCTGGTTCAAGTCGGGCATACCGCGTGTGAACCAACCGTTTACCATTCGGTCTACATCTTTGTCGCTCGCATACGGGTCGAAGAGCGCTACTTTTTTATGGGCTGTGGATACAACAGTGCCGTCGGCTTCAAATTCGCTCTGATGATTGAACCAGTCGCTTGCCGGGAATTTATGCATCCAGATGTGATTGCTGCCGCAGTGGTTGAATATCATGTCCATCACTACTTTAAGCCCGCGGTCGTGAGCTGCTCTGACAAACTCGCGCCACTCTTTGTTGCTGCCGAAACGAGGATCTATGTTGTAGTAATCGGTTGTAGCGTAGCCGTGGTAGGATCCTCCCGGCTGATTGTTGGTAAGGACAGGGTTGACCCATATTGCAGTAACCCCGAGATTGTCGATATAGTCGATGTGGTCGAGCATACCTCGTATGTCTCCGCCATGGCGGGCACCTGGACGCGATCTGTCGGCTCCTGTGGCTCCGAAGCCGCGATTGATCCGGCTGTCGCTTTTTGGTGCATCATGACGCATTGATGCGGGAAGGTCGTTGTTGGTTGTGTCTCCATCGGAAAATCTGTCGGGCATTATAAGATAGAGGACATCTGAGGCATCGAATCCGGGGTTGTCGGCCGGATTCCATGTGCGTTTTTTTAGTTCATAGCCGATGGTCTGTTTCTGTTTGCCTTTGCTGAATGTGACCGGTATGGTGCCCGGAACTGTCTGCGGGTCAACCGTCAGGTAAACGACTTTGTAGTCGGATGATCCGTCGAGGTCGGCTATTCCGGCTATTTTCACGCCAGGGTAGTCGATATTCATATCGGCATTTTTAACGTCGTTGCCGTAGATAAACAGCTGTAGAGTGTCGTTTGTCATGCCGGTCCACCAATATGGCGGTTCAACAGATGTTACAATCGGGGCTTTTTTCGCACAGATGCCTGAAAGTGCCAGTGTGGCGACAAGCAGTGACAGAATGGTTCTTTTCATCATGGTATTTCAGTTACAATTATTGTCGGGATGTTTTGTCTATTATATCCTGAATGACAAGTGCAGCGAGGTTGAGTCCGAAAATAGCGGTGACATGCGCTATCGATCCGTTGGCGCGGCCGGAGGTCATATCGTCGGAGTTGTTTTCAATATGGTTTCTGACAAGTTCCGGCGAATAGACGCATTTGAATTTACGGCGTGGGAATGTTCCGTTTTTCTTGAACATGCGTCGTAATGAAGCAGCCAGAGGGCATCCCTGAACTTTCCAGAATTCGGTGACACCAATGTGCAAAGGGTTTATTTTCAACGCCGCACCCATTGATGAAAATAGTTTTGTGCCTTTGGTTGATGTGGCATGCAGGATAAGTGCTGCTTTATCTCTGAGGCTGTCTATGGCATCAATGACGTAGTCATAGTTCTCAAGCTTGAATTCGGTGGCGGTATCCTCGCTATAGAACCGGTGGATTGGCGTTACGTTGCAGTCAGGGCTGATTTCGCGTATACGCTCGGCCATGGCGTCGACTTTGATTCTACCGACAGTAGCGGTCGTAGCCATGAGCTGGCGGTTGATGTTGGTAATGCACACGCAATCGGAATCGACCAGAGTGATGTCTTTGATGCCGCTTCTTACCAGGCTTTCCACACACCAGCTTCCGACTCCGCCTACTCCAAAGACGATCACCCGCGCACGGCCAATGGCTTCAATTGCTTTGTTGCCGAGCAGAAGCCTGTTGCGCTGAAAAATTGAATCGGTCATTTATTTAAAGAGGATGATATAAAGATTGGACTATATAAATCTTAAAAGGTTTAAAAGATGTAAAAATAAAGCACTTTGAAAATTAAAGAGACTGCACCGGTTCAGGCGCAGTCTCTGTTGTCGTATTAAAATTCTGACAGAGAGCAATCAGTTGTTTTCGGGACGAAGCTTTCTCACAGTCACAGCGGTCTGCCACATCTCGCTTTCGCGAAGCGATTTGAGTTCTTCCTCCAGGCGGTCGCGATAGTCCGGGCGAGAGTTGGCATCGATAGATTTCTGTGCTTCTGTACCTTCTTTTACGCTCTGATATAGGCTCTGCACGACTGGTTTGATCGCGTCGTGGAACGGTCCCATCCAGTCAAGCGCACCACGCTGCGCAGTGGTCGAGCAGTTGGCATACATCCAGTCCATGCCGTTCTGGGCAAAGAGAGGCATGAGTGACTGTGTGAGTTCTTCGACAGTCTCATTGAAAGCCTCGGACGGAGTGTGCCCGTTTTCGCGCAATACTTCATACTGGGCGAGCAGAAGTCCCTGAATGGCACCCATGAGCGAACCACGCTCACCAGTGAGATCACTTACAGCCTCACGCTGGAAAGTTGTCTCAAAAAGGTAGCCTGAACCGATGCCGATGCCGATAGCGAGTGTGCGGTCGAGAGCCCGGCCTGTGTAGTCCTGATATATTGCAAAAGATGAGTTTAGGCCTCGGTTTTCGAGGAACATTGTGCGTAGCGAGGTGCCAGATCCTTTTGGAGCCACCATGATCACGTCGATGTCGGCCGGAGGAACCACGCCTGTGCGGTCGTTCCATGTGATGCCGAATCCATGGGAGAAGTACAGTGCTTTGCCGGCTGAGAGATATGGCTTGATGTGAGGCCATACGGAGATTACAGCAGCATCGGAGAGGAGGCACATGATGATGGACGCTTTCTCACAGGCTTCTTCGATGCCGAAGAGTGTCTCTCCAGGTTTCCATCCGTCGGCTATCGCTTTTTCGTAGGTTTTTCCGGGACGCTGTCCGATAATAACATTGAAGCCGTTGTCGCGTAGATTAAGGCTTTGTCCGGGTCCCTGAACGCCGTAGCCGATTACTGCGATGGTCTCGTCTTTGAGAACTTCGTGAGCTTTTTCAAGTGTAAATTCCTCGCGTGTGACAACTGTCTCTTCCACGCCGCCAAAATTCAGTTTAGCCATTAGAGAATGTATTATTGTATTTATTATTTCTTGTTACGGGTATCACGGTGAGCCAGAAATTCTGATACATGCTCGACCGGATCTTTTGTGACACAAACGGGCCCTGACCTAACAAACTGGCGTATGCCGTATTCTTTGAGTTCGTCGAACAGGGATTCAGTCTCGTCGCCGTGCCCTGATTTCTCGATGACGGTGTAATCTTCGGTTATGTCGAGAATGCGGGCATTGTGCCGGCGAATGATTTTTTCAAGAAACTCCTCGTTCAGCAGGCAGGATGTGGAAACCTTGTAGAGCGCAACTTCCTGCCAGATTATGTCTTCGTCGGTATAAAGGTAGGCTTTTATTACGTATATCTCTTTTTCGATCTGAGCTACAATTTTTTCCATTATCGGCCGGTCGGCGTAGCATGTGACTGTTGTTTTCATTACGCCGGGGATCGATGTGCGGCTTGCGCCTATGCTCTCGATGTTGACATGGCGGCGTGTGTAGACCACCGCGATGAGACTGAGAATGCCGACTGTATTCTCTGAAAATACTGTGATTGTGAAAAGTCGCTTTTCCATAAAATTGCAGGTTCAACGGAATACAGGTATTTCATAGAGGCAGTTGGGTGCCAGAAGCATCTTGTCGATCGAACCACCTATAGGAATCATGGGGAATATCTTGTCGACCGGATCGATGTTTACGTTAAGCAGGTAAGGCCCGTCGTGGCTGAGCATACGGCTGATCGCATCGTCGAGCTGGGTGCGTTCTTCAACGCTTTCGGCTTCGATGCCGTAGGCCGACGCGATCTTTATGAAGTCGGGGTTGACCATCGGTGTATAGGAGAAGCGGTTGTTGAAGAACAACTCCTGCCACTGGCGTACGTTGCCAAGGAAATCGTTGTTGAGGATCACAATCTTGACAGCAATGTTATTTTCCATGATTGTGCCGAGTTCCTGCATTGTCATCTGGAATCCTCCGTCGCCAACGAAAACTACAACCTCACGATCAGGAACTGCCAGCTTGGCACCGACAGCGGCCGGGACACCGAAACCCATTGTGCCGAGTCCACCGGATGTGATGCAGCTGCGAGGAGAGGAGAAGCGGAAATAACGGGCACCGAACATCTGATTCTGTCCGACATCGGTCACCATAATCGCATCGTTGTTGGTCGCTTCTGATACTTTTCGCACGACTTCGCCCATTGATATTGTAGACCCTGGCGCACGATATAGCTGGTTGTTTATAACCATTTCCTGTTCGGCCTGGTCTATCTGGACGAATGATTCAATCCAATGAGTGTGGCTGGCGGGTTTTACTCGGTCGACGATTGCCCGTAGGGCCTGTCGGGCATCGGCATGTATGGAAAGTACCGGATGGATGAGTTTTCCTATTTCCGAAGCATCTATGTCGATGTGTATAATCTGGGCCTGTTTTGCGTAGGTGTCGAGGTTGGCTGTCGCACGGTCGTCGAATCTCATTCCGACTGCCAGTATTACGTCGGCCCGGTTTGTGCATACGTTGACGCTCAGGTTACCATGCATTCCTACCATGCCTTTGTTCAGAGGATGTGCGGTAGGAACGGCTGAAAGTCCGAGCAGTGTTGATGCAACGGGCATGTCTACTTTTTCAATAAGCTCGAGTACTTCTTGTTCTGCCGATGACAGAATAACACCCTGGCCGATTATCATCAATGGCTGTTCGGCGGTTTCAAGTATCTCACAAGCAAGCTGAATTTTATCGTCGTCGAGCTCCGGCACCGGTTCGTAGGAACGTATGAAATCGCATTTTGAGTATTCCTGCCAGTGCATTGTGCCAGTCTGCGCGTCCTTCGGGATGTCGATTATGACGGGACCAGGACGTCCGGTCGATGCTATGTGAAATGCGCGAGCTACAGCCCATGGGATTTCTTCGGCCGACCGTACCTGTATTGCCCATTTCGAGATCGGGTTTGTGATGTCGATCATGTCGGTTTCCTGGAATGTGTCGGATCCGAGATTGGTTGTCGACACCTGTCCGGTTATTACGATAAGAGGGGTTGAGTCCATCTTTGCATCGGCAATACCGGTTATTAGGTTTGTGGCACCCGGGCCTGATGTGGCTATGACTACTCCGGGACGTCCGGTAGCCCGTGCGTATCCTTGTGCGGCATGTATGGCACCCTGCTCATGACGAGTGAGGATGTGGTTTATCTTACCGCGGTAGTCATAAAGCTCGTCGTAGACCGGCATGATCGATCCGCCGGGATAACCGAATACAAGATCGACGTTCTCACATGCCAGACTTCTGAGTAAGGCCTGACTGCCGGTAATTATTTTTTTTGCCATATATCGCTATGGTTGTGATGTTTTCAAATGTCACCTCTCACGCCTCCCTTGTCGGCCGAAGTGACCATTGCGGCGTAGGCTCTGAGTGCTTTGCTGACGTGCCGGACGCGCCTATGCGGCGTGAAGGCAGCCTTGCCGCGTGCTTCTTCATTTTTTCGCCGTGATGCAAGTTCTTCGTCGGATACATTGACAGATATTGTGCGTGACGGAATATCGATTGTTATCATATCACCGTCGCGCAACAGGCCGACTTCGCCTCCTGCGGCTGCTTCGGGAGAGATATGGCCGATTGAAAGGCCGGATGTACCTCCTGAAAAACGACCGTCGGTAATCAGTGCGCAGGCTTTTCCAAGATGTTTGGACTTTATATAGCTTGTGGGATAGAGCATCTCCTGCATTCCTGGTCCACCTTTGGGACCTTCGTGGATTATGACAACAACATCTCCGGCTTTGATTTTGTCTCCGAGAATTGCCTCTACCGCTTCGTCCTGTGACTCAAATACCCGGGCCGGGCCTTCGAAGTGGAAAAGGGATTCGTCGACACCGGCAGTCTTTACAACACATCCGTCTTTGGCGATGTTGCCATGCAGTACCGCAAGTCCTCCGTCGTTTACGTAGGCGTGTGCTATATCGCGGATACAGCCGGAGATGCGATCAGTGTCAAGTGATGAGTAATAGGACATCTGTGAACCCATCTCGAGCGAGTGTTTCTCGGCAGGAGCGCTTTTCCACAGTTCTTCGGCTTTATCGTCGAATTTATTTCCGTCGACAGCCCATCTGTCGATAGCTTCACCAAGTGTAAGCCGGTCTACACGGTTTACCGAGGTGTCGATAAGTCCGCCTTTGGCAAGACATGACATGATCGATATGATTCCGCCGGCACGGTTTACATCCTGCATGTGATAGGATGAGTTCGGCGCTACCTTGCACAGAACCGGGGTGCGGCGTGACAGCATGTCGATATCCTCGATCGTGAAGTCGGCACCGGCTTCATTGGCAATAGCCAGTAAGTGCAGGACGGTGTTGGTTGATCCACCCATGGCAATGTCGAGGGTCATGGCGTTGAGCATGGCCTGACGGGAAGCTATGGAACGGGGCAGCACCGATGTGTCGCCGTCGCGATAGTAAGCGTAGGTGTTCTCAACGATCTGTCTGGCAGCTTTACGGAACAGGTCGGTTCGGTTTAAGTGTGTAGCCACTATGGTGCCGTTGCCAGGCAGAGCGAGTCCGATCGCTTCGTTTAGAGAGTTCATCGAGTTTGCGGTGAACATGCCGGAGCAAGAACCGCATGTAGGGCATCCTTTCTTTTCGAGCAGTGCCACAGAGTCGTCGTCGACGGATGGGTCGGCGGCATCTACCATTACATCGATAAGATCAAGCGCGCGTTCTCCGATACGTCCGGCTTCCATCGGTCCGCCTGAAACAAATATCGCAGGAATGTTAAGCCTCATTGCAGCCATGAGCATTCCAGGAGTGATTTTGTCGCAGTTTGAAATGCACACCATCGCATCGGCTTTGTGGGCATTTACAACATATTCGACACTGTCGGCAATAAGATCACGCGACGGAAGCGAGTATAGCATTCCGTCATGGCCCATCGCTATACCGTCGTCGATGGCTATGGTGTTGAACTCGGCGGCAAAGCAACCGAGTTTCTCTATTTCTTTCTTGACTATCTGACCGATCTCATGCAGATGCACATGTCCGGGTACAAACTGTGTGAAAGAATTGACAATGGCAATTATAGGCTTTCCTATCTGCTCTTCTTTCATGCCGTTGGCACGCCATAGAGCGCGTGCTCCGGCCATGCGGCGTCCACCTGTGCTTGAATGACTACGTAATGGATACACCATACGATCTTATGTTTTATCCTATTTGAAACCTTCGTGAGAATTTGAAAAATCCAAGAATAGATCCTCGATTTCTGCAAAATTATTATTGACAGGTATAAAAAACAAATAAATGCACAAGAAAAGGCGGTGTGTGCATAAATCTGTAAATTTTTATAAAAAACGATGGGATGTGGTTAATGTGTTATATATTTAAGCCGGATCTTTTAGTTTAATTGAAAAACGGATATTATGGATAGTCTTATATTAGAACTTACTGACATAAAGATCACGTTGGCGTCAACGATATTCAAACTTTTGCTGAGCCTGGTGCTCGGTTCGGTAGTGGGTCTTGAACGTAAACGCAAGGGGCAGTCGGCCGGTATCAGGACATTCGCGCTTATATCGATGGGTGCGACTCTTGCAATGATAATCTCAATATATGTCCCTCAGGAATATATGGGACATACAGAGAACGGTGATCCCGGCCGTATTGCCGCACAGGTGCTGTCGGGGATCGGTTTTCTTGGCGCCGGTGCGATAATACAGATGAAGGGATCGGTACGGGGTCTTACAACTGCTGCCGGAATATGGATGGTGGCTACTATCGGTCTTGCCGTGGGTGTGGGGATGTATGTCGTGTCGGTTGTCGCGACACTGTTGATTCTTTTTATCCTTGTGCAGCTTGAGCGGATTGAAAAACGTGTTTCATTGGGATCGGAATCACGTATAATCAGGCTTAAGGTCGGTGCTATTGTTGTAGATATGGAGCCGTACCGTAAAGCATTGGCCCGACATAATGTGCATTTATCGAATCTCTATGTGGAGTATGACTACGAGAAAGGAGTCTCACATCTAAATCTTATCGTGCTTGTCAGAGAAAATACCGATTACATAAAGCTGTGCGAGACTTTGCGTCCACTCAATCCGACGCAGACGATCACGCTTGCCAATCAGGTCTCATTCTGATATCTTATGGCTATATGGAAAGTCTATACATGAACTGCATAGGAGGCCGCTAACTGACGGTGACATGCGGTAACATCTTTTATGAAAATATGACAGGTCATGTCAGTGGCATTCTTTTTGCTTAGTTGTTATCAGTAATAAACAATCCAGCAAAATAAATTTAAAAATAATATGTCAAAGCAAACAGGAACAATCGGGGTAACGACTGAAAATATTTTCCCCGTCATAAAAAAGTTTCTTTACAGCGATAACGAAATATTTTTGCGCGAACTGGTTTCCAATGCAGTGGACGCAACACAGAAGCTTAGAACTCTCGGATCGTTCGGCGATTTCAAGGGAGATCTCAACGACATGAACGTCAAAGTGACTGTCGATAAAGAAGCCGGCACTCTCACTGTGAGTGACCACGGCATAGGAATGACAGCCGACGAGATTGAGAAATATATCAATCAGATCGCATTTTCAGGGGCTGAAGAGTTCCTCGAGAAATTCAAAGATAACGCTAACGCTATTATCGGGCACTTCGGACTCGGATTCTATTCGGCATTCATGGTGGCCAAGAAGGTCGAGATTGTATCACTTTCGTACAAAGACGGAGCCGAGGCTGTGAAATGGGAGTGTGACGGCTCGCCGGTATTCACGATGGATGCCGCAGAGAAGAAGGATCGCGGCACCGATATAATACTGCATATAGATGAAGAGAACAAGGAGTTTCTCGAGCAGAGCCGTATCGACTCGTTGCTGAAGAAGTATTGCCGTTTTCTGCCGGTGCCTGTCGTAAGCGGCAAGGAAAAGGAGTGGAAGGATGGCAAGTATGTGGATACAGACCGTGACAATATCATAAATATCACGGAACCTGCCTGGACTAAAAAGCCGTCGGATCTGACGCGTGAGGATTACCTGAATTTTTATCACGAACTTTATCCCGGCCAGGATGATCCTCTGTTCTGGATTCATCTAAATGTGGATTATCCGTTTAAGCTCACCGGCATACTTTATTTCCCGAAGATAAAAAACAACTTTGAGATCAATAAGAACCGCATACAGCTTTATTCCAATCAGGTGTTTGTGACAGACTCGGTGGAAGGTGTAGTGCCTGAGTTCATGATGCTGTTGCAGGGTGTGATAGACTCTCCTGATATTCCGTTGAATGTGTCGCGCAGCTATCTGCAGAGTGATGCCGCAGTCAAAAAGATTTCAGGATATATCACCAAGAAGGTCGCATCGCGTCTGGATGAGATTTTCCGTGCCGACCGTGCCGATTATGAGCAGAAGTGGGACGACATAAAGATTTTTATCGAGTACGGTATGCTTACCGATGAGAAGTTCTGTGAGTCGGCCATGAAGTTCATGCTTCTGAAGGATACCCAGAACAAGTATTATACACTTGATGAATACCGCACGCTTGTCGAGGCGGAGCAGACCGACAAGGACGGCAATGTGGTATACCTCTATGCTACGGATGTGACAGCCCAGTATGCATACATACAGAATGCTGAAAGCCGCGGCTATGATGTGCTTGTGATGGATGGCCAACTTGACTCCCACTTTATAGGGCTTCTTGAACAGAAACTTGAAAAGACCCGTATTGTGCGTGTCGACAGTGATATAATCGACAATCTGATACAGAAGGAGTCTAAAAAGAGTGTGGATCTTAATGAGATAGAGCGCAGCATACTCACAACGGCATTCTCTTCGCAGATACCGGTTGTGGATAAGGCCAATTTCCTTGTTGTGTTTGAAGCGATGAAGGAGAGTGATGCGCCTGTGATGGTGACTCAGAATGAGTATATGCGCCGTATGAAAGAGATGGCGGCCATGCAGCCCGGAATGAATTTCTACGGCGAGATGCCTGACAGCTACAATCTGGTTGTGAATACTGAAAATCCGCTTGTGAAGTCGATAAGCAGGGATGCTGAGGATACTCTGAAGGAAACGGTAGAGCCGCTTGCCAAGACTGTAGCTGATAAGAATAAGGAAATATCGGATCTGAGAGCATCGGCTAAGGATGGCAAGCTCAGCGACGAGGATCAGGCGAAAGTGAATGCGCTGGAGGCAGAAGTAGACAAGGCGCGTAAGGAGGAAGAGTCAGCTGTGAAGGAATATGCCGACGGCAAGGAGCAGATAAGGCAGATGATTGATCTTGCCTTGCTCGCTAACGGTTTGCTTGCGGGTGCCGACCTCGGGAAATTTATCAGCCGTTCATTCAGTCTGCTGAAATAAAACGAAAGAAAGTATAGCATGAGAGTGGAGCGTCCCGCAAAATTTTGCGGGACGCTCTGTCGTGAAATGGTATGAATGAAGTAACTTTGCGGATATGGAACAGGAATTTGACTCCGGACTTCTTGAATCGGCTGTGACTGAGCTGTCGCGTCTGCCGGGCATCGGCCGAAAGACAGCGCTAAGGCTAGCATTGCATCTTCTCCGTCAGGATAAAAGTGTGGGTGAGGCGCTTGGTGAATCAATAGTAAATCTTTGTGACGGTATAAAATACTGCAGCAAGTGCCATAATATATCGGAAGATGAATTATGTCCGATATGTGCCAATCCACTGCGTGATCATCACACGGTGTGTGTGGTCGAATCGGTGAAGGATGTGATGGCTATTGAAAATACCAGGCAGTATCAGGGGGTGTATCATGTGTTGGGAGGCCTGATCTCGCCTATTGACGGTGTCGGTCCCGATCAATTACAGATAGATTCTCTTGTCGAGCGAATAAAAAGCGGCGGGGAGGTCGAGGAGGTGATAATGGCTCTTAGCGCTACGATGGAGGGTGAAACCACAGGATTTTACATATATAGAAGACTTGGTGACACTAATGTGAAGGTGACACAGCTTGCACGTGGACTTGCTGTGGGCAATGATCTTGAATACACCGATGAGATTACTCTCGGCCGTTCGCTTGCCGGCCGCACGCTATTCAGTGAATCGGTATGACAATAGACCACATATATCTGCGTGCGCCAGAACCGGAGGATGTGGACCGGCTTTTTTTATGGGAAAATGACAGTGAAGACGGGCTGCACGGACATTGGGCCCGTGCACCGCTTTCGCGATTTCAGATATGGGAGTATGTGAACAGCTATGATGCGAACCCTACAACCCAGGACGGTCTGCGGCTTATGGTAGTTTGTGGCGGTGAGACAGTCGGCACAGTGGATCTATATGACATAGATCTGTACAACCGTCATGCATCGATAGGCATTTATATTAGCCGACAGTGGCGCGGCAAGGGTATAGGGAAACTTACGATAGAATCTATAGAGACTTACGCATCGGGTAAGCTCGGTCTACACTCGCTTTCGGCTTATTGTATCGGCGATAATGTTGTGAGTCACCGGCTTTTTGAGGTTGCAGGGTTTGAGGTTGCCGGACGACTGAAAGAAAATGTAAGGATAGGTAAGAGATATCATGACATGGATATCTTTAATAAGATACTTTGAATTACCGAATGGTGCGCTCAAGCCATTGCAGAATTGTCTGAAGTGTTGCGTCACTCACGTCGCCGGGTAGTGTGGCATATTCCTGGGGCATGCCGGTAGTGCATTGCTGAAAGAGATGGTTGTGGTTTTCGAGAATCTGTGTGTCGATATCAGGGTTCAGCTCTTTCATCGTGATGAGGTTTTGTGGCAGTACCTGAATATCTTTGCTGCCGTTTAACGCCAGACATGGTATTTTAAGTGCCTTAATATCGTCGGCCGGATCATATCGGAGCATAGAGCGGAACCATGGAGACAATATGGCAGACACCTGTTGCTGAATCTGCTCCTGTGCCTTGGATTGTTTTGACATTTCACCGAGAGCATCGTTTAATGCCATTGTAATAATGATACGGGCCGTCATGTCGGGAGTGTCGGATTTTGCTACAGACAGGATCTGTCTTTGCAGATTCTCTCCCTCCCACCGTCCGGTCATAGATACGGCCAGTGCCCGGTTCTGCGACATCGAGACAGAGTCTCCGCTCCAAGCCGGTCCGGCAAGTGTTATTATAAATCTTATGCCGGAGTTCCTCGCTCCTATCCTGACAGCACATGTTCCTCCCGACGAGTGTCCTATTATGCCTTTGGGCACTTCCGGCAGTATGGAGTCCAAGACTTGTATTCCGGCTATTATGTCGTCGACATCGGATTGTAAAGTCGCATTCTTTGCATCATCGGGATTTGAGAAACCACGGTCATCCATACGAAGCACAGCATAGCCATTGGCCGACAGAAATTCAGAAATGGTCCTGAATGGTTTTTTGCCAAAAATTTCCTCGTCGCGGTTCTGTATACCGCTGCCTGTCGCAAGTATTACAGCCGCTTTTGGTTCATTGTCAGGCAATGTCAGAGTCGCGCCCATGGCCACTCCGTCGGTGGCTCTGACAGTTATTTCTTTTTCAGAAAAATCCCGGCAGAATGCAGGCCAGTTAATAATCGCCGCTAATAATAAAAAGAATAACTGTCTTTTCATGTTAAGTTGTAGATAATATTAATCTGTTGCTAAAATAGCTGTTTAAAATAAAATATGGAAATAAATTGTATTTTATATTGGAAGTTTTGTATATTGGCTGCGAGGACTTGACTGAAGGTCGCTTTATTTCCGATAAATAAATATGAAAAAGTATGTGCAGTTTTTTTGAAGGCTTTTATGTAAAATGTCAGATTATATTGGCGGTGTTTTGTCTGGCGGTTTCATGTACTACGTCGAGAACGGTGGTTTCAGAAAAAGTCAATCTGGAAAAGTATGAGTATGTTTCGATCATCAACAATGACACTTATCATATACCTGCGGAACTGATGGAGTATGAAATACAGCTGTTTGATGCTGTAGAGGCTTCGGGTATGCGTCTGGTGAGTGACTGGCGCATACCGGGCCTAACATCACAAGAGCAGGACAAACTCTTAATAGTCAAGTATGGCGTGACTTCGCTACCGGAGGAAACGATAGTGACTGTGAATTTCATAGATTATTTGACCGGACGTCCTGTGGCGTCATGCCGCGGTGCATCGTCGAGTCTTGGCATAAGTCATTCGGCAGACATGAAAGGTGCGATAAAAAATGTCGCCAGGCAGATTTCAGAGACATTTAAGAAATAAATCAGAGAAGATGAGATTGTACTGTAAGTTTATGGCAAAGGCACTTATGGCTTCGACAGTGTTCGTGTCCATGACAGGTTGTGATGATGAAAAGGATGATTTTATCGATGAACCAACAGAAACGAGTACTATTGTGTCTGGAAAAGTGACTGAACCGGACGGCACTCCGATTCCCGGTATTCAGGTAACTATGGATTATCAGACATCAGGCCTTGCAGGGCAATTTCTTAAACACAAGTCTAAATCGGTCACTGATAAAAACGGATCTTATAGGCTTATTTTTGAGATAGCTGATGACAAGGCAGGTGGTAATGTCCTGAAAAATTATAAACTTAGGTTTGATCTGAGTACTTTACCATCAGACAAGTATCTGGTTTACCCGTCGGATTTTTATCAGGAGAGCGATGAAGCCGAGCTTACATCATATTTTGATGAAGATGGAAAAGAGGGGACCACGGTGACGTACAATGTTTCGATACCACGTAAGAAAATGCTGAAGCTTAAAGTAAAGTGTGAAGGTGGTGTAGATGATAATGTGCGGTATGCGATTACAAATAGTGTGGCATATGGAGGGGATTGGCATCCGGAATTATCAAGTGGTAGAGACGGGCAGGTGACAATGATGTATCCTGTGGAATTTACAGCGACAGGAGATGGTACGGTGGCCATACCATGCGCTATAGACGCGTTAAATGTGTTTGAGCTAACGATGAAAGGAGAGAATGATGCGTTTTATCATCCGATATCAGACAGGAAAGAGATAAAGGTAACATCGGAAACTCCTGAGGAGATGACAATGACATGTTATATTGTGCCACAGGAATGTCGATTCAAAATAAAAAAGATCAAGCATAGCCAGCTGATGGATGATGAGTACCCACTTCCTGCGCCTTTCGATATGGTTTCAATCATGGTTGCCGACGGGAAAGATGATTTTTCGATCAGACCGTCGTATGTGCAGTTTTATGATTCGATAGTATGGAGTGCCGAGGGGCTGCCTGATACCTACAAGGTTTATCGAAAAGATAAAGACGGTGACAGCTCTTCGGAACATTTCGCGTCGTACGTCGGAACTTATTTTTATGAGGCCGGTAGCAGGATGAATTATCTGACAGGATATCGCGGCGGTTATGCCGTTTATGCAGATTCGGCACAAATAACGCTTTATGAGCGTGATTTTCTGTGCTTTGACTGGAAGAATGGAAGTGTGTCGCTTACAGATTACCACTCGACTGTGTATAACAGACTCGATACAGAATATGAGTATATGGTAAAACATACATCGGAATCAGACGGTACGAGATATGTGGAAATCAGGGTTCCACAAAAAAACGAGGAAAATGAAGCTGCTTACTTATCAAGATCGCGCGCCGGTTTGCGTGCGTTATTGCATAAATGCGTAGGAGAAAAGGTTGAAGCTGATCTGCTGAAAACAGCTGGCTCGTTCAAATGTCTGCCTGCTTCTGTTGATCCAATGGAGTACTATGAGAATAAATCAACCCGAATTATGATTCTTCATAAACCAGAAACAGAGCATTCGGCTGAGCAATATTATGTGCACGCCGAAAGTAAGTGACAGTTCAGCGACTGGAAAAGCGGGAAAGTGCGATTGTCAGTACTTCGCGCTGTATGGCAGATCGTGAGATCGCATTCAAGATAAGATACAATGTTCCAGACGATAATGCCTGCAATGGGAACACAATCCAGGGTGATAATGAAGTATCAAGCAATATTACCGCAGGAACAACTGCCATAAGAGAAGAAACCAAAGATGGAACCGCATCGGTTATAAAGTCCTTTGGAGTCGCTCCGGATATTGATGAGGACAGAATGAGTGTGTAGATCCACGCGACAATAGAGGCTATAATCTGTCCGGCAAGCATTATCTGAAGTCCTGCAAACGGTATTTGCGGAATTTCAAGGTTTAAGAGGGGAATAGTGGCGACAAGTGCGACAAGAGCAGTTATGTCACGGACTATCTCGACTTTTACAATAAGACGGGCACAGCCGCGTGCAACTATATAGTTGTTGTAGGAGGTGGTGACGAGGTAGAATATGCCACGGATGAGCAGAAGTTGAAAGAGAGGAACGGCATCATCCCATTTCGGGCCAAACAAAGCGTGAAAGAGAGGAAGTGCCATCGCCGAAAGAATAATCATCGACGGGAAGGTCACGTAGGCGGTGAAACGGTTAAGACGTCGGGCTATCGCTGAAAATCGTTCGGACTGATTCTGCGCGTCGGAAAGAGCCGGCATGAATGAAGACTGAAAAACCTGCACAAGTGACATTATACCCATTTTGCTCCATTTATCGGCCTGAGTGTAACATCCGAGAGGGATCATGCCCGAGCGGTTGCCTATGATAAATGAGTATATGTTTTGAAAAAGGGTGTTTAGAAAGGATGTGAAAAGCATTGAGCCTCCTATTGCAAAGAAGCTGCGTAGCGATTGCCATGAAATGCGTAGCATTGGTCTCCAGTGACCGGCACACCAGAGGTATACGCTTTTTATGCTGCCAAGAGTGAGTGTCTGCCATACCAATGCCCATGCTCCATAACCGGCAACAGCACACCAGATGCCTACGGCCGCTCCGGTTATGAGTCCGGCGGTATTTGCCAGGGCTACAGGCTTAAGAGAGAGTTGCTTGTTGAATCTGTTTGCAGGAACAAGAGCCGTTGCGTTGACAATGAAAGACAGGAACAAGACTCTTGACATTGGTATAAGACGCATGTCATCGCCATACCAACTGGCTATGAGAGGAGCCGCAAAGTAAAGAATAATGTATATGGCAATAGCAACGAGAATGTTGAACCACAGGACACTGCTGTAGTCAAGGCTGGTAGGGGATTTGCGCTGCAACAGGGCAGGCATGAATCCACTGTCGATTATTAGTGATGCAAAAGCTTGAAAAACAAGGATAGCACCGACAAGTGCAAAATCCTCGACAGAAAGTATGCGTGCGAGAATTATGCCTGTAACGCCATAAAGAACTTGTGTACCAACCCGATCAAATATATTCCACTTGACAGAGTTGGCCGTCAGTGCCTTAATGTTTTTCGTAGATGTCATTGATGATCTACGGCTTCAATCTTTACACCTGCTCCTCGGTTTTTTATATCGGCGGGATTTCCGGCATAATATACAAGTCCGGATCCTGCTCCCATAATTGACAGGGATTGTGATGCATGGCAATCGACGGTGCCAGTGCCGAGCACTGTGCATTTCACTTCGTTGGCGATGAGCGAGCCTGCCAGGATCGAGCCAGTTCCAGTGCAATTAAGTTTGGCAATGTCGCATTTGCCGTTGACGGTGACTGATCCGTGGCCAAGTTTGCATGCTACCTCAACCTGATTGGACTCGATGTTGCGTATGGAAATGGATCCGTTGCCGGTTTGTTTGGCTTTGAATACCGGGCATGAGTTTATGCCAAGAACACGTACGACGGAATCACCTTCGTTTTCGATTGATGTGAGCTGTCGGGATCTTACAGTGACCCGATTGATTTTACCGCTGAAATTACGTGGCTCAAGCGATATTGAGAGTTTCCCTTTTGTGGTGAGATCAAATGTCAGAGCTTCAACAAGCTCTTTTGAACCGGTAAATGTGATTACACCGCTTGAATCGTTACTGCACACATAGTCGACCGGTATGCCGTGGCGTATGCGTATCTGCGAAAATTCACCAAGCTTTAGAGTGTATGGTGCTTCGGCAGTCTGTGCAAAAGCGGTCAGCAACGTAGTGAAAAGAACGAGAGCAAGGAGCGGGAGACGATGTTTCATGATGCCTGTAATGATTCTTGAACTTGGGAAAGGATCTGCAGCAGTTCGTCGAGAGTGGATGCCTGAAGCATGGCTATGCGTGTAGGGCGGAATGACGGAATGCCTTTGAATATGGGTGATGCGGCAAGGTGCCGGCGTATGTGGAGTATGCCACGATATTCGTCGATTCGTGACACGCTCTCGAGGATCTGTCGCTTAAGGAGACCGAATTTTTCGGCTATACCGATCTGCGGGATATTTCGATCGGGGTGTACGGCTGCCTGAATATCGGAGAAGATCCATGGAGCACCGATGGATGCACGTCCGACAAGAATGCCGTCGACTCCATATCGGTCGAAGGCTTCAAGTGCTTTTTCAGGAGTCGTGATGTCTCCATTGCCAATAATCGGAATATGTAGTCTCGGATTGTCCTTAACACGTGCGATCTCTTCCCAGTCGGCTTCGCCGGTGTACATCTGTGAGCGAGTGCGTCCATGAACGGTGAGAGCCTGAATGCCGCAGTCCTGTAGCTGTTCGGCGAGCTGAACAATGATTTTGCTGTTACAGTCCCATCCGAGTCTGGTCTTGACTGTGACCGGCAGATCTACGGCATTGACAACTGCACGTGTGATGTCCAGCATTTTAGGTATGTCGCGCAATAGTCCGGCTCCGGCTCCTTTTCCCGCTACTTTTTTAACCGGACATCCGAAATTTATGTCGATGAAGTCGGGGCAGGCCTGAGCCGCCATGCGTGCGGCTTCGGCCATAGGCTCTGGCTCGCGTCCATAGATCTGTATGGCAGCCGGCCGCTCGTTCTTATCAATTGACAGTTTGCGTATTGTAGAGGGTATATTGCGTACAAGTGCCTCGGCAGAAACAAACTCGGTGTAGACCATGTCGGCACCCTGTTCCCGACATATAAGCCGGAAAGAGCGGTCGGTGACGTCTTCCATCGGAGCAAGACCTACAGGACGGTCTCCAAGATCAATTTTGCCTATTTTCATATATCGTTTAGGGTGCTATGGTCTAATCAGACAGTTGAATTTCTCCTGAACATGGCAAGGCATACGGCACATGCCGTAGCCACATTAAGCGACTCCACATGATCGGCAGGGGCGTAGGACGGTATTGTGAGGCGACGGTCGACAGCTGCTTCTATTTGCGGGGATATGCCGTTGCCTTCGTTTCCTAAAATAATCATAGCGCCGGATGATGGTAGTGGAGAGTGAAGCAGATCGTCGCCTTGCATGAATGTGCCACAGATAGGCGTGCCATGTAATTTCAGGTCATCGATAACCGATGTCAGATCTACGCGATGAACCGAGACACGCCCCAAAGCGCCCATTGAGGCCTGTACGACTTTGGGTGAGTAGCAGTCGACGGTGTGTGCGGAGCAAAAAAGATGCCTGACACCCCACCAGTCGCATAAGCGGATTATTGTGCCGAGATTTCCAGGATCCTGTACGTCGTCGAGTCCAACTGTGAGTTGTGCCGAGATTTCATCGCTTGCAGGGACGGGTATGTTAGGTATCGCGAATGTGGCAACAACCGGTTGAGGTGTCGATAGAGAGGATATGCGGTCAATATCGATTTTCTTTGCGGAGAAGGTATTTACTCCGGGAGATACAGGAAAGCCGGGATGTTGTTCCCACCAGGCATTTGTGGCTATGATGTCACGCATACCGCCAGGCATAGCGGCATTCATCTCACTCACGGCACGGATGCCTTCTACAAGAAAGAGAGAAGAGGCTTTACGCCCTTTGGCTGTGGACAGGGAAGCAAACAGTTTGCGCTGGTTGACGGTCAACTCGTTCATTTCGCATCTTTTTTAAGCCTGACGATAAGGACTACTGTGAGGATTATGCTGATTGCCAATGCTATCATGGAAGATGTGGAACCGAATGGATCAGCGCCGATCGTTTCGATAGCCATATCTTGTCCGGAACGGGATTCAATCCATTTTGAGACAACTACTAACGAGTTGTTTACAGCATGTACGATAATCGGAATCCACAGGCATCGCGTCCACCATACAAGATAGCCGAAGTAGGCACCGAGAATCATGCGAGGGATAAATCCGAAAAACTGGAAGTGAATCGCACTGAAAATAAATGCAGTAAGCCAGATTGCGATGTGTGGATTGATGTTTCTGAGCAATAGCAGTTTCTGCAAAGCTCCGCGGAAAAAGAGTTCTTCGGATATCCCTGCAATCAGACCGACAATGAGTATTGAAAGAATGAGTGCCATGGGAGAGGTGGAGACGAAGAATGTCTCAATCGCATTGTTGGCATTGTTTTCAAGAGCCCTTAGTTTTGTCTCAAGACCGGCAAGATTTTCCGGAAAGTGTATGCCCTCGTTCCATGCTACGATGCAGTTGAGAAGTGGAAGTGCCGCAAGCAGTGTGATGACTGCAATGAGGAGCGGCCTGACACCGGGAGCTGATTCGATGTCAAGGAAGCGGGCCGGAAGTCTTGTCATGAATATGGCCGTAACAACTGCCGGAGTGATAAAAATGAGCAGATCCTGAATGACGATGGAAATGCGCATAGCCGCAACGTCATTAGCCATGTGTGATACAAGGAGGGTGACAATGACCGATGTGATGACTGAAAGCAGGATGAAAATGCAGGCAAGCAGTCCTATTCCCATCGCAGGGCTTATGGTTGTAGCGAGACCGTTATGCTTTTTTATCATATAAGAGGAACGGGTGTGTGAGTTGTCGGTAAATATCGGTGAAATTTCCGTTGTAGTCGCGTATGTCGATAGTCTGTGATCCAGCGACCTGTAAAGTCGAGGAACGTGAGAACTGTAAGAGTGTAAGTGATGGATCTTTGCCTTGTCTTGCTGCTACACGGGCGATGCGTGAGACAGATAACCCTGCAATCGATGCCGGAAGAGAGAGACGCCGGTAATGTGAATCGGGTATCACGATTGCAAGTGTGCCTGACTTGGAGAGTATGCGCGATGCTGTTTTGATGATTGACTCCGCACTTAATGTCGCTGCATGACGTGCGTCGGCTCTTGCCGGGTCGGGAGACCGTAGGGTTTCGGTGAAATACGGCGGATTACAGATTATAAGATCTACTGGTTGTCTGATTGTATCGGCCCACTTGTTTATATCGTCGAGAACAGGATGAAGCCTGTTGCTCCAAGGTGACGCCTTGAAGTTTTCGAGTGCTTCGTCATAGGCTTTTCTGTTGTTGTCGACGGCTGTTATGTCGGCATCGGGAAACCGCTGGGCACACATTAATGCAAGAATACCGCACCCTGATCCGGCATCGACGATTGTATGCACGTCGGGACCTGGCTCCACCCATGCGCCCAACAGCAGGCTGTCGGTGGTTAGCTTCATGCCGCTGCCGCCATGCTTCAACTCAAATTGCTTAAATCTGAATACGGACTGCATGATGGGGGAGTATAGAAGGTTGATTATTCAAATTTCTTACGGTAAAAGACGAAGTCTCGGCCGAGATATTTCTCTCGTACTACGGGATTGACCGAGAGTTCCTCGCTGGTGCCCTGAAATAGAATCTTGCCCTCAAACAAAAGATAGGCGCGATCGGTTATGCGCAGCGTCTCCTGTGCGTTATGGTCAGTGATGAGAATTCCGATGTTTTTCTTTTTGAGATTGTAGACTACTCCCTGTATTTCCTCAACATTGATAGGGTCAACACCGGCAAACGGTTCATCAAGCATTATGAAGTCGGGGTTGATGGCAAGACAACGGGCAATTTCGGTGCGCCGGCGTTCACCTCCGGACAGTCTTTCGCCAAGGTTTTTTCGTACATGTCCAAGGTTGAACTCGTCGATAAGGCTGTCGAGTTTGTCGCGCTGTTCGGCCGGTGTAAGTCCTGTCATCTGTAGCACGGCGCGCAGATTGTCCTCGACGGTAAGTTTGCGGAATACGGAGGCTTCCTGTGCAAGATAGCCTATGCCGTTCTGCGCACGTTTGTAGATCGGGTATTTGGTTATGTTCAGGTCGTCGAGATATATCTGGCCTTCGTTTGGGGTGATTAGTCCGACGGTCATGTAGAACGTTGTGGTCTTTCCTGCTCCGTTAGGGCCGAGCAGTCCCACTATTTCTCCTTGTTTTACGTTTATGGAGACATGGTTGGCGACAGTGCGCTGTCCGTATTTCTTGACAAGATTTTCAGTGCGTAGGACTCTGCGGCTGTCTTTATCGCCCGGTTTTTCAGGAGCCTCCTGCTCAAAAGAAAATCCAGGCGAGTCAACCGGTATGAATTCGGGCGATGAAATGTCGACCTTTGTCTCAAGAGATTCTTTAATATTGTGAATGACGGCCATTTTCTAAATTCATTTACATGCTTTGGCTCTGCGTAGTCGAGCTTCTATAAAATCAGTGAGCAGGCCGATTGCAACTTTGTTGGTGCCACCTTGAGGAATGATGAGATCGGCAAATCTTTTTGACGGCTCGATGTATTGACAATGCATGGGTTTCAGCACCCGTTCATAGCGGTCGATCACCATCTGCGGTGTGCGTCCGCGTTCGATGCAGTCACGTGAAATGACACGTATAAGCCGCTCGTCGGCATCGGCGTCGACAAAGCATTTTATATCCATCATATCCCGAAGTACAGGATCGCATAGGACGAGAATGCCCTCGACGATGACAACATCGCGCGGCTCAACAGTAATGGTTTCTTTCTGCCGGGTGCATGTGAGATATGAGTAGGTCGGCATCTCGATGGTCTCTCCGTCATTGAGTCTGGCAAGCTGTTGAACCAGAAGAGACCATTCGATGGACTGTGGCTCGTCGAAGTTTATTTTCTGACGCTCTTCGAGTGGTAAATAGCTGAGATCTTTATAGTAAGAGTCCTGTGGGAGAACGTTTACCTCCCCTGGTGGAAGAGCCTGTATGATGCGGTCGACAACTGTGGTTTTGCCTGAGCCTGTGCCACCTGCAATACCTATTATGAGCATGTGAATGTTGGATTTTATGGCGCTTTATCTGCACAAAACTACATAAATTCGGGATGAAGATCAAATTTTCATTACCTTTGCTATGCAATTAATAGTATCAAAACGTATCATGATATTAAATAAATGGCTTGCCAACACCGGTAAGTATTGCCTGTTCATAGGCAGGACTTTCTCGATTCCCGACAGATGGGGCGTGTTTGCCCGACGTTGTGTGACGGAGGTCTCGAAACTGGGAGTAGACTCGATACCGCTTGTGATCATCATTTCGATTTTTATAGGAGCGGTCTGCGCCATACAGATGCAATTGAACACTTCTTCGCCGCTAATGCCGTCGTATACCGTAGGTCTTGCGACGCGCGACATTGTGTTGCTTGAGTTTTCAAATTCTATCCTGTGCCTGATTCTCGCCGGCAAGGTCGGCAGTAACATCGCGTCGGAAATAGGTACGATGAGGGTTACCGAACAGATCGACGCGTTGGAGATAATGGGCGTGAATTCATGTAATTTTCTGGTGCTTCCGAAAATAACAGCGTTTGTGTTCTTTATGCCTATACTTGTCATATTCTGCATGGGAACCGCGCTTTTCGGCGGATTGCTTGTGGCTGTGTTTACTGACCTTATACCTGTGTCGCGTTATTGCTACGGCCTTCAGGCGATGTTTCAGGAATGGTATGTGTGGTACGGCCTTATCAAGTCGTTTTTCTTTGCCTTTATCATCGCTTCGGTGGCAAGCTATTTCGGCTATTATGTGAAAGGCGGGGCTCTTGAGGTGGGTAAGGCGAGCACTGACTCAGTTGTGACAAGCTCGATTCTGATCTTGTTGTTTGATGTGATACTTACAAAACTTCTTCTGCAATGATTGAGGTTGTCGATATATCAAAGTCGTTTGACGGGAAGCAGATCCTGAAGGATGTGAGCGCACGGTTTGAGACTGGCAAGACTAATCTTATTATTGGTCAGAGTGGTTCAGGCAAGACCGTGCTTATGAAGTCGGTTGTGGGGCTGCTGCGCCCTGAGAGCGGGCAGATATTGTTTGACGGTCGTGATACTCTCAAGATGAACTCACGACAGATCAAGGAACTGCGTAAAGAAATCGGTATGCTGTTTCAGGGATCGGCTCTTTTTGACTCAGAAACAGTGCTTGGCAATGTGTTGTTTCCGTTGATGATGTTTTCTGACATGAGCCGAGAGGAAATGACAGATCGTGCGATGTTCTGTATAGAGCGTGTTAATCTGAAAGGAGCGGAAAACAAATATCCATCGGAAATATCGGGCGGTATGCAAAAGCGTGTTGCCATAGCGCGTGCGATAGCCCTTAATCCGAAATATCTTTTCTGTGACGAGCCAAATTCGGGTCTTGATCCGAAGACCTCGATAGTGATTGACGAACTCCTGAGCGATATCACGCATGAATATAATATCACGACAGTTATCAATACCCATGACATGAATTCGGTGCTCGGTATCGGTGACAATATCGTGTTTCTGAACAAGGGGCGTCGCGAGTGGGTAGGTGATAAAAACAAGATATTCACTACTTCCAATGAAGCATTGAACGAGTTTGTGTTTGCCACACGACTTTTTCAGGAGGTTAAGGACTATATCGTAGCAACGGCGGAGCCGGTCAAGTGACAATAATTTCATGGAACAGTTGTTTGAATCCAAATATTGGGAGGGAAGAGCGACGGCACGCAGGTTTACCGAACGTGAGGTTACGAAAGAGCTGATCGCTGAAATTGTAAAGAAAGCGGCTCGTGCTCCTACAACAGGCGGTATGCAACTTTACAGTGTTGTTGTAACTCGAGATGCCGATATCAGGAAAAGACTTGCTGCAGCTCATTTCAATCAGCCGGCGGCTACCGGCAATTGTATCTTCCTGACTTTTGTGGCTGATTTCAACCGCTTCAATCACTGGTGTGAGTTGCGGGGGGCCAAACCCGGATTCAGCAATTTTGAAAGTTTTACAGCTGCGTTTATCGATACCGTTATTTTCGCGCAGCAGTTCAATACACTGGCGGAACTTGCCGGACTCGGCTGCTGCTATCTGGGCACGACGACTTACACAGCGTCGCAGATAGGCCGTATACTTGATCTGCCTGAAATGACCGTTCCGGTTGTTACTCTTGCTGTTGGCTGGCCTGACGGAAAGTCGGCAGGGGCAGAGCGTCTTGATCCGAGTGTCTTTATCCATGAGGAAACATACCGTGATTATGGTGATTGTGAGATTGATAAAATTTACAGTGATAAAGAGGCTCTATCTGTAAATCGCTTGTTTGTAGAGGAAAACGGGAAACCTTCACTTGCACACGTATTCACTGAAGTGCGTTATCCGGAAGCAAATGCTGTAAAGTTTTCGGAGGATTTCTATGAGTATATCTCAAGTCAGGGGTTCAAATGGCCTGAAAAAAAATGTGAAAAGTGAAATCCGGTGAGAAAAAAGCTGTATATTTGTGGCTTGAAAGACTTTTTGCAAAACATTATGCTGAATAGAATTGGGCTTAATGCTCTGAAAATATTGCTTTTATGCCTGACTCTTCCTGCGCTTAGCGGCTGTGGGGAGTATCAGCGTGTGTTGAAAAGCAAGGATCCTGACGAGAAGTTTGAATTTGCCAAAAGAGCTTTTGAGGCAGGAAGCTACTCACAGGCCTACACTCTTCTGGGAGATGTGGTGACCATGCTGAAGGGATCGGAAAAAGGAGAGGAGGCATTATATCTTCTTGGACTCAGTTATTATGAGAATAAGGAATATATTGATGCCGCATCTTATTTTCAGACTTATTATGCCCGCTTTCCCAAGGGGAAGTATACGGAGCTTGCAAGATTTTATACCGGTTACGGTTATTTTCTTGATTCACCGGAAGCTCAGCTCGATCAGTCGGGAACTATAAAGGCTATTGAGGAGCTTCAGGCTTTTCTTGACTATTATCCCCGCAGCGATAAAGTGACCATCGCGCAGAATGCGATATTTGAGCTTCAGGACAAATTGACCCTCAAAGAGCTTCAGAATGCCCAGCTTTATTACAACATGGGCATATATCGCGGTAATAACTATGAGAGTGCTATCATAGTGGCCCAGAATGCAATCAAGGAGTATCCATACTCAAAATACAAGGAGGAACTCGAGATGCTTATATTGAAGGCCCGTTATCAGGAGGCTTCAATGAGTGTTGATGAGCGCAAAAGCGATCGTTTTCGGGATGTCATAGATGAATATTACAGTTTTATCAATAATTATCCTGAAAGCCAGTTCCGCGAGGAGGCCGATAATATATATAAGATAGCTTCACGCTATGCATCGACTGACTGATGCACCAAGATACCAATAAAAGAGAACAACCGAACAGAATACAGTTCACATCGTAATAATGGATTACAGAAAGACAAACGCCCCGCTCACTACTGTCACCCGTGACATGATTGAGCTTTCAGCCGATACCGGCAATGTGTATGAGACCGTATGCATCATTGCAAAACGCGCCAATCAGATCGCATCGGAGATGAAGCATGATCTGGAGCAGAAACTTCAGGAGTTTGCCACTCTGAATGACAATCTTGAAGAGGTATCGGAAAATCGCGAGCAGATCGAGATCTCCCGCTATTATGAGAAGCTTCCGAAGCCTACTCTGATTGCTGCTGAGGAGTACAAGGAGGGTAAGGTATACTTCCGTCGCCCGGCCCAGTCCGGCAAATAACGGTAATATATAACAACCGACGATCGTTATATATTGCAAAAGTTATTGTCGGAACGAAAAAAATGAGTAACTTTGTGGCGCTTTTTAGGGAAGGAACGGCCGCGATCTTGTTCCTGAACCGAAAAAGCGTTTAAAAATAATTATTAACTCCAAACAATTCCCTGGAAATGGCACTGAATCCTGAAGAAAAAGAAGCCATCTTCGAGAAGTACGGAAAGAGCAAGACTGACACAGGGTCCCCCGAGGCACAGATCGCGCTCTTCTCTACCCGTATTGCTCATCTGACTGCACATCTGAAGCAGAATCACAAAGATTATGTGACTGCCCGTACGCTCAAAATGCTTGTAGGTAAGCGTCGTCGTCTGCTTGATTATCTGATCCGCACCGACATCGAGCGTTATCGTGCAATCATCGCCCAGAAAGAACTTGGTATCCGTAAGTAATCGCAGGGTATCAAAAAGAAGCACTCCCGATCGGGGGTGCTTTTTTTTGTATAATGGAATGGAGCATTTTCAGATGTAATGATAAATATTGAATTTTATTGCAGAAAGTTTTTAAGGTTTTATATAGAAATTAGATAGTGTCGGGTTTAACTTGCGTTGCGTATTGAGGGATGGGGTGTAGTTCCTTATTGTCTTTCGACTGCAACAAGGGTATTTTGGGCGTGACAGCCTTTGGGGGTGTGGATAGTTATTGGGGCAAATGTAGCTTTAGCAGCGTGTAAGAGTGTGTGTCGCTGCTCTGCAGCTCTGTGAGAGATTGCTGTATACACCGGGTTCGCTTTGCTCACCCGGTGCTGCGAATGTTGCGCCTGCTGCCGCAGGCTTTTATCTGGTGTGAGTGAGTGGGGAATGTCGCATAAAATCCTGGACCATCACCCAGAGACAGGAGGTGCTGTGAATGTTGAGCCTGTTGTCGGAGGCTTTTATCTGGCGATGGATTGTTGGTGATAGCTATTTGGCTAATGTAGTTTTAGCAGCGTTTAAGAGTGTATGTGTCGCTGCTCGGCAGCTCTGTGGGAGATTTCTGTATACACCGGGTTCGCTTTGCTCACCCGGTGCTGCGAATGTTGCGCCTGTTGCCGCAGGCTTTTATCTGGTGTGAGTGAGGGGGTGAATGTTGCACAAAATCCGGGACCATCACCTAGACAGGAGGTGCTGTGAATGTTGAGCCTGTTGTCGGAGGCTTTTATCTGGTGATGGGTTGTTGGTGATAGTTATTTGGCTAATGTAGTTTTAGCAGTGTGTAAGAGTGTATGTGTCGCTGCTCTGCAGCTCTGTGAGAGATTGTTGTATACACCGGGTTCGCTTTGCTCACCCGGTGCTGTGAATGTTGCGCCTGCTACCGCAGGCTTTTATCTGGTGTGGGGTGAGGGTGGTTAGCGGGGTGGTATTGGAGGATCTGGCGGCGGAGCTCGGTGCGGTCGATGTGCAGATATATCTCGGTTGTTGAGATTGATGTGTGTCCGAGCATCATCTGTATGGCGTTGAGTGGTGCTCCGCCTTCAAGCAAGTGTGTTGCGAAGGAATGGCGGAGTGTGTGTGGGGATATCTTTTTTGTGATTCCGGCGTCGTTAGCAAGGCGACGAACAATATAGAATATCATAACACGTGTGAGCGACTGACCGCGTCGGTTGACGAATACTGTGCCCGGGTCTTTTTTGTCGAGCAGTATGTCGGGCCGGTCAATAGACAGCCAGTCTTTTACGGCTTTCATGGCTGATGGGCTCAGCGGAACAAACCTTTGTTTGCTGCCTTTGCCACGCACGAGCATGAAGGCTTCGTCAAGATAAATGTCGGAAACAGGCATTGTAACGAGTTCTGACACGCGGAGGCCGCAACTGTAGAGCATCTCTATTATCGCGGCGTTGCGTCGTCCAAGAATATCGGATGTATCGCAGGCTGCGATCATGGCATCAATCTCCCGTAGCGTGAGCACTTCGGGGAGATGTTCGCCTATATGTGGCATATCGAGCAGATTTGCCGGGTTTGACATGGCACGTCCTTCAACTTTGAGAAATGTGAAGAATGCGCGCAGTGACGATATGATGCGAGCCTGTGTGCGAGCCGAGATGCCGAGGTCATGCATGCCTGCGATAAACTCATGCAGGTCGTCGGGTGTTGTTTCTGTTACCGGCCGCGATTTGCAGTCGAGAAATGTAATAAGTTTCTTTACATCGGATGCATAGGCGGAGTGTGTGTTCATGGCCATGCCTTTTTCGGCGGTGATCCATGCTCCGAAATTGTTGAGAATACGGTCGGTGTTCTGTTGGTTCATGAGAACAAATATGCAACTATTTTTTTGAATGAACCGGTGAAAAATCGTCATATAAATGGTAACTTTGCAATGATGATGGTTAAAAATTTAATTCTCGGAGCTATGGCTTTCGGGTGCATGGCCATGATAATATCGGCGTGCGGCGGAAAGCGTGCGCGTGGTGAAAAGTCGCGTCGACCTGTTGTGGCTGTAAGTATTCCTCCACAACAGTTTTTTATAGACAATATAGCGGGCGACCGAGTAGAGACTGTGTGTCTTTTGGGCAGGGCGTCGGATCCTGAGTCATTTGAGCCGTCGATGAAGCAGTTTGTGGATCTTGAAAAGGCTCGGGTGTATATGCCTGTGGGGGTGTTTGCTTTTGAAAGAGTGCTGACCGACAGGCTTAAAAGCAATCGTCCGGATCTGAGGATAATAAATGTCACGGATGGTATCGAGGCTATCTATGACACTCATGATCATCGTCATGACGATGAAAGGGACCATGACAGTCATGGCGAGGCTGATCCCCATATGTGGAGCAGTGCCGTAAATGCAAAGATCATCGCTTTAAATACGCTTGATGCCCTTATTGAGGTGGACTCGATAAACGAGGATGTCTACAGGGCCAATTATGCGCGTCTTGAGTCACGTCTGGATTCTGTTGACGGTTGTTTCCGTCGTTTGTTTGATGGTCGTGACGATCGTCCGTCGTTTGCCGTATGGCATCCGTCGCTGTCGTATTTTGCGCGTGATTACGGTCTGAAACAGGTTGCTCTTGTCGATGTAGGGAAAGAAAGTTCGGTGAAGGCACTTTCTGAAAGCATGAAGAATGCCGGTGTGGAGAATTGCCGGATATATTTTTATCAGCAGGAGTTTGATTCGGACAAGGCGGCCGGTCTTGTGAAAGAGAACGGATTTGATGTAGTCACGATAAATCCCATGAACAGAGAATGGGAGGATGAAATGCAAAAACTTTACGATGCGTTCTCCGATAATTGACATAAGAAATGTAGGGTTTAAGCGTGATGGCCGAGTGATTCTCGATAATGTGAATTTTACGGTCAACAGGGGAGACTTTATCGCGGTCACCGGTCCGAACGGTGGCGGCAAGACTACTCTTTTGCGTCTGATGCTTAAGCTGCTTAATCCGACAGCCGGCAGTGTGGTATATATGGGAGATGGTGGAGAACCGGTTTCCAGACTCAATGTAGGTTATCTTCCACAGAAGAATCTGATCGATTCAAGGTTTCCGATTACAGTAAAGGAAGTTGTGGCTACCGGATTGCTGAGTGTCAAGGGGATGTGTCGGGAGGAAAAGCACAGACGTGTGGATGAGACTCTTGCCGAAATACAGATGCTTGACCGTGCGGATGCACCTATAGGCGAGATTTCGGGTGGTCAGCTGCAGCGCACTTTGCTCGGACGTGCAATAATCAGCCGTCCTGACGTGCTGATGCTCGACGAGCCTCTGAGCTATCTTGACCGCCATTTTGTAGATGAGACTTATGATCTTCTCGGCCGTCTGTCAGAGCGGACAACAATAGTGCTTGTGTCACATGAGATGTCGGGTATCTCAAAAATGGCTACACGTCATCTTATAGTGGACCGAGAGGTTAAACAGTGTCATTCGCAGAGTCATATAGTGCCGCCTCCATGTGAGGTCTGACTGTAAAAAATATTAATAATGCCATTTTTTTTGTTATAAATGGCCATATTGAACATCAAAGGTGTTTAAAATACGTTATATTTGTAGACAGGTCGAAAAAGAAGCGGGTTTGATGTGTTTAAACTTTTGGTTTGCATTTCGGTCTAACAGAATATGATGAATCTCTCACCAAAAAATAAGAAAGGAAGTAGTGACATGAACCGTAAAAAGTTTTTTATCGCAGTGGCTATGGGCTTTATAGCATGTTTCCCGCTGATGGCTCAAGGTTATTACGATGATGATATTTACTTCAATGCCTCTAAGGCTAAGAAGGAGAAGGCAGAGAAGGCCAAAAAGACAGCTGAGGCAAAAGCCGCGGCCAATTATGTCCAGAACAAGAGTCAGGATTTTCCCGGTGCCGACACTTATGCGGTTACGGGAACCTCGACACGCGATGTTGATGAGTACAACCGTCGGGGTCCTAACGCAACCAGCAGGTATGCCCAGAGCAACGCTATGACCGACAGCCTGCTTAACGGTGATTTCTCGAATACGCGCCGTATTGAGCGCTTCCACAATCCTGATGTTGTAGAAGGAAGCGGAGACGCAGATCTGCAGTATCTTTACTATAATGATGAGCAGGAGCTTCAGAATGCGGCTGCAAATGTCACGCATGTAAATTTGTACCTCGGAAGCCCATGGGGCTGGTCATGGCCTTACTGGACGAGCCGCTACTGGGGTCCGTCGTGGGCTTATTCATGGAATTGGGGGCCCACCTGGGGCTGGGGTCCTACCTGGGGTTGGGGCTGGGATCCTTATTGGGCAGGCAACTGGGGCTGGGGGCCCGGTTGGGGACCAGGCTGGGGCTTTGGATGGGATTACGGCTGGGCATGGGGACCCGGCTGGGGTCCGTCGTGGGGTGGCGGATGGCATCGTCCGCGTCCTTCATCTCCCGGATCGATGGCTGTGCATGGATCAGGCGGCGGGCGTAACGGTTACACCGGGAACGCAGGTACGCGCCGCGGGCTCGGAACCCGTCTTAACAACAGCACTCCGGCAAGCCGCAATCCTAACGGACAAGGTGTGACTACAGGCCGTCCGGGTCAGCGTCCGGGTGCCAATGTGAACAGCAACCGTCGATATCCGTCGCGCAACAACGGCATAAACAACAATAATTCACGTCCGGCTTACCGTAATGACGGTAGCAACAGTAACCGCAACGGTAGCCTCGGCACAAGAGGCGGCAGCAACTTCGGCAGTGGCAGCGGCAGTTTTGGCGGAGGATCACGTGGTGGATCCGGATCAGGCGGCGGTGGAGGTCGTGGCCGTCGTTAAGATAAAGGTGTGGCTTCTGAAGAAACTAATAAATACACGTTTTCTATTGAATACTTGACTCTACACACTATGAAAAAAATAACCTTATTTGCAATTGCAGTATGTGCCGGAGGACTTGTGACAACAGTCTCGGCGCAAAGTGCCATAGATGCCTATAGTCTGTCGCAGGGCGATCTGAGAGGAACGGCACGTTTCATGTCGATGGCGGGAGCTTTCGGTGCTCTTGGCGGTGATTTGTCGACGCTTAACCAGAATCCGGCCGGTATAGGTGTATATCGTTCGTCGGAGATCGGAGTGACAGTAGATTTTGACATGCAGTCGATGAAGACCGACAATTTCTACAAGGACAACCATACTCATGTATATTGCAATAATTTCGGTTATGTGGGGTCGGCTTTCACAGGAAGCGATATCATGCCGGTGTTTACATGGGGCGCGACCTACACTCGTGCCGCATCGTTTGACAGAGATTATCACGGCAGTTTCAGTTCTCTGCCGACTTCATTGTCGAATTATGTGGCGAGTTTTACCGACGGTGTAGCGCCTGGAGATCTTCTGATCGATAAAAACCAGAATCCTTACCAAGGTGTTAACGGGGTTTATCCGGACTGGCTCAGTATATTGTCGTACAATTCATATCTGATCAATCCTCAGACACCTACAAGCACCAGATACAACGGTCTTTTTCAGAATGGCACGACCGGGAATTCCGAGTATATGGTAAGGGAGCGCGGCTCAATCGATGAATACAGCGTGAATTTCGGCGGTAATTTTATAAACAAGATTTACTGGGGTATAGGCATAGGTATCACTGATATCAGATATTCGCGTCAGGTATTTTATGACGAGGAGCTTCAGGGTGCCCGCATTCCAAATGCCGAGGCAACCGGGACAGAGACAGGAAACGGCTATTTCGGGCTTGACAACTTCAAACGTATCACAGGTAACGGCTATAATTTCAAGGCCGGTGTGATCGTGAAGCCTATCGACGAGCTGCGTTTCGGTCTGGCATTCCATACGCCGACTTATTACTCTCTTAACCAGAATTACGATGCAGTGGTGGACTACTCTTATGAATCGGGTTATGAGGGATCGAGTGATACGGATCTCGGATATTTTGAATATCGTCTGCGTACGCCCTGGAAGATGATCGCCAGTGTCGCCGGAGTGATAGGCGGGCGTGCAATACTCAGTTTCGATTATCAGCGTGACGCTTACAACAGCATGTCGCTGTCGGATGGCAGTAACGGATTCAATTATGATTATGTGAACAATAATGTAAAGAATTATTATAAGGCATCCAATACCTATCGTTTCGGTGCAGAACTGCGTCTTACTCCACAGTTCAGCCTACGTGCCGGCTACAGCTATCAGAATGGCGGTGTGAAGTCGGAGGCAGAGGACCAATATATAGAGGTGGAGACTTCGGGAACCGATCCGTCGTACACGTTTGACAACAGCACACAGTATGGCACAGTGGGTCTCGGATACCGTTACAAGGCATTCTATGCCGATCTGGCATACGTGCACCGTTACCGTCAGTCGACGTTCCATCCTTTCACTGCATGGGGAGACAGCCCAAACATACCAACGTCCAAGCTTTCACAGCGTGATAACAATATAGTTGTGACTCTCGGTGTTAAGTTCTGATAAGCAAATTCTTACAATAATGAAAGCAGCCCGGTCTCTCTATCAAGAGAGCGCCGGGCTGTTTTCATTGAATAAAATATTTTGAAAAAGGCATGATATAATGTAACAAAATCTGATAAGGATCGTCAATCAGATATATGACACGTGAAGAGTTTACATCGATGGTGCGCAATGAGCGACCTCGTCTGGTGAGAATGGCATGCCGGATGCTGGGCTCGGAATCGGAGGCTGAGGATGTTGCTCAGAGCGCGTTGCTGAAGCTCTGGACGATGAAGGGTGATATCCACGGTATCGGCACAATAGAGGCTTATGCTACCATAGTTGTGCGCAATCTGTGTCTTGACCAGATGCGGAGCCGCAGTGTGAGAAATGCGACGACCCTCGATGAGGTGCTTCCGCAGACTTCGGAGGATCCGGGTCCGGAGGAGAGACTTGAACATATTGACAGCCTTGATCATGTGGGGCGTATTCTTGCAAAGCTTCCTACGGCGCAACAGTCGATAATGAAAATGCGTCATGTCGAGGGCATGGAAATCGGGGAGATCGCAGAGATAATGGATATGACCGAGGCAAACGTGAGGGTAGTGCTCAGCCGCGGACGTCAGCGTGTCAGGGAAATGTTTTTAAAAATACAGAATTGATGAATATTATAGGTCACGAAGAAGCTCGCCGGCTTATGGAGAAATTTATGGATGGCGCCACAAGCAATGCAGAGGAAGCGCAGCTCCATGAATATTTCTACCGGGGCAATCCTGCCAGGGATCTTGTGCCTTTTGCAGATATGATGGGATGGTTTGCGGATCTCGACTGCAGCGGAATGCGTGAAGATGCGCCGAGGCTGCGACCGAAACGGCCGGCATTATTGCGCCGACATCGGTTGACCGGTATTGCGGCTGCGGCTGTATTGGCCATTTTCGTAATGACTGCGGTCGTAAGATATGGAAAGATTACGCAAGAGTATGATACAGAATTGCTGGCAATGTATGAGGGATCGTATGTGATGTGCGACGGCAAAAAAGTTACAGATCTGCGCAAGGTCATGCCGATGATTCTCAATCATGAGGAGAATATTGCTGCAATGCGGCGAGAAGTCAGGTCGGAATTCTGTAATGCGCAGAAAGAGATTTATGATCAGGTACTTGAGTATTGCGAATCGGATGTAGAGCGTGCGGCATTGATTTCGAAATTCTGTGAGAATATCCAGTAATAAACAATTAAATAATAAAGAAGATGAAAATGATGCGTGTTTTTCTTGTTGTGGTTGTAGCACTTGTGTCTTTTTGTGCCAAGGCTCAGACTTCAGAGATCAATAAGTTGATAAACAAGTACAAGGAGCTGCCCGGTGTTCTTTACTCGGAAAAGCGTAACCCCCAGACCGGCGAGGTTATCAAGAAGGAGATCATTGTGTCGGTACAGGGACAAAAAGAGGTGAAGGAGCTATTTTCCGCGGTGGATAAGCTTGCCAAGGATGGAAAAGGGATCACCGATCTGACCAAAAATGACAATATGATAGAAGTGAAGTCGGTCAGTGACACAAAGCGCTATACAGTAATGGTATCCGGTAAACGAGACGGCGAGAGAGCTTCTCTTATGTATGAGGAGAAACCGATAAACGGAACTGTAAGCAATAAGAACGTCAGGGAAAAGAAATAAGCTCTTTTCGATTATATAAAATGTGTCGCGAGTCAGTGCTGTGACAGCACCGGCCCGCGATTTTTTTGCTGATGACGGTGGCCAATTTTACATTAAAAGGATTGTGTCGGGAGTGATATTTGTATCGGATAAATATAATAACTGATATGAAATATTTTACAAACAGAGAGCTGACACGGTCAGCAACAGCCTTGCGGCTTGGAATCAATAATGTTCCGACTGAAGATATAAGAGAGAATCTCCGTGTGCTTGTCGATTGTCTGCTTGATCCGTTGCGTGAGATGTGGGGTGCGCCGCTGATCGTGACAAGCGGTTACAGGTGTGCTGAACTTAACCGGGCAGTGGGTGGTGTGACAAACTCTCATCATCTTAAAGGAATGGCGGCCGATCTTGTGAGTTATGCCAACACAGCTTGTGAAAACGCACGGCTTATGAGAGTGCTTGTTGCATCGGGTTTGCACTGGACACAGGCTATATGGGAGTGCGACCGCCGTGGGTCCACATGGGTGCATGTGTCGTATGATCAGGCAAAACTGAGGAATGAGGTGATATATTTGTAGATGTGGCTCTGAACGTTTACATTTGTGAAAAGCGTTCAGACAAATTTTAGATATGACCAAGATTTTTATCACTATATCGGCAATGGTGCTCTGTGCTGTGTCGGGCATTGCACAGAAAACAGCATATTTTATCAATCCGGTCATCAGGGGAGATGTGGCCGATCCGTCAATCATCAGATTCGGAGATGAGTATTATGCCACCGGCACATCTTCGGAGTGGGCTCCTTATTATCCGGTTTTTGTTTCCCGCGATCTTGTGAACTGGAAGCAGACGGGGCATATTTTCAATGATCAGCCGGAATGGACAACTTCGTCGTTCTGGGCTCCGGAATGGTATGTGCACAACGGTAAAGTATATGTATACTACACGGCGCGTAACAAGTCCAATGTGTCGTATATCGGAGTTGCCACCGCGGATTCGCCGACAGGAAAGTTTACTGATCATGGGCCGGTAGTGGAATTCGGCACAGAAGCGATTGATGCATTTGTACTTGAGGAGAGGGGAGAACTGTATATAAGCTGGAAGGCTTATGGACTTGATAACCGTCCGATTGAGCTGCTTGCGGCAAAGCTGAGCCGCGACGGTCTGAAGCTTGATGGTGAACCGTTCGGTCTTCTGGTTGATGATGAACGCCAGGGTATGGAGGGACAACATTGGTTTAAAAAAGACGGATATTATTATCTGATCTATGCTATAAGGGGCTGTTGTGGCGCCGACAGTGATTATGCTGTGTCGGTAGCCCGTTCGAAAAGTCTCAAAGGTCCTTATGAGAAATATCGTGATAATCCTATTCTGCACGGTAGTGATGAGATCAAGTCAATAGGTCACGGCACACTGACTACAACTCCCGACGGCCGCATGTATTATCTTTGCCATGCCTATAGCGAAGGCTCAGGATTTTACATGGGGCGTCAGCCTCATTTGCAGGAATTGCGTATGGGTGACGACAAGTGGCCTCATTTTGTGACGGGTGAGTATGCTTCGTTTGTACAGCCGATGCCGGCGGCTGATTGTGTGCAGGAGCCTGTTGTGGATTTTTATGATGATTTTACATGTGCCTCTCTCCGCCACGAATGGTCGTGGAATTATCCGTACTCTGATGTGGAGGCTGTGCCGGAACACGGACGTCTGCGTCTGACCGGATCGCCAAAGGGTGGGTATGCCGGTGGTGAAGTGCTGTGTCTGCGCCCGGCTCTTCCCGATTATGAGCTGACAACGTCTGTAAACAATAGAAATGAAAGCTGGAAAGGGGTAACAATGTATGGCGATCACGGCAATTATATTGTGTTTGGCAGTGTAGGTGACCGTATCGGGATAAAAATGATCAAAGATGGCAAGGAGCGGATGCTTTCCGAGGTTAGATTGCCAGGAGAGGCTGTGCATTTGCGTATGACTGTGGAGGGAGGTCTTCCAACCGGATTTGCATGGAGTATGGATGGCCGAAAGTGGACTCCTGTCGAGCTTGACATGGCTGATGGAGCCAAAAGGTCGCTTGTGAGATGGGACCGTGTGGCGCGCCCGGGTCTTTATCATGAAGGGGCTACTGACGCTCCTGCGGTTTTTGAGTATGCAATACTTAATTATCCGGGTAAATGAAAAAACTGTTTGGCAGTACTGCATTTGTACTGATTGTGGCTATTTTAGCCGGTACTCTTGCAGGCTATGGTATAAAACTGCTTGACGGCGATGCTGTGATAGTGGCACGTGAGACGCTTATGTCGTTGAAGAAGGCTACCGGTCAGGTGATCTTCTTTATGGTACCGCTGCTTATATTTGCGTGTGTTACCCCGTCGATAACAAGGTTAAGTTCAAATGTGACGTCGTTGCTTGTCTTCACTATGGTGCTGGCTTATCTGTCGTCGATAGGAGCGGCTTTTTTTTCGATGTCGGTCAGCCGGTTTTTTGTCCCGCTGTTTCATTTCGGTTCTCAGGCCGAGGTGATTCCTTTGCCTAAAGAGCCACTTGTCAATCTGAGTTTTCCGACGATGGACACTATGTCGGCTCTGTTGCTTGCATTGCTTGTAGGTCTTGGAGTCGTCTGGACGAAATACAGGGCAGCCGCTGTGATGCTTGAGAAACTTCAGGAAATGATATTGTTGCTTGTGCGCAAGATATTGCTGCCTTTGCTTCCGGTTTTTGTGGGGAGCAATTTCGCATTGCTTGCCTATACCGGACAAATAACCAATATGGGTGTGTTTCTTCCGGTAGTGGCCATGATAGTTGTGTGCCAGCTTGTGTGGATTGTGTTTATGTATGTTGTAGCATCGGTTTACACCGGAAGCAACGGCTGGCATGTGCTGAAATATTATCCTAAGGCCTATTTCACGGCGTTGGGTTCGATGTCGTCGGCCGCTACTCTGCCTTTTGCTATCGAGTGCATTGAGAAGAGTCCGATAGTAAAGAAGGAAACCTATGATTTCACTCTGCCTCTTTTTTGCAATATACATCTTTGCGGCTCGGTTATAGCAGAGATCGCTCTGGTGACTACTACCTACTACACACTCAACGGGTCATTGCCGTCGATGTTGAATCTTGCGGTTTTTTCGGTTGTTGCATGTGTCATAGCGATCGGTTCGCCCGGTGTTCCCGGCGGCCTTAATGTGGCTTGCTCGACGATAGTTGGCAGTATAATACTTGGCGGAGAGAATCCGGAAACATTCATTGGCATAATGACAGCGATCTATACAGTGCAAGACGGTTTCGGAACAGCGTGTAATGTGACTACCGACGGTGCTCTTACGCTTATTTGCGACAAAAAGGTCGCGAAAATTGAAAGCGGTGATATTGTGCAATGATAAAAATGATGTTTTAAAACAGGTGCGCGAGATAACAATCATGTTTGCAAATGAAAGTTAAACATGTTATATTCGCGTTGTGGTATGCCGTGATGTCTCCGGTTTTCTCTACAAAGAAATAAATGAAAGACGAGCGGTGTGTCCGTGCCTTATTTTTTACCTAATCATTTTTTACACCAATCATGTTTCGTCGCATAGCTTTATTGCCTGTAATCCTTGTGTGCCTGTCGGTGTCAGCCAAAAGAGACCTCACGTACTTCTGGCAGGACAAAGACGGCATCATCAATGCTCAGACTGAACTTACGTTTGAGCTTGTCAACGAGATAATCAACACCGATACGCCGTCGACCGACGCGCCTACGCAAGCCCGAAAGGCCGCTTTGTATCTGCTCGACCAGGTGTGCCACGACACACGTCTCGACGGGTCGCCGATAGTGGCCAATTTTTTAGACGGCCGTATGAAACAGGTGCTTTCCGATCTGAAGCAGCCTCTGAAAAAGGGAATGAAGGTGTACAAACTTTATAATGACGGCTGGATCATACGCACTCCCAAGGTTACGATCGGATGGGATATTTACCGTGGCCGCATGGTAAAAGACGGTACCCGTCATTTGATGAGCGACAGCATCGCTTCGGCACTTGCCGATGAATGCGATATAATGTTTCTGACTCACAATCATCCGGATCATGTCGATCCGTTTGTGGTGGAGTGTTTTACTTCAAAAGGGAAACCGGTGGTGGCTCCCGATGAGATCCTTTCCGACAACAAGGCTGTGACACACACACGCAAGGAAGAGATATGGAAGGAAACTTTCAAGGCTGCCAACGGCGCAAAATTGAAGGCTACTATTATACCAGGCCATCAGGACAAGCTGCAGAATAACATATATGTGGTTACTACTCCCGATGGCTACACGGTGAGTTCGACCGGTGACCAGTGGCTCAAAAGCGATCTTGACATGGTGTTGAATCTCAAGGGCAAGGTGCCTGCGGTAGATGTGCTGATGCCTATATGCTGGGCTGCCAAGCTTCCGGAAATGTGTCAGTCGTTCGGAGCAAAGGTGGTGCTTACCGGTCATGAAAATGAACTCGGTCATCATACAATCGACCATCGCGAGGCCTATTGGCTTTCTTATAATAAACTTGAGGATTTTCCGCTTCCCAATTGTCTTATGACGTGGGGTGAGTGTTTCAACTACGAAAAGTAATTTTAATTTTTTATACCAATCATTATGCTGAAACTGAAATCGACGCTGACCGCAGGAATGCTTGCTGTGGGCTCTCTGGCTTTTGCCTGGTCGCCTGCCGGCGATCACATCAGCTCTCCATGGGCCGACAAGGTTGATCCCGCCAATCCTTTGCCCGAGTATCCGCGCCCAGTTATGGAGCGCCAGAACTGGGTGAATCTCAATGGTCTTTGGGATTATTCAATTCTTCCGACTGGAGATCCCGCTCCCCAAAGCTATCAGGGGGAAATACTTGTTCCTTTTGCTGTAGAGTCCTCTCTTTCGGGAGTGGGCAAGACAGTCGGCAAGGACAATAATCTGTGGTATCACCGTGAGTTCACCGTGCCTTCCTCATGGAAAGGGCAGAATGTGATGCTCAATTTCGGTGCTGTGGACTATAAGGCCGATGTATATGTAAACGATATAAAGGTAGCGGAGCACATCGGTGGTTTTGTGCCTTTCTCGGTAGATATCACACCTTATCTCAAGCAGGGCAAGCAGAGCCTGGTTGTGAAAGTGTGGGACCCGACCGATGCCGGTTATCAGGGTATCGGCAAGCAGATCTCCAAGCCTAATGGTATATGGTATACTCCCGTGACCGGTATCTGGCAGACAGTGTGGATGGAGCCTGTTGCCGCCAATCACATTGAGGCAGTCAACACTGTGCCCGACATTGACAACGGCACACTCACTGTCGATGTGCCTCTATCGGCTCCCGCTGCCGGAAGCGTGATCGAAGTGATCGCCCTTGACGGCGGCAAGACCGTGGCTACAGCCAAAACAACTCCTGCGTTTCCTGCTGTGCTCAGCATCGCCGATGCAAAGCTCTGGAGCCCCGACAGTCCGTTCCTCTACGACATGGAGGTCAATCTCTATGAAAACGGCAAAAAGATCGATTCAGTAAAGAGCTATGCGGCAATGCGTAAAATTTCGACCCGTCGCGATGAGAACGGCGTGATGCGTATGCAGCTCAACAACAAGGATCTTTTCCAATATGGTCCTCTTGACCAGGGTTACTGGCCCGACGGTCTCTATACGGCTCCTACCGATGAGGCTCTTCTCTATGACATCAAGAAGACAAAAGACTGGGGTTTCAATATGATACGCAAGCACATGAAGGTTGAGCCGGCCCGCTGGTACACTCACTGCGACCGTGAAGGTATCCTTGTATGGCAGGATATGCCGCGTATCAACAAGGGTCCGAAGTGGGTGACTTTCCGTTGGTTTGACGACACCCCCTGGTATCCGTCGGAAGCCGCTGAGGCCAATTTCCGTCATGAGTGGAAGGAAATAATGGACTTCTGCCGTCCTTATCCGTCGATAGTTGTTTGGACTCCGTTCAATGAGGCATGGGGTCAGTTCAAGACCAAGGAGATCAGCGACTGGACCAAGGCTTATGATCCGAGCCGTCTTGTCAATTCGTCGAGTGGCGGCAATCATATTCCCGGAGCCGGTGAAATAGTAGATATCCACCACTATCCCAATCCCACACTCTCGTTCTACGATGGTAACAATGTGACAGTGCTCGGCGAGTTCGGCGGCCTTGGTCTGCCTCTCGAAGGTCACCTGTGGCAGAACGACAAGAACTGGGGTTATGTGAAATATGAGAATGCCGGTCAGCTTACCGATGAGTATGTGAAACTTATCGACGAGTTTATGCCTTTGGTTAAGCGCGGATACTCAGCCGGAGTCTATACTCAGACAACCGATGTCGAAGGCGAGGTGAACGGTATCATGACCTACGACCGCAAGGTGATGAAGATGGACGAGAAGCGTCTCCACGACGCCAACCAGCGTCTTGTTCATTCTCTTGACAATAACAAGTAAGCAGGATTTTAAATAGATCTGATATGGACGGGAAGACCCAACGGGTCTTCCCGTCGTCGCGTTTATGACCGTAGTTATGGAATAAATCATTACCTTTGTGCGGTAAAAAGGTCGTTGAACGATGTGGTTCCTGTGCCGCATTTGCGGGAGAGGGAATAATTGGAGGCGTTTACCGACAGATACGATGAGATAAAATCATGAGCTGGTTGCATTCTATCATAGTCGAACATAGTTCCATTCAGGCAATTATCGTTCTTTCACTAATCTGTGCCATAGGACTCGCCCTCGGCAAAGTGAAGATTGCCAATGTGTCGCTTGGCGTCACGTTTGTGTTTTTTGTGGGAATTATAGCCGGACATTTCGGGATAACCATAGCTCCCGACACTTTGAAGTATGCAGAGAACTTCGGTCTGGTTCTGTTTGTATATGCTCTTGGTCTGCAGGTGGGCCCCGGTTTTTTCAGTTCGGTGGCTCACGGTGGTGTAAGGCTTAACATCATAGGTCTTTCACTGGCTTGCGTCGGGTTGTTATGCGCTGTCGTGCTTGCTTATGTCACTCCTGTGAGCCTGCCTGACATGATGGGGGTATTCTGTGGGGCCACCACCAATACACCTGCACTTGGTGCGGTACAGCAGACTCTGTCGCAGCTCGGCATCCCGTCGAGCACTCCGGCACTCGGGTGTGCTGTCACTTATCCGCTTGGTGTTGTCGGGGTGATTGTGGCAATCATTTTTATGAGGCGTTTTTTTGTCAAGCCGCATGAGATCTGCGATAATCCCGTTCAGGTTTCTCCTAAACCAAAAATTACAGAGTTTGAGGTGTCCAATCCGGGAATATGCGGCAAGACAGTCGAACAGATAGCTCATTTCTCCAATTGCCATTTTGTGATATCAAGATTGTGGCGTAACGGTACAGTGAGCATACCAACATCGTCGACGGTGTTGCAGCTGCATGACCGTCTGCTTGTAACGAGTACGCCGGCTGATGTCGAGCCACTGCACATTGTGTTTGGTCAGCAGGACAAAACAGACTGGAATGCCAACGATATTGACTGGAATGCTGTCGACCGCCAGCTTATGTCGCAACAGTTCATCGTCACTCGCCGGCAGATAAATGGCAAGACTCTGGGATCGTTAAAACTGAGGAATCTATACGGAGTAAACATCAGTCGTGTCTATCGCAGTGGCTTCCCACTGCTGGCTACGCCCGATCTGCGTCTGCAACTCGGCGACAAAATCATAGTTGTCGGTGAGCAGAAGGCGATTGATAAGATAGAACCTCTAATCGGCAATACCGTCAATGTGCTCAATGAGCCGAATCTGTTTGCAGTGTTTATAGGCATTGTTCTTGGAGTGATGCTCGGTGCAATTCCTTTCCGTTTTCCTGGGGTGTCGTTGCCTATAAGCCTCGGTCTTGCCGGAGGCCCGATAATTATGGGGATTCTGGTAGGTAAATTCGGTCCCCGTCTTCACATGGTAACTTATACTACTGCGAGTGTAAACCTGATGCTCAGGGCTATAGGTCTGTCACTTTATCTCGCGTGTCTTGGCATTGATTCGGGAGCGCATTTTTTTGAGACTGTTTTCCGCTCCGAGGGGTTGTTGTGGATCGGTCTTGGCGCGTTTATGACAATAGTGCCGGTGATTATTGTCGGACTGATCACTGTAAAGTTTTTCAAGATAGATTTCGGTACAGCTACCGGAATGCTTTGCGGGTCAATGGCTAATCCGATGGCACTTGACTATGCCAACTCCAATCTTCCGTCAGATCGCCCTTCGGTAGCCTATGCCACAGTATATCCTCTCTGCATGTTTGCAAGAGTAATTCTTGTGCAGATAGTCATACTGAGTCTGTCGTAAACCTTGGATTAAAGTTGATTGTGATCAAGGGAGGAATCCTTGGCCAGATGATCACTATTCTTTTCATCGAATATTCTCGCTATATTTGACTTAAAGAATTGGCTTTGCCACCGCGCACCATGCTTCGCATGACGATCGCTATTCTTTTCGTCGAATATTCTACGTATATTTGTATTTATATCATTTAGTTTCAATTTTGAATTATGAGACAGTACAATCGAATAATGTTAGGTGAACATGGCCGATTTCTGAAAGAATGTATTGAACAGAAATACATTGGAGTTAATTTTGGAATTAATTTAAATGTAGCGTCTTTATCTTCTGCTGATGAAAGAGAATGGCGGCATAAAATGATTGATGTGTATCTTAGCTTTAATCCGGATAAATCAATTGCTACAGCACGTAACAGTGTAGGTTTCTTATGGACGATATGCAACGGATTGAAATGCGGAGATATTGTTCTTGCCTCAGATGGAGAGGGATGTTATCATGTAGGTGTGATTACAGGAGATTATTTCTATTGTGAAGGTGAAAATCTACAGCATCGAAGGCCTGTAGACTGGACAGGTGTGGTCATACAAAGAAAAAGCATGTCGAAAGAGCTGCAGAATTCAACAGGATCCATTGGCACTTGCTGCAACATTACAAAATATTCAGAAGAACTGGATCGTCTTATTGGATCGAATGGCATTGCTAAAAAACGGGAGCCAAAAAATATAATCAAGCCGTATAAGGAAAGAAGTCTGCACCGGCTTCTGGCTAATTATCTGTTGACTCAGAATAAGTTTTCAAAAACTATATTCCACGAATTTTCAACAAAAGCTGATCAGGCCCAGAAATGGATACATCCGGATATGGTCGCAGTTGAGTTTAATGAATTTCATAATTCGGTTACACAGTCATTTCTTAAAGTCGCGGATACAAAAAGATATGTAGACCTGTATTCGTTTGAATTGAAGAGATGTATTAACAACGATCATCAGTTGAAAGAGTATTTTTTTCAGGCGTTGTCCAACAGCAGCTGGGCTAACTATGGTTACCTTGTCGCTTTTGAAATCAGTGAGGATGTAGAAGAGGAGATGGAGCGTCTTAACAGAGCGTTCGGGATAGGTGTGATTGAGTTGTCGCCGTTTTCAGATGCAACACGGATCAGGTATCAGGCGCGAAAGAATGAGCTTGATTATCATACGATTGATAAATTGTGCCGTATAAATCAGGATTTCCGTGATTTTATATCCAAGACAGCACGTGTGCTCAGTTCGCAGAATGATGTACTTGAGGATGTGAAAAACGGGCTGCAGAAGTTCTGTGACAAGGGGTTTCAGTCAAATGATGACATAGTAAGCTATTGCAAAGATAATTGTATACCTTGTTGACAAGTATGCCGATAAATCTTCTACACAGGATGATGAGGTGCCATAAGTGAAATTTAGAAAGGAGCCTGACCGGATTATTGCTGCCTGACGATATTTTTAATTTGAGGTGTATGTAGTTGGAATTCGGTGGATTTTTGTAAATTTATAGGCATGAAAAACGACTGTCATAAGTGGTTTTTCATATTATGACCAAACGTTTCTTATTGTAGTATATGCGTTATTTTTGTATTATTGTTCTGGCTATACTTTCTATCCAGGCAGCGTCAGCGTCGGTTGTGAGGGGACGCGTCGTTGATTTTGAAAACCAGCAGCCGGCCATTGGGGCTGTCGCGATGCTCGCTGATGCCGATAGCATCGTAGTAGGGTCGGCAATGATAGATGACTCCGGCGTTTTTGCTATAAATGTTGTCGGTAAAGGCATATATACTCTGTCGGTTCAGTTTGTAGGTTATGTTTCTTACAAACAGGACAATATTGATGTTGATGGCCGTAATGCCGTCGATCTCGGCACGATAGAGTTGCATGTGAGGGATGTCGGCCTTGATGAAGTTGTGGTCACAGCCGAACGGGACAAGGTGATCTATAAGCTTGATCGACAGGTAATCAAAGCAAATTCTGCACTGACTGCTGCGGCCGGTACTGCGGCCGATGTGTTGAAATCAATGCCGTCGGTGCGTGTCGATGCTGACGGTGAGATCTCTTTTCGTGGAAGTACCGGTTTTCTGGTTTATGTCGATGGCAAGAAAAGTATGCTTGACGGCACTCAGGCGCTTGAACAGATTTCTTCGGCATCGATCGATGATATAGAGATAATAACCACACCGTCAGCCCGCTACCGTACCGACGGTGATGTCGGCATAATCAACATCACGACCAAACGACAGACCCGAAAGGGATTCTCGGCCATGGCATCGGCAAGCGAGAGCACGATGAATGCTTATAGCGCGGACCTGAGTCTTAGCTATGTCAGAGGGATAAACAGGTGGTATGCTGGCGGGACAGCGAGCCGGCTGAAAAACAAGAGTGATTTTACACAGACAAAAAAGACTTTGGTCGATGATTATCTTACTACTTCGCGTGCCGACGGCACACGCTATACAGCTCCTGCCAATTATATCGCGATAGCCGGGTGGGAGATGGATCGCGGCGACCACCGCCTGAATGTAGAGGCCCAGCACGGAAAAACACGAACAGAGCGTGGCGGTCATATGTCCTACAGTGAACACCGGGAATATATCGGGAATCTGATTCATGATAATGTATACGATGCCCATGATGTGATAAAAAACACCAAGCATCTGGCACAGGTCGCTACAACCTATTCGTGGATTCTCAACAGCCGTGGTGACAGGCTTGATATCAATGGCCGTCTGCGCTACGACTGGAACAGCCTTGAGTACACGGAGAGCAATCTGTTTGATATGTCGGGCGTGCGTTATGAAGGTACGCGTGGCTATGAGGATGAGCATCATTGGGATTTCGACGGCACTGTGTCTTATAGGCTGAATTATGGTTCCGACGGGAATCTTGAGTTAGGGTATCAATATGTATCCTACAGCGAGCATGGCGATTATTCAATAAAGTATTGGGACCGTGGGCATTCTGATTTTATATGGCAGGATGACATGTACGCGCCGTTTTTCTATCGTCGTCAGATTCATTCGCTATATGCGATGGTCAATCAGAAAATCGGTGCGGTCGAGTTTGATGCAGGCCTGCGAGGTGACCATACGCTCGACGAACTCACCATTGCTGTAGCTGGTGCTGATCGTGATATAAAACGTTGGAATGTGTTTCCGTCGGCCCACTTGAGATACCGTGTCGATGAGTCAAACAATTTTTCGGCAGGTTATTCCTATCGCACGGTCCGTCCGGGAATCTGGCAGCTTGAGCCATATATCACATACGAGGACTATTATACCAAGCTGATAGGAAACCCAGATATACGTCCAGCCTATGTTCATTCCGCCGAGGTAGGGTACAGCCGAAATTTAGGCGGCGATAATACGGTTTCGGCTATAGCTTTTTTGCGCAACCGCAGTGATGTTGCCGAGCGTGTGCGTGTGCCATATGAACCCGGTGTCACGCTTGATTCGCTTATCAATGCCGGTGATGACCGTACGGTCGGTTTTGAGTTGTCATCACGCTTCCGTCTTGCGTCATGGTGGACTGCCAATCTTAATGGCAGTGTGTTCGGTTACCGGTTCATGAGCAAGTATGAAGGGTGCACTTCCAACTCCAATGTAAGCTATTCGGCTTCGCTGATCAATAATTTTATTCTCGGACCTGACACAAAAATACAATTTGATGCTAATTTTGTGGGACCGACTGTGCTTGCCCAAGGCAGGGAGAAGGCATATTGCTATTTTGATCTCGCTATGAGGCAGCAGGTGATCAAGAACAGACTTTGGGCGTCGCTTGTGATGCACAATGTGTTTCACACTGCCCGTTACAATAGTACGCGTATTTCGGATAATCTTGAGTCTTACACAAAAGTTCGGCCTAAGTTTCCGAATATTGCCCTGTCGCTGAGTTTTAATTTCAATTCAGCATTCAAGGAGCGGCAAGGAGCCGTGGTCGAAGGTGGGGCACAGTTCACCGGCAAGGATTTCTGAGCAACTTATGTCGGTGCGTAAGCGTTTTGATTAAAAAACTGAAAAGAAAGCAACGTGAAAGAATTTGTTATAGATAAAGAAACGACAGAGCGTACAGTGCTTGTCGGACTAATCACACCACAGCAGGACGAGACGAAAGTGCGGGAATACCTCGATGAGCTGGCATTTCTTGCCGATACGGCTGGAGCTGTCACTGTCCGCCGGTTTACACAGAAAGTAGATTATCCAAACCCACGCACATTTGTCGGTAAAGGTAAGCTCGAGGAAATCAAGGACTATGTAGCTAATAACGATATTGGTATGGTCATATTCGACGATGATCTGACAACAAAGCAGGTATCCAATATAGAGCGCGAGCTGCAGGTGAAGATTCTTGATCGAACATCGCTTATTCTTGATATTTTCGCCAAACGCGCGCAGACGGCCAATGCCCGCACTCAGGTCGAATTAGCACAATACCAGTATCTGCTGCCACGTCTGACGAGACTGTGGACTCACCTTGAGCGCCAGCGTGGAGGCATAGGCATGCGTGGACCTGGTGAGACTCAGATCGAGACTGACCGCCGCATAATACTCGATCGTATATCGCGTCTTAAAGAGGAATTGAAATCTATCGACAGACAGAAATCCATTCAGCGTAAAAACCGTGGCAAGCTCACCAGAGTGGCACTTGTAGGATATACCAATGTGGGTAAGTCTACTCTTATGAATTTGCTTAGCAAGAGTGAGGTGTTCGCTGAAAACAAGCTGTTTGCAACACTTGATACTACCGTCCGCAAGGTCATTATCGACAATCTCCCTTTTTTGCTCACCGACACTGTCGGATTCATACGCAAACTGCCTACCCATCTTGTCGATTCGTTTAAATCGACGCTTGACGAGGTGCGTGAGGCCGACATACTTGTGCATGTGGTCGACATAAGCCATCCGGGGTTTGAAGAACAGATCGCTGTTGTAGACAAGACATTGAGGGATATTTGTGGCGATGTGGCTGAAAAACCGGTGATAATGGTCTTTAATAAGATCGACGCGTTCTCATATACACCTAAGGATCCGGATGATCTGTCGCCCGAAAAGCGTGAGAACATATCGCTTGAACGTCTTAAAGAAACGTGGATGGGTAAACTTGCACCAGGAAGCTGTGTGTTCATTTCGGCTCGCAACAGCACCAATATCGATGAATTGAAACGCGTTCTTTATGACCGTGCCCGTGAGATACATCTGGCCCGTTTTCCTTATAACGATTTTCTTTATCAGAATTATGAGGATCTCACTGTTGCCGGAACATCGGCGCTTGACGGCGAGTTGGAGAAAAAAGATAATGAATGAAGCTGATGGACTGGAACAGACTCATCTGTGACAAACGACTGGGACTGGAGAACTATCATGACCCCCGCAGCCGCGGCACCCGTAGCGACTTTCAGCGCGATCATGACCGCCTGGTATTCTCGTCGCCTTTCCGGCGTTTGCAGAATAAGACACAGGTGTTTCCGCTACCGGGAAGTGTTTTTGTTCACAACCGCTTGACTCATAGTCTTGAAGTCTCTTGCGTGGGGCGTTCGCTTGCCAATGAGGTCATGCGTCAGCTTCGTAAAAAGTATAGCGCGGAGCCTTGGGTGGAATGTCTGGATTTCGCCGGAGAGATTGTTGGTGCGGCATGTCTGGCACATGATCTTGGAAATCCGCCGTTCGGGCACTCGGGAGAGACAGCTATCTCTACTTATTTCAGTGAAGGTAAGGGGAAGCATCTGCGTGACCGACTTTCACCTCGTGAGTGGGCCGATCTCACTTGCTTTGAAGGTAATGCCAATGCTTTCCGTCTGCTGACCCATCAGTTCCGCGGACGTCGTAATGGCGGATTTGCCATGACTTATTCCACATTGGCTTCGATTGTGAAGTATCCTCATGAATCGATTGTGGCAGGTCAGCATGGAAAATTCGGGTTCTTTACTTCGGAAGCATGTGATTTTGTCAGAATTGCTGATGAGCTTGGACTAAAGCGGCTTAGCAATCCTGGAGATCCGCTGGTTTATTCACGTCATCCATTGGTGTATATAGTTGAGGCAGCGGATGATATATGCTATGAAGTAATGGATATCGAAGATGCCCATAAACTTAAGATATTATCGACAGAAACTGTAATTGAGCATCTTAGTGCATTTTTCCCGTCGGAAAGACTTGACCACATGAATGTGATCATGGAAGGTGTTTCTGATCCGAATGAGAAAATAGCATACCTTCGTTCTTGTGTGATAGGGAGGTTGGTAGAATGCTGTGCAGACAGCTTTGTTACTCATGAAGAGGAAATTCTCGACGGCTCGTTCGGTTCGACTCTTATCCGTAGTCTGCCTGAGAGGGAGAAAATGGCCTACGACCGATGCGCGAAGCTTTCTTATCAAAAAATTTATGATGCACAGGAAGTGGTTGATGTCGAACTTGCAGGTCATCGTATTATTACATCACTAATGGATCATCTCATCAATGCTGTGATAAACTCGAATCTGAGTTATTCACGGCTTTTGCTGTCGAAGATTCCAGAACAATACGACGCGCAGGCTCCGACTCTGTTCGGGCGTATCCAAGCTGTGCTTGACCATGTTTCAGGCATGACAGACGTCTATGCGCTTGACCTCTACAGGAAGCTTCAGGGACAGTCGCTTCCTGCTGTCTGACAATTATTTTTCAGAAATCAATGAGCGATTATTTGTCAAAAATGTCAAGACGTAGGAAAAAACGTAATACGATCCGTCGGACAATTATTGCAATGTGCCTGCTGTTGGTTGTAGTGGCTTTTTTTATGCCTGTTGATGGGGGAGAGGTTTCTGGTTCATCGTCTTCTTCGAGTCAGCTTCCTGTAAACTGGGATGAATATGCAGTGGCAGCTACAAATCCCGATCTCGATGAAGTCATAGTGGATTATAAGGGTTTTAAAGTCTCGTTTAATCCTGTCACCCATATCCCAAACTGGGTAGCGTGGACGATAACAGCCGACAGGCTGAACAATCCTGTGGTATCACGTAATTCGGCATCGTTTACTCCTGACCGAAGAGTATCCGGCTGCGCTGTTCCTGCGGATTACAGACGTTCAGGCTATGACCGCGGACACATGGCTCCTGCTGCTGACATGAAATGGGATGAGCAGGCTATGAAAGACTGCTTTTTATTTACCAACATCGCACCTCAGGCAACGTCGCTTAACACCGGAGCATGGAACAAACTCGAACAGGCATGCCGCAATCAGGCATCGGTCGACAGTCTCGGTACAGTCGTTGTGATATGCGGGCCTGTCATGACCAGTGGGTATACATCGACTATCGGTGATACCGAGGTAGTCGTCCCTCCGGCATTCTTCAAAGTCGCTCTTTATCGACGTACAGATGGCACTCCGGCAACTATAGGTTTCATTATGAACAACGGTAAGGTCGATGGAGGCATGCAGAAGTGTGCCATGACTGTGGACCAGGTTGAAGCAGTCACCGGTCACGATTTTTTTGCGACTCTGCCTGACTCGTTGCAGCAGACCATCGAGTCAAATTACGATTTTTATAACTTCTCAACCGGACGATGACCACAACAACCGACACCATTTGCGCCATATCGACTCCGCCTGGCATCGGAGGAATAGCTGTAATCAGAGTCAGCGGACCAAAGGCATTTGAAGCAGTGCGGCATATCTGGCATGGAAAAGATCTGGCATCGGCGCGTCATGCATCAGCGCTGGTGGGAGAGATTATGGATGGAGACCACATACTTGACCAGGCAGTAGCTTCAATATTCCGATCTCCACATTCCTACACCACACAGGATACTGTCGAGATATCGGTTCATGGCTCGGTATATGTTCAGTCACGTCTGTTGCGGTTGCTTATCGATACAGGCCTTTGCCGACTGGCTCAGCCGGGGGAGTATACGCGTCTGGCTTACCTTGCCGGACGTCTTGATCTGGCTCAGGTTGAGGCGGTGGCCGACATCCTTTCGGCGCGTACAGCCGGTGCCCATCGTATCGCGATAAATCAGCTCAAAGGATCTCTCACGACACGCATCCGTGAGCTTCGCAGCCAATTAATTGATCTTGCATCATTGCTCGAACTCGAACTCGATTTTTCGGAGGAGGATATCGAGTTTGCGTCACGCGCCAGACTTGAGCTGCTTGCAAATGATATAATAGGGCAGATCGACAGACTTACTGACTCATTTGCCACCGGACAGGCGATACTCACAGGCTATCCGATTGCGCTTGCTGGAGCTACAAACGCAGGAAAATCCACACTTCTCAATCTTCTCCTTGATGATGACCGTGCGATTGTGTCCGATGTACACGGCACCACCCGAGACACAATTCAAGACACATTCAAAATCGGAGAGACACTCTTTCGCATCACAGATACGGCAGGGCTTCGCGATACATCCGATCCAATCGAACGTGAGGGTATCAATCGTACATGCAAAGTTATAAACAGCGCCCACCTTATATTATGGTTAATTGACCATCGCACGTCCGATTCAGAAGTTCGGGAGATATGGAAGCAGCTTAGTTTAAATCTTGCCGGACATCAGACCCTTCTACCTGTCATAACCAAAACCGATATCTGCCAAGAAGTCGTTGATGCTAATATTAAGCGCATCAAAGAAATCTTGCATGATCTTTCGGGAGTGGATAAGATTGCACAAGAGACACCACTTTCACACTCTATATCAGATGCAGAAACATTGCAGATGTTACGAGACACTATATGTCGGATTGCCGCACCACATACTAATTATCAGCCCGGTGACGTTGTTATAACCAACGAACGTCAGCGCCAGGCACTGCTTCAGGCCCGTGCAGAGCTACAGAACACACATAAAGCTCTGACTCAAGGCCTTCCTCCCGATCTCGTCGCTCATCATCTCCGTCACGCCATATCCTCTCTCGCCACCATCACCGGTGACATCACCACCCCCGATCTACTTGCAACTATCTTCACCCGCTTTTGCATCGGCAAATGACTATATAGTTAGAAACGATTACAAAATAGCATAATCTGTTAGTATGGCACTCTTTACAGGGTGCCATTTTTGTTGCCGCATTTCTCG
>CAJTPZ010000010.1 GCA_910578395.1 uncultured Muribaculaceae bacterium | reverse complement strand
AAATCAAGTGATTTCAGTGCTTTGCGGCGTTTTGCCATTTTTGATTGTGACCCCGAGAGAAATGGAACCCTCGGCGACGTTATCAGTTAGTGGAGTTTTGTGCTTTTGCCACTTGTTGGTTTTCTCTACGCTCTTTGAATTTCAATTCGAGATTCTCGCGGTTGGGAAATGGATCAAGTTTTTACGATTTTTACTCCAGTTCCTTTTCTTACAAGGCAGATTTCGGACCGTTGTTTTGGGATTAAATGATTCATAATTAGTAATAAATTTAGTTGATATCAGGAATACTTAGGCCTCTTTTTGTATTGTGGTGTCTTTCCATATGAATCTCTAAATGATTCTTCAGACAAATATAATGGCACATCGGATGAGCCGCTTTCAGAACCGATACTGGATCGATGCGAGTATTGAGCGCTGTCTTATGTTGAATGTGTGTTGTGAATGTGAGAGTGTGCCGTAGGTCATATATTCATAATTTTGTTTGTTAAGAAGATTATTCGCTGTAAGCGACGTTCTGATTTTACTATTCACTCTCCACACTGTTGCGGCGTCAATCAGCATGAGGTTAGTAATATTTCCTTTCGGGAAGCGAGTCAGAAAATGCTCTGCCCCGATGGTGAAATGCACAATATCATTGGGGATTATAGTGGAGAAAATAGTTTGATGGAATGTGTGGTAATTGTTTTTTTCTTTGTCAATCGTGAGTTTTGAGAATTCATATTCAGCCTCATAGTTTGCCGAAATCCAACGGCAGATGCTTCCTTTGAAGTATGGTTTCATTCCGGCAGTTGCCTGGCGGTAAGGGATCGCAGAATTGTCGCGCATTGATGACGACGAAGATGCGGAGACATTCACATCGCATCCGACCACCATCTTGCTGTGACCAAGTCCTTTGCTGAATCCGCCGCTGATACTCCACGTGTTGCTGTGATGAAGGCGGTCGGCATAGGTCGAAATTATGAAGTCGTCGATGAACAACTGATTGGACATAATTGAATTGCGGCTATGGTTGTAGGTTGTCGACAGATTGAAAAACAGTGACTTCATCGGATTGCGGTAGCGGTAGGAGATTGAAGCAGCCATGTTATGCGAGTATTTGTCGGGATTTTCGGCAATGAAGAGATTGCGGTAGTCGGAAAGCACAGGAGCTGTGAAGCTCAGATATGGCTGCGGAGTCCTCAGATTGTAAGTGACAGATGCCGAAAAATCGGATTTTGCCGTGAACTGACGTTTCAGATATAGTTGTGGTGACGTGTTGATATAGTCGTGCTGACCGTCGACAGAGTAATGCTGCCATTTCAGTGGCACATGAAGCGAAGCCCGCCAACGGTTGCGTTCATAATCCATTTGTGGGGTAGCGTAGAGGTTCGACAGGAATGCTTCGTGAATACCGGAATTGTCAAATTCGCCAAGACCGGCAAGTGAATTGTGCATGCGGTGATAATCGAGGTCGAGTCCGGCAGTGACATAGTATTTCCAGAAACGGGAGAGCTTTCCGAATTTAGTTTCCGTTGTGCTCCGGAAATCAGTGGTATTGAGGCTCTGCGCGGCATCTTTGTCACCTGCTACGAGCAATCTGTCGGGATGATGCTCGAAAGTGTTGCGTGAGATAAGGGTAAAGATTTTCTTTTCATTTCGCTTCACCAGCTTCAGGTCGTTGTTGGCTGAGAATTTCTTGCGGTTTATCCGTTGTGAGAGGTCAAACGAGCCGGTGACGCCGGATTTTGATTTGCCCCAGGTGCCCGATACAGTCAATTTATCTTTCTGGTAATAACCGCGTTTGTTTGTCTCGCCGTAGAACTGTGCCGACAGGTCGTGGGTCTGCGTCCGCTGTGAATTGTTCTGAATAAACTTAGGAATCTGTGAGCTGAAATAGTTGGTAATCACGCCTGAATTATAATCAAGACAGTCGCTCATATAGTTGAGTTTTAGGCGCATTGAGGTGTCGCCAGACTTCCATGCCGTTATAGCGTTGGCCAGCCACGATAGATTGTCACGGGTACGCTTCTCTGTGAGCGGGGCGTTTATGATGTCGGCGGAGATATACTTCGGCCAAAGAGTTGAGGAGTACTCCGATGAGAACATATCGTCGAAGTCATGCTCCTGGATTTCATTGGCGGGATTCCATCCTGTGTTGTCGGATTTGATGGTAATTATATTCTGGCTCTTTGAAGCGATGCGCATGGTGTAGAGTGAGCCATTGTAAAGAAACGGCTGCATACCGGCTGCGGCTTGTGCCACACCCACCCATCGGCTGCGGGCATCCTCTTTCAGTTTGAGGTTTATGCCTGCCTCTTCCGGAAACTCAATCCCTTCGAGAGCTTTCACCGGCTGATGGTTTTCCATAACATCCACCGAAGCCACATCCTTGTGCGATATATTGTTGGTGGCGAGGCCATATTGTCCGCCGATGAAGTCCTTGCCATCGAGATAAAATTTGTTGATTGGCTTTCCCTGGTACTTTATTGTGCCGTCATCCTCAACCTTAATGCCTGGCAGACGTTTGATCACGTCGATTATGGCATTGTCTTTGGCGTTGGCATACTGAGCCACATTGAATACCAATGTATCGCCTTTGGCATAAATATCCGGTGCTGCTACAACCACTTCTTTTAGTTGTGTGGCTTTAGGTGCAAGACGCACCACAGACATGTCGGCTGTGACAGGGAGTGAAATCGACTCATAGCCCATGAAGCGGAATGACACGGAGTCAGCATCGGCCTTGGTTGTTAAGACGAAGTGTCCGGCCTTGTCGGTTGATGTAAACGCACCTTTCGATTTGACAATGCATCCGACAACGGGCTCATCGGTATCCGCATCGATAACGGTGCCACACAGTTGGCGCGGGACTGCTGTCGCCGAAGCCGACAGCAGTCCGAGGAGAACGCAAAGTGTGAAAAAACTGTATCTGTTCATTTTTTCCAGTCAAGCTCGAGATAGTCGTAGGAAAGTTCAATGGGGTCGTGGACACCGGGCAGTGGATTGCCCGCTTCATCTGTGACAGTGACATGTCCGCCTGTAGTCGCCTCAAAATAAGCGTATGGATTCACTTCATAGCGATGTCTGGTATCATAATAATCTCTACGTTTCACATTATTGAAAGGGACCTTGTAGATTGTGATGGGGCGGTCTGCTTTTGACTTGATCCCGATACATTCAAAGGTGTAATGCCCTTTTTCGTCGGAGGCTTTCATTATAAGTCCCGGTAGACCGTGCAGTTTCCACGGTCCGTCGGCAAGAGGAATGTCCTCGGTATAGAATACAGTCCATTCACGTCCACGGAATCTGCATCTGGCACTCTGACATTTGTAGTCAAGCACGTTGGTGACAGAGTCAGTTAATTCCCAGTCAAACGACGGCATCTCTTCGTCGTAGCGGAACCAGTCCTGGCATATTTTCTCCGTGTGTGTTAGTTTCTGTGTTTGTAAGTTTTTGTAGATGGTCATGAATTCTCCATTGCTTAGCTTTCCCTCCATCGCAGCATTTGCAATCTGTTCCTGACTTGAACGCATAATTATGGAATCTACGGTGAGATTCTTGTAGCTGGAGAATTTGGATAGCCCGTCCGGACCAATCTGCAGCAGCATGTTGTCGCTTTCGTAATTATCATCCAAAGAGCCGGTGGTGTCAACGCAGCAACGGAATTCGTAGACAAACTCCATATTCTCCTGGGCGAGGGTTTCGGTTTCGGGTACCGATGACTGGAAGATGCCGAGCTTATGGCGAACCACTTTTCCGGAGACGATGGATGCAGTAATGACAATGAGGGCGAGGATCGAAAATGTTTTCTTCATATCGTTTGAGTTTTGTTCCATGATTCAAAGTTATGTTGCTATCTATCCTCATACTGAAAATAATCATTACTCAAACATTATGTAATTATTACTAAATTATTACTGGCATAGGAATAGCTTGAATCGCAGGCTCTATGGCTGATATGTATTTCTTAACTTTGCAGCATGGAAAAACGGATAAAGACATTATACATAATCACCATAAGTGCCATATTCGCGTTCCTCGGAATGCAAATATATTGGCTCTACGGACGTTATGAATTTTCACTCAGGGAGTATGAACGTAATTTGAGTGAAAGGATTGCGATGTGTGTTGATGATTATAATGCAATCCGCGCTGTCAGTTCCGATATCCGGGCCGATTCTTTCAGGAATGAAAAAGATTTCAATGCTTTCTATGTTCCTTCGTTCTCATTGCAGCAACATTATGGTGATACAGTCCGGACAAAGCGTACTTCCAGAATTTACACTTATCTTTTTTCGGCTCATGAGCTTCTTGGGCTGGAGCCGGGGACACCGCTTACCGACGAACAGAGAACCCGAGCTATGGATCTTGCAGAGATTCAAATGGCGACACCTGTAGATTCAATGGTATTTGATGCATCCGGAGCCAAAGATGAAAATGAGGCGTGGCGTGCAACAAATAATGTACAGGTCGAACGGAAATGTCCTTTTACTGTCGAAGGCATTGATTCTATATTGACTAAAGCCGGAATCAAGGCGCGGATAAATCTGTCAAAAGCCGACAGCATGGTGTGGGAAACGGCAGTGTGTTATCATACATCTGTTGTTGCTCCGGACGTTTCTATGACCATTCCTTACTCTCAGCTGCAAGGGAAGACTGTCAGCATCGTAAGTCCGGTCAACCACTTTGAAGTGCTCCCCGGTATGTGGCAGACGCTATTTGTCGCTCTGTCAGTGTCATGTCTGCTTGTTGTATGCCTTGTGTTGCAGATTTCGACAGTGTTGAAGCTATCTCGTCTCGATAAATTGCGCAATGGCTTTATCACTACTATGATTCACGAACTAAAGCGACCGATCTCTACATTAAAAATGTGCGTGTCGGGGCTTGATAATGAACGGATGATAGAAGATAATGCTGTTAAAAAGGAACTTTTGACAGAGACTCGCAATGCGCTCGACAACCTTGCAGCCTATTTTTCCAAACTCCGCGACATAACATTCAACAACGTAGAGCAGATTCCCCTCAATATCGGGATTGTCAATCTTCGTGATTTGTTTGACACTGTGGATGCAGCTACCACACGACCATCCGGAAAGACAGTCATACTAAGCAATGATATTGCATCAGACGTGATTGTATCCGTTGACCGTTCACATCTATACAATATACTGATTAACCTTGTGGAGAATGCCGTCAAATATTCAGGACCGGAGGTGAAAATCAATGCTGATGCAAGCGAAGATGAGGGATTCGTTGAACTTAAAATCCGCGATAGCGGCAACGGCATACCTTCTGCCGATTTGAAACATATATTCAAGCGGTTCTATCGCGGAAAGGCATCGACCGGCGAACAACCCGGAATAGGTCTTGGGCTTGCGTATGTGAAATTGTTGATTGATGCGCATGGGGGAGATGTATCAGTTGAGAGTTCGGAAGGCGAAGGTTCTTGTCTCACAATAAGATTACCGCAATGATGAAAGCTATTAAAATACTTTTAGTAGATGACGACCTCAAAAACTCGATGCTTCTCAAGCGCTTTGTCGAGACGGAAGGATATGAATTAATCTATGCCAACAACGGTAAGGTTGGATTGGAAATTTATAGGGAAACTCATCCTGACTTGATCCTGCTTGATATAAATATGCCTGAACTTGACGGATTTGAGATGGCGAGGATTATCCGGCAGAACGATAAGAGAGTTATAATTTTTTTCCTGACTGACCGAACTGACAAGGTTGACCGTTTACATGGTTTTTCTCTAAAAGGAAATGACTATATTCCAAAACCGTTTTATCCCGAAGAACTTATTGCTAAAATCAACGAAAGGTTCGAGAGTATGACCGTAAATCAGGATGTTGAATACCAGTTGGGCAATACCGTTTTCCGGCCAAATCTGTCATCTCTTACATACAAAGGCGAGATCCATTCGCTATCGGTGCGCCAGACCGAAATCCTCCAGATGCTCGCTGAAAATATCGGCAAACCTGTTGAACGTGACACGATACTTGATAAAATATGGGGTGACGCAAGCTATTCCAATTCACTCGCACTTAACGTGCAGATCACATATATCCGCCGATTGCTTACTGATCCTTCCATTATAATTACTTCCATTAAGAAAAAAGGATATATTTTGTCGGTTGGTCTATAGTAGATAGTTTGTCAAGTTCACCATAAAGAATATTGTTTATAATGAAAAATCTATTGTTGTTAATTTTATTATCAATCCGTTAGCTCTTGTGGCGGAATTTGATGGTTTTCTTGGCATTGTGTTTGGGATACTTTACCTTGATTGTTATGGGGGCGCCGTAGCCCTCGGCCTCTATGCGGAGTGTCGCCTCTTTTAACGGCTTGTTATCTCCATCTTGTAACTCATAGCAGGTATCCCAATAAATCCGACATGGGTGTTGCTCGTCAACGTATTCATGATATAAATAATCCGTGTATTCTTCGTTATCCTCATCAACTCTGACAACACTTATATATAGGCTTTCTCGTTCAATTAGGTTACCTTTTTCATCAATAATATTAAGATCAAGATAGTGATTTTCCTTTTGCTTTGTATAAGGCATTAGCCCAATTACAACATCGTCCAATAATGCTTGCGAAGGTACAAGTGTAGTTTCAACATTTTTCATATCCTTGGTTACGACAATGGTCTGTGATTCGTAACCGACATATCCTACTTCTAATGTATCTCCGATACAAGCCGGAAGGTTAAATTCACCGTTTAAATTAGTAATAGCTCCTAAAGCCGTACGATTATTATTAATTGTCGCACCAATCAGTGGCTCTTTTGAAATAGTACCGTTGGGCAACGTATCCCCGCTCAGTACAATACCTCTAACTGTTATTGTATCAGCTAAAACAGGGGCGCTACCTTTCAAAAGGCTCTGCGGTTCTTGCACGGTCTGAGCCTGCGAAGTCATAGGCATGAGCATGGCGATGGAAGCCGCTGAGATTCCGGCAATGGCTACGGCTTTACCGGCGAGGGAGCGGGCGCGGAGCTGCTGCTCCAAGTAGCGCACTTCTGCCTCGCATTTGGGGCATGTGCCGAGGCAATCTCCTTTGTAGCCACATTCCGATGTTATGAACTCGATGCCGTTGGCTTCTGCAATCTGCCGACGTATCTCTTTCAGTATCTTGCAGGTCTGCTTTCCTCGTGCCATAGTCAATCTGTGCTATTAAAATCGGGTATCAAGAATATTTACTTTTTTACATAAAGGTATCTGTGTAGAATCTGTATCAAAGACGAGTTTAATTCGTTTAATCTTGAAACTATCCTTATCAAAACCTTCTATTTGAGGCACGAAATCTATACAGTCCTCGCTCCATGTGATTCCGTTCTGATACAAGTCGGTGATTGTGAGTAGAATCGGCGACCTGATTCGATTATCTGATTTAGAATACTCACTAATATCATGTATGGTATATTCATATCGTTTTGCGTTGCCGTCAGCATATTCTATGAGTGAATGTATTTTGCTGATTACAGATGTGTCAATATCGCAAACCAAATCTGAAACAAAAACCGGTCGGTGAAATTCTATGCATAGTGTATCGGCTGTCATGGACGTCTCAAATTCAGATTCGGATATTTTGAATTGGTCAATCAAACGCTGAATGTTATTCTCCGAGCGGTCAGATCTGAAATTTACCGTAAAGTTTATAGGCTTAATATCTTGTGCGGATACATAGATATTGCGCTCTATACGATTTACATAGTAGTAATATCCGTCGGCTTCCATAATCCAAGGGTTTTCGAGGTTGGATAGGTTGATGTTCACATCGATTACAAAAGGAGCACCGTTTCCGAAATGTTTTGCAGGCGTAAAGTCGTATAATATGTCGAACGTATTGGCAAAATATCTGTATGCAAATGGCAGATTGTTGAAAATATCGTTTGAATCTTCCTTTTTTCGTGCAAAATAAGAGAAATCATACTTATCAGTATAAATGCCGACAGAGGAATTTGCATACACTTTATAACGCACATTCAGTTTCGCTTCTGCTTTAGGCTTCATGGAAAATGTGGTGTAAAACCAGCGGCGATTGACCGCATCGACCGGTATGCTGTCATTGTAATCTTCATAAGTTTCTACAATATACCCGGCTTCTCTCACGCTTTCTTTTGAGGAGTGGAACGTAAGTGCCTCTCCATTAAACATAAAGGTGATGTCTTTAATAAGTTTTTCATTCCAACCGACTTCGGCAATGCTTTCGCTGTAATAATCGCCTGTAAACTGGTATGTTTCCAGCTCATCGGCAACAAGATAGTCTATCGGGAAACCATAGTGAATTTCCGGAAAATCCTTATCTGACTTGTTTCTGAAGGTATATGTGATATCAAAACAGTTGTATCCGTCGATATGGGTTATATTAATTTTCTCATGGATAATATATATATCGGAAATAGATAACGGCTCAGGATTGGCTACACGGTTGACCGATGAAAATTTTGCAACAGGATCGCCATTCGCATAAGCAATAACAGCAATCGTCGAAAAGACAACCGCTATCAATAGTCTTATAATGTTCATGTTGCGTGCCATAGTCAGTGTTTGCGAATTTGGTAGGTAAATAGATCGAATCGGTTGAAGCCTAGAGCTTCAAGAGCTTTGCGGCTAATCTCTCGCTCAGCGTCGGTGTTGTGCTCGGGTATCAGTGGTATGCGGGCGATGCAGTCGTTTTGTCGCCCGGCTTCAGCTATAAGGAGGAGATTGTCGAGAACAAGAGTGTTGTTCCGCCCCGTGTAGTCGCGGTAAATGTCGGGGTTCATATCCTTGATGTCGATAATCATGGTATTGACTACCGGCAATAACGCCTCGATGTTGGCGGTCGGCACATTGAGCGATGTTTCCAAGTTTAGCTGCCACGCCGGACCGCACAATTCACGAAACTCACGGATAAACTGCGGGCGCAGGCAAGGCTCTCCGCCACCGAAAGTGATGCCGCCGTTTGTGGCAAGGAAATACAATTCATCAATCCGTACTTCGTCATAAAGTAATTTCGGCGAATACTCCTTGAATCGGCCTCTATTATCAATTGATTGTGGATTCAGGCAATATCTGCAACAGAGCGGACAACCATGGAAAGCCACAAGAGTTGTCACCCCATCTCCGTCTGTTGAGAGATGATGCCGAGCTATTCCGATTATTCTTGCTCGTTGTTTTTCCATTAGTCTTTTATGGTAATTAAACCGTTTCGGCAGTTATTGACACCGTTCCGCAATAAAATTACTAAAGAATATGAAGTTCTCAAGTTTTATAGAAATAAAACTTAGTCTCTTAAATGCTCTCTTCACGTACGGATGCGGCGAATTTAATCGAGATTGACAATATACTTGTTGAATATGGCCGGGTAGAGATATGGTTGGTGATGAATGCACTGCTATGCGTCTGGTACTTCAACCCTCGGATATTTACCCCAGGCCAGGACCTTGCCAAAGCTGAAGATAGCGGCTTCAAACGGAGACCTTTGTCCGGCGGTTGTTCTGACGAAGAGATCGGAACTCTACCTTCCAATAATAAATTTTAGTTAGGTTCATGGTATTTTCGGATAAGTATAGAACAAAAAGCCTGCTCAAAATGAGCAGGCTGAGAACAGAAGTGGTGTCTTCACAGATGCCGGATTCTGTTTCGATAGGCTTTAAGTTCCGTTTCCGGGAATTTGGCTATCGCTTTGTCTAATTCACGAAGTATTGCGGCTTTGTCATCCGGCAATGCTCCTGTGATTGGCACCGTATTGGAAATATGGTGGCCGAGTAGGTTGACTTTGATGTTTAATCTGTCGATAAGTGTACGCATTTCCATCAGACGCTCGATCTCCGGTTCCTCTATATATGTTCCATCCAACACTTCCTTATATAACTGCGATTCCGGGAATATGGTCAGCGACACAATGTTTATGATGCAGGGGTGCAACCTGTTCAATACATCGGCAGTGGCTATAGCGTTTGCCTCGCCATTATTTCTACCTCCGAGACCGTTTAAGTAGAATACGTTGTAGCGTATTTCTGCCTCATCAAATTTTGACAGCTGTTCAATAATATCGGAGGCATGATAGCCTTTGTTCATTCTTTCCAAAGTAGGGTTGTGAGCGGTTTCGATACCTATGTTGATGCTGTCGAGTTTCATGTGGTGTAGATTTTTAAGTTCCTCCACAGATTTTAGAGAGATGTCTGTAACACGGGCGAACATCCCGAATGATATCATGTGCGGGAGATACTTTCTCAAAAGTAGTGCAACATCCATCAGTTTGTTGTAACTCAATGCGAATGGATTTGCACCTGTAAGATAGACTCTGCGGGCGCGTGGTTGCCATTGCCGGATCATTTTCAGGTCAGCTTCAACTTCTGAAAGTGGCGACATTCGGAAAGGTGTGCCATGATAGAGGCTGCAAAACTTGCATCTGTGCCATGTGCAGCCCGAGGTCAGTTGCAGTAGCTGGGAATTGGCTTCGTAAGGCGGTCGCCACACTTGCCCGGTGAAATGTAATTCAGGATATATCATATTTTGATATTTTTTATTATTTTCGGGATCTAAATTAGATGATTGTCAGGGCGGAAGCAATAACTTACCCGATGGTTTGACCCTTACCGGAAAGTCAGTTTTGCTCGTCATCAACCGATTTTGCTTTACCGACAATGGCAAAAAAATTAGACTACGAATATTGCAAGGCTGCCCCGTTGCTCGAATGGCTCGGCAATAAATGGGCTTTGGTTGTTCTTGTGAAGATTTCCGAGAACGAGCCGATACGTTTCAACGAACTGTACCGCAATATTCCGTTGGTGTCCGAGAAAGTGTTGTCGCAGGTGCTTCGTCATCTGATTACTGACGGCATAATTCACCGTGAGTTGTTTCCTGACGTTCCGCCTCGTACGGAATATTCGGTGACAGACTTTGGGAGGACACTTCTTCCTCATGTTGAAGCACTCATAAACTGGGGACGTGAAAATTTCGACCATATAATGTCAAACCGTCAAAAACAGGAATAAAGATATGTAACAAAGTGGTTAGCTGATGAATGTATATGTGTAGAAATCTCGAAGATATGACGCTTGAGGAGCTGTGGCAATTGTTTCCGATCGCTTTGGTTCCGCATCAACCGGAGTGGAAAGACTGGGCTAAAATTGAAATCGAAAGTCTTGGAAGTCTGCTGTGTGACTATAAGCCTATAATCAATCATATAGGTAGTACCGCCATATCTCGGATATATGCTAAGCCGATAATTGATATTCTTATCGAAATACCTGACAAAGTGGATTGGGATATCATAAAGTTATCTTTTGAGAACGCCGGTTATATCTGTATGTCATTTTCCGGGACCCGTATGGCGTTTAACAAAGGCTATACACCTGAGGGTTATGCCGAAAAGGTATTTCATATTCACGTGCACAATATAGGTGACAATGACGAGATAATCTTCCGTGATTATCTGATTGATAATCCGGATATAGCAGATGAATATGAATGTCTGAAACGCAATCTGTTGAAAAAATATAAAAATAACAGAGACGGCTATACGGAAGCCAAAACGGAGTTTGTGAAGCGCGTTATGAATCTTGCGAAGTTTTAGACATGGTATTACGAATGTTATAATTTATATCGACATGCTGGTTCTGTGATTTTAACTGTTGATGCCTGAATATAATTGAATTGTTATGCCGTGGCAATCATCTTATGGAAGACTGCCACGGCACTCGTAATAGTTCCTGTGTTTTCCTATTTAAGGTCTCTTTTGTCCCATTTAGGGTGTGCCGGATCTTTTGCGACCAAAGCCTCTTCAAGGCTGATACCTAAAGCTTCGGCCAATTTCGAGCCATACTCCGGATCCGCGTTATGACAAGCTCTTACATGACGCTGCTTGATAAACAATGGCACTCCGTCCATTGCCCTTGCTGTATTTTCACAGGTCAGGGTCTTTTCTTCTGGAGGCATCAGACGCCATAGTTTTCCTGGTTGAGTGTAATAGTCGTCATCATACTCCCGTTCATCGTAATTGAAGGCGGCGCCATGCAATTCAAGTGGCGGTTCTTTGAGTTCGGGAGTGTCTTTCCATTCTCCGAAACTATTGGGCTCATAAGACAGAGTGCGACCATAATTGTCATCGGTACGCATTTGTCCGTCACGATGATAAGAGTGTAACGGGCATTTCGGGCGGTTTACAGGAATGAGATTATAGTTTACGCCGAGCCTGTAACGTTGTGCGTCTCCATACGAGAATAATCTGCCCTGAAGCATCTTGTCAGGAGAAAATCCGATACCTTCGACAACATTCATCGGATTGAATGCCGCTTGCTCTATTTCGGCAAAAAAATTCTCAGGATTGCGGTTTAGTTCCAGAATACCCACGTCACGAAGCGGAAAGTCCTTGTGATACCATACCTTGGTCAGATCAAACGGATTGATATGATATTTTTTGGCCTCTTCTTCGGTCATAAGCTGCACCTGCATAAGCCAGCGGGGATAGTCGCCTCGTTCAATGGCCTCGAAAAGGTCGCGTTGATTTGATTCACGGTCTTTTGAAATTACTTTCTCGGCTTCCTCGTCGGTAAGGTTTTTTATGCCTTGCAGAGTTCTGAGATGAAACTTTACCCAGATCCTTTTATTCTCTTTGTTGTAGAAGCTATATGTATGGCTTCCGAATCCGTGCATATGACGGAATGAGGCAGGTATGCCTCTCGGAGACATTGTAATAGTTACCTGGTGGAGAGCTTCGGGGAGCAGTGTCCAGAAATCCCAGTTGCTCGTAGCGTTACGCATTCCGGTTCTCGGATCACGTTTTATGGCGTGATTCAGATCAGCGAATTTAAGGGGATCACGCAGGAAAAACACGGGAGTATTATTGCCGACAAGGTCCCAGTTGCCTTCATCGGTATAAAACTTCATTGCGAAGCCACGAATATCTCTTTCGGCATCCGCTGCTCCGCGTTCTCCGGCTACGGTTGAAAACCTCACAAGACACTCCGTCTTTTTCCCTACTTCGGAAAATATAGATGCCCGTGTAAACTCGGTTATATCATTCGTTACTGTAAAAGTGCCGAATGCTCCTGAGCCTTTGGCGTGCATGCGCCTTTCGGGTATTACCTCTCTGTCGAAGTGTGCGATTTTTTCAGTATACCATGGATCCTGAAGCAAAACCGGACCTCTGACGCCTGCTGTCTGAATGTTCTGGTTGTCAGCAATAGGCCTGCCATTTTCCGAGGTTAGTCTTTGTTTGTCCATAATAAGACTGTTAAAATAGTGTTATTGGGTTTTTATTTTAACGGCGCGAACTGGTCTTTGCCTACACCGCATAAGGGGCACACCCAATCATCAGGAAGATCTGCGAATGATGTTCCGGGCTCGATGTTGTTGTCAGGATCTCCTACTTCCGGGTCATATACCCAGTCACATACTTCGCATATGTATTTTTCCATAGTAAAAATTTTTAGTTGTAATTTTAGAGTGTATATAAGTGTTTTTTCTTTGTGGAGCACCTCACATGTTTTTCAATATGTGAGGATATTTTACTCATTTGTTTTATTAACATCTTGGCTTGGGTTATTGTTCAATAATCTCATTAATCACAAGTGTGATTTATGTGGATGAATATGTGGTAAATTCTTTATTTGTCAGGATGCTATATTTTATTGAAGCTCTCGCGGTATTGAAGAGGGGACTGGAGAGTGAAACGTCGGAATACGCGATAGAAATAAGGCACGTCGTGATAACCTGTAATCCGGGCAATTTCTTTGATTGACATGTCGGAGGTGGCAAGAAAAAACTGTGCTTTCATGATTTTCTTCTGATTTATGTAATGAAGAGGAGTCATGCCTGTTTTTTCTCTAAACAGGCGTATGAAATGATCTGTGCAGAGGCATGCCTCTGTGGCGAGTTTTTCTATGGATGGTGTGGCCGATAGATCGTTGTTTATTATCCGCAGAACCTTTGTGATGCGTGGATCATGGATATTGAAGCGGGGGATAGCCTCTCTGACAAATCTCGACATTAGAAAAGATATGATTCCTGATGACTCAAGTTTGTCGGCCAGAGGACGCTCACGGTTGCGGCGCATGTATTTTATCAGAGATGAGTTGTTGTCATAGACTTTTGGATCTTTGGATTTTAATTTCATTTGTTCGTTGTGTTCACATAGAGTCTCAAAAAGTGTGATATCAAAATGACGCGATGGCAGCTGAAACGGAAATACTAGTTGCTCAAAAATACTTTCTCCTGATACGATATCTTCGTAAACATGGAGATAATAATGGCTAAAAGAGCCAGTACAACGGTTGCTGTGTGATGTGAAAGGGGGGATGAGATATATGTTCCCGGGCAAGAGCCGATGATCGCGGCCGTATATATTTACAATAGCTTCTCCCTTGACCACAAGATACAGGCGGGAGAAGGGACTTTCGACATTGAAATAGGTCCAGTCATTTACATGAGAGCTCAGCCCCACATTCAGAAGCCTTAGATTTCCTAATGAATCATTCTTTATTGACATTTTGCTTTTTTACAAATATAGCCGTGTATTGTACAAATTCGACATGTCGATATATCTGATTCCGATAACATACGTATATTTTAACACCCTTTAACCACAAGAATCTACGATCATTGTCTAAAGCCTATATTTTTACACACAGTTATTACCTTAAAATCGGATTTTAATCTTGTTTGTCATGAAAAAATATCCCAAAATCGGCATTAGGCCCACTATCGACGGTCGTCAAGGGGGTGTGCGTGAGAGTCTTGAGGAAAAGACTATGAACCTTGCCAATGCTGTGGCGCAGCTGATTTCACAGAATCTGAGAAACGGCGACGGTAGTCCGGTAGAATGCGTGGTCGCCGACACAACAATAGGTCGTGTCGCTGAAGCTGCGGCATGTGCTGAAAAATTTGAACGTGAAGGAGTCGGTGCTACTGTCACTGTAACCTCTTGTTGGTGTTATGGCTCCGAGACTATGGACATGCATCCTCATTGGCCCAAGGCAGTGTGGGGATTTAACGGTACAGAGCGTCCGGGTGCGGTGTATCTTGCGGCTGTTCTCGCCGCCCATGCTCAGAAAGGGTTGCCGGCTTTTGGTATTTATGGTCACGATGTTCAGGACTTGGGGGACAATACAATTCCTGACGATGTGGCAGAGAAGATTCTGCGTTTTGCACGTGCGGCTCAGGCCGTTGCCACAATGTGTGGCAAGAGTTATCTCTCAATGGGGTCGGTAAGTATGGGTATCGCCGGATCAATTGTAAGTTCGGATTTTTTTGAGGATTATCTCGGTATGCGTTGTGAGTCGGTGGATCTCACTGAAATCATCCGCCGGATGGAAGAAGGTATATACGATAAGGAAGAGTATGCCAAAGCGATGACTTGGACCGAGAAATATTGTAAGATTAATGAAGCTGCCGACCGAAACCGTCCTGAAAAAGCCAAAACCCGCAGTCAGAAAGATAGTGACTGGGAATTTGTTGTCAAAATGACGATTATCGCCCGCGACCTTATGATTGGAAATCCACGTCTGAAAGAGATCGGATTCAAGGAAGAGTCTCTCGGACATAATGCAATAGCAGGAGGTTTTCAAGGACAGCGTCAGTGGACCGATTTTTATCCCAATGGAGACTATACGGAAGCACTGCTGAACACATCGTTTGACTGGAATGGCATACGTGAGGCTTTTGTTCTGGCTACTGAAAATGATGCATGCAACGGAATCGCTATGCTTTTCGGCCACCTTCTCACCGGCCGCGGTCAGCAATTCTCCGATGTTCGCACTTATTGGAGTCCTGAAGCGGTCAGTCGGGTAACAGGTAAGCAACTGACAGGAATAGCACAGAACGGCATCATACATCTTATCAACTCAGGAGCGACTACACTCGATGCAACAGGCCAGGCTTGCAATGAAGAAGGTAATCCTGAAATGAAACAGCCATGGGATATGACCGCCAAAGATGTCGAAAATTGCCTTGCTGCTACGAAATGGTGTCCGGCAAATCGCGATTATTTCCGAGGAGGAGGTTTTTCAAGCAATTTTCTTACTAAAGGCGGGATGCCTGTGACAATGTCGCGGCTCAATCTCGTAAAAGGCCTTGGACCTGTATTGCAGATAGCCGAGGGCTGGACAGCCGATATAGATCCTGAGATTCATGATATACTTGATGAACGCACCGATCCCACATGGCCGACTACATGGTTTGTGCCTCGTCTGATGCCTGAGCGTGACGCTTTCAAAGATGTTTATTCGGTAATGAACAACTGGGGAGCTAACCATGGAGCGCTTTCCTATGGGCACATTGGTAAAGATCTTCTCACACTTGCCTCTATGCTGCGTATCCCTGTATGTATGCACAACATTCCCGACGGTGATATATTTCGGCCGAGTTCATGGAATGCCTTTGGCATGGATAAAGAGGGGAGCGATTATCGCGCTTGCAAGAATTACGGGCCTTTGTATAGAAAAATATGAATTGATTGTGGTATGTCGGAATTTGGTGTAATTGACTATGTTTCGACATACCACATTGTTTGATAAATGCAGGAATTATATAGCGGGATGAAAAATAATTCAAAAAAAACGACATCGGTTCTTTCGCTTGACGGAGTGAGCTATCTCGTGCCGTTTATTCTGATTACAGGCTGTTTCGCCCTTTGGGGATTTGCCAATGACATAACTAACCCTATGGTCAAGGCTTTTTCCAAAATTTTCAGAATGAGCGTGACCGATGGCACTCTCATACAGGTGGCATTCTATGGTGGTTACTTTGCCATGGCATTTCCTGCGGCAATGTTCATACAGAGATACTCCTATAAAGCAGGAGTGTTGCTCGGACTCGGATTGTATGGGCTTGGTGCGTTTTTGTTCTATCCGGCAATGCTGACAGGAATGTATCTTCCTTTTCTGATTGCATATTTTATTCTGACATGCGGTCTGTCGTTTCTCGAAACAAGTTCCAACCCTTATATTCTGACGATGGGGCCTGAAAGTTCTGCGACCCGAAGGCTTAATCTTGCACAGAGTTTCAATCCGATGGGCTCTCTGATGGGAATGTATGTGGCGATGAATTTTATACAGAACAGGCTCGATCCGATGGATACTGCCGATAGGGCAGTGTTGCCGGTCGAAGCCTTCGAGGCAGTGAGAGATGCCGATCTCCAGGTGCTTGTAAAACCTTATCTGGCTATTGGAGTTGTGGTGGTTGTCATGATGGCGCTTATCGCTGTTGTAAGGATGCCTGATAATGGTGACAGACATAAGAGAGATGCATTGTTGCCGACAGTAAAAAGAATATTCTCGGTGGCGAAATATCGCGAAGGAGTGATTGCCCAGTTCTTTTATGTAGGTGTGCAGATTATGTGCTGGACATTCATCATTCAATATGGCACACGTATTTTCATGGAACAGGGGATGGCAGAGAAGGATGCCGAGATTCTTTCTCAGCGTTACAATATAGTGGCAATGCTTGTTTTCTGTGTAAGTCGTTTTATCTGTACATTCTTGCTCCGCTACCTTCGTCCCGGTGTTTTGTTGCGTAGTCTTGCTATAGCTGCCGGCGTGCTGACAATAGGGGTGATATTTTTTCAGAATATTCTCGGATTGTATTGCCTTGTAGGTATATCGGCTTGCATGTCATTGATGTTCCCGACAATCTATGGCATTGCGCTTGAAGGAATGGGAGACGATGCCAAATTCGGAGCTGCAGGTCTTATAATGGCGATTCTTGGAGGTTCTGTTTTGCCACCTGTTCAGGCTGCGATCATCGACTGTGGCACAATTTTCGGATTTCCGTCTGTCAACATCTCTTTTGTTGTCCCGCTGTTATGTTTTATTGTCGTGGCTCTTTACGGTTTTCGCCAAAGTCACATAACGGCAAAAAAGAAATAAAGCCACATATAATTGGTGATATTATGAGATCCGGTTGTCTAAGAAACAGCAGCCGGACCTTTATGTATAATTGACTGAATATTAAGATTGATCGTATCTTGGTTCTTTAATGTCAGTAGTTCCGAATACCGATATTTAAACACATTTTTATTTTCTGACGTTTTCATTTTATGAAAAAAAATGTAGAAATAAAAAACAGAACATCGCTTCAGCGTGTAACGCTTTTAGGACTGATTGTGACAATCGGCATTGTATTCGGAGACATCGGTACATCTCCGCTCTATGTGATGAAAGCTATTGTTGGAGTTGACCGGAATTATGATTCTGATTACATAATCGGTGCTATTTCATGTATAATATGGACGCTGACACTGCAGACAACTGTAAAATATGTATTGCTTGCATTGCGGGCCGATAATAATGGCGAGGGAGGGATTCTTGCTCTTTTTGCCTTATTGAGGCGAATGCCGCGACGATGGCTTTATATAGTGGCGGCGATCGGTGCCGCGGCTCTGATTGCCGACGGTATAATAACACCGGCAATCACGGTGACATCTGCAATTGAGGGGCTTAAGATAGTATGGCCTACAGTTTCGGTAGTTCCTATTGTTGTGGTTGTTGTCATTGTGATCTTTATGATGCAGCAGGCCGGCACCGGTCGGATCGGACGTTTTTTCGGTCCTTTCATGCTTCTGTGGTTCCTGTCATTAGGTGGATTAGGCTTATTATTCCTGTTTAAGTGTCCCATGGTCCTTAAAGCATTTAATCCATGGTATGCTATATGTGTGTTGGTAGAAAATCCCATGTGGTTTTTTATTCTTGGCGCGGTGTTTTTATGCACTACTGGTGCTGAAGCCCTGTACTCCGATTTAGGCCATTGCGGTCGCAGGAATATTACCGTAAGCTGGTTGTTTGTAAAGTCGATGCTGATACTTAACTATCTTGGACAAGGAGCCTGGCTCATACTTGCAGAAAACAATGTCCCAGTCGGAGTCAATCCATTTTATGCGATTATTCCTGCCGACCTTACAGTGATAGGTGTCATAATGTCTACCGGAGCGGCTGTTATAGCCAGTCAGGCATTGCTTAGCGGATCATTCACTATATTTTCTGAAGCTGTCAACCTTGATTTTTGGCCTAAGTTAAAGATAAAATACCCATCCAATGAAAAAGGACAGCTTTATATACCTGCAATCAATTGGGCTTTGTTGGCGGGATGCATTCTTACGATTGCGATTTTCCGGGATTCATCTCACATGGAGGCGGCTTATGGACTGGCTATCACCGTGACCATGCTGATGACGACCATATTATTGACATTCTGGATGCGGTTTAAAGGCATAAACAAGATAGTATGTATATGTTTTTTCAGCTTCTTCACATCTCTTGAAGGACTGTTTTTTGTCGCAAATTTGTTTAAGTTTGAGCATGGCGGCTGGTATAGCCTTCTGATTGCATCTGTTTTGGCAGCGGTCATGGTGGTCTGGCATAAGGCTACAGGCAAACGTGCTCAAATGATCGAGTATAGGCCGTTGGCAGAATGCAGTGGGATTATCTCTGCAATAAAGAATGATTCCACAATCCCTAAATATGCCTCTAATGTGATATATTTCAGTCGTTCATCCGACAAGAAAATGATAGAGACAAAGCTTATTTATTCAATTGTCAACAAGCGTCCTAAAAGAGCCGATCATTATTGGTTTATTCATGTTGAATATGTGGATATACCTGATACATTGGAATATGATGTTGAAATAATAAGTGAACACACTATTTATCTTGTGACTATGCGTTTTGGTTTTCGTGTGGCACCTAAGGTGAGTGTATATCTGCGGCAAGTGGTTGAAGATCTTGTTGCCGACGGTCGACTTGATCTGCTAAGTACGTATCCATCGTTGCGTCGGGAGGGAATTGCCGGTGATTTCCATTTTGTAATGCTCCATAGGATATTTTCAGCATCAAGCAGCTGTAGGCGTAGTGATCGTTTTTTGATGCTGATTCATGGATATTTACGCAAGATAGGACTGACTGATCATTCGGCTTTCGGTCTTGACACAAGTGTGGTGACTGTAGAGACGGTTCCATTGGTAATAAATAACACTCCTGGCCGACGTATAAGAAGAATTGACAGATAGGATTTCAGTAAATTATATTAAGATTTTAGCAGGCAGTGATGTTGTATGAGTGCCTGTCTGGATATATATTTGTTTTTACATTACATTCATCAATATCAATAAACCTATGCCTGACATTGTTGCTAAAGCCTGTATTATGGCTGTTATTGCCTTATGTCCGTCTTTTCTGATTGAAGCGGCTTCCAGTACCGACGGATATCCGATCGCCAATTTCTCGGTTACAGCAAATGCCGGCTGTGATGGAAGTCTCTTTGGAGCCGCGATGATAAATCCTGGAAAACTTGGGAAATGGCTTGAGCCTCAAGGAGAGTTTCCTGTCAGTTTTAAGGTTGGCGATGTGCCGGTGCCGTTGTCGCTTATAAATTCAAAGATCGTTGAGCGTAGTTTTCCGTTTGTACGCAATATCTACGGTGCTTCAAATCTTATTCCTGCCGAGATTTCCATTACAGCTTTTGCACCTCTGGCTGTCGACAATATCGAAGTTTCGTCTCTGCCGGTATTGTTGGCCGAAGTAAATTTTTCCGATGCGATATCCGATCGTGATATCTCGATGGTTCTGTCCGGCTCAGGTATGTCCGACAGTGCGGTGCCGTATGCTTTTGCCACCGATTGCAATGATTTTGTGCGCACCGACAGTACATTGGAGATTCCGGTGAGTCTGGTTGCTGATAACCATACGACAATACGCATTGCAATCGCCATGCTCGACTCGCTCACGCTGGCGTCATCACACTACGCTTCTGCACAGTCGCTTGCCGATGATGCGATACGTCGATTCGACACTCTTTATGAGTTTACGCGTCGTTTCTCAAAATCAATGCCCATGACAGGTGATAAAGAGCTTGACGATTATTTGCGTTGGTATATGGTACCGGCTATATCGCTCACTAAATGCAATGCCGGAGGCGACATAGTCACTATGGGGTATTGTGAGCTTAACCAGCGTGACAGCTATTGGACATCTTGGGTTCATCTTCAGCTTTTCCCGACAGCCGAACGACGCATGATCGAAGAAAGTGTCGATGCCATAACGCCATCTGGAAAGATCCCGACAACTATTCTTCCTCTTATTGACCGCAAGGATGATCTTGACATAAATGCGTTCTTTATTTTACGCCTTGATCGCTACTTCAAGGTATATCCGTCGGCAGAGATGCCCGATAAATGGTGGAAGGCGCTCACATCGGCAGCCGACTGGCTTATCTCACGTGATACCGATGGCGACGGCATTCCTGTGCAAAACTCTTTCTGGGGCGACTGGAAAGATGTAAAAGGAGTTCAGGGACGTAAGTATTCGCCATTTACCGCATTACTTTATACAGCCTCAATGAGAGCTATGAGCCACATGGCCGATAGATACGGTCATTCGGATCTTGCCGTAAAATACACAGATGCAGCTGATCGTGCTGATAAGTTCATAAACACACATGTCGATCAAGGTGGACTTTGGAATGGTGAATACTATGTTCAGCGTTGGGCCGACGGTTCTGTCAACAGCCGTTTGCTACAGGATCAGACAGTCGGGATCCTTATGGGAGTCGTTCCCGACGACAAGGCACACAGTATCTTCGATGCACTCAACAGCAAGAGTCTTACTACCTATGGTGTTTGTGAAACGTATCCATATTATCCGGCTGATTTCGGTTATGATCCAGCCACATATCACAATGGAGCCGTATGGCCCTGGATCAGTTTTATGGACGATTGGGCACGCATAAGGGTCGGGCGTAGCGATGAAGCAATAGAGCTTGTCAAGCGGGTCGGACGCGCTGATCTTGTCGACTCAGGTGACTGGAGCCCCAATGAGCATATAAATTCTCTCACAGGCGAGAATCTCGGTTTTATTCTGCAAGGATGGAACTCCGATCTTTTCGGATTGATTTACTACGGCATTCTTAACCCAGGTATAGTGTTCTGAACATTCTATGCCATCTGGGTTGTTTAAGCAATGAAGCGATACAACTATATGAGGGCTGTAAGAATTATAACTGCGGTTTCACATTGGGTGGTCATTGTAATGGCCGCCCTGCTCATTTTATATATTACACGTTATACTCTTGACGGTCAATCATTCATTGATGATTCTTCCTACATGAGACTTCAGTTCTGGGCATGTATAGTGTTTCTTGCTGACATAATTGTAGGTTTTATCGGTGCGGAAGACAAGAAGACTTATGCCAGAAGAAATATATTCTTTTTTCTCATATCGGTTCCTTATCTTAATATTCTGCATTACTGTGGCGTCAGTCTGGATCACACTGTACGCTATCTCATTCACTTCATACCGATGATCCGGGCCGGTTATGTATTGTCTATTGTAACAGGACTTCTTACAACATCCGACCGCATAAAAGGCATGTCATTGGTCTATACTATGCTTATCATGGCCTCGATATACTTTTGTGCGCTTGTGTTTTTTATCGAGGAGCATCCTGTGAATCCTGAAGTTCGAAATCTTTGGGACGCCCTTTGGTGGGCGTTTCTCGATGCAACGACGGTCGGAAGCAACATACCTTCCTGCACAGCCACCGGCAAGGTGCTCGACGTTTTTCTGTCGGCAGAGGGGCTGATTCTTTTTCCGCTCTTCACTGTTTATATCACCAATATAATTACCCGGAAGAGAAACGACTGGGAGGACGATGCTTCTGACACATTGTCGTCGGCTGATAACTCCACACACTGATTACCGACGATATGCCGGTTGCAGTGTATGCGTTAAATTACGTATCTTTGCCGGCATGGATCGTAAAGGTAAACTGTATTTCCGCTATGGGACAATGGGATCTGCCAAAACGGCGATTCTTCTCGCGACAGCCTACAACTTCGAGGAGCGTGGGCTTAGCTTTATATGCATGAAACCTGAAATTGATACCAGGGAAAAGCGCAATGTCATACGTTCACGTATCGGCATTGAGCGGGAGTGTGAGATGATACGACATGAAACAGATCTTTATGCTCATCTTTCCTCGATATTCCGACGCGATGGAGCGGCGTTTGACTGGATTCTTGTCGACGAATGCCAGTTTCTTACTGCAGAGCAGGTCGATCAGCTTTCACGCATAGTGGACGACTTTGGCTCCAATGTGGTTTGTTATGGCTTGCGCACAGATTTTCGTTCGTTGCTTTTCGAGGGATCGCGTCGTTTGTTTGAGATTGCCGATACAATCGATGAGATTAAATCCACTTGCACATGCGGGCACAAGACTATTGTAAACGCCCGTTTCGATGCCAATGGTGATTTTGTGGAAGATGGAGATCAGGTAGAAATCGGAGGTAACGATCGCTATACGGCTGTTTGTCGCAGATGCTGGCGAAATAAAAAAATATCACAGGCATCGAGATTTACTCTTTTTCCTGCCGGAAATCTCAAGTCTTAGTATTGTTGGGTTTGGGTAGCTTTGCCCTTGACCTTAGTGCCGGTATCCAGGCGTTGCGGCAGTAAGTAACAGGGTTAAAGAGTATACTTTGTCCGGGCTATTTGGTCATATTTTATTTTGACACATTCTCAGCCCCGTTTAGGCTGTCTGCCACACAGTCTCTTATCATTCGCCGGAAATACTTTGTGCCTTTTTCCGCTTTGACAACATTTTCTATTCCATTAAGAAAAAGCCTTGCCGTACCATGTCTGTCGGAATATGTAAAAGCCTCAGTTGTCAGTTTCTTTATACCGTTGGATAGAGTCTCGGTAAAATAGATGTTTTTTTCAGTTTCAAGAGCATGACTTATGGCATGGAGATATAGTTCTGTCACATATTCCGCTCCAGGCTCAAATGACATAAACTTCTTTATGATACCCTTTATCACACTTATTCTGGCTTTGGTCCGGTGTCCGCGCTTCACTCTCGAAAATTCTTTTACAATCAGATCAGAGTATTTCTTATACATTCCCTCCGGATTGGGGTCTACAAAAAAATCGAAATACTCTTTTGTTTCTTTTCCTGCGGAATAAGCCTGAAGAATGATCTCGATTAGTTGATCTTTCTCCATAGTCCTGAGCTCGCGCGTCAGTGAGGTCTTAGACATATTGTTTAATCTCCTTCCAGCCGCGTGCAAAATAGTCGCGGTCTATTTCATGTGGACGCAGTATGATTCCGTTCCACATTACAAGGTCTATGTCAATTGTTATTAGATGGTTGACATCGGTTCGGTCTCTGCCTCCGTCATTTTCGATTTCTTTAAGTTCTGATTCGATTTCTTCGGCTTTGAGACTTGTTTCGATTATCGCGACTGCGTTGATGTATGGGAGAGTGCCTGAATTCGGACCGTATGGTTGGGTTTCGTAGAAATTTGACACCTCGGCTACCCGACCGATTCTTCGTCCGATCATGTTCAAGGCTCCCATCAGGTTTGTAGCGCGGTTGCCCTGTGTATTGCTGCCGAGTCCTACTACGGCACGGTATGTTCCGGTTGATTCGGTTTTATTCATTCCCGGCACCTTTCGGTCGCAGTGTTATCACGCTGATTTCCGGAGTAGCACCCAGGCGCATTGGAAATCCCACGGTCCCGACACCTATGTTCACATAAAGTTGGTGCTGGCCGCTTTTGTCTTTATAGAGACCGCCCCATTTGGGATAACGTAATGCAGCGGGGGAGATACCTGCGATTTCTGCCTGCATGGCATGTGTATGCCCCGAAAGAGTAAGTGCGATGTTTATGTCATCACGGTCGCTTATAGAGTCTGTCCAGTGGCTTGGATTGTGCGACAGCAGAATTTTCGTTTTTTCATCTCCAATGTCGGGATATGTGCGTGCGAGAGAGCCGTAGACCGGAAACGGTTTGTCTCCGATATTCTCTACACCGAGCACCGCGATAGAGTCGTTGCCGTTTGTGAGCCATATTGTCTGGTTGCGTAGAAGGCGCCATCCCATTTCGCGGTAAAGGTCTGTCAGTTCCTCCATGTTGCTCATGCGGGCATCAGTGTTAAACCAACGGAAATAATCCCCGTAATCGTGGTTGCCGAGTATGCTGACTACTCCGTCTTTTACTTTGATCTTGTTCAGATATGGAGCAAAAGGGGTAAGCTCGCGGCTGCGTCGGTTAACAATGTCTCCGGTAAAGAATACGGCATCCGGGTTTTGCGCATTGATTGCGTCCACTATTTTCTCTACAAACGACGTGTCGTCTCCATAGCTTCCGGTGTGGAGGTCACTGAACTGGACGATACGGTATCCGTCAAACGATGCCGGCAGGCCGTCGATTTCAACGGTCACTTCATTGACATCAATATTGAATCTGTTGAACAGGGCTCCCCACCACATGGCTGCGAATAAAGCGTAAGCAGCAGCTATACCTGTACGGCTTGACCACTTGCATCGTTTTTTCCCGAATAGCCTTGGCAGTCGTCCGATCAGGTCGAAAAACAGGTATACAATTTGTGGAAACGTGAATGTAATTACCACAAACAACATCCAGTTCACTTTTAGAAGAGCAGCGTCGTCACCCGTTCTGTGGGGTGTTGACATCATTACAACAGCGAGTGCTGTGACGGCTGCAACCAATAAAAGCCATGCATATCTTGCAAATTTCATCTGAGGATGCCGTTTCCGCAATATGTTGAAGATCCATATTCCGGAGCCGAGAGTTACGGCTATCCACATTATCATTGGTACGATTGGGAGCCTCATTGTTTTTTTGCCTTTTGTGTAGCCGTATGAAAATTATCAGACCGGTTCTGCTGTGGTTTTGTTTCTAAGTGGGTTTGCATACATCACCCACATTTTTTCAAGCATGAATTGTCTGTCTGATTCACTGAAACTGTCGTAGTTCTCGAGTTTTTCGAGCTGTTGTTTCCAGTATTCGTTTGCCGCATTGGCTTCTGCCTCGGTATAGTAGCCTTTCCATTCGTTTTTCCCCGATACATGATCGGCAGCTACATAATTGACGGGGAAAATATGATATCCGCTATGTATTTCTTTATCGATTATAGAGCATGTCGCCTGGGCCACTTCGGTGCGGTTGGCATCGATGGCGGCACTTTCCCTTAGCTGGTCATTGATGCAGTTGCCGATTCGGAAATTCACACGTCCCTTTTGTCCTAAGAGACCTGTCTCCATGCTGAGCAAATCATCACGCTGGCTTTTATGGAACTCAGGATCCTTTTCTTTGAGTAGAAATTCACGCGCTTTAAGATAATCGTTTGGATCAAACTCATAAGAGATTGACACCGGAGTAATCTTGAGTTCTTCAAGGCGTTCTCTGGCAGTGCCCTCGCCTGCATAGTCAAGCATTTTGATAAGGCTTTCCTGTGTATTGTCGCTTGAGTCTTTTGCCCGTCCTTCACGCTGTGCGATCCACACCGACTGTCTTTTTTCGGTGATACAGTAGTGTATATAGCTTGAAAGATGTTTGGCTGCCTCAAGAGCCTCATGTGTGCCTTTAAGGCCGCGACGCACGATAAAACTCTTATTGAGTCTTACAAGATCCTCGATCCAGCTGTATATAAGTAGGTTGTTTCCAATTGCGATTTCCGAGGTCTGGTACTTTGCCCTGATCATGCAAAGATTCAGAAATGCGGAGTCAAGCACTATATCACGGTGGTTGGTGATGAAAGTGCGTGGCGTTTTGTCGGCGATGTTGTCGATACCTTCGCATGTTAGGCCTGAGGTATATTTCTCGACGAGCATTTCCAGAAACGGATGCATGATTTTCAGTTGCAGCTCCTCTTTGCCCTTGATACTTGCAAAGTGTGCTGCAAATGTGTCATAGTCGATGTCGGGGAGAACCCAGCGAACAGCATGCTCGAATCCTGGCTCTTTCACCAGGGCAGCCATTTTCTCTGGAAACTGGTCGTCTTCGATTGGAGCTATATCGTTAAACTCTTCCTTGATCATGATTCTTATTGGGCCGATAGTTCGGACGTAAATGGTTAAAGTATAGTTCTTTTAGTCTGTTAAGACTCAAGAATGCCGGATGATGAATTGGTCAGGTTATGCTGTCGCAAATTTAGGAAATTAACCATACTCAGCATTTAAAACAATGTTAAAATCAGTGTTGTCAGTCGAAAGCGCCTGAAATGGATTCCTCCACTTCCTCTTGTGGATCTTCCTCTACTGCCCCATACCATGTACGCTCGCATAGATCAAATGGCGCTGATGGAAAGCGGGTTGTCTGGGAGTAGGGGAGCGACGGATCTGAGTAGACCTTCTTCATGTAAAGTCCATAGATGGGAAGTGCCATGGCTGCACCCTGGCCGTTGGCCATATTGTTGAAGTGTATGTAACGTTCTTCACCTCCTACCCACACACCCGATACAAGTTCAGGAGTAAATCCCATAAACCATCCGTCGGAGTTGGAATTGGTTGTGCCCGTTTTGCCACCCATATTGGCTGTGATATTGTAGGGCGGACGGCGAAGACGGTTGCCGGTTCCGCCATCGACAACATTCTGAAGTATTGAGTTAATCTTATACCAGGCATCCTCAGAAATTACCTCTGTATGCGATGTTGTGAAGTCCGAGATAGGATTTCCGGAGGAGTCGGTGATCGATGTTACGAATAGCGGTTGGGCACGCATGCCCTTGTTGGCGAAAGCCGAGTAGGCCCCTACCATTTCTTTCACCGAAACTTCACAGGATCCGAGACATAAAGAGATAACCGGATCGATATGATTGGTAATTCCGAAATTATGCATGTTTCTCACAAGCTGAGCCGGAGATAACTGGCTCATGAGACGTGCCGATATCCAGTTGTTGGAGTTGGTGAGAGCCCAGCGGAGATCCACCATTTCTCCTATGCGGGCAGTGCCGGAATTTCGGGGTGACCATGGACGTCCAAGCTCATCGACGATTGTAGGCTGCTCGTTCAGGAACTCGTCGCATGGAGTGAATCCTTCCTCCATTGCGTATGTGTAAAGAAATGGCTTGATGGTCGATCCGATCTGGCGGCGGCCTGTCGACACCATGTCATACTGGAAAAAGCTGAAGTTCGGGCCTCCCACATAAGCTTTCACATGGCCGTTTTTGGGATCCATCGACATAAAACCGGTGCGCAGGAAATGCTTTGTGTATAGAATTGAGTCAAGAGGAGTCATAATTGTGTCAATGACACCGTCGTAACTGAATGCACGCATGTCTGTCGGCGTATTGAAGGCCTTATTGATTTCCGCATCGCTGGCTCCCGCTTTTTTCATCAGTCGGTAACGTTCGGTCTGCTTCACGGCTCTGTCGATCATACTCTTGATTGCTGCGGCCGAGACCTCTTCTCGATTGGTCGAGTAGGGTGCAGATGCCACTCCTTTTTTCTCTCTGAAGAAACTTTTTTGCAGAGTCTTCATGTGCTCGGTTACCGATTGCTCTGCGTAAGCCTGCATACGCGAGTCGATCGTGGTATGTATCTTTAAGCCGTCAGTGTAGATATCCCATTTTGATCCATCGGGTTTCGGATTTTTTTCAATCCAGCCATAGAGCGGGTCATTTTCCCATGCGATGCTGTCATCGATATATTTCTGTCCCTCCCACTGCAGGTAGTCGTTTTTACGGGGCTTTTTGGCTGTTAGTATTCTGCGAAGTTCCTCGCGGAAATATGGAGCGGGACCTTCCTTGTGATCTGCCCGGTGAAAATCCAGTTTGATCGGTATCTGTTTCAGTGAGTCGCACTCTTCTTTTGTTATTTTCCCGGCTTTTTGCATAAGTTCAAGCACTACATTGCGGCGTGCTGTTGTGCGTTCCGGATAACGTGCGGGATTATAGAGTGAAGGATTTTTTACCATTCCTACCAGCATTGCGGCCTCTTCTACGGTCAGATCTTTGGCGTCCTTGCCGAAATAGACATTTGCGGCGCTCTTGATACCTACTGCGTTATAAAGGAAATCAAACTGGTTGAGATACATTTTTATGATTTCATCCTTGCTGTAGTATCGCTCGAGTTTTACTGCAATCATCCATTCGATAGGCTTTTGCAGTGCACGGGAGAGCAGGCCGTTGCTCTCCGGCGAATATAACTGTTTGGCAAGCTGTTGGGTGATTGTGGAGCCGCCGCCGGCATTCCTTTGACCCATAAGCAGTGTCTTAACAAGCACACGCGACATAGCACGCATGTCAATGCCCGAGTGATCGAAATATCTACGGTCTTCAGTGGCTATAAGTGCGTCTATCACATTTTGTGATATCTCGTCAAAATCGGCATAGACTCGGTTACCTGTATTGCGGAAATAGCGGCCGAGTTCTTTGCCGTCGCTGCTGTAGACCACAGTCGCGAATTTGTCAGAAGGATTCTTAAGTTCTTCGACAGGTGGCATGTAACCGACCACACCATTGTAGATGAGTGCAAACAGAAGTATCATGGCGATGAAGCCGGCGATAAACAGAATCCACAAAGAACGGATCACACTGCGTTTCCATCCGCCTTTTCTTTCTTTGGCCTTTTTATCGTCCTGATTATGTCTGCTATTATCGTTTGTCATTTCTATCATTTGATTTTCCCTGCTTTAGGGTAATTTTCAAGGGGCAAAATTATAAAAATACTACTGCATCTACAAGCGAAAATGGCCGGCATAGGTTATGCCTCTGTCTGTTTCCGCATGATTTTGTCTCCTATTGTGCTGAGCTTGGCCCCGGTCTCTTCCCATTCTCCTTCAGGTGTAGATTCCGGCATGACTCCGCTTCCGGCATAAAGAGCCATACGTTCTTCGTTGAAATGCACACATCTGAGATTCACAAATGCAGTTACACGTGATTGGGTTTCAACGGAGATATATCCGCCGTAGCAGTAGCGCGAATGCACCTCTGTATCGTTGATTTCATTCAAGGCGGTATCTGTCGGATAACCGCATATTGCTGGGGTGGGATTTACTGTATCAAGAAATTTCTCTACGGTAAGTCCTTCAGGCATGTTTGCCGAGATCTTGGTGAGCAGGTGTTCTACTTTCCCGGCTCTGCATGTTTCAGTTTTTGAGATAGTGACCTTTGATCCGAGTGATTCAAGGCTGTCTGCAATATACGCTTTCACTATGTTGTGCTCTTCGACATCTTTGTCTGGCCATTCTGCACTGTTGCCGGTCTGTATCTTTCGTGTACCTGCAAGAGCTATGGTATGTAATGTGCGTCCCTTGATGTCGGCATCCATCAGCAGTTCAGGACTTGCGCATAGCCAGGCACCGGTTGTAGGCGTATAGTATAGGCAGCACATTGCATCTGGATAGCTGTTGAAAACGTCGTTGGCTGTCTCTGCCCATTTTTCGGGATAGTGTGACCATGGTTTGGCGACAACACGCGATATCACGGTTTTTCCTCCGCGTTTTTTTAGATGAGAGATCACCTTCCGTAACTGTCCCTCATATTGCAAACGGTTTGTCGATATGGGCCATGGAAATATTAGGGTATTTTCTTCTTTATCGGGTTTATGAGTTTTTAATTCCGATAGTGTTTCCGTTTCGTCAAGTTCATCCTTGATAACTACACTGTCACAGTATGGCTCATTCCACATTGATATGCGGAAATCTATCCCTCTTATGGATTTGTTTGATATACCTGGATTTGAAAAGAAAATGCAATTCTCTCCGGGCACGCGATAAAGCACAAATGGAATCCGTAGTTTAAGGCAGAGAGCGGTGGCTTCTGCCATCAATGGCTGTATGCTTTTTTGATCAGGAATTCTACAGTTGTTATCCTTGTCTTCAGTCAGCTGCATGGCCTATAAGTTCAAAAGGCATTGCCTCATCAATCACGACTTCGTAAAATTCTCCGGGTCTGAGCTCTTTTTTGCCCTTCTTTACAAGTACTTCAGGATCGACTTCGGGCGAATCCCATTCTGTACGACCCACATAATGGTCATTTTCCTCACGGTCGATCATTACCCGTAACTTTTGACCGACTTTCTGATTCTGGATTTCCAGTGAGATTTCTTCCTGAAGCTCCATCAGAGCGTCAAGACGTCGTTGTTTCTCCTCCGGTGGAACCGAGTCTTTCAGCATTCGGGCAGCGTATGTGTCATCCTCCTCGCAGTATGCAAAAGCCCCCATGCGTTCAAACTTTTGTTCTTTTGCGAAATCCATTAGCTCGAGAAATTCCTTCTCTCCTTCACCTGGAAACCCTACCATCAGAGTTGTGCGCAGATGCAGCCCGGGTACTTTATTACGCATCTCGGCAAGCAGTTCCCGTGTCTGGCTCGATGTGATGTGACGGCGCATACTTCCAAGAACATTGTCGCTTATATGTTGTAACGCGATATCAAGATAATTGCAAACATTCTTGTTTCTGGCCATTACATCCATTATTTCCATAGGAAACTGTGAGGGATAGGCATAATGGAGTCGCAGCCAGTCCACGCCGTTTATGTTGGCGAGGCGCTCGATCAGTTCCGGAAGTTTTTGTGTATGATATAGGTCCAGACCATAACTCGATAGATCCTGCGCGATTACATTGAATTCTCTCACACCGTTGTCGACAAGTGATCTTACCTCATCTTCAATTTCTTCAAAAGGCCTTGATTTGTGGGAGCCGGTTATCAGTGGGATTGCACAGAAAGCACAACGGCGGTTGCACCCCTCCGATATCTTCAGATAAGCGTTGTGAGGGAGTGTTGTGACTACACGATCCCATGGTTTGACGATTGTATCGTCCGAAGAAGGATTAAGCCATTTTACCACTCCGGGCCAGTCAAATTTGCCGAACCAGCGGTCGACTTCAGGTATCTCCTCTTCAAGTTCCTTGCGGTAACGTTCCGACAAGCACCCCATGACGGCTATCTTTCCAATTTCGCCACGTTCTTTGGCTCCTACAAGATCGAGGATCATCTCTATTGACTCCTCTTTGGCATCGCCGATAAAACCGCAGGTGTTCACGACCACGCTCTCACTGCCGATTTTATCAGGATTATGATATGCCTTTATTCCTGCTTTAGCAAGACGTCCCAGCAATCGCTCGGAATCAATTAGGTTTTTTGAACAGCCGAGCGTCACTACGTCGACCTCATGCTTCCGGACCGACTTTTTCAATGCGCTCAAACCGATTTTTTACCAAATAATGATTTTACAAATTCCCGCTTGTTAAACACTTGCAGGTCTTCGATCCCTTCTCCAAGACCGATATACTTCACCGGTATCTTGAAGCGGTCGCTTATTCCGATAACAACGCCGCCTTTGGCTGTTCCATCAAGTTTTGTGATGGCAAGCTGGTTTACTTCAGTTGCTGCAACAAACTGGCGGGCCTGTTCAAACGCATTCTGCCCTGTCGAGCCGTCAAGCACAAGCAGAATATCGTGAGGCGCTCCGGGAACAACGCGATTCATAACATTGCGTATTTTGGTGAGCTCATCCATAAGCCCCTTTTTGTTGTGAAGACGTCCGGCCGTATCGATTATGACAACATCCACATCATTGGCTACTGCCGACGACAGTGTGTCGAATGCTACAGCACCGGGATCCGATCCGAGCTTCTGTTTTATCACGGGTACCCCTGCACGTTCTCCCCATACGTCAAGTTGCTCGACCGCAGCTGCACGGAATGTGTCTGCTGCACCGAGCATTATCTTATTCCCGCTTTTCTTCAGCAGATTGGCGAGTTTGCCTATTGTAGTGGTCTTGCCTACACCGTTAACACCAACGACCATGATCACATGAGGACGTTTGGTGCCTTCTGCCAGTGTAAAATCAGCTTGTAGGCCGTTTGTGTCCTCGTTGTCATTTTCAGCGAGCATTTCTGAGATCTCTTCGCATAGAAGATTGTTCAGTTCATCCAAACCCACATATTTGTCGCGGGCAACGCGCGCCTGTATTCTGTCAATGATTTTCAGCGTCGTTTCCACGCCCACATCCGATGTCACAAAAACCTCTTCAAGATTATCGAGTATTTCGTCATCTATCTTAGATTTTCCGGCAATAGCACGGGTCAGTTTGGCGAACACACCTTGCTTTGTCCTTTCAAGACCCTTGTCGAGGGTTTCTTTTTTATTTTTTGAAAATGGATTGAATATCCCCATCTTGTAATTTTATACTCCAAATTTTATTTAGTGCAAATATACGAAGAATATTCGATGAAAAGAATAGCAGATGCTATGTCCACTGTAATTAGTGTCTTACCTGACTGTATAGAAAGCGGGCCAGCCCGAATATATATCGGCGGAATTCAGGATTGTAATTCAATAGTCGGTCAAACCAGCCCAGATGCCGGCTAATAACTTTTACTGCCGCGCCTACATATATCATGGCAAATAAAGTTCCTGCTCCCACTACATTCCACATCCATTGTCCAAAGAAAAACAAACAGGCTGATATCGCGGCTATTACAAGTGCTATATCGATTATTATCTTTATATCGGCGAATGACTTGCCTGTTACCTTTGCAATGGCAACAGGCAACCCTTCTCCAGGCATAGTGATTGATGCGCATTTGATTTCCATTGCAATTCCGGCTGACATTACTGTACATCCGATGAACTGTTCAAATATTTGTCCATGAATTGAAGCAGGCACATAAATTGATGTTATTGCCATGTTAAGGTCGATTAATGCGCCGAACACAAATCCTATTAGTAACTGGAATAGCTGTACTGGTTTGAACCGCTTTCTCAATATCAATATCTGGCATACTACAAGAAATACATTAAGTATATTGGTGTAAGTGCCAAGTGACAGTGTTGGAACATATCCTTTTGTTCCGGCGAGCGTAAATGCCAGAGGGCAGGAAGAAATTACACTGCTTCCAAGATTCGATCTAACGCATAGTGCAACACCTAAAGTCATGAAATATAGAGAAACGAGCAGTAGTATATGCTGCCAAAGGAAGGAAATAATCTTTTCTTTTGTCAAATTGAAGTTACTGTTGGGCATCTTGATGAATATTTTTGCAAAATTACACAAAATCCGCGTGGTTGTTTGCAACTTGGAAATAGTCAAAACAAAAAGAGCGGCCTCACGGTCGCTCAGTTCGTTAATAAACCAATCATTATCACATTTCTTGCAATGGAAAAAGTAATCTGTGCTTTGACTATAAAACATCTGTGGATCTACAATAGTTCACAGGGATTGGAAAAAAAAGTACAAGAAAAATAGACTGTGTTGAAACATAGTGGGTTAGTTGTGTCCTTGGACAAAGAATTAGGTTTGAGACGGCGAACTATGCTTTGCATTGCGATGAATATTCTTTTCGTAGGATATTCATGTTATATTTGCATCCATATTATTTCTGGTTAAATGAAAATTATGCGTTTCCGGTTTATAGGTTTGTTCCTTTTAATTGCCTTTTCATTGTCGGCTCAGGAGAGCGATGTGAAGTATCTTAATGATTCAGTGCCTGTAAGGTGGGCTTTTGTACCTGATGTTGATGGTAAGGCCATTTCTGTTGATGACCGGTGGTGGTGCAACTTCGAGGATCAGTTGCTTGATTCGTTGGTCACAGCGGCGATGGTGGCTAACTATGATATACGCAAAGCCGCTCGACGTGTAAATATCGCGCGGGCTCAGGTCAAAACAGTAGAGTCTGGATATTATCCTGAGGCTGATCTCTATGCCGGATGGAAGAGCCGTCGAATTTCTGGTAGTCGCAAAGGTACTCCCGGAGGACTTAAAATTGAAGGTTATTGGGATCTTGGCATAGACATGAGCTGGCAGGTTGATCTCTTTGGCAAGATCGCATTGAAAGCCGATGAGAAGAAAAAAATCTGGCAGGCTACACAGGCTGAATGGGCTGGTGTCATGCTCTCGGTGGCGGGTGAGATGGTTACTCACTTTATAAATCTGAGACTTGTTCAGGAAAAGTTGGACATTCTGTATGAGCGCTCGAAAAGTCAGCTTGGGATTGTTCGCTCGGTTGAGTCCCGTAAGCAGACCGATGCCGGATCTTCCTTGCAGGTTTCGCAGGCACTTACGCTATATTATTCCATTCTTGCGGAAATTCCAGTCGCTGAGAATGCTGTTCGTTCAGAGATCAACGCGATTGCCATACTGCTTGGGGTATATCCTGATGATATAAAGGATGCGCTTAAAGTAAAAGGGAAGGTTTCGTGGCCTTCCTACAGGCAGCTTATAGCATCGGGAATACCATCCGATATTTTGCGCAGACGCCCTGATGTGGTTGAGGCAGAGCGTGTTGTGGCTTCTTATGCGGCTGCGCTTGGTGTCGCAAAAAAAGAATTTCTGCCTAATCTTTCAATCAGGGGAGTAATTTCGACTTCTGCCCGCAGTGTTGGCAATATGTTTAGTGGTAAATCCTATGGAGTGGAGTTTGCTCCGACTGTCTCCTGGAATTTATTTGACGGGTACAGACGTAAATATGGGCGGGTTATAGCCGAAGAAACATTGCAGGCTGGTATTGATGACTATAATCTTACAGTGTTGAATGCCTATCAGGAAGCTTCAAATGCGATATCATCCTACAGTGCTTCAGTAAGGCATGTGGATTTATTGGCTGATGCGGTGAAACATGCGCGCAAAGCTTTTTCTGCATCTGTCGATAGCTACAAAGCTGGAGCTTGTGATTTTCAGAATGTCACTGACGCACAGAAGGTCCTGATGAACAGCCAAAATGCATTTGCGACAGCTAAACGTGACGCATTGAAATCTCTTGTGAGTATCTATGTGGCGCTTGGTGGGGGTTGGGATGCGTCAATGATCAGTGAATGACTAAGTTATTTCCTGTCTTTCACGCTTCTGATTGTATTGTTGTTTCCGGAACTGTCTGTTGGTTTGTAGCCACGGCTACGTGTAGGTTTTCGTCTCGATGATGATTCTTTCTTTTTACGTTCCGGTATGGCACCAAGTTCTTCTTTGGCTTTGCGCGCTTCCATTATTTCTTCACGTGTGGGAACCCATAATGATTTGTCAAATCCTTTAAGACGATTGAGTATACTGTCTGACGCTTGTTTTCTTGCATCCTCGTCGGGATAAAGCTGCATCATGGATTTGTTTCTGACATTTCGTGTTTTATATACTTCCCCATCATAGAAGTTCATTACAAAGAAATCATCATAGCTGTATCGTGGTGAATTATCATTGTCATTAACAAAAACGGATGTGTTTCTCAGGTGTGGGCGTAAGTCATCCATCTTTACCCAAAGCATTGGATATTTGAGACTGTTGCCGAAATCACCGGTTTCATGTAATATCGGGCATATGGCAAGCACTTTGGCCGTTGTGCGTCCCTTTATATTGTCAAATTCCCATTGTTCCAGAAAGTAATACGAAAGTACATCAGAGGCAGGCACATCATTTTCGTCGATTTCATATAATGTAGGTCTGTTGCCGTTGCCTTTCTTCTCAGTATAAGGTATATGGAATCGGTCAAGGAATTCTGATCTGTTTATTTTGAATTCACCGGTGAATACTTCTCGGCCGTCAAGGTATTCATATCCATCGATTTGTCCTTCAGTTATAAGGCGTAATATAAGCCTGAATAAATTTTCTTTTCCTTCGATAGGCAATTCCGGATAATACAGTGCCGCGTTTTTTTCATTGTCAAGGTCTATCTGGCGGTAGATGATACGCATCCATTCCACGTTGGGATTTGGTGCATTCCATCTTGTATCGGCTGTGTTTTTCCGGCTGTTATTGTCATGGCTGTCACGTCTTGAGGTGACTACATTGCCTATGTTGCTGCGGGTGACGGTTGTGGCGCTTGACTCACTTTTGTTTTGTGCCGGTAAAATCGACGGTAGTAAAATTGTCCAGACCAGAGTCAATGCTGACAATATATTCCGTGGGTGTATATGTATCATTGGATTGTAACTTCAAGAGGTGACAGATTACGCTCTATACCGTCCGGGCCGATGGCTTTCACGTTGGATATATAAAATCGTTTTCCGCGTCCAAGCCGCTTGAACGCGTTTTTTTGTCGTTGAGAGAATTTTCTTCCATCACTCATCTCCGGCATTGCATTGCCCATCGAATCAAAAAACAGAATTTCAAATCCTGTGACATTGAACTCGATATTCAACACACCATCGTCAATTGCGGCATTGAGTCCATTTGATGATGTTAATACATGCTTGGGAATAGCTCCGTTACGACATTCCTGTGGATTTCCGGCAGCATCGGTGTATGCTATGTAAGGGGTAGGATCTGGCAGACGGCGCACTTTGAATTTGTGTTGTGCGACTTGATAAGGTGTTCCGTTAATTTCTGCTGTTACGGTGATGACTGTTTCTGTACCGGCTTTTTCAGGGTGCGCTATCCAGCCGTTGCCGTGCCGTTTTATTGTGCCGTTGCTTATTGTTGCGTCGACTTCGTGCTGAGCCACTCCCGGCACCGAAATACTGATCGGATTGTCGATGCCGCAATATAGCACATTCATCATGGTCGCTGAAACGGTAGCCATTGGATCAATGACAGTATAGCTGCTATTGAACGGATGTTCCGATTTAGTTCCGTCTGGATGATCCACAGTCACAATACCGCTGTACTTTACCTCTCCACTGCCTGATGCTGTGACACTGTATCTGTTTTGTCCGGCTTCAAGAGTTGCGCCGTTCACACTCACTGTCGGACGTTGGGTGCTGTCTACTGCAGCAATTACAATATCGGCGATGTAATTGCTGCCCCGCATCACCATTTTTGACTGGGGGATAACAAGGGCATTCATTTCATTCACTCTCACCTCTCCGGCATCGATGTTCTTTATGAGTTCTGACAGAGTTTCTCCTTCAGCATATCTGATGTCATTCTGTAGTTGCGATAGCAGAGTGATAGCGGCAATAGCAGGTTTGTTATCAAATTTATGCTCCTCCCAGTTTTTTTTGACGTCATCCCTGCCTGCTGTTTTGTCTGTCGACAGGATCGATAAGATAGCTTTTTGCTTTAGAGAATCGTTGTGCATGGTCTTTAGCGATTCCCTGAATTGTTCAATCAGTTTTCTTAGCTTTTCTCCTTTTCGGTTGACGGGGGAGAGCATTACTGTCGATGCTGCGTCAATGTTTTCCGGTGATCTTATCTCTGTAATATCACATTCTTTGCCGCCTGCTTCCTTTGCTATCTCAAGTTTAAGTAATTCAATAATATTATTAATAGAGTCAGCCTGTGCCTTTACAAGTTTGGCTTTGTTGTGCCATACCCCTCCTTTGTCTTTATTACGTGAAGCAAAGTCAGCAAGCGATCCAAACAGAATCTCATTTCTTGAAGTGGCATTATCCGTTGAGTGTGAGACACCTTGCTCAACTTCAGAAAAGCCGTCAAGCACATCGCTCGAAACATTCAGAGCAAGCATGGCCGTCAAGACAATATACATCAGGTTTATCATCTTTTGGCGAGGTGTCTGTCGTTGATTCTGTCTCAAAGCGCTTTTATGAATTATTTATATTCTGGTTGAGGGATTGCATGTTGACATTGCGGCGATCATGCGCTCATAGATTGAGTTCAGCTGAGCCATATTATCGGCCATTTTTACAGTTTCCTCGCAGTATCGTCGGTTTTGTTCTGCCGAGCGTGCCATCATTTCTCGCATTGCCATAGCATCGTGGCTACCGCTTTCAATAGTGCTTAGTTGTGATGAGACACTTTTAAGTTGCAGTTCATAGAGAGTATTGAGCGCGGCAGTAGTTTCTCTGAGCTTTGCCATCTCATTGATTGTTCCTTTCATTTCATCGGCAAGACCTTCGGGTATTTCACATGCCGCCGATGATGTATTGTTTAGTCGGGGTTCTTGCTGATTTCTGTTGATTGCTGGAGATTCGATGTATTGCGATGTCATTACAGGCGGTTTGTCAAAGGCTGTGAGAATGAACATTATTACTTCAGTGCCCATGCCAACGGCAAGCAGGGTGTTGCCTCCGGGTAGATGCAATATCTTGAACAAGGCGCCCCAAATGACAACTGCTGCTCCTATGGAGTATGCAAAGTTGAAGAAACGTTGTCCGCGATTGCTGGAGATAAAATCCTCAAGTCTGATAAGCAATCCTCTTTTCCGGCTCATAATATATATTCAGTCCTTTTTATTTCCGACGTTTGTTGCCATTATTTTTCTGTCCTCGTGCAAATCCGATATGGGTTCTGACGCATCTGAAACCAATGAAGCTGCGTTGCTCGTTCTCGTATTCCCACATGCGTATATCGCTCCTTATATTGTGTGCGACATCTTTCCACGACCCGCCGCGCACAATCTTTCGTTTGAGTTTGTAGGGATCGTCAGGTGTTGCATGATATCGGTATTCCGGATTGACGTCTGATGTGAGATTGTCGATCGATTCTGTATATGTTGTAGAAGTCCATTCGCTGACATTGCCTGCCATGTCATATAGGCCGTAGTCATTCGCTGCGTATGTGCCAGCTTTCGATGTTATAATATGGCCGTCTTTGGTATAATTTCCGTCGTTTGGTTTGAAGTTGGCATAGAAGCATCCGCGGTCGTCGCTAAGTGTCAGTTCTCCGTCCCAAGGATATTTGTTTTCGTTGATTCCGGCACGTGCGGCATATTCCCATTCTGCTTCTGTCGGCAATCTGTATGGTTCGATATACACACCTTGTCTGCCGAGTGATTTTTTCAGCATATCGGTGCGCCATGCGCAGAATGCATTGGCCTGTTCCCAGCTCACACCCACTACCGGATAGTCGTTGTAGCCTCCGTTTGAGAAATACATCCTCACATAGGGCTCATTGTAGGCGTTGTCAAAATCATTAACCCAGGTGGTGGTGTCGGGATATACGTTTACTATGTATGTGTTTACAAAATCATATTCACCTGTCAGTCCGCGCGTGATCACATCTCTGACTATTTCACCGTTTTCATCGATATAGGCAGTGTCTTTAGATATGATAGGTATGTCATTGCTGACAGGGATATCCGTATTGTAGACGCGTCGGCGTGCATCTGCCCGGTTTTTACGTTTTACGGCCTCTGTCATGTTGTATATCTCATAGCGGTAGTTTAGCTGAGTGCCGTCAAGTTCTCTTATTCCTGTGAGTGGGTTAACACGGTAGACACTTTCTATAGCACGGGCTTCGTCTTCGTTGGGATTACGCCAGGGAATAGGCTTGTTCCAGTTGATGCGGGGGTCGATTGGATTGCCTTCGCGGTCTTCTTCAATTTTGTATTCGTCAATACCTGCGTATTGTGGATCAGCAAGGCGTTCTCTGATTATTGAGTCTCTTACCCAGAATACAAACTGTCGGTATTTTGCATTGGTGACTTCAGTTTCATCCATCCAGAATGCATCGACCGAAATTCCGCGGGGATTTCCGCCAATGTTCCATATAGAGTCATATTCGGCCGGTCCCATTGCTATTGAGCCACGGTCAATGAGTACCATTCCGTAGGGTGTCGGTTCGGTCCATGCCGGGCTTCCTATACCGATAACCTCCCCGCTGCTTATGCTGCCGTTACCTACTGTACAACTATATATCGATGTGGTGAACAGTAGTGCAGAAATATATTTTGTTATTATGTTCATTGCTTATATTGGTCTTCTGGTTTCTGAAGCCATATCAACTTTACATGATTCTGACACTCTTGTGCCGGTGCCGGCTCTTTTTCTGCAGATCGAGTCTTAATCTGTATCCGGCTGTTATCTCATGTCCGTTGTGACGGTCTTTGGATGGTTGATTTACAGGCAGAATATAGCTATAGCCCAGTCTGAATCCTTTTATGTCGACGCCAAGCATCAATGGAGTGCTATGGTCAGACCTGTAACCGGAGCCGATCCAAAGGGTTTTCTTCCATATTGCACGCAGTGTTGCCTGGCCATTAAGTTTGTTTCCGGAATATGCAGCAAGTAACGAAGGCTCTAAATCCAACAACGATGATTTTATCACGATATTGCCTCCTGCTATAAAATAAAAGGCCATTCCGGTGGAAAAATCATATTCCCCACTCTTTGTAGCTTCCTCATTCTCTTCGTTTTCTGTCTGAGACAGATTTACGAAGTCAGTAGTGCTTGATCTTTGCGATTTTGTTCCTATGTGTGTAGCCGAGATTCCTGTCCACCATTGTCTGGTTTTATACCACAAACCAGCTCCGAAATCAAATCTTGTTTTATGTTTCGTTGTATTGCTTTTCCATTTTTCAGATTGTGAGTCATTATTCTGATCGACAGGTTTTATCTTTATGTCACTCACTCCAGGTGTAATACCGATTGATAGATTCCCTTCTCCGACTTTTATTTTCCAAGAGCCAATGAGTGAAGCATTGAAGCTACGGTATGCTCCGATAGAGGAATAATCAGCCATAACCCCTATGCAGGTCAGGTGATTGTTTATGGCTAAAGGCATATCGGCGCTTGCCTTGCCGTTTTTTATTTCCAATGTCGGTTTGGTATGCTGTATTTGTCCTGCGCCTATAATGTTTATGGAATTATTGTCTCCTGCTGATCCTGGGTTATAAAATAATGGGGTGGAAAAATATTGTGACAATACGGTGTTGCTTTGCGCATTTAAATTCAACGCGCAGAACAACACTAAAATAATTGTGCTGATGCATTTTCGACGTTTCGTCATGTAAGACTCAACGTCATTTATTTAATGTTTATTGTGTATGTTGTTGTAAAAATCGAAGCACATATGGCTGATCTCAATACACGTCTATTTCGGCAATTTTGGATATTGGCGTTCCGGAAGTTGTTTCTGCTGTTGTGATCTTTAAGTACCTTGCCTGGATCGGTTTGGCAAGACGGTAATCGCGAGGAGTTGGATCATTGATAAGATTGCCGAATTCCCATGTGCCTGCGTTGTGCCAGGTTTTGCCGTCGGCACTTGTTTCAATTATGCCCCGCGATATCATGCTTTCATTGTCCGATATCTGAGGGGTATAAATTATTCCGGATATATTTATGTTTTTGCCTAAATCAATGGTTATAGAAGCGTTTTTGCAGCTTTCGCATTCCCAGTAGGTTGTCGGGTCTGCATCAATTGCACTATAAGCATTGTGTTTATTTGATTCTCCGGCTTTGTCAAGGATTTTCCATTCAGATTTGACATAGCCGAATCGGTTTTCAAGAATCGGACCTGTTTGGCCGTTAAGTGTGGCCATAGCTTTTATTGTTCCGTACTCTAAAGCAAATGGTTTGTTGTAAAGTGGTGATTCAATAGTTGGCGTACTTCCGTCTACAGTGTAATGGATTTCAGTGCCGGCCGGCAGCTGACCGTCTGTATCCTTGCGGTTCCACCTGAATCCGTCAGTAGCTTTTCCGATGCTTACGATACCGTCGAGTGACCGTGTTGCCGATAGACGAGACGGACGTGCGACATGGAAATGCGCTGATACATCGGCAATATAAGGTTTAAGCCTGGATTCTTCGACGCGCAGGCGGAATCGATCGCTTGTGACATCTGAAAAACGCATTATGCGTTTGAATCCGACACTTGATGCGCTTGATATTTCCTTCCAGGTACCGTCAATCCATGCGTCAAGTGCGACTTTTTCAATTCGTTCGCTGTATTTGGCTACTGGTTCCTGAATTTTGAAGCGGTTTATTGTCACAGCTGCTGGAAGTTTTATTTCAATTGGCTTCGAGGCGTCTATGCACGTGTTTATATCTCCGTCAAGCAATACGGATGTTATATCGGCGTTTCCTATAAGATTGTTTCCGTATGTCTCGCGTATGCGCCGACCGGTTTCAGAAAGTACTTCGACATCAGTTTGTGAAAAACGTCCTTCGCGGTTGGGTGGAATGTTTAGCAGAAAAATGGCATTACCGCCGATTGCCCGTTCATAAATATCAAATACATCGTCGGCAGAACGCGATTTTTGGTCTTCGTCATCTCTGTAAAACCAACCTTCGCGTATCGATGTATCTATTTCTGCCGGCTGATAATGCAGATAGGTCGCTTTTTGCAGGGCATCTATGCTGCCGAGATCTGTGTCAGTCATGTCATGGAATACATTTGCTGTGTCCGGATCAAAATTATAGCCGACAATATTCCATTCTGTTTCTCTGGTATGGCCACCTTCGTTGCCGCACCATCTTATATCCTCCCGCCCGAAAATTACAGCTTCGGGAGCAAGCGTGCGTATAAGCTTTTTCCATGCGGTATAATTATAAGTCTGACCTCCCTTTCGTTTTGGGTGCGCACCGTCAAACCATACTTCGGCTATTGGGCCGTATTCCGTAAGCAGTTCATAGAGTTGATTGAGGAAATACTCATTGTAGTCATCGATTCCGTCAAATTCAAATTTGATATCCGATTTAAGAGAACGTCCTTCTGTCTGCCTTGGAATTGTACGTTTTGTTTTCTTACTTAAATTGCCGTAAAGTCCGTCAGGGGATTCAATTTGATATAGATCGGCAGGTGAGAGATAGACACCGAGTTTAAGTCCGTATTTCTTACAAGAACGTGAAAGTTCCCTCATTACATCTCCTTGGCCATTTTGAAATGGGCTGCTCATGATACCGTGCGTGGTATATCTGCTGTTCCATAACACAAATCCGTCGTGATGCTTTGCCGTAAGTATTACCTTGGTCATGCCTGCATCTTTCATAGACCTGACCCATTGGTCAGTGTCGAGAGTTTTAGGGTTAAACAACCTGGGATCCTCCATTCCTGTGCCCCATTCCCGACGGGAGAATGTATTTGGCCCGAAATGAATAAATGCGATGAAACCATCTTCAAGAGCTGTACACTGCTCAGGTGTAGGCACAATGTGGGCCGCTCTTTCGGCAAGTTCTGTCCGTGAAATACCGGGATTGATTTTCAACGTGTTTACGTAGGCGATAGTGTCGGTTTGCGCTATTGAGGCAAAAGCGATAGAAATTGCTGTTAAAGTATTTAATAGTCGCATTTTGTGGAGAATTGTATGGATAGACTGTAAGGGTGGGTTCTATAATAAAAGCCACGGAAAAATTAAGACCGCAGCTTTCTCTTTTTTTGTAGAAGTCGTTTTGTCGGCGACTTGGTAGGATCAATGGCTTATAGTGCTTTCTGATAGCTGGATTATTGTGAGCTCTATACCTAGTTCCTTGATTCTCTGGGCGATTTTTTCGGTAATATTGGAGTCTGTTATGATCTGGTCGATTTCATCCATATTGGCGATCTTGCTGAAGCCACGACGGCGGAATTTCGATGAGTCAGCGAGAACGATTGTTTTTTGTGCGGTTCGCATCATTGCCCTGTTAAGCGACGCCTCCCGTATATCGGTTGTCGTGATTCCGAAATCCAGATCTATGCCGTCAACGCCGAGAAACAGTTTGCTGCATGAAAATTCTTCAAGTGGCTGTTCTGCAAATTTACCTACGACTGATCGGCTGCTTTCACGCAGAGATCCTCCGAGTTGTATGATGTCAATCGCATCATTGTCAGCAAGGATGTCCGATACTTGTAGCGAAGCGGAGATCACGGTTAGTCTGTTGATGGGCTGTATGGCACGGGCAAGTGCCAGCATTGTGGTTCCGGAAGCAATGATGATTGAATCATCTTTTGATATCAGTGAAGCAGCAGTTTTCCCGATAAGTTTTTTCTCTTCAGTGGCAAGTTTCTCTTTTTCGTTCAGAGGCCTGTTGCTGATATATGGATTGATTAATATGGCTTTTCCGTGGCTGCGATAAAGTTTGTTCGCTTTTTCAAGTTCTGTTAGATCTTTTCGGATAGTGACAGTTGAAACATCAAGTAGTGATGCGAGATCTGAAACCTGAATGAGCTCATGGCGCATAAGGGTTTCCATTATCAGTTCATGGCGCTCTTCTTTTGTCATGGTGGAGATGTGATTGTGGCAGGTTGTTATAATCGCAAAAATAGTAAATAATTGTAAACAAATTCACTTTCTTTATATAAAACGGTATGCGGTGTTTGCTTTTTTTAGTTATTGTTTTGAAAATATAAAAATGAATTATACTTTTGCAGTCAAACGAAAGTCTTATGGTAATAAAACGAAATAGAGATAGTGCTTTTGAATTTCATTATTACCGATATTGATTTTTGACTGATAATTTAACGGCAGGTGATCTGATCATGGTAGGAGGACGAAAACATTATGATGTGATAGTCATCGGAGGTGGTGCTTCCGGTGCAGGCACGGCACGCGATTGTGCAATGCGTGGACTGAGGACTCTGTTGATTGAGAGGCTTGATTTTACCGCAGGTGCCACTGGACGTAATCATGGTCTGTTACATAGCGGTGCACGTTATGCGGTTACCGACAGGGAGTCTGCGTCGGAGTGTATCTCCGAAAATATGATTCTGCGTCACATTGCCCGTCATTGTGTCGAAGATACTGGTGGTTTGTTTGTCACTTTGCCCGACGACGATCTGGCATATCAGGGCACATTTGTGGATGCATGTCTGAAAGCCGGCATTGAAGCCGAGGTTATAGATCCGCGTGATGCCATGCGTTTTGAGCCTTCTGTCAATCCTTGCATAACGGGTGCTGTAAGGGTCCCGGATGGCGCTGTGGATCCGTTCCGTCTTACGACTGCTAATATTATTGATGCGCGTCGTCATGGTGCCGATATAATTACTTATTCCGAGGTAATCGGGTTTGTCAGCGAAGGCACAAGGATTGTTGGTGTGAAAGTGCGGGACAGCAACACCGGTATTGTTTCGGAATTTTATTCGTCAGTCACAATCAATGCAGCCGGCATATGGGGGCATAATATAGCAAAAATGGCAGGAGTCACTGTAAATATGTTTCCTGCCAAAGGCGCTTTGCTCATTTTCGGGCATAGAGTCAACAATATGGTTATAAACCGTTGTCGCAAGCCTGCTAATGCTGATATCCTTGTGCCTGGAGACACAATATGTCTCATAGGTACCACTTCGGACCGTGTTGGATTTGATCAGATTGACAACATGACAGTGACGGCGGCTGAAGTCGATGTGCTTATGAACGAAGGTGTGAAGCTTGCGCCCTCGTTGGCAACTACGCGAGTGCTGCGAGCTTATGCAGGCGTCCGTCCCCTTGTGGCTGCCGACAACGATCCTTCGGGACGTTCGATTAGTCGTGGTATTGTATGTCTCGATCACAAAGAGCGTGACGGCCTTGACGGTCTTATCACCATTACGGGAGGTAAACTCATGACTTATCGGCTTATGGGAGAGTGGGCTACCGATATGGCTTGCCGGAAACTTGGTGTTGAGGCGAAGTGCATGACTGCTGTTATTCCTCTACCCGGTTCTGAGAATGAAGAATCTAAAAAACGTAAATCAAAATCACATATAATTGAGCTCAGCACAGAGCAGAAAGCTGCTGTTGGCCGCCATGGCACAATCGGTCGTCAGATTCTCGATAATGTTCGGGATGACGATGCTGTTGTATGCGAATGTGAGCAGGTTTCTGTCGGGGAAGTAAAATATGCTATTTCCGAGTTGCATGTGCGCAATCTCGTTAACCTTCGCCGGCGTACGCGCATGGGCATGGGTACATGTCAGGGTGGATTATGCGCCTGCCGTGCGGCCGGAATTATGGCTGATGCCAATAATTGTGCGGAAGCGGCACTCAACGATCTGCAATCATTCATCAATGAGCGATGGAAAGGCATGAATCCTGTCGGATGGGGCGACACCCTCGATGAGGCGCAGTTTATGTCATGGCTTATCAGAGGGGTAGGTGGATTACCGGGCAGTGAAATAAAAAAATAGATGGAGGAAAATACCTATGAGATTTCAATCGATTATAATAGGAGGTGGCCTTGCCGGACTGTCGGCTGGCATAAAGCTGGCTGAAGCAGGTCGCAAGGTTGCCATCGTTTCTTCGGGTCAGAGTACTCTTCATTTTTTCTCAGGTTCATTGGAGTTGCTCGGCTCCGACGGTGAGTCCGATATAATTCATCCGTTTGATGCGATAGATTCTCTTAATCCGTCACATCCCTATTCACGTATCGGTGCCGGTAAAATGAGAACGCTTGCCGATGAGGCAATTCTGTTTTTCCGTAAGTGCGGTTTGCGATTCGTGGGGGGAGGTAATACCAACTGTTACCACATCACACCGTTTGGTGTAATTAAACCTTCGTGGCTGTCTATTGACGATTGTCTTACATTTGAGTCTCCGGAAAAATTCCCATATAAAACTGTCGGGATCGCTAATATAAGCGGTTATCTGGATTTTTATCCACAGTTTCTTTCACTTGGACTTGGGAAAATCGGAGTAAATTGTAAGACTATGTCGGTTACTTCGCCGCAGCTTCAAGCTTTGCGTAAAAGCTCGACAGAGATGCGTGCGGCCAATATGGCACGGGTAATGACGCCCGAAACCGTCGATTGTATCGCTGCATATCTCAATGGCGCCGATGCAGCAATCGAGGCATTCATCCTGCCGGCTATATTTGGTATGAACGATACTGTCGCGATCGACAATATTAGAGCCAAGACCACACGCCCGGTATTTTTTATACCGACAATGCCGACTTCGGTTCCTGGAGTGCGTGCACAGATTATTCTTCGGTCTTATTTTAAAAAACTTGGAGGGATATATCTGTTGGGCGACAGTGTGACCGGCGGACAGATTGCCAATGGGCGTATGCGTAATATAACTACTACAAATCTTGGTTCAGACCGTCTCGAAGGCGATGATTTCATATTGGCCACAGGTTCTTTCCTCAGTCATGGCATCAAGGCGACTCCCGACAGGATATATGAGCCGGTTCTGAATCTCGACGTAGCCTCAAAACAAACACGGACCGGGTGGTTTAAAGAGAATTTTTATGAGTCTCAGCCTTATATGGATTTCGGTGTGGTTGCCGATGATAATTTCCGATTGTCTCGTTCTGGAGAGATAATTTCAAATCTTTATGGTGTGGGTGCCGTATTGGGCGGATGTGACCCTATCACACTCTGTTGTGGCGGCGGTGTGGCTCTTTTTACGGCTTTGCACGTCGCTGACATGATTTTAAATAATAAATAGGGCAGACACATGGCATATCAGGATACCAACATAAGCACCAACAATTTCGAGCAGTGTAAGAAATGTACGATATGTACCGTATATTGCCCTGTTACTGTTGTAAATCCCACTTATCCCGGTCCTAAACTGGCGGGACCGGATGGTGAACGCTATCGTCTGAAAAACGCGCGTTTTTTCAACGAAGCGCTTAAATACTGCCTTAATTGTAAGCGCTGCGAGGTCGCTTGTCCTTCCAACGTAAAGATTGGCGATATTATACAGAGTGCCCGTTTGAAGTATAGCAAGACACCTGTGAAATTGCGTGATATAATGTTGGCGAGTACCGATGTCATGGGGACGGTGGCAACGCGTATGGCCCCGGTTGTCAATGGGTCGTTGCGTCTTCCTGCGGTTAAGAAACTTCTTGATTTGACGCTTGCCATCGATAGTCATCGCACATTTCCGGCTTATGCGTCAAAGACATTTGTCCGTTGGTTTGAGAAAGAAGCAGCTTCCGGACAGGCCGGATTTTCTGAATACGTAACTTATTATCACGGATGTTATGTCAACTATAATTACCCTGAGCTTGGACGCGCTTTTGTCAAGGTGATGAATGCGTGTGGCATTGGGGTTCGTTTGCTTGATAAGGAGCGCTGCTGTGGTGTCGCCAAAATCGTCAACCGCATGACGACACCGGCTAGGCGTGATGCTGAGATAAATCTCAGATCAATAAGAGCGGCCGTAGCGGCGGGAACACAGGTTGTAGGTACATCATCGACGTGTATCCTCACGATGCGCGACGAGTATCCTAATCTTCTTGGACTTGATAACTCCGATGTGGCAGAAAGCATCAATCTGGCTACCCGCTATCTTTTTCAACTTGTTGATGCCGGGAAAGTGAAACTGGCATTTCGTCCGGATTTTAAAATGCGTATCGCTTATCATGTTCCGTGTCACATGGAAAAACTCGGTTGGTCGATCTATTCGACTTCTCTTTTGCAAATGATTCCCGGTGTGGAACTTGTTTCCTTACCATCGCAGTGCTGCGGCCTTGCCGGTACTTATGGATTTAAGCGTGAGAACTACAAAGCATCGCAGGAAATCGGACGTCCTCTTTTCGAGGCGATTGTCAGTTCTGGTGCAGATATTGTTGCAACCGACTGCGAGACCTGTAAGTGGCAGATAGAGCAGGGAAGCGGTGTGTCGGTAAAGAATCCGGTTTCCATACTTGCCGATGCACTTGATGTTGAAAAAACGATGTCATTAAATAATATTTGATTAAATTTACAATTATAATTTCGCTTTTGCGACTCCGATCATTATAAAAATACCTTAAAATCAAGCAATGGCAACAGACAATATCTATGGCTCCTGGAAGCCGGAAGTGATAAAGCAGTTCAAGTCGTGGCAGATGCGTACAATCGTAGTATCGATGATTGGCTATGCCATTTACTACTTTGTACGTAAGAATTTCTCACTTGCTATGCCGGGTCTGACGGCACAGTATGGTATTTCTAATACCGATTTCGGTATCGTTATCGGTATAGGTTCATTGGTATATGGACTTTCAAGATTTGTCAACGGATTCATCGTTGACCGATATAGCGCGCGTGCAGTTATGGCAATCGGACTTTTGCTGTGCGCTCTTTCCAACTTTGCGTTTGGTTATGGCTATAACATAAGCGCGTGGCTGGTTGGGGTTGATCCTACAGCGGCTCAGGCGACTCCTGATCTTGTCAATATGCTTATTCTTGTTATGGCAGTGACGATTGTTCTAAATCAGGCATTTCAGGGAATAGGATATCCTCCATGTGCACGCTTGCTGCCTTGTTGGATCCATCCGTCCGAGCTGGCGACAAAGATGTCTATATGGAATACCTCACATTCCATTGGGGCTGCAGCCGCGGTTGTCGCTTGTGGCTATATCATGGGCATAATGGGGCAGGATATGAGCAACAATCCGGAGATCATAAGCCTGATCGCGTCCAATCTCAAGCTTAATCCCGAGGTTGCCGAGGATATGAATCAGATCCTCCAGTATGCCAAACACTGGGGAGCATGGAAATGGTGCTTCTGGCTTCCTGCCGGACTTGCGGTGCTTGGTGCGGCATGGCTATTTTTCGGTCTTCGTGACGATCCGCGGTCAGTTGGACTGCCGGAACTGCCTGGAACCAACACCGGTAAAAAAGAACTCAAGAACGGAGAAAAAGCTCCTTCTCAAGCCAAATTTCTCAAAGTAATGGTATGGACCAACCGGTGGATCTGGACACTGTGTATAGCCAACGTGTTTGTCTATGTGATGAGAATGGGAATCCTTGATTGGGGACCTAAATTCCTCACTGAGGCACGAGGTATGTCTATTGAAGACGCTGCATGGACCGTTGCTGCATTTGAGATTTTTGCCATTGTAGGCACTATATTTGCTGGATGGGCTACTGACCGTCTATTCAAAGGCAAAGCCCATCGTATGTGTCTTTGTTGCATGATCGGTGCGTCTCTGTTCATGTGCATCTTCATATTCTTCCCCCAGCTACCCTATATAGCATCGGTGATTATTCTTGCTATGGCCGGATTCTTTGTGTATGGTCCGCAGGCTCTTATCGGAATATCGTCGGCGAATCATGCAACAAAGGAAGCCTCTGCTACGGCCAATGGTCTGGCTGGTATCTTTGGATATGTAGGTTCATTTCTGTCGGCTATCGGCGTAGGTATTATCGCAGATCATTATGGATGGAACGTTGTTTTCTATCTCATTATAGGTATCGGTGTGCTTGGAGCGGTCACTTTTGTCACTATGTGGGCTGCACCTCGTGACGGTTATGCCCGTTCACAAAAATTCTATGCCGGGCAGGAAAAAGAAAACGCTGAATAATCTCATTGAATAATTATGGCGGATTTTAAAAGATACATGACAGACATGTCTCATGATGAGCTTATGGAGGCTTGTCGCAGAATCAGGCATGTAGCCCTTGATATGGACGGTACAATATATCTTGGTTCACAGCTTTTTCCGTTTACTAAGCCATTTTTGCAATCTCTTGCAGAAAATGGCATCAGATATTCTTTTCTCACTAACAATCCTACGAAAAGTATTGCCGATTATATTGACAAGTTGCATAGGCTTGGCATTGATGCGACTTCCGATGAGGTATATACAACAGCTGTGGCCACTATCGATTATATCCGTCAGAATCATACTGAGGTAAAACGCCTTTTTGTGCTTGGAACTCCGAGCATGGTTGCCGAGTTTGAGGAGGCAGGGTTTGAGATGACAGCCGATGATCCTGACGACAGGCCGGATATGTTGGTTGTGGCGTTTGATACGACACTGACTTATGGTCGCCTGTGTCGTGCTGCATGGTGGGCCGCACAGGGTCTTCCATATATCGCGACAAATCCCGACCGTGTTTGTCCTACCGATAAGGAAGTTGTACTTGTAGACTGCGGATCAATATGTGAGAGCATTTTCCATGCCACGGGCAGGCGCCCAGATATCGTTGTCGGGAAGCCAAACCCTGATATGCTCCGTTGTATTATGGCAAAATATGGCATGCAGCCTGATGAAGTAGCCATGTGTGGCGATCGTATCTACACCGACGTTGCGACAGCAAGAAATGCAGGTGCGCTTGGAGTGCTTGTCCTCTCAGGAGAAACAACATTACAGACGGCGGTCGAGTCTGATCCACGACCGGCGGTAACAGCTGAAAACATAGCTGAATTCGGCCGTCTTCTGCTTATTTCCCGCGGTATTTCTTTTTAGAAAATATATTATTGAAATTTATGGGTTGGCTTCAATTTTGAAGCCAACCCTGTTTGTTATGATTTAAGTGGTGGTTTTAGGAACTTTATTTGTTGTTATAGCGTTTTTAAAAGTAATTGGATGATAATTTACGCGCTATTCGCAGATGACAAGAATCACTATACTTGTTGGGGCTTTATTGACATGTGGTCTGATGCAGTCTTGTTTATATGACGGGATTCAGGATTGTGCTGATTTTTGTAACCAGCTGGATGTTGATAATCATTGGACGCTTGCTCCAGAGGCTTCTCCGGAAGGTATGGCATATTTCTTTTTCCCGAAAAGCGGATCAGGATCCTGGCGTTTTGATATTCCGGGAAAGGATGGCGGAGATTTGAGACTTCCATTGGGGGATTATGCATTTATTACAATCAATGACGATACTTCTGTCATATTTGAAAATGATAAATCTTTTTCTTCAATTGTTGCGTCCACTCTTCCATGCGATTTACTTTCCGGCGCGGCGGTTGATTTGAATGAAGCGCGTCCGCATCGTATTACAGATAGCGACCAGACGGTGGTTATGTGTCCTGATATGTTGTGGTGTGATTATTCTCCGTATGTTAGTATTGGTTTTGATGAATTATCTTATGAGATTGTTTCGGACGGAAGCCGGATTTTGACCTCTTCGATGATGCTTTTGCCGACACATCCACGCCAGATAGTAAGTCGATATCATTTTATAATATCGAATGTTGCCAATCTTGAAGGAGTGTCACGTATGTGTGCTGCTATGAGTGGAATGGCTGCGGATGTCAGCCTTTGTGATCTTTCTCGTTCTTCAGTAGGGGTTACACTGCCTTTTGCTGCTGTCCGTTCAGGAGAGTCAGAGATCAGTGGAGAGTTTATGACTTTCGGGCTCGCATCCGATAAGTCAGTGCGAAATGTGCTGTATCTGTTTGTTTGGCTGACCGACGGATCTCGTCATAGCTATGAATTTGATGTGACTTCACAGACGCTTGCAGCGTCTGATCCGATGGATGTATGGGTACGTGTCGACAGTCTTGACCTTCCTTTGCCCGATGATAGCCAGGAAACATTCGATGTATCCGTTGACCAATGGAATACAGTCGTGATAAACATAGGCAAGGGTTGATTCGTTATTAATAAAAGAAGCATCCCGGCTGTTGGCGCGGATTTTAATAACTAAAAGATGTATATCTTATGAGAGCGAATTTATTGGTCGGAATTTTGACGAATGCGGTGTTGGTTTCTGTGATGCCGTCATGTGCCGATGAAGATCGGTCGTCGCTTCAGCCGGTTGATTCTTCATTAATCAGTTTCAGTGCGGTAGCGCCGAAAGTTGCTTCACGTGGCGATGTCACTACAACGGCTACCATACAGAATTTTGCTGTCACTGCCTATGCCAACAGAAAGATATTGATGGATAATGTGAATGTGAATCGAGATGGGTCGCGATGGACTTATTCACCTGCGGCATATTGGCCAGATGTTCCGGTCAATTTCTATGCTATAAGTCCGGCTGACATATCCGCATCTCCCGATATAACAGGCGATGGCAGCGGTACGGCAAGTATCAACAAATATAATAACCCTGGCAATGTTGATTTATTGTATGCAGTAAACTATGGAGAGATACAGACAGCCGCCCCGGTGATGATTAACTTCCGTCATGCACTGTCCAAGGTCGATGTGCTTCTGTCGAGTGCAAATTCCGGAATAATAGTTAAAGTCAGAAGTGTGATAATAGGAAATGTATATAGCCAGGGGTCGTTTTTTTATCCGCATCAGACAACTGCTGCCAACAATACTGTTTCAGGTTTCTGGCACTCTCAGTCCATGATAGGAGATGTTTCGCTTTACTCATCTCCTGGCAAATCCGGAACACTGGTGTTAACTCCTGATCCAACTGATGTATCGGAGAGTAATGATGGAATGGATATTGATTTTTTCATTCCTCAGGAATTGGGGCCTCTCTCTTATGATGTGGATAATAAAGTGTTTACAGGCGCATATATAGCCGTCGACTGCGAAATGTTTGACAAAGCTACCGGCGGAAAGCTTTTCCCCGGATCGCATACTCCCGATTATTTGCTTGTACCTGGAACGGAATGTGGCCGAATAATGTATCCTGCTACAGGTGGAACCCTCACACAGTGGAAGATAGGTTATTCCTATGTATATAATATTGCGATAGACAATCCGTCTGTGTTGTTTGACGGTATCGAATTTGATGTCAAGGTTGACGAATTTGGTGACGGTAATATATCCGAAACACCTTCAATGTAATGTATGAGTGTGATTTTAAATAATATGTAAATCTTAATTGTAAATGAAAATGTACTTTTGGATTATATTGGCAGCGATTTTGATGATCGGTAATAGAAAAAAGATTGCCTCTTATGCCGTTCAATGTGTCATGTCGAGAATGCCGCGCCGTAAGAGATAAAGGCTGATTAAAATAGAGAGTATAAAAACCGGGTATCGCTATAGCGATACCCGGAATAATATCAGGCGTAAGTTTCGGTTACTTGCCTTCCACTCCAAGATCTTTGTAAGTGCGGGGAGTCGGTACGCCAGGGAGAGGCTTGCGGTTCTTCAGTTCTTCCATGATCACTTCGATGGCTTTGTTAAGTTGTTGGTCTACACCTTGCTGCTCGAGGATCGGGTCGTTGTCGATCACTATGTCGGGATCGACGCCGTGGTTCTCGACAATCCACTGGCCGGTCTTGGCGTCGAAGTTGGTGAAGAACGGGACACGCACGTCCGTGCCGTCCATGTAGGGGAGAGAGCCACTGATGCCTACGATGCCGCCCCATGTGCGGGTTCCTATCACCTTTCCAAGACCGGTTGCTTTGAAGCTCCATGGGAATAGGTCACCGTCAGATGCAGAGTACTTGTTTACCAACAGTACTTTAGGACCGTGCATGGTCCCTTCCGGTATGTTGCCGATTCGGCTTGACGTGCGGCTCATTGTACGGCGATATACCTCACGCTGCAGACGCTCGATGATCATTGGCGATATGTTGCCGCCCCCATTGGCGCGGTCATCGATTATAAGAGCCTCCTTGTCAAGTTGCGGATAATAGTAGCGCACAAACTCGTTCAGACCCTCCGGCCCCATATCAGGCACGTATATATATCCGACACGTCCGTTAGTCGCTTTTTCAACCTTGGCGATATTGTCGAGCACCCACTCGTTGTGGTAAAGCATATCCTCGCTGTCGGTAGGTTTGATCACAATCGTGCGTCCTCCGGCGCTTGGAGAGTTGTTTATTGTGAGTTCGGTCGGAATGTTGGCTTTGCCTATAAGCAGTTCATAAATATTCCCGACTGTGTTGGTCGGTATTCCGTCTATGGCTGTTATATATTCGCCCTCTTTAACGTTTAATCCCGGCTCTGCGAGTGGAGAGCGTAGCTCGGGGCGGTATGGAGCTCCGGGCAAGATACGGTCGATCTTGAAATAACCGCTTTTATCTGCGCTGATTTCAGCTCCGAGCAGACCCATGGTGATTCGTGGCGGTTTGTTGTATTCGCCAATATTCACGTATGCGTGGCCACATGCAAGTTCACTTATAAGTTCGCCTATTATATAATTCAGGTCAAGACGTGTTTTGGCGTGAGGGATAAGCACGGCATATTTATCTTTTAGGCCTTTCCAGTCAGCGCCATGCATATTCTCCAGGTAGAACCCGTCGCGGAAAGCACGCCAGACTTCGTCGTAAATCTGGGGCCATTCCTTTTTGTAGTCAACAACAGCTACAAGGTTACTCAGATCAATTTTATTGTTGAGCGAAACTTTTTCTGAAGGGAATGATTCCAGATAATAATTTCCGTTCTGTCTGAATATCGCTTTTTTACCGGCAGGAGCTGTTGCGATAAGTTGTCCGTTAGTCACTTCTTTTTCAGTGTCATTGCTCATATCATAAACCTTCAGTGATCTGCCGGCCGAGTAATAGAGTTTGTCACCGTCGCAGTAGATCGGGCGTGCCATTTGGTTATTTTCGAGAGGCAGTTTTATGATACGTTCCGCCAGGCCCTCCGGATCGATTCTTATAATAGGCGTCTCTCCGGTTTTCTCCTCTTCTGTTTTTGTCATCTCTTTTTGATCTGTCGGTTTGATCATAAGAGGAGATGGTGTATCGGATGCAAGCATCGTCATGTATACGGCACCCATGTTTCCATAGGCATAGTTCCACTCTACATTGCTGTAGATTGGATTCATGTCTCGGTTTGAAACAAAAATCAGGTATTTGCCGTCCTTGCTGAAAATCGGAGATGATGAGTCATACCATTTTTCAGTAACAGGATATTCTGCTCCTGAGGCCAGATTCCGTAGATAGATAATAGACATTTCATTTTCCGCTGAGCGGATATAAGCTATCCACTTCATGTCAGGCGAGAATTTTACGGTGCGTATTTCGCCTTCCGGACGGGTCATCACTGTACGTTTGGCTCCTGATGTCGCATCTACTTCCACAAGACGGTTGCGTCGGTCGGTGTAGAAAATCTTTTTGCTGTCAGGAGTCCAGAATAGAGAACGTATGTAAGTGTCATTGTTTTTTGTCAACTGACGGGTTTTCGATGTCGCTATGTCATAGAGATAAACTTCGGTTTCACCGGTTCGGTCTCCGATATATGCGATCATATTTCCGTCGGGGCTGATTTCACCTTCACGGTCATTGGATCCGGGTGTACGGCTCAGGTTCTTCACAGAACCGCTCTTTATAGGCACATCAAATACTTCGCCGCGAGCAGTTGCCACAACGCGGTTGCCTTGATCGTTTATACTGAGATTGGTGATATGTTCTCCGACATTCTTGCGTTCGGTTCGGGCATCCGTATTGTCAGAGTTGAGGTAGACCGTAATTTTCTCGCTTTTGCGTGATTTTGGATCAAATTTGTAAATATATCCACCATTCTCAAAAACAATGATTCTGCCGTTTGAACTCGGAAACTTTACATCGAAGTCTGTGAAATCAGTGACTTTCTCAGTTTGTTTTGTCCTCGTGTTATAGGCAAAAAGGTTCATTGTATTGTCGCGGTCGCTGGCAAAGAAGATTTCGTCACCGATCCACATCGGAAAAATATCCTGAGCGATATTGTTTGTAACATTCTCAACCGTCTTTGATGTCGGATCATAGATCCATATATCATCAGCCATGCCTCCCTTGTAATACTTCCATGTGCGGAATTCACGCATCACACGGTTATAGGCCATCTTTTTACCATCGGGAGAGAAGCTGCACCAGCTTCCTTCGGGCAGCGGTATCTGCTTCGGCATCCCTCCCTGAGGTGCTATAGTCCACATCTTGCCGGTGAAACTACTTCCGATGCGGTTGCGGTAAACAATGTCTCCGTCAGGAGTCCAGTTTAATACTATATTGTTGGGACCCATACGGTCTCCAAGTTCATCGCGTGAATTTGTGCTTGTATAGGTCAGACGCACCGGTTCTCCTCCAGTCGAAGGAATTAGATATACCTCGCGGTTGCCGTCGTATTCTCCGGTAAACGCTATTTGCTTTCCGTCAGGAGAGAAACGACCGAACATTTCGTAACCTTGATGCGAGGTCAGGTGTTTTGCTTCGCCGCCTGTGATAGGCACACTGTAGAGGTCGCCGGCATAACTGAAAACTACATCGCTGCCGTTGGTCGCCGGGAAGCGCAACAGACGGGCTTCGTCTGCCGATGCTGTTGTGGCGATTCCTGCCGTCAGTAGCGCAAAGATTAACTGTCTTCTCATTTTTGTTAGATGTAATACTTTGATTTGGTTATTTTTTTGACCAAAAATAATAATTTATTCGGTGTTATAGTTTTGTTTTAAAGAAAAATGCTATGTTTAGGAGCAGTCATTTAAAAGTTAATCTAATGAAAACAAACAGATTTTTTTAATGCGATTTTTATGATGCTTGTTTCGACTATTTTGGCAATAGCCTCGAAACTGTTTAATGGCATGCTCTATGATTTTAAAGGAAAGCCAATTAAAGGTGCAAAAATTTATGTGCATAACCCAAGACATCATGCAAAATCTGATAAACTCGGATGCTTCGGGCTTGCAGACGTCAAGGGTAGTGATACGCTTCATATAGTCTATAAAGGAGAAGTTTATGATATTGAAGTCAACGGTGCAGAAGGAATGAGTATAAAAATAGAGGAGCGTAGAGCTACAGGGATTGAAGATGATGTGCTTGTGCTTGCCGGAATGGGGTATGTGAAAAGAGGGAATATCTTGGGCCACTGCAGGATATTTTATTATTAGACTTAATTGTATAGTTAGAGTTGCTCATATCCAAGAGTGTCACAGTACATGTGATCTTGTTGTGATGGATCCGGCTCTATAGGTTTCTCTTTGCATCGCCCATAGCGTATAGCACTATTAACACCATTCCTGTGCTTGCTTATTTTTGCAGGCACTATAACGACTTTCTGCTTCAGAGGTGCATTCTGATGGCGGATAGTCTGTCGTTTTTCCGGCAGTAGCTTGAATTCGTTATGCTTCTTCAGCACTCACTCACAGGCTCTCTTTTTTATGATTCCACAATAATAGTAAATCATTTTGTATGGCTGTCAAAAGTGTTAAATAGTGTCGTTGAGTGTGTGGTTGTATAATTTAATTGTTAAATATCTCTGGAAAGGTGTACTTTTGATAAAAACTTATAAATGATAAATATGTTCAGATTTCTACAGTTTTCGTGTGCTGCTGTTTGTGTGGCAATATTTTCGGCATGTGGCAGCAATCGGGCAGAGACACTGACTTCTGCCGATGATGACGTCTTTTTCGCTGATCCGACAATAATTAATCTCGACGGCCGATATTATCTTGCCGGCACACAAGAATCTAATCCCCCCGGATTCACTGTATTGAGTTCTACCGATCTGCAAAACTGGTCTCCAGCTTCGGCTGATACCATACCCAATCTGACTCCGGGAGAAAAAGTGTTCGGCACAAAAGGCTTCTGGGCACCGCAGTTTGTTCCGACAGACTCGTGTGTCTATATGTTCTATACTGCCAACGAGCAGATCGCGCTTGCTAAGGCCGATTCGATCAACGGTACATATATCTGGGACGGAACAGCTATCGATGACTCAGAGAAAAACATCGATCCGTTTCTATTCACCGATACCGACGGTCGCCACTATCTTTACCACGTCCGTTTTGATCATGGGAACTTCTTGTGGGTTGGCGAGTTCGATTTCAATTCAGGGCATTTTGTCGAAGGCACGCTGCATCCTGTATTCCGTAACGATCAACCTTGGGAGCATACACTTGCCTACGAGAGCGATCCGATTATGGAGGGCCCGACGGTAGTTCGTCTTGGAGATAAATATTACCTGTTCTATTCGGCCAATCACTATATGAGTCCAGATTATGCAGTTGGTTATGCAACAGCTACCTCACCGCTTGGACCGTGGACTAAAAATCCGGAAAATCCTATTATTCACCGCAACATAGTGGGAGAGAGAGGGTCAGGTCATGGTGATGTGTTTGCCGACAATGATGGAAACCTTCGTTACGTTTATCATGTTCATAATAGTGATACTGTTCCCAATCCTCGCCGTACACGCATTGTGTCCATGAATATCGAAAAACCAGAAGATTCGTCATTGCCTGTGAAAATCACAGTCGACTCGGCTACTATCATTAATCCTTCTGGTATTTGATTCAATAAATTTTCCGACAATCATTCTATGACCAATATAAAATCCTATCGTCGGCTTACCGGTCCTGAAATAATGCAGCTCATAGAACGTGGATGCTCTTCTGACGATTGGACACTTGTGGAAGTTGCTGAGGCTTTCGATTGCAGAACAATAAACAATGTAGAGTTTTCCGGAAACGTAAGACTCGGTGTGTTGGCGGGAACATTTACTCTTCCTGGCGGTATACGGCGATACTCCGGTATAAGCCATGCGACGCTTCACAATGTGACGGTTGGTGATGGTGTATATATCAATAATATAGCCAATTACATTTCAAACTACGATATATCCGACAATGTTTTTATTGATAATGTCGATTGTATCTCGGCTACACTCGATTCTACTTTCGGCATTGGTACTGAAGTCTCAGTCCTTAACGAGACAGGTGGTCGCGAGGTTCCGATATATGAGCGTTTGTCCGCTCAGTCGGCTTATCTGATCGCTATGTATCGTCATCGTCCTGTTATGATCGAGAAGTTGCGCAAAATGATTCTGGATCATGCCTCTGCATTTAGGGGACGGCGTGGATTTATCGGTTGCGGGGCATTAGTGGTTAATTCCGGAATTATTACAAATGTGATAATAGGGGAGTCGGCCAGCATTGAAGGGGCTTCTCGGCTTGACAACGGCTATATCGCCGGCAGTGTGATGGATCCTGTGAAAATAGGTCGTGGAGTTATTGCCGATGGTTTTGTTTTTGCGAGTGGAGCACGGGTTGAGGATGGAGCGGTGGTTCATCATTGTTTTGTTGGACAGGCAAGCAGTCTTTCTCATCTATTTTCAGCTCACGATTCGTTGTTCTTTGCCAACTGTGCGTGTGAAAACGGAGAGGCGGCTGCAATATTCGGAGGTCCTTATACTGTCACAATGCACAAGTCGAGTCTTCTGATTGCAGGGATGTTCTCGTTTCTCAATGCCGGCTCCGGCTCCAATCAGAGTAACCACATGTATAAGCTCGGACCGATTCATCAGGGCGTTGTCGAGCGAGGTTCAAAAACAACATCAGATTCCTATATTCTTTGGCCGGCAAGAATCGGGCCATTCTCTCTTGTAATGGGGCGTCATGTGACCCATCCCGACACTTCACGTCTTCCGTTTTCATATCTTATAGAGAATAATGGTACGTCTTATCTTGTGCCTGGTGTGAATCTACGTAGCGTCGGTACGGTGCGTGATGCGCAGAAATGGCCTAAACGTGACCGGCGCAAGGATAAGACCCGACTCGATAGCATTAATTTCAATCTGCTCAGTCCATATACGATAGGCCGTATGATGCGAGGTATACGGCTGCTTGATGATCTTGAGCGCACATCGGGGCGTACAGCTGATCGCTTTACTTATCAGACCATGACAATTGAGGCTCGAGCACTACGCAGAGGGCGTGATTTCTATCGCATGGCGATAACCAAGTTTATGGGTAATTCTGTGATACATCGTTTGCGAAATGAGGTGATTACAAGTGACAGACAGCTTCAGCGACTTCTTGAGCCAACGCACCCTGCAGGAAAAGGCTCGTGGGTGGATCTAAGCGGCATGATTGCTCCTAGATCGGAAATAGAATCTCTTTGTGATGATATTGCAGAGGGACGCATTACAGAGCTTTCAGAAGTTGAGAGGCGACTGTGTGTGCTGCATGATGATTACTATGACATGGAGTGGACATGGGTTGCTGATAACATGCAACAGTGGTGGGGAAAAACTCTTGCTGAACTTACACGTGACGACATACGTGCTATGGTCTGCCAGTGGCGCGATATGGTTGTAAGCCTTGACCGTCAGCTTTACGACGATGCACGTAAGGAGTTTTCTCTTTCTTCGCGTGTAGGGTTTGGTGTTGATGGTAAAGATGCCGACGCCGACATTGATTTTGCAGAGGTGCGAGGGGAGTTCTACAATGATCCTTTTGTAAAGATGGTGCTTGCCCATATCGAGCAAAAATCGGCCTTGGCTGATGATATGCTTTCACGATTGAAATAAAACATCCGGCAAATCGGCTGTAAACTTCGGTTTATTTCATAATTTTGTGGCCTGTTTTCAAAGTTTGCTTGTATGTCTGATATGGCACAAAAAGACACGGCCTTCAAAGTATTGCTGGCTATTGGCGTTGCGCATCTTCTCAATGATGCCGTTCAGTCGGTGATTCCTGCTATATATCCTATTATCAAGGATGAATTTGCATTGACATTCACTCAAATAGGATTGATTACGCTGGTATTTCAGATGACATCGTCCATATTTCAACCATTTGTCGGTAGATATGCCGACAATCACCCGAGTCCTTATGCACTCACTGCAGGTATGTGTATATCTCTTTGTGGAATCTTTCTACTTGCTTTCGCCGGAAACTTTGGGATGATGTTGGTTGCGGTGTCGGTTGTCGGGATTGGTTCTTCAATTTTCCATCCGGAGGCGTCGAGGGTAGCGCAGATGGCTGCAGGTAAACGTAAGGGCCTCGCGCAGTCGATTTTTCAGGTAGGAGGCAATGGTGGCAGTGCCATAGGACCCTTGCTTGCTGCGCTGATCATACTGCCTAATGGTATCAATTCTGCCATGTGGTTTGCTATTGCTTTGATTGTCGGTGCATTTGTGGTTGCACGTGTAGGACGTTGGTATAAACGGGTGGTGGCGTCTTCAATGGTTTCTGATGTGCGCAAGGCGGTAAGTGTACTTGATCTGACACCTTGTCAGGTGCGTAATGCGATGATCGTACTTGTTGTACTCACATTCTCAAAACAATTCTATATGTCAAGTATGACGAGTTATTTCACGTTTTTCCTTATGGATAAGTTTGAAATGACTGTGCGTGACTCCCAGTTATGTCTTTTTGCGTTCCTTACAGCATCAGCCATAGGAATTATTGCCGGCGGTTGGATTGGTGACAAAATCGGACGAAAATATGTAATATGGTGTTCGATACTTGGTGCTGCTCCATTTGCTCTTATGCTTCCCTATGTCGGATTGGCTGCTACAATAATATTGGCAGTTATTATCGGGTTGGTAATTTCATCGGCCTTTTCTGCAATTCTTGTTTTTGCCACAGAGTTGAAACCGGCTCATGTAGGCACTATTGCCGGGCTATTCTTTGGACTTTCATTTGGCCTTGGGGGTATTGGCGCAGCCTTTTTCGGATGGCTTGCCGAAAAAACAAGCATTGAGTTTGTTTTTCAGGTAAGTACTCTTTTACCTTTGCTTGGTATAGTTGCGGCTTTGCTTCCCGATATGAAAAAGGTCGACCGTGGAGTCTGATCCTTTTTCATCGGAGTACATTCATCTAAATTAATAAGCTTGTAAGGCTGATAGCGGTGTGTCGGTTGTCTATATTTTCCGATTCTTTTGCCGGATAGATTTTGAGCGCCGGATTATTGTGAGATTCAACTATTTGCGTAAACGGTTTATGTAAAATTAGACAAGACACATGAATCAATTGAATCTTTAATTTTAAGTCGGAAAAAACATTTACTTTTGCTATATAATTTATATTAGGTAATGGAAATTAGAGATTTTGATTCAATAAAGAAACTCTGTATTGACACATTTGATCGTCAATGTGATACAATAACCCAGCTTCCGGTAGCCGGGTCATCGCGGAGGTACTATCGCGTCAGTATTGATGGCGAAAAAGGTGTAATTGCAACAGTAGGTACGTCGGCCAAGGAGAACAATGCGTTTTTAGCACTTTCAAAACATTTTGTCCAACAAGGCTTTAATGTACCGCAGGTTTTGGCAGTATCGGAGGATGGTATGGTATATCTGCAGACCGACTTGGGTGATAAGTCTCTTTTTGATATGCTTTCTCAGGCGCGTGCAAGCGGTTGTTGGAGACCTGAGGATATCGGCCTACTTGAGGATATCGCGGAGAAGTTGGCAGGATTGCAGTTTGACGATGTAGACAATATCGATTTCTCAAAATGTTATCCTTCTGCGGCTATGGACCGTAGAAGTGTGATGTGGGATTTAAACTATTTCAAATATTGTTTTTTGAAGGCGGAATTGCCGGAAATCGACGAGGTGCGGCTTGAGGAAGATTTTTCTACGCTTGTGTCTTTGATCCTTTCTGAAGAAGTGCCGTGTGGATTTATGTATCGCGATTTTCAGTCGAGAAATGTTATGATGCATGATGATCGTCCATGGTTTATCGATTTTCAGGGGGGACGGCGTGGACCATGTCTCTATGACATTGTATCTTTTCTTTGGCAGGCGCGAGCTGGCTACCCTGAATATGTGAGAAACAAGGTGATTGCGGTATACTTTGACACGCTTCAAAAGAAAATAGATGTTTCCAAGGAGAAAATTAGTAAACATTTGCCTGATTTTATACTGTTTCGCACATTACAAGTGCTCGGTGCTTATGGATTCAGAGGCTATTTTGAGCGAAAGCCGCATTTTATTGCAAGCATTACACCGGCGCTTGCCAATCTTGTAGAGCTGTTGGATAACAATGATTTCAGCCATTTGCCATATCTGAATGAAGTAATGCGTGAAGTGATTGAGCGTAAAAAGGTCACTAATCCAAATACTGAGCGTACCACATTGCGAGTCAAGGTGTCAAGTTTTTCATATCGTGTAGGTTATCCTGACGATAATTCGGGTAATGGAGGCGGTTTTGTTTTTGATTGCCGGGCAATAACCAATCCTGGCAGGTTTGATGAATACAAACTCCTTACCGGACTTGATCGTCCGGTAATTGATTTTATTGAGTCCGGCGATGAAATGAAGTCATTTCTTGATAATGCTTATGCTCTTGTTTCGGCAAGTGTGCAGAAATACCTTAGTAGAGGTTTTACTGATCTAAGTGTGGCTTTTGGTTGTACTGGGGGGAGGCATCGGTCGGTTTACGCCGCTCAGCACATGGCGGAGAGACTTAATGGCGAACTTGGCGTAGAGGTCGAGATATGCCATCGTGAGCGAGAAATTCATTCTTTACTTCCTGCCAGATGAAAGCGATGATTTTTGCAGCCGGGCTGGGTTCACGTCTTGCTCCGCTGACTGATAATTGTCCTAAGGCGTTGCTCCCGGTAGCGGGTATGCCGATGATCGAACGTGCGGTGAATCTTTTGCGTGATTTCGCAAGCGTTGACAGAATAGTGGTCAACGTTCACTCACATGCCGATATGATTGAGAAGTGGGCAAGTAAAAATGCGGGAAGTCTCGGAGTGGAAATTGTGTTGTCTGATGAGCGCAATCAACTTCTCGATACAGGAGGCGGTTTGCTTTATGCGCATCGGCTTCTTGAGGATGACGTGTGTGATCAAGACCCAATAATCCTATATAATGCAGATATTGTTACTGATGTGGATTTGAGGCAGATGCTTGAGGCGCATTGTGCATCGGAAGCCGATGTGACGTTGCTGACTTCCGATCGTGCCACATCACGCAAACTGCTTTTTGACTCGTCCGGACGTATGAAGGGATGGATAAACCATAAAACGGGAGAAATGCGCCCTTCCGATATTTCGAAATCACCGGAAACTCTTATTCCATTGGCATTTGGCGGAATCCATATAATAAGTCTCAGGGTATTTCCTTTTTTACGTGATTATGCCGGGTGTGTGGGACAGGTGTTTTCGATTACACCGTTTTATATCGATATGTGCAGCCGACTTAAAATCATGTCGTGGACGCAGCCGGCTGGAACCCGTTGGATTGATGCCGGAAAGCCTGATACATACGTTGAGGCAAACCGTCAATGGTGTTGATAAAATGGTAAATATGTAAATATATCCTCTGATTTTACCATATGCTGTCTTCCAGAAAGAGTGTACATTTGCATCTGAAGAGACAGACATTTTTATTCTCTCATCAACTGATCTCAACAAAACAACATGAGTGACATTATCAGACTCCTTCCCGATTCTGTGGCAAACCAGATTGCTGCCGGGGAGGTTATCCAGCGTCCTGCCTCAGTCGTAAAGGAATTGGTAGAAAACGCTGTTGATGCAGGTGCCACGACTATCGATATTGTTCTTAAAGATGCCGGACGCACGTTGATTCAGGTCATTGACAATGGAACCGGTATGTCGGCTACTGATGCGCGCTTGGCTTTTGAGAGGCACAGTACATCGAAAATCAAAGAAGCATCTGATCTTTTCGCGCTTCATACAATGGGATTTCGAGGCGAGGCTTTGGCCTCGATCGCTGCTGTAGCCCAACTCGATGTTCGCACAATGCTTCACGGTGAAAGTCTGGGCACACGTCTTGTCATTGCCGGATCACATGTTGAGTCGCAGATGCCGGATGTATGTCGGCCTGGAACAAACATGATGATAAAAAATCTTTTTTTCAATGTTCCGGCCCGTCGCAAGTTCCTTAAAAAAGATTCAGTTGAACTTAGCAATATAGTACATGAGTTCGAACGTCTTGCATTGGTTAACCCAGATGTGGAGCTGTCGCTCACTCATAATGATACATTGATTCATCGTCTTGGCAAGGTGCCTTTGAAACAGCGTATAGGAGATCTTTTTGGCCGACAGGTTGAAAACCAACTTATACCGGTGGAGACGTCGACAAGTATTGTAAAAATTAAAGGTTTTGTGGGGCATCCGTCCAATGCCCGTCGCCGCAATGCGTTGCAGTATTTCTTTGTCAATGGACGCAACATGCGCCATCCTTACTTTCACAAAGCAGTGATGACATGCTACGAACCATTGATTTCTACAGAGGTACAGCCCAATTACTTTCTTTCGTTCGAAGTTGATCCTGCGGCAATTGATGTCAATATACATCCTACAAAAAACGAAATAAAGTTTGAGAACGAACAACAGATATGGCAGATACTTATTGCTGCAGTTAAGGAAACATTAGGACGTTTCAATATAGGCCCGGCTATAGAGTTTAATCTTGCCGACAGTCCGGAGATTCCTGCAATGGGTGTGGGTAAAAAGGTAAGTATGCCTTCGGCCGGAGGTGGAGCGTCTTCCTATAATCCGTTCAATGAAATGTCGCAGAGTGCCGGGAATTATCGCAGTTTTGACTGGACGAAAGATTCGGCCACACGTGATACAAAAGGCTGGGAGACTCTTTATACACCTTCGGCGATTCCATCGGAAATCAGTGAGTTTGATCAGATGATTCCAGAATGGGGAAGTTCCGATCAGCTGAAGATTGAAGGATTGTCTGATAAATCGGCTATGGCGTCAATGGCTAATTTACAGGCTGGAGGCAGGTATGTTATTTCTTATACACGTGAAGGTCTGACAATCGTAGATCAGCATAGGGCTCACCTTAAAGTGTTGTATGAGGGTTATGTGAATCAGATTCCTGATGGCGGTTTCCCTACTCAGACGCTGATGTTTCCGGCCTCTGTTCAACTTGATGCATCACAATCAATAATTCTTGACAGTATAATAGATAGTGTCGAGACTCTTGGTTTCAGGCTGAAATCAGGTGAAGGCGGCCATTGGGATATTGACGGGGTTCCTTCGGTATTGAAAGGGACAGATGGCAGTGAAGCTTTGTTAGACATGATCCAGCAGGTAATAGAAGGGACCAATGGTGGTGATGAAGTAACGGCTGATAGGCTGACCCGGATTCTTGCAATATCATTGGCTCGTTGTGCGGCTATACGTTACGGGCAGATACTTTCGGTAGAAGAAACCGAGCATCTGCTGTCATCGCTTTTTGCACTTTGTGATCCTCAGTATACTCCTGATGGGAAGAAAATAATCCTATCAATTCCTTTTGAAGAGATAGAAAGACGCCTTGCATAAGTATGCGGGTTTCGGTTCCACAAAAAAGAAGAGTGTTTTAAATCCTTATTCTTAATGGGATAACGAATACGTATAAAAATCTTACAAAAAATGTTTCATATTTTTTTGGAGATTTAAAAAGAAGCCGTAACTTTGCAGTCGTTAAAACCAACGCCAATCAGACATAGAGATGAGCTGAGGCGAGGTTTAAAAGTTTGAATTGCCTTGTGGTGTAATGGTAGCACGTCGGATTCTGGTTCCGCCTGTGAGGGTTCGAATCCTTCCAAGGCAACTTTGCGAAGTCGTCAAGTTGCTTAAATAGCAATTTGGCGACTTTTCTTTGTGAATAAGATTGCTTTCAGGCACAATTCTACTGATATTAATGTAGATTTCAATGACAATGGATCAATCGATATATGCGGCACTTGATGCGGCAAAACAGGAAAAGTCAGATTCGGCCGTTTTGGTTGAAGCTGGTGCTGGTGCATTTTTGAATGACGAAGGCTTTACTACGGTCCAGGCCATAAATGAGGCTAAACGGTGTCTTCATTGTAAAGTGCCACAGTGCGTAAAAGGATGCCCTATCGGAAATAACATACCTGAGTTTATACATCAGTTATCGAAAGGAAATTTCGGTAACGCGATGCATGTGATAAATGAAACGAGTACACTCCCTGCAGTTTGCGGGCGTGTGTGCCCTCATGAAAAGCAGTGTCAGGGCAATTGTGTCTTAGGCAAAAAAGGAGATCCGATCCAGATAGGTAAATTGGAAAGTTTTGTTGCGGACTTTGATACCGAAATGGGGCTTATCAAGGAGTATATTCCGCAAAAGACCCGAGGGCGTGTTGCTGTGATCGGCTCAGGCCCTGCTGGACTTACTGTTGCCGGACAACTTTCACGTCAGGGGTTCAATGTGACTATTTTTGAGGCTCAGCAGGAGGCCGGAGGTGTGTTGCTTTATGGTATTCCCAGCTATCGTCTTCCGAAAACTGTGGTGCGTCAGGAAATAAAGAAAATCGAGGCTCTTGGGGTCGAGTTCCGTCTTGGACACACTGTCGGCTGCGGGGATATAACTATCGACAGTATTTTTGCTGATGGATATGACGCTATTTTCATTGGGACTGGTACGGCTGTGCCAAAGTCGGTTGATACTCCCGGTGCCAATCTGCATGGGGTACACCAGTCTATAGCGTTGCTGCATCAGGTTACGGCATTTAACGACGGTATGGTGACGAAGCGGCATGTGCCTCTGCGTTCGGGAGAGAAGGTCGCTATAATTGGTTGTGGAAATGTTGCTATGGATGCTGCCCGCACTGCAATTAGATTTGAAACTGATGTTACTGTCATTTTCCGTGGTAAAAAAGAGAATATGACGGCGATTGAAAGAGAGTATAATGAAGCGGTGCATGAAGGGGTAAAATTCATGTGGGAGACAGTTGTAGAGGAGTTTGTCGGGGATGAGCGTAATAAATTAAAAGAGCTCAAGATAGTTTCCCCCGAAGGGCACAGCACATTGCCTTTCAACCGTGTCTTTCTTGCTGTAGGATCTCGTCCGGCCGATCGTATTGTCTCTACTACCGATGGTATTGATGTGGATGCCAAGGGATATGTGATAACGCATACGCGTCCTTTTGGTATGACAACTCGCCGGGGTGTGTTTGCCGGCGGTGATGTGGTCCACCGTCCACAGACGGTTGTTCAGGCTGTAAAAGCTGCAAAAGAGGTGGCAGAGGGTATCGCGCAATATGTCGATGCGGTTAAGCTGCTTGATCATGTGACGCATCTGGAGCAAAAATCATAAAATGATTGTACTCCACAATGACAATCGAAAATATGCTACTTACCGGTTCGCTGCTTTTGGTGGCGGCCGTTATGCTCGGTAAGTCAAGTTATCGCACGGGATTGCCTCTTCTACTGGTATTCTTGCTTGTGGGAATGGCATTTGGCACCGATGGACTTGGTGTGCATTTCAGCGACATGCATACAACTCAGTCAATCGGCATGATTGCTCTGTGTGTTATCTTGTTTTCAGGTGGCATGGGAACTCGGTTGTCGGCTATACGGCCGGTGTTGTTGCCCGGCTTGCTCTTGTCGACGGTAGGTGTGGTGATTACAGCTCTGTTGACAGGATTTTTTATATGGTGGTTGTCGGGGATGGAGTGGACCAACATCCACTTTGCATTTCTACCGTCACTTTTATTGGCGGCAACAATGTCATCGACTGATTCAGCGTCGGTATTCGGAATACTTGGGTCGCAAAAGGTTGAGTTGAATCACAATCTCAGACCGATGCTTGAACTTGAAAGTGGCTCAAATGACCCGATGGCATATATGCTGACTATTCTGTTGGTTGAGGCAATTATGATTCCAGGTGATCTTTCGGCGGAAGTGATAGGATTGCAGTTGCTGATGCAGTTTGGTATAGGTGGTCTGGTTGGTGTGCTTGGAGGAATCGGAGCGGTTCGGCTTATGCGGATATATGTCCGTCTTGGGGCTGATTCTAAGAATGGTGAAGATCCTGGGCAAACAACTGCAATGTTGTCTATTTTGTTGCTTGGGGTTGTTTACTTTACTTACTCGGCTACAGTCCTTCTTGATGGGAACGGGTATCTTGCGGTATATCTTGCAGGTATTACGATCGGTAATACAAAAGTAACCTATCTTAGAGGAATATCAAAAATGATGGATGGGCTTACGTGGCTTGCACAGATTGTTGTGTTTTTGATGCTCGGTTTGCTTGTCAATCCTCATGAGATGCTTTCTGTGGCGGCTGTTTCGTTGCTTGTCGGCGCGTTTATGATTGTGGTTGGACGTCCGTTAAGTGTGTTTTTGTCTCTTGCTCCGTTGAGAAAAATAAGTCTACGATCTAAATTGTTTGTATCGTGGGTGGGATTGCGTGGAGCGGTGCCTATAATATTTGCTACTTATCCGGTTGTTGCAGAGGTACCTGGTGCTTCACAAATATTCAATATTGTATTTTTTGTAACATTGCTTTCGCTTTCGCTTCAGGGCACAACGGTGATTTCTTTGGCTCGTCGACTTGGGCTTGCTGGTCAATCAAAGTCGGAGCCGGATGAATTTGGTGTTGAACTTGCTGATGAGCTCCCTACTTCGCTTCATACGATCACTCTTACTGATGAAGACCTTGCGATGGGATCCACATTACGTCAAATGAATTTACCGGTCGGCTCGCTTGTTATGATGATAAGACGGGGCAAGCGTTATATTGTTCCTGACGGGTCGCGTCGTCTCTATCCGGGTGATGTGCTTCTTGTCATACGTGAGGACGATAAGTAAGCCTGGCCCGGTGTTAACTATGGCAGTGGAGTCTGTAAATTCCAATTTTATTTGATGTCTTGGTGCGTTCTTAACGGATAAGAATGCAAATCCCAATTTTCTTCATAAAAATTAGAAGCGTGTAGACCATCAATGTTTGGTATCAACTGTCAGGATTTGACTATCTGCAATTTGTAACTCTGGAAATGCCATTCTTACAACTTCAGAAATAAATTGTCCATTTTTATCAGCAGGCCTTTGCGTACTGCAAAGTGTCCGATGTTTATTGTCGGATAAGCTGATTTGGTCATAAAAATATCTGAATATTCGGGTATTAGTTTGCCAAGATTCTAAAGACACGAGATAGGACTTCTCGAATGTTATCTTTGTAGATAGTGATATGTGTGTTAAGTCGATCGCCGCTGACAGGGAATATAGTAGTGGCATGCGGCTGACTCTATATACGTATGTTTGGCTTCGTATATACATGTGAAAGTGGATTATTGAAAATATGAAACCGCCTAAAACTCTCAAAGTTTTAGGCGGTTACGTGTGCGCATAGGGGGACTCGAACCCCCACGTCTCGCGACACTAGATCCTAAGTCTAGCGCGGCTACCAATTACGCCATATGCGCGGTGATGAGCTGATCTTCAAGATTATCAAGAAGTATTCTGCTCTAAAAAGAGTGAAGCACACATCAATAAAAAATTTGATGCGTGCTTCGGGGGGAAGGGGAGTGGGCGCTGAGGGATTCGAACCCCCGACCCTCTGCTTGTAAGGCAGACGCTCTGAACCAGCTGAGCTAAGCGCCCTTTTTCCGTTTCGGCGATGCAAAGATACGGCGAATTTTTATATCTGCAAATTATTTTTGAAAAATTTTCTGATTTTTTTGTCATGCGTCATAGATATTGTGTATTTCGGGTTGGTCTTTTCGGTTATTTTCAGGTTGTTGTGTCGATATGATCAGTCAAACTATTTTGATGAACTTGCCTATACAAAAAAAAATATTACTTTTGTGGTGTTTTAATAAGGACGTATATCAGGTTTTATATAATTTATGCAATTGTCATCACTAACTGCAGTATCACCTCTTGACGGACGTTATCGTTCGAAGTGTGCTCCGCTTGCCGAATATTTCTCTGAGTATGCCCTCATCCGATATAGGGTGAAGGTAGAGGTTGAGTATTTCATCGCTTTATGTGGCCTGGGCCTTCCGCAATTGAAAGATGTGCCGTCAGATGCTCTTGAGCGGATGAGATCGTTATATAAGGATTTTTCGGTCGGCGATGCCCAGCGTGTCAAAGAAATTGAAAGTGTTACAAATCACGATGTGAAAGCGGTTGAGTACTTTATCAAGGAACATCTGCCTTCACTTGGACTGGATGCCTGGAAAGAGTTTATTCACTTCGGCCTTACATCACAGGATATCAACAATACTGCAGTGCCTATGTCGATTGCCGATGCGCTGCGTGAGGTGTATCTTCCAACTCTAATGCCTGTTGTAGAGTGGCTCGATGACAAGGCTCAGGAGTGGGCAGAGGTAGCCTTGCTTGCGCGTACACACGGCCAACCGGCGTCGCCTACACGTCTTGGCAAGGAAATCAAGGTGTTCGCTTATAGGCTGCGTGAACAGATCGACGCTCTTAAGGCGGTGAAGATAAGTGGTAAATTCGGAGGTGCTACAGGTAATTTCAATGCTCATCGTGTGGCTTATCCTGATGTCGACTGGAAAGCATTTGCCAATAAATTTTTGAATGAAAATCTCGGCATAGAGCGGGAGCAGTGGACCACACAGATTTCCAACTATGACAATCTTGCGCAGCTATTTGACGCTATGCGTCGCATAGACACGATCATAATGGATCTTGACCGTGACATGTGGATGTATATTTCCATGGAATATTTCAAGCAGCGCATTAAGGCCGGAGAAGTTGGTTCGTCGGCTATGCCTCACAAGGTTAATCCCATTGATTTTGAGAACTCAGAAGGCAACTGCGGTATATCGTCTGCTATTTACGGACATCTGGCCGGTAAGTTGCCGGTATCTCGTCTGCAGCGGGATCTTACGGATTCTACGGTATTGCGTAATGTGGGTGTGCCTATGGGACACTCGCTGATTGCGTTCAGCTCTACGTTGAAGGGCCTGAATAAACTTCTTCTTAATCAGCAGGCAATCGATGCAGATCTCGATAATATGTGGAGCGTAGTGGCAGAGGGTATACAGACCATACTGCGTAGGGAAGGATATCCCAATCCATACGAGACTCTTAAGCAGTTGACCCGTGTCAATTCGGCTATTACATCTGAAAGTATCGCCGGTTTTATCGAGACTCTTGAAGTCAGCGAGACTGTGAAAGAGGAGTTGAGAAAGCTCTCGCCTCACAGCTATACCGGACTTTGAACAAATCATGTTATCCGGTTGTTACTGACTACGGAAACGAGGCCTAAAACCGGATTTTGTAATAATTAAAATATACACGAACTCTTGAAGAACTGACTGAAACTTAACCAACAATAAGCAGTCCACCGGTATCATGACATCATTGTTGTGGTGGCTGCGACAACCTTTCAGACTGAAACCCGATAAGTGATTTATGTAGGTTTTGGTTCTGCATAAGTTAGAGATAAAGATATACCATCAACATTGACACACAACAACTACATTCATCTCCATGGATAATATGGAAAACATCGAGAAAAAAGCTAAGCGTCCACGCATTGGTGCGAAACCTGTAGCGCAGTCAGCCTCAGATGGAGGTCGATATGAGAAGATAGAGTATAACCCCGGACAATATTCCGGAAACAGATATAACAGTTATAATAATTCGGAAAACGGGGACCAGGCACCTCGGCGCAGTAACTATCGATCATATCGAGAAGATGGCGGTGGATTTCAGCGTTATTCGAATAACCAGGGAGGTGCCGGCTACCGTCAACGCTCTCAAACGGATAATGGCGGAGAGTATTATCCTCGTCGTCAGGGCAGCTATCAGCCTCGTTCAAACAGCTATACACCACGTGACAATAATGAAGGAGGGTATCAGCCGCGTCATACTTCGGCAGATGGCGGGTACCAGCGTCGCGAGTATCAGGGCGGTGGATATCAGCGCCGTGAAAACCGTGAAAATTATGGTACAGGTGGTTATGACCGTCCTCGGTACGATAATAACGGTGCCGGTCGCTATCGGCCGCAAAATGAAGAGAATGGCGGTGGATTTCAGCGTCGTCCAGGAGGATATCAGCGAGGTCAAGGCGGATATCCCACACGTCAGGGTGGATACCAGCAGCGCTCTGGAGGGTATCAGCGGAATCAGTTTGGCGGAGGCCAGATGCATAAGCGTCCTGGAAATAGTTTTGTGCCACGTCCGAAGCGTATAGAATACGAGATGCCGATTCCAGACGTGAACGAACAGACACGCCTGAATAAGTTTATGGCAAATGCGGGCATATGTTCGCGCCGAGAAGCTGATGAGTTTATCCAGCAGGGGCTTGTGAAAGTAAACGGAAAGGTCGTGACAGAGCTTGGTACAAAGATAACACACTCGGATACTGTTGAATATGATGATAAGGTCGTGGCTCTTGAAAACAAGTGCTATATACTTCTCAACAAGCCGAAAGACTGTGTCACAACAAGCGATGACCCTAATGGCCGCCTTACGGTGCTTGATCTTGTAAAGGGCGCGTGCGACGAGCGCATTTATCCGGTGGGACGTCTTGACCGTAACACAACCGGTGTTCTTCTACTCACTAACGACGGTGATCTGGCATCGAAACTCACTCATCCTAAATATGTGAAGAAGAAGATTTACCATGTTTGGTGCGATCATGATATAACAGAGGCTGACATGCAGCAGATTGCCGATGGGGTAGAGCTTGAAGACGGCATGATACATGCCGATGCCATCAGTTATGCCAATGAGAAAGATCGTAATCAGGCCGGTATTGAAATCCATTCAGGTCAGAATCGTATCGTCCGTCGTATATTTGAGAAGCTGGGCTACCATGTGACAAAGCTTGACCGTGTTTATTTTGCCGGTCTCACAAAGAAAAATCTGCCGCGAGGCCGTTGGCGTTATCTCACACAAGAGGAGGTTAACAAGCTTAAGCGTGGGGCTTTTGAGTAATTCGCATACAGACCAATATTGAAAATCATTATTCTTCCTTGTGAAAAATATGGAAAGAACAATCATAAAAGACATATTCTCTCATCCTGAGCTTATTGGCCGGGAGATTGAGGTGAAGGGGTGGACCAGAACCCGTCGAGGCAACAAGTATGTGCAGTTTATCGCTCTTAACGATGGATCGACTATACGTAACATTCAGGTTGTGCTTGATATGACCCGTTTTACCGAAGAGCAGCTTAAACCGGTTACTACGGGGGCTTCATTGCGTGTGCGTGGCAAGCTTGTCGAGTCGATGGGCAAGGGTCAGACTTGTGAGATTCAGGCGGAGGATATTGAGATATACGGCACCGCGGATCCTGATGCATATCCGTTGCAGAAGAAGGGACATACCCTTGAATATTTGCGTGAAAAGGCGCATTTGCGTCCACGTACCAATACTTTCGGTGCAGTGTTGCGTGTGCGTTCGACTCTTGCTTTCGCCATACATAAATTCTTCAACGAGCGAGGATTTATCTATCTTCACACACCACTTATAACGGCAAGTGACTGCGAGGGTGCCGGAGCAATGTTTCAGGTAACCACGCTTGACATGAACAATCTCCCTAAAGGTGAGGACGGCCGTGTGGACTATAGCGGGGACTTTTTTGGAAAGCCTACAGCTTTGACCGTTTCCGGTCAGCTTGAAGGTGAGCTGGGAGCGACAGCTCTTGGTGCGATCTATACGTTCGGTCCTACATTCCGTGCTGAAAATTCAAATACTCCACGTCATCTGTCGGAGTTCTGGATGATAGAACCGGAAGTGTCGTTCCTTGATATTAACGGAAATATGGATCTTGCCGAGGACTTTGTGAAGTATTGCATCGGCTATGCGCTTGAGAATTCCCGTGAGGATATCGAGTGGCTTGCAGAAATGTATGATAAGGATCTTGTTTCTCGTCTGGAATTTGTACTGAACAATGATTTTGTGCGTCTGACCTACACGGAGGGAGTGAAAATACTTGAGGAGTCGGGGCATAAGTTTGATTTTCCTATTTATTGGGGAGCAGATCTCCAGAGCGAACATGAGCGTTATCTTGTGGAACAGCATTTCAAGAAGCCTGTGATTCTTACAGGTTATCCTAAAGAAATCAAGGCGTTCTATATGAAGCAGAATGAGGATGGCCGTACAGTGCGGGCCATGGATGTGCTTTTCCCCAAGATCGGAGAAATCATCGGAGGTTCTGAGCGAGAAGAAAATCTTGACAAGCTTCAGCAGCGTATCGATGAGCTTGGCATTCCGATGAAGGATATGTGGTGGTATCTTGATACACGTCGTTTCGGCACAGTTCCGCATAGCGGATTTGGCCTCGGATTTGAGCGTCTGGTGCTGTTTGTGACAGGCATGACCAATATTCGCGATGTGATACCTTTCCCCCGTACACCGGGAAATGCGGAATTCTGATAACAGAAAAATAAATACTATAATATTATGGAAAAAATCCAGCCGGGAAAGTTCATTGAACTGACCTATGACCTCTATGAGGTTCAGCCCGACGGTACAGATAAACTTGTCCATCAGGTAGATCCTTCGGATCCTGAGAAGATCGTTTTTGGTGTAACACGTGGTGTGATCGCACCGCTTGAACGTGCCCTTGACGGTATGGAGCAAGGTGGTGAGTTTGATGTGAAAGTCAGTGCTGATGAAGCGTTCGGGCCTTATGATCCGGAGCAGATAGTCGAACTTGATAGGGTTGTTTTTGAGATCGACGGAAAGTTTGATGACGAGCATATCAAAAAGGGAGCTGTCGTTCCGATGATGACTGCTGACGGGTTTCGTGTGAGCGGTGTTGTTGAGGAAGTGGGACCTGAGAAGGTGAAGATGGATTTTAATCATCCTCTTGCCGGAAAAGAAGTGCGTTTCAAGGGAAAAGTGACACTTGTACGTGATGCTACCCAAGAGGAGCTTCAGCCTGCTCATAGTTGTGGTTGTGGCTGTCATGACGGCGGTTGTTCGGATGATAGCTGCGGCGGTTGTCATGACGGCGGCTGTGGAGACGGTTGCTGTCATTGATAAAATTCTTATAAAATATAATGCCCTCACAATTCTAAATTTAGATGTGTGGGGGCATTATTGATAATAATACATTTTAAAAAGAGTCTGTTTTTTTGATTTAAATTGTATTAAAATAAAAAAATACATTAAATTTGTATGCAGAAAAGAGCGTTGAAATCAACGTGCTGTTTGGTAAAACCATAATTATTGTCCCGGAAAGGCGTTTTAGCAATTTTGCATTGTATCGTCGGGGTTTCCATTCTGAGTTTTTCATTTAAACCCTATCGGGAAAATCACTTACAAATTTGTTTATTGTTAATTTAGTGCGTCTCAAAGAAAGATAAAACGCATGATTACACTTGAAGAATTACAAAATAAAGAGTTGGATGCTTTGCTCCCGCTCGCAAAAGAATTGGGCGTAAAAAAGCCTGCGGCTGACAAAGAAGATCTAATATACCAGATTCTTGATATTCAGGCTGAAAATTATGCGTCAAATGCTCCTCAGCGAGAACCGCGAGAGCGTCGCGGCCGCAAAACATCACAATCGGCGGATTCAGAAGAGTTGTCCCAACCCAAAAAACGAGGTCGAAAACCTAAAGAGCAAAAGCCGGAGCAGGTGGAGGCGTCGCAGGATATGACAACAGAACCGCAGCCTAAAAAGAGGGGAAGGAAGTCAAAGAAAGATATTGGGGAAGAGACGGAGAATGCGTTGCAGGAGGCACCGCGTCAGTCTGTTGCGGCTGAAGAAAATGTATCGCCGGAACTACCTGTGGAGAAGCGCAGACGAGGACGTCCACGTAGGAATGATGTTGCAGAGGTTACGACACCTGCACCTGCGGTTGCTTCTGTTGATGAAAAGAAGCCTGAGACTGCTGCTGTTGCCAAGAAAATGATGTTGGCGAGAACCGTAAGTTCCGGTTTGACTCTTGCATCCCGCAGAAGGGTTGTACCGACGACAACAAAGACAGAGGAAGGTGGAAGTAATTTGGAGCCTGATGTTAAGGCTGAAGAAATTGCAGCAAAAACGAATGTCATTGTAGACGTTGCGGCAGTTGAACCTCAAATAGTGCCAGTGACTGTTGAAGTGACGAAAGTTTCTATACCTGAGGCAGCCAATGATGCAGAGGTATTAGATGAAGAGACTGTTGTCAGTCCGGTAGAAACTTCGGTTGATAAGAAGTCGGACTTTGTGGAGTTTTTCCCTAAGAAAGAGTCAAACACCAGATTGCCCCAGCGTAAGGCTGATCAAGAGCCACGGACTGCTGCTCAGGATCGAGTAGATGTGCCGGTTTCAATTCAAGAGCCAGCGGTGTCCTCGTCGCATGGAATGCGTAAAGGTAAGCATGTTCAGGCCCAAGCGTTTGATTTCAATGGTCTTATAGAATGCTCCGGAGTGCTTGAGGTCATGCCGGAAGGGCATGGATTTCTGCGATCGGCCGATTTCAATTACATGCCTTCGCCTGATGATGTCTATCTTACTCGCGAACAGATAAGATCTGCTCATATTAAAACCGGTGATGTGGTTGAGTGCACGCTTCGTGCTCCGCGTGAAAACGACAAGTATTTCCCTATGGCCCGTTTGCTTAGGGTCAATGGCCGTTCTCCGGAATTCATACGTGACCGTGTACCCTTTGAGCATCTTACTCCTCTTTTCCCTGATGAGAAGTTTGATCTGACAAGTGGCCGTACATGTAATATTTCGACCCGTGTTGTCGATATGTTCTCTCCTATAGGAAAAGGTCAGCGCGGACTTATCGTCGCTCCACCCAAAACCGGTAAGACAATTCTGCTCAAGGATATTGCAAATGCGATTGCGGAGAATCATCCTGAGACATACATCATGATTCTTCTTATTGATGAGCGTCCGGAGGAGGTGACAGATATGAGCCGAAGCGTGAATGCAGAAGTTATATCTTCGACATTTGACGAGCCCGCAGACCGTCATGTGCGTATTGCGAACATTGTGCTTGAAAAGGCGAAACGCATGGTTGAGAGTGGGCATGATGTTGTTATCCTACTTGACTCTATTACCCGCCTTGCACGTGCCTATAATACGGTCACTCCTACATCAAGTAAAATTCTGTCGGGTGGAGTGGATGCCAATGCTCTTCAGAAACCCAAAAGATTTTTTGGCGCAGCGCGAAACATAGAGAATGGAGGTTCGCTGACAATAATAGCGACGGCGCTCACTGAGACGAGTTCGAAGATGGATGAAGTGATTTTCGAGGAATTCAAGGGTACAGGCAACATGGAGCTTCAGCTTGACCGCAAGCTTTCCAACAAACGTATATTCCCGGCTGTCGATATCATGGCATCAAGCACGCGTCGCGATGATCTGTTGTTGCGTCCTGAAACGCAGAACCGCATGTGGATACTGCGTCGTTTCCTTAGTGACCGTAATTCGATCGAAGCTATGGAATTTATTAAAGACCGTATGGATCGTACATCAGATAATGACGAACTTTTGCGTACAATGAACGAATAACCGAATTAAGGTATTTGGCCAATTTAGCTTCCGCTAATTACTTTTTTTTAGTATTTTGCGGAAGCTTTTTAATTTTTAGAATGTTTTAGATATATGGACAACATCTCGAAAATTATGCGTCGTGTCGCTTGGAGCAACTATGTTACCGTTATAACAGTAGTATGTTGTCTCGTATTTGTTATTGCTGCATGTGTGGCAGATGATATGCATATTCCGATAATTCTCTTTGCGTGTATTGGCATAGTCATGCTGAGTGCATTATATTACAGTCCGATGTCGGTAACCGTGGATCGACGTAATATAACGATACGCAGGATGCTTACTTCAAAGCGTATACCGATGGCAGATGTAGTCGGTGTGCGTCTTTTTCAGAGGTCTCTTGATGTGCGCATCTGTGGAAGCGGGGGATTCTTCGGTTATTACGGTTGGTTTCGGAACAGAGATCATGGAAAGTATTTCGCATATATTGGAAAGTGGAAGGACACGTTTCTGATAGAATTGAAATCAGGTCGAAAATATGTTGTAAGCTGTAATCAGCCAGAAGTCATAGTGAAATGTATAATGGATTGTATATCGATAAAATAGCGGTTTTCATGATGCTTTTGGTCATGACGGTCGCAGGCTGCAAGGCACCGAGAGATCGTGCGGCTTCGGCTGCTATTGGCACCGAAGATGGCCAGGCAGAGGGCAGTGCTGTACCTAAGGCTGTAATCTATCGTATGAATGGAGATTATTCTGACCATGTTCCAGTATTGATCAATGCGTCACGGTCGCATCTTATAAGTTTTCCATCACCTGATGATGTTTCAGAGTTTACCAAGCCGGTAGGTCTGACTGGCGGATGGTGGCTTGACCGGCAGGGAGTCGGTATAAACACTGCGTTTCTATCATTCACAAGAGATCAGTATTCGTCAATGGATGAACCTCCGGTTCCTGACAGAATCATGGAAAGCATCCTTCCCGGAGCGTTTGTGACAGAGACTGCGACTTTGCCTGTAACAGTGCCTCAGGCGCTTGCCAACCGAATGTATGTCGACAGTCTGATTTCGGCCGGATTGCCTGGAATCAAGGTAAAACGTCGCATGATACTTTATCCTGAGGAGCCACGTAGGGTTGACGGCACCGAGCATTAAACAAAGACTTTTGAGTCTTAAATAAATAAACCAAACATAATCACTTTAACCTGATGAAAAAGTTTTTTCTATTATTCTGTTTTGTTTTATCGAGTCTGTCGGGTATAAATGCCTCTACTCCTATCGGTGACATATACATAAGAGATCCGTTTATTCTGGCTGATTCAGCTACAGGATTCTATTATATGTATTGCTCAAGTACGGTTCCGGCAGGTGACGGTAGCAATTGCGGCGGTGTGGCAGTATATAAAAGCGGGGATATGAAAAACTGGACCGGTCCATCGCAAGTGTGTACATTGCCAGAGGATAATTGGTCGACAGGCGTAATATGGGCGCCAGAGGTGCATGAATATAAAGGCAAGTATTATCTTTTTGCTACAGTCAACAGTGATGTTGAGTGGAAAGCTGGAATTGAGGGTCGACCACCTTATACTTACCGCGGCACGCAGATATTCCGATCGGATTCTCCTGACGGCCCATTTGAGGCTTTGAGCAAATTACCTGCTACTCCGATGGATGAAATGGCACTTGATGGTACCCTATGGGTTGAGAATGATGTGCCTTATATGATTTACTGTCATGAATGGGTACAGATAGGCGACGGATCAATGAAGTTTGTCAGACTGTCGGATGATCTGTCGGAACCAGAGGGAGAGCCGGTGCGTCTTTTTAATGCCTCGGCAGCAAAATGGTCTACCGGAAGCGGTGACGGTAATTATGTGACTGATGGCTGCTATCTTTATCGTACGAAGGATGGAAAATTGTTGATGATATGGTCAAGTTTCATGAACGGAGAGTATGCCATAGGTGTGTCTGAGTCAGTGACAGGAAAAGTGGCCGGACCGTGGCGCCAAATCGAAGAGCCTCTGTTTAACCGCAATGGTGGTCATGGAATGCTGTTCAAGGATTTTGGAGGAGAACTCCATCTTGTAATTCATGTGCCGAATTCACCTGCAGGCCAGGAGCGTGCATGTATTTTTGATATTGAGGATACCGGTGCGAGCCTGCGTATGAAATAAATTTCAGCAATTCATTTAAATAGAGCTGAATCAGAAACATATCTAAAATATTTATAAATCTTTGTGTGGATATCACTACGATAGAAGTGGTATCCACTGATTTTATAATAGGCAATATGAAGGGTATACTGGCAATAAAGTCTCATGGCATAAGTGAATGAAACGGAAATCAATAGTATAACCAGGGAAAGTGTTTAATTAATAATGGATTGAATGTGATTGAACATTTTTTAACACAATAATCGGGCTTTATGCGGTTGTAATTGAGGTAAAAGTTGTATTTTTGCAGCGGGTAAGTCCTACACGACCAGCTCCTCGGAAACTCCGCCAGGCCTTGACCGGAGCAACGGTACCGAGTCGTAGCGGTGCGATGTAGTCAGCTTACCCTTTTTTATTTTATATAGATTCAGATGGTTTGAAAATGAAGAAGCAGACGGACAGTGCATTGACATTGAGGAATGTGTATGAATTGTTTGTCGGAAAGTCAAGACGGCAGGCAATTGCAAAGGCTCTTGAGAATAAGGGCAAGATGCCGTTGAGAACTTGCTTCACATCACTTTCCGGTTCATCGCAGTCATTGGTTGTGGCTGCAGCGGCCGAGGTCTATAATTCGTCTCCAATTCTTCTGATAGCTGACTCACCGGATTCGGCGGGATATTTTTATCATGATATAACGCGTGTGCTTGGAGAGGAAGCTGTAGCAATGTTGCCGTCGGCTTATAAACGAGATATACGTTACGGACAGATCGATGCGCCATCGGTGATACTTCGCACCGATGCTCTTGCCCGTTGGAATGCTCCAGGGAACAAACTCCGTATTGTAATAACATTGCCAGAGGCTATTTCGGAGCTTGTGGTGCCTGCCGGGCAACTTGACAAATCGACGCTTAGCATTCATAAGTCTAATCCGTTGGACCTGATCGCGACTGAGAAGTGGTTGCGTGACAACGGTTTTATGCAGGTCGATTATGTGTATGAGCCGGGGCAGTTTTCTGTCAGAGGATCGATAATAGATATATTCAGCTACAGCAGTGAAATTCCGTGTCGTATAGATTTGTTTGGCGATGAAATAGAGTCGATGCGCACGTTTAATGTGGAAACGCAGCTGTCGGAGACAAAAATTGACAGTATCGATATAATCGCCAATGTCGAGGGTATAGGCAATGGAATACCTATAACTGATTTTATGCCGTCAGAAACGCTTGTGGTGTCGACAGACATGGCTTATGTGGAGTCGCGCATAAGAGAAGTGTGTATGTCTACATTGAGCGAGAGTGCTATTATTGCAGGTGAGTCAGACGAGAAAGCTATTGGCTGTCTGGCTGATGGTGAAGCCTTATGCGAGGCACTCGGCAGGTTTCCGCAGTTGACTGTCACCGTAGGCCAGACACCTCCTTTTTCGGGTAAGTTTTCGACAACAGTAGATTTCAATTGCATTCCGCAGGGTGTGTATCATAAGAATTTCGACCTGATTTCGGATGCTTTCGGTCAATTCCTTGCAGATGACTTTAAAATATATATTCTTACAGACAGTCGGGCCCAGATATCACGTCTGCGAGACATTTTTGCCGACCGTGGAGACAAAATACCATTTACAGCTGTAGATGCCACTCTTCATGAAGGATTTGTAGATAACAAGGGGAAGCGATGTTTTTTCACCGACCATCAAATATTCGACCGTTTTCACAAGTATATGCTTCGTAGTGACAGGGTAAGGTCGGGTAAGCTTGCATTGTCGATAAAGGAACTTCAGTCTATAGAGCCCGGTGATTTTATTGTGCATATCGACCATGGAGTAGGTGTGTTCGGAGGTCTGTTGCGAACTAATGTAAACGGCCGCACTCAGGAGATGATAAAACTCATCTACCAGAACAATGATGTGATTTTTGTCTCGATCCACTCGTTGCACAAGCTTGCGAAATATCGTGGGAAGGAGGGTGTATCGCCAAAGGTGAACAAACTTGGTTCAGGTGCATGGAACAAGATCAAAGAGAAGACAAAAACAAAACTCAAGGATATAGCGAGAGATCTTATAAAGCTTTATGCAGCACGCCGTGACGAAAGGGGCTTCGCTTTTTCGCCTGACGGATATATGCAGCAGGAGCTGGAGGCATCGTTTATTTATGAAGATACTCCTGATCAGGTCACCGCTACCGCCGATGTGAAACGGGATATGGAAAGTCAGCGTCCGATGGATCGTCTGATTTGCGGCGACGTAGGATTCGGAAAGACCGAGATTGCAATCAGAGCGGCATTCAAGGCTGCGACTGACGGAAAGCAGACAGCAGTGCTTGTGCCTACGACAGTGCTTGCCTATCAGCATTACCGCACGTTTGCACAGCGACTGAAGGATCTGCCTGTAAGGGTTGACTATCTTTCCAGAGCGAGAACACCCAAACAGGTGAAACTTATACTTGAGGATCTTGCGGCAGGAAAGATAGATATCATTGTCGGCACACATAAACTAATAGGTAAGAGTGTAAAATTCAAAGATCTCGGACTTCTTGTTATCGACGAGGAACAGAAGTTCGGTGTCGCTGTAAAGGAAAAACTGAAGCAGATAAAGGTTAATGTAGACACGCTTACAATGAGCGCGACTCCTATACCGCGCACGTTGCAGTTTTCGCTTATGGGAGCACGAGATCTTTCAGCGATCACTACACCGCCACCCAACCGATACCCGATTCTCACATCTGTCTCGACTCTTACAGATGATCTGGTTGAAGAGGCTGTAGGATTCGAGCTTTCGCGCAATGGTCAGGTGTTTTTTATATCCAACCGGATAGAGGGCCTTTATGATCTGCAAAATATGGTGAACCGGCTGGTTCCTGGAGCACGCACTCTTGTAGCCCATGGCCAGATGCCACCTGAAAAGCTTGAAGAGTCGATACTCGCATTTGCCAATCATGACTATGATGTGCTGCTTGCAACTACGATCGTTGAAAGCGGTATCGATATGCCTAACGTCAATACTATCATTATCAATAACGCACAAAATTTTGGCCTTTCAGAGCTTCATCAGCTCCGGGGCCGTGTAGGGCGTTCGTCGAGAAAGGCTTTCTGCTATCTGACTGTACCGCCAGGCAAGCCTATCCCTGATATAGCACGCCGCCGGCTTCAGGCTATTGAAAGTTTCAGTGATCTTGGCTCGGGCATACATATCGCCATGCAGGATCTTGACATAAGAGGTGCCGGCAATCTGCTTGGAGCAGAGCAGAGCGGATTTATTGCCGATCTCGGCTACGAGACATATCAGAAAATACTGAAAGAAGCTGTCACAGAGTTGCGCACTCAGGAGTTTACCGATGTGCTGCCTGACAAAACCGAGGTGTGTGCCGATGATTTTGTGACGGACTGTGTGATTGAGAGCGATATGGAGCTCTTGTTCCCATTTGACTATGTGCCTCAGGAGAGTGAACGTATATCATTGTATCAGGAGCTTGATAACATAGAAAAGGAATCGGATCTTCTGGCATTCAAGTCGCGTCTGGAAGACAGATTCGGACATATCCCCGATGTCGCGGCAGAACTTATACGCATACCACGGTTGAGGCGCCTTGCCCGTATGCTTGGCATCGAAAAGGTGGTGCTGAAGCAGGATACTATGTTTATTTATTTTGTAGATGAAAGCAATAAGGCTTACTATGAGTCTCCGATGTTTGGCCGCCTGATACATTATCTGCAGAACAATGCCAGACGAGTTAGGATAAGGGAGAAAAGCGGGAAGAGAAGCTTCGCAATATCACAAGTGGGGAGAGTAGAGGAGGCGGTGGAAATACTTTCGTCAATTCTTGCTCTCGACCCGGTATAAACTGCGTGAGAATGTACCGGTGGTTGTGCGCAAAGAAATGAACGGCTGTCCGGCAGATTGCAGTTCGTCAACAAGTCTGTCGTGTACCGACGGGTATATTTCATTAGCCAACAACACGGTATCAGGGTGGTAGTGACGTTGGATCTCTCTGACTGACATATTCTGACTGTTGCGAGTGACTATGGTATAGTGGCTGTGAGGTTGCGGGCAGAAATCCAAAGTGTCAGCAGGTTCGCCTGCAATGGCAAATGTAGTTTTACCAAGGGATATAATCTTTCGCTGTCGCGTTTTTGCGCGGTCTGCTGCAATGAGGTGTAGTAAGTCGATTCCCCGTCGAGAAAGAAATCCTGAATGGGCAGATGTGAATCTGCTGACGGTCTCTTCGGGAGTTTCACGCCATGCAGTGGTGGCAATGTAAGCGTTATCGTCGGTATATGCGACAATATCAGTCCATGAGTTGTCGTGTGTGATATACCAGCTGTCATGTGTAATGTTTTGGCCACAAGGAATAATGGCAATGCCCCATGTTGCAATGAAAAGACTTGCGGCAAGTGCAAAAAATGGGGCGCGTCGCGAGCGCAATGCCTCGGACAAGACTCCGATGCCGATGAAATAAACCGGTATACACCATGGATTTATGAATATATTTCGGATTCCTGACGAGGGGATAGATGCAGCTGTCGATGCAATACATGAGATTGCACTATAGCCTTCGTCAATCAAAATAGCCAAAAACGGGATGTGCAGACCTATGGCTTCGCTGAAAATAAGAAACGCACCTCCTATGATTTCCACCGGTACCAACAATACCATCGGAAGATTTACCGGTAGAAACCATAGTGCCGTATAATGAAAATAGTGGCATGATATAATCCAGGTGCCTGCCACTGCTGCCAGAATTGTTGTGACTGCTCCTACGAATCTATATATAATCCGGTGACGTTGTGAAACCGGGTTTATGGCATTGGCAAGCAGAAGTATTGATGCTACAGCCATGAAACTCATCTGCATACCCGGTGAAAAAATTTCAGACGGCTTGACGCAAAGAATCAGTATTGCAGCAAGGCATAGGGCATTGAGAGAGTTTTTGGCACGGTCGGACAAGGATGCCAGTATAACTACCGATGCCATTATGACTGAGCGAAGAACCGATGCCGAAAGTCCTGTTACAAACGCGTAGAGAAACAGGATCAATACAGACAGTATCAGTGTGGCTTTTCGTTGTCCAAGCAGATGCAACGGGAAAAGAAGCCCTGTGACGAGGAGGGCTATTATAGCTACATGTGTGCCGCTCAGTGCAACTATGTGTGAAAGTCCAGATAATGTAAAGTCTTCGCGTAGTTGCCTGTCGAGGCGGCTGTCATCTCCAAGTAGTATGGCGTCAAGAAATGCGGCACATTCATCAGAGATTCCTCCATGATGCAGTTTGTCGGAGATGCTTTGCCGCAGTTCATGGAGAACCACGCGCCATTGTGAATCTCCGTCGGATTTATGTACCTGATTTGAGAATACCACTCCCGTGGCTGAAATCTCTTTGTAGCGCCAATAGTTTGATAGGTCGGTATCGTCCGGTAGATCAGGGTTGTAGACGGGATGTGAAAGCTGTGATGTGAATCTCACTCTCCTGCCGGTGGAAAGCCACATGTAGGAGTCGAAGAAATATACATTGGCCCGGAATCCTTCAATACGGTGAAAAGTGCCGGATATGTCGGCAATCGAATCAACAGCAATAATTGCTGCCACTGTCCGGTCTTTATCGGTCCGTTCGAGTATTATGCCAGAGTAAGTCGCGTTGCAATCGGCGAGACTGTCGTGTAACGGGGGCCTATTCCCGGCTATTGCCAATGTCGAGCCTGCTGCAAAAATGATGAACAGCAGTGCCGGATAATATTGTCGTATCACGGCTGACACAATCACAGCAACAGCCGATGGAACAATTACCCAAAATGATGCTGCAAAGCTCCCTGCGACAATGCCGGCAATGAGTGCCACCAACGGTATAAAGAGAGGTACACTTTGCCGGTATCGCGCCTTGGGCATTGCAGATAAGTCTGAAATTGGAGAATTACATAGTGGCCCTTACAACAAAGAAACTTGACACTCCAATTATGATCCATATAATGATCGCCAGAACGAGGGGTTTTACGCCTACTTTTTTTATCGCAGCAACCGATAGTCCGGCTCCGATGAAGAAAAGCGTAAGTACAAGTCCTTTGTGTGCGATGTAGACCAATGTTTCAGACAGCCATGACGGAAGGTTGCAGTAGGTGTTTACGATCATGGCTCCGATGAACATGAAGATGAACCAGGGGATCGATATTTTTGCAGTCTTGTCGCGAAACAGCAGCATCGTTATTAGTGCAAGGGGTATTATCCACAGGGCACGTGTTAGTTTAACCAGTGTGGCTATTTTAAGAGCTTCCTGTCCGTAGGCCGCTCCTGCACCTACAACCGACGATGTGTCGTGTATCGCTATTGCAGCCCATGTGCCGAATTGTTCCTGGCTCATGTCGAAATAGTGACCTATTGGAGGAAAGATGAACAGAGCTACAGCATTGAGAAGGAAGATGACTCCAAGTGAGACAGCCATTTCATGGTCGGATGCCTTGACTACCGGTCCTACTGTTGCAATGGCGCTACCGCCGCAGATGGCCGTTCCCGATGAAATGAGATAGGAGGTCTTGCGGTTTATGTGCATCCAGTATCCGATCATGATACCGAATGTCATGACTGCAAATACGGAAATGACGGTAAACATCATGCCTTCGGCCCCTGATTTAAGTGACTCGTTGACGTTCATGCCGAAACCAAGCCCGACAACCGATGCCTGCAGAAGGTATTTAGAGGATTTTTTGTTGAACTTCGGACATGGCATCGGAAGGATCATGGCAAATACCAGCCCTGTGAACAATGCCATTGCCGGTGAAAAAATCTGTGGCAGTCCGATCAAGTCAGCCGGAATACAGATGAGGATTACAATTATTGCATAGACATACTTTGCGACAGAAGTCAGGCCTGCCGCTTTCTTATTCATTTGCTTTTCCATATATTCCATGATTCGAATGCCTGCAGAAGCAACATCTCCAGTCCATTTTTCGTAGTGGCGCCCTGATCGGCACCGAGTTTCATAAAGGTTGTTACGTCAGGATTATATATCAGGTCGTACAGGATATGATCAGGAGTGATGTACTCATAGGGAATCGGTGGGCATTCCTCGCTGTGAGGATACATGCCGACAGGTGTGGTATTGACTATTATGTCATGACTTTTCATGACTTCCTCGGTGAGCATTTCATAGGTGTAGTCAACTCCGGGTTTCATGTTGCGTGAAACCATTGAGATGTTTACGCCGATTGACTTCAGCGCTACTTTTACAGCTTTAGATGCACCGCCGGTGCCAAGTACAAGTGCAGAATGCGGACCCTCTTTTAGAAGCGGAACAATTGAGTCGCGAAATCCGATATAGTCGCTGTTGAATCCTTTGAGTCTTATATCGCCCCCCGGAAGATGCTGTATTTTCACGACATTGACTGCTCCTATCTCTTTCGCTTTAGGATCTATTTCGTCGAGATAAGGGATTATATGCTCCTTATAGGGCAGCGTGACGTTGAAGCCTTGCAGACGAGGGTGTTCAGACAACATTTCCATGAGCTCTCCTATATCGGAAAGCTGGAAGTTGAGATACACGGCGTCGATTTTCTCGGATTTGAACTTCTCGTTGAAGTATCGTTGTGAAAAGGAATGTGTGAGCGGGAAACCGATCAGTCCATACTCATCTGTTTTAAAGCTCATTTAGTGTTATTGATTTTATGAAAGGTGAAGCTGATGGCCATTTTAGCATTCTACCTTCGTGGTTTTGACGTTTATTTGGGGTCAAAAATAGAAAATGTAAATGGAATTTTTTTATTTTTGTAGAAAGAAACATAGTTAAATGCACTCTGATCCGTCAAATCCGGCCAATAAATGGAAAACATGACCACATCAATGCGGGTAACAGACCTTGCGGATTCCGACCGTCCGAGAGAGAAAGCTCTCGAGAAGGGGATCGGGGTGCTTACCGATACAGAGCTTCTGGCAATAATACTTGGCAGCGGTGTGCCTGGTAAGTCTGTCTTGTCGCTGAGTCGTGAAATTTTAAGTGACAATGACAATAATCTTTCCCGTGTGTGCCGTCTATCGATTCATGAGCTTACGTCGAAATATCAGGGGGTAGGTCCCGCCAAGGCAATATCAATGATGGCTGCCATTGAATTCGGTTCGAGATGCGTCCACTCACTTTCGTCGGCCGATGTGACGCCTCCAATGACTTCAAGTGAGGCTGTCTACAACCACATGCGCCAGAAACTGGAGCGTCTTGGCCATGAAGAATTCTGGGTTCTGTTTCTAAACAGATCAAACAGAATCATATCGGCAGAACGTGTATCGCAGGGGGGTATGGCAGCAACAGTGGTCGATGTGAGAATTCTTCTTAAAAGTGCTCTTGACCGCATGTCGACCAACATAATACTATGTCATAATCACCCGTCGGGCATTTTGTGTCCGAGTGTACAGGATGACACTCTTACTAAAAAAATCACAGACGCCGCGCGTCTGCTTGATATATCGGTGCTTGACCATGTCATAGTGGGAGCTACCGGCTATTATTCATATCGCGATGAGGGAAAAATCTGAATTTTCAGCCTGTCATCGCATAATGCTTGATGATCTGTCGACCGGTTACCGCACTCGTGACGGGGTGCGTGTGGTTGCAAAGAATCTATGCGGGGTGATCCCAACCGGAGCCGTGACATGTCTGCTTGGCCCTAACGGTTCAGGCAAATCAACGCTTTTGCGCACGATTGCCAATCTGCAGGCTCCGATTTCGGGATGTGTGCGCATAGATGGAGTGCCTGTAGGCAGGATTAGCTCTCATGATCTGTCGCAGCTGATAGGCATAGTTCTGACCGGGCGCGGAAGTACCAACGCGATGAAAACAGAGGAACTTGTGGGGCTTGGACGCACTCCTTATACCAATTACTGGGGACGGCTGACTTCGGCTGACCGATGTATTGTCGATAAGTCTATCTCGGAAGTGGGAGCCAATGAACTTCGCGGCCGTCTGGTCGCGTCTCTTTCAGATGGTGAGATGCAAAAAATCATGATAGCAAAGACTCTTGCTCAACAGACGCCTGTGATAATGCTTGACGAGCCGACCGCTTTTCTTGATTTTCCAGGGAAAGTCGAACTTATGAGACTATTGCGGCGTCTGGCTTCAGAAGGGAAAACTATATTTCTATCGACGCATGATCTCGATATAGCACTCGCAATGACCGACTATGTTTGGCTGCTTGACAGGCAAGGCTGTCTTGAAACCGGCGATGTAGACAGTATAGGTCGCAGTGGTAGCCTCGAACGTCTTTTTTCATGTCACGGACTGCAATACAATCCGGATCTGAGACATTTTGAAATAAATTAAACTAATGATACTTAAGTCATGAATCTGATTATTACTGAAAACTACAAGAATCTCTCGGCTCGCGCAGCCCAGATAGTCGCTGACGCAATCAACTCGTTCGTTCCAAGTGAAGGACATGAACATTTCGTGCTTGGGCTTCCCACCGGAAGCACTCCGCTCGGCATGTATGCCGCTCTTATCGAGATGAACCGCGAGGGAAAGGTCAGTTTCAAGGATGTGATCACTTTTAATATGGATGAATACTGCGGTCTGCCCGAAGAGCATCCTGAAAGCTATCACTCATTTATGCATACCAACTTTTTCGATCATATAGATATAAATCCTGCAAACGTGCATATACTGAACGGCAATGCTTCTGATCCTGTGGCTGAGTGTGCGGCCTATGAGCAAGCTATCGTGGATGCAGGAGGAATAGATCTTTTTGTCGGCGGTATCGGAGTTGACGGACATCTTGCTTTCAATGAGCCTGGATCGTCGTTGCGGTCACGTACCCGTTGCGTCGAGCTCACACAGGACACAATTATTGCCAATGCGCGTTTCTTTGGCGGTGACATAAATCTTGTACCGAAGAAAGCGGTTACAGTGGGTATAGGCACCGTAATGGACGCCAGGACTGTTATGGTTCTTGTCAATGGCCATGGCAAAGCGCGTGCTTTGCAGCAGTGTGTAGAAGGTGGTGTCAGCCAGATGTGGCCTGTGACAGCAGTGCAGCTTCATCCGGATGCCATCGTCATTGCCGATGACCCTGCATGTTATGAACTAAAGGTGGGAACTTACAGATATTTCCACAAGTAAAATCCGTTTTGATTATAAAACTGATATGGTAAAGGTTTTGCCTATACTTGCCGCGGCAATGTTGCCTTCGCTTGCGGGTTGCACCGGAGCGCAGGTAGAACAGACGCGCGGCATAGGCGTTTATCCCGGCGATCCTTCGGAGTCATTTGCGCCGGAGCTTACGGTAGATGACAAATACCGTAATCTGGCTCTGAACCGAAGCACATCGCAGTCTTCGGCTTACGACTTCAACCTGACGTCGCAGCTTGTCACTGACGGTATTGTAACGGATGTGCTTCCCCCATACCTTACAGTGTCTACGCCTGAGGGCCCGCTGAGGGCCCGTGAACGGGAATGGTCGCTGGACGGAGGCCCTTATAGCTTCAACAGCCTGAAGGGTGAGAGTTCATGGCTCGAATACAAGTGGAATGCCCAAGAGGTTGAAGCCGATACCATTGAGATAACCGGTATCGCATATCACGGAGCGGGTTCTACCGGTAATTATGAGATCGATGTTCAAGTACCCGGTGAGCCGGGATGGCGTACATCGGGAAAAATCTCAGGATCGGGTTGGGGCAAAAAAGCAAGGAACCTGCATAAGGAAACAGACCCAAATAAACAGTCGGAAATAAAGGCTGTAGGGGAGAGATTTACAGTGGCAGTGCCGGTTGATTTCGAAAAGACGTCGGATATCCGGATAAATTTCAACGCCCCCGGTGTCGACAGTTGGGCTATTCACGAAGTTGTGATGAAGCGTGACGGAGTGGCTGACCGAGATATATTACCGTCGTTTGACTTCGGAAGCGCCTGGATGAGCAATGGTGGCGGCGAGCAATGGGTGTCGGTCGATCTTGGCAATCGTGCTGAAATCTCCGAGGTAATATTGAACTGGATAGAAAAGCCTAAGTCGGGACAGATAGAGTTTTCTGACGATGCTGTGGAATGGACAGGCGTCGCACCTCTGACAGCATCGGATGAATCTCTTACCGATACAATAGCTGTGGAAGGCAAGGCCAGATATGTGAGGGTGCTGATGAGCGAACCAGGAAAGACCGGACGTTATGTGCTGAGCGAAATGCAGGTTATGGGTCGCGGTGGAGTAGTGGCTGTTCCGAAGCATGTTGCAGGAGACATGTCGCATAACGGTAAACGTGAGTATTCACTCAACGGTGGCGCCTGGAGACTCGCACGTGCGTCGGAGGTAAATGGCAATGGTGAGATGATATCGCAGCCCGGTTTTGATGATGCATCGTGGATTGTCGCTACAGTACCAGCAACAGTTTTGTCGAGTTATATCAACATCGGTGCAGTGCCGAATCCGAATTTTTCGGACAATATGTTCTGTATCTCGGAGTCGTATTTCAACAGCAATTTCTGGTATAGAACCGAGTTTGATTTCACACCTTCGGATAATGGAGAGCGTGTGTTTCTGAATTTCGACGGAATAAACTGGAAAGCGAATGTGTTTCTTAACGGAAAGCGCATCGACCGTATAGAGGGGGCTTTTGTCCGCTCAAAGACAGATGTCACCGATTTGCTTAAACCTGGAATGAATGTGCTCGCAGTAGAGATAGAGAAGGTGGCACATCCGGGCGCAGTAAAAGAAAAAAATATAGAAACGACCGATTTCAACGGTGGTATGCTGGGTCTTGACAATCCGACGTTTCATGCTACAATCGGCTGGGACTGGATCTCGACCGTAAGAGGACGTAACATAGGTATATGGAATGATGTCTATCTGACAACGGCCGCTGATGTGACTCTTCTTGATCCGGTGGTGACATCTACCCTGGCATTCGGCGCCGACACGCTGGCAACTATGAAGCCTTGCGTTATTGTCGCCAACCATGCGCAAAAAGAGATTACGGGCACTTTGTACGGATGGATAGGTGATATCAAGTTTGACCGGGAGCTTACTCTCGCTCCTATGGAGGAGACAGAGGTATGCTTCATGCCAGATGAGTATGCCGTTCTGAAAGAGCAAAAGATGAATCTGTGGTGGCCTGTGGGATATGGCGAGCCGAATCTCTATGACGCAGGATATGAATTTGTAGTCGGAAAAAATGTCGCCGACAAGATCAGTTACAATGCCGGTATAAGGGAAATGACGTATACTGACACTATGACGTGTCTTAAACTGTATGTCAACGGAAAACGGTTTATTCCGCTCGGAGGCAACTGGGGTTTCAGTGAACACAATCTCAATTATCGCGGCCGAGAGTATGATATTGCTGTGAAGTATCACAAAGATATGAACTTCAATATGATCCGTAACTGGGTCGGACAAACGGGTGATGAGGAATTCTATGAGGCATGTGACAGGCATGGAGTTATGGTTATGCAGGATTTCTGGCTTGCCAATCCTGTAGACGGACCAAATCCAGGTAATGAGGATATGTTTGTGGACAATGCCGTGGACTATGTGAAGCGTATACGCCGTCATCCTTCAATCGCATTTTATTGCGGGCGCAATGAGGGAGATCCGACACCTACTCTTAATGCCGCTTTGGAATCAACAGTGGCGGCATGGAATCCGGGATTGCTTTATATCCCAAATTCGGCCGATTACGGACTGACAGGTCACGGTCCTTATGGCGCCGAGGCTGACTCGACTTATTTCGCAATCCAGACCGGCAAGTTCCACAGCGAGCGCGGACTGCCCAATGTTATGACGCCAGAAGGACTTAAGCGTACTTTCGGACCTGAGATCCCCTGGCCTCAGGACGATCTGTGGGGGCAGCATGACTATACACAGAAGGGCGCACAGCGCGGAGCTTCGTTCAACAAGATCCTTGGAAGTAAAATCGGTATGCCTGATGATGGCGAAATGTTCGGCAGGATGGCTCAGTGGGAGAATTATGATGCCTATCGTGCAATGTTCGAGTCATCGCAGACCGAGCGTATGGGGCTGGTGATATGGATGAGCCATTCATGCTGGCCGAGTCTGACGTGGGATACCTATGACTATTATTTTGAGCCAACAGCAGCATTTTTCGGCAGTAAGAAAGCGTGTGAGCCATTACACGTGCAATGGAATCCGCTGACTAAATATGTTCAGGTCGTAAATATTGCCTCGGGTACTATCGACAATCTTTCGGTGGAGGCAAAAGTGCTTGGCATCGATGGAAAAGAGGTGGAAAGCAAGTCTGCATCCATATCTTCTACATCAGATACAACAGAGGATGTTTTCAAGATCAGTTGTCCTGCTGACATTACCTCTCCTCTGTTTCTTCGTCTTACATTGAAAAAGGGTGATAAACTTTTAAGTGAGAACACATATTCATGGGGAGCGCCGTCGGACGGACTGAAAGCTCTGATGGATCTTCCGGAAGGTAATGTGGATGTGTCGGTGGCAAAATCCAGCCAGACATCGAGCAGTGTGACACTTAAAAACAATGGCAGCACAGTAGTGCCGCTTGTAAGGCTGAACCTTAAAGGGAAAGACGGTGATCAGATTCTTCCGGTGGATTATTCCGATAACTATTTCCATCTTATGCCCGGTGAGAGCCGCACGGTCGATATCTCATGGCAAGACCATGATGCAAGAGGAGAAGATGCAGTCGTAGAAATATCGGCATTGAATCTTAGAGGTTGTCTAAATTTTATTGATTAGGATTTTTATGGCGGCAAAATCAAT
>CAJTPZ010000009.1 GCA_910578395.1 uncultured Muribaculaceae bacterium | reverse complement strand
CACTCGGTAGCTTGTTAAATTCATTTGACGGAGTGCGAAGTCCATCCACAATTGCATATGGATTTTGCTGGATTAAGCTATAAGCCTTCATCAGCACTTGATTTATGTCGTTTATAATGGCGTGTTTGATGTTCTTATGCGTAGCAAGCATATGAAATAGCACTGCGCCTCCACCGACAAATGGCTCCACATAGGTAACATTCTTCCATTCGTCAAATCCCACAGGCAATCGTTGCTCAATTTCTTTGAGCAATTTCGTTTTGCCACCGGCCCACTTTACGAACGGTTTCATGAAATTTTAATCATTGTTTTTAATTTACAAATTAGCAAAAATTTCCGAGACTTTCATCGAATATGTTGAGAAACACAAACCCATAAGAGCCAATTATATAAATATCGGCGCGGTTGGTAAAAATTGTTTGCAAATGGAGCTGATATTTATATGGATTTCGGAGCAAATGGGTGAATGGTAGGGAGAAAGGGCATATATAAATAATCGCCCCATTTGTAAAGTATGTGAATATCTGGTTGACAGGTTTTTATGAATGAATCTATTTGCATAATTTTGCCGTTGTATTGATACGATGTCAATTGCAGAGACATCTTTTCAGATGGTGAACACGGGAATGCCTGCAACACTTCCCCGACGACCATAACCGCTAATAATTCTTATCATGGCGGGCAATTCTAATCTCCAATCAAATCAGGCAACCAACGAGGTGCCTGTCTCTCCCTTCAAAGAAATCCTCACTATCGAGGAAGCTGCCGAATTTCTCAGTGTGTCGAAAAGCTATCTCTACAAGCAGACGAGCGCACAGGCGATTCCCCATTACAAGCCAACCGGCAAACGATGTTACTTCAAACGCAGTGAGCTTGAGGCTTGGATTCTTGCCGGAAGAATCTCGACAAAATCTGAAATAGCGCAACGGGCAAATGCCTATTGCCTTAAGACCAGGAAGTGATGTGCGCCGAGATTATTTCGTTCAATGCTGAACTGTCTCCTCCAACCTACGGACTCCCGGCAACGATGCAGAGAGTTATCCATGAAGTGTCGGAGAAGCGTCAGGCAGCCATTGACTTTGCACTCGGCCCGGCACTTGGAGCCGCAAGCATAGCCATTGGAAGCCGGATTGTACTCGATGCTTACGGTTATAACAATCGCCTCAATCTATGGATAATGATGATTGGACGCAGTACTGCCAACAAGACTGCGCCGATGAAGGACATTTACGCCCCGTTGTACAAAATCAACAATCGACTATTTGATGAATACAGGGCGAAGGTTGAAGCCGTGAAAGCCGAGCGTGCAGCCGGAAATGACAAGCCACTTCCCAAGACCAGTCAGATTCTGATTGAGGATTCCACGCCCGAGGCGCGCAATCAAGCTCTGGAGGACAATCCGCATGGCCTTCTCAACAGCCGCGAGGAACTGACGGCAACAATCGGCGACATCGGACGATATGGCAGCAGCGGCGAATTGAGCGCATTACTATCCCTTCGAGATTGCACCCCTTTTTCCTCTAATCGCAAAGGCGAAGGACTGAAAGTCATCAAGGCTCCATTTTACTCATGGGTGAGCGGCATTCAACCGGGGATGTTGAAACCGACATTCGACAATCCGAAATTCCTATCAATGGGATTCCTCAACCGATTCCTGGCTTTCTATCCCACGGAAATGCCGAAACGCACGGCGCGGAAATCGCAGGAGTCTGTAACGATTGACCCTGTTGTAGCAGAAGCATGGGACAAGCTCATCAGCGACACATATAACAATGTAGCAACATCTGTGATAATCGCTTCCGAATCGGCGATAGATGTATATTGCCGCTTCATTGAAAATTCTATCCGATCAGATGAAGCATCGGCTACTGACTATGAAGCCTCCATCTGGGGTAAGTTAAGAATCTACGTCCTTCAGCTTGCTGGAATCGCCTGTGTGATGAATGCCGTCGAACAAAGAACGCAACCGTCAGTTGTCACTGCGGAGCAGATGAGTTGGGCTGTTGATATTGCATACTATTCACAGGCATCTCAGCTCCGTATGTTGACGGACATAACCGGTTCGACTAAAGCAACTTCGCAACTCACCAACAAGGAACTGATGATGTTGCTGGAAAGTCGGTTTCCGAATCTGATAAAGTCAAAGCTTGCCGAAGCAATCGGTGTAGATCCTCGTCAGGTTCGGCGATGGATGAATGAATAATGATGTCCTACGTCCTATGTCCTCTTCAAAATCATCTCGGTAGGACGTAGGACATAGGACAGAACATAACAATTTTAATCAGCTCATGAATATTCTTGAAACTCATATAACGGTATTCGACGGCGTTACATCGACTAACGGTCGTGTCGCATCACTTGCCGAATTCCTCGATGATGCATCGTCGCATCAACTTATTCAACTAATCCGAATGACGGAGGATAAAGCAGAGCGCACCCGATTAAAGTCCTCTCTGCCATGCGCTACCGTTTCAGCAATCTGCCCAGACGGACGGAAGGCTGATGATGCCTTCGAGCACACAGGGCTAATCTGTATAGATATAGACGGACAAGACAATCCCGGATTTGGAAGCGGTGCCGTATTGAAAGCCGAGGTTTGCAAGGTTGCGGAAGTGGCATATTGTTCCCTCTCAGCTAGCGGTAATGGTTGCTTCGCCATCTTTCGGTTGTCGAATCCCGAAAATCATCTCGGACATTTCCTCGCCCTGCAACGATTGTTCAGGTCGCGCCTTGGCATAGTCATTGACGGGCAGTGCAAGGATGTGAAACGGCTCCGCTTTGCAACTTACGATCCGAAGCCATACTTCAACGAAAACGCCGAGTCATTCCGGATAATTGATGCGGCAACTAAACCTAAACTTAATCTGACAAAAAAGACAGTTGTAATGGAACAGCGAACTTGGAATGAAAGTCCAGAAGCAACGCTTGACAAAGTGGCGCGTCTGACCGAAGAGGTTGTAAGACGGGGAATAGATCTAACCGACGGATATAGCAAATGGATTGAAATCGGCATGGCGTTAGCAAATCTTGGAGAGCCTGGGCGACGGTTTTTCCATGCCGTCAGCTCAGTTTACCCCGGCTATGACCGTGCAAAAGCAGATACGAAGTTCACGAACCTGCTCAGAACGACCCGAAAGGTGACAATTGCGACCTTTTTCCACTACTGCGAGGCTTACGGCGTCACTCTCGATAGAAACGATTGACATAACCCAACGCGCTTGCGCGAAAAGAGCCTATTGCCGCATTACCCGGTATCGGGGTAGCCTAATACCCCCTTCTGCCGTAAACGGCGCGAAGAGCTGCCGAATCGGCGAGGTCTGAGCAAGCTCTCGAATGCAGTTTTTCGTCCCTGAGAAGCCGTGGATTCGTCCAAATGGCACTTAAAAGATGATTCGCACAAATGATACAGCTCTGACGTAGGCTTGCCGTATAATAACCAATATGGGGAGCCTACTTCCCCCTGCGGGTATTTACAACAACTTCCGTTACCGAATCCAAGCCGACTGCGAGCATGATTTTTATATGGCAATGAGGCGGCTATGTGAGCTGAGTTTACTCTAAAGCAGGTTATCCAATGGCAAGGTTCTCTTATCCGGCTATGACATTCGGCAAACCAATCTGGTAATGAGCGGCCACGACAGAATCTCAAACGACAGAAATCTCTATCCGATTATAAAAGCTATATGCTATGCGGCAATTCGATGTGAAATTCTGAAAAGATGAACTTAGTTCCGTTATCTGAAAAGTCAGACTGTAATTGGGAATTCTCATAGGCAGACCGAAACTGGTAGACAACACCGGATTTTAGAAACGAGTTCCGACTATGTGGGAATAATAGAATAACGACATCAATATTTGTTGTACGGAATGCGGCTATGCGGTTGCCGCATTCTGTTCAAATCATATTTGGCATCACGCAACCTGATTACCGAGTCATCAAATTGTACATAGTTCGGCAGGCAGCCCATAATCTTGCCATATCAAGTTTCGGAAAGTGATTCCGGCTGCTCTAATATCATGCGAAAATAATCGTCGATCCTTTCTTTTTGTGGCCGACTTTTGCAGTACACTTTCACATCGAGTACACTTTTAGTACACCTTGAAAATAAGAAACCCCTTGAAAATCTGTCAATTATCAAGGGGTTGGGGTGCCCAGAACAGGACTCGAACCTGCACGCCTCGCAGCACTCGCACCTGAAACGAGCGCGTCTACCATTCCGCCACCTGGGCCAATGCGACTGCAAATTTAGAGTGTTTTTGTGATTCTGCCAAATCTGAGGATGATTTTTTTGAAAAAAAAACTAATTTTGTTGGAAAATAGATTGCAATGGGATCAACTAATGATAATATGCCGGATTTCAATTTGCTGACAGACAACTGGGACAGGGAACATTTGTGGCATCCCTACACTTCAACAATAAATCCGTTGCCTACCTACAAGGTGCGTAGCGCTGAAGGCGCACACATCACACTTGAAGACGGCACAGTGCTCATCGACGGAATGTCGTCGTGGTGGTGCACTATTCATGGCTACAATAATCCTGCAATTAACGACGCAATAGAAGAGCAGATCAAGAAAGTCGCGCATGTGATGTTCGGAGGTTTCACACATGATCCTGCTGTCAAGCTTGGGAAAATGCTTCTTGAAATCGCACCACCATCAATGAATAATATTTTCTATGCCGACTCCGGATCGGTTGCGGTGGAGGTTGCAATGAAAATGGCAGTACAGGCAGCAATATCAGCCTCAGGAGACCACCGAAAAACAAATTTTGCGACCATAAGATCGGGATACCATGGCGACACCTGGAATGCGATGAGTGTATGCGACCCCGTGACCGGTATGCATGGAGCATTCGGCAGCGCGCTTCCAAAAAGATATTTTGCAGCACAGCCAAGATCTCGTTTCGACGGCAAATGGGATCCAGCTGATTTCGAGCCAATGCGCCAACTGCTTGAAGACAAACACAAAGAGCTTGCAGGCGTAATAATAGAGCCTATCGTACAGGGGGCAGGCGGCATGTGGTTTTACCATCCAGAGTATCTGAGGGAACTGCGAAAGGCATGTGACAAACACGGTATATACTTGATTTTCGATGAAATCGCAACAGGCTTCTGGCGCACCGGCAAATGCTTCGCATGGGAACATGCCGGTGTAGAACCTGACATAATGTGTATCGGCAAGGGACTGACTGCCGGATACATGACAATGAGCGCAGTACTGACGACCAAAAGTGTCGCCGATACAATCTCATGCGGTGAAGCAGGAGTAATGATGCATGGACCTACATTTATGGGAAACCCTCTTGCTTGCGCCATTGCATGCCGATCCATAGAACTTCTTGCCAACCAAAATATGGAGAGCCGCGTAGCGCATCTAAACGATATAATGAGTGATGAACTGCGTAAAGCCGAAAATCTTGAAATCGTAGCCGATATACGCACAATCGGTTCAATCGGTGTAATCGAAACCGCTGAACCGGTGGATGTCGGCAAATTCCAACGCAAATGTGTCGAACTTGGAATATGGGTGCGACCTTTTGGCCGTAATGTCTATATAATGCCTCCTTACATAATTTCAGATGACGATCTACGTACATTATGTAAAGGCATGATAACGATTTTACGCGAGTTATGAAGAATTTTGATGAGATTTTAGCTGAGATCGCTACTAAGGGCAATACGCGTCATATACCCGACGACACAACCGGAAACGATTACGGCTATCTGGACTTCTCGACAAATGATTACCTCGGACTCGCCGATGACAAGGATCTAAGATTCCAATTCTTAAAGGAAGCTGCCGATGACCATAGTATGTTAATGTCATCATCGGCCTCACGGTTGTTAGCTGCAACACAAAGACATCATCTTGAACTTGAAAACGCATTAAAACAAGCTTATGGCGGAATAGGAGAGGTGCTTCTATTCAACAGTGGCTACCATGCCAATACTGGCATTCTTCCCGCCATCGCCGACCGCTCGACACTGATCATTGCCGATAAACTGATCCATGCAAGCCTGATTGACGGGATTGTGCTTACCCGATGCGACTTCCGACGTTTTCCTCACAATGATATTGATGCGCTTGAAAGAATTGTCAAGAACCATCACGACAAGTACCAGACTCTGATAATTGTTGCCGAAAGCGTCTACAGCATGGACGGAGACAGAGCACCCCTTAATGCAATTGCCGGACTTAAACAAAAATACGACAATCTGGTGCTTTATCTGGATGAGGCACATGCATTCGGTGTAGTGGGACCGAACGGACTGGGACTCGCACAAGGGAGCAAATCAAAAGCAGACTGGGACATCGTTATAGGCACATTTGGAAAAGCTGCAGCTTCGATGGGGGCATTTGCAGTAGTTCACACAAAGCTTAAAGAAGTTCTTGTGAACAAAAGCCGAAGTCTCATATTCTCGACCGCTCTTCCGCCTCTGCAAGCGGCATGGACGAAAAAGATCATCGAGATGCTTCCTGATCTCGAATACAAGAGAAAACACCTTCGACAACTTTCGCATAAACTTTCAGAAACGCTTTCTCCTTTCTGTTCTACGAGCATAGAGGTGAGCCATATTCAACCTCTTATCGTAGGCGATGCAAAACGGTCAGTGGAGTTATCAAAAGCTCTACTCGACAATGATATAAAAGTACTTGCGATAAGGACTCCGACAGTACCGGCCGGAACCGAAAGACTGCGCTTCAGCCTCTCGGCAACAATGACATACAACGATATAGACAAGCTGCGTGATGCTCTTGAAGACGTATTTAAAGACAGATTCTGAAAAAAAATGAAACTTCACTGGCAAAAACAAAGTTCAGAAACAACGCGTCTGCTACTCATATTTTCCGGATGGTCAGTCGACTGGCATTTATTTGCACGATACGACTATCCGGCAGGCTACGATGTGGCCGTCGTGTGGGATTATACAGTCCTATCGAACGATATTTTTGCCGACTTACGTGATTATGATGAAACTGTCGTAATTGCATGGAGCTTTGGAGTTGCAAGTTTTAATGTCCTGCATCAGTCGCTTCCTTCAAGATTGAATCTCAACTGTGCAATTGCCGTAAATGGTACAATCAGCCCGGTGGACGATAATTTCGGAATACCGGAAAACATTTTTTCGGCTACATTATCAGGTCTATCAGACGTATCGCTTAAAGGTTTCCAAAGAAGAATATGCGGAGGAGGTAACCGCTACAAAAATTTTAAGGATGATCTGACTTTATGTCATGACGACATAACATCGCTGAAAAACCAGCTTGAAACATTCTCACCGGAAAAACACAGAGTTGAAACATGGAAAACCGCTGAAGATAAAAGACTTTGGGACAGAGCTTTTATTTCAACAGGAGATCTTATTTTTCCACCGGACAACATGAAAAATGCCTGGAACTGTATCGGAACTCCAATCATATCGGCAGAAGGTAGCCATCTTCCCGATTTCCAACATATCATAGACACTGTTGTCAGAGACAAATCGCTTATCGGTCAGCAATTCAACTCAAGCAACAAGACTTACGAAAAACATGCCGAAGTACAGATCCACGCAGCCAGACAGCTTATGGCTTTATGGAGCAGCGCTACAGCACCTGCTCAAGTGCTCGAAATAGGGCCAGGCAGTGGAACCTTGTCAAGGGAAATAGCAACCCGATACCCTGAGGCCAGGCTCACCTGGATAGATCTTGCAGAAACATCACCCAGCGGATGCAACGGAACATTTCTACATGGCGATGCTGAAATAATTGTAAAACAACTTCCAAACGAGTACTTTGATGCGATTTTCAGCGCAAACTCAGTACAGTGGTTCCACTCCCCCATGCGATTTCTCATAAATGCATCAAAACTGCTGAAAAAAGGAGGAAAAATTGCATTATCGACATTCGCACCCGGAACTCTCAACGAGATAACAGAGATCAACGGCGGAACGTCACTACCTTATCTTTCGGACAATGAATGGCAACATTTTGCCAAAACCGCAGGCTTTGAAACAGAAAAAATCAAAGAAGAGAAATCGGCGCTAAAATTTACAAGTGGCCGCGGACTTGCCGATCACCTCAAAAAAACAGGTGTAAATGCATTGACAAAATCACCACGCAAAGACAATTTCGCTCTCATGAGAAATCTGATGAGCAGAGGTGAATGCACACTCACATTCAATCCACTGTATATCATACTGAAAAAACAATGAAAAACAATATCATATTTATATCGGGGATCGATACCGACGCAGGAAAAAGCTATGCTACAGGATGGTATGCAAAAACGCTGATGGACGAAGGTAATCTTGTAGCCACAATAAAATTCATACAGACAGGTCAAACAGACGGCAAATCCATCGATATCGACGTACACCGCAGAATTATGGGAGTTAATCTTCCTGAGGATGCAGAAGGACTGACTTATCCACAAGTATTCACTTATCCGGCATCGCCACAACTCGCAGCCCGCATTGACAACCGGGAGATTGACCTACAGGCAATCGACAATTCTATCAATACTCTGTCAGAACGATATGATGTAGTGCTTGTGGAGGGTGCAGGCGGACTAATGGTGCCTGTTACCGACGATTTCCTGACAATCGATTATCCAATGACACGTAATTTGCCGGTAGCACTTGTCACCAACGGTATTCTTGGATCAATAAGCCATACAGTGCTTTCACTCGAAGCATTGAAACAACGCGACATAGCTGTAAGTCATTTGCTTTACAACACTCATTTCGACCGGAATGAAGTTATTGTGCCTGATACAAAAGGTTTCCTTCAAAGATATATCGCAAAACACCACCCCGGCTGCAGATGGCTTGAAATTCCAAGCCTATAGACAAGATAACGGCCTCAACATATCAGGGCATAAAGCCGTTATATAAAAGAAACGAAATATCGGATTTCCTATATTTCTGTTGCGTTTCAGCACAACCGAGGTGAGTGATATCGTACAAAAAATAAGTGCACTACGGAGGTCTGTCAGCCTCCGTTTCCGTCACTTCAGAACCCGTTTTCTGGAGCCGCTACGACGTGTTGGATATGTAGGTGAGATCATTAATTTCATTGCTGCCGCCGCATGCATCATATCGATTGTAATATATCAGGGTTTTCATCATGCCCCGTCGGGAGAACTGGCTCTTTTACGTATAATCCATGGCTGCCAACTGATATTTGCAACCAATATTATCTACAACCTATTGCTCCTTTTCACAGATACAAAGAAAAGCAACCAACCCATAAAATGGACAATGGATATGCTGGTGCTCATCACCATGCTTCCACTCATATATCCCCGACCGCTATCACCATGGATTCCATTGCTTGACAAAATCCTTTACAGTCAGTATTTTCTTATCGGAGTACTGACAGTGTATTCTCTTCTTGAAATATCCTATGGACTCATCAAAGTCGTGGGACGTCGCACCAATCCATCATTGCTTCTGTCGGCAAGTTTTCTCTTTTTCATCATAATGGGCTCACTCCTGCTGATGCTACCACGATGCACCGTGACTGAGGGGATGAATTACATAGATGCATTGTTTGTATCGACCAGCGCAGTTTGTATCACAGGACTTACGACTGTCGACGTAGCCCAGATGTTCACTCCTTTCGGCATACTCATCCTTTCTGTTCTTCTTCAGATCGGAGCTCTTGGAGTAATGACATTCACAAGTTTTTTCGCACTTTTTTTCAGCGGCAATACATCCATATATTCGCAACTGATGGTCAAGGATATGATTTATAGCAAGAGTGCCAATGCCTTATTGCCGACACTCTTGTACATTTTCACCTTTACTGTCACTATCGAGATAATCGGAGCAATCGGAATCTACATGTCACTACCTGAGAATTTTCCTATGACCGACATAACTGACCGGCTTATATTCTCAGGTTTCCTATCTCTATCTGCCTTTTGCAATGCAGGATTTTCATGGATCGAAGGAGGTCTTGGCGCACCGTCGCTCATGACTTCGAACCAAAGCATATACATCGTGACAGCTATTCTCGTATTTGCCGGAGGAATAGGATTTCCCACACTTGTAAACTTCAAGGATATATTGAAATCCTATGTCAACCGACTTGTAGGACATCTTACAGGAAGAAAAGCAGTACACCGCCCAGTCCACATCTATGATATAAATACAAAAATAGTGCTTGCAACTTCCGGGATACTCGTTGCTATGACTATCGCATTGTTTCTGATACTTGAGTGGGACAACACCCTTCAAGGCATGACAATATGGGAGAAAATCGCTCAAGCGTTTTTCAATTCAAGTGTGCCACGCAGTTCTGGATTCAGTTCAGTGAATCCGGCACAGTTCATGCCTGTGACACTGACACTAATGATGATGCTGATGTGGATCGGAGGTGCATCACAGTCAACAGCCGGCGGCATCAAAGTAAACACATTTGCGGTAATGTTATTGAATATGAGATCGGTCGTTCTCGGGAAAAAACATGAAACAGCCTATAACCGTACAATAGCCTCCGGCTCTGTACGCAGAGCCAATGCAGTAATCGGAATATCGGTGCTATCGCTTTCTGTATATGTGATTGTAATGCTTTGGCTTGAGCCTGAGCTGCCTGTCAAATCAGTAGTATTTGAAACTTTATCGGCTCTATTTACCGTAGGATCATCGCTCGGCATCACTGCCGAACTTGGCACTGCATCAAAAATCGTGATATGCACAGCCATGTTTCTCGGCCGTGTCGGTATAATTTCCCTATTATCTGTAATAGGCAATGACATGAAAAACGACTCACAAATCTATCCATACGACAACATAATAATCAGCTGATGAAATATCTGATAATCGGACTTGGAATATATGGCTCGAATCTTGCCATAGACCTTACAGAAATGGGCGCAGAGGTAATCGGCGCCGATATCAGGCCATCGAATGTGGAGGCTATAAAAGAATATGTTTCCACCGTATATATCGTTGATTCTACGGACGAAACAGCACTTGGTGTACTCCCTTTAAAAAACATAGACATCGCTATTGTCGCTATCGGAGAAAATTTCGGAGCAAGCATAAAAACGGTGGCTCTGCTGAAAAAACATGAGGTCAAGTGCATATATGCACGTGCAATCGATTCACTGCATCAATCGATACTCGAAGGCCTGCACGTACAACGTATATTGAAACCTGAGCAGCGTGCCGCAACCGACCTTGTAAGCGAACTCGGCCTCGGCACCAGCATAAAATCAATGAAGGTCGACTCGGAAAGCTATGTGATGCGTTTTACAGTTCCACAATATCTGATCGGGACACCATATTCAGAACTGATAGAAGATGGCGTCTGCGGTCTCAAACTCATTGCTGCAAGCAGACCCAAACAAAAGACCAACATTCTGGGCATAAGTGTCGATGACCCTGTGCCTTTGGATATTTCAACCCAAGGCACAGAGGTAAAAGAGAATGACGTGATTGTGTGTTTCGGGCAGAAAATCAATTTCCATACACTTTATAAACGCATTTCATAAACCTGCGACTGATAAATTTGTTATTAAGTTAAAACGTTAAAATAAATCCGGATCATATAGCCGGTAAAACGAGGGACCGCATCAGAAAATGAAGAAAACAATGCTTACATTTATGCGCTTTATGCTATGGACCATAGCTGGAGTCGTCATACTCATATCTCTGATTGTGTCCGTAATATATATTCCTCCTTGCCAGGACTTCATTTTCAAAAAAGTCATCGGGAATCTTAACAACAACGAGTCGGGAATGCACGTTGAGTATGAGCGGCTGAGATTGAAATTTCCGGCACATATCGAAGGAAACGGGGTAAAAGCATCAATGCCCGGCGACATGGAGATTTATGTAGGAGACATAAACGGGAATGTCGCACTTTTTCCACTCATCTACGGAGATTTGCAAACTGACGGAATCGGTGTCTCTGATGTTAAATTCAGAATGGGTACACCCGATTCCACTCTCTACATGAATGCAACTATCAATGACTTAAAAATCAAAGATGCCGTATATGGCCTAAATAACGGGAAAGTCAATATTGACAATGGAATCATTGACGGAGCAGATGTGACATTGATCATAGCGGAAAGTGACAAAGCAGACACTGATACGACAAGTACAACAGAAACACCCCTCGATATAACAGCGGGAAAAATTGAGCTGCGGCATCTGAAATATTTTATGCAGTTACCACCCTCAATCGACTCCCTTAACGCAGAGGTTGACATGATGGTGCTTGAACAAGGTCATGTCAGTATGAGCACCAGAGAGATTGAAGCCCATTCTCTTAATGTCAGAGGTGTCAATGCAGACTACATCTATACACCTGCGACAGTGACAGAAGAACCGAGTCAAGACAACGAAAATACTTCGCCAGACTCACTGATGTGGACTGTGAAAGCCGACAAGGTCTGCCTAACAGGTAATAAAGCCAGGTATGCAATAAACAATGCTACCCCTCAGCCAGGTTTCGATATGAATTATATTGAAGCCAGGGACATCATAATCGATGTAGATTCACTATACAACCGTGGAGCATCCATAAGAGTTCCTTTGAGGAAACTCGATGCAACCGAGCGCTGCGGATTAAACATTAACGCTACCGGAATTTTTGAGATAGCAGACGGAGTCATGTCGGCTCAACAGATGCAAATCAATACCAACGCATCGGAAATCCAGCTTGACGCAAAAATAGGGCTTGCTTCACCTGAAAAAAGTGCAGCCGACAGCCCGATATCGGCCGATATCAAGTCGCGGTTCGCGCTATCGGATATAAGTATGGCTTTTCCTTTGGCCAAAGATATACTGTCACAACTTCCTGCCGCTACAGAACTTACTATAGGATTACAGGCATCCGGCTCAATGTCAAGAATAAAAGTCAACGATGCAACTGTGAGACTGACACGACTGCTTCAACTCAAGGGCAGCGGCAGCGCATCGGGACTTGACAAAGGTTTCGAATCAATTGTCGGAGATCTTAATCTCAGCGGCAGCCTTACAAACACAAATCTAATAAAACCGACAATTGTCGAAGCAAAACTTGGCAAGGGCATTGAACTTCATCCGCTGAGCCTGAAAGGCAATGTAAAAATGAACCGTGGAAAGATCTCATCAAATGTGAAAGTCGTTTCCGACAGCGGAACCATTGCCCTTAAAGGAAATGTTGAAATCGGTCCTGAAAGTTATGTCGCTGAAATCGACATGGAGCATTTTCCAGTACAGGCTTTCATGCCAGCACTCGGATTGTATGATCTATCGGTTTCCGTGAATGCCAGCGGACACAAGTTCAATCCGCTTTCTTCTGAAGCAGACTTAACCGGACATATAGATCTACGACATGTACTGTACAACAAAAAAGTCTACCGCAACATAACCGGCGATATCGCTCTTTCAAACGGCAAGGCCATGTTGTCGCTCCACTCTCCTGTAACAGGGGCAAATATATCGGTCGATGCCAACGGAAATATCGCAGGTCCAAACTATGAGTGGACGTTCAGAGGATTAGTAACAGATCTTGACCTACAGAAACTAAACATGTCACAGACGCCACTTGGCGGAAGCCTTGATTTCAACGGAAACGCAAGTTTCAACCCGGATTCAATGCTTGTCGACGCACAGATCAAAATACCGAATATCGAGATCACAATGAATGAAACGACATTCGGTACAAAAGATATCGATCTCGGGTTCAAAGCTACTGAAAACTCAACTGTCGCAGAGTTACACAATCAGGATCTTCTGATAAATATGAGCAGCCCTCTGGGTCTTACCATGATAATGGAAAAGATCGCAAAAACCACCGAAATAGCAGACTCTTCCATTTCAAGACAGAGGATTGAACTTGACAGTATAGCCCAAAATATGCCTCCGTTCAAAGCCGCTCTATCGTTAGGTCCCAAAAATATTGTTTCTGCATTTCTATCAAAAAATGGTTCTTCAATCAAATCATTGCGGATGAACCTCTCCAATGATTCAGAACTGAACATGAACGGAGCACTGCTCGGATATGTGACTCCGACTTCGATTATCGATACACTGAAACTTAACATGTGGCAGAAAGACGACACGCTCAGTTTCATAATGAGACTGAACAACGCTCCCGAATCACCGGGCTCGCTTGCCGATGTCAGTCTCACCGGAATGATCGAACCTGCCAGTATCGAAGCCCAACTCCATCAAAAGAATTTCCAAGGTCAGACCGGTTATGATCTCGGCCTCAACATGACATGGCAGGACAGTGTAGTTTCTGTACACTTCCTACCGGAACATCCCAACATAGGTTACAAGACCTGGACTCTGAACGAAACAAATTTCGTCAGTTTCGATTTTGCCAAGGAAAGCTTAGACGCCGATCTGTTGTTATCCAATAAAGTCAGTTCAGTAAGGCTGTTTACAAAAGCGGCCACAGACTCAATCGGCGACAAAAAAACTATAAACCTTTCGGCAAAAGACATACTTCTACAGGACTGGATAGCACTGAATCCATACGCTCCGCCTCTGAAAGGCAATGTTTCCGGCGAAGTTTCAATATTCCATCAGGGTGACACAATCAACGGCTACGCCAACATGAAGCTCACGGAATTTTTCTATGGGAAAAGCCGCGTAGGTGATTTCGGTCTTGCAGCCAATATCGAGACACAACCACGCGGATACATAAGAGCCAAAGGAGAGATGAATGTGAACGGAGACCGTGTAATATATGTGAACGGCCACCTCAACGACACAACTGCAGCAGAACCTTTCATGCTCGATGTAAAAGTTGACAGTATGCCACTGGATGTATCAAATCCATTTATAAGCGATGCCGGACTAAAACTTTCGGGTCATCTTGACGGCAACATGAAAGTAACCGGATCGATGTCGAAACCATCGTTTGACGGATACGTGAAATTTGACAGCGCAAACGTAAAAGTAAACATGCTCGGAACAGAATATGCGCTCGGCCAAGACAGGATCGCGGTTGACAGCGGACTCGTCATATTCAATAAATTTCCAATAAAAGGAGCCAATGAAAATCCGCTTGTGATCAACGGCACAGTAAACATGCATGATCTTACAAATCCGGCAGTCGACCTTTCGTTCAATGCAAAAAACATGCAGCTTGTAGGCACCAACCGGGCACGTGGAGGAGCAGAAGTTTTCGGAAAAGCGTTTGTCGACTTCAATGCTACCGCCCGTGGCGACATGAGCATGATGAAAGTAAACGCCAATGTCAATGTGTTGCGAAATACAAATGTAACCTACATATTGACCGACGCGACACAGACATTATCATCGCGAAGCCAATCGAATATCGTAAAGTTTGTAAACTTTGCCGACACAATACAGGTCGAGCAGGCTGATTCCATAAAACCGATCGGTATGCTTCTCGGCATAAATGCCGATTTGCAGATACAGCCGGGTGCAACCATCCAGGTCTACCTGTCTAGCGACGGCAAAAACAGAGTATCTATACAGCCCCAAGGTAATCTTGACTACACAATGGATCTGATGGGTGCCCAACATCTTACCGGCAGACTGTCGATCAACTCAGGATTCGCCCGCTACACTCCCCCTCTGATGAGTGAAAAGCTATTTAATTTCCAGGAAGGCAGCTATGTGTCATTCAACGGTGACATGATGAACCCGATCCTCAACATCAAGGCTGTAGACAATGTCAAAGCCAATGTAACACAATCGGGACAATCATCACGACTTATATACTTTGATGTGGAGCTGGCTGTGACAGGTACACTCGACGAGATGAATGTGAAATTTGATCTGTCGACCAATGATGACATAACGGTGCAGAACGAACTATCGTCCATGAGCCCGGAACAGCGTGCATCGGCAGCGATGAATCTCCTTATCACCAATATGTACACCGGCCCGGGAACTACCGCGACCTCAAGTCTGGGCGGCAACGCACTATACAGTTTCCTGGAATCGCAACTCAATTCATGGGCAGCCAACAACATAAAGGGAGTCGATCTAAGCTTCGGTGTCAACCAGTATGACTCGACGGTGGACGGCTCGACAACCCAGACAACAAGCTACAGCTACCGTGTATCGAAGTCGCTCTTTGATGACAGATTCAAAATCGTTGTCGGTGGCAACTACACAACAGATGCAAATAACGACGAAAACTTTTCACAAAATCTGATAAACGACATAGCCTTTGAGTATGTTCTGAACAAATCGGGATCAATGACCCTAAAAATATTCCGGCACACAGGCTATGAGAGTATTCTTGAAGGAGAAGTGACCCAGACTGGCGTCGGCCTGACATACAAAAAGCGCCTCTCGACCCTCGGACAATTGTTCTGGTTTATGCGTGCCCGTTACCGTAAACAAATGCGGATGTTTGAGGAACAAAGAAAAGCACAACTTGAAAAAGACGCAGCAGAACACCTAACGAGCGAGTAATGAGACTTGAAAAAAAATCACTGATTGTATCGACCCTGCTATTGGCTCTGCTTATGGCAAGCTGCTCGACAACCCGCCGTATACCTGAAGGAGAGACACTTTATACAGGAGTGAAAAAGGTGGCTTACATCCCCTCTGAAAATACAAAGGAGAAAACTCCCATACCTGCCGGTCTTGAAGACCAGGTTGCCCAAACGGTAAATGTAGCTCCGAACAATTGCCTTGTTTCACCATCGATACGCTATCCGTTTCCATTAGGACTATGGGTCTACAACAACTGGAATCCAGAAGCCAAGGGTCTAAAAGGCTGGCTTTATAAAAAGCTCGCCAAAGAACCTGTGCTGATCTCAGATGTAAGACCTGAAGTGCGGGTGAAGATGATCGACGAGATTCTTGACAATAACGGTTATTTCAAAGGCTCGGCCAACTTCAAGCTGAATCATGCCAAGAACCCTAAAAAAGCGACAATAACCTATGAGATCACTCCAGGCGACTACTATCCTATAGACACAATCGAGTATCTGTCGGACAGTGTACCATTGTACGCTCTGATCGATTCTGTTGCCAAAGCCGATCCCTATCTGCAGCCCGGCACCCGGTATTGTACCGACTCCCTGTCTGTCGCCCGCAACCGAATAGTAAATGCAGTGAGAGACAGAGGATACTACTTCTTCAGACCTGAGTTTCTGGAATACCTTGCCGATAGTCTGCAAAACCGCGGAAAAATCGCGATGAGACTGTCGATTGCCAAGAATATCCCTCCGTTTGTGCTTGACCGGTACCATACCGGCAATATAACCGTGATTGCACACAGGTACAACGGATATGGCACCCCTGATACAGTTCAACTGAGAAAAGCGACCCTGATACAGATGATGCCGTCAAAGCTCAGGCGCGCGGTAATCGATGAGTGCCTTGCAATGCGTAAAGGAGATGTCTTCACTGTGAGAAACATGAACCGAACACAGAGTTATTTCTCAAGGCTCGGCATTTTCAATCAGATCGACATAGCAGTAGACCGCGACACGGTATCAAAAGACAAGACACCAAAACTGGACGTAACAGTAGACCTGACTTTTGACGCTCCTATCGAGGCTTCTCTCGAAGTAAACGCATCATCGAAGTCCAACAGCTATATAGGTCCCGGACTTATCGCCGGTATCACCAACCGAAATATATTTGGCGGCGGCGAACAACTGTCGGTAAATCTGAATGCATCATACGAATGGCAGACAGGTCATGACGGGGCAGCCAAAAATTCGATATTCAACTCTTATGAGCTCGGTATAAACACGTCGCTTGCATTCCCGCGTCTGCTTGCCCCCCGATTTATACCCCGACGCCGCAACCAGCTCAACTGGACACGAATATCACTTGGCGCCGATGCACTTAACCGTCCTCATTATTTCAAGATGGCGCGGTTTGACTCAAGTTTCAGCTATGACTGGCAGTCGTCAAGATATGTGAAAAACACATTAACGCTTTTCAAGCTCACCTACACCAAACTAATGAAAACTACCGAAGCTTTTGACTCTATATGCGAGCAAAATCCTTCGATCGCATTAAGTTTCAAAAGCCAGTTCATACCGCAGATCGCATACACATTTATGTATGACCGCGAAATCGACAGAAACCGTGCTATAAACTATTACCTGACCGTACAGGAAGCCGGCAACATATTTTCAGGAGTGTGGGGTCTGCTCGGATGGAAGGGCAACGGCGAAAAAAAGCTATTCGGCACTCCGTTCTCACAATTTATGAAGCTGACCACACAACTCGTCTACAGCCACCGTATACGCAAAAACGACTGGCTTGTGACACGATTGCTCGTTGGTGCGGCACACGCCTACGGCAATTCTTCACAAGTGCCTTATTCAGAACAATTCTATATCGGAGGAGCAAACTCCATACGCGCCTTCACGGTCCGTTCGATCGGTCCAGGCAGCTATCGTGCACCAAGCGGGCTTGTAAACGGTTATTTTGACCAGACAGGAACATTCAAATTTGAATGCAATGTCGAATACCGCTTTCCGATTGTGGGAATACTTCACGGAGCAGTCTTTCTTGATGCCGGCAATATCTGGCTGCTTAAAAATGACCCTGACCGCCCCGGTGGTCAACTCAAGGCAAAAACATTTCTAAAGGATCTTGCCCTCGGCACCGGAGCCGGCCTACGAGTGGACATCTCTATGTTTGTTGTCCGCGGTGATCTCGGCATAGGTCTTCACGCTCCCTACGATACCGGCCGGCGCGGATACTTCAACATGCCTTCATTCTGGAAATCCCTGGCATTCCATCTGGCAATCGGGTACCCGTTCTGACGAAAAGTGTCATTTAACACATGGGTTAACTGAATTTTTATCTTACCTTTGAGGAACAAACATGGACTACATGAACAAATGGATCACGGCATCGGCACATCTCTGACCGACAAGATGAAAGCATGAACATCACGGCAGACAAACCGATTGTCGGCAAGACAAATCAAGGCTTACCCGGTGATGGCACAGCACAACGAAACAGGCTCAAAAGGTGAAAATATGGCCGTGAACTACCTTGTAGCTCACGGCTATGACATAGTCGAACGCAACTGGAGAATGAATCATCTGGAGCTTGACATCGTCGCACGCAAGGGAAACCGTCTTGTGTTTGTGGAAGTGAAAACCCGCACAATACCGGGGTTTGATCCTCTTGACGCAATCACCCACAAAAAGATGAGAAATCTCGTGAACTCCGCCAATGGCTACATGCAACAGTGCAGTCTGAATTTTGAGGTTCAGTTTGATCTGATTTTCATCACTCCGGGCGAAGAGGGAAAACTGCATCTTGAGCACATAGCAGATGCTTTTTATCCACCAATGAAAACCTACAGCTAATGGCAATGAATACCGTAAGACCGAAGAAAGCCCTCGGCCAACATTTTCTGAAAGATGAAAGAATTGCCGAACGTATAGCGGCAACACTTGACGACTGTCCCGAACTGCCGGTGGTCGAGGTGGGGCCCGGAATGGGAGTGCTGACCAAATGGCTTCTTGCCAAAGGACATGATATGACTGTGGCCGAAGTAGACACCGAGAGTGTCGCATGGCTTAAAGCCAACATGAACGGTCTTGACGCAAGCCGCATACTCGAACATGATTTTCTCAAACTTGATCTTAACTCGCTTTTCGGCGGAAAGGATCTGGCTGTAACGGGGAATTATCCATACAACATATCATCACAGATATTTTTCCATATACTGGAGTATAAAGATATCGTGAAGGTATGCAGCGGAATGCTTCAAAAAGAAGTCGCCGAACGTCTTGCCGCCCCTGCCGGTACAAAAGCCAGAGGTATACTTAGTGTGCTGCTTCAGGCATGGTATGATGTGGAATATCTTTTTACAGTTGACGAGACTGTGTTTCATCCGATGCCGAAGGTGAAATCAGGTGTGATAAAGATGCGCCGCAACAATGTTGAAAGTCTCGGCTGCGATGAATCCCTGTTCAAAACAGTTGTGAAAACAACTTTTTCTCAACGCAGAAAAACTCTCAGAAACTCTATAAAACCACTTCTGAAACCCGGACAGACACTCGGCGATGAGTGGAGCGCACTACTGTCGAAACGCCCGGAACAACTCAGTGTGACAGAATTTATCGAACTGACCACCGCCCTTAGCCCTAAGAATTCCTAAAGAGTAGTCATGAAAGAATTTACCGACGAGTATCTGAAGCGTCTACGTGATATCATCGCGGCACATAACGACGAGGAAGCACGCAAGGAGCTTGAGGACATGCATCCCGCCGACATCGCCGATCTCTATCGGGAACTTGACCTGGAAGAGGCGGAGTATCTGCTGAACCTTCTTGACGGCGAAATTGCCGCCGATGTGCTGATGGAACTCGACGAGGAGGACCGCAAACACCTTCTCGCCGACATGGATGCAGAGGATATCGCACGACAGTTTATCGAGCATCTTGACTCAGATGAGGCCGTCGACCTTATCCAGGAACTCGACGAGGAAGACCGTGACGAAGTTCTGACGCACCTCGACGACGTTGAACAGGCCGGCGATATCATTGATCTTCTGAAATATGACGAAGACACAGCCGGCGGTCTGATGGGCACTGAAATGGTCGTTGTAAACGAAAACTGGAGCATGCCGGAATGCATCAAACAGATGAGAATGCAGGCCGAGGACATGGACGAGATATATTACGTTTACGTTGTCGATAATGATGACCGTCTGCGCGGAATACTGCCGCTAAAGACCCTTATAACCCATCCGTCGGTGTCAAAAATAAAGCATGTGATGGACGAGGATCCGGTTTCAGTGAAAGCAGACACTCCGATTGACGAAGTAGCTCTGGATTTTGAAAAATATGACCTTGTGGCAATGCCTGTCATTGATTCCATCGGTCGTCTTGTGGGCCGCATCACTGTCGATGATGTAATGGACCAGGTGAGAGAATCACAGGAACGAGACTATCAGCTTGCAAGCGGTCTTTCGAGCGACGTAAGCGCTGACGACTCCATACTGTCGCAGACCAAGGCCCGCATTCCATGGCTTATGATCGGCGTCTGCTCCGGCATCATGGCATCTATGATTCTCGGAGTATTTGAGAGCGAAATCGCCGCCGTAACTGCTTTGGCCCTGTTTATTCCTATCATAGGCGGCACAGGCGGCAATGTCGGCGTGCAAGCCTCGGCAATCGTAGTACAGTCTCTTGCCAACGGCTCTCTTGATGTCAAAGAGTTTTCCAAACAGCTCGGAAAAGAAATACTTGTAGGACTTTTGAATGCAAGTATAATTTCGGGTGTGATGCTTGCCTACAATCTTATAATGCTGCCGGGTGAACTCAGCGTGACTCTGTCGGTCGCATGTTCGCTGTTTGTGGTAGTGATGTTTGCAACAATTCTCGGCACGGTAGTTCCGCTCACACTTGAGAAACTAAAGATAAATCCGGCACTTGCGACAGGCCCGTTCATACAGATTTCCAACGACATCGTAGGTCTTGTCATCTATGTGACCATCGCAAGATGGTTTCTTCAAATGTTTGGACAATGAGTGATTTCAAAGTTCATTACTTAGGTGTAGGCTCCGCGACTCCTTCACTGCGCCATCTTCCTTCCTGCCAGGTGATAGAGTTCAGAGGAAAGCTCTACATGGTGGACTGTGGCGAAGGCGCACAACTGAGTATGAGGAAGATGAAGCTCAAGTTCTCGCGTCTGGAGCACATATTCATTTCACATCTTCATGGGGACCATTTTTTCGGCTTGCCCGGACTATTGTCGACACTGGCGCTACACGGAAAGGGCGGAAGAGTGACAGTCCATATCCCCGAACAGGGGGTGAAATGGCTTACAGAAACAATGGACATGTTCTGTCGTGAACGCCCATATGAACTCGTTGTCAATGCAATACCTCCGGAAGGTGGCACCGTACTAAAAGAAAAAGCACTCACAGTAGAAGCAATGCCGCTCCAACACCGTGTGGCCTGCACCGGCTTTATTTTCAAAGAGGCGGAAAAACTGAGACATCTGCGCGGTGACATGGTGAAATGGCTACAAATACCTATAGCCAAACTTAAGGAAATCAAAGAAGGCGCCGATTACACAACTCCTGACGGCAAGATATATAAAAACGAGATGCTGACTATCCCGGCCGAACCATCGGCCAGTTACGCTTACTGCTCTGACACTATATATATGCCCCAGCTGCATGAGCGACTGAAAGATGTGGATACTATATATCACGAAGCCACATATATCGATGCTGACAAATGCAAAGCGAAAGCCAGATTCCACTCAACAGCCGCAGAAGCGGCGATTGTGGCAGCCAAAGCAGGTGCCAGACGGCTCGTAATCGGACACTACTCCAAGTCTTATCCTGATACTAAACAGCATCTGGCAGAAGCAGAGGCAAAAAAACTCGGACACGAAAGCATGGTAATCATTGCTGCCGACGAGGGACTGACAATCGACCTGTAAGGTATAATGAAAAGAATAACATCACTTCTCTGCCTTATGGCAATTGTGGCACTGCGGATCACAGGAGCTGTACCTATCACATTTCCAGGCCGCGATGCTTCAAGTGTAGGAATATACATAGAAGAGATCAACAGCGGAAAAGTTCTTGCAAGCCACAACAGTAATCTGGCTCTTACTCCGGCAAGCATACTCAAATGTGTCACAGCAGCCACTTCACTGATCACACTCGGCAAAGACTTCCGGTATACAACCGATTTCTTTCTTATAGGCCCATCTCCTGAAAACGGAGAAGCTGACATGGTTATCGTCGGTGCCGGAGATCCATCGATGGGCGGACGTGATTTCGAAGAATCGGCATCACTACCGAGCCTTGTTGCAGACAAACTTTCTACACTCGGCATCAACCGACTGGCCGGAGAGGTGAGAATATCATGCGATGTGCTTCCTGAAGGAGGCGGAGTCGTTCCAGGATGGGAAGTAGAGGATATAACCGAAAGCTACGGAACCGGGCTGTTTCCGGTGAACTGGATGGACAATTATTTTGAAAGCGACTATATAATAGCAAGTCCCGGAGAATTTTTCGTGGAAGAAATGGTAGGAGCTTGTGCGAACAAAGGCATCGGCGTCGAAGGTGCTATATATACTGATATCTTAGACGAAAGTCCGTTTGCAGAAACCGACACAACAGCAGAACCAACTGTTGCGACACCCTCCGATACAATGCTTGTATACAGCCACAAGTCGGAAAGTCTCGAAAAAATAATGAAGGTAATGATGGGAAAAAGTGTCAATCTGCTTGCCGAAGGCTGTCTTCGGGCCACTGCCCCCAATGCACCTGCCGACACAGCTATCGCAAGAGAAAAGTCATTGTGGAAGTCGCTCGGCGTAAACCTTGAACGCACACGCATCCTCGACGGCAGCGGACTGGCCCGTGGAAATTCGATTTCTCCCAGGCAGATCGCCGGCATTCTAAACTATATGGCAAAAAGTCCCTACAGCAAAACATACTCAGATGTTTTCCCTAAAGCCGGCAAAGAAGGGACAGTAAAGACATTCCTCACCAAAACGCGTCTTGCGGGACGTTTAGCAATAAAGAGCGGCAGTATGGGCGGAGTACACTGCTATGCAGGCTATCTGCTTGGATTAAACGGCCAACCGACACACTCAGTTGTCGTGATGGTAAACCACTTCTTTTGCAGCCGCACCCAACTCAAAAAATCGATCGAACGATATTTACTTAACATACTACCCTGAACATGAAGACTGACATTGACAAACTTATATCTCTGACATACGAGATCGAAGGATTGCTGCTGCTTCTGCGCGACCGCAGCCAAGAGTCGGTAGCCCCACATATACGCAACCTCCTTTCCGACAAGGGAAGGATACTGGCAGAAATGCTTAACAGCAATGAAACCCCAGTCATGGTAAACATTCCGGCTGAAAAAGACTCTACGTCAAAGCCTGAGACTGCTATCACGACCACCGCTGCAACAGAGACCATAACCTTGCCTCCGGTTGCCAAAGCTGAGGAAGTAGCTGCAGAATCAGCATCCCCGATGCCGATACATCCGCAACCGGCAGAACAGCCATCGGTGATAGAAATCAAGGCAGAAATGCCACTGCCTGAAGCTGAAAAATGCATTCAGGACAAAACCTATGCGGAAGAGGAAAAATTACCCGATGCACAGACATGCATAAACGAAGCGGAAGCGGAAGAAGCGGAAGCAGATACCGAATCAGCAGAGACTGAAAACGCCCGATTGAAACAACTACCTGAAATAAAGTCGAGTGAAGAAGCCGGAGCAAAAATGCTCAAACTTCTGACATTAAACGACCGATTCAGATTCCGTCGCGAACTATTCGGTGGAAGTGACACTGCTATGAAGGCAATCATGGCAGTAATCGCCACAATGCATAATATAGAAGATGCCAAACGTTATCTGACTGAAGAGCAAGGTATGGATACCGACAGTGAAGAGGTCGCATACTTTCTGGAGATAATCGGTCCGTATTACAATTAAACCAAGCAAACGAAAAAGGATGGCCGGAAAGCTTTATGTCGTGCCCACTCCAGTGGGAAATCTCGCCGACATGGCACCACGCTCGATAGAGGTGCTCAAGGACTGTGATCTGATACTTGCCGAAGACACCCGTACAAGCGGAACTCTTATGAAGCATTTTGGCATCACAACCCCTATGTCGAGCCACCACAAGTTCAACGAACACTCGACAGTCGGTCATGTGACCGAAAGGCTTAAGGGTGGCGAGACGATCGCTTTGGTCTCCGACGCAGGCACTCCGGCAATATCCGATCCCGGTTTCATGCTTGTAAGGGAATGTGCCGCCGCCGGTATTGAAATTGAAACAATACCCGGTCCGACCGCATTTGTTCCGGCGCTTGTCAATTCGGGACTCCCGTGCGACCGATTTTTGTTTGAAGGCTTCCTGCCCGTAAAGAAGGGGAGAAACACCCGGCTGGCAGAACTGGCAGAACTCCCGATGACATTTATAATATATGAATCACCGCTCCGCCTGGTAAAAACACTTGCAGAACTTAGAGACACATGCGGCCCCGACAGACCAGCCTCGGTGAGCCGGGAAATATCGAAACTTCACGACACCACAGTAAGAGGCAGTCTTGATGAACTGACAAAATACTTTGAAAAGAACCAGGCTCGAGGAGAAATTGTTATAGTCACAGGTGGCTCCAATTCCACATCAAAAAAGGAGAAACGCGTACATACAAACAAATATCGCAATACCGACGAAGCGGAGCAACCCCAAATGTGACTGGAATTTTCAAAATTCAAAGAAAAACTATTTATTTATGAAACTTAAAAAAATCAGTTTTGCCGCCTTGGCAATAGCTCTTACAGGATGCATGTGGAGTTGCGGCACCAAATCGGGCGAAACCGTAAAGACCGATACAGAAAATCCGTTGCGTGACTCACTGGAGACAGCACTTGCCAACCAGGACTCTCTACTTATGCTTATCAATGACATATCTTCGGACATGGCATCGATAAAGGGACTGGAAAAGATCCTCGGTGATCCGTCGTCACTTCAAGGTGAATCCCAATCAAAACGTCAGCAGATACGCAATGACATGGCTGCCATACAGGCAACTCTGCAACAGCGACGCGAACGCCTTGATGAACTTGAGAAAAAGCTCAAAGCGACAAACTCAAACAACACCACTCTCGGAAAAACAATTGAATCACTGAAATCTCAGATCGCCGATCAGGAGAATACAATCGGTACTCTGCGAGAAAATCTTTCAAAGGCCAACATACAAATAGCCGACCTTAGTGAAAAAGTCGATTCACTGAGCACTACCGTAAACGCTGTTACAGAGGCCAAGGATCAGGCAGAAGAGGAGAATGTGAAACTCGCCGACGAGCTAAATATGTGTTATTATGCCATCGGCAGCAAAAAGGAACTGAAACAATACGATATAATCAAAACCGGATTCCTGAAAAAGACCAAAGTGCTTCCGTCGGATTTCGACGCATCGTACTTCCACCGTGCCGACAAACGCACTCTGACAACAATTGAGCTTCACAGCACCAAGGCCAAAGTAGTGACTGACCAACCCACCGACTCATATACCATCGAAGATGTCGACGGTCAAAAGATCCTCAGAATCACAAACACAGCGAGATTCTGGGACAAGAGCAACTATCTTGTAGTACAGATTGATTAGTCTTTATTTTTCATAGACAGCGTCCCCGGGAAAAATGGTGCATAAAGCAACATAATCCCGGGGACAGTTGTTTTAATTTCAGAAATGTCTAATACTATCCATTGAATATAATATGAATAAGAAAGAACGCATTGATGCCGGAAGACAGGAATATCCCGGCATGGCAGTCAATACAGTCAAGGATGCAAAAGCCGACAAAGGGCTTGAAGCCGAGCGCACAGCCATACTCAACAACAATCCCCGTAACACAGAATTCAAAAAACACAATTAATTAAAGTATTCACATAAAAGGAGCAATAGATTGATAATTTTATAATCCAAATAGGATTTTTATTCTTATCTTTGTCGGTGATTGCATCGGGATGCCCTTCAGAATCGCAAACTTCTGAAATACACTACCGGTGCTTTCACCATATTTTATATAAAACTAAACGAATAAAAATAAAACGGTTTTTGTAATAAAAAATGAACGACGTAGTTGACAGCACTTCATCATCAGCGGACAAGCTCCATGCAGAGGATGTAGAGGTTATTGTTGCTTCAGACGAGCACATCAAATACGTTGACGAAATTCTTGACACGATAAATCGTGCGGCGAAAGTACGCGGGACTGGAATCGCGAAAAGGTCACCGGAATACGTCAGTCAGAAAATGCATGAGCGGAAAGCCGTCATCGCCCTTAGCAAAGAGGGTGAATTTGCGGGTTTCAGCTATATCGAGAGCTGGAGCAACAAGCAGTTTGTCGCCAACTCAGGTCTCATAGTCGCTAACAAATTCAGGGGAATCGGGTTGGCGACCCGCATCAAACGACGAATATTCCAGCTATCGAGAGATATGTTTCCCGAAGCCAAGATATTCTCGCTCACAACCGGTGCAGCTGTAATGAAAATGAATTTCGAGCTTGGCTACCGTCCTGTCACATTTGACGAACTGACCGATGACGCAGCTTTCTGGAAAGGTTGTGAAAGTTGTGTGAACTACGATATACTTCAACGCAACGGAGGCCACAAGTGTCTTTGCACTGGTCTTCTGTATGACCCGTCAGAAGTGAAGTATCATCCAGAAAACAGATTTATGCAGACCAATGAAAATCCTTCGGTTGCTCCTGCACATACAGAAGCTCCAGACGGAAAACTTATAGAAGAATTAGAACAACTCCTCGCCACATGGAAAAAAGGAAAGTAGTGCTCGCCTTCAGCGGCGGACTTGACACGTCGTTTGCAGTAAAATACCTCTCAGAGGACTGCGGCTATGAAGTGTACACAGCGATAGCCAACACAGGTGGATTCTCACCCGAGGATCTAAAGAAAATCGAGGAGCGTGCTCTTGCTCTCGGCGCAAAAGAACATGCGACTCTCGATATAACCCACGAGTACTATGACCGCTCTATCAAGTATATGATCATGGGCAATGTGCTCCGCAACGGTACCTATCCCATATCAGTGAGCTCAGAGCGCATCTTTCAGGCACTCGCAATAATCGACTATGCAAAAAAAGTAGGAGCCGACGCGGTAGCTCACGGATCGACAAGCGCCGGTAACGACCAGATACGTTTTGATCTGACATTTCAGATCATGGCCCCGGAAATCGAAATCATCACACCTACACGCGACATGAATCTCACACGCGAGTATGAGATCGAATATCTGAAGAAACATGGTGTGGAAGCCGATTTCAAGAAGCTTGAATACTCCATCAACAAAGGTCTCTGGGGAACAAGCGTAGGCGGCAAGGAAACACTCCACAGCGATCAGACACTGCCGGAGGATGCCTATCCGACACAAATGACCGCCAAAGAAAACTCCCAGATAACAATCGACTTCGAGAAAGGCGAAATTGTAGCCGTTAACGGCGAGCGTTTCGATGACAAAGTGGCCGCCATCCAACACATCGAGGAGCTTGCAGGCCCCTATGCTATCGGCCGTGACATGCATGTAGGCGACACGATCATCGGCATCAAAGGACGCGTTGGTTTTGAGGCTGCCGCTCCCCTGCTGATCATCAATGCCCACAAAGTGCTCGAAAAGCACACTCTAACCAAATGGCAGCAATACTGGAAAGACCAGCTCGGCACGTGGTATGGCATGTTCCTCCACGAAGCCCAGTATCTTGAACCTGTAATGCGCGACATCGAGGCATATCTTCAGGAATCACAGCGCAATGTGACCGGCCGCGTCATTATTGACCTCAAGCCATATCATTATGTGATCGTGGGCGTAGACAGTCCGTTTGATCTGATGAAGACTTCGTTTGGAGAATACGGCGAGCTCAGTCGCGCATGGACTGCCGATGATGTAAAGGGATTCACTACCATCCTCGGCAACCAGCAGAAGATCTATCATGATGTACAGCGCCGTAACGGTCTGACCGACTTAGGAGAGACAAAATGATCAAAGCCGGAATCATAGGTGGTGCCGGATATACTGCCGGTGAACTCATCAGACTTCTCATAAACCATCCTGACGTCGAGCTGACATGGGTCAACTCAACATCCAATGCAGGAAACCCGATCTCAGACGTCCACCAGGGACTCATCGGCGATGCCGACGGAATGTATTTCACTTCAGAGGCACAACTCGACAAGGTGGATGTAATATTTTTCTGCACCCCGCACGGCCAGACGCGCAAGTGGATGGAACAATACGGCCATACACTTCCCAAAGACTTACGAATTGTAGACCTGTCGAACGACTATCGCATCGAAGACGGAACACATGAATTTGTGTACGGCCTACCGGAACTGAACCGGAAACGCATCGTAAGGGGAGCAAAATATGTCGCCAATCCAGGATGTTTCGCCACAGCTATCCAGCTGGCACTTCTGCCTTTGGCACGTAACCTACTTCTGAACAGCGACGTGCAGGTGACAGCTATAACCGGAAGCACAGGAGCCGGTGTGAAACCGGGATCAACGACCCACTACTCGTGGCGCAACGACAACGTATCGATCTACAAACCGTTCAAACACCAGCATCTTGCCGAAATAAACCAGACTCTAAAAACTTTACAGACGAGTTTTGACAGACAGATCAACTTCCTGCCGGTAAGGGGCTGTTTCAGCCGCGGCATCATGGCAGCCGTGTACCTGCAATGCCCGCTGAAGATAGAGGAAGCAGTGAAGCTTTATGAGGACTACTACGACGATCACAATTTCACATTTGTGACAACGAAGGCTCCTGATCTTAAAGATGTGATCAACACCAACAAATGTGTGCTTCATATCGATAAGATAGACGATAAGATCCTCATCACATCGGTGATCGACAATCTGCTCAAAGGTGCTTCGGGAACAGCAGTCCACAATATGAACCTTCTATTCGGACTACAGGAAAAGACCGGACTGTGCCTTAAGCCTTCGGCATTCTGACAGCAATCTGTAATCTACAGAATCCACAACGGGGGGATGACTGATACAGTCATCCCCCCGTTGTGCTTTTTTATCATTCATACGACAAACTTTAAGAATTGAAATAGCAGGATGTTTGTCAAAGTTGGCTACTTTTGCAGTATTATCAGATCCAATCTTATACCACATTTAAGTTTATATCATACCAAACATGAAAAAGCTTCTCCTGCTGGCCATGTCGATGGCATTTTTTGTGCCACAATCGTTTGGCGAAAAGAAGGATCCGGTTGACTATGTCAACCCTTATATCGGCAATATCAGTCATCTGCTTGTGCCGACATTCGCCACCATCCAGCTCCCCAACAGCATGATGCGCATTTATCCTGCACGTCAGGACTATACGACCGAGCGCATGGGCGGCCTACCGGTTATCGTGACAAACCACCGCGAGCGTTCGGCGTTCAGTATCTCTCCATGGCAAAAAAAGCCTCTCCAGCCAGTGGCATCACTTACATGGGATCAGGAGAAGCTGACACCCTACTCCTGGGATGTGGAACTTGACGACAACTCTATGCGTGCCCAGCTCGCCGTGGAACATCAGAGTGCGATCTATGAGCTCAGCTTCTACGACACAAAACTGCCAGTATATCTTACCGTAAATTCCGCCAACGGCGAGATGTGGGAAGAGAACGGCATAATCATGGGCTATCAGGCACTCGACCGCCGCACAAAAGTATATATGGCAATCGAATTGGCAGAAAAGCCTCGTAAAATAGGTGCACTTGAAAACGGCAACATAGGCGATGCCACCCGCGCCAAAGGGCGCGACGCATGTCTGGCAGTAGAATATCCGGCAGGAACCGGTCGCGTAGATCTACGCTATGGCGTTTCGTTTATAAGCGCAGAACAGGCTCTAAAAAATCTCCGTCGCGAACAACCCGGTAAATTCAACCGTGAAGCTGTGGCAAAGGCCGGACGCGACGAATGGAACAGGACACTCTCAAATATCAAAGTAGAAGGTGGTACAGAGGATCAGAGGACTGTATTGTACACGTCATATTACCGTACGTTTGAGCGTCCGGTGTGCCTGAGCGAGGACGGCCGTTACTACAGTGCTTTCGACGGCAAGGTGCATGATGACGACGGCCATCAGTTTTATTCGGACGATTGGATCTGGGATACATATCGCGCTGCACATCCCCTGCGTGCGCTTATCGAACCTGAGAAAGAGGAAGACATAATCGAGTCTTACCTGCGCATGGCCGAACAAATGGGAACACAATGGATGCCTACGTTTCCCGAAATCACAGGCGATACACGCCGGATGAACTCAAACCACGGAGTGGCAATGGTTGCTGACGCTCTTTACAAAGGACTTGACGTAGATGCCGAAAGAGCATACCTATATTGCAGAAAAGGCATTGAGGAAAAAACACTCGCTCCGTGGAGCGGAAAACCGGCAAGCTGGATCGACGATTTCTATAAAAAACATGGCTATATACCGGCTCTGCGTGAAGGGGAGGAAGAAACCGACCCTGTGGTGACCGCTTTTGAGAAACGCCAGCCTATCGCTGTCACACTCGGCACAGCCTACGACGAGTGGTGTCTTGGGCGCATCGCATCGTTTCTCGGTAAAAAAGAAGAAGCTGCCAAGTACAATAAGCTCGGCTACAACTACCGGACAGTATGGAATCCCGAAACCAAATTTTTCCATCCCAAAGATAAAGACGGTAAATTCCTTGAGCCGTTTGATTATCGGTTCAGCGGCGGCATAGGCGCCCGTGACGCTTATGATGAAAACAACGGCTGGACTTACCGTTGGGACGTTCAGCACAATTTCGCCGACCTGTGCGAGATGATGGGTGGCCGTGAAGAGCTTATCAAAAATCTTGACCAGACTTTCGCGGAACCTATGGGACGAGGCAAACGTGAATTCTACGAGCAACTTCCCGACCAAACCGGCAATATCGGCCAATTTACCATGGCCAACGAGCCGTCGCTCCATATCCCCTACATCTATAACTACGCAGGTGCTCCATGGAAAACCCAGAAACGCATCAGACAGTGTCTCAACACTTGGTTCCGAAATGACCTTATGGGTATCCCCGGAGACGAAGACGGCGGTGGTCTGACAAGTTTTGTAGTATTCTCGTCGCTCGGATTCTATCCTGTGACACCCGGATTCCCGGTCTACAACATAGGTAGCCCTCTCTTTACCGATATAAGCGTGAACGTTCCCGGCGGCAAGGTGTTCAGAGTTATTGCCAATGACTGCTCCGATGAAAACAAGTACATACAGCGCGCCACACTCAATGGCAAGGAGTGGAACAAGCCGTGGATAAGCCACGAAGATGTGGTCAACGGCGGAACACTGGTGCTATATATGGGCCGTCACCCCAACAAACAATGGGGCGCATCGGTCGAGGCCGCACCTCCTTCAGCAGAATAAGACCAAACCTCAACTTCCCCCTCTTGTGTAGACAACACAGGAGGGGTTTTTAAATATACTTTACCCCAAACGACAATGCCAATTGACAATTCAAATGAGTTATTTCCGATAGTCGATGAAAAAGGCTATATCATCGGCTCGGCCACACGAGGTGAATGCCACAGCGGATCAATGTTGCTGCATCCCGTAGTGCATCTTCATGTATTTGACAGACAGGGACGTCTATATCTGCAAAAACGCCCATTATGGAAAGACATTCAGCCAGGCAAATGGGATACAGCAGTAGGAGGCCATGTGGATTTCGGAGAGGAAACATGCGACGCACTCCGACGGGAAGCACGTGAGGAACTCGGCCTTACTGATTTCGAACCTGAATTTATCGGCAGCTATGTATTTCAGTCGGCTTGTGAACGCGAACTAATAAATGCTTTCCGGACCACAACCGAAACATCCCCCACTCCAAGTGATGAACTCGACGGAGGACGCTTCTGGACCACCGAGGAAATCAGACAGGCAATAGGCAAGAATATACTTACACCTAATTTTGAGAACGAATATATCCGCCTAAACCTGTCGTATAACTCCGACAAGACTACATTTTAACTATCTCAACTGTGAAATAGTGTGGATTTTTGTTATCTTTGCACGGCAAAAAACAGTCATATAAATGTGAACCAATAAGTACAAACTCGGTTTAGACTGATATCCTCATATCTCCAACATTATCAATAGGGTAAAAATCATGTCATCATTTCTGTCAAAGACCGGCATAGCATGTCTGACTCTCATGTCGGGACTCACCATGCCATCACACGCCGCGCCCCGGGAAGCAATGAACATACTTGAGCTGTCACACGAATTCACCGACAGCACAATTGTGTTTCCGCAAAGCATCGAAGCAAACACCCAGACGATGCTTGAGAACTGGTATCTACAAAACTATGTGGATCTTGACAGAGAAGCCGACAAGAGTGCCGACACGGAACTAAGCGATGAAGAAATCGTAAAACGGCTGGCCTCAATGCCGACAGTGATCGAAATGCCATTTAATTCGATCGTGCGTACCTACATTGACATGTACACGCAGCGCCGCCGTCAGCTGATCCAAAACATGCTTGGCATGAGCCTTTACTATATGCCGATATTTGAGGAAGCTCTTGAAAAAGAGGGTTTGCCGCTTGAGCTTAAATATCTTCCCATAATCGAGTCGGCACTTAACCCAAACGCCGTATCGCGCTCAGGTGCCACCGGATTATGGCAGTTCATGATAACAACAGCCAAAGGACTGGGCCTCGAAGTAAACTCAATTGTCGACGAACGCCGCGACCCATACCGTTCATCGGAAAGCGCAGCCAAATATCTTAAACAGCTGTATTCCATCTACGAAGACTGGTCGCTCGCTATCGCTGCATACAACTGCGGACCGGGAAATGTGAACAAAGCACTGAAACGTCTTGGTGACGCCGACGGCAAAAAGCACGATTTCTGGGAAATATATCCATTTCTGCCAAATGAAACACGCGGATATGTACCCGGATTCATTGCAGCCAATTACGTAATGACCTATTATCCCGAGCATGGAATAAGCCCGGCACTGGCCAAACGCCCGCTGATCACCGACAGCATCCATGTAACCGAGCGTGTGCATTTCCGTCAAATCGCCGATGTGCTCAACGTGCCAGTTGAGGAAATCAAGATACTGAATCCTCAATTCCGCAAAGACTATATTCCCGGCGATGTGAAGCCTTATGCGCTTATACTCCCTTCAAAACAGATATTCAGCTATCTTGCAAGCCGCGACAGCATCGTGAGCCATGACAATGCGCTATATGCACGCCGTCTTAGAGTCGAGCCCTCGACAGGTGAGCTGACAAACGTAAAAGAAGACGGAAATTACCTCGTGACAGAAAAGACCCAGTGGCACAAAGTGGCAAGAGGCGAGACAATGACATCAATAGCCCGTAAATACGGAATTACAGTAGCGTCTCTCAAAAGTGCCAACGGCGGTATAAGATCGGTGAAAAGAGGGCAGAATATAAAAATCGTGACCACTACACGTGAGAAAAAAAGCGACGATCTGCTTGCTTCGGAGAACACCTCCGGAACCGAAGCCGCGGCAACTGACACTGAAACGGCAAACAACGACGAGGCTCTGATGGCTCACGCAGGCGGCCCATCCGCCCAAGAGGTATCCACAACAACCACGACAGAGACAACCACTGCCACCTCAAAAAAGAATACAGCAGCCTCGACAGCTAAAAAAAGCGCCACTACAGCTGCTAAAAACAACAGCTCATCGACAGCCAAGCCTAAGACGACATCAGCCAACTCGTCAGCAAGCACCTACACGGTGAAAAAAGGTGACAGCCTATACAAGATCGCACAGCGCCACGGCACGACTGTCGATAAAATCATGCAACTCAACGGCCTGACAAGCAACAAGCTCCAGATCGGCGATAAGCTGAAAATAAAGTAAATCAGAAAACAAGAACATCACAATATGGACTTTGTAGAAGAACTACAGTGGCGTGGGATGATCCACACCATCATGCCGGGAACGGAGGAAGAACTTAAAAAAGGTATGGCTACGGCCTACCTCGGCATAGATCCTACTGCTGATTCCCTGCACATAGGACATCTTTGCGGAGTGATGATGCTCCGTCATTTCCAACGTTGTGGCCACAAACCTCTGGCTCTTATAGGTGGCGCAACAGGCATGATCGGCGACCCTTCAGGAAAAAGCGCAGAACGTAATCTTCTGGACGAAACCACCCTTCGCCACAATCAGGAAGCCATCAAGGCGCAGCTTGCGCACTTTCTTGATTTTGACAGCGGAGCCCCCAACCAGGCGGAAATGGTGAACAACTACGACTGGATGAAAGGCTACTCTTTCCTTGATTTCTCACGCGAGATAGGCAAACATATAACAGTGAACTACATGATGGCCAAGGAGTCGGTACAGAAACGTCTCAACGGCGAAGCCCGCGATGGCCTGAGTTTCACAGAGTTTACCTACCAGCTTCTTCAAGGCTACGATTTTCTGCATCTCTATGAGACCAAAAACTGCCGTCTGCAGCTCGGAGGTTCCGACCAATGGGGAAACATCACAACAGGATCGGAACTCATACGCCGCAAACTCGGCGGTGAGGCTTTCGCGTTGACCTGCCCGCTTATCACCAAAGCCGACGGCGGTAAATTCGGCAAGACCGAAAGCGGCAACATCTGGCTTGACGCACGCTATACTTCTCCTTACAAGTTCTACCAGTTCTGGCTGAATGTGGGAGATGCCGAAGCAGAGAAATATATCAAGATCTTCACGTCCCTGACAAAAGAAGAGATCGAAAACATTGTTGCCGAGCACAACGAGGATCCCGGCCGTCGTCCTCTACAAAAGCGACTTGCCGAAGAGGTAACAGTGATGGTTCACGGTCGTGAAGCATACGAGACTGCTGTCGAGGCAAGTAAGATACTTTTCAGCAATCAGGCATCGGAGACACTCCGTAAGATCGACGAGGACACTCTTCTTGCAGTAATGGAGGGCGTAGAGCGTCATGAAGTAAGCCGAGACAGCATTATGTCAGGTGAAGTGAAACTGGTCGATCTTCTTACCGATATGGCACCTGTATTCTCCAGCAAAGGAGAAATGCGCAAGATGACTCAACAGGGCGCCCTTTCTGTCAACAAAGAGAAAGAGTCCGATCCCTACAAGGTAATCGACGGAAGTATTCTTCTGAACGACAAATACATTCTTGTTCAGCGAGGCAAAAAGAACTATTCGCTTCTCATTGCCAAATAAATCAGCAAAAGAAGATACAAACAATAAAATCGGGCACATCAGGAATAAAATCCGATGTGCCCGATTTAATCGTTTAATCTATTACGGTCAGAACTTGATTATAAGTTCGACAAGAAGACGGTCATCGGTTCCCGAAGGAATGATATCTTTATCCCTGTAAAAATACTTCTCATAATTGAGACGCACATCGGCATGAAGCGGTCCACGCACACATGACAGCGTGGAACCTACCGTGACGCGATTACGGGCAGGATCATCAGTAATCAGATACCCTTCACTGTTGCGTTTACCTGATGAATGATCGGTAAGTCCGTCGAAACGACCCTGAAAAGAAAGTGCGTTGAAATCTCCCCATTTCACCGGCATAGTGTAATCAGCGGTAGCGACATAGGCCCACGATGCCTTATGACTGTTATGTGTGTAATCCTTCAGCAGTCCTTCAGCCTCAAACGCCCATCTGCCGATTTTATATCCTAAGGAAACATCGGCTGCATTTATACGAACGGAATCAGGATATATCGAAGCAAAACCAGCACCTACAGTAACATGGTCGATTTTCAATAAAGCCTTTCCTGCGAAATTAAACTTCTTTTGCCACACATTGTGGTCGGCCGTCGATGCAGAATTGAAAACACCACCCTCGAGAGTGAGCGGCAATGCACCTACATTAGTATCAAAAACAAGTTTCGCACCCACCTGACGATAGTTGAAACCCTGCTTTCCAAGAAACGAACGATTGGAAAAGAGATAATTGGAAGGAGCACGGAAAGGCTCTACACCGAAAGGCATACGGAACTGTCCGGCCTGAATCTTCCAGCCACGGCCAAGAGCAATACGGCCATAAGCATCAAGGAACTTAAATTTGCCGGCATCACTGAAGTCGACCTGTACAAAATAATCAATCGTCGGAGCGACCGATCCCTGCACGCTCATGCGTGCGTTACGCACCTGAAAGCGGCTGTAGCCGTCACGTGTCTCCATCTCATAGCGACCGCGGAATGAGCCATGGATCTGCGGCTTATAATTTGTTTCTGTGTCGGCTGCACTGACCGACGGTGCAATGGCGCATACTATCATGACGCCTGAAAACATCTTTTTTACTGAATTAAACTTCATAATAAATATGTTGCAAAAATGTGGTGTGCAAAGGTATGCAAAATATCGTTAACAAAAAAAAGACCACAGAGCAACGATATCATCCAATCGTTACCCTGCGGTACCAAATAATGTTTTACCGCCAGGCGACTGTTACATCTACCCTGTCGAGTGACAGAGAATCAATCAACAACCATGTCAAACTGATCGTAAGGTGCCGTGCGATGGGCAAGATGCTTGGTAGCATCGGATATGCCAAACAGCGGCGAGTAAGTCTTTACCTTTATAGTCTTGCCATCAGGCATGAACTCAAGTATACGAAGCCATCCGTCACCACCGTTGCCTTCCCATCCGCCTCCGAGGATCTGCACATTGAACATCATCTGATGCACATCGCGACCGGCAGTATTCTTGTCGACACGATATGCCACCGAGTCCTCAAAATCGCCCGGACGACCGGTGTGCCCGCAAAGAGCGAGCACTATATTGGACGACGGATAGATCAGTTTTTCCCAGACCTGCTTGCCCCAGTTGCGCGGAGTGATTTTATAGGACTCATTGTCGGTATACTCTGCCGAACGCTGGCGCAGTAGCGAATGCGTCATGTAGATAACCTTATGGTCTTTATACTTATCACTGGCACATAGATCCTTTGCCCACTCAAGCACCTCATCGCGCGGAGCAAACTCAGTGACAATCACAAGCATTTTGCCCCAATTGGGTTCGTCGTATTCAAACGCTGCATTCTCGATATCAGAGATACCCTGACGGTTCGGATAGTTGCTGACAATGATATCGCGCCACTTGTTGTTGCGCTCAAAAGGGAAATACTCAGGAAAATGAGTCATCCCGTTTTCCGACTTCTTATATCCATATTCGTGATTTCCACATGAGATAAAATATGGGACCTTGTTATCAAGACGCTTAAAAGCGTGTGATCCGGCTTCCCACATCTCACGGCTCGTCTGATTGAGCATATTGCGGTTCATGACAATATTGTCATTCTGCTCCACAATGTCGCCTGTACACAGCACACCCTTGATATTGAGATTGTCGATGTTATCGGCGATCCATGCCGTGCAAAGTTCAAAGAGCGGCTGATTGAGATCATACTTTATGTAACCCTGCGGATCACCAAGCAGAATCATCGAAAAAGAGTTTTCATCATCAAGATGCTGCTGATCGGCACGATGCTGGGCGAAACCACATGTCGCCACCGCCAGCATAGCCATTGCAAAAATCAATTTCTTCATTTGTGTAATTTAGGTATTATTGATTAGTCCCGGATAGAGCGGCCGGAGGTTTTTCAGCACCATCTCCTGACCACTCTATCCAAGCTATAAATTTATCATGTTTCGTTGAAATTTCAAAGAATCAGTCGTTCCAACCATCATTCTGGGTGAGAGAAGGATTCATTTCGCGTTCCTTGGCTGGAATAGGCCACACATTCATCTTGTCACCCACCGAAATGTTGTAATAGGTGACAGTGCCCCAAATCTGCATAAGACCGTTGGTATTCATCGGCGCATCGGTCTTGCCGGAAGAATTGTCACGGAACTTACGGTCCTGCCAGGTACCCCAGCGGAGTTCATTGGCATACATCGAATCCTCGCCTCCAAGCTCTACATAATACTCATTGCGTATGCGCTCACGCATATCGTCCTGTCCGAGAACCTTGGTAGCCGGATAGTCGGGATCATTTAGAAGGACATGACCGGCACGGCGGCGCACCATATTCACAAACTCGACAGCGTCGCTGGTGCGGCCAAGCTCATTGAGACACTCGGCGCGCCGAAGAAGAATCTCGGCATACCGGCACAGAATTATATCCATCGGATAGACCCACCGGGTAGTGCACTCGTCGTTCTCGGTGACATATTTACGCCACAGATAATAATAGTAGGCGTTTGTGTCGGTGCGTACATCATAAGGTGCCCCGGCATCAAGTATATAAGGCCAACGCAACACCCATGTGTGGTTGCCTACACCTGCCTGGTTACCGTCGTACTCGCTATACGGAGTGATTATAGACATCTTCAAACGCGGATCGCGGTCATCATAGGCTTTTTTGATGCGCGCTTCATTGCCGTTGTCAAGATATTTAGACATGTCGGCACCCGAAGCTTCCATATTATCGTAATATTTATGATCGTAACATGTTGTGGCAGTGTTACCCCACACACCATATTCGCCGCTTGCAAGACCGTCGCGAAGGAAAAACACCTTACGGGCTTCAGTTTCCATCTGATGCCATCCCGGACAATATTTCTCCCAGTCAAACTTACTGCCGTCGGCACACTCAAACATTTCGACATAAGCGGGATTCGGCAGATAGTTGTTCCAGGCCGAACCTCCGGTCACGCGGTTGCCGTAGTTTATACTTCTGGGATTTCCCATGTCGGGGGTCTCCACACACTGGATAGAGAAAATCATTTCGTCGCACTGCTCATTGGCCGGACGGAGGAGATCGAAGTAATCGCGGTTTCCAGAAGCGCCGCCGCTTGGACTGTAGAGAGAATAACCGCATCTTTCTATAGCCTCAAAATCGGCAAGAGCCTTGGCATTGTCACCTATTATCTGATAGACCTGTCCGCGATAAGCGAGTGCCGCTCCGCGTGTAGCATTACCATAATTGGCATTGCCCTTGGAATAGCGGTCGGGGATATTCGACTCGTCGATCACTTCAGTAAGGTCTTTTATGATCTGCGCCCACACATCAGCTTCCGACGAGCGTGGCAATTTAGCTTCCTCAGGAGCTACTGTCGTAAGATATAGAGGCACACCGCGCCAGAAAAGATTTAGATAGAAATAACCCCAGGCACGCAGAAATTTACACTCTGCTATAAGACGGGCCTTCTCATCGTCGGGCATGCCTGGAACATCGCCGATATGCATGATCGCATCGTTAGCACGATAGACCACTGTGTAGTAAAGCTTGAAATGGCCGGCAAGGTTGCCGTCGGATGGTGTGAGCGATCCTGTGCATGTGAAAAGTCCACCGCGCCAGTTGCGGTCTATGTCCATGACCGACGACCAGCAGTCCATGGGTATGCCCATCGAACTGCCTGTGTAGTTCTTTGTGAAACGGTTGTAAAGAGCGTTATAGACACCTTTGACTGCACTCCTGGCAAGTATCGGGCTCTTCCACACATTCTCACTGGAATACATATATGTAGGCGTTGTGTCGAGCAAATCGCTGTCACAGCCGGTGTATGCCGTGGCCGATGCCATGGCAAGGACCGCCATTGTAATTTTCTTGAATATATTTTTCATCGTTTTGTTCTTTTTAGCGTCCATAGATCAGAATGACAGGTTTACACCAAACGCATACTGTCGCATAGTGGCATACCCCTCGGTAGTGCGCATTTCAGGATCCATACCTGAGAAACCTGTGATGGTGAACAGATTTTCAGCGGAGAAATAAACACGCAGTTTCTCTACAAAGAAACGATGCGATATATTCTGAGGCACTGTATAGCCAAAGGTGAGGTTGCGCAGTTTGATGAAAGACGCGTCTTCGAGATGCAAGGCTGAAGATGCGCTTGAAGGAGTGCTGCTGAGGTAAGCGAGACGCGGATTAGCAGATGTGAGGTTGGTGCGGGGATCCGACGGATTCTCCGGATCAAAGAAATAATGATCATACGCTATGGCGTCAGGAATAGCATAGCCGTAGACAGTTGTAGAGGCGTTTCGGCCTGTGCTATAGTAATAGAGTTTGTAACCTGCGGCACCACCCCAGTTCATCGATAAGTCAAAGTTGTTCCAATCGGCACTCATGTAGAGACCGAAATTATACTTCGGCATTGTGGAACATCCCTGAAACTCCGAATCGTAGCTGTTGCCGTAGATGCCATCGCCATTTGAGTCGGCATAGATATACTCTCCATACCACAGCCCCTGCTTGCCGATGTTGTTGTTAGGCTGGAACTGGTAGCCTGCATCCACCATTGCCTGAACCCATTTCATATCATCGGGTGTACGGATCATGCCGTCACGTGGACCACCGTTTATGTTAACTTTGCCATCGGAATGGAAATAGCTTCCCGATCCCTTATAGACATTGGGAAGATACCACTCGTTGATCATGTGGCCCTCGATCACGCGAGTCGTGCTACCTGTGGAAACGTCGCCTATATTGGTCGTATATTCGGTGTGGTCGGCATTCCACCCTCTCTTCAGTTCGCCTTTGTATTTGCTAACCCAGTTTTTGTTGTAGGCAAACGAGCCACGCACACTGTAGTTGACTTTACCTATGCGGTCGCTCCAGCCTATTTCAAGCTCGAGTCCACGGTTGGTGACTTCGGCGATATTCTGACGCGGAGCACCTGCCGTGCCCATTGTCATAGACATATCGGGAGTATACAGAATGCCGGAAGTAATTTTGTTGTACCACTCGATCGAACCGTTGAGACGATTGTTGAAAAATCCGTAGTCAAGACCTATATTGGTAACTTCCGAAGTTTCCCAGCTCAGGAGCGGATTAGCAATGTTAGTGATCGCGATACCTGAATTCAGAGTTGAATTGGTGGCATACTGTGCGGTGGTGTAGATCGACTGCCAGTCATAGTTGCCTATGGAGTTGTTGCCAAGCTTACCCCATGAGGCACGCAGTTTGAGATTGTTGATCCACTCTGTCACAGGAAAAAAAGACTCTTCGGTCATGCGCCATCCTGCCGAGAAAGAAGGGAATGTGCCCCAACGGCAATCGGGAGCGAAACGAGAAGAGCCGTCACGCCTGAAATTTGCCTCCAGCAGATACTTGCCGGCATACACATAATTTACACGTCCGAACCACGAACGGGAAGTGAACTTGGTGCCATAACCAGAAATGGAATACGGAGAGATACCTGCGTTGAGGTCATTAATCTTATCGTCGGTCAAACCGAGCTTCTGGGCATAGGATGTGCGGTAGTTGTAGATCTCTTCCTCATAACCAAGCATGGCCGAAACATCATGCGACCCAAATGACTGGTTGTAATTGAGAATATTGTCGATTTTTGTACGCTCTGTGCGTCCATAGTCCATGGATGTGTAGAGTGTCGAGGGATCATCGGCTCCGGTACTCCAATCGTCCATCGAAAACGAATATTTGCCGACCGAGACACCGGCAGTCTTTTTCTCGGTCTGATGAAGCTGATAATTGAAGTCAAACTGGTAAGTGAAATGCTTTAGGAATTTGACCTGAGCATACCAGGCCGACATAATGCCTGTCCGCTTTGAAAAACCGTCGACAGTCTGATAGTCCCAAAGCGGATTATGTGACTGCGGATCATCAGCTGAATTTTCAGGCGCGCCGTATTTACCGTCATACATCGGATAGGTGCAGGGAATCATCTTGGATGTAGCAAGCGAACCAAAGAAACCGCCGAGCCCATTGACTTCGGCATTCATCACGTAGCCGTTGGTGCGTGTCCCGATACGAAGCCAGTCGGTAATGTCACTGTAGATATTGACACGTCCGCTATAGCGCTTGAATCCGCTCTTATCCATGATGCCTGGGTTGTCAAAGAATGTGAAGTTGAGCTGATAACCTGTGCGCTTCTCTTTTCCCGACACACTGAGCGAATGTTTCTGCATCCAGTTTTTATTATAGATATGATCCCACCAGTCGGTATTGGGATATGCCACATAGTTAGGATATCCTGAAGCCGAAATTCCGTTTGGATCACGCTTCGCGTCTTCCCACTGCTGTATGACATTATCCTGAAAAAGTATATTGCCGCCTATATTGGTTGAAGACTCATTCATCAGACGCATGTATAGCGGGTAATCGGCAATAGTGTGTATGATCTTCGACGGAGTGTTCAGTGAGAAGGTGCCGTCATAGGTAAGAGAGACCTTACCGTCTGACCCGTTTTTGGTAGTGACAAGAATTACTCCATTGGCTCCACGGTTACCGTAAATAGCACAGGAAGCGGCATCCTTGAGTACCGATATGCTTGCAATCTGGTTGGCATTGACATTGTCAAGCCCCATTTCTATACCATCGACAAGCACGAGTGGCGATGAATTGTTCAGCGTGCCCTGGCCTCTGATATTGAATGAGAACCCCTCGCTACCGGGCATACCGTTGTTCTGCATCACCTGCAACCCCGGAGATGCGTTTGCAAGAAGCTGTGCGGTCGTAGTCACCGGCCGGGAATCGGCATTCTCCATATTCACATTTGACACCGAACCGGTCAGATTCACCTTTTTCTGAACACCATAACCGACTACCACAACTTCATCGAGAATCTCGGTGTTATCGCTAAGCGTCACCGAAAGAGGCTCACCGTTCCACTGCACTTCGGCCTGCTTGTAGCCGACACAACTCACAACCAATACCGAGCCGTTCCTGACATTGGGTATTCTGAAGTTACCATCGATATCGGTAGCATTTCCATTTGAAGTTCCCTTGACTATGACAGAAGCTCCGATTACAGGATCTCCGGCAGAATCGATAACCGTGCCGGTGCACACTGAGACCTGACGCGTATCAGTGACACTTTGTTGCGCATAGACCGAGGCACCGCCTCCCGACATAAATGCCGCGCATGCAAATAAAGAAATTAGGCTTTTTGACATAATACTACGATTGGTATATAGATTTTATGGTTTTCATGAGGAACGGCTACATTTTCTTGAAAAATGAAACCATACTGCAATTAATCATTTTTTATTTTTTAAAACAATACTTAAATTCCCGAAAAGGCATGTTTAAAAACATGAAAAAACAGGGATGTTTAGGGGGGGGTAATAAACTGTATATCAGTAATTTACCCCACTGTTCGAAATCTCTATAAAATTGGTCAAAATTTCCTATCAAAAAAGATGACCTTCCCGATCGCCACAAGGACGACCGGGAAGGTCTTTAATAAAAGAGTATGCTTCTTCCGGTGCAATCAACCAAACACCGGCATCAAGTCATTTATCTTACAAAGCGTGGTGAGGTCCAACCTGAATTCACTTTGATCGCAGCCGACACTTTTCCACCCGAAATTTTAAACGGATTTACCATCATAGGCTCACGTGCATAGCCGGAAGGCATAGCCGGAGTCTCAGTGAGAGTCGCGTTGAAAGCCACATAGCAGTTTCCGTTGCTTGACGGAATAATGCGCATGACATTACACGGATTCTCATATCCGTTGCCTCCTTCAATGAAAGTGTCTCCGTTGCTGCTGAGAAGTGAGCCTGAGCCGGCTGTATAGGGTCCGGTCGGAGCCGAAGCGACTGCATAGTTCACACCACCGTCGACATCACCGAATATCATGTAATTGCCATCGGCATCGCGGAACAGGGCGATATTGCTGAAAGAAGCCGATGAAACCTTGGTAGCGTCGCCAAGTACGGGAAGACCCGATGTGTTGATAGTCATCGCATAGGAAGTAGCATCGACTGTGAACGGGAACTCTATCTTGCGCACGTAGGAACCGTTGTCGGTTGTATAACCGATATATATATCATTGTTGCCATAGGCCACAATAAACGGATCGGCAAGCGTGCCAACACCAAGATCCGACGCTTTGAGCAGACAGCCATGATCGACATAAGGACCCTGAGCGGCGGCTGAACTGGCGACACCTATCGCATTGTCCTTATCGGTGCTGTAGACCATGAAGTAACGGGAAGCTGAACGATCTTCCTCTTTAGAGGTTGTCGTTGTGGTTTCCTGACCTGTCTCTTCGTCGGTCTCTGTTGTTGTGGTCGTTATTGTCACCTTGGTTGTCTCGGTGATAAGATCGGCCGAAAGTGAATTTATACGACCGGTAATCCATGCCGGACGGTTTGCCGCACTGAATGCTACCTGCTGATTGGTAGTCCACTGCATCATATTGGTCGAGAGGATGGTCGGGCAACAGTAATCGACACCTACAGCCCACTGTGTCTCGCCGCCGATTGCAACGAAATTATTGGGTGTGACAATCACGGTTCCACCTTCGAGCGAAGGCTCCCACACCGGGTTGCGATAGGAGGTTGACTCAGGATTGGTCGATCCGCCCCATTCGACATTGTCGATGCCGTCACCATCCATGTCGGTACAACCTGTGAGACCTAACTGCATGGTGCAAAGCGCTCCAGCTGCGGCCAAGAATATAATCTTTCTCATTATGGTATGTCTAAACTGAAAGTGAAATTAATATTTTGGATTCTGAGTCAGACCCGGATAGTAGTCGATCTCGCGCTGCGGAATCGGGAAAAGGTTTGACTTGCCAAGTGTGAATGTCTGGAAATCGGCGTCGCGCGATGCGATTTCATTGATACCCTGCTGTGTGTAGAGGTCACCCCAACGATCGAGGTCAGGCCAGCGCAGGCATTCGGATGCCAGTTCCATCACACGCTCATGCTTGATCTGATCAAGAAGCTGATCACGCGAAGCAAAGCTTGTAGCCTTGAGATCGGCCATATTGGCACGACGACGCACCTTGTTGATGTATTCCACAGCTGTCGTGCGGTCATTCAGCTCATTCATCACCTCGGCATAGTTGAGATAAATCTCGGCAAGGCGGATCATACGGCAGTTGACATCGCTCGAATAGCGTTCGGTGTATCCGGTTTTGCTGTCGGGCTGGGTGTACTTACGCCAATAACACTTTTTATTGAAATGGTTGATCTCGTCAAGCTGCTTCCATGTCATGCCATGATAAAGAATTTCATCGGGATCATAGGGATCATCGAAGAAAAGGGTATAGTGCTTGCGGATATCAGTGTTTCCATCTTTGTCCTTCTCTTTGTCGAACTCTTCGAGAACCCACTCACGTGCCGAGACGTCATCCCATGCACCGCCACCCGAAGATGCAAGATACAGACCAGCATACTGCGGACGATGGAAACCGGAATAATCTCCCACATAGGAATTGGCACCGGTATACTTGTAAGGGAGCTCGAAAATAGACTCTGAATTGAACTCGTTGAGACTGGTGAAATTATCCACATAGTTGGGAACGAGACTGTAGAGGTTGAGAGCAAAAAGATCCTCACAATTTTTCTTGGCGGCATTCCAGTAATCCATCTCCTCAGCGGCATGGCTTGCAGCCTCAGGATCTATCGAAGCGGGGCGCTTGCACATGCCGGCAAGCTGCATGTTGAGGCGACATGAAAGGCCATAGGCGGCACCTTTTGTCACACGTCCGAGGTCGGAGGCAGGCCATGACGCAGGCAGGAGCTTTTCTGCTTCAATGAGATCGTTAAGAGCAAAATGGTAACCTTCATACTGTGTCATGAATCCTTCACCGAGACCATCGGAAGATGCAGCCGTGGTCTGTTTCACAGTTTTGCCATAAAGCGATGCCATCCACCAGTAGGCGCTTGCGCGTATGAACAGAGCCTGACCTTTGATTTCTTTTGCCTTTGTATCGGTAAGAACCGATGTTCCGGTAGCATTAAGCGCGTCAAGCACCTGGTTGGCATAGAATATCTGTGTATAGGCGTCACGCCATGGGCTAATGTATGCAGCCTCGTTCTTAGCGATATACGGATCATGAAGGAAGTTGCCGTAGGAAGTAATGGTGGTGTTCGGCGAAGTCGAATATCCTTCATCGCTGCGGAGTATCATAAGTTGGTGATACCAACGTGCGAAGCCACCTTCACTCTGGCGCTGATAGCGGTATGCGGCAGCAAGTCCCGATTCGAAGTCTTCTTCGGTCTGCCAGTACTGGTCGGCTGTAAAATGGTTTGGATCAGAAAGCGACAACCAGTCGTTGCCACAAGCTGACGCTCCAGAGAGAATGAGCAGGCCGGCAAGTGCTTTTATTATATTTTTTTTCATGAGAATTCTTTAAATAATTGCCTTGACAATGATTGGATGTTGTTTAGAATGTAACCTGTAGACCAACGTTGTACTGGCGGGTGTTGGGGAACTGGCCCGAATCGTAACCCTGCGAGAACACATTGGTGGAAATCAGCTCAGGATCATATCCCTTGTAGCCTGTGATTGTCCAAAGGTTCTGACCGCTGACATACATGCGCAGACGCTGCACACCAAAACGCTTCGAGATATTGGTCGGAATGCTGTAACCGAGCTGAAGGTTCTTCAGACGGAGGAACGAGCCATCCTCAAGGAAACGGTCGGTGTTTGCCATTGTATTGTTGGATGCGTTGGCATACATGCGCGGATCCTCATTGGATGGATTATCCCATGTCCACGGCTTGTAGTCGGCCGGCATACTGTTAACATAAGTGGCAAGAATACCCGCACGTGTCGAGTTGTATACCTTGTTGCCATAGCGCGAAGTCCAGAACATGCTGAAATCGATGCCACGCCATTCAAGAGAAGCTGTCAGACCTGCCTCAAACTTAGGAAGCGGCGATCCGGCGTAAACGCGGTCGTCCTGTGTGATCTGTCCGTCGCCGTTGGTGTCGACATAACGGATATCTCCGGCCTCAGCTGTGGGCTGCACAACAACCACATTGCCATTCTTAAGAGTTGTGGTGTGGGCGTAAACCTCATCCTTTGACTGGAAGATGCCATCCATAGGAATAAGGAAGAAATCGGATATCGAGCGGCCTACCTCAGTGCGGCTTGAACCGGCATCGTAGAGATCGGTAGTGCCGAGACGGAGCACCTTGTTGCGCACAGTCGAGATGTTGGCACCTACCGAGTAGGTGAACTCCCCTGCCATGTCACGCCACAGGATATTGAACTCAATGCCGCTGTTGCGCATCTTGCCATAGTTGGTCCAGAGGCTCGGAGTACCGGTCGCATAAGCCGTATTGATATTATAGAGAAGGTCGGAAGTCGTCGAAGTGAACCATTCGAAGCTACCGGTCAGGCGGCTGTTAAGCAACTCGAAATCGATACCGACATTAGTGGTTGTCTTAGTCTCCCACTTGAGGTTGGGATTGACACGTGTAGTAGCGAGAGCGCCGGGAATGATCTTGTCATTGAGCAAGCCATACCAGTTCCACATGTTGTTAAGACCGATCAGGGGCTGATAGGATGATACTACCGACTGATAAGAGTAGTTTCCGAGCGACTGCATATCGCCGATCTTACCCCAGCTGCCACGGAGTTTAATGTTGTTGATGATGTGTGATGCTCCGAGATCTTCCCAGAACGCCTCCTGTGTCGGGCGCCATCCTGCCGAGAAGGAGGGGAAGTTACCGCGACGGTTTGCAAGACCGAATTTCGAACATGCATCAGAACGGAAGTTGACCTGCAGATAATAACGGGAATCATAATTGTAGTCGACACGTGCGAGCCACGATGCCATGCGACGCTGCTCGTCGGAACCACTCATGTTGTTCTGTGTTGTACCGAGAGTAATCTGAGCCAGTCCGTCGTACTGCTGGTCGTAGATGCTCGCTCCAAGGCTGTGCCAGTTGACATCCTCGGCAGTGAAACCGACGAGGGCTGTGATGTTGTGCCTGTCAAACGACTGATTGTAAGTCAACGTGTTCTCGATAAGGAATGTGGAACGATTGCTCGTAGCTTCGCTCAGGAGGTCTTTATGAGAAGTGTCGTCATTGGTGCGGAGCGACCAATAGTGACGCAAGGACTTATTGCGGTTCCAGGCAGCGTCGAGACCCATATTGAATTTATAGGTGAAATGCTTGAGGAACTTGAGTTCGGCAAAAATATTTCCTACGAGACGATATGAGGTGTTTCTGGCGTCGACCGCAGCCTGGTTACCCACCGGGTTGGTGATGTAGTGGGGGAACATGGAACTGCCGTGACCGTAACCTCCGACATTCGACTCATCGTAGACAGGAGTCACCGCCGGAGTCTGGAGCGCACCTGCAAATGAACCGCCCTGCCATGGATTTGCCTCGGTATAATAGAATGTAGCGTTCTCACCTATTGTGAGGATACCGTAGGTAGCGTCGGTGTTCACGCGGAATGTGGCACGCTTGTATTTCGGACCGTCTATAACACCTTCCTGATCAAGAAATCCACCTCCTATAGCGTTGTGTATGTTCTCTGACCCCTGTGTGTACATGAGGTTATAGTCCTGCGTGAAACCGGTCTGGAACACAGCTTTCTGCCAGTCGGTATTGGCGAGCATATAACCCGGAACAACACCGTTGGCTGCTGCCGGCCATTCGATCTGTGCATTGATGTAGCCAAGCTCATTGTACTTCATGTACTGGTTGGCATCCATCATTTCGATCTTGCTCGGCATCTGCTGCCATGAATAGTTGGCGGTAATGTCGAGAGTGGGCTTACCGCTCTTTCCGTGCTTAGTCGTGATGAGTATAACGCCGTTGGCGCCACGTGCACCATAGATAGCTGCCGCCGAAGCATCCTTGAGGACCTGCATCGACTCTATTTCATTAGGGCTGATGTTACTTGCGTCATTCACGATAAGACCGTCGATCACATAGAGAGGTCCCACGTTGTTAAATGAGCTGATACCACGGATGCGCACGTTGGCAGTAGCGCCCGGCTGCGAGGATGTCTGCACCGACACACCCGGCACCTGACCCTGAAGCATCGATGCGATATCAGTCTGAGGTAGTTTTTTTGCATCATTCACGTTCACGACACCAACAGCACCTGTCAGGTCAGCTTTCTTCTGTGTGCCATAACCGATAGCCACAACCTCGTCAAGAAGTTTGGCATCCTCTTTGAGAACGATGTTGAGAGGTGTACCGTTCCATTTCACATCAACAGCCGTAAACCCCACACTTGTTATGCGAAGTGTGCTGCCCGCTTTCACATTGGGGATTGAAAAATTCCCGTCGAAATCGGTTGCAGTACCCGACGAGGTACCGACGACCAAAACGGATGCACCTATGATCGGCTCGCCTTCTGAGTCGACAACAGTACCGGTGCACGCTGAAACTTGCTGGTTTGCAGCTATTGTAGACTGCGCCTGGACGGTAAAAGTACCTCCGGCAGCAAGCATACCGCATGCAAGAACCTTAATCAAATTTTTTGGCATAATTTTAGGTAATGATTGGTATAATAAAACAATAATCGTTATCAAAACGAAGTGTACCAAGATTGTACTAATACGCAAGCAAGTTACGGTTTATTAACGAGCCATGCAAGCTTTTTAACATCAGGCTTTTATGTTTTAAAACATAAAGACTGCTTTAGGGGGGGGGTAAATAGACTGATTCACAGTAATTTAACCACCTAAAAATTCTGTTATTTTTATTATTTCGGTCTCTATGATTTCAGAGCAAAACAATATGCTTATGATAATGGCAAGCTTATAGCCGAATTACATTCGCCAATGCAACACCTTTTGATTTAAGTTAATTTTGTTTTAAAACACATTTCTTTTTTAACGAAAAAAAATAACATTACACAAACCGGAACAGCTAACGGCATTCAATGTTCTTTTCATCGGATATTCTTTGTTATCTTTGCAAAGAATCAATATCATAACGACATCGAATAATGAAAAAGAATCTAAAGTTTATAACTTTAGGCCTGTCGGCAGCAGCCGCAATAGGCGCAAGTGCGATTAATCCGGTTTTCCCAGGCTGGTATGCCGATCCCGAAGGCATTGTCATAGGAAAGGAAGTATGGATCTACCCCACACTTTCACGTCTTTACGGTGCCGACAAGGAAAAGTATAAAGCCGATCTTGAGCGAAAGACCGACGCCGGAAATCCGGAATACAACCTACAGACACACTTAGATGCATTCTCGTCACCCGACCTTGTAAACTGGACAAAACACAACGAAGTTCTGCATATCAGAGACGTGAAATGGGCCGATTACGCTCTTTGGGCTCCCGCAATCGTAAAGAAGGGTGACAAGTACTACCTCTATTTCGGTGCCAACGACATACAGAACAATGAACGTCTTGGCGGTATCGGCGTAGCTGTGTCCGATCGTCCTGAAGGTCCATTTAAAGACGCCTTAGGCAAGCCGCTTATCGACAAAATCATCAACGGCGCCCAGCCCATCGACCAGTATGTATTTCTCGACGATGACGGACAATATTACATGTACTACGGCGGGTGGCGTCACTGCAATGTGGTGAAACTCAATGACGACCTCACCTCGATTGGCAAATTTGACGACGGTGATATATATAAGGAAGTCACTCCAAAGGATTATGTGGAAGGACCGTTTATGCTCAAGCGCAACGGCAAATATTACTTCATGTGGTCGGAGGGCGGATGGACCGGCCCTGACTATAGAGTAGCCTACGCTATAGCCGACTCCCCTCTTGGTCCGTTTGAACGTATAGGCACTATACTCCAGCAGGATCCTGAGATCGCCACAGGCGCCGGGCATCACTCCGTAATACAGATCCCCGGCACCGATGACTATTACATCGTCTATCACCGCCGCGGACTCGATATCAAGCACTACAACGAACGTTCGACATGCATCGATAAGCTCGAATTTGACGAAGACGGCTTTATCAAACCGGTGAAGATGACTTTCACTGGTCCCGAAGCAATCACTATAAAATAACGGACCTCACACATCCATAGACCTATAATAAATGGGCTGCGTCACTTTTCAGACGCAGCCCATTTTGTCAATAAGAGAATATTTATTGTTTACTTCGTGCTTTCAACCTTTTTTGTCTCAACCACAAGCATCACAGGATAGTGATCGGAAGGAGTGCGGGCCTGCCATCTTGAAATCTTAACCTCCTTGGGAGCATTGGCGGCATTCTCTTTTACCGATTCAGCGTTCTCCGTACGGTAAGTATCGGTAAGCACACCATACTTCTTCACTTCAAACTCAGGACTCATGAAAATATGGTCGATGCGCTGATCGGTATAAGCCTGGGAATTGTAGTTGTTGAAAGTGCCGTTTTTGGCATATATGAATTCCGATGTCTCATAAGCATCGCGCATAATACCCGACTCATTGAGGAGCTTATAAGACTCCGAATTCTGATCGACATTGAAGTCGCCGCTAAGCATAACAGGCAGTGGCTCCGGAAATGCCTTGATCTTATCAAGAATGAGTTTTGCACTCTCGGCACGGGCCACAACTCCCACATGATCCATGTGGAGATTGAAATATACAAACGTAAAACCGGTCTCCTTATTGCGGAATTTGCCCCATGTGCAGATGCGGCGGCACACGGCATCCCAGCCGAACGACACGCTGTCGGGCGTCTCCGAAAGCCAGAAATCACCGCTGTCAAGCACGTCGAACTTATCAGTGTTATAGAAAATAGCGGCATGCTCACCTTCATCGGATCCATTATCGCGCCCCACTCCTATATACTCATAGCCCGGAAGATTGCTCTTAAGATCTTCGAGCATATACTGGAAACCTTCCTGTGTTCCGAAAATATCAAATCCATGAAATTTGACAAGATCAGCGATATGGGGAGCACGCTGTCCCCAGCCGTTTCCTGCTACTGAATCACCATGATTGGCCTGACGGATGTTGTAGGTAGCCACAACCATCGTGTCGGGCTTTTCAGGCTTATGCTCGCCCCCACATGAAGCAACCAGCAACACCGGAGCGATAAGATACAATATCTTTTTCATTGCGTGTATGATATAATTTAGGTTATTATTGCCGAATGAGACACGGGTGCGCCTACATAAAAGAAGACACACCCGTTGCCATCAAAATTTGTTATGACTGATTATTTCAGGCCTGACTTCTTGGCGATCTCCGAAGGAACACCGTTTTTGTTGACACCGATAGAAAGTGTCTTTGCAAGGAAGTAGGGAACTGAAACATAGAAGTAGCCGTCATAGATATGACCGTCGGTACCCCATGAGTTCTTCACCTTGTAGTAAGGATTGCCGTTCTGGTCAACAGCTGAGCCGACAATGACCATGCCGTGGTCATCGGTAGTCTCCATGCGGTCAAACATATTCTGACGCATCTCCTGTGTCACCTCGATTTCTTTTGCGGGACCGTTAAGGTTGTAGCGCTCGCGTGCACGCTCGGCCGGAGTGAGAGCCACCCAACGGGAAAGCTCGGTGCCTTCGAGAGTAGCCTCGTCCTTATCGGCAGGCATCACTGCCAAACCGTTGCGCCACTTGAATCCGGGCTCAGACACGTCGGCAGCCCATTCAATTGTGTAACCTTTGCTGATAGCATTGTCTACAATAGCCTTCAGCTCATTCATGGGCACGTTGTAATAACCTTCCCACATCCAGTTGTCGGCAACCTCAAGAGGGAATTTGGTATAGAACGGATGATGAGTGAACGAAGTGAAAGGTACGATTTCGGTTGCGTCGATACCGAGACTCTTTGCATAAGTCTGAGGGGTGTAGGTTTTTCCGTCTACTTCAAAAGTCTCGGGAACCTTGCCGAGATATGCATCGAGAATGCCCTGAAGACCCTGCTTCCATGCTGTTGAAAGGCGACGGTTGGGACGATTCTTAACAGCATCGAGATAAGCCTTCATGACAGCTTCAAACTCGCCGTGCATGTGTGAATCCTCGCCATAGGCGATGCCGGGATATGCCGATTCGGGAATAGCTCCATAGGTCTCAAACACGTATGGCACATCGGTGATAGCTCCACCCTGGCTGAAATTGCCTGTGCCGCCGAGACGGATGTAACGGTCAGCCTTATCTTCATAAACCTTGCGTACAGTGTACATTTCTGAAAGATCGACCGAAGGTCCACCCTTGTGAAGGATCTCATCCTCAAGCTGCGATGTACCCGAGAAGCACCAGCAGGTACCGCTTGAAGCCTGATTCTTGACCGAGTTGGTCGGATTGATCTTTACATCGGTAAACTTGAATCCGAGAGAATCCTGCTTAGCAGCAGGAGCTGTCTGAGCGGTCATCGATACAGCCACTGCTGCTGATGCCACCATTGATATAATGCGATTGGTCATGTGTTATGAAATATTAATGATATGCAAATATAAATAATATTATCTTCTGTGCACTCTTTTTCTATACTTTTGTCATAAAACAAAATTATTTTTCACGTTTCCACATTTATTTACAAAAGTATGTGTAATAATTGTCCGTCAAACATTTTTTTTCAAACATTTGAAACTCCACACAACACACCTCCATTCTCCAGAATAACTCCACAAACCATCAAAGAGGCTATTGAACCGGCCATATCCGAGGCTCTGACCGAGATAGACGCAATAGCATCTAATCCTGAGCCTGCGACAATGGAGAACACAATCATCGCTCTTGAGAAAAGCGGCGCGACACTCGACAGAGTGCTTGGTGTGGCTTATCCGTTAATGGATGCCGACGGCAACGACGCGCTTGATGAAATAGCGATGGAAATGGCTCCAAAGCTATCGGAATTCTCAACGCGCATCACTCTAAATGAGAACCTTTGGAAACATGTAAAGACAGTATATGAGCAACGCCACACCCTCGACCTCGACACCGACGATGCAATGCTGCTTCAAAACACCTACGACTCGTTCGCTCTGTCGGGTGCGGAACTGCAGGGGGAGGATCGAGAGCGCCTAAAGAAGCTGAAGGCGGAACTGTCGGAACTTACCACAAAATTCGGACAGAATGTGACCAATGAGCTCAAGACCTATCGTATAAAACTGAAACGAAGCGATCTCGACGGTGTTCCGACCCACATTGTCGAAGAGGCCACCAATCTGGCGAAAGAGGAAGGAGGCAACGATGATGACTGTACCCTCACCCTTGCCCAGCCTACCTATTTCGCTTTCATGAAAAGCGCGACTCGACGCGATCTGCGCGAAAAGCTATGGAAACTTTATTCCGGCCGAAACACAAAGGACGAATTCGACAATACCGAAATCATAAAACGCATAGCCGCATTGCGTCTCGGCATAGCCAATCTTCTTGGCGCAAAAACTTTTGCTGAACACAAGCTGCGCCGCACCATGGCAGGAAGCCCAGAAGCGGTATATGATCTTCTCGACAAGCTTAAAGCAGCCTACCGCGAACCTCTGAGACAGGAAATGGACAGACTGAAGCAATTTGCCTCGGAACTCGAGGGAGAAAATATCAGACTCATGCCCTGGGACTACAGTTACTACAGTAATAAACTCAGAGAGAAAGAATATGCCTACGACGAGGAGGAAATGCGCCCGTATTTTGATCTTGACCGTGTCATCGAAGGTGTGTGGAACCTTGCAGACAGACTCTATGGTATAACTCTGACCGAAAATAATGATATAGAGGTCTATCATCCCGAAGTGAAAGCCTGGGAAGTGAAAGATGCCGACGGAAGTTATCTCGGAGTGCTCTATACCGACTTCTTTCCACGGCCGACCAAACGCCCGGGCGCATGGATGACCAACTTCAAAGAGCAATGGACCGATGCCGACGGCAAAGACTCACGTCCGCATGTATCGATAGTGATGAACTTCACCAAGCCTGTAGCCGGAAAACCATCGCTACTGACGCCTGGCGAAGTCAACACATTTCTGCACGAATTCGGCCACGCACTGCATGGACTGCTCACACGCGGACGCTATGCTTCACTGTCAGGAACAAACGTCTACCGCGATTTTGTAGAACTCCCGTCGCAGTTCAACGAAAACTTCCTGAGAGAAAAAGATTTTCTTGACACATTTGCCCGCCACTACAAGACCGGCGAAATGCTTTCCGGTGTCATGATCGACAAAATGAACACTGCATCGCAATACGGCACTGCATACGCCTGCATACGCCAGCTGCTTTTCGGCTACCTTGATATGGCATGGCATTCTGTGACCGATGAGGTCGTTGACGCAGTATCGTTTGAAAGAAACGCAGTGAAAGATGTCACAATATTCGACGACATAGAAGGCTCAATGGTTTCAAACCAGTTCAACCACATATTTTCAGGCGGATACGCAGCCGGATATTATAGCTATAAATGGGCGGAAGTACTTGATGCCGATGCTTTTTCTTTGTTTAAACAAAACGGTATTTTCGATAGTGCGACAGCCGCCAGATTCCGCAAAACGATACTTGAACGAGGCGGATCGGAGAATCCGGGAAAACTATACCGCGAATTCCGTGGACAGGAGCCTTCCATAGAGGCTCTTTTGCGCCGTGACGGAATAAACTGATTTTTTTGACATGCATTGTAACTTTTTTGCTACAACCCACGTCTATATTAACGATAACAAAACCGAAGACCAATCAGGATCAAGCAATGTCGCAAAATGCAATAATAACGCTGACCGATGTCAACAAGACATATCCAGGCATAGTGCCGCTCCACGTGCTCAAAGGAATCAATCTTGAAATCAGCCGTGGGGAACTTGTGTCAATCATGGGTGCGTCAGGCTCAGGCAAATCAACTCTTCTAAATATACTCGGCATTCTCGACAACTATGATTCAGGAGATTATGTGCTCAACGGAACACTTATCAAGAATCTGAGTGAAAACCGTGCAGCCGAACTGCGCAACCGCCTTATAGGGTTTGTATTTCAATCGTTCAATCTTATAAGCTATAAGAATGCGATAGAAAATGTGGCGTTGCCGCTTTTCTATCAGGGAGTATCGCGCAAAAAGCGCAATATGCTCGCCATGGAACAGCTCGACCGCATGGGTCTCGCCGACCGTGCCCACCACCTCCCCGGAGAACTGTCGGGCGGTCAGAAACAGCGTGTGGCAATCGCCCGCTCTCTCATTACAAAACCGTCGATCATACTTGCCGACGAACCGACCGGAGCTCTCGACAGCCAGACGTCCAAGGAAGTGATGCAAGTATTCAGAGATCTGAACTCCGATGCAGGCATGACAATAATAATCGTAACCCATGACCCTGGTGTCGGAGCCAAGACCAACCGCATCATACGCATCTCCGACGGCCTAATACTTCCCGACGAAAATGTTTGATCTTGCAAGAGAAATAAAGCAGTCACTGAGCAACAACAAACTGCGCACTACTCTGACCGGACTGTCGGTCGCATGGGGAATATTCATGCTAATAATTCTGCTGAGCATGTCGCAGGGTGTGACCAACCCCTTCAAGCAGAATGTGATGTCACAGGGATCAAACTACATCAATATATTTCCCGGGCGCACCTCTAAAGCCTACAACGGACTAAAAGAAGGTAGATATATCGATCTTAAGGACCGGGATCTGGCAACGGTAGAAAGCCAGAACGGAAACTATGCGCAACAGGTATCATCGACAATGAGTGGCTCGGCTATCACAATATCATCGCCTAAAGACTATATCTCGACCGGATATGAAGGCGTTTTTCCTGATGAGCTCACCAAACGCGGCACGCCTCTCACCTACGGCCGCTTTATAAACCAGCTTGATCTTGACCAGAAACGCAAAATCGTAGTGCTCACTGAACAGAATGCCTCGATTCTCTTCGGGACCCCTGAGGAATCAATCGGAAAAACAGTGAAACTAAAAGATCTGTCGTTCACGGTAGTCGGAGTCATCAACCCGAAATTCGGCCAGGAAACCTACATTCCGTTCACCACCGCCAAGGCTCTCAATGGCTACAACTTGTCGGTCGATGTGCTTGCAGTAGAACTTAAAAACGTAAAAACCGAAGAAGACGGCACAAAAGCTGAAAACGATATCAAAGGAACACTATCACGCATCCATAAATTCGCACCCGACGATGACGGCGCGGTACGGATATGGAACCGGTTTAAACAGCAGTTGCAGATGGGCGCAGGAATGTGGATCCTTGAACTTGCCATGTGGATCATAGGTCTGTTTACTATGCTGTCGGGCATTATCGGCGTGAGCAACATCATGTTTGTGTCAGTCAAAGAACGCACACACGAGATAGGCATACGCCGCGCCATCGGAGCGAAACCACGCAACATACTCACACAGATCCTGACCGAAAGCGTCGCTATCACAGGCTTTTTCGGCTACATAGGAGTCTTTTCCGGCATCCTCATAATGGAGGTGATCAACAATCTGATCGAAGGGACCGATTTTATATCAAACGCCCGCATCGATATATCGATAGCGATAAAGGTGACTGTCGTGCTGATTATCGCCGGATGCATGGCAGGACTTTTTCCTGCGCTCAAGGCACTTAAAGTCAAGCCTGTCGAAGCACTGCGCGACGAGTGACGACGCAAAACCAGAGAAATAACGATGAAGACCACTTTTTTTGACATAGAGAACTGGAAAGAGATTGGCGCCACACTTGCCCGAAACAAGACACGGACATTTCTCACGGCATTCGGTATCTTCTGGGGCACAGCAATGCTTGCGATGATGCTCGGGGGTGCCAAAGGAATGGAGAACATGCTGCGACGTAATTTCGAGGGATTTGCCACCAATACCGCCATCATATTCCCCAACCGCACGACAATGAGCCATCAAGGATTCAACAAAGGCACATCGTGGGAACTTACTGTAACTGACCAACGCAACATACGGGCCGGTATACCTGAAATCGAGGTCATGACCGGTATGTCAAGTATCCAGTCAACCATAGGCAAGGGTACCCTGTCGACCTCAGCCACAGTAACCGGTATTGACAGCGAATACAGCAAAATCTTCGAACCTATAGTCCTGGAAGGTCGCTTTATAAATGAATCCGATGACCTGCTCAACAAAAAGATATGTGTCATAGGCAAAAATATCGCAGGCTCACTTTTCCCACACAGTTCTCCCATCGGCGAATACATCGAAGTTAATAGCGTATATTTCAAAATTGTAGGTGTTGCATATCAGACAAGCGAGATAAGTATCAACAGCAAGATCGATGACTCGGTAGTAGCACCCATAGGTGTATTCAGAAAAGCGTTCAATTCAGGCGAAAATCTTGGTGGCATCATGTTCACAGCCAAAAAAGGCATATCGCCTACTGAACTGAAACCAAGGATCATGCGCATACTTACCTCAAACCACAAAATGCTGCACCCCGATGATGATAACGCGATGTTTTTCATGGATGTGTCTGAAGCATTCCAGATGATCGACAATCTTTTCATGGGTATATCGCTCCTTGCATTATTTGTCGGCGCAGGCACGCTGATAGCCGGAATAATCGGTGTCGGCAACATCATGTGGGTAATAGTGAAGGAACGCACACAGGAGATAGGCATACGCCGCGCCATCGGTGCCAAGCCTTCTGACATCATCACACAGGTATTGTCGGAAGGTATGGCGCTGACAGCTGTAGCCGGCATCGCAGGTATAACATTCGCGACAGTAGTGCTGAATCTCGTCGAGGTAATCACAACCGACGAGAAAGGCACACCTGAATTCATGCTCAGCTTTGACGGAGCGGTCGAGATTGTTGTCGTCTTCATGATACTCGGCGTAGCGGCAGGTTTTATTCCGGCAATAAAAGCGATGAAAATCAAACCGATCGAGGCGATGAACTCAAAATAAAACGCCGCATATTGAGCGTTTCAACAAGAAATAAATAAGTAAAACGAACATACAGAAAACATTTGCGATGAAAAAGTTTTTCAAAGTGCTCATGTGGGTGATAATCGCCCTGATCTTCATCGGCACATTCGTATATCTGTTCATTAATTCAAGTGAAAAAGACACCGTATACGAACTTGTAAGCCCGACCAACGGCTCAATCGAACGCACAACAGTGCTCACAGGCAAGATTGAACCCCGCGACAAGATTGAGATTAAACCTCAGGTATCAGGCATAATTTCTGAAATCAACGTCGAGGCAGGCGACCAGGTGAAAGAGGGTGACATCATCGCCAAGATCAAAGTCGTGCCCGATGAAGGACAGCTCGCTTCGGCAGAAAGCCGTGTAAAACTTGCAGAACTGTCTCTCGCAAACCAAAAGGCTACTTTCAGCCGCACAAAAGAGTTATATGAAAAAAAGTTTGAGAGCCGTGAAAATTTTGAAAAAGACCAACTGGCTCTCGATCAGGCAAGAGAGGAACTGGATGCTGCAAGAGAAAACCTGTCGATCGTGCGCGACGGTATCTCGACCTCAAATGCAAAAAGTTCCAATACCCTCGTGCGTGCCACAATTTCAGGTCTCGTGCTTGAGGTACCGGTAAAAGTGGGAAGTTCTGTCATACAGGCCAACACAATGAACGACGGCACTACCATAGCTTCGGTAGCCGACATGAGCGACATAATCTTCAACGGCAAAATCGACGAAACCGAAGTCGCTATGCTATCGGAAGGAATGGACGTTGAAATTACCATCGGAGCGATATCCAACGGCAACATGAAGGCTGTAATCGAAAAAATAGCCCCTATGGCAACAGAAAATAACGGTACCAACACTTTTGAGATCAAAGCCGCCATAAACGTGGATCAGGAAATAGAGCTCCGTGCCGGCTACAGCGCCAACGCAACCGTGATACTCGAACGGGAAGAAAACGCGCTTACCATACCTGAACGTGTCATCGATTTTGAAGGTGACAGCACGTTTGTCTATGTTCTGGACAAGGCCGCTTCGGAAGACAAACAGGTTTTCAAACGTACACCTATCACCACCGGTATATCCGACGGCGTAAACATCGCAGTCAAAGGCGGCGACATCACAACTGAAAATTCTCTTCGCGGCAGTAAAAACAACTAACGCCTCCGATCCATGATATTAAAAAAAGCCATATATGCGGCATTGGCGGCGATATGCGCCATGCCATCAGCAGTATCTGCGCAAGACAACTCCGACACAGCACTTCCGGTCGGAGCACAGGGAGCATGGAGTCTTGACAGTTGTATAAACTATGCCATCCTCCACAATCTGACAGTTAAAGAGCGGGAGCTGAACAGGCACTCAGGAGAACTCGACATCACGGAAGCAAAAAACGCATTCCTGCCGACTGTGAGCGGCTCTGCCTCGGAATCAGTCAACTTCGGCCGCGGACTGACATCGGAAAACACCTATGCCAACCGCAACACGACCAACTTTTCCATCGGGCTAAACGCTCAGATGCCGTTGTTTCAGATGCGCAACATCAGTCAGCTCAAATATGCCAAGACCAACCTTACCACACTTCTTTATCAGGCAGAGGCGGCAAAGGATGATGTAACGCTGAATGTAATATCCGGTTATCTTCAGGTACTTTACACTCATGAACTTCTGGAGACCGCACGCACTCAGGTCGAATTATCGGCCTATGAATGCGACCGTCAAAAAGCTCTTGCCGATGCAGGAAAAATAGCAGAAATAGATGTTGTGGAAGCCCAGTCACAGCTTGAACAAGACAAGCTGCAGGTTGCTACATCAACCAACGACTACACTAATGCCGTGCTTGATCTTGCCCAGTTGCTGAAACTCGGCTCCATAGAAAATTTCTCAGTATGCCCTCTTGCCGACACCGAACTGCCAATAATACCTAAAGCCGATGTCATCTACCGCGAAGCGATGATAAACAACAACTCGGTGCTTGCCTCTCGCAACTCGATAAAAGCGGCTGAAAATTATATCTCGATCGCAAAATCAGGTTACATGCCAACTCTGTCGCTGATGGGAGGCCTCAACTCAAGCTACTATACGGTCAGCGGATTCAATAACACCGGATTCCGAACCCAGATGCGTGAGAATTTTTCAAAGATGATAGGCATTTCGCTTCAGGTACCACTATTCGACGGATTTTCAACCAGAAATGCCGTAAGAAAAGCCAAACTGCAACATCTTCAGGCACAACTCCAACTCGACCAGACAGAAACAGAACTGTACCGCACCATACAGTCAGCCTATTATAAGGCAACCGGTGCACGACAGACCTACCTTACCGCACTGGAGACAGAAACCGCAAACCGCGCGGCATTTGAGGCAATGCAGGAAAAATATAATATCGGACGCGCCAATCCACAAGAATTTGAGCAAAGCAAAAACACACTTCTGCGCACCACCCTCCAGCGCATACAGTCGCACTACGAGTGCTTGCTCAGATACCGAATACTCATGTTCTACAAAGGCGATCTGCGAAAATAAGCAACCTCAATGAAATTCTTTGCCGCACCGCTGCAAGGCTATACCGAAGCTTCCTACAGGCATTTCCATGCTGAAGTCTACGGATGCCGCAACGGTGCGGCCGACGTATACTATACCCCGTTTGTAAGAGTCGAACGCAACGAGGTGCGCCAACGTGATCTTAAGGATACCTGTTCTCCGCTCAACATAAACCACTCTGTGGTTCCACAGATCATTGTCCGCGACAAAGATGAGTTCACAATACTTGTTGACACTCTCATACGCGAAAGACACAAGACCATAGACCTAAACATGGGATGCCCGTTTCCACCACAGACTGGCAAAGGTCGTGGTGCGGCTCTTATAGCAAACACATGTGTGCTTGAAAAAATCGTTGAGTCGATGCACCAATACGCCTCGGCAGGTATTGAATTTTCTGCAAAAATGCGCCTCGGTGTCGATAGTTCCGATGAATGGCAGCAAAGCATCGATGTGATGAACCGTATGCCGCTCACACATCTCACCGTGCATCCGAGAGTGGCGCGACAGCAATATAGCGGAGAACTGGATTTCAAAGCACTGGATCGCCTGATCGAACGCACCGCACATAAAATCGTGTTCAACGGTGACATAAAAACAACTGATGATATAAACAGAATTGCCGGCAGATTCCCTTCAATCACAACGATAATGACTGGTCGCGGACTACTTGCCCGGCCGTCGCTTATCGCCGAGTGGCGAAACGGCAGCATATGGGATCACAAAGAACGTCTGGACCACATTCTTGCACTACACACCGGCATCATAAACCACTATGAAACTACACTTTGCGGCGAATCACAGATTCTGTCCAAACTAAAACCATTCTGGGAATACCTCGAGGACGAAATAGGACGCAAGACATGGAAAGCAATCAGAAAAGCTGCTTCCCTATCACGCTACACTGCCGCCATATCATCGTTGTACTGAATATTAAATAAAACAAAAAGACAATCTGCGGAAATGCAAATTGTCTTTTTGTCGGGGTGACAGGATTCGAACCTGCGACCACCTGGTCCCAAACCAGGTGCGCTACCGGACTGCGCTACGCCCCGAATTGCGCTGCAAATATACACATTTTTTATTATATAATACTATTATTTCCATGTTTTTTGTTTACCACGAAAACATTTAGGCTTAAAATACTGTACCGCAACGAAAATTATCACTGTTTTTTTGAATAATTTATATTTCTTTTTTCGATTATTGGTTATCTTTAATGATGCAAACAGATTTCATCTGTCAAGACAATACCATGAAAGTAACAATACCATGAAAAATGACCTGAAAAACATTGTTGTGCTTGGAAGCAGCAATACCGACATGGTGGTGAGATCACCACATCTGCCCAAACCGGGAGAAACGGTACTCGGCGGTGAATTTATGATGAACAACGGAGGCAAAGGCGCCAATCAGGCTGTTGCGGCTGCACGTCTGGGGGGTAACGTGTGCTTCATATCCAAAATCGGATCAGACGTGTTCGGCCAAAAGGCTATCACAGACTATCGGCGCGAAGGCATAAATGTCGACTATGTTTTTGTAGACGATGAGGCCCCATCAGGTGTGGCACTGATTCTTGTTGACGAAAAGACAGGGGAAAACAGCATTTCTGTTGCTTCTGGAGCCAATCTGCGGTTATTGTCAACAGATATCGACCAGGCGACGGAAGTGCTTGAAAAATGCGATATACTGCTGATGCAGCTTGAAATTCCAATCGAAACGGTAGAATATGCAGCCGAAACAGTGCATAAACATGGAGGCAAAGTAGTGCTTAACCCGGCTCCGGCCCAACCTCTGTCCGACGAGCTTCTGGCCAATGTGGACATACTCATACCCAACGAGTCGGAAGCGTCTATCCTTTCAGGCATTCCTGTAGAAACCGACGAAGATGCACGACGCGCGGCAACCGCACTCAGCGACCGCGGCGTAGACACTGTAATCATGACACTTGGCTCAAAAGGTGCACTGGTGAAGGAAGGCAACAAATTCACCGCTGTCCCTGCCCATAAAGTAAAAGCGGTTGACACTACTGCCGCCGGCGACACATTCTGCGGCGCCTTGTGCGTTGCCATCAACGAAGGACAAACGATAGAAGAGGCCGTGGACTTCGCATGCCGCTGCTCTGCGATATCAGTGACACGAGCAGGAGCACAGCAATCGACACCTCACCGCCATGAAGTCGAACGTCAGTGACCGAAACATAGATAACCTAAAATACTAATCATCTACAACACTTTACAATCATGTTTATCGTTGAGAGTTACGGGCTGGCCGTGGTGCTATGCTTCATCACCATGCTCTGCTGGGGATCATGGGGAAATTCACAGAAACTCGCCGGTAAATCCTGGCGTTACGAACTGTTTTACTGGGATTATGTGATCGGTATACTGCTTACGTCGGTCATACTCGGTTTCACCCTCGGCAGTCACGGCAGCGGAGGCCGCAGTTTCGTAGAAGATCTGATGCAGGTAAGCGGCAGCAATATCGCAAGTGCAATCACCGGAGGTATAATTTTCAATATCTCCAACATCCTGCTTTCAGCCTCGGTAGCTCTTGCCGGACTTACGGTCGCGTTCCCCCTCGGCGTCGGCATAGCACTTGTACTTGGTGTGTTTATCAACTATTTCGCTGCTCCCAAAGGCGATCCGGTAATACTTTTCATCGGAGTCGGTCTTATAGTGCTTGCAATTATCCTTAACGCCATTGCCTCTGCCAGACACAACTCTTCCGGACAAAGCCACAACAGCAACAGCCGCAAGGGGGTTGTTCTCGCTATAATCGCAGGTGTCCTCATGGCATTCTTCTACCGGTTTGTCGCCGCTATAATGGATCTTGACAACTTTGAGAATCCCACTCCTACGATGGCGACTCCCTACACGGCATTCTTCCTTTTTGCATGCGGTATTTTCCTGAGTAATTTCGTGGTCAACACTATTGTGATGAAACGCCCGTTTGTCGGCGAGAAAGTCACCTACCGCGAATATTTCAAAGGCTCCATGGGCACCCACATGGTAGGTGTGCTCGGCGGATTCATCTGGGCAATAGGCACCGCTCTGAGCTATATAGCCGCAGGCAAAGCCGGAGCTGCGATATCTTATGCGCTCGGCCAGGGTGCCCCTATGGTCGCCGCAATATGGGGAATATTTGTCTGGAAAGAATTTCTTGGCATGTCTAAAACTGTCAAATGGTTTCTGGCGAGCATGTTCGTACTGTTCATCGCCGGTCTCGGAGCAATAATTATTTCAGGAGCTAACTAATACACACATTATGGGAAAATCAATAATGTTTGCAGCCGGTGTGCTTGCCGCCGGCGCACTGACCGCATGCAACAGCAACAGCGGCAAAGTCCAGGAGGAGATCCTCAGCATTGAACCGACCAGGATTATTTTTGAGACCGATATGGGCAACGATGTTGACGACGCACTCGCGATGGACATGCTGTTCAAATACATCGATTCCGAAAAGATAGATCTGCTCGGCATATCGACCAATAAACGCGACGATGGCTCGCTCGAATACATCGATGCGCTTACCACCTGGTACGGCTATCCTGACATACCTCTGGGGTATGTGGAAAACGGAGTTGACTCACGCGGAGGAGAGAATTATGCCTACAAGGCAATGCAGGTGAAAGACAAAAACGGAAATCCCGCTTTTGCCGAAAGCCACTCATCAGATGGTTTCGCAATACCAAGCGTGGAACTATACCGTCGCCTGCTCTCCGAACAACCCGACTCATCGGTCACAGTCGTGTCGGTCGGCTTCTCAACCAATCTGGCGGCATTGCTCGACTCCAAAAGCGATTCCATAAGCCCTCTCACAGGTCGCGAGCTTGTCGGCAAAAAGGTCAAGAGCCTTGTAGTAATGGCAGGAAACATCATAAACCCGCAGCACTCGGAATTCAATGTAAACCGTGACATACCTGCAGCTCAGAAAGTGTTTGGCGAATGGCCTAACGAAATCATTGTATCGCCGTGGGAACTCGGAGAAGAAATAAAATACCCGGCATCAAGCATAGAAAATGATTTCAACTGGACAGAGATACATCCGGTTGTCGAAGGCTACAAAGCGTTTATGCCTATGCCATATGACCGGCAGACATGGGATCTTACCGCAGTTCTCTATGCCGTAGAAGGCCCCGAAGGCTACTTCACCGTGTCGGAGCCGGGTACTATCACCGTCAATGATAATGGCGGCACCATCTGGACAGACGACCCCAATGGACGCATGCACTATCTTAAATGCGATAAGCAACAGCAAGACAACATACTGAAACATTTTATCGGTCTTATCACCTCTAAACCTAAAAACAAATAAGACCGATAATCACAGTTATTTTCAAAAGCCATTGGCGCTGCAACCCGGTTGCAAATATGCGGTGCCAATGGCTTTTTCGTTTTATTGACCCGCATAAAGTATCTGATTTTTTGTTTACTTTGTGAGTGCCCGGTTATGAACGGGCACTCCAGACCGAGTATCTAATTTTCACTTTTGATTTTATGCGACACTTTTCAAAGGCGCTGCTATGCGCTTTGCTGTCAATAGGGGCAACTGCTTTTTGGGGATGCCAGAACGACAATGGGGCAAAAGAACTCGCCCATAATCATAATCACGACCATTCACATGATCATGACCACACCCCAGCCCACAATCATGAGCCGGCTCATGACCATTCACATGATCACGACGGACACGGCACTGAAACTGAAACAGAAGAAGAGGACGTAATAATGATTTCTCCCGAAAAATCGGAAAGACTCGGCATAAAATCAACAGCAACCGGCGAAAGCGCGTTTCAGGAAACAGTGAAAGTGACTGCTGAAATACTCGCGTCGGCATCAGACTCACGTGTCATATCTGCCAAATCGGCCGGTATCGTCACTCTTGCACCCGGAATGAGTGAAGGCATACATGTAAACTCAGGACAATCAATCGCATCAATCAGCCGAAAAGGAATGCCCGGCGGCGACGATGCAGAGAGCGCACACCTGTCCTATGAAGCGGCAAAACGTGAGTATGACCGCCTTAAGCCTCTTTATGAGAAAGGTGTCGTAAGTGCGAGAGACTTCAATGACGCACGCTCGGCATTTGAACGCGCAGAGGCTGCAGTCTCCAGCAATAAATCTGTCGCCGGAACAGGGGCAGCCTCCCCCATAAGCGGAACGATCAGCGCACTTTATGTCAACACAGGCGACTATGTGGAAGCCGGCGCACCTATAGCTGCCGTAGTCGCCAACACTTCCATGAGGCTTCACGCCGACCTTCCAAGGCGTCTGCGCGATAACTACGAGAAAATCATGTCGGCCACAATTGTCGTGCCCGAAACAGGCAAAACCTATGACCTTTCAGAGCTGAAAGGCCGACGGCTTGCAGGAGAAGCAATCGAGTGCATCCAGCATCCAGGATACCTGCCTGTACTTTTCACCTTTGAAGGCGACGGGCGTCTTACCTCTGGAGGCTACGTCGACGCATATCTGAAACTGGCAAGCCAGCACAATGCCATAGCCGTACCTGCGGAAGCCCTGAGCGAACAGCAGGGAAAATGGTTTGTCTATATCCAGCTCGACGAAGACTGTTATGAAAAACGTCCAGTAGAACGCGGCGGAACCGATGGCCGAAATGTTGAAATACTTTCAGGCATCAAACCTGGAGAAAATGTAGTGACCGACGGTGTAGCTTACGTGAAACTCGCAGAAAGTGCCGGTATAGTTCCGGAAGGCCACTCCCATTCACATTGATATCAGACAAGACAGACTGAAGGATGCTAAACAAAATAATAAAGTTTTCGCTTGACCAGCGGCTAACAGTGCTGGTGCTCTCGGCAGTCGTGCTGATAGCCGGCATGGTCGCGCTTATGCGCACCGAGGTCGATATTTTCCCCGACCTGAACGCTCCGACGGTAGTCGTCATGACCGAGGCCAAAGGCATGGCTCCCGAGGAAGTAGAGAAACTTGTAACCTACCCGATCGAGACAACTGTCAACGGCGGAACCGGTGTAAGACGTGTAAGATCAACTTCATCTACAGGATTTTCAACCGTAGTGGTGGAATTTGACTGGGGTGTGGACATATATCATGCCCGACAGACAGTGTCGGAGCGCCTGCAAGAAATGAGCGGCGACCTTCCTCCTGGCGTTGGGACTCCGATCATAGGCCCGCAGTCGTCGATACTTGGAGAGATGATGATCATAGGCCTGACCGCCGACACCACATCAATGACCGATTTGCGCACATTGGCCGACAGAATAATAGGCCCTCGCCTGACAGCCATAAAAGGTGTGAGCAAAGTAAACGTCATTGGCGGCGACATAAAAGAGTTCCAGGTACTTGCCGATCCCGGACTTATGAAACACTACGGGGTGACTCTTGAAAGCCTCGAAACCGCACTTGAAAACTCCAATATAAACGCATCGGGAGGTATTCTCAATGACTTTGGGCAGGAATATCTAATCAAAGGGGAAATATCAACCACCGATCCAGAGGATCTTAAACTTATTCCGATAGAGACAACCGACGGCGGAACCATAACAATAGGCCACGTGGCTACCGTGCGTATCGGCGCCAAGGAACCTGTGCTCGGCATGGCTTCGGAACGCTGCAAACCCGCTGTGCTCCTGACTGTGAACAAACAGCCCGGATCCGGCACTATCGAATTGACTGAAAGAATTGAAGACGAACTCGCGGCACTTGCTCCGTCGCTACCGTCTGACGTCCATGTATCGACCGACATATTCCGCCAGAGCACATTTATCGACGCTTCGATAAGCAACCTGCAGGAATCGCTGCTTGAAGGAATGTTTTTTGTCATCATAGTTCTGTTCTTCTTCCTCATGAACATGCGCACGACAATTATTTCGGTTGTCGCGCTGCCGATGTCTATAATCGTGTCGGTGCTTGTATTGCATTGGCTCGGATTTACAGTCAACACAATGAGTATCGGCGGTATCGCCATAGCGATCGGATCGCTAGTTGATGACGCTATCGTCGATGTTGAAAATGTTTACAAGCGTCTGCGGGAAAACCGCGAAAAACCGTCTGCCGACCGTCTGCCGACCATAAAGGTGGTCTTTGAGGCATCCAAAGAGGTCAGAATGCCGATATTCAATTCTTCGCTCATCATCATCGCCAGCTTCCTTCCGCTGTTTTTTCTGAGCGGTATCGAGGGCCGTATGCTGATTCCGCTTGGTGTGTCGTTTATCGTAGCACTGATCGCATCTACAATCGTCGCCCTCACTCTCACCCCTGTGCTTTGCAGCTATCTGCTCGGCGGATCAAAGAATCAGGACAAGACTCTCGGAAAAGATCCTATACTGAGCCGGCTGCTCAAAAAACACTACAGACGGTCACTGAACTGGGCTCTCGGCCACACCCGCATGGTGCTCGGAGCAACAGGAATTATCTTCATACTGGCCACAATAGTGCTGTTTACTCTCGGACGAGGCTTCCTCCCATCGTTCAACGAAGGATCGTTCACAATTAACGTCAGCGCGTTGCCGGGCATATCTCTTGAAGAAAGCGACCGCATAGGACGTCTCGCTGAAGAGCTCATTCTCGAGGTTCCGGAAGTGAGGACTGTGGCACGCAAAACCGGTCGTGCGGAACTCGACGAGCACGCACTTGGCTCCAATGTTTCGGAAATCGAAGCCCCATATATACTCGACAAAGGCCGCACGCGCGGTGCCGTAGCAAGAGAAGTGAGGGAGAAGCTATCCACCATACCGGGTGCAAACATTGAAATAGGACAGCCTATATCCCACCGCATAGACGCCATGCTATCGGGAACCGAGGCCCAGATCGCAGTAAAGGTGTTCGGTCCTGACTTGCAGACACTATATGCCATTGGTCAGAAAATTAAAAAGACCATGAGCGAAGTCGACGGTATTGTCGACGTAAATCTCGAGCAACAGACCGGACGTCCGCAGATCGATATAAAACCACGACGCGGTATGCTGGCACGCTATGGAGTGACACCTGCCCAATTAAGCGATTTCATCGAGACGACAATGGGCGGTAACGTACTGTCGCAGGTATATGACAACGGACTTCCCTATGATCTGACTCTCAAATTCACACCCGAGTCAAGATCGTCTATTGAGACTCTCATGGATCTGCCTATCGACACACGCGAAGGCAAAGTACCCCTTTCATCAATTGCCGAAGTCATATCCACATCAGGACCAAATACCATCAACCGCGAGAATGTGGCGCGACGCCTTGTAATTTCAGGAAATGTAGAGGGTCGGGATCTCCGTGGAGCCGTGAACCAGCTAATATCGGAAGTAGCTGCCGATGTGCCGATGCCAGAAGGCTACTATGTGACCTATGGCGGACAATTTGAAAGCGAGCAGCGGGCCTCACGCACCCTCATGCTTACATCAGTGATCGCTCTGGCACTCATATTCATGCTTCTTTACCAGGAATTCAAATCGTTTCGCCAGTCAGCCGTGATCATGGTGAACATGCCCCTGGCACTCATCGGCGGAGCACTGATACTTTGGATCACAGGAAACGAACTGAACATTCCGGCTGTGATAGGTTTTATTTCTCTGATAGGCATCTCGACACGCAACGGCATGCTGCTGATGTCGCGCTACAACAATCTCAGCGCCGAAGGAATGGCGCTCGGAGAGCGCATAATCTCGGGTTCGGTCGACCGCATGACACCGATACTCATGACTGCCCTTACCTCAGCACTGGCGCTGGTGCCTATAGCACTCAGAGGCGGAGAGGCAGGAAACGAAATCCAGTCGCCTCTCGCTATCGTGATACTCGGAGGCCTAATATCCTCAACATTTCTCAATGTATATATTGTGCCAATACTCTACAGGTTTATCGAGACTAAAAAAAGTAAGAATGCGACGCGTTAAACTTATTATACTGGCTACTGCTGCGGCTTTCACGTCGACAGCGCAGCCCTCTACCGATTACGACCGGATAATCTCGATGCTCGTTGCAGATTGTCCTGAAATAAAACAGCTTGTAGCCGCCAATGAGGCCGAAACCGAGTCTAAGGCAGCCGAAAACATGCTTGAGAATCCTTCGGTTGATGCCATGCACGCCTGGAGTCATAACAACGTAGGCAATAAAATAGATGCCGGCATATCACAGGGATTCGCCTGGCCGGGCGTGTATCGCGCACGCGCCAAAGCTATAAATGCCAGCACACGCGCAGCCGACCTCCTTGAGCAGTCGACTGTTGCCGACAAGATCCTTCAGATCGAACAACTTGTGATCGACATTGTCTATCAACGTAAGACAATAGATGTCGAAAACAAGATACTGACTCATATGACCAAACTTGAAAAGGGCAATCTCGACGGTTTCAGGCAAGGTGAACTGACAATGCTTGACGTCAAAAAAGTCGAGATACAGCGCATCTCGGCAGCGTCATCGCTTCGCGAAGCAAAACGCATACTCGACGACCTGTATGCTCAGCTCGAAAGCGTCACAGGCAACAAGGAATGCCGCGCGCTTCTCGCCGATATCACAGCAGTCCCTGAAGAACAGATACTCCCTGAAGAGGAATATGAAAAACTCATTGACACCTATGATCCCCGTCTTGCTTGGCTGCGTGCGCAATCAGAAGCATTTAACCTCGAAGGGAAAGCGGCAGTCATGTCGTCACACACACCTGAATTTTCCTTAGGATATAAATTTATACGCGAAGGTGGCGAGGTTTTCAACGGTATCAGCGGGTCAATGACACTTCCAATATACTCGCGGCGTCATATCGCCAACAGAGCGCGTGCCAATACCCTTTCGGCACAGATTGAAGCCGAGGCAAGCCACATGTCGGCTATAGCCGGAATGCGTGCCCTGCACACTTCCGTCACATCGATGAAAAAGGAACTTGACGACTACATCAATGTGTTCGGCGACAACAACTATGCCCAGCTTCTTGCCACAGCCCGTCAGGGAGGTCAGCTCGACAATCTGCGTTACCTTGAAGAACTTAACTTTTTTCTTGAGGCCGCGCGTGCTTATCTCAGCCTGGAGCATGAGTTCATGAGGTCTCTCGCACAGCTCAACCGCTTCAAGTCGATTGAGGAAAGATCGTAAAGCCGGATTTTTTTTGTAATTTTACACGATTTAAAATTACACGAAAGATCAATGCTGACATATAATACAAATCAGAAGCCGCTGCGTATGCCCGAATACGGGCGCAACATACAGAACATGCTCGACCATTGTCTGAGTATGCCTGACCGCGACGAACGCAACGCTGCCGCAGCAGCTATTGTCAAAACCATGGGAATTCTTTTCCCTCAGCTTCGCGAAACACCAGGCGACAACAGTAAATTCTGGGATCATCTGGCGATAATGAGCGGTTTTTCCTCTGATATCGATTGGCCGGAAGGTACTGTCGGAGAAGAGGAAATTGCCTCAAAGCCTGGCAAAGTAGCCATCACACAAGGCAACGTGAAGTTCAGATGCTACGGCCGCATGGTCGAGCGCATGATGAACTATGCCGCATCGCTTCCCGCAGGTGACGAAAAAGACCAGCTTATTTTCATGATTGCCGATCAGATGAAAAAATCGCTTCTGGCTATCACCCCCGACGGTGTGGAAGACTCACGCATTTTCGCCGATATCGCTGAAATGACCCATGGAGAAATACGCCTGGATCCGAAACTGCATCGTCTTCACTCATTCAGGATCGTGCCGACAAGCAACAAGAAACGTCACCGCAAATGATAGCCCGCGAAAGCCTGATCGAAATCGGCAGATTCGCCAAGCCTCATGGCATCAATGGCGAACTGACAGCAACAATTGACTATGAAGGGCTCGAAACCACAGAACTGAAATGTATTTTCTGTGAGATCGACGGTATACCTGTTCCGTTTTTTGTTGAATCGGAGCGGCAGAAAGGCGTTTCTGTGCTTCTCACAATCGATGGTATTTCCGATGAACGTCAGGCGTCGATGTTGTCACTTAAAACAATATACGCGCTTCGTGACGATCTTGAGATCAGTGACGATGATGCAACAGGAGGATGGTATGCCGAATCCCTTAAAGGATTTACAGTAAAAGACAACGACGAGACAATAGGAGAGATTGTCGACATCGACACCTCTACAATCAATTATCTATTTATAGTAGAACGTCCTGACGGATCGACCGTACGCATTCCGATAGCCGATGAATTTATTGTAGCGGTCGACGAGAAATCACGTGTATTGGAGATGGAACTTCCTGAAGGGTTGCTTGATCTCTGATCTTTAACCTGCATTAAAACACTAAACTCTCTTCAACATCCATGGAATTTGACGAAAACAAGGCTGTCGAATTTATAAACAGCCGGCTTGAAGGAAAGAAATATCCTGCCGATGAGATTCTAAACGTGATAGACATGATGTATGACTATTACGAACAAAACGGGATGCTCGATCCTGACAATGATGACGACGACACCGAAGATATCGAGAAGGAACTCACGGAATATGTGGTAAAAATGCTCCGCCGTGATAAACTTGCAAAAATCGATATTGCTGACGCACCGGCAATTGTTAAAGCCGAACTTGACTATGAGGACTCGATCTGTAATCTTTAACATCCTGTGTATCATTGCGCTTTTTTCCACTGCCATTGATGCGACAGCCCAAAAAAAGAAAAAAGGAGATACCACGCCTACCGACATACATGCTGTTTCTAAAGCTGAAAATCTGGCATATCCTGTTGTTTCAGAAAAGCAGCACAAAAATGTCGCCGATTACATGCGGCGTGAAGCGCAAGCGATTGTAAAGCAAGGCTACAAGGTAGAGACCGAGCGTAATGGCGAGGTCGTGGTTGTAACCATCCCGGCTTCAAAGCTGTTTTTACCCAACACAACCGAACTTGAAATTTCCGGACAAAAGTTATTGGAGCCATTCACGGCCTACCTGAAAAGTGCCGGACGTTTCAAAATAATTATGGCGATGCACAGCGACGATACCGGATCAGAAGCATATCTTGAAAAACTTACCGAAGAACGTCTGAAGTCAGTCATGGATTTTATTGAAAAGAACTCAGCCCATCCGGAGCAGATCGTAGGCTATGCAATGGCATCAGACGAGCCTTTGCACCCAAACTCAAATATTGCCAACCGCGCAAAAAACCGTCGTCTTGAAATCTACATCGTTCCTGACGAAGAAATAATAAAACAAGCAGGAAAACGATAAGATTACCGAAACTCTCACTCCACAAAAATCTATGAACAAACAACTGATCATCACTATAACGGCAATAGTTCTGGCCGGAACCGGAATATGGATTCATGCCACACAGATCGGAAATCAGATTCCTTCAGAACCAGCACAACCGCAATCGCCTAACGCACATGCTGTGACACAAAGTCCGATAGTGCCTGAAAGCATAAATCTATGGGGCAAACCAATAGAACTTGACAGAATAGATATGTGGGAGCGTCTTGACCGCGAACTCTCGGCAATGACCTATACACATGGCACGACAATGCTGATGATCAAACGCGCCAACCGCTATTTTCCAGTCATTGCCCCTATTCTTGAAAAAAACGGGATACCGGCCGACATGATGTATCTCGCAGCCATCGAAAGCTCGATGAATCCCAAAGCAGTTTCCCCGGCAAAAGCTGCCGGACTATGGCAGTTTATGCCGGCGACAGGAAAGGAATACGGATTGGAAGTAAACCAGTGGGTCGACGAACGCTACAATATAGAGAAAGCTACCAGAGCAGCATGCCGCTTTCTTAAAGACGCCTATAAACGCTACGGCGACTGGAACAGTGTGGCAATAAGCTATAACGCAGGCATGGGACGCATATCCACCGAAAAGAAATCACAGCTTCAGGAAGATCCTTTTGATCTCTATCTTGTAGAAGAGACATCGCGCTATCTGTTCCGCATAATGGCTGCGAAACTCATCATGGAGGATCCACAGGCTTATGGATTCAGATTCAGTGCCGATCAGCTCTACCAGCCGATCGCCTACGACATTGTAGAGGTTAACGGACCGGTTGAGGACTGGGCGGCATGGGCCAAAGACCATGGCACTACTTATGCACTTGTACGCGAGTCCAATCCATGGATCAGAGCCAAATCGCTCCCCAATAAAACGGAAAAGAAATATGATGTGAAAATACCAAAACAAAATAAATTCTACCGCTCAAAACAAACTCCTGAAACGTTTAACAGAAAGTGGATAGAATCCGGCAGCAGAATCGGCTCGGCATTCCCCAGGTGAGATCGCTTCAATGACAGAAAAGGTAAATAACGATTTCGAGAAAAACGAACAGTTGAAAGTGACAGGAGCCCGTGTCCATAATCTAAAAAACATAGATGTGGAAATACCCCGTGGCACACTTTCAGTGATAACCGGGTTGAGCGGCAGCGGCAAGTCGTCGCTTGCCTTCGATACAATATATGCAGAAGGACAGCGCCGCTACATAGAGACGTTTTCGGCATACGCCCGAAACCTTCTCGGTTCAATTGAACGGCCCGACGTAGATAAAATCGATGGACTAAGTCCAGTGATCGCAATCGAGCAGAAAACCATCAACCGCAATCCACGCAGCACTGTAGGCACGACAACCGAAATCTACGACTTTCTACGATTGCTCTTTGCAAGGTCGGCAACTGCTATAAGTTGGAAAACCGGGCGCAAAATGATGAAGTACACCGAGGATATGATCCTCGATCTGCTGATCGACCGATACCGTGACCGACGTGTCTATATATTGGCTCCTATAGTAAAAAACCGCAAGGGCCACTACAAGGATCTATTTGAGAATCTGCAAAAAAAAGGATATCTCAATGTAAGAGTCGACGGACATCTGCGTGAAATTGCCCCTGGCATGAAAGTCGACCGTTACAAGACGCACAACATCGAAGTCGTCATAGATAAGCTGCGGATAGCCGACAAAGATACCGACCGCCTGCGCGATTCTATATCGACAGCACTGCGGCAGGGCGACAAAGAGCTTGCCATATATGACGTGGACGAGGATAACGTGAACTACTACAGCCAGAGCCTCATGGATCCGGAAACCGGTATATCATATCCCGAACCTTCGCCCCACAATTTTTCGTTCAACTCCCCTCAGGGTGCATGTCAACGATGCAAAGGACTCGGTACAGTCAATGTCATCGACATGGACAAGGTGATACCCGATCCATCCCTATCGATAGCACGTGGAGGCATCGCGCCTCTTGGCAAACCTAACGGATCGGTAATTTTCCTTCAGATAGAAGCAATATGCCAAATGCATGGCGCGACTCTGAAAACCCCTATTTCCGAATTACCGCCCGAAGCTCTAAACGATATACTGAACGGCACTCACGAACGACTCAACATAAACAGCAGCTCTCTGTCGCTATCCAACTATTTTCTCTCATATGAAGGGATAATGAAGTACATAGAGATGCAGCAAAACGACGATGCCTCTGATGGAGCGCGTAAATGGAGCGACCGTTATTTCACATCGGCGACATGCCCTGAATGCGACGGAAACCGCCTGAACCGCCAGGCACTGCATTTTTTTATCGGCGACAAAAACATCGCGGATCTTGCGCGTATGGATATTTCCGATCTGCTGAAATGGACTGAAAACGCAGCCGACGGCCTCGGATTCAAGGAGCAGGCAGCTGCCCGCGAGATCCTTAAAGAAATACGCTCCCGTCTGAAATTTCTTACAGCAGTGGGGCTGCATTATCTGTCGCTCAACCGTGTATCGTCGTCGCTTTCGGGAGGCGAAAGCCAGCGCATAAGACTTGCCACACAGATGGGTTCGGAACTGGTAAATGTGCTTTATATACTTGACGAACCAAGCATAGGCCTTCACCAGAGCGACAACCGACGTCTTATATCCTCCCTGAAACAGTTACGCGACAACGGAAACTCTGTAATCGTTGTAGAGCACGACAAAGAGATGATGGAGGAAGCCGACTACATTGTCGACATCGGCCCCGAAGCAGGACGCAAAGGAGGCAAAGTCGTCTTTCAGGGCACTCCGTCCGATATGCTCAAGACAGAAACGCTCACAGCCCGATATCTATCGGGAAAGAAAGTGATTGCTGTGCCATCTGACCGACGCAAAGGCAATGGAAAGATGCTTCAGCTTCTCGGTTGCACCGGCAACAACCTCAGAAATATTGATCTGAATCTGCCGCTGGGCAAACTCGTGTGTGTGGCCGGCGTATCGGGCAGCGGAAAATCATCACTCATCAACGGCACACTCCTTCCACTTCTATCGCAACATTTCTACCGTTCACTTGAACAAGCCCTCCCCTATAAAAGCGTAAACGGCATTGAGAATATCGACAAAGTCGTAAGTGTCGATCAATCGCCACTCGGACGTTCGCCACGTTCTAACCCGGCCACCTATACCGGCGTATTCACCGACATACGTAATCTCTTTGTAGGGCTTCCTGAAGCTAAAATACGCGGATACAAACCGGGACGCTTCTCATTCAACGTGTCGGGCGGACGCTGTGAAGTGTGCAAAGGCAACGGTTACCGCTCGATCGAAATGAACTTTATGCCCGATGTGCTCGTGCCGTGCGAGGAATGTGGCGGAAAACGCTACAACCGCGAGACTCTCGAAGTAAGATATAAAGGAAAATCGATCGCCGATGTACTTGACATGACGATCAATCAGGCTGTTGATTTTTTTGAGAACATCCCGCCGATTCTTAACAAAATCAAGGTTCTCAAAGAAATAGGGCTTGGATATATCAAGCTCGGACAGCCGTCATCGACTCTTTCGGGAGGTGAAAACCAGCGCGTGAAACTTGCAACCGAACTTGCACGCCGCGATACCGGTAAAACTCTTTTTATACTTGACGAACCTACGACCGGACTGCATTTTGAGGATATAAATGTATTGATGAATGTTCTCAACCGTCTTGTCGACAAGGGAAACACCGTAGTTGTGATCGAGCATAATCTCGATGTGGTAAAACAGGCCGACTATGTAATCGACATGGGCCCCGGCGGAGGCCGCGAAGGAGGAAGCATCGTCGCTGCCGGAACTCCTGAGGAAATTGCGGCCGGCGACTCTCCGACGGCACCATTTCTGCACGAAGAGCTTTCACTTTAACGCTAAATGGCAATGGGATTCTCTGTTGGCAAACTGCAAAGAAAGGGACTCTACTGGTATCGTGCATTCACATCATGCGATCCACAACCAAAGTGCGACACAAAAGTGGATATTATCATTCCTGTAATATCCAAGGACTGGCGATAATTCCTCTTTGCCTTTCCGGACTGCGTGCCAATATACCGCATATCATATCGGAAATATACATTGTAGCCAACAGTACCGATGGAATCGTACAGGAGTTCTGCCACAAAAACAAATTGCAGTTCATTGAAGAGAGAGAAATCCTTGGCTACGGTCCCAAAGAGATTGATCTGAAAATCGGCCCCGATCTAAAAGACCGCAGCGGATGGCTGTTCCAGCAGTTACTTAAACTGTCGGGACGTATAGGCTCCTCTGACCACTATATCACTATAGATGCCGATCACGTGCTCCTACGTCCTCACACATTCATAACCGCCGACGGAAACAGTGTATTCTATCAGAGCTACGAACACCATCTTCCCTACTACGACAACATTCGCCGTCTAATCGGTTTTGATCCTATCGGACGCTTGAGCTATGTTTCCCACAAAATGGTATTTAAGCGGGGTAATGTTTCAAATCTGCACAGACTCATCGAGACGTCAAATCCGGGGAAAAGCTGGGACCAAGCTATCATAGACTCAGTAGACCGCAACGAAATTTCCGGTTTCTCCGAATTTGAACTCTACGGTAACTTCGTGCCTGAAAATCAGAAAATCTGTCTACCGACACTAAATCACCATCTTTCGCCAGCCTCGGCTACTTCTCTCGATGCCATTAAATCGCGCTACGGGCATTTCTTTAGAAGTGTGACATTTCCCGACTACAAGTCCTAAAGCAATAAAATGAATGCTTGATGCGTTTATTTTTACATGCGTCTTAAATCGTTTTTAAGTATTATTGCGGTAACTTCAATTGCATTATTGCTGCCATGCGGTTGCACTCCTGCACGCAACACTTCTGCCACACGAAACTACCAGGCTTTTATCACGCGCTACAATATCCACTACAACGGCGACAAGCACTACCGTGAAACACTCGACGATATGGAGCGTAACTATCGCGATGACTTTTCACGGATATTTTTTGTTCACCCTGCCGAAGCTCGCGGTTTAGATGGCGTGGAACAACCCTCTGGCGATTTTACACGCTCTATCGAGAAAGCTCAAAAAGCGATCCAGCTCCGGTCAATAAAGAAAAAACCGGCCGGATCTTCATCGACTCCAGAACAGCGCGAATGGAAACGACGCACGGAATACAATCCATTTCTTCATAACTCATGGCTTATGCTCGGACAAGCCGAGTACATGAACGGCGACTTCGCAATAGCATCAAACACTTTTCTATACATATCACGTCATTTCAAATGGATACCCGGCATCGTCGCCGAAGCACGCACATGGGAAGCACTCTGCTACTGCGCGCTCAACCGGCTCTATGAAGCGGAGTCGGCATTGGAGAGAGTCGCGCCTGATCAACTGGAAAATAAAGAGCTACGACGTGTATACCTTACCGCTCTGTCATCTCTGCACTTGCGCCGTAGTCAATATAAAGAAGCCGTAGCATCAATAACACAGCTTATCGAATTAAGCCATGGGAAGCAAAAAACAAGACTACGCTATCTCCTCGGACAGACTATGGAGCGCAGCGGCGACGTGGCCAACGCATACCAGACCTTCAAAAAAATAGAAAGAGACCTTACAACAGATTATACCACACGTTTCAATGCCCGCATGGCCATGAGCCGTGCCACACCTCTACCGGAAACTTCAAAAGAAATAAAATCATTAGAAAAACTCGCCGGATATGGCTCAAACACCGACTTTCTCGACCAGATTCATGAGGCTATAGGCAATCTGTACATAATCCAAGGCGATACTGCCGCTGCAATGCGCTCTTATGCACTGGCTATAGAAAAAAGTACCCGTCACGGTTTCCATAAAGCAAAAGCCAGTCTGTCACTTGGAGCACTATACTACAAAAACGCACAATATACTCTGGCTTCTGACTGCTACAACGCAGCACTGCCGTTTCTACCGGCCGACTACAGCAACCTTGATTCTATACTAAAAAAAGCCGAAGCCCTCAACGAGATCTCCCCATACGCCAAAAATATCCATCTTCAGGACTCGCTGATAGCATTGTCAATGATGAGCCGAGCTCAACAGTTGGCTACAGCCAAGCGGCTTGCAAAAGAATATCGCCATATCCTCAGTAACGACACCGTAACAGCTTATGGTTACTCCTCAGAACAGATCGCCACAGTATCAAAACCGCCGGCAACCCTCGACGTGCCACAACAGGATATATCATGGTTTTTCTATAATCATGCTCTCGTGAAAGCCGGTCGGGAACAGTTCAGAAAAATATGGGGCAACCGTCCGCTTACCGACAACTGGCGTCTTTCCGGAAAAAACGGACTTGAAGAAGGCACAAGTATACATTCCAGCTCAAAACCGACCGACAGCACCCGACCGATAATCAAAAACATGGTTTTAAATGACACATTACAGGAAACCATGCCCGATGATCCGGAATACTATCTCGCATCAATACCTGATACTCCTGAACGCCTTGACCATGCTAAAAGCATAATAGAAGACGGTCTGTACAATATCGGTTTGATTCTTCGCAACCGCCTCGATGACTACACTGCCGCCGAACAGGCGTGGTCAGAGCTTATCAGCAGATTTCCCATGTCACCTCACAGGATTGAAGTTTGTGAAGGACTTTACCTGTTATATTCCCGCAAAAACGAAAAAGAAAAAGCTGAAGCGATGCGGAGGATTATACTGAGTGAATTTGGCGACACCCCTCTTGGACAAGAAATGGCAGCCCCCGACTACATAAATCGGAAACGGGCTAAGTTGCTTGCTGCCGAAACACTCTATGACCGAGCTTACAAGGCTTACCTCAACAATGCAAACGATTCGGTACACAAACTGTATAATTCAGCGACATCCGATGGATCAACAACTGAAATCCTACCGAAGCTGAAATTCCTCAATGCGCTTGCCTACGGAGCAGAAGGCAACTCCCTCCTGTTCGGAAACGAAATGAAAGATCTTGCGGAATCCTATCCTGAAACAGAGATGGCGCCCATTGCTACCGACATGCTCCGACTTCTCGACAGTGGTATGACACCCGGCAGCGGCACCAGAGAGAATGTAAAGCCTATGATGTGGACAGAAACATCAGATACAGTCGACTATTTCACCCGAGCCCCCGAAACAGCCACAACAAACGATACGCTTTTCACAATAGATCCGGAAAGCAAACACGTGCTTTTGTTTGCTTTCGACAAAGACTCGGTAAACGCCAATATTCTTCTATATGATATCGCACGATATAATTTCAGTGCATTCTCAGTGCGCGACTTTGACATTGAAGCAACTACACTGGATCATCAATCCATAATCACCGTACAAGGATTCGCCAATTTACATGAAGCGGAAAGATATCTGTCGGTATTGTCCCGCTCCCGACCCGGATATATTCCCGATGGAGTCATTCCTGTCATTATATCCTATGACGACCTTAAAACAATGCGACTGCACCGGCTTTCAATAAATGAATACACCGATGCAGTCGAGGCGTCACGTTTACGCGATACCTCTGCCAGGCTGATGCCTCAACAACATCAAGAGACCGGAACAACAGACCGTCAGTGACCATGCAGAAAAAGAGGGGCTCTCACGAGTACCTCTCTCTCCATTCATCACATTATGCTTACAATTAATGCTTACAACTTCACTGACACTTGTCAGGGACAATCAAATATTTTTGTCAGAATTATGTTTCTTTATTTAATTGTGTCAGTTGATATTCAGTATCGGGATGCCACCATGTCCCAGTCGACAATATCCCAGAGTTTTTTCAGATATTCGGCTCTGCGGTTCTGATAGTCGAGATAGTAGGCATGCTCCCAAACATCGAATGTGAGTATCGGGGTAAGCCCCTTGGTGAGCGGATTTTCAGCATTACTGCCCTGCGAAATGAAAAGCGAACCCTGATCATCATGCGACAACCATACCCATCCCGATCCAAACAACTTGGCTCCTGCATCCTCAAACTGTTTCTTGAATTCCTCGAAACTGCCAAACTGTTTCTTGATAGCTTCGCCGAGTTCGCCGTCAGGTTCTCCGCCTCCATCGGGAGAGAAAGAGAAGAAGTAAAGTATGTGGTTCCACGCCTGCGAGGCATTGTTGAAGAGCGGCCCCTCTGCTTTGCGGATTATATCTTCCAGAGCCATATCGGCCCATTCTGTCCCTTCGATAAGATTATTGAGATTATCTATATAGGTTTTCTCATGCTTACCGTAGTGATAGTCTACAGTTTCACGGCTGATGATCGGCTCGAGGGCCTCGCGCTTGTAAGGTAGTTCAGGTTGGGTGTAATTCATTACCATATAGTATTTCAGAGGTTAATTAAATTATATTTCCGAGACTAAGGCTGTAAGCCTTTTCAACTCGTTTCAAAATCAGAACGTCACAGAGTAGCCCAGTGTTCGTGGGCACTCCGCTATTTAACGTTTCTTATCCGCCACTGCCTGCATGAAAAGCAAAACGACAAGCGGAACCCGTGTCGGATTCCGCTTGTCGTACAAATCAGATACCGTATCAGCGGAGCTCAAGCACCGCTATATTCTCTACATGATGTGTATGCGGGAACATGTCGACCGGCTGGACTGCCGTAAGACGATATGCCACGTCAAGCATAGCTATGTCACGCGCCTGTGTCGCCGGATTGCAACTCACATACACTATGCGTCGCGGAGATGCGGCAAGTATGGTGGCGACAACATCGGCATGCATACCTGCACGCGGAGGATCGACGATCATCACATCAGGCACACCATGCCGTCCGATAAAATCGGCATTGAGCACATCCTTCATATCTCCAGCGTAAAAGACCGTATTTTCTATGCCGTTGACCTGTGAGTTAAGTTTTGCATCTTCAATAGCTTCAGGCACATACTCTATACCTACAACCTGCCGCGCCTGCCGCGCCACAAAATTTGCGATCGTGCCGGTACCGGTATAAAGATCATACACAAGTTGTGTACCGTCGAGAGACGCCAGATCGCGCACTGCGCTGTAAAGCCTGTAGGCCTGCCGTGAATTGGTCTGATAGAACGACTTTGGACCGATACGGAAACGCAGTCCCTCCATTTCCTCTTCCACATAAGGTGTTGATCCTGGCCAACACACTATCTCCTGATCGGTTATCGTGTCATTGGCTTTAAGATTGACCACATAGTTGAGCGACGTTATCTCAGGAAACTCAGCCGCCACGGCCTCCATAAGCACCTTTATCTTTTCGGGATCATCCTCTCCTACCGACATTACCGCCATTACCTGGCCTGTATCAAGGATACGTAGCATCAACGTACGCAGAAATCCCACCTGTTGCTTCAGATCATAGAATTCCCATCCATACTTCTTACCAAGGTTTCTTATAAACAGACGTATGCGGTTTCCAAGGTCAGACTGAAGATGGCAGCATTCAATATCAAGTACCTTGTCAAACGATCCCGGAATATGAAAACCGGCTGCATCACGGTCGGTAAACTCCTCTCCGCTATGCATCTGTTCAAATGTGAGCCACTTTTTATTGGAAAATGTATATTCCATTTTGTTGCGGTAATCCCATATGCGCTCCGATCCGATAATCGGTGAGATTCCAGGCATATCCACCTTGGCGATGCGGGTGAGGGCATCTTCAACCTGCTGTTGTTTGAACTGCAGCTGGTAATCGTAGGGAAGATGCTGCCACTTGCATCCGCCGCACACACCGAAATGACCGCACTTAGGTTCTATACGCAGATCCGACCGACGCTTGATTTCCGTTATGCGTCCCTCGGCAAATGAATTTTTCTTTCTTGTAAGCTGCACATCTGCTATATCGCCGGGAGCGCCATAAGGGATAAACACAACACGGCCATCAACCTTTGCAATAGAGTTACCCTCTGCGGCAACCCCGGTAATCTCGATATCCTGTAGTAGCGGGAGCGGTTTTTTCCTGCTCATGACATGACAAGTTTTTTGTAATATTTTTTATTTCCTGCGACCCAGATTGTATCTCCGGCGCAGAATGGTATGTTGACAACATCGGTGATATACTCGTCACCGCGCTGTATTGCCAGAATAAACGACATATATTTGCGACGCACATCGATTTGCGCCACAGTGCGGCCAACAATCGGCGACAAGCCTGTCACCTTCAGAGCAACCACGTCAAAATCAGTAGAATCAGCCATATCCACAGGCGTATCCGTGCGCTCGCATTCAAGTAGCGGAAGTATGCTCTCTATCTGAGAGTCGGTACCGACCACACCTACCACATCTCCTGGGAAAAGGCGTGTGTCGCCCGACGGGACAGGTATAAACTCACCTCCACGCTGGATATTTAGTATATTCACACCATACTTAGAATGCAGATCGGTATCTTTCAGCTGCATACCAAGGTACGGACTTCCAAGTCCGACATGTATGACCGCCTGGTGAAGATCGCTGACAAGATTGAAATTCTTACCCGTGCGTCGCAATTCACGTTCATTGAGATTGCTCATGAATTTGCTCTCGATGGTCTGCAGCTTGTGTTTCACCTGATTGCGGAACACAGCGAACAACAGCACCATTATGGCTATGCCGGCAACCACACCGATTACATATCCATAACTGTGTCCGATAAAGTAAATCACGAAAAACAGTGCGGCGACAGCTCGAAACACCGTCATCACCACCATAGGCACACGATACTGACTATGATAGCTTTCAAGCATTTCAACCTCCATTTTCTTGCTGACAGGACCCGACAGAGCCAACAAGAACGGCGACATTGCAAGAAGCGTCAGAACAACTCCGCATAATTTGCCCCACGCGCCAAGCATGTCTGTAAGCCACGGTACAAAATAGACAATACCTACTGCCACAATAGCGATAATTATTATAGAATAAAGCATAAAACGCCACAGATAACGGCGCAACAGCGTAGCCCATACCTTGCGCGCCGAAACAGCTCCCTCCTTGGCATCGGCTGTATAGCGCTCAAGCAGAAAATGAAGCCTGTGTGGCAGTATTTTCACAACAATCCGGTAGAACGGATTAGCCATCTTGATAAAATAAGGTGTAGTGAAAGTTGTTATGACCGATACCGCTACAACAATCGGATATATAGTGGCGTCAAGCACTCCGAGACTCATGCCGAGCGAAGCGATGATAAATGCGAATTCACCGATCTGCGTGAGTGAGAATCCTGCCTCTATGGCCACCTTGAGAGTCTGGCCGGTAAGCAGCAGTCCGATTGATCCGAAAAGTATCATGCCGACAATAACAACACCCGACAGCAACAGTATAGAGCCCCAGTAATCGGCAATCACCGACGGCTGCACCATCATGCCAACCGATATGAAAAATACCGCTCCAAACAGATCTTTGACCGGAGTTGTCACCTTCTCTATACGTTCGGCATAGCTCGTGCCGGCAAGTATCGAACCCATGACAAAAGCCCCAAGTGCGAGCGAGAAACCACATTCGACCGAAAAAACAGCCATACCGAGGCATAATCCCATCGATACAATAAGCAATGTTTCGGAATTAAGAAAACGGCTTACCCTGTTGAGCACCGACGGGAGCACATATACTCCAACCACAAACCATATCACAAGAAAAAATACAAGTTTGCCGACACTCATTATAAGCTCTCCGCCTTCCACACTGTTGTTCAACGCTATGGACGACAGTATCACCATAAGCAATACCGCAAAGAGGTCCTCGACGATAAGCACTCCGAATACTATGCCGGCAAATGTCTTCTGACGCAACCCCATGTCAGTGAATGCCTTGATGATAATCGTGGTGGACGACATCGACAGCATACCGCCGAGAAAAAGACAGTCGATAAAACTCATCCCGAGAAAATGCCCCACCGCTATACCACTGAGCATCATGCCGGTGATAATAATCATCACTGTCGATATCGCGCTTCCCCCGACATTCATCAGTTTGCGGAAACTGAACTCGACACCAAGTGAAAACAGCAATATGACAATTCCTATCTGCGCCCAGAATTCAATGTTGGCCGCAGTGGTTACAGAGGGTAGAGGCTCAAAATTAGGACTCGCCAAAAAACCGGCGACAATATATCCAAGCACCACAGGTTGCCTGATCCATTTAAACACAAGTGTGACTACTGCTCCAAGCAAAAGTATAAATGCCAGATCCGATATAAGACCGTTTATATCCATTTCAATCGGCGCACCGGAAACAGCGTTGAGCAATATATTTAATGGCAACATGTGATTTTTATATTCATTGTATAATCTGACATCAAAATTAATAATTTTTGCCTAATTTTGAATCAAACAACAACAGTGATATTATACACGACAATCCTTAAAATACAATAGACTATGCTCAGACTTAACGTATTCTACTCATTGACCGACACTGCACACAAAGAAGCAGCAGAAAAAGCAGGAAAAGAACTTGTAGCGGCCTCGCTCAACGACAAAGGCTGCATCAGCTATGACATGCTCGCATCAACAACCCGTCCCGGCGAATATATGATCATCGAGACCTGGCAGGACGCGCCTTCGCTTGAAGCACACATGAATGCTCCACACTTCACATCACTCGTACCTGAGTTGCAACTCTACGGTGAAATGCGCATTGAACAATTTGAGTTCTGAAAATCCGGCCACTGTCATGTCAGATTATAGTGCGGCGATGCAAATAACATCGCCGCACTATAATTAATAGCCTGACGAGAACTAAACCTTATAACTGTCGAAAGCATACAGGATTGTCGACATGTAACGTTCTCCTGTATCCGGCAATATGGCAACTATAGTCTTGCCAGTATTCTCCGGAGCACATGCAAGCCCCAGAGCCACATGAAACGCAGCACCCGACGATATCCCAGCCAGCACACCCTCGGATGCCGCAAGCAATCGACCCGCTGCTACAGCGTCCCTGTCGTCAACCGACACTATGGAATCAACCACACTGCGATCAAAATTTCCTGGAACAAACCCTGCTCCTATACCCTGAAGTTTATGCGCACCCGGAGTGTTGCCCGACAACACAGCCGAAGCTGCCGGCTCGACAGCAACCACACTCACCGAAGGCTTTTGTTCTTTAAGATATCGTGCCGTGCCACATATTGTGCCGCCGGTACCTACTCCACCGACCACAATATCAACCTCTCCGTCAGTATCATTCCATATCTCAGGTCCGGTCGTGCGATAATGGGCCCCGGGATTGGCAGTATTGTCAAACTGCTGTAGTATCACCGCACCCGGAATAGCCTCACGCAACTCCTCGGCACGACGTATAGCACCTTTCATTCCTTCACTGCCGGAGGTCAGCTCAAGTCTCGCACCAAGAGCTTTCAGCAGATTGCGGCGCTCTACACTCATAGTATCAGGCATGGTCAGAACAAGCTCATATCCCTTGATAGAAGCTACCCACGCGAGGCCGATACCTGTGTTGCCCGATGTCGGCTCAATGATTACAGAACCCGGCCTTAGAACACCTGAAGCCTCGGCATCTTCAATCATTGCGAGAGCCACACGGTCTTTCACACTACTGCCAGGATTGAAACTCTCAAGTTTTACAAGCAGTCGGGCCACAGTCCTTTTCTTCTTTTCAATATTCGACACCTCAAGCAGAGGTGTGTTTCCTATAAGATCAGATAGACTTTTTGCAATCTTCATTTCAGTCTTTAATAAATAGTTCCATAAAGAAGTCAGGAATCATATACCGGCTCCATCGGTAAATATCTCAGAACGCGGCTGCCCCTGAAGCACGCGAGAATATGGCGGAACATCATGTGTAACCCACACATTGCCGCCGATTGTTGTGTCATGGCCTATAGTGATGCGGCCAAGAACCGATGCATTGGAATAAATAGTCACATTATCCTCTATGATCGGATGACGCGGCACATTGACCGGATGGCCGTTACTGTCAAGCGAGAAATTTTTTGCGCCAAGAGTCACTCCCTGATAAACCGTTACATTACATCCTATTATACAAGTCTCGCCTATCACCACACCCGTGCCGTGATCTATACTGAAATACTCCCCTATCGTGGCTCCCGGATGTATGTCTATTCCGGTTTCCGAGTGAGCTATTTCGGTAATTATTCGCGGCAACAGAGGTACTCCGAGTCTATGCAGCAGATGTGCGAACCGATAATTAAGCATAGCCTTTATCGACGGATAGCACAAAATCACCTCTGCCTCATTACCTACTGCCGGATCATTGTTGAATATCGCACGTATATCAGTATAAAGCATCCTTTTAAGCTCCGGTAGCTCCGATATTGTCCTTGCTGCCACATCGCCCGATACCGACTCGATACCATCTACAACAGCTACGGTTGCAGGATTAAAATGCAGGCTGCAGGCTATCTGCCTTTGCAACAAAGAGAACAGCCGATCCACATCCACACCTATATGATAGTGTTTCATCGCTTCTTCCGACGGTTTGTTGTTGTAGAAAAACTCAGGAAAAAGCAACTGTTTCAGTGTTTTTATGATTTCCGTTATTGTTACGACCGACGGAAGCACATGTCCATATCCGCCAAGATCATTGTTCAACGACACAGATGTCTCCGAAAGCCTCGTTACTGTTTGCGACAGCACCTTTGTGAAATCAGTTGCATTTGCAGGCATAATAGTGATGATATGAATCTACAGATCGACTGTGCCCGCTGCCGGAACACTTCTCTGACCGTATATTAATAAATAATGAAATGTAATTGTGAAAAGTTCTAACAAAACCGGTATATCATTTCCGGTAACGTTACATAAACGGGCATCACCCGTTTATACCGACAGGTGAGTTCAACAACATCGGCATATTCGGCCGAAATAATACAACTCCCGATAAATCATACCGCAAATGTACCCTTAGTTTTTAAATTTGCAACATTCCACTACCAAAAACTTCATAAAATTCCTTTTCATCCCGAAATTATATTGAAGTGGATCTACAAAAGGCGCATCGATTCAACAGCTATTAATCAGCCTTTTCAAAAAATCACCGGCATTTTTTCCTGTATTTGACTCAAAGAATTGGCTTCGCCACCGCGCACCATGCTTCGCATGACGATCGCTATTCTTTTCATCGAATATTCTTCTTATATTTGCCATATCTACATCAGATATGCGCGTCTCGTTTCTCACTCCACCATCGTTTTCCCTCCGACAACCTGCCGAAAGATCAGCGGGATGTACACGAGTAGTGGTCCCGACTCCTAATATCTACGAACTCACACTTGCCGCGACTGTTCGCCGAGACACAGGAGCGGAAATCTCACTTGATGATTTCACAGTCGGCCGCTCTCCATATAGGCAATTCGCGACATTCGCAGAAAACCATGACTGTGATATAATTTTCATCTGGAGTGTAAATCTATCTTATGATGACGATATTCAGGCGCTATCCATTCTTCGACGACATAATAGCCGTCTGCCGGTCATCTTCGCAGGCCCCGGACCGACATGGGCTCCCAGACGGTACCTGCACGATATATTTACCTACGTCCTGAGAGCCGAGCCAGAGACTACCGCATGCGCACTCGTCCGTGCACTTGACTCAACAGAAGAAAATATACAACGAATATTCAGCGAAAAGAATAACGATCATCATGCGCGGTGGCGAAGAAGTCAATTCTTTGAGTCAAGCATCCTTAAAATAACAGGTCTGTCGTGGTGCGACGAAAACGGCATTGTACACGACAACCCGTCCAGACCGCCCAATGACCGTCTTGACGATCTTCCCTTTGCGGCACGCGATCTCATAGCCGATCGCACCTACCGAAATCCCAAGCTCAAGACAGGACCATACACCACTGCGTTCACCTCACGCAACTGCCCCTATCATTGTATCTTTTGTGTTCCTTCATCCCTGTCATTCGCGCGAGAGATAGAGCACCGCAATAATCACGGTTGCAAACCACCGGTCGGCTTCCGTTCAGTAGAGTCGATCAGTATGGAAATGGACCAGATAGCCCTACAAGGCTATAGGGCTGTAGGATTCACCGACGACAATTTTATCTGGAATGAGCAGCGTACCGCAGCAATATGCAGTATAATGCGACGCCATAAATTAATTTGGGGATGCCAGGCACGTGCCGATGCAATCACACCGGCGATAGCAGAAATGCTTGCCCGAAGCGGATGCCGCTACATTGACCTCGGCGTGGAATCATTTGATGACCGCATTCTCGAATACATAAAAAAAGGTATCACCGCCGACCGTATCCGACAAGCCATACACGACCTCGCCGATGCCGGAATACAGGTAAAACTAAATGTACTAATCGGCAGTTCTCCGCTCGAGACAACCACGACCGTCGGCCATACTCTCCGTGAAGTGCGCCGTCTGCCGGTAGATCAGATCATGATAAATATCGTGTCACCTTTTCCCGGAACCGAATTTCACCGCCTGTGCATGGAAAACGGATGGATTGACGGTGGCAGATACATTCCTACCGATGTGCAACGCCATTCTATTTTACGGCTGCCACATCTCACACCCCGGCAAATGGAGCGTATGCTTTTCTGTCATAATCTCCGCTACTTTATGTCGTGGCGGTTCATAAGCAGGCAGGTAGTACGTTTCCGATCGGCAGCCGATTTTATTCACGCATTAAAAGCGCTGAAAATAAAACTTTTCGGATAAATACCGCAATACGCATGTCTGACTTTGTGCACCCATACAATTCAGCGTCACGCTCTCATTAATGATTTTCTCTGGAAGGTCTAAGGCGATCCCTTTTCATTGTCAGAACAAATGGACAAAATAGACGTGCGACCCGGTTAAACCGTTCAAAACGACCGTCTCTATTAGTCCCTCCCAATTTTTCCCTCAACAATTCATATAACTTATCTCTGGTTTGGCATTCCAGATTCATTTTGGCTATTCTGTTATAAAACATGCCCCTCCTCAATCTACGCCTGTAATTGCCAAGGTTGGGAATATGCTGCTCCATGATACGCACTATTTCCATATTCTCAGCCTCACCCATCCCACTTTTGGTCGCCTTGACCGTAACTTTCTGCGGATGTTGCCTAAAATAATTCAATACCTTGTAGCATTCGATCACATCTCCATTCATTGCCATATAAAACCAGAACAGCCAGTCTCCACTATGACGCATCTGTTCACATTGCCTGATATTATCGGCCTTCATCATACTTTTCCTGAAAACCACCGCACTGGCATTGTCAATGTAATTACGCCAATAAAGATTGTGCTTTATATATTCTTTTCCGTCAAACACACAGTATGCCGGATATGATGGTTTCCATTTGTTGAAATCGCCTTCTATATGGGTGCCGTACTGATCTATACGGCAATTGCCGACAAAACATACCGAGGCATTGCGATGCGTTTCCATCAACGGAATTACATTTTCCAGAAATGTCGGCTCACACAGATCATCGGCCTCGGCGATCCACACGTATTTTCCTCTGGCAAGCTGTATGCCCTTGTGCCATTGCACGAATGGATTTCCGCTGTTGCTGTCGTTAAGAACGATATGGCTGATCCGGTCATACCCCCCCCCACCATATAATTTCAAGATTTCCAAACTGTTATCTACAGAAGCATCGTCGAGTAAAATCAGTTCGAAGTTATGAAATGTCTGTTTCAGGACACTCTGAATACGCAGATCGAGGTATCGTCCATAGTTGAAATTGGGTATCACCACACTCACCAGAGGTTTCCCCTCATTCCTTGTCATCGATGTACAACTTGACACGGCAAAACCTTTGTATTATAACCAGTAATTTTAAGTCAACAGAATCTATCACAGATTTCAGCCTGCCATATTCCTAACCTCCCTGATACTTTTCCTGCGCTCTGTAAGCCATGCGGCGGCAATAGACATGACAGGACTCATGAGATTGAACACACAGAACGGAAGATAAGCCAGAGTGCTTACTCCAAGAACCGTAGACTGCGTCAGTCCGCACGAATTCCACGGCACAAGAACCGAAGTAACCGATGTCGAATCCTCCACCGTTCTACTCAGGAATTTAGGCTCTATTCCCTTGCGTCCGTACAGTTCGGAATAAACATTGGCATTCAGAATTATCGAAAGATACTGATCGGATGTCGTACAATTCAGGAAAATACCGGTGCCGACTGTTGCCGACACAATTCCACGACGCGAATGCAAATGCTTGACAAACGCATTGGTTATAGCGGATATCATACCCGACCCAAGCATCACACCCCCGAAAAACATACCTGACAATACCAGAAAAATCGTAGGCATCATACCCTTGATTCCTCCTGTAGATGTAAGATTCTGCAATATCTCGTCATCTACCGACGATGATGTTCCAAAACACAAGGCCTTTAAAATCTCCGCCGTCTGTCCGGCCGGACCTGCATTATCCGATAGTCCGCCTTGAAACAAAATCACACCGAGGCACCCGGCAAGAGTCGAAAGAATCAGCGTATTACGTGTCGACACCTTCAGTGCCAGAAGCACAATCGTCAATAACGGAATCAATAAAGTCCACGCACTTATATTATACATACCCTCAAGTCCGCTTATAAGTATCTGGGCATTCTCCTCGGCAGCTGCCGGAGTAGCAAAAAGTCCGACTCCCCCAAACACTGCCAGCGCGATCAGAAGCGCCGGTATCGACGTGCGCATCATGTTGCGGATATGAGTGAACAGATCCACTCCACACGAAGATGATGCCAGTACAGTCGTATCACTCAGCGGAGAAACCTTATCGCCGAAATATGCGCCTGAGATAATGGCGCCGGCCACAAGAGGCGGATAATATCCCATTGCCTCGCCGATACCTATAAAAGCCACTCCTATTGTAGCGATAGTTGTCCATGAACTGCCCGAAAGGACCGATACACATGCGCACACCAGACAGGCGACAAGAGGAAATATACTCGGGTTTATCAGTTCCAGCCCATACACGATAAGCGTCGGCACAACTCCGCTCGCCATCCACGACACCGAAACAGTGGCAATAAGCGCAAGTATAGGCAAGGCAGGCATGATCTGGACCGAACAGAGCTTCAGCCCCTGTTTATACTCATTTCCGGGCCTGCGGTAAAACATAAGCGATATGCTCAGAGCCACCACGGCGCAAAGCAAAAGCACTCCCCAGCTCCAATCCTGCACATAACCGGCACCACCGGCATTCACCAGCAGTCCGATCATCCCGAACAGAAAAACAAATGGTATAAGGGATATTTTCAGCCCCGGCCTGCGGTTGTCTTTGTTGTCTTCCAATGTCAATATTTTTTTTAGCGCCACAAAGATAGCGCTATATAATTATAACCGCATGTGTTAAATGTCAATTATTCAAAACACACTCACATATTGCTTTCTTTTGGATTTTTTTGAACTAAAATACCTGTATACAACGCGCAAATAGTTAATTATAGTTAAATAAATCTCTTTTTCGCTCTCACAACCATGCTTTTTTAGGCCATTAGCCTGAGAATTGCTACATTTGCGTAGAGCATTCAAGAGGAGGCCACGGCTTCCTCTATTTTGTTATAGAAAATGATAGACAAATCGCAGATTAAGCCATTAGTTGAGAAAGCGATCGAGCAAACCGGCATATATATCGTCGATATACGTGTCGAGCCCGGAAACCGCATCGTAGTAGAGTTGGATTCAGATGACGGCATGGATGTAGATTCATGCGCCCGCATCAGTCGGGAAATAGAGAGTTCGCTCGACCGCGACAAAGAGGATTTCGAGCTTGAAGTAGGCTCCGCCGGGCTCACGGCTCCATTTAAGGTCAGGCAACAATACCTCAAAAACATCGGCAACGAGATAGAAGTGATCACAACCGATGGGCGGAAACTGAAAGGTACACTCACCGAAGTGGACACCGACGGCTACATCATAGGGATTCCGGTCAAAGAAAAAGCACCCGGAGCCAAACGCCCGTCAATAGTGATAAAACCCGAGGCAATTTCATTCGCCTCGACCAAGACTGCACGCTACGTCATCACTTTCAAATAAGATCAGAATAAAAGAACACCAATCGACACTTTACCACGACGATGGCAAAAAAAATAGACGCCACCCCCAACATGGTGGAAAGCTTCGCTGAGTTCAAGGAGCTTAAAAACATCGACAAGACCACAATGATCAGCGTACTTGAGGAATCATTCCGAAACGTGCTGGCAAAAATGTTTGGAACCGACGAGAATCTCGATGTCATCATGAATCCTGACAAAGGTGATGTCCAGATTTTCCAGAACCTCGAAGTTGTACCCGACGGTGAGGTGGCAAATCCCAATCTGCAGATAGCGCTCACCGATGCAAGAGCCGACAACGATCCGGAGGTTGAAATAGGTGAAGAACATACCAAAGAAATCATTTTTGCAGACTTCGGACGCCGTGCGATACTCAACCTGCGCCAGACCCTCCAGTCAAAGATACTCGATCTGCAGAAAGAAGCTGTCTACGAGAAATTCAAAGAACTTGAAGGCGAACTCGTCACAGGTGAAGTATATCAGACATGGTCACGAGAGACTCTCCTTCTCGATGCTGAGAAAAACGAGCTTCTGCTTCCAAAAAGCGAGTCTATTCCACGCGACTTTTTCCGCAAGGGAGAGACGGTAAGAGCCGTTGTCGCCAATGTCGACAATAAAAACAACAATCCCAAAATAACTGTAAGTCGCACCAACGAAAACTTCCTGCGTCGCCTTTTCGAAATCGAAGTTCCGGAAATTCAGGACGGACTCATCAACATCCGTGCTGTGGCCCGCATACCCGGTGAACGTGCTAAAATAGCAGTCGAAAGCTATGATGACCGAATCGATCCCGTAGGAGCATGTGTAGGCGTCAAAGGATCTCGCATTCATGGCATCGTACGTGAGCTACGCAACGAAAACATCGACGTGATCACCTACACCGCCAACCCGTCGCTCTTCATTCAGCGTGCGCTCAGTCCGGCAAAAATATCCTCTATACGCATCGACGAGGAAAACAAAAAAGCAGAAGTATTCCTGCGCCCCGAAGAAGTATCGCTCGCAATCGGCAAAGGTGGATCCAACATAAAACTTGCCACCCAGCTCACTGGATATGAGATCGACGTATACCGCGATGCCGAAGAAGAGGTCGCAGAAGAAGACATCTACATCGACGAGTTCAATGACGAGATCGAAAGCTGGATCATCGATTCCCTCAAACAAATCGGACTCACTACCGCTAAAGCCGTACTCAAGACTCCGCGCGAAGTCCTCATTGACCAGGCCGACCTTGAGGAAGAGGATGTCGACCATGTTCTTCAGGTATTCAAAGCCGAGTTTGAGGACTGACTCTGATACAGCATCTCATCTCCACGACGCATCAAAAGCCTTACAGGCTCTCTACTATTAAGATTTAAAGAGACATAAATACCCTCCTCCCTACATGGCGAGAATAAAGATAAGCAAAGTAGCAAAAGACCTCAACGTCTCTGTCGCGACAGTCGTTGAGGCACTTCGGAAGAAGAACATCACAGTCCCCGATGACAACCCCAATTTTCGTCTGGAGGAGGCTGAAGCCGACATTTTGTACCAGCAGTTCAAGGTCGACAAGGATCAGAAAAACAAATCCGAACAGTTCTCTACACAGAGACAGAAAGATCGTAAGGCCGATCAAAACACATCGGCTCAGGCTGCAACATCGGCTCAGAAAGGCGGCGACAAGAACAAACGGCAAGTCTCGAAGCCCGAAGTCGGCACGATAAACCGACCAAAATTCATTGGCAAGATCGACCTCAAGACCGGTAAGCCTGTAGAACCTACTTCTACACCGGAACCTCAAAAAACAGAACAGCCGGTTTCAGAACCTAAACCAGCGATACAGCCTGTACAGGAAAGCAAACCCGCACAGGCTCCAATCAGCATACCCGAACCGGCGAAACCGGCTCCAGTGGAAAAACCTGCGCAGCCCGAGCCAACCAAACCTTCTGTACAGCCTGTACCGGAAGAGAAACCTGCAAAGCCGGCGCCACAGCCCAAACCCGTACAACCGGCCGCAGAGCCTAAGCCAGCTCAGACAGCTCCCGCCGCCAAACCGGCTCAACCGGCTCAGCAACCTAAGCCCGAACAGCCAGCCGCCTCAGAGGCAAAACCCGCACAGCCCGAAATATTCACGCTCGGAGAAGCTCCTGAGTCTCCGCTCAAGATAAATGTTGTAGGTAAAATCGACCTGTCGGCCATAAACCAGTCGACCCGCCCTAAAAAGAAAACCAAAGAAGAACGCCGCCGTGAGGCACGGGCTCAGCAAGGCGATCAGAACGGACAGAACAGCGATAAGCAGAACAATGACCGTAAAAAACGCCGCCGCATCGATGGGAAACAGAAAGTTGACATCGAGAAAACCGTGCAGCAGCAACAGCGCGGAGGAAACAACGGCGGTGGCAACAATCACAACCGCCAGGCCAACCAACAGGGTGGTAATTCTCAGCAGAACCAGGGAGGAAAAGGCCGTGGCAAAGACTCCTCACGCAATAAGAACAACCGCAACGCGGCTCCGCATGCAGCCGTAAGCGAGGAAGACGTACAGAAACAGGTACGAGAGACACTCGCACGCCTCACCGCAAAAGACAAAGGACAGAAAAAGGCCACAAAGTGGCGTAAAGAAAAACGTGAGGCCTTTGCCAACCGAGAGCGTGAGGCGGCAGAGCAGGAAGCAGCAGAGAGCCGCACACTCAAACTTACCGAGTTTGTGACCGCCAACGACCTTGCATCCATGATGAATGTACCAATAAATCAGGTTATCGGTACATGCATGAATATCGGTGTAATGGTATCTATCAACCAAAGGCTCGATGCCGAGACAATCAATATTGTAGCCGAAGAGTTTGGCTTCACGACCGAATACGTCTCAGCCGAAGTAGTCGAGGCAATCAGCCAGGACGAAGACCGGGAGGAAGACCTTGAGAACCGTCCGCCGATTGTGACAGTCATGGGTCATGTCGATCATGGCAAGACATCACTTCTCGACCACATACGCAAAGCCAATGTAATCGCCGGTGAGGCCGGTGGCATTACACAGCACATCGGAGCCTACAACGTAAAGCTCGCCGACGGACGCCACCTCACATTCCTCGACACTCCGGGACACGAAGCGTTTACCGCTATGCGTGCACGTGGTGCCAAAGTCACTGACCTGTGTATCATCATCGTAGCGGCCGATGACAACGTCATGCCGCAGACCGTCGAGGCAATCAACCACGCATCGGCCGCAGGCGTTCCCATCGTGTTTGCCATAAACAAGATCGACAAACCACACGCCAACCCCGACAAGATCAAGGAGGAACTTGCCGGAATGAACTACCTCGTGGAGGAATGGGGTGGAAAATACCAGTCACAGGACATATCGGCTAAACAGGGAATCGGAGTTGAAGAACTCATGGAAAAGGTGCTCCTCGAAGCCGAAATGCTTGAACTCAAAGCCAACCCTCAGCGCAGAGCAGTGGGGTCCATCATCGAGTCATCACTCGACAAAGGACGTGGATATGTAGCGACAGTGCTTGTGCAGAACGGTACACTCCGTGTCGGCGACACAATTCTTGCTGGCACACACTACGGACGCGTAAAGGCCATGTTCAACGAGCGCAACCAGCGCATCAAAGAAGCTGGTCCGGCAACTCCGGCGCTCATCCTCGGACTGAACGGCGCACCAACAGCAGGCGACACATTCAATGTGCTCGACACAGAGCAGGAAGCCCGCGAGATCGCTACAAAACGCGAACAGCTCCAGCGAGAGCTCGGACTGCGCACCAAGAAACTTCTTTCTCTCGAAGATATCGGTCGCCGTCGTGCAATCGGAAACTTCCAGGAACTCAACATCATCGTCAAAGGCGACGTCGACGGTTCGATCGAAGCACTATCCGATTCACTTATCAAGCTTTCGACCGAGGAGATTCAGGTCAACGTGCTCCACAAGGCCGTAGGCGAAATTTCGGAAAGCGACGTCACACTCGCATCGGCTTCCGACGCGATCATCATCGGCTTCCAGGTTCGTCCGTCAATGGCTGCCCGAAAAGCCGCAGAGCGCGACGGTGTCGAAATCCGACTCTATTCAGTCATTTATCAGGCGATTGAAGAAGTCAAAGACGCAATGTCAGGCATGCTTGCCCCCGAGCTAAAAGAAGAGATCACAGGCTCGGCCGAAGTACTCGAGACATTCCACATATCCAAAATCGGAACAATTGCCGGGTGCCTTGTCCGCGACGGCAAAATCAAACGTGGATCCAAATGCCGCCTCATCCGCGACGGTATTGTCAAATACACCGGCGAACTCGCTTCACTCAAGCGCTTCAAAGACGACGTCAAGGAAGTTGTTTCAGGCTACGACTGCGGCATGTCGATTGTAGGCTACAACGACGTGAGAGTCGGAGACTTCATCGAAGGATTCGAAGAAGTCGAAGTCAACCGCACACTCTGAAAAAACTCCATCGACAATTGACACTATATCTGAATATAGGTTCAAACATAGGCGACCGCCGGAGCAATCTGCTCCGTGCGGTCGCACTGCTTGAACAACTCGCATGGATCATTCCCGGCACACTAAGACTATCCGACTTGATCCAGTCACAACCCTGGGGCTTTGAATCACAAAATACATTTCTCAATATCGGAGTTGCAGTAGACATAAAACCCGACACTCCCCCGCTAAAAATACTCGATGACACACTTGCCGTACAAAACGAAATAGACCCGTCATCACACCGCGACACAGACAACAACTACATCGACCGGGTGATCGATATCGACATAATAGCAATCGACTCATTGGTTTTCAATCACCCAAGACTAATAATCCCGCATCCTCGTATGCATCTTCGCCCGTTTGTCATGGACCCCATGCGACAGCTTGCCCCCGATTGGCAACATCCCGTTTATGGAAAATTGTAGCACAAAAATCACCGATACGATCCCATATTGTATTTTTATTGTAACACTCATGTTGCCGCAACCCGTTATTTTTGTATCAAATCAAACGAGACAGCGGTCTCAAAGAAATTAAAACCAATCATTATGCCGATCACTGTCACATCGGCAACGGAAAAAGACAAAACCAATCAAAATCATATAAATATCGGTCATTATCATATTTGACCGCAATGGAAAAAGAAACAGATAGCGCAGTGTCGAGAAGATACCGCGCTATTTTAATTTTTAACAACTCTAAATTTGCATGTAAGAAAAAAATAGCATATCTTTGCACAGTCCATTTAGGAGAGATGGCAGAGTGGTCGATTGCGGCGGTCTTGAAAACCGTTGAGGGTCACACCTCCGGGGGTTCGAATCCCTCTCTCTCCGCCAATAACAAAGTTAAATCCGCTGTAAATCAATAACTTACGGCGGATTTGATTTTATATACATACAAAAGCACATACAAATTGCCGGACAATCCCAGCCCCATACAAATGCGTCAGTATCATGAAAAATCAAAAGAAGGGAAGATAATATTACGAATTTTCATAGAAGATAATAAAGTTTCTTGACCGCAGGGGTATCCAAAACGTTAACCCCTTTTACATTGCCCTCCCTGTTTGAGATGGCAAGTGGTCAGCCTAAATGACATCAATTTGCATGTGTGAGTGCCGTTTTTAGGTGCCGATTGTCTGATTTTAACAATCTCTCTTAAAAGATTGGGGTATAGAGAGTAAGTATTCTTTGAATGAGGAAGTTGCGCGCTACTTTTGCAGCGTCGACAAAATTATCACCCGGCTTCAGGTACCGGAAGCTACAATATTTCTCATCTCAATGAATATTTCAGACCTTTTACAGAAACCCTTGTGGCAAATGACCGGCGAGGAATTCATGTTCCTCTCCAAAACCGCCTCTCAAAATGATGAGGCGAAGAATCAGGACACACCGCCTCAGTCAACCTCTGAGAAGAAATATGTCTATGGAATTGACGGCATCGCTGAGATTTTCGGATGCAGCCGCCCCACAGCCTCACGCATCAAGAAGAGCGGCAGGATCAATGCCGCCATCCGTCAGATCGGACGCAAGATAGTGGTGGATGTAGAACTCGCTCTTTCCCTTGCAGGGCAGAAGAAGGAGGCTCGCAGATGGACACGATGAATGACACGCTTATCGGCTTCAACGCCGAGGCAGAGAACGAAGGCAGCCATCAGGCGGCTGACCCGGCGAAAATGCGTTATGAAAGGATGTGCAATGAAGCGCAGCTCGACATCGAAAAGGAGGTGCCACCGCCGCCGGTTGCCATTTATATCGGTGATTCTCCTGCTTGCACCTTTGGTAATTTCAGTGCCTCAATCGGCAAGCCGAAGGGCAAGAAGACTTTCAACGTGTCGGCGATGACAGCAGCGGCAATGACCAATTCCACAATCCTGAATTATCGCGGCAGCATGCCTCCGAACCAGAACGGTATCCTCTATTTCGACACCGAACAGAGCACCTATCATGCGTTCCGTGTTTTCAAGCGCATTGCCACATTGACGCGCAAGAGCAATCAGGAAATCAACGAGAGGATAAAGTATTTCGCCCTGCGCAAGTATTCCGTCGAAGACCGCATCGGAATGATTGACCATAAGATTCGGAATACTCCGGCTGTCGGCCTGGTAATCATCGACGGCATCCGAGACCTGATGCTTGACATCAACAGTCCGCGCGAGGCTACTCTTATAGTCAACTATCTGATGAATTGGACGGAGGAATTCAATCTTCATCTCCACACAGTCATCCACCAGAACAAGGGTGATGAAAACGCGCGAGGACACATCGGAACCGAAATCAACAATAAGTCAGAGACTGTGCTCCGTGTCGAGAAGGACAAGAACGATGATGCCATCAGCACTGTTGAGGCGGTCTATATCCGTGATATTTCTTTCCCTCCATTTGCCTTCAGGATTAACGACGAGGCTTTGCCGGAACTCATCAAGGACTATGTGCCGACACCCGAAGCCAAAGGCAACGAGGCGTGGGATCCGTATCATGACATCTCCGAAGATACTCACCGCAGTGCTCTTGATTCGGCCTTCCCCAACCCGGACACATTGCTGCGGCATGGCGAACTCATGGATGCGCTCCGTGACGCATACGCCGACGAGGACATTGAACTCAGCGATTACAAGCTCAAGATTCTGATAACTTTTCTAAGGAACAAACGGATGATTGAGCAGGTGGACAAGGGCAAGAAGAAAGGCAATCCGTACCGCTACCTTCAGGACTTTTACTATTGAAGAAGTTAGTTGGATGAAGCGGGCCTATATATACACGACACTTCACCCAACCAAAATCCGGAAGTCAATGAACCGATTTTGCCACAGACAGCTTCGCAAGTTCTGACAGGCATGGGAAGGAAGGCTGATGCCACTTTCTATACGACAATGCCTAAACGTTGAGCCGCCAAACTCGACATCGCCGACTTCCTTTTGGATGCGGCAAGCCGGAATAACCCCTTTAGAGGAGCTGCCGTCGGAGCCGGTCAGCTTGCTGAATGTAGGGAGGATTTTAGTAATAAAATTCCGTAGCTTATTATGGCATTTTCAGCCGATGTCTGCGACCTCGCCCGAAAAAGCCATCAGGCATCGAGCCTCCTCCCGGCTCTCTTTTGCGATTATACGGAATTTTATCATAACCAATTTAATTCAAGATTATATGACAGCACAATATGCAGTCTGCCACCTGGAGCGTGGCGCAGGCAATGATTCGGGTATGTCCTGCCACATCGAGCGTAAGACCGCCGACGGCAAACCGTACATCCCCGACAACGCTGACGAAAACAGAACACACCTCAACCGCGAGCTTATCACCTTTCCTGACGGCGTTCAAAACCGCACTCAGGCGATTCAGCACCGTATTGAGACCGCGG
>CAJTPZ010000008.1 GCA_910578395.1 uncultured Muribaculaceae bacterium | reverse complement strand
TACTTCGCCGTAGACTGTCCCCTCACTCTTTTAAAAGTGGATGGTTCCGCTTGTCTTGATTTATTGCGCTGACAGAATTTGACAGAGTCATGCTCGATCGCCACTCCAGAATCCGGAGCGGCATCGGCTCTCTTGTACTACTTCGTCTATTGTAACTCTTTTCAATCTTCTCTTTTTCCGCTCCCCGAATCACCGCCGCTGCGGTGTATGTCTTTCGGAAAAGCGATGCAAAGGTAAAAACATGTTTTATAACATGCAAATGCTTTAACAACCTTTAACAATGTCCCGCCCCAACAATTCTCTTTCATCCCTGCTAAAAACTCACAAATTTAATCTTTTAAAGCGGAAAAAGCAATCACAAGTAAAACAAACCTAAACCGCTCCCCTGTTGTTATTAATATTTATGATTACGTCTTCAAGTGGTCTTTTAGGCACACACTGCCGGTCCTTATCATCTCTGTAATATCTTATCTCAGACCTGTCGCGTTGCGGAACTATGATTGCATCTTCCGACGGATACCCCAAAGCCACTACATAAAGAGGACGGATATTTTCAGGCAATCCCAAAATACCAGATACTGCAGCAGCATCAAAAGATTTTATGATACAAGCCCCAATTCCAAGCGCTGCAGCCCCAAGAGTAATTGCCTGCAATTGAATTCCGTCATCACACAACTGATTTGATGCGATCCCGGTATCAAGAGCCTGAAGAATATAAGCGACCGGACGCTCACCAACATCAGGCCCTGTCCAATCTTCATAATATCCGGCCCATCTAAGTAATGGGAAAATCTTATCAAGAAGGCATTGCTCATTAGCAAGTGCATAAACAAGTGGCTGACGATTCGCACCTGAAGCACAGTATCGTGTAAGACCTACAAGCTCCCGTAGCGCATCTATAGAGACCGATTCCTGCCGGAAACGACGAATCGATCGATCCCGCAATAAAAGTTCCTTTATTAAATTAAATTCATCCATATATTTTTCGTGATTTTTCTTCATGTACAAATATAACCCGAATACTCAATGAGAAGAATAGCGATCGTCATGCAAAGTATGGTTCGCAGTGGCGAAGTTATGATTATTTGAATAAAAGAAAACAAAATATCGCATTTTACATAATTTAATTATGCTTTTATGTTGAAGAACATCATGATACACTATTATTATCTATATCACTTCAACTATATTTGGAAAATAACCCAGATCATAACTGCGAAAGGTTCAATTCGACCTGTAGAAATGGATCCAACAAAATTAAATATGGCAGAAAATAACAAGACTATTGGGAATTTTGTATCATTTGTGCTCCTGTCGGAACCGGAATGGGATGGATGCCAGTTCATCAGAGACTTAAAGGAGGAATGGGGCATAGACTTCTGTTCTTCTGAAAACGACAAAGATACGATGGTTGAGGCTTTCGGCGACGGCTTTGCCGCCGTATCGTTCATACCTGTTCCTATACCCAACGGTGAAGCCGAAGATTATGCTTCAGCCAACTATATGTGGCCAGAAGCTACCGATGTAGTCAAATCTCATAAAGCGCAAATCCTCATAGCCATAACCGGCAATGATTCCGACATGATCGGCAAGGCAAAGATGACGACCAAGCTCATCGATACATGTCTGAAACAGAAAAACGCCATTGCCGTATATGCCGATGGAGCTGTATATCAACCGGACTTCTATCATATTGTTGCCCGAAGTCTTCATGAAGACCAACTGCCTATTCTCGACTGGGTATGGTTCGGAATATACAAATCCGACAAGATTTCCGGTATCTATACTTATGGTCTTAGAAAATTCGGGAAAGAAGAAATCGAAGTATATGCCAATGCAAATCTTAATGACATACGAGATTTCGTAATGACATTAGCAAGTTATGTTCTTGAATATGATGTGACGCTTAAAAACGGTGAGACAATAGGATTTTCAGAAGATGAAAAACTGCCGATTACCCTCAGCAATGGAATTGCGCTTGACGGAGAAACATTAAAAATACAATATCCTGAATTTTAAACATAGCCAAACACAATGAGTTTAGGATTAGAAGCCACCGGACAAATAGAACGTCTTGACATCAATGGATTGAAAAAGCTTGTAAAATCCATAGCCGAACATACCGAACTTCCGTTCACGACAACATTTTCAGATGACCATATCTCTGTGTCATTGACAGATAACGGAGTCATTTCAATAAATTACCTACAGAACGATGATAAACTGACAATAAAAATAGATGCCCAGACATCAATAATGGGCCCCGGATTTCATAAAATCGCAGTTGAGTTTATTGATGCCATTTCCGATCTTGCCGAAGCTGATTTTAATGTAGACGATGAAACTGAATATTATGACCTACGCGATTTTGAAAGACTAAAAAAAGAGCACTTTGAACCTTGGCTGAAAACAATTGTCGACTTGTTGTCGGAAAAGGATGGCACTGCCACAAATTTCATGGTCAACTGGGATATCTCATGGCCCCGTCCTGAAGACATACCTTCAACCATCGTTACACCTTTTGGCAGATTCTCACTATCATCACTGATAAACTCTATTGAAAACGAAGGAATATCAAATCTGGCACACACGTTTTTCCCTTGTCCCGACGAAGTAGTTGACCCTATAAGGATTTTATGGTTCAATGCACTTTATATGTTATGGACAAAATGCTATTTCATGCCTTCGGGAAGAAGCGAAGAAGATTCCAGAATAAACAATGAGATAATCATACTACTGGAACATGTGATCAATTCCGGCAAAGGATTGGCAATTCCCCAAAAAGAATATATCGAGCTATGCAGGCTTTCAGATCACACTCCAATGCCATTGTCAGGTGTTCCTGATCATATCAGTAATTATCAGATCGGGTTCAGAAAAGGGACTGTAACATATAATATAGGCAACGTTTCATTCAAAATCCCCGGGCAGATGCTCCGCTTTGAAGAGGAAAGCGGATTCGGGTTCTGGAATGGCGCAGAAAATGACAATATAATACGCATAACCGCATTCAATACAGCAGACAGCAATCAAAATTTCATAATTAAAGAGGACGATGCGATAATATCGCAGGGAGAAATAAAAAACGGACGCTATACATTGACCGATCTTGGCAATGAGGAAAATTCCCATATCACACAAATCCAACTGATCACTCAAGAGCAGTTCACTCTATTCACACTTGTATCTCCCGAAGGTGCCGACAGGGAGTTTTCGATCAATTCCGCCAAATCATTTATTTCAAATTTATCATCAACAAAGACAGACATTATTGATAAAATACAAAAACTCACCGAAGCCGACCGTGATGAGGACGTTGTAAACTTGATACTTACACTTCCTGTTGAAGAACAAACCGACGAAATTAAAGGACTTTTAGCCCGTGCCTATAATAATCTGGAACAATATGAAAAGGCACTCCAACTTCTTTTTGAGACAAAGGATACTCAAGAAGATACAGCCAACTGGAATTTCCGTATAGGATATTCCTATTATTATCTTGGCAATTACGACAAATCACTGCAATATTTCAGCCGGGCATTGGAAATCACTCCAGACGATGAGGATACCAAGTGGTTTGTAGACAAATCTCAGCTCAATAATCCTTTTGCTGACCGAGTCAATAAGTTCTGGCAATGGTTCGATGCCAACTCCAACAAGTTAGAAAGGCTTTTACAACAAAAAGACAAAGGTCTTTACAAAATTAATGACCTGATGGACGAAGGCCTGTCGATAATCGGCAAGGAAGTATATTACAATATCGGAGGCAATAATGAATTGACATTCTGCGTCGAAAGCCATACGGAATGCCACTATCTATATCCCTATCTTATAGACTCAATGCCTGAATCCATACGTGAGAAATGGATCATAAGCCCCTGCAAACAGCCAGCTGATACAACCGGAAGCATATTCAGAATGTATGACAGGGATATAAATATTTCTGAAATAATGGTTTCCGTCAACTACAATAAGGAGGCAAACTGCTTCGATCTGGAATATTATCATCCTGTTTTGGCTGAACTTGACGAAAATAAAAGCATCAATGCATTCTATATAATACTTGAACTTACCATAGGCGAAGGAGCGGTATACAATTATATAGATCGAGTACAGGCAACTGACAATGACAAAAAAATGATACCTGTTGTAGAACTTCCAACCGCCATGAAATTCATGGTCGAGGAGAACAACAAAGATTACTCGACAACTCCAGAACTACCATTCTACTCATACAAGTTCGAGCCAAAAGAGGGTGAGGACAGAGTGCGTTTTGACATTATATGCGGTACCAGCCAATATATGGCATTAAACAATGAATATCTTGACAACAAACGAGATATATACGATAGACTTGTATCCAAAGGTGTAGAACCGTTAATGTTGATAATGACACAGCCTGAAGATATGACCGGCAACGAATTTCTCGACTTTCGTTACAAAGTAGAGGACCGTCTTCAGGAGCTTTTTGACAAAGCCATTGTGAAAGGACGGCTATTAGGAGGCGCTTACGGCACCTTGGGGGTCGCCTACATAGATTTACTGCTTTATGACGGCAAGCAGTTTCTCGAATATATAAGCCAGAACGATGTTCGTGACAAGTTGCTTGCCCTCGACAATGGAACCATTTGCCAGACACAGCTTCTTTTCAAAAATTTCACTCAAGATAGTCCTATGTGCAGAATTAAATAATAGATACATTTATAATTTTAATGCATTGAAATAAGTCGTTTAATTCTACAACATCACTTTAATTTCTATCGACCAATAGACGTGGGTTTCTTCTACGAAACCCACGTCTAATTTTATGCTTTTATCCAAACACTGATAAAAAGCATTTTAAGACATCTTTCAAAAAGAACAACACAATTATAAAACAGCACATAGATTAAAAAGCAGAGTCCCGAGAGCCTACACGGCGGTCGGAACCCCTTAATTCAATCATCCAATCAAAATCTAAATAGCTAGAAAGTATCTCAAAATCACTTATTCAAGTTGTGTTTTATGTCTTTATAACATTCAATCACTCTTTTTGGTTCTTTATAATGCATGTTTTTTTACAAAAAACACTATTTTTGGGGCTATTAATCTTAAATCGCTATTTGTTTTACGAGATGACGGAAATTACCGATCTGTTTATCAAAATTATATCTGATATCGACAGCATTGATATGGCCGAAGCCGAATTTAAAAAAATGATTGCCGATGATAATGAACTTAAGAATCTGTATGTGGAATGGTGCAGTGAAAACGGCAGTAGTTTCCGCAACGGATTTCTTGATTTCTGTGAAGAATACATAGAGAACCGCAACTCAGTATGGGATTCACTCTCTGATCATAACGAAGATGCCTGATACGCGCATAATGCCAGCCGAATGGAGCCAAGATGTAGCGTCGGTACTCATGGCATACCCGCATGAAAATACCGATTGGGCATATATGATTGATGAGGCCCGTAGTTGCTTCAACGAAATTATCAAATGCATCGTAGAGCAAGCTGGTCTGACTGTCGTCATTGCCACTCCTGACTCACAGGCGACGCGGAAACTTATACCTGATTTACCAAAAAACAAGGTATTTTTTGTGGATGTGCCAACCGATGACACATGGGCACGTGACTTCGGCCCCATAACCATTGAAGAAAATGGCTACAAAAAATTTATAGATTTCCAATTTAACGGCTGGGGACTGAAATTTGCATCAGCCAACGACAACCTCATAAATCTACGTGCCAAAGAATCCGGTGCCTACTCTTTGACACTTGAAAATCAGCGTAGTTTCACGCTTGAGGGTGGATCGATAGAATCGGATGGACTTGGTACTATTCTAACAACCTCAGAATGCCTTTTGTCGCCAAACCGCAACGGAGGAAAAACTCGTGAGGAGATAGAAGAGTCATTGAAACATATACTCGGAGCCAAGAGAATACTTTGGTTAAACCACGGTTATCTTGCAGGAGACGATACTGACAGTCACATTGACACATTGGCAAGATTCGCTAATGAGAACACGATATTATATGTCAAGTCTTATATAGAGCGTGACCAGCACAACGAAGAACTTGAAGAAATGGAATGTGAACTCCGTAATTTCAGGACCGCAGACGGACAACCCTACAATCTGATAGGTCTTCCCCTACCCGATCCCATATATGATGAAAACGGAGAGCGTCTTCCTGCCACCTATGCAAATTTTTTGATTACGCCGAAAACTATCCTGTTGCCTGTGTATAATCAGGCTCTCAACGACCAGCTTGCGATACAGATGATGAAAATCGCATTTCCAGACCACGAAATTATCGGAATTGATTGTAACGCACTGATCCGACAACACGGCTCATTGCACTGCGTCACGATGCAGATGCATGCAGGAGCGACAGCAATTTGTTAAAAACAATCCGGGTAACCGGATTTGTTGTTTTAAAGCGTATTCTAAAATAGATGGGCAAGCAAAATAACATTATAATAAAAGGAGCGCATGTCAACAATCTGAAAGGTGTTGATGTCGAAATACCTCGCAACAAGCTTGTTGTCGTAACAGGACTTTCCGGATCTGGAAAATCATCTCTTGCATTCGACACGCTATACGCCGAAGGGCAGCGTCGCTATGTGGAAAGCCTGTCGGCCTATGCCCGCCAGTTTCTCAAAAGAATGTCCAAACCAGAAGTAGATCTGATAAAAGGGTTACCTCCAGCAATTGCAATCGAACAAAAAGTCAACACCCGAAATCCAAGATCGACAGTAGGCACCTCTACTGAGATATATGACTATTTGCGGTTGCTCTTTGGGCGCATAGGCAAAACTATTTCTCCGGTAAGCGGCCAAGTTATAAAAAAACAGACCGTCGAAGATGTGCTGAATACAGCATGCAGCTACGACGAAGGTACAAGAATAGCGCTTACAGTCGCAATAACCTTGCCAGAAGGACGAAATCTGCATACTCACCTTGAAATCTTGATGAAACAAGGATATAGCAGGGTGTTTCGTGACGGACAGTTCCTGAACATTGAAGATCTGATTTCTGAAAATAAAATTACTGATAGTGATAAGCTTGAACTGCTAATCGACCGACTATCGGTAATGCATCATGGTGACGAGTTCAACCGCCTGGCAGAGAGTGCCGAAGTCGCATTCTATGAAGGAAACGGCGAATTCAGGTTGATTGTGTGGGAAAGCAGAGACTCACTGCCTTCACATTACATTTTTTCAAACCGTTTTGAAGCCGATGGAATAAAATTTGAGGAACCGTCGGATCAAATGTTTAATTTCAATAATCCTTACGGAGCCTGTCCGAGATGTGAAGGTTTCGGCATGACCATAGGCATCGACGAGCGTCTTGTTGTGCCAAATATGGCATTGTCGGTCTACGAAGATGCGGTCGCATGTTGGAAAGGAGAGAAAATGAGCGAATGGAAACGCAATTTTATACATATTGCAGGCAATATTGATTTTCCGGTTCATAAGCCCTACTCCGAACTGACCGATGAACAAAAAGATATACTTTGGCATGGCAATGGAAAATTCACGGGATGCATCGACGATTTTTTCCAAATGGTCGATGAAAATCAATATAAAATCCAATATCGCGTACTGAAGGCCCGTTATCGCGGCAAAACCTTGTGTCCGGAATGTCACGGCTCACGGCTTAAAAAAAGTGCCCAATATGTGAAAATAGCCGGGAAAAGTATCACTGACCTTGTGAAAATGCCTATATGGGATCTGCATAAATGGATTTCAGACCTTAATCTCGAAGGCAATGATTCTTTGATAGGCCGCAGACTGATTGTCGAACTTAAAAACCGCACAGGCTTTCTTGTTGATGTAGGTGTAGGGTATCTCACACTTGACCGGCTGTCATCCTCTTTATCGGGAGGAGAAAGCCAGCGCATAAATCTTGCCACTTCTCTCGGCAGCGCTCTTGTAGGATCAATGTATATACTCGATGAGCCAAGCATAGGTCTGCACTCACGTGACACCGAAAAGCTTATTGGAGTATTGCGCAAGCTACAGTCAATCGGAAACACAGTTGTTGTAGTGGAACATGATGAAGAAATAATGCGTTCTGCCGATTATCTGATAGATGTCGGTCCTGACGCAAGTAGCAACGGCGGAGAAATAGTATTTCAGGGAGAACCATCAGAACTCGCGCATGCAAAAAGAAGCCACACTGCCGCTTTCCTAATGGGCAAAGATAAAATAGCCATACCACAGACACGACGTAAATGGCGCGACAGAATAATAATAAAAGGTGCATCAGAGAACAATCTTAAAAATATCGATGTGGAATTTCCGCTTGGCGTACTCACTGTAGTGACCGGTGTGAGCGGTTCAGGCAAATCCACACTTGTCCGCGATATACTTTACCGTTCAATGCTACGCCATCTTGGAGAACCGGGTGACGCACCAGGAGCCTATTTATCGCTTGAAGGAGATCTATCACGTATAAGCCGAGTAGAATTTGTCGATCAGAATCCCATTGGAAAATCGACACGAAGCAACCCTGCTACATATCTCAAGGCGTTTGATGAGATCCGTAGTCTTATGGCATCACAGCAAATGTCGAAGCAGATGGGTTATACTCCCGCTTATTTCTCATTCAATGCCGAAGGAGGCAGATGCGAAGAGTGCAAAGGCGAAGGCGTGATCTCCATAGAAATGCAGTTTATGGCTGATCTTGTGCTGACCTGCGACTCATGCCATGGCAAACGTTACAAGCACGATATTCTTGAAGTAACTTACAGAGGAAAAAATATTTCCGACATACTTGAACTGACAGTTGACGACGCTATAAAATTCTTCTCTGAAACCGACAACACAACTGAAAGAAAAATTGTAAAAAGACTAAAACCTTTACAAGACGTAGGACTCGGATATATCACACTGGGACAATCAAGCTCAACTCTTTCGGGCGGAGAGAATCAGCGTGTGAAACTTGCCTATTATCTGTCACTTGAGCGTCAGGATCCCACGATGTTTATCTTTGATGAACCTACAACCGGACTCCACTTCCACGACATAAAAAAACTGCACGACTCATTTCAACGGCTTCTGGCACTCGGACATACCGTTATAATAATCGAACACAATCTTGATGTTATAAAAACGGCCGATCATGTCATCGACATAGGACCTGAGGGAGGCGATGCCGGAGGCGAAATAGTCTGCTGCGGCACTCCGGAAACTATTGCAGAATGCAAATCGAGCTATACCGGAAGATACCTCAAGGAAAAACTATAATATATAGTTACATGCGGCTACTCTGAATGAGTAGCCGCGAACCATCGGCAAGCGTAATTCCTGTGATCATAACTGAATCTGAGCCTGCGCCAAGTCCAAGCTTTTCAGCAAGCTGCGAAGCTGTCATGCCAAAATTCCGGACACGGGCACATGCTTTCAGTTTCAGCCGCTTTAACCGCTTCAATTCCGACGATTTCCATTGAATCACATCGGTGATCTGCTCTCCATGCCCTGGAAATCCCGACAGATCAGCTTGATCCGACACATACACATGGGTATTTGATGACACCGGAGATATTCCAAATACTTTTGATAGAAGGTTGAAACAGCCTCCTTTCATTGCTACTGCACTGGGAATCCACAGCGTATCCCCAACAGCCGGCATGGCAAACGGAAGCGGTTTTGCTGCGGATTCCGACGATATCGTAAACCTAAAATCACATCGACACGATGACGTCCATAATGAAACGGGCACATCACATGATTCAAGCATCTGTAATAACGGATCAATCACCACTACCAACTCCTTGCATTCCCTTCCGTCGCCTATTACATGAACTTCCGACACACCTTTAAGATCTGCAAGTGTCTGCGATATATCAATCATAGGCGAAAGCTTGCACATAACGACAGCACCTGTGGCACGAAGCGTCGGATATATTTCAATAAGATCAGGGGTACAATCTCTTATCCCGTAGACGCGACGTCCGATATTGTCACGACGTGCCGGATCAATAAAGATCGCCTTAAAACGTCCAAGAGGAACCGTTCCAAGGTAATTCACACTGTCAGTCTCAATAATTTCCACATTACCGATATTGCGGAAATTTTCCTTGGCCATAGCTGCATGAAGTGGATTTACCTCACATGCAGTCACATTAAAAAAACGAGAAAGAGCACGCGAATCAGTACCAAGTCCACATGTCATGTCAAGCACATCAGCCCCACATGCAACATGTTCGGCCAATATTGATGCATGTAAAAGAGCTATATCTGCCGATGTGGACTGCTGCAAAGCTAACTCTGACGCTATTACAGACGGCGACATGGACTCCCCTGTCACAGTCTGAAATTTTTTATCGGCACGACGCAAAGATGCTACATGCGTTATCGCATACTTGATCCAGGGTCGCTCATCGGAATGAAATGCCAGTCTGAGACGGTCAGGGTCATCTCCTGAATGCTCAGATACCCATTTGAAGTAATCCTCACCGAAAACCGATTCCTGAGTCATCGGCTTGCATGGTGAAGAACAAGCCCGTCCATCGAACTTGATGATATCTTGCTGATATTTATACCATAGCTATCACCTACTTCACGTAATATGTTTTCAAACGTCACTGCAATCGAACCGACAAAACCGGTATTCACATCTTTATGCGACGGATAAAGAAGCACATTGCGCCGGAAAAACTTAGAAAACTCCTCACGCACCGTTGTGACAACATAAGGATGGCTCACATGTTTTGCCAGAAAAACAGCATAGGTCGACAGCGTGCGGTTGACATGCGGAAATGTGTATACAGCATCAACCATACTATCTTTGCTGAGTTTGTATTCATCAAAAAACTCCTCAACAAGGTCCTTTGGAGCGATTCCTTTAAGACAGTCACTTGCAAACTGCCTACCAAGTGCGCCACCGCTCCCCTCATCTCCGAGAATAAAGCCTCCGGATCTGACGTTTGCGACAATGCTTTCTCCATCAAAGAGACATGAATTGGAGCCGGAGCCAAGAATACATGCCATACCGGATTCTGTTCCAAACAGACCTCTGGCCGACCCTAATAGATCGCTATTGATTGTGACAGGAGTGCGGAACTGAGCATTAAGCGAGAGCTCTACGATTTTATTACGTTCCGGGTTGGCACAACCGGCACCATAAAAATATATCTGCTCCCACCTACGCTTGAAAAAAACATCCGGCAGACCGAGACGTATGATATGACTTATCTCTCTTCGCGAAAGATAGAATGGATTAAGCCCTTGTGTTAGAGCATGCGCAACTATGACATCACCGTCAAGAAGCGTCCATTCCGTACGCGTGGAACTGCTGTCTGCGATAATAATCATAATATTTCAAATTTAGTTATTATGTCAGTATATATTGTCGTAGTCGCTATAGGTGTTATCCGCGTCAATGTCATCGATAGACTCATCCGGATACATGTCATCATCAAGATCCATCTCTGCATCTGCTGCCATAGAAGCAATCGTATCACTTTGCAGATCAAATTCATCTATATCGATTTCCTGCCGCGGCGCATCACCTTTGCCATATACACAAACTGCATCGATCATGTTTTTAGCAGGATCGATATCGGTTAGTTCCATGTAAAGTGAGCGATCGGTAAAATAATCGAACGTGAACAGCATACGCTGGCCTTTTATCTCCATTAGATCAGCCAATGCAGTATCGCTCATCTGATACAGATTCTTCATTGACTCGTCGCTCCCCATATCCTCCAATGTCACCTCTTTCTGTTTCTCCCACCCGGAATTACACAAAAAGAAACTCGACATCTGATTTGCCGACCAGCCACATGCCTTACAGATCGCATCACGCAGTTCCAGAAACGACGCTTCTGCATCAATCTTTATTTCACGTTTGAAATCGTCGACTTCATCAGAAACAATACGGAAAGAATATATCATATCAACGTAATAATTCAGTTTAATGAAAGTTTACGCGAATATACGGATTTTTATGCTTTTTATTTGCTACCTCTTCCAAATATTTCTCTGATTCCATCCAGATCAAAAGAGATTGAGAACCGGAGTGTCTGGTCGAGTGGAGAAGTCTTTGCTGTAGCGACCATATACGCTGCATCAACATTGAATGCACTGATTTTAAAGCCAGTTCCCAAACCAAAATATTGCCTGTTGCCTTTATATTGGTTCTCATGATAATAACCGGCACGTAGAAAGAACTGCCGGTTATAGCTGTACTCGGCACCGAATGAATAATATATCTCACGCATCTCCTCTTTGAACCCGCCTGGTGCGTCACTGAAAGACTTGAAAATTCCCGAAACAGGTGACATGTCCTCCCAATTTTCTATAGCTTTAAGATAGTCGGTCTGCCCTGCTTCTGTACTCATATCAAAGTCAGATTCGCGTGGACGTGTAGGCACAAGCAGTTTATTAAGATCTACCGAAAATGCAAGATTATGATATTCGGCAAGCGGAAACATAAATGTTGTACCAAGACGTAAATTGGTTGGAAGAAAGGCTGGCTGCTCCCCGTTATTATACCCTACCTTTGTTCCTATGTTGGATATGTTCCACCCCCAAGAGCATTGGCATTCATTTCGGCCTATAATTGGGTATGTGGTAAAATATCCGGAGATATCGGCCGAAAAAGCAGATGCACCAGTCGACTGATTACCGGCATAGGAATCAGCAAATCCGAGATCTGAATATATGTACCTCAACACAACACCCATAGAGTATTTATCAGACAACTTTCTGGAATATCCTACATCAAACGACAGTTCATAGGGATTAAGCGACTGCATTATATTGCCTGAATCATCGCATGAAATCACATCTCCGAGAGAAAAATAGCGGAAAGAGGCACTCACAGCCTGACTATCCTCATAACCGAGCTTCCAATAGCCACTAACATCCGCAAGAAAGATATCATTTACAAGCTTCCGAAGCCAGGGAGTATAATTGACAGAGACTCCTAAGCGATTATATGCAAAAGCATATTTAGAAGGGTTCCAGAACTGACTGTTGGCGTCAGGCTCTGTAGCTGCACCTATATCACCCATTGCGGCACCTCTCGCATCAGGAGCTATTGACAGCGATGTAACTCCTGTAGTGACAGGATTGAATTCATTTTTTATATTATCGTCAGCAATTATACACTTGACCGTCAAGATCAATATCACCGACGATATAAGCCTTTTTTTCGAAGACATAATGTCAGAACTAATATATAATATATATTAACTGTGATTATATCTGTTTTATTGTATTGGTATCCTCCGATATAAGCTTTTTTTATTTCATATCATCAATGGTGCGACTTAAAGACGATTACAGCATAAACCTTGCATTATCCGCATTTTCACTTCTTGACTGTAAGCATATAACCGAAGCCGCGATGATTGATGATTGAGATAGCTGAGTCATGGCGAAGAACGCGGCGGAGTTTGTGTATGTAGCCGTGCAGAGAATTACGGTTGCTCTGCTCATCACGCTGCCATAAGGCTATCATCAACTCGGAAGCATCGACAGTATTGCCAATATTTGATGCAAGTCGTTCAAGTATCTTGGCCTCGAAGTGTGACAATTCTACAGATTTATCGCCAAGTGATAGGTTTTGAGTCGTAACATTGAATGTGTAAGCTCCAATCGGATATTTGATGTCTTCATTACGGTTTACTCCGTATCTGCGTATCATGGATTTTATTCTGACTATCAGTTCCCGGAGTTCAAAGGGCTTTTTGAGATAGTCGTTGGCTCCTATTTCAAAGCCCTCTTCAACATCATCAATCGAGCTTTTCGCCGTAAGGAAAAGCAGAGGAACCGTAGGCGATATTTTTCTTATCACCTTAGCCATTGTAAAACCATCCATCCGAGGCATCATTACATCGGCGACTATAATATCGGCGCCGTCAGACTTGAACTTTTCCAATCCTTCCACACCGTCTGCCGCAGTAACGACATCGTAGCCAAGACTACACAGTGTGTCGGCAACAATCAGTGTGAGATCTGCCTCGTCCTCTACAAACAGCACTTTAGTTTTCATTTCTGCCATATTTTATTGTAAATACCGAGCCGTAGCCCTCTTTGCTTCTGACCTCAATATCCCATCCCATTTTATCAAGAATACCCCTGACATAATATAGCCCTATTCCATAACCGCGCACATCCTGACGGTTGCCATGAGGCACACGGTAAAACTTATTGAAAAGGTAAGGGATTGATTTTATCGGAATACCTATACCGTTATCGGCAACCGAAATACCATTTTTATCGGCTGTAATTTTTATAGCCACGCTTTCGGCAGAGTATTTGATTGCATTATCAATCAGATTATTCAGCACATTGGCAAAGTGGTTTTTATCTGCTTTAATCGAAGTATTGTCGCCAATTTTCACATCGATTGTTATCTCCTTATCTCCCCTCATGCGATGAGCTGCTGCAATTTCCTCCACAAATTGTCGCAATGAAATTATTTCCGGCTTGAGCTTCAGAGTCTTTCGTCGTTCCATGCTCATGGCAAGGATATTCTCTACCAGTTCTCCGAGCCTTTTAAGTTGTTTGTTGGCAATATTAAGGTATGTCACTTTTTTCTGCGGGTCATTTTCAGTGTCATAATTGAGCAAGGCATCGTTAACTGAATATGCGATGGCGATGGGTGTTTTAAGCTCATGCGTCATGTTGCTGACAAAATCATCTTTCATCTCTTCGATTGTCCGCATTTCTGATACCGTTTGAAACAGATACCGGAAAGCAAGAGAGAAAGCAATCATCAGGAAAAATATCGAGACAATTACACCTGCCATTTCTGAAAAGATATGGCGAGTCAGTGGAGTCATATATGCTCGATAATATATTCCCTCGTCAGGATTAATGTTTATGCGGAATGAATCCAATCCTGATTCTCCATTGAATTTAGGATTGCCGCAAATCACGGAGTCGTTGCTGCTGACAACTTCCACACATAAAAAATCAGGATAGATGAATCTGTATGAAAGCTGGTTGCATAAGACGCTATCCATAACCGCCATATCGTAAGGGATATATTTATCCATTATTAAGTGAAACTGTCGGCTCATCGCATCAACCATCTGATTGGAATAAGAGGAGTTTTCAGATAACATCGCCCGCTCTTCAACAACAGTTCCGTCCGCTTCAGTCCTGACTGATATGAGCTGACCATTTTCATCCCTATATGTTGATGCCTCAGCCCTTCCGGAAGTCCGGACCTCCTCGATATCTTCCTGCATCTGTATGTTTGACGCCAGTGCCTGCGCCCTTCCAGCCCGATACATAAGGTCGTCAATGTCAGCATCAACTAAAGCTGTCATCACATCGCGTTCAACATTGCTCCTTATAGAATTATACAGACTTACGAGATAAAAGATATTGCAACCGAAAATCACCGCAATGACAATAATGAAAGTGGTCGATACAGTCTTAAAGCGTTTCATAATGCGAAGTTAGTAATATTCCGTCACACAATTGATTAAGTCCACTTCGATTTAAGACTAAATAAGGGAACATTTAAGACTAAATAAGGTTGGGGATTACCGATTCAGGACTATACGCTTGTAATTTTGCATCAAAACCAATTAAACCGCGATGAGAAAAACTATAATTATCACTGCATTCATTACGTCAATATCAGCAATCGCGCAGACGGAAGCGCTGGACTCTATCTCTACGCGGCAACTCAATGAAGTTGTGGTTAAAGTAGAGAAACCTCAGGTCAGAGCCGAGGACGGCATTATGGTCGTTGACCTGCCAGAAATTGTCAAGGATAAACCCGTAAATAACATCCTTGAAGCACTCGGTTATATGCCTGGTGTTACGAACAATAATGGCATGATATGGCTTACAGGAGCATCCAACGTCACGATTATGCTGAATGGCGAGTTAACAAACATGCCGCTCCAGAATCTTTATCAGCTCCTTTACAACACTCCGGTTGACAGACTAAAAAATGTCGAGGTGATGTACTCGGCTCCGGCAAAATATCACGTCAACGGTGCCGTAATCAACGTAGTACTAAAAACTCCCACACCTCTTGATGGTCTGCAAGGACAGGTCAGAACCGGGTACAATCAGGCACATTACGGATCTTATGGAGGTGCGCTTGCTGCCATATACGCAGTCAAGGACTGGACTTTTGATTTGAACTACGGACTGACGCGCAGTAAATTGTGGAGTCGTGAGGAAACATGGTCGAATCATCTATATAACGGCAAGCGCACAATTATTGAGGACGATATGCGGCGCATCGGTCAGAACTGGAGAAATACCATATTCGCCTCCGCATCATGGAAGACTCTCAAACTTACTTATAACGGTCAGATTGTCTCCGATTCAAAGAGTTGGAATCTTTCATCGGGCACCTTGGGAAACTATACGAATGCATATAATATGCTGTCGCCGGTTGGCTATCATAATATAGCGCTGCGTTATTCCGCACCATTCGGCATGACAGTAGGCGGCGACTATACCTGTTATTCTGAAAACCGTTCCCAGTCATTGTTTAAAAATACTGATTATCTGCTTGGCTCGGAAAACCGTCAGGACATAAACCGATGGCATATGTATGTCGACCAAGAGCATCAGCTCGGCAAGTGGCAGCTTAACTATGGAGCGGAGTATCAGCACTCGAAAGACCATAGTTCGCAACACTACGGCATTGTCGGTATGGCCGATAATCCTGATTTCGATGATATTCTCAACGAGGATGTGGCAGGTTTTTATGTCGGTACCCAACGGTCGTTCGACTCGGGGCTGTCGTTCAATGCTTCGGCAAAGGGTGAATACTATCACAACAAATATCAGCACAACTGGAATTTTATCCCTCAGCTCGGAGCGACTTACTACAAGACCCCTAAAAGCATATTCCAACTCAATTTCGACGCCGAGCGCATTTATCCATCATATTGGGAACTGCATGGCGGTACGAGCCACATCAACGACTACTCGACAATTATCGGTAATCCAAAGCTGCAACCGTATATCCAATATGACGCGCAGTTCAACTATATTCTGAGACAGAAATATGTAGCCACATTGTATTTTCAATATGGTGACAAAGCGACGGTGCAGTTACCTTACCAGTCGCCCGATGCCCTGAATCTGATATATCAGACCATCAACATGAACTACAAACGAGTTGTCGGGCTTAATATTCACGCGCCTTTCGGAGCGGGACATATCTGGAACGCCACGGCCACAGCCAATGTGTTCAATCAGCGGGAGAAAGCAGACAATTTCCATGACATCAGCTTTGACAACAGCAAATGGATATTTTATGGTTCTCTCACCAATTCATTCAAGTTCAGCCAGAATTGTCCGGTATCCTTGTCGGTTGATTTCAGCTACATATTTCCTTCATTGCAAGGTATTGCCGACCTGTCGGCTATATGGAAAATCGACGCCGGAGTAAAATGGCTGTTCGGAAAGAAGCGCTGCTGTGAGCTTGATTTGAAAGCGGATGATATATTCAATAAATGGTCGCCCACAATGACAATTCGCCATGCAGGTCAGGATTACCGAATGAAAGTTCACGACATGACCCGCAACCTCAAACTGACATTCATCTGGCGCTTCAATGGCTTCAAGCCTAAAGACAACAACAGTATAGACACCTCACGCTTCGGCACAGGTAAATAATCTTTAACGAATGATATACAATGAGAATTATATTGGTTATAATACTATTATCCGCCCTTAGCTCTTGCAACTTGGAGAAAAAAGTTATGGTTACGACACGAGGCTATGAACAATACCGTCAGACTGGAGTGAAGAATGTCCAAATTAAAGGACTGCAAAAGCCAGATGCGACCCGCACAGACTCGCTGACATTACATATATTCAAATAATCAAGCACATCTGAAAATTTGCTTCATATTGGCCTTTTCAAGGGATATAAGCTAATTTTGCAAATCTCCGTGGTTTTATATTGACGGATTATTTACTATTTGATTATTCGCAAAAGTCATGAAGTTAAAAAACAATCTTATCAGGATATATACTTCGGTTACGTTAGCAATATTGTCTATTTATAATTTTACAGTCTATGCAACAACATTGCAATTTCATAATTCTCAACTATTTGAAATATCAGAGGGTGAATTTACCGAAGCTTTTTCTCTCAGAAACAAATATCAGATAAAAGTGGATACGGTTACATCTCCTCAAATATGCAAGATTGTCCATGATAAAATGATAGAGAGATTGGATAATATGCAGACTGATGAAGCTCTGATATATAACATACAGGATTTCAATTCCAACTTATGTACGATAGTGAAGTTCCCTTTCGGGTTACTTGCAGCCGTTGTACACACTTCGTTTTGGGAATATGAATATTGGTTTTTCAACGAATCCGATTATACATTTGTCGCCAATACAGGCACCTTGCCTAAAATAAACGGAGTACAACACTGCGTATCAAAAGAGGGCTATATGGTTACTTGGAGAAATCATAGTTATGATTCCAATGTGGACATATCTGTTTATCGACTGCAAAATGATAACATTAGATTAATACACCGATATGATGATGTTAAAATCAGCAATTGGGAACAAGTTTGCTGGAGTGCCGGCAACACATTTTATATCCGGGGAGAATACAATGATGATGACGATGAAATGCAGTATGCCGGAAAGTTTGGCATAAAATATATCAGACTGACAGTTTCACAGTAACAATCAATTATTTTATCTTATTTGATATGACAACTGTTTCGCCTGATGATATTTTAAATCTTGTATCAGCAACAAGAGGCATTTCCCCACATACTCCTGCAATAACCATATCCCCCGTGTGAAGCGTAAAAGCTCTGCTGGCTGCTGATACAGCCAAATCAAACCTGCGCATCATGTCAGCATCCGATACATGCAAATCCATTGAGCGACAAACTAAAGCAGCATCAATCATCTCAATTCTCGATGAAACTACAATACTTCCGTCAAGACTAAACATCGCATCGCTGCACCTTTCAGCACCATCCATCGACATACCTGCCGGAAGTGCTTTTACAGCCACTACAGTCTGCGAATAATATCTGTGTGCGAACCTCTCGTCTATATGACGTCCGAGGCGCTCTATCGCGACTCCAATTCCTACAAATCCATTCCACTCATTACTCCATCCAGGTAGAAACAGAGGCGTTCCGTGCCGCACAACAGCAGTCTCTGCTGCAAGACGGCATGTAGGCAATTTTACAGAATCACACTTTATATCGGAAGATATTTTCTCAGGGAACCAAAGCAACTTCATAGTCTCCGACAATCTATTACAGTTTCAACAATAAATATCGCACGTATATCGGCAACAGGCATATCAATATCATCGTACTGAGGATTTTCACTATGCAATGTGACACAACAAGGATCCACATTCTTTCTTATTCGCTTTACCATGCGATAATCATCGGTAACCACCACATATACATGCCCCCACATGATTGATGATGAGAGTTCAACCTTTCTGATCGCAATATACGCTCCGTCAGGGACAAGAGGGGTCATACTGTCACCTGATACTCTCACGAGCACAGAATTGGGATTTACGCCAGGAATATCAACAAAACCTGCAATATTATCAGCGGCAAACAATCTTGAAAGCTCCACTCCTCCTGCAGTGACATCTATATCATACAGAGGTATGGACCCATTGTCGGGGTATAGAGAATTGTGTGCCGACTCATGCAAAATCTCGCCAAATACCGCACATTTCACATCACTTTCCTTTTCAAAAGGATATCCCTCTCCATTCAAAAGCCAGCGCTTCGAAATGCCGGCGTCGGCTACAAGGCGGTTTATAAATCCATTGGAGACCGAATGTTTTTTAGTAATGATCTTCGAAAAATTGGCAGGATCAATTCCGATGTGCCTTGCGAACTTAGCCTGCGATTTACCGGACATTCTTACGATATATCTGATGCGGTCAATCACATCCGGTTCATCCGGCACAACATCAATGATATCCTTTTCCATAAGTAATCACTTAAAAAGATTCGGCTCTCCAAACACTCCCCTTGAGCGCCCAAGATGAGCATAGGCGATATCTGTAGCCATACGTCCGCGCGGCGTACGTTTTATAAAGCCCTCCTTGATAAGATATGGCTCAAATACTTCTTCAACAGTTCCTGCATCCTCGCCGATTGCAGTAGCGATTGTCGACAGCCCAACCGGGCCTCCGTTAAACTTGTCAATGATTGTTATCAGAAGCTTATGATCGACATGATCAAGGCCATAACGGTCTATGTTTAATGCTTCAAGTGCATATCTGGCAATAGCGACATCAATATTTCCGGACCCCTTCACCTGAGCATAGTCTCTAACGCGACGTAAAAGTGCGTTTGCAATGCGGGGAGTTCCTCTGCTGCGCATTGCAATTTCTCCTGCGGCCTCCGAACTGCATCCGACATCAAGCAACGCCGCAGAACGCAATATGATTTTCTGAAGCACACCATGATCATAATACTCAAGATGACACGGTATGCCAAAACGAGCGCGTAGAGGCGATGTCAACAGGCCGCTACGGGTTGTGGCACCCACAAGAGTAAAAGGTGACAAAGACAACTGCACACTGCGTGCGCCCGGGCCTTTATCAATCATGATGTCGATACGGTAATCCTCCATGGCTGAATAAAGATATTCCTCCACAACCGGACTAAGACGATGAATTTCGTCAATAAAAAGAACATCGTTAGGCTCAAGAGACGTAAGTATTCCGGCAAGGTCTCCAGGCTTGTCAAGTACAGGACCTGAGGTAACCTTAAAATTTACCCCAAGTTCATTAGCTATTATACCCGAAAGGGTTGTTTTGCCAAGGCCCGGAGGACCGTATAAAAGTACGTGGTCAAGCGCTTCGCCTCTCATACGTGCAGCCGCGACAAATACTTTAAGATTCTCAACAATCTTGTCCTGCCCGCTGAAAGCTGTGAATGCAGAGGGGCGCAATGCCCTCTCTATTTCCTGTTCGTGCTGTCTCGCAGCTCCCGAGACATTTTCTCTTATATCAAATTCTTCTTCCGACACCTTATTGCCTCAAAGATACTTTTCACCGAAATTCATACGTGCATCGTTGACCATCTGCTTGATCCGCTGCTCTTCTCCTTTCCTACATATAAGAAGCACATCGCCTGCATCTGCCACAATATAATCCTTAAGACCATCGACAACAACAAGTTTATCCTCCTTTACAGCAAAAATATTTCCCGAAGAATCATACGACAGAAGACTGCAGTTCTGTGCCACATTACCCGACTTGTTGCGGGGAGAATTATCATAAAGAGAACTCCATGTACCAAGATCTGTCCAACCGAAATCGACAGTCTCCACATAGACATTATTTGCTTTCTCCATCACAGCAAAATCAATGGAAATACTCATACAGCCAGGAAAATTCTCATGAATGAAATCATCTTCATTTTCCGTCCCGAACACCTCTTGTCCACGATCAAAAACAGCGGATATATCAGGTGCGTGCTTGCGTAGTTCTCGCTTTATTGCTTCTGCACTCCAAAGGAAAAGACCTGAATTCCAGAAAAACTCACCACTCTGTATAAACACCTCTGCAAGGCTAAGATCCGGTTTTTCTGTAAAAGTCTTTACCCTGTTGATACTCTCCTCCTCGGTAGGATTACCTATCTGAATATAACCATATCCGGTTTCCGGACGAGAAGGCTGTATGCCAAGCGTAAGCAAGGCGTCATTGGCCTCCACGAATTCAAATCCCTTGCGTATGGATGCTTCAAACTCCCGTTCACGAGTTATGAGATGATCACTGGGCATCACCACCATAGATGCCTGCGGATCAAGTGCAGCTATATGCCATGCCGCCCATGCAATACACGGCGCTGTATTCCGACGTGCAGGCTCAAGCATAATGTTGGAATCATCTATATCAGGCAGCTGCTCTTTCACCAGTGAGGCATAATCAGCATTTGTGACTACAATAATATTTTTTTTATCCACTATAGGCAGAATGCGATCATAAGACATCTGAAGCAGTGTACGTCCTGTGCCAAGAAAGTCTATAAACTGCTTTGGACGCGCAGTGCGGCTATAGGGCCAAAACCGACTGCCTATGCCACCGCACATTATGACGCAATAACGATGAGAATTTATCATGGTTGTATCTGCCAGTTAGTTTTTATGTGTTTAACAAAGATAGTAAATAAATAAAGCATTCCAAATTTCAGTATCAAATATGATTTTGGAAGCGGCCTTACTCACCTGCCAGTGAAAAGAATTCGGAATGCCTCCTCCACCTTCGACACTTCCTTTACCGCGATCTTAAAACGTGAGATATCGACTCCTTTGAGATTTCCTTTTGGAAGGATTATAGCTTCCATCCCAAGTTTTTCAGACTCTGAGATACGTTGTTCCAATCGGCTCACTGACCTGATTTCACCTGACAGCCCGATCTCACCGGCCATACATACCCCCTGCGCGATAGGCATATCAAGACTGCTCGACAATATAGCACATACAACCGCAAGATCCATTGCCGGATCATTTACCTTAAAACCTCCGGCAATATTAAGAAACACGTCCTTTGAGGCAAGTTTAAAGCCGGCCCGTTTCTCAAGCACCGCAAGGAGCATATTCATGCGTCGCTGGTCAAATCCGGTCACCGACCGTTGCGGGGTTCCATAGGCCGCAGTACTGACCAACGCCTGCACTTCAACCAGAAACGACCGCATACCCTCAAGAGTCACACCTACAGATACTCCCGACAACGATTGGGAGACAGTATTCATCAGCAACTCCGACGGATCGGTCACCTCTCGCAATCCTCGTTGACACATCTCATATATCCCAATCTCCGATGTACTCCCAAACCTGTTTTTTATGGACCGTAAAAGCCGGTACATGTGCTGTGAATCTCCTTCAAACTGAAGAACAGCATCAACTATATGCTCAAGAACTTTAGGTCCTGCAATAGATCCCTCTTTATTTATGTGTCCGATTATGAATACCGGGACATTATTTTCCTTGGCATACTGAAGCAGCCTTACCGCGCACTCTCTGACCTGACTTACACTTCCGGCCGATGATTCAAGATCAGACGAAGCTATCGTCTGTATAGAATCTATGACTACCAATCCTGGCTCAAGCTCCCTGATGTGATCAAATACATTTTCAAGCGATGTTTCCGTCACAAGGTAACAGTTGTCACCTGGGCGCCCGATACGGTCAGCTCGCATCTTTATCTGTTGCGGACTTTCCTCCCCTGACACATAAAGAATTTTACGAGAACGAATCGACAATATGTTCTGCAAAACAAGCGTAGATTTGCCTATGCCAGGCTCACCGCCGACCAGAACAAGAGATCCTGGTACAAGACCTCCACCAAGAACACGGTTGAGTTCTGCGCTGGGCATACGTAAGCGAGGTTCATCGGATACTTCAATATCCGAGACTTTCATAACCCGCCCTTTCGACGAAGCACTCCCCTTTCGGGAAAAAGGCATTGTCCCGGCACCTCCCTTTGCAGGCACAGTCTCTTCAACAAGAGTATTCCATTGTCCGCAATGAGGACAACGCCCTTCCCATTTTGGAGATTCACCTCCGCATTCCGAACAAAACCAAACGGTCTTATATGATTTTTTCGCCATCAGAAATTATATCCGATACCGATGGAGAAAATATTACGCTTGGCTCCGGGAAATGCAAGCTGGTGCTCATTGTAACTAAACTTCTTTTCTTGTATCAGGCGAGACATGCCGAAATCTCCCTCAATATAAGCATAATAGTTTCTATAATCAACCCCCAGACCTATATTCCACTGGAAATCAAAACGGTTAAAATCAGCTTCCGGCTGATTTGTGGCTTTGGCACCATTGTAATAAGTTCCAAATGTGATATTGTAATTAAGCTGAGGACCGGTAAAAAGATGCACCGAAACATCATCTGTAACATCAAATCTATACCCGAAATTAAACGGAATACGGAATCCGAAATTCCTTACAGATCCGCGTTCAAGAATTTGAACGTCATCGGTTGAATAAACAGCATTGATAGAGGCCGTATCATAAAAGACACCAATACCCGGCTCAAAATAGAGATTTTTCCAGATAGGCAGATTATATATGCCTGTAAGATTAAAACCCGATTTAGTGCCGTAACGGTCTCCATTTCCGACAAGAGAAGTCACATCAAGTCCAAGTCTGACACCAAAATGCGCTCTGTTGTCAGGATTGTCAAGCAGATAATCCTGTGCCTTTGCAGACATGACCACAGTTATTGCGGCTAAAATTGATAACAATACTTTTTTCATTTTCATAAGTAATGGAAAATTATTCGTCAAATGTCTGATATCTGTCTTTGAGAGCTTCCGCAGCCACATGATGACAGCTTCTATTCCCTAAGACAAATATAACAATCAAACCATACATTTAGTAGTCATAAAGAAGAGAAAAATCATCAACATACAGCTCACTGCCACGGCCTCCGGTGAAATAATCCCCATATTTACTTGAAGAGCACACACATAAAATATACGTTGGCTTTCGTGATGTAGAATTATATTTCAGTTCGACCTCAAATTGAGTATAATTCTCTATATCTTTTCCATATTGTACAGATCCATAAGCGACAACATCATCAGCTTCTGGATCAAACAACTGGCGATTTGACGGATTTGTGCGACACTCAAACGCCTCAGGAGAATCAATCAGAGCAATCCATACAATACAAGTGTCAGGTTGTCCAACCATGCTCTCAAAACCGGAAGTCGCGTCTGTAATCAACGAAGTCTTATATTTTAATGATCCACGAAGTTTTGTAGGACGTTGTTCAAAAGGCCGTCCAAACGACAGGATTCCGTTAGTTCCGTCAGTGCGCACATAGGACCCGACAAATATGCTGCCTGCTGCAAGCTTTCCAATACCGGCTATACCTTTGAACTCGGTCTTTAGCAGAGCTGCCTGTCCTTTACCGGTCGAAGAATCCTCTGTAGGCATTACATTAGCGGTACCCAACACTGTAGCACCACGGTTGCCGGTATCCCAATAAGGGGATTGTCCTTCAGCCCATGGCTGCCAGACTTTACCATTCAAAGACCAGTAATCAAAAGAACTGTCAGGCATCTGAGCCTCATCCTGAGTAGTGAATGTCAGCACCGCACCGTATTCTTCGTTACTATAAGCCCGCGCTTCATATTCAGTCTGAGGTTCAAGCCCTTTGATACATGCGGTAAATCGCCCTCCGTCAAATGTGATCTGTGATGAAGGTACTTTTATCCATTCGTCTGAACCGGCTCTGCGATATTCTATACCATTATCTTTTCCACTCTCAGCTTCTCCATACACCCATCCCACACGAGTCCATCCATCGGCCTGGGTTGTGAATACTGTGGTTTCAATCACATCTGCATAAATAGTCCATGTCGATGTGCGTCCATAAGCAGTGACATCAACCTTCACAGGCGATGAAAAATCCACATCCTGTCCGTTTAGATCAGGCTGCATTGAAGATCCTTCCGGTCCAAGTTTTATTGAATTTACATGAATTTTTGTTATATCAACGTTGTCTGGGATCGAAAAAACCGCACGTCTGGCAGGAACATCGAGGGTCGAGGCTCCTATCTGATTTTTTACATCCAGATAACGTTCGATCGTCTGTTTGGCTATTATCGTCCATGTATACTCCTGATAAAGGCCTACTACAACCTTCGCATCACTTGACAGATCGAGATGTGAAATATCATCGGGGCTTATAATTGTAGCGCCAGTTGAAAGACTGTAGGATGTAATGACGACATCGGATATATCAGCTTTCTCTCCAAGATATAGAGTAACAAGACGATTTACCGAGTCTATTGACGCAGCCTGTGTCTGCCATTCAGCCTCGATAGATGTGAATCCTACCTGAATATGAGGATATGGAATATTATTTTTTATACAACCTGGAAGAACGGCCGCCATCATGACTGCCAATACGACCGCCAATCCCGATAAATTATACCTGAAACGTATCATATATGAATTCCCATACCGAATTTGATGTTAAACAAATTGAAGCGAAAATTCGCGCCACTTGTAAAACGTGACCCATCCTCAACTCCATCAGTCCATTGACGTTCTTTACGCATATTAAGTCCAAATACGCCAAAAGACACATTGAAACTCACATACTCCTGCACATAGACACAGAGTCCGGGGCTGAAATCAAGTCCAAATTGAAATATATTGGTTTTTGTGACCTTCGGAACACTGTCATAATTTCTTGTAAAAAACGAGTCTCCCCCGCCAAGCTTAAATGCAACTTCATTGAAAATACCGAACCTTCCGCTTTTTCCAAGTCCGAGATAATGGCGATAGAAAGCCGACATCGAGTAGGTTGTACTGAGATAATTCACACCTGACAGATTAAAATTCATGTCTTCATCAATATCAGCTTTCAGACTGCCTATGCCTCCTTCATATTTTGTCAGATAAAAACGAAGTCCAAGCGACTGATTGTGCTTGAAAAAATATGACACCTCCGGATTGACAGAATATCCTTTCAGCTTCATGTCTATATCCGACAACAGATCAAGTACCTGATAGTCCGAAATATCAAATTCTCCGTATGAGGCTGTCAGCCCTATTTCCCATTGCCCTTTCGGTATAAACAGAAAATTATACAAACCTCGGTCATATCTTCCATAATTACGCTCCGGTAATATAATGGAAACCGTGTCTTTACCGACAATCACCTTTTCATCATAAAGATCTTTATTCTGTGTTGTATCGACCTTAATCTTTTCCCTCTTCACCCAGCGCTCTACTATCTTTATATCGCCGGAAGGAGCTTCGGTTCCATCAATTTCACTTACGGGAATAACCGATACGGCATTTGCCTCAAAACATGCCGCAATCATGACTATGGCAATCGTCATTATGTGAATATACTTTTTCATATGTAGAATGCGACACCAAATGTTATTGAAAACAGGTTTATTTTAAAATTGGCCGATGATGAAGACCGCGACGACGTGTGAATCTGATTGGAGATTCCCGATGTATGACTATAATTCAAGCCCAGAACACCCACATTTACTTCTATGGCAGAATAATTGTTGAGGAAAACTATAAAACCGGGGGTCAATCCAAGATTTATACTATTGGTTGTCTCATAGGTTCCAGTCACATTTTCACCGACACCGTCACATATTTTAGCCTGTCCATAGCCATATTGAAGCTGAACTTCATTAAACATGCCGAACCTTGTCGATGCTCCAAGACTGAAATAATTTCTGAAAATAGCCGATGTCTGGAATGTATGTGAGATACGATACAGATTATCGACATTGTAATTAGTATCTGATCCGAGTACAAAATCAGCACTGTTCAGTCTGGTAAGAGATCTTGAGTAGGCAAAACGTCCGCCTGCGGCAAGATCATTGGCAAAAGCATACAGAAGCATCGGACTCAGTTTAAACGAATATGTGTCTCCTGACATATCCTCCAATATAAAAAACTGGTAGTTATTCAGATCCGACTGTGAATAACTGACACTCATACCTGATATCCATTGCCCTTTCGGTATAAATGATATCGATTCCAGATTGCGTGCAAATTGTTTTTGTGCAAATGACGCCGGAGCAACAGCAAGTATAATGGCCAAACTGATAAATACCTGTCTCACAAACCGCAGCCCTATTGGTTTACAGATGGATGATTTCATCGTACCTCTATTAAAACCACTCATTGGTATAACGTTACATTTCTTTTTCTTCACTCATTGGCCGACATGATAATCTTACCGCAGCGCGAAGTAACAAATGCAAAGATAACATAAAAAAATTACCATATTGTAGGAATCATCTCAATTAGTTATTATATTTGAGTTTGTAACCTCAAAATTATCAATCTCAGCACATAGATGTCACATTTCTTAGCGCCTTCAAGGAAAACGCTTCCTATTGTCACATTACTATTATCTTTAGCATTCACCGATACATCCGCCCGGACAATCGAGTCTGCGAGAAAGCTAAATAACACTACGGTCGAAATCATGCTTTCCGACGGAAACCGAATGACCGTCGACTTTTACGGGCCTAATATCGCCCGTCTGTTTCTTGATCCGAAAGGTGGAATCATACGTGATCCCAAAGCAGAACCGGAAGCCAGAATTCTCGTAAATCAACCGAGAGTATTTCCGGGAGAAATAACTGATACCGACACCGGCAAATCAATAACATTGTCATCTGATGCAATGACTGTTGCGTTTGACACCGATAACGGCACAATGACCGTTACCGACATCTCAACAGGCCGCAATGTGATATCCGGCATGAGTCTGCCTATATTTAGCGACGGCACTACGACTGTCACACTTGCGTCATCGCCTGATGAATATTTTTATGGCGGCGGAGTACAGAACGGGCGTTTCTCACATCGAGGAAAAATAATCGCAATAGAAAACCAGAACAGCTGGACCGATGGCGGAGTCGCCTCCCCAACACCATTCTACTGGTCAACATCGGGCTATGGCATAATGTGGCATACATTCCGCCAGGGAACATATGACTTTACGGCCACAGACCATGAAATTGTAAAACTGAGTCACGAATCAGATTACTATGACATTTTCATCATGGTAGACAAATCGCCTGTAGCACTGCTTAATGATTTCTATCAGCTTACAGGCAATCCGGTACTCCTTCCCAAATTCGGATTCTACGAAGGGCACCTTAACGCGTATAACCGCGACTTCTGGACACAGGATTCAACGGGTATTCTTTTTGAAGACGGGAAAAGATACAAAGAGGGCAAACAAATAAATGACAGCAGCATAAAAGAATCACTGAACGGAGAACTTGATAATTATCAATTTTCAGCACGTGCTGTGATCGACCGATACAACTCGGCCGACATGCCGCTCGGATGGATATTGCCAAACGACGGGTACGGTGCCGGATATGGCCAGACCGGCACTCTTGACGGCAATATCGCCAATCTTAAGAGTTTCGGTGATTACGCACGTTCAAAAGGTGTTGAGATAGGTCTTTGGACCCAAAGTGATCTTCATCCAAAAGAAGGTGTTGAGCCACTTCTACAACGTGATATAGTAAAAGAAGTACGTGATGCCGGAGTAAGGGTATTAAAAACCGACGTCGCTTGGGTCGGATGGGGATACTCTTTCGGTCTAAACGGTGTTGCCGACGTAGGTGAAATAATGCCATACTACGGAAATGACGCACGGCCATTTATAATCTCACTGGACGGATGGGCTGGGACACAACGCTATGCCGGAATATGGAGCGGAGACCAGACAGGTGGAATATGGGAATATATCAGATTCCACATCCCTACCTATATCGGCTCAGGATTATCAGGACAGCCCAACATCTCCTCAGACATGGACGGCATTTTCGGTGGTAAAAATCCGATAATCAACTCTCGTGACTTCCAATGGAAAACTTTTACACCGATGCAGCTGAACATGGACGGATGGGGATCTAACGAAAAATATCCTCAGGCGCTTGGCGAGCCATATACCTCAATCAACCGATCATATCTGAAACTGAAGTCCCAACTTTTGCCATACGCTTATACCTATGCTCGTGAGGCTGTCGACGGCAAACCCCTGATACGGGCTATGATGATCGACTACCCCAACAATTACACCTATGGCACAGCCACACGATATCAGTACATGTTCGGGCCTGATTTTCTGGTAGCCCCCATTTATCAGAACACCAAATCCGACGAGGATGGCAACGACATACGCAACGGAATATATCTTCCGGAAGGGAACTGGATCGACTTCTTTTCCGGCGAAAAAATCTCCGGAGGGCGTGTGATAAACAATTTCAAGGCCCCGATATGGAAACTACCGGTTTTTGTAAAAAGCGGCGCCATTATTCCTATGGTCAATCCAAACAACAATCCGTCGGAAATCAACAATAACCTGCGCATGTACATGTTCTATCCCGATGGATACTCGGAAATGACTGAATATGACGACGATGGTAAAACTGAGGCCTATCGGCGAGGTGAATCTGTAACCACCCTTATCACGTCTGAAGTAACACCCAAAGGTGATGCCATACTGACAATACATCCCGCCAAAGGATCGTTCAAAGGCTATGAACCACAAAAATCAACCGAATTAATAGTAAACATATCTGAATCTCCAAAAGAGATTATAGCGAAAGTAAATGGCAAGCGTGTGAAGCTCAATAAAGCTGAGTCACAGGAAGCCTTGCATGGAGCCAAGAATGCGTGGTACTACAATCCCTCACCACAACTCAATCGATTTGCAACATCAGGAAGCTCATTTGCCAAAGAGGAAATAACATCCAATCCCCGCCTCTATATTCGTCTTGCTTCGGCCGATGCCACAACAACGACAACCGAAATCATAATAAAAGACTATAAATATAACCCTGATGAGCTTCGACTCATATCACATGGGACACTCAAGACTCCAGATGCCTCGGTAGCCGACGCTGATGTGAAACCCTATGCCCTTACCCCTTCATGGGAAAAGGTAGAGAATGCCGACTACTACGAAATTCTGTTCGACAACATTATATTTTCAACAATTACCGACACAACCCTTGAATTTACCGATTTGCTCCCCGAGACCGACTACAAATTCTCTATCCGCGCAGTCAATGCCGACGGTGCAAGCTTATGGAACGAGTTTTCCAGCCGTACTGCCGACGACCCTCTTCAGTATGCCATAAGTGGCATACAAGGCATATGCACTGCTCCTGATCAAGAAGGATTTGAGGTATCAAGACTATTCGACTTTGTTGAAACCGGCGATATGTGGCATTCAAAATATCAGCATAAATCAGTTCCATTCTCCATAACAATGAAACTTCCGGCTGTAAACACACTGGACCGCTTTACATATCTGCCTCGCACCGACGGAGCCAATGGCATTATCCTCGAAGGATCGGTAGAGACAAGTCTCGATGGAATTCAGTGGACACCTATAGATTCATTTAAATGGGAACGCGACAACAATCCTAAGACTTTCACATTCACCGATCAGAACCGTTCGCGATATATACGCCTCAACGTCACCAAAGCTGTCGGCAACTATGGCTCAGGACGTGAAATTTACGTATTTAAAGCAGCAGGATCCGAAAGCTACCTGCCAGGCGATATCAACCTCGACGGTATCATTGATGACAACGACCTCACTTCCTACGCCAATTATACCGGCTTGAAGCGCGGCGACAGCGATTTCGAAGGATACATATCCGGTGGAGATGTCAACGGCAACGGACTCATTGACGCCTACGATATATCCAACGTGGCAACCTGCCTCGGCACTCCGATAAAAATGGGTTCAGACTCTCTGTCGCTTGCAGGAGAAATCGATGTCAACATCATAGGAAAAGGCAAAAGCAGACAGGCGTCAGACCGAATGAACGCCGACGAATACCTGATATACATAGACGGTAAAAACCTAAGCGACGTAAACGCTCTTAGTATGGAGATTTCCTATAATGCCGGCGAGCTTGAATATATCGGAATTGATACACAGTCGCTCAGCAATATGCGCAATCTCACTTATGACAGACTTCACACTGACGGCTCCAAGGCCTTGTATCCGACATTCGTCAATATCGGCGAAGCTCCGACAGTAAACGGAGACACACAACTGATGTTAATCAGATTCCGAGCTCTGACCGATAACCCTCAAAAGCCGGTTATCACCAACAAAATGATAGTTTCGCCATCCTTAAGAGTAAAAGATCTGTAAGCCACACATAAATACATTCTTCAGACAGGTCGGGAACCAAGGTTCCCGACCTGTGTCATTAAAATAAGCTAATTCTGCCAATTATATACCCTGAAGCCCTATTGCAAATCAACAAAATCTCGCTACATTTGGGAAAATCAATACCTCAAAACATCATGAATAAAGAAATAGCTCTTAATAAAAATGCCATTGTCGCATATCTTGGCAAAACGGCAAACGAGTTTACCAAAGATGACATCATCAAATATGTTGTAGAAAACAACATCCAGATGATCAATTTCATGTATCCGGCCGGCGACGGACGCCTGAAAACTTTGAATTTTATGGTCAACAGTCTGGAATATCTTGAAACAATACTTACCTCAGGCGAACGTGTCGATGGTTCAAGCCTGTTCAGTTTCATAGAAGCCGGCAACAGTGACCTTTATGCGATACCACGCTTCCGCACTGCATTTGTCGATCCGTTCTCAGAAATACCGACACTCGATATGCTATGCTCTTTCTTCGACAAAGACGGAAATCCCATGGAAAGCTCTCCGGAATATACACTGTCGAAGGCATGTAGAGTTTTCAGAGAAAAAACCGGACTTGAATTCCATGCCATGGGCGAACTGGAATATTACGTAATTGGAGAGAACGACGAACGTTTTCCTGCAACCGACCAACGAAACTATCACGAATCGGCGCCTTTCGCAAAATTCAATGATTTCCGTACAAAGAGCATGGCCTACATCGCGCAAGCCGGTGGCCAGATAAAATACGGACATTCGGAAGTCGGAAACTTCACTTTAGGCAATCTGATATATGAACAAAATGAAATTGAATTTCTGCCGGTTCCTGCAGAAGAAGCAGCTGATCAGCTCATAGTTGCAAAGTGGATAATCAGAAATCTCGCCTACCGTGAAGGTCTTGATGTGACATTCGCTCCAAAAATCACAACCGGTAAAGCCGGATCAGGGCTTCACATACACATGCGCCTGATGAAAGACGGCAAGAACATGATGCTCGATAATAATCACAAACTGAGCGAAGAGGCCCGCAAAATGATAGCCGGTATTATGGAACTGGCTCCCTCTATAACAGCATTCGGCAATACAAACCCGACAAGCTATTTCCGTCTGGTGCCCCACCAGGAAGCACCTACCAATATCTGCTGGGGCGACCGCAACCGGTCGGTACTTGTGAGAGTGCCACTCGGATGGACATCGGATGTCGACATGTGTTCTCTTGCCAACCCAGGCACATCTTCGAGTGATTTCGACGCTTCACAGAAACAGACAGTGGAAATACGCTCTGCCGACGGTTCTGCCGACTTGTATCAACTGCTTGCCGGACTTGCCGTTGCCGCCCGACATGGATTCGAGCTTCCCGACGCTCTTGACATAGCCGACCGCAACTATGTGAGTGTGAATATCCATAATGCTGAAAACGCTGAAAAACTCAGCGTTTTGAAACAACTTCCAGGCAATTGTTGTGAAAGTGCCGACTGCCTTGAGCAACAACGCGATATTTATGAAAAAGACGGAATATTCAGCAGCCGCATGATAGACGGTATCGAGAATCAGCTTCGATCCTACAACGACCGTGAAACAGCCCGTCTTGCCAAAGAAAACCCGATGGTAATGCAAGATTTGGTAAACAAATACTTCTATTGCGGATAAACGCCATTGATTTCCATACCTTCCACAAGCCGATTTATTGGAGATTTTTCGGAAAACATATCCCAAAACTCCATAAATCGGCTATTTTTATGCTTTTCAATAAAAATATATTAATTTTGTATGAAAATATACATCTAAAACTACATAAACCAAACAACGACAATATTTATGGCTAAACCGCTACTGGACAACCTTGATAAAAAAATTATCTCTCTTCTTGCCGATAATGCACGTGAGCCATATCTTGAAATAGCCCGTGTATGCGGTGTGTCAGGTGCAGCCATACACACCCGTATGCTTAGATTACAGAATGCCGGTGTCGTGACAGGATCACAGCTTATGATTGATGCCCCCAAGGCAGGATATGACACATGTGCATTTATGGGATTTTACCTTGGAGATCCCACACGTTATGACGAGGTAATCGCCGGACTCAAAGAAATCCCGGAAGTTGTTGAATGCCATCTTGCAACAGGCAAGTATGACATGTTTATCAAAATGTATGCGCACAACAACGAGCACCTGCTTCAAGTGTTGCGCGACAAAATCCAGCCACTCGGCATAGCCCGTACGGAAACCACAATAATCCTGCAAGAAAGCTTCCATCGCTCACTCCCTGTGAGAAACGATGTTGAAGATGAAAAAAATAAAGATCCGAAAGGGAAAACTTCAAAAACTTTAAAATGACATAAACTGACCGACAGCAGAAACAGCTGTCGGTCTTCGCTCATACATTTATGATTAAGAAAATTATTCTCTCCACTGCAATAGCCACCATTACTTCTCCATTGTCGGCATCTGTTGATTTTAATAAATTTTTCTGCGATTCAACCCTACGGATAGACTATATATTCAGCGGAAAATCAGGAGCACCGTCTGTAAGTGTCGACGGACTTGAATATCAGCCGGGGTGGGCCGGCCGACGCCATAATCTCGACTATGTTCCTTTTGATGGAAACCTTCAAGTGCTCGTAAAAGATGCCATATCAGGTGACACTATATATCTTAACAGCTACTCGTCACTATTTCAGGAGTGGCTTCACACACCTGAATCAAAAATGCATCCGGTAGCCATGGAAAATACTTTTCTTGTACCGGCACCTCGCCATGAGGCAGATGTGACAGTAACACTATATGATAACCGTCGCAACCCCATGGCAACCGTGACTCATCGGGTAACACCTGACGACATACTCATACGACGTCCCGACACCTCGGCATCGGTCGAGCACCGATACATCCACAAAAGCGGATCTTCCAAAAACAAAATCGATGTCGCCATTCTTGCCGAAGGCTACACTATTGAAGAAATGGACTCATTCTATATTCATGCAGAAAAAGCAGTAGAAAGCATACTGTCGCATGAGCCTTTCAAGAGCCGTGCCAATGAGTTCAACTTTGTAGCAGTTGCATCTCCATCAAAAGAAAGCGGAGTTTCTGTACCTAAAAACGGACAGTGGAAAGACACAGCCTTCAGTTCACATTACAGCACATTTTACTCCGACCGGTACCTCACTACTACAGCTGTCAAATCCATCCATGATGTATTAAGAGGTATACCTTACGAGCATATCATCATTCTTGCCAACGAATATGAATATGGCGGAGGCGGTATTTTTAACTTCTATACGCTAACAACCGCACGCAATCCTCAGTTCTGGCCTGTCGTCGCTCACGAATTCGGACACAGTTTCGGTGCTCTTGCCGACGAATATTTCTACGAGGGAGGAGACGTTATGGATGAAACATATCCACTCGACATCGAACCATGGGAACCAAATATCACCACTCTTGTCGATTTCAAAAGCAAATGGCACGATATGGTTTCTGATATCAAAATTCCCACACCCGTACAAGGCGCATCAAAAGGTAAGCTTGGTGTATTTGAAGGAGGTGGCTATCGCACTCATGGGGTTTATCGTCCTGTAGATGTGGCATGTCGTATGCGGTTTAACGATGCCGATGGATTTTGCCCGGTGTGTCAGCGGGCAATCACGACCCTTATAGATTTCTATGTTAATGATGATAACCGATGACATGCCAATTCAAAATATGGCGATTTATTGTATTGACCTTACTTTTGATAGGTAAGACAGACATTGCTTGCGGGCAATCGCTTAATGAAACTGATTCAACCGTAACAAGCCAGCCTAAACGCAATATATTTACTAAAATCGGAGACTATTTCAAGGATAGCAACAAAGAAAAAGAACCTGGCAAATTTGATATCAGTTTCATTGGCGGCCCGCATTATTCCAAGGAAACGCAGTTTGGCATAGGTTTGCTTGCCGCCGGACTTTACCGTCCGGAAAACCAGCCGGAAGCACCAGTTTCCAATATTACTCTGTACAGCGACTTTGCCACTGTCGGATCATATCTTGTCGGAATCAGAGGCAACCACTACATGACCGACAGCCGTATCCGGCTCGACTACAAAGCCTATTTCTACTCTATCCCGTCTTATTTCTGGGGCATAGGCTTCCAACAGGGCTCCGACAATGAAAACAAAACAAAATATAAAAAACGGCAAGCTCAATTCATCACTGAACTAAAATACAGAATAAGTGATGCAGTATACATCGGACCTATTCTGGAATTTAATTATTTTTCGGTTATAAACCCACATTCTCTAACACCATGGAACAACTATCAGAGAACAACCTACAGCTATGGTGCAGGTGCTGCCATAAGCTATGACACAAGAGACAACCTTACCGCGCCCAAAAGCGGTATGATGCTGATGGTAAAAAGTATAGGATATCCAAGCATTGCAGCTAACAGTTATCCGTTTGGTATAACCAATCTTGAAGCATGCATATATAAAGGGCTTTGGAAAGGCTGTACACTTGCGGCAAGAGGGTCTCTGTCAATGGCCCACGGAAAGCACATTCCATGGGGATTACTTCCTTCTGTATCTGGAGAGACACTACGAGGGTACTATGGGCATCGTTTCTGTGATAAAAATGAAGTTGAAATCCTGTTCGAGCTACGCCAGCATGTGTGGAGACGCAACGGCATTGTCGTATGGACCGGAGCCGGAGAGGTATTCCCAAGTTTTGACAAACTTATGATGCGTCGTATCCTCCCCTCTTTCGGCATAGGCTACCGATGGGAATTCAAGAAAAATATCAACATACGTCTCGACTACGGTAGGGGGCGATTCAATGAATCAAATTTTATTTTTGCTATAAATGAAGCGTTCTGATCGCCAGTCTCGCACACTATCCATCCTTGCTCTGACAACCGCAATATTGCTTATTGTCCCTAACGCTCTGCTCATTTTTTCCGAGCGTCAGAATCCCATAACTGCCATCCTGTCTATTTTATTTCCGTTTTCAGTCTATCTGCTTGTCATATCACTATGGAAACGCACAGGACGGGGAGTCCTGAGTACCCTCCCGTTCATGATTCTCGCCGCATTTCAGATAGTGCTTCTCTATTTATATGGAGAATCAATTATCGCGGTAGATATGTTTATAAATGTGACCACCACTGACGTACAGGAGGCAACAACGCTTCTTGAACAGCTCACACCCGCCATTATAGTTGTAATCGCGCTATATCTTCCACCTCTTATATGGGCCGTCATTTCATTATACGGCAACAAGTCCACAATAAACCATTACAGACGCATTCTTCTACTTTACTGGTCGGTGATACTTTTTACCCTGTCGGGTATCTCACTGCTCGTATGCTCGATTTTAGGATCAGTTGCACCTGGAAATGATATATTTCCTATAAATGTCATTCGCAACATCGCAATTGCAGTCGAACGGGTGAATGATGCCAACGGATATCCCGAATCGGCACAGGATTATACTTTTAATGCCACAATAAAACCAGAAATCACACCCGATTCAACCGGAAGAATCATTATCGCCGTAATAGGAGAAACCGCAAGAGCTGATCGCTGGCAACTGTATGGCTTTAACAGAGAGACCAATCCCCGACTTTCGGAACGCGACGGCCTTGTAACAATACAACGCCCGGTAACACAGTCCAATACGACACATAAAAGTGTACCAATGCTGCTTACAGCCCTCACAGCAGAAACTTTCGATCAACTTCCCAAAACAAAATCATTTATCACCGCATTTAAAGAAGCCGGATATTCAACTGCATTTTTCTCTAACCAGCCTCCAAACAGATCCTACAATCAACACCTCGGTGAAGAAGCCGACACAACATTCTTCTTTGAAAGAAATATCAGTGAGGCTACAAACAAAGATGTTCAGCTTGCCGACCTGACGGCATCATGGATCGCACAGGACACTTCGCGTCTTCAACTTATCGTTCTCCATACTTATGGCGCACATTTTCCCTACACCGACCACTACACGCCTGAACAGGCTGTTTTCCTGCCCGATTCACCATTATCGGCAAAATCATCAAACCGGGAAAATCTGCTGAATGCCTACGACAATGCTACAATTGCCGTAGACCTTGCTCTGGACTCCCTTATTTCTGTTTTAAATGCCCAGAAACGCCCTGGCGCATTAATCTATGCAGGTGACCACGGTGAAGATATTTTCGACGACAACCGTGGAAAATTTCTACATGCATCACCAATTCCGACAGCATGGCAAATCTATGTTCCGATGATTGTATGGACATCGCCCGGACTGCTATCCGAAAGCCAGACTGATGCCTTGCATAATAATGCCAAAGAATTACAATCTCCATCAGAAACATTCTTTCACACAGTCATTGATCTCGGGGGAATAGCTACTCCGGTTTTCAAAAGCAACCAATCTCTTATTTCTGACTCATTCCAAGCTGCCCCCATGATTTACATTAATGACCGGAATCAGTCACTAAAGCTTTCTGAAAGCGGACTAAGGGATAACGACTTTCAGCAACTAAAGGAATGGAATATTGAATAAAACAAAACACCGTTCATTTTTAAAAGTTTTCCAAAATAAAACACAATATCACTGATTAACAACATAATACCAATTATAGATATTTGAAAAGTTTTCCAAAACCGAAAATTTGTAGATAAATTTCATCGGCAAAAGTGTTTTATAACCGGAAGTATTTATAACTTTGGCATCGAAAATAAAAACACTTTAAAGGGGAAATCTCTCTATAGAAAATGATACAGACAGTAATAAAGCGTGATGGACGTGTCGTTGGCTACAACGAAGAGAAAATAAAAGCCGCTATACGAAAGGCCATGCTTACCACGGAAAAGGGTGAAGATGAAGCATTGGTGTGCCGTATAGCCGACCGCATCGGCTTCGGAGGCAAAGAACGAATGAGCGTGGAGGAAATCCAGGATCGGGTAGAACTCGAACTGATGAAAAGTCCACGCAAAGAAGTTGCAAAAAAATATATTGCCTACCGTGATCAGCGGAGTATTGCACGACGAGCCAAAACCCGTGACATGTTTTTGGAGATCATTGAGGCCAAAAACAACGATATCACACGTGAAAACGCTAATATGAACACCGACTCGCCGGCAGGAATGATGATGAAGTTTGCCAGCGAAACAACCAAACCGTTTGTCGATGACTATCTGCTGTCTGAAGAAGCCCGTGATGCCGTAAAACACGGATACCTTCACATTCACGACAAAGACTACTACCCTACCAAAAGCCTTACATGCGTCCAGCATCCACTTGAAGCCATACTTCGTTACGGATTCGTTGCCGGACATGGAGAATCACGTCCGGCCAAACGTATCGAAACTGCAAGTATCATAGGCTGCATCTCTCTTGAAACAGCCCAAAATGAAATGCACGGAGGTCAGGCGATTCCTGCTTTTGATTTCTATCTGGCTCCATTTGTGAGATCGTCATATATCGAAGAGGTAAAAACTCTTGAAGAACTTACAGGTGAAAACTACAGCGACCTATACAATACTGAAATAGATGACTTCATCAAGCGTCCGCTCGACGGACTACATGGTACCGAACGCGCAAAACAGCACGCCATAAACCGTACGGTCTGCCGAGTACACCAGTCAATGGAGGCTTTTATACACAACATGAACACGATTCACTCCCGTGGAGGAAATCAGGTTGTGTTCAGTTCGATCAATTACGGCACCGACACGTCAGCAGAAGGACGTTGCATAATACGCGAGATTCTTCAATCGACTTATGAAGGAGTCGGTAACGGAGCGACAGCTATTTTCCCGATACAGATCTGGAAAAAAAAGCGAGGAGTCAACTATCTGCCGGAAGATAAAAATTACGATCTTTATCAACTTGCCGCAAAAGTGACAGCACGCAGATTCTTCCCTAACTTCGTGAATCTCGATGCCACTTTCAACCATCATGAAAAATGGAACGCTACCGATCCCGACCGATACAAATATGAAGTAGCTACCATGGGATGCCGCACCCGTGTGTTCGAGAATCGTTTTGGTGAAAAGACATCTATCGGCAGAGGCAACCTCAGCTTTACGACAATCAATATTGTAAGGCTTGCAATAGAGTGCATGAATATCCGCGACGAAGAGGAACGTATAAGCCGCTTTTTTGAAAAACTCGACAATGCGCTTGAAGTGACGGCACGTCAGCTATGCGACCGTTTCAACTTCCAGAAGACGGCCCTTGCCAAGCAGTTTCCACTACTCATGTCGCGCCTTTGGGTAGGCTCTGAATCTCTTAACCCTGATGACACAATCGAGCCGGTAATAAATCAAGGAACTCTTGGAATCGGGTTCATCGGTTTGGCGGAATGCCTTACAGCCCTCACCGGACATCATCATGGCGAATGCAAGAACGCACAGAAACTTGGGCTGAAAATCGTAAGTCACATGCGTAGCCGTGCAAACGAATTTTCAGAAACCTACAACCATAACTTCTCTATACTTGCCACCCCTGCCGAAGGCTTGTCAGGAAAATTCACATCCAAAGACCGGCAATCATTTGGCGTAATACCCGGAGTCACCGACAAAGACTATTATACCAACTCCAACCATGTGCCGGTATGGTACAAGTGCTCTCCGCGACATAAAGCGGAAGTAGAGGCCCCGTATCACGACCTCACCCGTGGCGGACACATCTTCTATGTGGAAATCGATGGTGACGCGACACACAATCCTCAGGCGATACTTGATATTGTCGCTCTTATGGACAAAAATAATATCGGATACGGATCAGTGAACCATAACCGAAACCGATGCATGGATTGCGGCTATGAGGATGCACAGGACAATCTCACAGAATGTCCAAAATGCCACTCACATGCCATAGACCGTCTGCAGCGTATCACCGGATATCTTGTAGGAACGACCGACCGATGGAACCATGCCAAGCTTTCGGAACTCAACGACCGTGTAGTGCACAAATAAAAGAACACTCTTTTTAATCTTCAATTTGTTTCTTCAAAGATGAGAGTACTTGATATAATCGAGGGTACTGTCGTCGATGGTGTCGGCCTGCGAACGTCAATTTACTTCGCAGGCTGCACTCATCATTGTCCAGGATGTCACAATCCTCAGTCATGGAATCCTGACAACGGACACGAGATGAGTGTCGACGAAATTCTGGAACAAGTCAGGGAATATGGCCTGAATGTGACTTTCTCCGGAGGAGATCCGCTTATGCAGATAGACAACGGGCTTCTTCATCTTGCCGACAGAATACATAGCCTCGGACTTAATATCTGGTGTTACACCGGATATACAATCGAAGAAATCGAAGCCAATGACAGTCTGCGTCGTATATTTGACGCTGTGGATGTAATAGTTGAAGGCCGCTATGTTTCCGCACTACGCGACATACATCTCCCTTTCCGCGGGTCCTCAAACCAGCGCATCGTCGAATCAAAAACCCGTAAAAATATCAGTCCGTCTTTTTGATATTTATTATCGGAACGTCTCTATTTTTTTTGTTCCTAACAAATTTCCATTACTTTTGCGGTATACCAAATACCTGAAAACATGAAGAATTTAGTATGCCTGCTTTTATGGATGCTTCCTGTTTTTGCATGGGCAGGCCCGAAGGCTATCGGGAATGTCGAGATGAAAAATGGAAATTCATATACCAACGCTGAGGTGGAGATCCCAGCCGGTACGATGGAAGAATTCAAAATCAAAGTCGACGGCAAAAAAATGAAAATCCAATCAGCAGATGTGGAATCACTGCTGTTGTGGCACGCAGCCAATCCTGATAAAAAATATTTGATGAAGTATGCTGACCGACGTGAAATCGATTACGACAATAACGTGGACAAGCTGGAGGAACTAAAGAAATGGTTTGTGCTCTTTGCTCCCGGTGATAATGTAAGTGTCTGGATTTATGCCGGTGGAATCAATATATCGAAAAACTCTATCAATATGTCGCCTGTCGACACACGATACGGTTATAACACCTTCTATAATTTCTGGAAGGAAGGAGAGAGTTGTCCTATTTTTATGAAGTTCAACCGCAAAAGAGAGGTCATGGAAAAGTGGTTGTCGACATTCTTTGCCGATGATAGCCGGATGGCGGCAAAGATTCTTAACGGTGATTATCGCGCGCAATCCACAAAAGATTCGCGAAGACACGGCACAATGCTGTGTCCCATACTCGTGGAAAAAATCGCCGATGACTACTTTCCAATGCGCTGACTACCCACATATCATAATTATATAACTCTCTCCTAAATACGATCTGAGAATCAGTCGTCAGAAAAGAGGACACATGCCAGCTTAGCCGCCCCCTCGGCATCAGCGAGTGCGTTGTGGTGATTACCGAAAGGTATCGCGAAAAAATTGCAAAGCGAAGGCAGAGAATAAGAACTACACATCTGCCGCGGAATCGTACGTCGGGCTTTCTGCAATGTGCAGTAGAACTTATAATCCGGATAATCCATCCCATACATTCTGAAAGCAGCCATTATACACCCTTCATCAAATTTTTTGTTATGGGCTACAAGCGGAAGATCTCCTATGATAAGGTTATGAAGATCGGTCCACACCTCCTTGAAATTACGTGCATCTTCTACATCTATGATTGATATTCCATGCACGTGTTCGGTAAAATACCGATTGAAGTACTCAGGCTCCGGCTTTACCATCTCATAAAACTTGCAGTCAATACATCCGTCGACAATCTTTATGGCTCCTACCGCACATATACTTGTCGGATGATTATTGGCTGTCTCCACATCTATGGCAACAAAATCTCTCACCTGTCTGCCGATTATCGCTGATATCCAACCATGTCAAGAATGCGGTCACGCACATTTTCCATAAGCCAGCGCGGTGTCGATGTAGCTCCGCATATTCCGATTGTCTCGATCCCGTCAAACCATACAGGCGACAACTCGGAGCAATCAGTCACCATTCTTGCGTTAGGGTTAACAGCTTTACACTCTTCAAAAAGAAATTTACCGTTGCTGCTTTTTTTGCCACTGACAAAAATAATGAGTTGGTGAGCTTCGGCGAAATTGCGCAGATTGCTGACACGATTGGCGACCTGACGGCATATTGTATCATAAGACCTGAACGAATATCCCCGACTCTGGCGACGTTCAATCTCCGAGGATATTTCATGAAAGCCTGGCAGTGATTTGGTTGTCTGGGAATAAAGCAATATGTCACGATCATAGTCAACAAGATCAAGCTCATCGACATTCTGGACTACAACCGCTTCACCCGACGTCTGACCGACAAGCCCGTTTACCTCGGCATGTCCTTTCTTTCCATAAATCACAATCTGCGGTTTGGGGTCACTTCCACAGCTTTCATCATAACTTTTTTTGATGCGTTGTTGAAGCTGAAGCACAACCGGACATGTCGCGTCAATAATTTCTATATTGTTACGACGCGCTATCTCATAGGTTGACGGCGGTTCACCATGCGCACGCAGAAGCACTTTCACATCATGCAATTTCTCCAGATCATCATGCGAAATAGTGACGAGTCCTTTAGCCTGCAGACGTTCGACTTCGGCACTATTGTGCACAATATCTCCAAGACAATATAGGCGACCGCTTTTTTTCAGTTCCTCCTCAGCCTTGCGTATTGCAGTGACAACTCCGAAACAGAAACCAGATCCTTCGTCTATCTCAACCTTTATCATTTATTCACGTCACCCGATAAAACAGTATTTGTCTCCTCGGCTTTTTTATTCCCTATATTTATCACTCTTCCCGGAAAATCTCTTACGATACCAAGGTTATGTGTAGCCATAACCACAGCCGTGCCATCTTTTGATATCGAATGCAATGTTTCAAGCACACCTCTGGCAGTTTCAGGATCAAGATTTCCGGTCGGCTCATCGGCAAGAATCAGACGCGGCTTATTCAGCAACGCTCTGGCTATCGCGACCCTCTGCTGTTCTCCTCCCGAAAGTTCATGAGGCATTTTATAGGATTTATTTTCCATGCCTACTATAGAAAGGACCTCTTTTATGCGGTCCTCTATAGCTCCCTTTTCTTTCCAGCCGGTAGCCTTAAGCACAAAAAGTAAATTCTGCCTTACATCCCTGTCTGTTAGAAGCTGAAAGTCCTGAAAGACAACACCCATTTCACGACGCAGATAAGGAATCTGCCTACGACGCATCGACATGAGATCATAGCCGAGCACCTCTGCAGAACCGGAGTTGACCGGTATCTCCGCATACATCGTCTTCATAAGGCTGCTTTTGCCACTGCCGACCCTGCCGATAAAATATACAAACTCCCCTTCTCCGATACACAGATCCACATGCCGGAGCACGATGAGTTCATCACGCATGATCTCCACATCGCAATACCTTACAATAGTAGTGCCTCTACTTTCAGTTTTAGTCTTGTCAAACGACATAGTTGCTGTTATTCCTTGTGACGTGATATAAGTTCTGCCACAAGATCCTGAATCTTCAATCCCTTTGACGTAAGCAGCACAATCAAGTGATAAAGAAGATCGGCACCTTCATAAACCAAACGGTCATCAGTACCGTTTGTGGCCTCTATAACAGTCTCAACCGCTTCTTCGCCTACCTTCTGTGCCATACGGTTGATTCCCTTTTGAAAAAGCTTGGTAGTGTAGGATCCTTCAGGCATCTCGTCATGGCGACGTGTAATAAAATCCTGCAGGTATCCCAAAAACTCTACACCTGAAGCCTTGTCGGGAAGATCAAAACAGGTTTCCGAACCTGTATGACAGACCGGACCTTCAGGTATAGCCTTTATAAGCAGTGTATCATGATCACAATCAGCATGAATGGAAACGACCTTTAAATAATTACCCGATGTCTCTCCTTTTGTCCAAAGACAATTGCGAGAACGGCTATAGAACGTAACCAGACCGGTTGCCTCGGTTTTCTCCAGAGACTCAGGCGACATATAACCCAACATGAGCACATTACGTGTCTCAGCATTCTGGATAATTGCCGGTATAAGACCACCGCACTTGCCAAAGTCAAGATTTTCCATATTCATTATTGATTGTTTTTCAAATTCTTACAATTATACCCTCCTCACGGAGATATGTTTTCAATTCATTTAACGGCACTTCGTTGAAATGGAATATCGACGCTGCGAGAGCCGCATCAACTTCCGCCTTATCAAACACATCCTTGAAATGCTCCCGGCATCCCGCGCCACCACTTGCTATGACCGGAATATGAAGCATCTCATGAAGTTTGTGCAGCGGTTCAACGGCAAATCCACATTTCACGCCGTCGTGATCCATCGAAGTAAACAGAATCTCACCGGCTCCACGGTCAGCACCCTCGCGACACCATTGAAAAAGCCGTTTGCCAAACGGTATACGGCCACCGTTAACGTAGCACTGCCAGGCGTCGTTATCTCCTTCAAAATCAAGTTTTGCATCGACAGCAAGCACCAGAACCTGACTTCCATATCGCTTAGCCACCTCATCAATAAGATCCGGATTCTTCAATGCGGAAGAATTCACCGAAACCTTATCGGCTCCGGCGGCAAGCAGTCGCTCAACATCTGCCACAGTATTTATACCGCCACCTACAGTAAAGGGAATATCAATCTCCCTCGCGACACGCTCGACAACAGCTGTAAATGTCATACGCCCTTCGTGAGATGCCGTTATGTCAAGGAAAACAAGTTCATCAGCACCGGCTTTACTATATGCACGACCGAGCGCTACAGGATCACCGGCACTACGAAAATCAACAAAGTTCACCCCTTTTACCGTCTCGCCGTCTTTCACATCAAGACATGGTATAATGCGTTTAGCAAGCATCGCCCCTCCTTTCTCCAAGATATTTAAGGGGTATCTTCCCCTCATAAAGTGCTTTTCCAACTATAGCGGCAGGCACTCCTGCCTCATCAAGCAACTCCATATCCTCGATTCTTCCGACACCTCCGCTTGCAATCAGATATATATCGGGAATTTCTCTCCGTATTTTCTTATACAGATCCACCGACGGCCCTTCAAGAGTTCCATCCACCGATATATCGGTAGATATAACCTGACTTATACCTTTGTCCATCCATCCGGATATGAACGGCACAACCTCATGAGTAGATTCACGCGTCCATCCCGAAACAGCAATACGTCCGTCACGCACATCAGCACCAAGAATAATTTTGTCAGCACCATAGTCATGAATCCAGGACTCCACCTCGTCAGCATTATCCACAGCAACACTTCCGGCAGTAACCATAGAAGCTCCCGAATCAAACGCAATATGCAGGTCCTCATGCGATTTAACGCCTCCTCCAAAATCGATCACCAAAGGTGTAGCCGATGCTATGCGCTCAATCACATGCCAATTGACAACATGCTTGCTTTTGGCTCCGTCAAGATCGACCAGATGCAACCGACGCGCTCCATTTTCATAGAAAAGTCGTGCCATTTCAAGCGGATCCGATGCATAAACACGCGAAAGTGCATAGTCCCCACGGGTGAGTCTTACACACTTTCCGTCAATAATATCAATAGCAGGGATTATTTCTGTCATAATTTAAGGAAATGTTGAAGCAGACGGTATCCGGCATCCCCGCTTTTCTCAGGGTGAAACTGCGCGGACATAAAATTATCTTTCTGCATTGCCGCACTGAATTTTATGTCACAATAAGACGTAGCACCCACTGTCCACTCCGACAAAGGGACATAATAGCTGTGTATAAAATACATCCACTCTTCGCTATGTCCGAGGTCCATAAATCCGCCGAGATCAGTGACAGTATTCCATCCCATGTGCGGTATTTTCCACCTGTTGTCATCCGGATTCACAACAAATCTTTTGACATCGGTATCAAATATTCCGAGACAGTCCACATCACCCTCTTCACTGTGACGACACATAAGCTGCTGCCCTATACAGATTCCAAGTACAGGCTGCCGCAGGCCCAAAATAACTTTGTCAAGCCCCGTATCTCGCAGGCATTTCATCGCACCGGCAGCTTCACCCTGACCGGGAAAAACCACATGCGACGCATTCTGTATCACTTCGGCATCATCAGTAAGTACAGCCTTGACACCAAGTCGCGACAATGCGTTTATAACAGAAAAAACATTTCCTGCGTTGTATTTTACAACAGCTACCTCCATCAATTGCCGAGCTCGCTGAGAAATTTAATACGTATCAGTCTTATCTCGTCTTCTGTATAGTCAGAGCCAAGTTCCTCTATAGCAAGATTCAGATCATCGCTCTCACTCTCTTTGAAATACTCAAATATGTCCTCCTGATGGTCTTCATCCACCACTTCGTCAAGGAAGTAATTTATGTTTATCTTGGTTCCTGAATAGACAATAGCCTCTACTTCATCAAGAAGCTCACCAAACTCCAATCCCTTGCTGAGTGCGAGTTCGTCAAGGGCTATCTTACGGTCTATTGCCTGAATTATCGAGATCTTCAGTTTGCTCTTATTAGGGACAGTGCGCACACGCAGATCCTCGGGACGTTCAATCTCATTATCCTCGACATGCTGCTTTATGACCCTAAGGAAACTTTCTCCGTAGCGTTTTGCTTTGCCGGCACCCACTCCCGGTATGTTCTGCAGCTCCTCCATAGTCACAGGATAGGTCGTAGCCATACCCTCAAGTGACGAATCCAAAAATATGATATATGGTGGCAGATCGTGTGTCTTGGCAATCTTCTTTCTAAGATCTTTAAGGATAGAGTAAAGTTCCGGATCCACTGCACAGTTGGCGCCACTCTTTAGAGGCACCTCTTCTATTTCATCGGTAAAGTCATTATCTTCAGCGACTTTAAACGCCACCGGACGTTTCAGGAAATCACGTCCCTTTGACGTTACATGCAATATACCGAAATTGTCTATGTCTCGTGTCAGGTATCCGGAAATTTCGGCCTGGCGTATTACAGCGTTAAGGTAACGCGGGTCTGTTCCATCCAATGATCCGAACTCTTCAAGTGCATCATGTCCATAGCTCTTGATATCAGCAGTTGATTTACCGAGAAGTATGTCCACAATCTGCTCTGCCTTGAATTTTTCTTTCAGCACAATCACCGTTTCAATGACGGCACATAAATCATCTTTTGCTTCCACTCTTTTCTTGGGATTAATGCAATTGTCGCAATTACCGCAGTTATCGCGGCTATATTCTTCGCCAAAGTAATGCAGCAACGAGACACGACGACAAATCGAAGACTCTGCGTAAGCTGCAGTCTCGGCAAGTAGCTGATGCCCTATTTCCTGCTCGGAAACAGGCTTTCCCTGCATGAATTTCTCCAGACGCTGGATATCTTTCTGAGCATAGAAAGTGAGACAGTGTCCTTCTCCTCCGTCGCGTCCGGCACGTCCGGTTTCCTGGTAATAGCCTTCCAGCGACTTAGGTATATTGTAGTGTATAACAAATCTCACATCAGGCTTATCGATGCCCATACCAAATGCGATTGTAGCCACGATCACCTCGACTTTTTCCATGATAAAAGCATCCTGGTTGGCCGAGCGTGTCGCACTGTCCATACCTGCATGATAGGGCAACGCCGCAATATTGTTTACTGTGAGCAACTCAGTGAGCTCCTCCACTTTTTTGCGGCTAAAGCAGTAGATTATACCGGATTTCCCTTCCATCCCTTTTATAAATTTTATGATATCACGGTCTATCGACGCTGTCTTTGGCCGTATTTCATAAAAAAGGTTTGCCCGGTTAAACGAAGACTTGAACACACAGGCATGCATGACCCCCAGATTTTTCTGGATATCGTGCTGCACCTTGGGTGTTGCAGTTGCCGTCAGAGCAATCACTGGACGTGCGCCTATAATGTTTATTATAGGTCGTATACGTCTGTATTCCGGACGAAAGTCATGTCCCCATTCTGAAATGCAATGTGCCTCGTCAACAGCATAGAACGAGACCGGGATGCTTTTAAGAAATTCGACATTCTCATCCTTTGTAAGGGATTCCGGCGCTACATAAAGCATTTTAGTCTTACCCGACAATATATCGGCTTTGACACGCTCTACTGCAGCTTTGTTGAGAGAAGAGTTGAGGAAGTGGGCCACACCGTCGTCTTCGCTGAACGAACGCATCGCATCGACCTGATTTTTCATAAGTGCGATGAGCGGTGAAATGACGATCGCAGTCCCTTCACTCATAAGTGCGGGCAACTGGTAGCAAAGCGACTTACCGCCTCCTGTAGGCATCAGCACAAATGTGTCGTTGCCATCAAGGAGCGACATGATGATTTTCTCCTGATTACCTTTAAAGGAATCAAAGCCAAAATAGGTTTTGAGAGCTTCATGAAGCTGTGTTTTGGTAGGAGTCATCGGCGTGTCGCTTTTGCTGTTAGTTATCCCGGTTTCTAAATCTCAAAATTGGCGTTCTGAAGTTTTGAGAGCGCGTAATCGCGAGTTACGGTGAACTCCTTGATATCAGATGCCGGAATTTCATACATGGCATCAATCATCACAGTTTCCACTATCGATCGCAGACCACGGGCTCCAAGCTTATACTCAATCGCCTTATCGACAATAAGATCAAGCGTTTCAGCCGCAAATGTGAGCTTCACTCCGTCCATCTCAAGCAACTTCACATACTGCTTGATTATAGCATTCTTGGGCTCTGTCAGAATTTTTCGGAGCGCATCACGATCAAGAGGCAGCAAGTGAGTCAGAATCGGCAGTCGTCCTATTATTTCAGGAATCAGACCAAATGAACGCAAATCCTGCGGCGCTACATACTGCATCATGTTCTCCCTTTCCAGGCGCTGTCGGGTCGGATCAGTCGAGTATCCGACTACATGGGTGTTGAGACGTTGCGCGATCTTACGCTCTATGCCTTCAAACGCCCCACCGCAAATGAAGAGAATGTTTTTAGTGTCCACCGCAATCATGGGCTGGTCAGGATGCTTTCGTCCACCTTGTGGCGGAACGTTCACAACCGATCCTTCAAGCAGTTTGAGAAGGCCTTGCTGTACACCCTCTCCACTGACATCGCGGGTGATAGACGGATTATCGCCCTTGCGAGCGATTTTATCTATCTCGTCGATAAACACAATCCCCCTTTCAGCACGAGCCACATCATAATCACTTGCCTGAAGCAGGCGTGTAAGAAGACTCTCTATATCTTCTCCGACATAACCGGCCTCGGTGAGCACCGTGGCATCCACAATCGCAAAAGGCACGTTAAGCAGCCGTGCGATAGTCTTTGCCAAAAGAGTCTTGCCGGTGCCTGTCGGGCCGACAATAACAATGTTGCTCTTCTCTATGTCAACGCTGTCGTTGTCGTTTCCATTGTCGGCAGGTTTCTGCAGCAGACGCTTGTAATGGTTATAGACTGCGACCGACAGGTATTTCTTGGCGTCTTCCTGCCCCACCACATACTGGTCAAGAAAAGCCTTGATATGGCGTGGCGATGGTACACTATCGAGTGTCAGTTCCTCCTGTGCCGACCCATTTTTACCGCCTCTTTTTTTTGCTTTTTGTTTCGACGGAGCAATTATATCCATCTGCTCAAGAGTATGATAGATATTATCTACACAATCGACACATATATAGCTGCTACCGTCGCCCGACGGAATCAGATCGGCTATCGTAGCCGGACGTCCGCAGAACGAACAGCCTGGTATTTCTTCTTTCTTTTTTGTCATCGGTTTCCGCTTAGTGCTTGGCTCTTATAAGCACTTCGTCAATCATGCCATACTCTTTAGCCTCCATAGCTGTCATCCAATAGTCGCGGTCGCTGTCACGCTCGACTTTTTCAAACGGCTGACCCGAATGGTCCGCTATGATGTGATACAGTTCCTTCTTAAGTTTTTGAATCTCACGGGCTGTAATCTCAATATCCGATGCCTGACCCTGAGCTCCGCCCATAGGCTGATGGATCATAACCCGCGAGTGTTTCAGAGCAAAGCGTTTCCCCTGTGTTCCGGCCACCAGAAGCACCGCGGCCATCGAGGCAGCCATACCTGTGCAAATGGTAGCGACATCACTTGAGATATACTGCATGGTGTCATATATACCCAGACCGGCATACACTGATCCGCCGGGAGAGTTAATATATATAGACACGTCTTTCCCCGGATCCGCTGAATCGAGGTAAAGCAACTGTGCCTGTATCACATTGGCGGTATAATCATTTACGTCTGTACCAAGAAAGATAATACGATCCATCATAAGACGCGAGAATACATCCATCTGTGCCACGTTGAGCTGACGCTCCTCGATAATTGTAGGCGATATATAGCTGGATGTGACCTGGGCTGACACTGCCGACTGATATTGATCGAGTGCCAACCCGTTCATTCCAAGATGCCCGACTGCAAATTTTCTGAAATCCTGCATAAATGTAGTTTAATGTAAAGTCCGTAAAAAGCAGAATAAAACAACCACCGCCGGTGGTGAAAATTATGGAAGCATGACCAACTCATGACAAACATTGACTGTGCATTCCGGTTTCTGCCACGGTCTATAATTTATAAACCAAAATTACAAAAAAATAATTGCAATCAAATTCTGGAGATTCTTTTTTGAACAAAAAACATGTTTTTCTCCCACTTAACAGCCACAGACCGACAAAAGCGCCCGACGAAGTGAACCGGCAAATAAATTTATCGGGATAATGATGTCATACAGTTTGAATATATAGAAAAAAAGTGGTAATTTCGCGCCGATATAAAACCGTCATTACCGCTCAGCGGCGACACGCCCAGGCTTTGTGTCGGCTTTCACCAAAAACTTCAAATTTACAGATGCCAGAAGAAAAGCGAGCTCGTCTGATACTTGAAGACGGCACTATCTACGAAGGCAAGTCGTTTGGTTACGACGGCCCTACATCCGGAGAAGTTGTTTTCAACACTGCCATGACCGGCTATCCGGAAAGCCTAACCGATCCTTCCTATGAGGGACAAATTCTCGTTTCCACGTACCCTCTTCTCGGCAATTATGGTGTTCCGCCGAAAGATGGAGAAAAAGGCCTAAGCGAATATTACGAGAGTTCCAGCATCCACTGCCGCGCAATCATCGCGCAGGACTACAGCCACGAACACAGCCACTGGTTAGCAGCACGCTCGCTTGGCGAATGGCTAAAGGAAGAAAAAATCCCGGGCATCCACGGTATCGATACCCGCTCTCTCACCAAGCATTTGCGAGAAAAAGGATCAATGCTCGGAAAAATCGTAATCGGCGATCAGAACCCCGATGAGATCCCTTTCTACGATCCCAACAAGGAAAATCTTGTAGGGAAAGTGAGCACTACAAAAATAGAGGAATTCGGACAGGGAGATAAAACGGTAGTACTTGTCGACTGCGGCGTGAAATACAACATCATACGCTGTCTCACACAGCGCGGTGTGAAAGTAATACTTGTTCCCTGGAACTATGATTTCACACAAATTCCCTACGACGGTCTTTTCATATCAAACGGTCCGGGCAACCCAGATTACGCCGACGAAACAGTCAAGAACATACGCAAGGCTATCGAGATAGGCAAGCCTATCTGTGGTATATGCATGGGTAACCAGCTGCTGGCTAAAGCCGCCGGCGCTTCGACATTCAAACTGAAATATGGACACCGCAGCCATAACCAGCCAGTAAGAAAAGTCGGCACCGACACTTGTTTCGTCACATCGCAGAACCACGGATTCGCAGTAGACACAACCTCGCTTTCCGAAGAGTGGGAACCGCTTTTCATAAATATGAACGACGGCACAAACGAAGGAATCAGACATAAATCAAAGCCTTTCTTCTCGGCACAGTTCCACCCTGAAGCAAGCAGCGGCCCCGAAGACACAGAATCACTTTTCGACGATTTCATTGCCCTTCTCTAAAAAAGACAGCAGATCATGGTAGACAAGAATATTAAGAAAGTGCTGCTTCTCGGCAGCGGAGCTCTAAAGATTGGAGAAGCCGGAGAATTTGACTACTCCGGTTCACAAGCTCTAAAGGCTATGAAAGAGGAGGGTATCGAGACTATCCTAATCAACCCGAACATCGCTACCGTACAAACCTCACAGGGTTTTGCCGACAAGATATATTTTCTGCCCGTCACGCCCTATTTTGTAGAAAAAGTCATCGCAAAAGAAAAGCCTCAGGGCATACTTCTCGCATTCGGCGGTCAGACCGCACTCAACTGCGGTGTAAAACTCTACGAACAGGGCATACTTGAGAAATACAATCTGAAAGTACTCGGAACTCCTGTACGCGCGATCATGGATACCGAGGACCGCGAACTTTTCGTGAAGAAACTCGATGAAATAGATGTGCGTACAATCAAGAGCGAAGCGGTCAACACTGTCGAAGATGCCCTTCAGGCGGCAGAAGCGCTCGGCTACCCTGTCATCGTACGCGCGGCATACGCTCTCGGCGGTCTCGGAAGCGGATTCTGCGACACACCTCAGGAGCTGGTAGCACTTGTCGAGAAAGCATTGTCATTCTCTCCACAGGTTTTGGTCGAAAAATCGCTTAAAGGCTGGAAAGAGATTGAATATGAAGTTGTCAGAGACGCTTATGACAACTGCATCACAGTCTGCAACATGGAGAACTTCGACCCTCTTGGCATCCACACCGGAGAGAGCATCGTGGTTGCTCCGTCACAGACTCTGACCAACGAAGATTTCCACTATCTGCGCAAACTCGCCATCAAGATTATCCGCCATATCGGAATTGTCGGCGAGTGTAACGTGCAGTATGCATTTGACCCGAAATCGATGGACTACCGTGTCATCGAGGTGAATGCCCGATTGAGCCGTTCTTCTGCACTTGCATCGAAAGCCACAGGATATCCTCTTGCATTTGTCGCAGCAAAGCTCGGACTCGGCTACGGTCTCTTTGATCTCCGAAACAGCGTCACCCGTGAGACATCGGCGTTCTTCGAACCTGCAATCGACTACGTTGTCGTGAAAATCCCCCGCTGGGACCTCGGCAAATTCCATGGCGTACGCCGCGAGATCGGATCGTCGATGAAATCTGTAGGTGAAGTCATGGCCATCGGACGTACATTCGAGGAAGCCATCCAAAAAGGCCTCCGCATGATAGGTCAGGGAATGCATGGCTTCGTAGGCAACCATGAGCTGAATGTTCCAGATGTGAAAAAAGCACTGCATGAGCCTACCGACAAACGTGTATTTATTCTGTCGCAGGCTATGCGCGACGGCTTTACCGTCGACGAGATCCACGATCTGACAAAGATTGACAAGTGGTTCCTCTACAAGCTTGAGAATATCATAAACACCGAGCGTGAGCTTGAGAAGATAAATAAACTCGAGGACCTTTGCCCATGTCTTCTCCGCAAAGCCAAAGAACAAGGCTTCAGCGATTTCCAGATAGCCAAACTCGTTCTTGGCACAGAAGAATCATCGGCACACCCAAATGAGTCCAATCTTGCGGTGCGCAAATACCGTCTCAGCAAAGGTATCACTCCTGTAGTAAAACAGATCGACACTCTTGCAGGCGAATTCCCCGCACAGACCAACTACCTGTACCTCACCTACAACGGAACTGAAAACGATGTGAAGTATCTCCATGACCATCGTTCGATCGTTGTGCTCGGCTCTGGTGCCTACCGCATCGGCAGCTCGGTAGAGTTTGACTGGTGCTCGGTTAACGCGCTCATGACAGTCAAGAAAGAGGGATGGCGCTCCGTGATGATCAACTACAATCCCGAGACTGTGTCGACCGACTACGACATGTGCGACCGACTCTATTTCGACGAGCTCACATTTGAGCGCGTAATGGATATACTTGATCTTGAGAACCCTCACGGTGTCATACTTTCTGTAGGCGGCCAGATTCCCAATAATCTTGCGACACGTCTCGACGGCCAGGGCATAAACATTCTGGGCACATCGGCCAAAAGCATTGACAATGCCGAAGACCGCCACAAGTTCTCGGCTATGCTTGACCGCCTTGGCATTGATCAGCCTCGTTGGCGTGAACTTACTTCTCTCGACGATATCAACAAATTTATCGACGAGGTAGGTTTCCCGGTTCTCGTTCGTCCAAGCTATGTGCTTTCTGGTGCGGCGATGAATGTCTGCTCCAATCATGAGGAGCTTGAACGGTTCCTGCGTCTGGCGGCCAATGTATCGCCGCAGCATCCTGTGGTTGTAACCGAGTTTATACAGCACGCCAAGGAAATTGAAATGGACGCAGTAGCACAGAACGGCGAAATCAAAGCCTACGCTATTTCGGAGCACATCGAATTTGCCGGTGTACACTCAGGTGACGCAACGATCCAGTTCCCGCCGCAGAAGCTCTATGTCGAGACTATGCGTCGCATCAAGAAAGTGTCATCGCAGATCGCCAAAGCACTCAATATCACCGGTCCGTTCAACATCCAGTATCTGGCCAAAAACAACGACATAAAAGTCATCGAGTGTAATCTGCGTGCATCGAGAAGCTTCCCGTTTGTATCCAAGGTGCTCAAACTCAACTTCATCGATATTGCGACCAAGGCAATGATGGGCCTTCCGGTCGAAAAGCCCGGTAAAAATATATTTGATCTTGACTATGTAGGCATCAAAGCCTCACAGTTCAGTTTCTCGCGCCTGCAGGGAGCCGACCCGGTCCTTGGAGTAGACATGGCTTCGACCGGCGAGGTAGGATGCATAGGAGTCGATACAAACGAGGCGATTCTCAAGTCAATGCTCTCGGTAGGTTACTCTGTGCCCCGCAAGGCTGTGCTTCTGTCAACAGGATCTCCAAAGCAGAAGATCGACATGCTTGATGCCGCACACATGTTGCACAACAAGGGATATCGCATCTATGCTACCGGAGGTACACACCAGTTCCTCACCGACAACGGCATTCCCGCCATAAAGGTTTACTGGCCCAGCCAGAGCGAATGCCAGCCACAGGCTCTCGATCTGTTACACGACAAAGAGATCGATCTGGTGGTCAATATCCCGAAGGATCTTACATCCACCGAGCTCAGCAACGGTTACAAAATCCGTCGCGCTGCTATCGATCTCAATGTGCCGTTGCTGACCAACGCACGTCTTGCCTCGGCATTCATCCAGGCGTTCACCACTCTTCCGGTCGACGAGATAGAAATCAAATCCTGGGATGAGTATTAAACGCCCGATAATACTGGTCACCAACGACGACGGAGTGACTGCACCAGGCCTGCACAGGCTTGTGGAAGCGTTGCCCGACGAAGCCGACATCTATGTCGTAGCTCCCGACGGACCGCGTTCTGCTCAGTCTTCCGCTCTGACAATGACAAATCCGCTACGCATCCATCGGCATCCTGAAATGGAAGCCGATGGTCGCAGCGAACATTGGATGTCGGTCAACGGCACTCCGGTTGACTGTGTCAAGCTTGCCGTACACACGATACTCCCCTGCCAGCCCGACGTATGTCTCGCAGGTATAAACCACGGATCCAACGCTGGAAACTCCATAATTTATTCCGGAACAATGGGAGCCGTCATGGAGACTTGCACACTTGGCATTCCATCAGTAGGGTATTCACTGCTCGACCATTCTATGCAGGCTGATTTCAGCAAGACAATACCACTGATAAAAGAGATAACCCGAAAAGTTATCGCAAACGGACTTCCCGACCACATCTGCCTTAATGTAAACTTTCCGGCTGACACCGACATACATGGAGTAAAAGTGGTTGCTGCCGCACAAAGCCATTGGACCGATGAGTACAAGGAATACACCGATCCGGCAGGCAACAAATTTTATCTTATCACCGGCACTCTCATCAACGACAATCCCGGCGACGATGGCACCGACCTCTACTGGCTGCCGAGAAACTATGCTACGATAGTTCCTGTCACGCCTGACCAGTCGCGCCCCGACATGATTACATATATCAAAGATATTCTCAGTGTCTAAATGCTTGCATGATTCATTGCATTGCAATATCTTTGTACTATAGAAAGAAGCCCTGGTAGTTCAACGGATAGAATAGAAGTTTCCTAAACTTTAGATAGCAGTTCGATTCTGCTCCGGGGTACAATAAATCGTTATATAGGCTTGCCTATATAACGATTTATTTAATATTACGAAAATAAAATGTCATTTTTACATGTCTTTTATAATCGGTTTTATTATATTTGGGAAACACAATCACTAAAGCAATCACATTATGTGGACTATATGGCTTATCGGAGCCGTCGTTTGCGGTGTCATTGAACTTATGACCCAATCTGTATGGACGCTGTGCCTTTCTATAGGCTGTGTATGCGCTCTAATAGCAAGTGTATGCGGTGTAAGTATTCCAATCCAGCTTATATTGCTGGCTGCCGGATCGCTTGCGGCATTTTTCTTCGCTCATAAATACATGCAGGAACAGCGCAACAAAACAACCGGATCCAATAAACAGGAAATGTCAAGCAATATGGATGCTCTCATAGGCCGGATAGGCCGAGTCACCAGTGAGATCAAACCCGGACATCTCGGACGCGTACAGATCGACGGCGACAGCTGGCAGGCACGGGCACACCATGAGTCGCAATCCTTTTCGCATGGAGACCAGGTAAAAGTTCTCTCCTACGATTCAATTATCATCACAGTCACAAAACTTTAATCAAAACAAAAAATTATGGATACATCAATCGTAATTGCCATACTTATAGTAGCAGTGGCAATCCTGGTGATCTGTGCAGGCGTAAAAGTCGTGCCGCAGTCGGAAACCCGGGTTGTTGAACGACTTGGCAGATTCCACAGTGTTCTGTCGCCGGGACTAAATATCATTGTTCCATTTATAGACAAACCCAAAGTGGTCTACACCCGCCGCATTGAGACAGCCGTAAACGGCCGACAGATTGTGAGAATGACCGCGACAAGCGCCATAGATCTTCGTGAACAGGTATACGACTTTCCTTCACAGCAGGTAATCACACGCGACAATGTCACAACCGAGATAAATGCACTTCTCTACTTTCAGATCGTCGATCCAAAGAAAGCGGTATATGAAATTGACAATCTCCCTAATGCGATAGAGAAACTCACTCAGACTTCACTACGAAATGTGATCGGCGAACTTGAGCTTGATGAAACACTGACCTCTCGTGACACTATTAATTCAAAACTACAGGGTATACTCGACGACGCCACAAACAAATGGGGTGTGAAAGTAAACCGTGTCGAACTGCAGGACATAACCCCTCCACAGAGCGTGCGCATCGCCATGGAAAAACAGATGCAGGCCGAACGTAACCGTCGTGCAGAAATACTGAATGCCGAAGGTGAAAAACAGTCACTTATACTTCGAAGTGAGGGTGAGAAAATGTCACGTATAAACCAGGCCGAGGCTCTCAAGCAGTCACAGATCCTAAAAGCCGAAGGTGAGTCACGCGCAAAAATTCAACTCGCCGAAGCAGAGGCAGAGGCCATACGTCGTGTCGCCGAAGCCGTGCAAGCCACGCAGACCGATCCTGCCACCTACCTTCTTGCACAGAAATACATAGAGACTCTTAAAGAAATGACTACCGGTAAAGACAACAAGACAGTCTATATACCTTATGAGGCATCGTCGGTGCTTTCGTCAATCGGCAGCATAAAGAATCTGTTTGGCAAACAGTAGTAAACATTTGCTTTTAAAGTCTCATATCTCTGCGTTTTAATGCAGATCATAGCCATATTACATGGGCGAGAACCGGTAACAATTACATACCCTCCAATAAAACAGGAAGAGTATAAAATACAGAACGTTATTTTAGATATACACTCAAAGAGCCATCAATCGATGGCTCTTTGAGTGTATACGCATTCTTCGTAAACTTTACTGACTATTCACACAAAAGAAAGACGGTCTTCAACAATACACATTCATGGGTATTTTCTGATTCACCTAATTATCTTGCTATAGGGTCATGTCAAGATCACTGATCACACTTTATTTTTGGAAAAATATGTTTTTATCGTATTTATACATAAAATTCCGACTTTTTGATATATCTTTGCGACGAACGTTAACTAATCATGTTAACCTATTAATGAATTAATAGTTTTCCAATAGTTCAATAACATAATCGTCAGATGAAAGTTTCTGAAGTAATCTCCGACCTGAAGCGTCGTTTCCCTAATGAGCCCGAATATCATCAGGCCGTAGAGGAAGTACTGACCTCTATCGAGGAAGTATACAACTCCTATCCGCAGTTCGAGCGTTACAATCTCATCGAGCGACTCTGTGTACCCGACCGCATCCTGTCATTCCGAGTAAGTTGGGTCGATGATGCCGGCAACGTGCGCACCAACATGGGATACCGTGTGCAGCACAACAATGCCATTGGTCCATATAAGGGTGGCATACGCTTCCATGCTTCAGTCAATCAGTCGATTCTGAAGTTCCTCGCTTTCGAACAGACTTTCAAGAACTCTCTGACGACTCTCGCAATGGGTGGCGCCAAAGGAGGCTCCGACTTCTCTCCCAAAGGAAAAAGCGATATGGAAGTCATGCGTTTCTGTCAGGCTTTCGTGCGTGAACTATGGCAGCAGATCGGTCCTGAACGCGACGTGCCTGCAGGCGACATAGGCGTAGGTGGCCGCGAAGTGGCCTACATGTACGGCATGTACAAAAACCTCGCACGCGAAAACACAGGTACCTTCACAGGCAAAGGCATTGATTTCGGCGGATCGCTCATACGTCCAGAGGCAACAGGCTACGGTAACGTTTATTTCCTTCTCAACATGCTTGCAACACGTGGCATAGACATCAAAGGCAAGCGGGTGGCTATTTCCGGATCAGGCAACGTGGCACTATATACCACACAGAAACTAATGTCGCTTGGCGCAAAAGTTGTTTCGATGAGCGACAGCGACGGTTCGATCGTTGTGCCAGACGGACTCACACAGGAGCAGTTCGACTATATCTTCTCTCTGAAAAACGACTATCGCGGACGCATCCGCGAGTTTGTCGACGAATATCCAGGAGCGGCAACCTATTATCAGCGTGAACGTCCTTGGAAACATGTGGACTGCGATATAGCAATGCCTTCGGCTACTCAGAACGAACTTGACGGCGATGACGCACGTGCATTGCTCGCACAGGGTTGCATTGCGGTTAGCGAAGGAGCCAACATGCCCTCGACTCCCGATGCTGTAAAAGAATTCATCAATGCCAAAATCCTCTATGCACCCGGTAAGGCGGCAAATGCCGGCGGCGTAAGCGTCAGTGGCCTTGAGATGGCCCAGAATGCCCAGATGCTCAGCTGGACAGCGGAAGAAGTAGACAACAAACTGCGCAACATCATGGCCGACATACATGAACAGTGCGTAAAATTCGGCAAAGAGCCCAACGGCTTTGTCAACTATGTGAAGGGAGCCAATATCTCAGGCTTCATGAAAGTCGCCCGTGCGATGATGGCACAAGGTGTACTCTGAAAAAGACATCAGATATCCCTCATAAAAAACAAAAGCGCACCAATAGTGCGCTTTTGTTTTTTCAATATTCACCGCATCTTATTCCTTTATGGTGTTAAGATCACGGAATAACTTAATATATCGAGGCCACATAAAACATATCGACAGAACCAAGGAGGCGATTAACGTCACCACACAAAGCCAAAAAGCAAGTAAATTTGAAACCAGCATATTTTGCAAAAAAAGCGTAAAAAACACAGCGGCCGCCACTCCCAAGGTTATTTCTCCATAAAGAGTCAGAAGTTTTACTGTAGTCGTTTCGGAAAACAGTCTGGCCGGTGTAAGCAACGAAATATTGACTTTTTTGAGCTTCAAATACAGGAAAACATACCAGGCCGATGCAAGCGACAGATAAGTCACAAGAAAAGCTTTTATATAGGTCGGCAGTGCCTGCGGATTCACGTCGCCTATCCATAAAAGAACAAATACAACAGCAAGGACAGCACAGGATGTGAAAGCCTGTCGATACTTCTTAAGTATTTTTGTCTGGGCGTTTTGTGATGCCGACACATTTATTCTGATGTCAGCTGAAGTTTGGGACAGCACCTGATCCAGGAGCGACATACTTTTTTTGAATTCGTCGAGTTGCATAGTCATAGCGATTTAGAGAGTTTATTTTTAATGCGATGTATTTTGATGGCAACTGTATTGCGCTTAAGTCCGAGCGTATCAGCTATTTCATCATAGGAGTACTCATCAAGCCAAAGCAATATGATAGCCTTTTCAATTTCCTCAAGCCTATTGATCAGGGAATATAATTGCTGAAGATTCTCTTTCTGCATATCGTCTATTTCTGAAGAAATGTCAAGTATGCTGAAATCCATAGGTATAGTTTCAATTCTGGGCTTTAACGAACGGATAGCCATCAATGCGGAATTTACCGCCACCCTGTAGATCCACGTTGAAATTTTGCTGTCGCCTCGGAATTGTTTTAATCCAAGCCAAATATTCACATAGATTTCCTGACGCAGATCATCATACGGCAACTTTTCGCTGGCATAGAAATAGCTGACCTTGTTTATTATCCTGAAGTGCTCGTTTATCAGCGAAGCAAACTCCCTTTCATTTATCGGAGGACTTGTCATTTCTTATTCTGTTTTGCTTCGTTAGGTGCACATTTCCGGCGGAAAGTTTCATTCACCGTTTTTTTTCTGAAAATCAATTGCAATAAAAACAGCGGCTATCCCTATACCGGTCATGGCGAAGGTAGCCGCTTTTTCTATTTAATATAACTTAAATATAAGCTTGCAGTGCTGTTGATTCCTCCCCTGCAATTTTAGCTTCCTCACTTCTACCTACTGAGCAAAAGCAATAGTAAAACGGGTAAGACCATCGGTATCCGACGTCGCAAGCGAGTACCCATAACCATGATTGTCGAGTATCTCACCAACCATCATCAACCCTATGCCCTGTCCGTTTGGCTTAGTCGTGAAAAAAGGAGTAAACAGCTGATCGGCGACCTCGCGGGTAATGGGACGTCCATTATCACTTATCGTAAGTCTCATATTTGCAAGATCAGGCTCTATTCTTACGATTCCATCTCCCTCCACACTCTCGGCCGCATTCTTCATCACATTCAACAGTACCTGCTGGATCTGGCTCATATCGGCGTTTAGCATAAGACTGTCGCCGGGCGCATAGTCATCCATCTCAAATGCGACCCCGCTTTCACTCCATATAACCTGCATCTGTGATGTCAGATCTGACAGCAGCGGCAATAAATTGAAGCTTTTGCGCTCAGGCTCGGGTATACGGGCTGTGTCGGCAAGCGATGAAATGAATTTGACTACCGCCCGGTTGCGTATCAGCAAAGATGCTATCGACTGCTGCATATCGTTGTCAAGTGTGTCGGCGAGATCCTGTTCAAGTATTTCCAATGTAGCATTAAGCCCTGCCATAGTATTGTTGACCTCATGTGAAATCACACGCAACACCTTGCGGTAAGAACGTCGCTGCACCTCCATGATATCCTTGGTCATCTCCTCGATGATATAAAATATATGAGGCACTCCCATGTTGAAAAAACGATAGGAAAAACAACGGTAAAGTTTGGTTCCGTTAATACGCACAACTGTCACTTTACCCTCTTCCATATCTTTCAGCATGACTGCGAGACGATGCCGTATTTCTAAAAGATTATGCCCCTTATAGCACCTTGGATTCTCGATTTCAAGAAATTTTGCCGCACTTGGATTCACATGCACCAGACACCCGTTTGATTCCGTTATAATCACTCCTGTAGGCATAACCGAAATCATTATATCAAGCATTTCATTGATTTCTCTAACCCTGAGCCTCTGTTCACTAAGGTGCATCAGCATTTTATTGAACACACCTATCACTTCATCCATGTCAGGTTGTCCGGTAGTGCGTACACGGCTCGAGAAATCCATTCCACTCATCAGTCCCGATGCCTGTTTCAGAATCTTGGCAGGTTTCACCACATTACGGTAAAAAATCCATAGAAACAGAATTATAACAGCCAGACATCCCTCACAAAAAAGTAGTGAAGTCATGCTGCCGGTTCCTTCCCGCCACAATATGACCCCGACAAGTCCGACAAGCATCAGACTTATCCACAAGAAGATATACTTTAATCTCATCGGTCGATATGGTATTTGTCCATGCGACGATAAAGCGTCTGTCGTGTTATTCCAAGCGATGCAGCCACCCTCGACAGGTTACCGCCATGTATATGTAAAGCCGATCTTATGGCCGCACACTGCATGTTGTCAAGCGTGCTTGCCTCTGGAAGAAAAGTCGATTCCATCGAAACAGCCTCCACTCCGGCTGGATTCAGCACCGGCAAAAGATCATCTGCCGAAATAACCTCTTTGTCGATAAGCAACAGACATTTTCTCACAAGATTACGCAGCTCTCTTATGTTGCCGGGATATGGAAGCTTTTTCAGCAGCTCCATAGCCCCGTCGTCAAACCGCGCCTCAGCACCTCCCGATTCTTCAGCACACTGTCTTACAAAAAAGCCTACGAGATCCGGTATATCCGACCGACGGTCACGTAACGCGGGAAGCTCTATGGTAATAAGATTTATGCGGTAAAAAAGATCTTCACGGAAAGTGCGGTCGGCAACCATAGCGGGCAGGTTGGCATTGGTGGCACACACTACCCTGACATCCACATGGCGCACCCGGTCATCACCAAGACGCTCATAGGTGTGCTCCTGAAGCACGCGCAACATCTTCACCTGCGATGCAAGGTCGAGATCACCTATCTCGTCAAGAAATATCGTTCCGGTATCAGCGGCGGCAAAGCGGCCTGGGCGGTCGGCCACGGCTCCTGTAAAAGCACCCTTTTTATGACCGAACATCTCGCTCTCGAAAAGAGTCGACGACATGCCTCCGAGATTCACTTTCACAAACGGCCGTGTCCTGCGCGGACTGTTGTTGTGCAAGGCCTGGGCGATAAGTTCCTTACCCGTTCCATTCTCTCCCATTATAAGCACAGGAGCATCAGTCGGAGCTATCTTCTTCAATGTCGCCATGATTTCAAGCATACGCGGCGAATTTCCGATAATACCGCAGCGGTCAAAACCGCTGTCATCTTGCTCGCCATGATCCGCACCATACACATCTATAGCCGATCTTATCTGTTGCAAAAGTCCGCGGTTGTCCCACGGTTTGCTCACAAAGTCGACAGCCCCGGCCTGCACCCCTTTCACTGCAAGAGCTATCGTCGCCCATGCAGTCATCAGTATCACCGGAAGATCCGGACGGAAAATTTTGATCTGCCTGAGCAGCACCAACCCTTCGTCGCCACTGGTCGCACGAGTGTAATTCATGTCGATCAATGCGAGATTCAATGGCATATCGCTCCTCACCACCTCCATTGCCCCGGCCGCGTCAGACACAGTCACCACCTCATAGCCCGTACGGTGCAACAAAAGCTTCAGAGAGCTTCTCACGCCCTCATCATCATCAGCAATCAGTATACGCAATTTTTCCATTGCCATAAAGATAATAAAAACAACCGGACGTTATGACGCCCGGCCGCTTTCAAACATTCATTTATTCAACCTTTGACTATTTTATCAAAATCAGCATCAATTGAAGTACCCTTCATGAAGTCCCAAAGAGTGAGCGAGCGCAACTGATAATAGTAATACCAGAAATTAAACAACTCGTTGATCACTTTCAGACGGGCCTGATCCTTGGCCGTGTTTGAGTCGTTGAGATCAAGAGTCGAGATTTTACCTATCATGAAAGTCTCGTAATTGGTGTGATAACGCCTGTTGGCGATTGTATCGGCTTTCTCGGCGATATTAACCTGCTGGCGTTGATTGTTGAATCGCTCTACAAGCACAAAAAGATCCTGATTGAACGTGAGCGCCTCCTGGCGAAGCCTCGCTTTGGTAAGCTCACGGTTGCTTTCGGCGACTTTCACCTGTCCGCGGCGCTTACCCCAGTCGAGTATAGGTATTTTCACACCTATTTCCACGACCTGATTGTCTTTCAATCTGTCGTAGACCGAACGTAACGTGTTGTCGGTACCTGTAAAACCTATCTGGGCGTATAGCGTTACCTGTCTCATGTTTCCCTTAGCCGTTGCGACAGCATAATCGGCCTCAAGCTGACGACGGCGCAGATTTTTGCTCAGAGAATTGTTTTCAAGAGCCCGCTCAAGCACACTATTGTAGTCAATTGACATATCCGGCGCATGAAGCGGCATTTCGGGAATCAGCTCCGTATCCTCCGGAAGATCAAGAAATGCCACAAGCTGAAACATGTTGCTCTGCCTGTTGCTCAGCGCATCGGTCAGTTTGGCTTCGGCTTGTATCTTATTCAACTCAAGCTGCAGAAGATCGTTTTCGCTTATCTGACCCATTTTCCGCTTTGCCTGGGCCACTTCGTAAAGCTTCGATGCGTTCTCGACATTTTGTTTTTCAATCTCTACATTCTCTGTCGAATACAAAAGATTGAAGTAGTAATTTATCGCAGTCATCGCGACCTTTTCAGTCGCCTCCATAAAATCAGCCTTAGCCTCCTCATAGCGCACCGGCTCTATTTTGCGTTTCCACTTAACGTTGTTCACTGCAAAAATAGGCTGTGAAAGAGTCAACGCCACCGGAATAGACATATACCGGTTGGTTGCCGGCGAATCGAGCGTGCGCATGAAATCGAGTGAAGTATTCAGCGAGAGTGTTCCGCCGGTCAGCCATATCGACTGGTCAATCGACAGCTGACCATTCATGTTCAGATAATTGTTGCGCACAAACGTGTAAGAGCCGTTGTCAAGCTGATAGGCAGAGTAGCTCTTGGCATAGGAAGGCACTTTCGCATTGAAATTCACCTCCGGCAAAAGCTCCGCGCGATAGGTGCGATAAGACCAGTAAGCACTTCTGAACGCATTTACGGCTACCTGCGCGTCAACACTTCTGCTCCGGGCCATCAGTATCGTCTCATCAAGCGTGATGGAGCGCTTTTCCGATAATGCCGGCATCACAGCCAGCATTATCGAAAGCGTCAGTATATAAAATCTATTCATCTTAATTCGCTTCGTTGTTTTCACACAGACTTATTTTTGATCTTATTCCTCTCTGAGAGCTGTCACAGGATCAATTCTGGAAATGCGACGTGCGGGCATACTTACCCCGAAAAACACTATTATAAGAAGTATCACAAGTACAGTCAGCGACACAATAGCATAATGCGTCCAAAAATCTACAATCCAGCTTTCTTTAGGCAGATAATCCATATTCCAGTCAATACCCGCCGACAATCCCTCCTTAAAAGCATAATTGAGATAAAGCAGGCAACCGATAAGCCATCCGGCAAAAGTAATAAGCATAGACTCCAATGTGAGATTTCTAAAAATATTGCCGCAAGTAGCGCCAAACGACTTCATAATGCCCGCATCGCGGCTGCGCTGACGCGTCTGCAGATAAAATGTACCGACCACGCCAAGTGAAAGATTGACAAGGAAAAATATCAGCAACACGATCTTGAGCCGTTTTTCCGACTTAGCGCTGCGCTCCTGCCATGTCGACCTGGCGGCATCAGCATAAGTCGATACATATTTTATGTAAAGGTTTCCTACATAGGAATCGGCTCGCACATTATCGCCATGATCGGCAATCCATTGCGATGGAGAGGTAGCGTCACTGATCCTCACAGCTACAGCTGTGTTCTCTATGCCATCGTTTATATTATAATTGTTACCATACCACATGACACGGCTGACTCCCTTCGACTGCCACGGACGCACGTCCTCGACAACCCCTACAACACGGCGGCCGTCAGGCATTCCTTCAAACTTTTCAGCGGTTGTCCGCCCTATATAGGAGCCACCGTCACCAAACATTTCCACAGCCAACGACTCCGTTATAATAATATCGGTTGGCGCCATCGAAATATTTGACAGCTCTGCCGCCGACGGAGACCCATCGGCAGCCTTGATGCCGTAGGTAGTGAAATAGTCCATATTTACAGGCACAGAGTATACAAACGGATTAACTCTCAACGTGTCACCTTCTTCATTGGTATAACTCATTGACACCTGCGATGACCATCCACCATCAAGACGCATACCCGTACTTATCGGAGTCACCGATTCGACATCAGGAATACTTTTGATACGGTTCAGGATCACATTGAATGCATCTTTCATTTTAGCAGAGTCGGCCGCTTCCTCGCTGTAGCGCGACGATGATGGTTTGATCAACCCTACTTCCATATAGACCAGCCGATCCTGGTCGTAGCCGTGCGGCCAGCTGCCTATGCTCAGAAGCACCATAACAGGATCTATAACCACCCATGTCACAACCGAGACTATTATCATCTCAAGAAACAGCCAGATATTGCGGCGACGCTGCGCCATCATGCTCTTGAATATATGTTTCATCGCTATTTATTTCTTTTCGTTAAGAGATTCCACTATCGGGCGTCTCACCGACAACACTGCCGGAATTATAGCCGATATGATATTAAGCACAATACATATCGCTAAAGCCACACCAAACACCGTGAATGACAGGAACATCTCCGGTCTGAATGTCGTTGATGCCGTTTCTACGATATTAGACATTCCGAAACTGGGGGACAACATGTTCAGCAGAGGAATCTTACCGACCATGACAATCACAATGGCAAGAATCAGGCCAAGAACGCCACCTATAAGCGTATATACCAAGTTCTCATTGATAACCATCAGGATAATCGACTGTTTCTCTGCACCGAACGCCTTGCGCAGCCCAAGCTCCCCTACGCGGGTATCCATACGTCCGGAAATCAGCCCTCCAAGATTCAATGCCGGAACGAGCAACAGAATAAGCAGTACCAGTATGTTCTTTTTCAAAGCCTCCCACCACGAAAACTCAAGGGCATAGGGTATAAACACATTTTTGACATGCGACAGAGGCTGAGCCTCAAAAATATCTGCCTCATAATCTGTCCCTTCAGTCATATCGTTAAGCCTGCGTATAATCTCATTCCTGACGCCTTCGACATTTTCCTCATCAATAATCATTATCGCAGTCTTGCCTCCGCACAGTTTGTCCATGACGTTGCCGTTTCTCTCAGCATCCGACCTTACGATCGGAAGATATATATGTGAAAACGACACACCGGTCAGTGGCGAGGCTCCCTCTACCACACCCTTTATCCTGTAGTCAGTCTGGTCAAGAGTCAGAATGCTTCCGACAATGTTGTCAGGTTTTTTACCATATATTAATTCCGCGGCCTGATCGGAGATTATCACCTGCTTGACATCGCTGTCGATATCCTCTGCGACAAAAGGCTCTCCCTGCAGAAAATTGAAATCATATATACGGAAAAAACCGTCATCCACAGGCTTTACCTGAACCTTTATCTCTGTCTTTCCATCTGGCAGAAGCACTCCATGATAGTTGTTATCATCCTCTATAGCACCGACCTCCCTGACACCGTCGAGATCTCCCAAAACGTCCTTTATGAATGAATATGCAAGATTGCTCTGTCTGTTAAAATCTCCTTGTTTGCAGGATATCAACGAGATATAATATGTATCACTGCGGTTTGTCTCAGGATATATCGAAGCGATCTTTATGTAGTAGATCATCGACATAGCGAGTGTGGTAGCAATGGCCAGAGTCACACCTGCGATGTAGATACCGATGAACAATGGATCGGCCTTGGCCTGCATGAGAGCCGATTTTATATAATGCTTTATCATCTTTTACTTAATGTATTTTTTTATTTATTCATCGTGCAGAGCCGAAGCCGGATTGACATGCATAGCCCTGTAGGCAGGAATTGAGACTCCACAGACAATCATGAATGCCATGATACCGAAAACGATCGCGATGCACGAAATCATACGGGGCCATTCAAGATAGCCATAATCCCCTAAAGCGTTGATTTCCATCATAGCCATGTTTATCTCTATTGCAGCTGCGACAGGCGTGATACACGCCAGCAGCACAAGGCCCTCGCCGATCTGGGTCATAAATACCTTGCGTGCTGTCGCACCGGTCACCTTCATCAGTGCGATCTCTGAGTAACGCTGCCGTGTGCGGAACCAGAAAGTGCCGAGAAGTCCCAGAAAAATATTGACAAGCAGAAACGACATCACGATAAACTTACTGGTGAGGGCCTGCTTTCTTCCAAGGTTATACGCTTTGGCAATGCGATCGAATGACTGTACTCCTGCAAGATACAGGTTACCGACTCTGAACTGGCTCTCACTGTCGGCAAGGAGATTTTCAATAAAATCTTTTTCCATACCGTCTTTCACCCTCACCGTTATCTCGTTGTACCAACCCTGCACATTACCCTCTTCATCAATGCCGATTGACGATACCACCGACGTTGCATCCGACATTCTTTCATATTCATTGTATTTAACAGGCTGAAGAACCGCTATTATTTTTACCGGAGCAAATCCTCCCTCATAGCGTTCCACTTCCCTGCCGGTCAGTACAGTTGCATCAAAATCTGCGCCAAACACATTTGATGAGACCATAATTCCGTCAGGATGCTTGGCAAAAATCTCGGCAAGTTGCTCAGGTGTCTCGCCATTCGCGCCACGATAACGGAAAACCTTAAGAAAATCGGGAGAGACAGATCTAACGATCATGCTGTTTCGCAGCGTGTCGCCGTCTTCAGTGACATGCTGTAGCATTGTTCCTGAATTGGATCCATTATAAGGATAGGAATTGATCGACAACCCGACCACCTCTATCTCCGGACGACGGCGCAAACGTTCGATTACCTCCCGCTTGCTTGAACTGCGGGCTGAATCACTGCTATAGGCAGCGGAATATTCAGGAGCACTCTCTCCAAGCTCCTCAATCGAAACAAGAAATGTATTGGAGATGTCAAACCCCGGGTCCTCATTCATCCGACTATTCACCACATACAACTGATCAGCGATTATCCATATCACCACCGAAACTATGAGCAGTTCTATTGCAAGCCACATGTTGGACTTCCACTCTGCCAACAGACGTTTTAATATGTATTTGATACCCATTTTCTTACCCCTTTATAGCATTTACAACATTCACTCTCGACGCCTGCCATGCCGGCAGACCGGCACTCAGTACATTGAGAAGAAAACAAAATATCAATACCCACAGGAAGGTAGAAGCGTGCACCAGCATCGACAATTCAATTGTAGGTTCATTGGACAATGTCACAAAACTGCGTGTAAAAAGTTCCGAACTAAACATATATGCAAATCCTATGCTAAGCATGAAACCTATCACGCCGGCAACAAGTGTCACAACCATATTTTCAGCAAGCACCTCATTGAGAATCATACCGCGGGTAGCGCCAAAAGCCCGTTTCACACCCACTTCCGACCTACGCTGACTAAGTCGGCTGTGTGTCATGCAGCTCAGATTGATCGCCGGAACTATCAGAAGTATCGAAAGTAATATAATTCTTTCCTTCCTTTCTGAATTAAGATCCGGAGTCCGATTAGAACTTGAACCACAAACCTGGGTCTCTTGATCGTATGGACGGTCACGCTGTATGAGCCTCCATCCGCCGGCCTCTATTTCATCATTCGTCTTGTTGAAAAAGTTGTTACATTCCTCTTTGACCTCAGAATGCTCAACACCGTCCTTTGCAAGTATCACCACCGACATCATCCCCATGTGTTCATTCCATTTCGATGATGCCATCCAGGAAGTCGAATAAGGTATCCATGCATCAGCATAAGCTTTAGTAGCAACAGTGCTCACATTTTTCACAACACCACACACAACATAAGGCACCCTGAACAACATCAGCTCTTCACCTACCACATCTGTCCGGCCGAATATCTTACGGGCGAGTCCGTCGGTTATCACAGCCTTCTTTATTCCCGATTCACTGTCGCTTCTGCTGAATGGTGCGCCTGATATAAAAGTATAATCAAACACTTTGAAAAAATCAGCGTCACACAGACGTGTGTCTACCGTGACCGACGGCTGTCCCGGAAGCGATGCGGAAGACGATTGTGTATCATTAACATAAATCGAAACAGCCTCCGCTGTAGTCAGATCCTTGTACAAACGCTCTGCCAGTTCCACACTCATTCCGCCATTGCTGTTCCAGTCAGGACCGTCTTTCAGGTTATATATCGACGCATGGTCGGCATAAAGCAGGCGCTCACGGTTACTCTCCGGCGCAAATGGAGCCACCTTGACCTCCTGAAGCATCACGACAACCATAATCAGGAAGATCGCCAGAGCCGTTCCTATTATCGATACTCCCGACAACATCGGCTGCTCCTTTATGTCGCTCCAGATATTTTTTATAAAATTCATGATTTACCTTTTCCAATTTTATAAGATTGCCCGGTTATCAAACGACACGATGTCCGTCAAAGAACCGCATTATACGCGAAGTCTGATTGGCCTGCTCCTCATTGTGTGTCACCATCACGATCGTACGTCCATCTTCCTTGTTCAGACAGTGAAGCAACTCCATGATTTCAGCACCCATCTTCGAGTCAAGATTACCGGTCGGCTCGTCGGCAAGAATAATCGACGGATTGCCTACGATAGCACGCGCTATAGCCACGCGCTGGCACTGTCCGCCCGACAGTTGCGAAGGCTTGTGACCGATGCGGTGTGAAAGCCCTACGCGTTCGAGCACCTCCTTGGCAAGCCGGGTGCGCTCACTCTCGCTCATGTTACGGTAAAGAAGCGGGAGTTTGACATTATCGAGCACGCTTAAAGCATTGATCAGGTGAAAAGACTGAAACACAAAACCGAGATGCTTGTTGCGAAATGCCGCCATCGCTTTGTCTCCAAGTTTCGACACCTCTGTTCCGTCAATCTCTATCTTGCCCGAAGTTGGAGTATCAAGTATGCCGATAATGTTAAGCAATGTAGACTTTCCGCATCCCGAAGGCCCCATCACAGATACGAATTCACCCTTGTCAACTGTAAGGCTTACATTGTCGAGTGCCAGAGTTTCTACTGTTTCTGTGCGATAAACCTTGCTGATATTCTCTATATTGATAAGTGCCATGATAATTTTTATTTAAATTTGATTAGTTAACTATTTTTTGATTTGATTATTTAAGTTTCAATTTTTCATTACCTGAGTATTCCTTCATATCCGAAGTCACGACCTTGTCACCAGCATTCAGTCCCGAAACAACCTCGACAAACTCCCAGTTGCTACCGCCAAGAACCACCTTGCGCTTGACAAGCTCCTCCCCGTCAACTATAAACATGTCATAAGTCCCCGGACCTACATAATAGCTTCCGTTGGGTATCCTAGTTACATCATCGAGAATATTACCCTTGACATATACATCGGTTCTCACACCCGAACGCAGACTTTTATTCTGGTCCTCATCGAGTTTCACAGTAAATGACATGACACCGTTCTTCGACATCGGAGTCACCGTGTTTATCGTGCCGTCGATAGTAGTCTTTCCTATTTTCACCGTAGCACGGTTACCGACCACAACACGGTCAGCATACGAATCAGCAATCTCACCATTTACACTAAAATGATTCAGGTCAGCGATAGTAGCCACATGCTCACCGGTCGAGATCTGCTGGCCGATGCTATTGTTCACATAGGTCAACGTGCCGTCATGTGGCATAGTTACCTGAGCATCCTGCATCTTACGTGACATCTCGTCAAGATCCTTGGCATATATGCTTATGTCAAGCTCCATGGCCTTCAGTTCGGCATCCTTCACACGGCGCTCATTGGCAAGCTGCTGCCTCAACTGCTCAAGCTGAAGACTACCGGTATTATATGAAAGCTCAACCTGATGTACACGGTCGCCTGTGCCACTGCCGAGACTGTCAAGATAACGCTCGTTTTCAAGTTCCACTTTCAGCCTGGAAACCTCCATCTCTTTCACCTTGATCTGCATTGCCAGATTGGAGAGATAAGTTGAATTATCAAGTTTGAGCTTATCAAGAGCCAATTGGCGCTTGGTCGCCTCATCCCTCATTTTGCCAAGTTCCGCCTCGGTGCTCTGTAGATCAAGCCGCATCAGAGGTGTCCCCTCTTTCAGTTCTTCACCCTCACGATGAAAAACCTCCATGATTCTTGTAGATATCGGAGAATTTATTTTCTCCTCAAACGCCGGAATCACCTTGCCGGAAGCCGATACCGTAGATTCGATCGTTCCGATTGAGACACTGCCGAATGTCAGGTTCTTTCTCGAAACACTGCTTCTGAACATCGAAGAAATCAAAATAACCACCACGATAACACCAGCCATAATACTTCCGGCCTTTATCATGCGTTTACGTCTGTTGCGTGCGATTTCTTCTTTCGGAATTGCTTTATCCATTGTCACAGTTTTATTAATTCATTTTACTGTATATAACTATGCCAAAATCGTGCCAAAACCATAAATACATTGATTATGAGCGCTTTTAAATTTTAAAAACTGTACGAAACCGTACATTGTCACACATCATATCGTACACACCACTACAAATACCGCGATAAACATTCACACTAAACCGATTCTAAAAATTTATCCAAAAATAATTCTCAAAAATTGCAGGAAAATAAAAATAAACACTACCTTTGCACCGCTCGGAACACACAGGGAGTGGTGCTCGAGTGGTTGAAGAGGCACGCCTGGAAAGCGTGTAAGCGTCAAAAGCGCTTCGGGGGTTCGAATCCCCCCCACTCCGCAAAGCAACTGCATTGGCAATCAAAGATATATCTTTTGAATGTCCATGCAGTTTTCTTATTAATTAAGATAATCCATCCATTTATCTGAATTATATCGTATGGAAAATGATCAGATAACATTCGCTCCTACTATTCATCAGCCAAATATTAATGTATCTTAAATCCTGATTGTGAGTCTGATTTAAGCGACAGAAACTTGTTATATTATTTGGAATTATCATAATATAAAATTATATCACACACAATATGCTGAACAATGTGATTGAATGCGCGCGTGAAGCTGGTAGCATCGCGCTGCAATATTTCAGGCAAGATGGAAGAATTGGAGTTGAAAACAAATTGAATGACAGCGATATCGTAACTGTAGCGGACAAAGCGAGCGAGACTTGCATAAAACAATACATAGACCGTTATTTCCCGTCTCACAGCATTTTGTCGGAAGAATCAGGAGAGAAATCAGGATCTGCCGACTATCGTTGGATAGTGGATCCCATTGACGGAACAACCAATTTTTTTACAGGACTACCGTTCTGGGCCGTCAGCATCGGTATTGAGCACGAAGGCCGCAAAGAAATAGGAGTGGTTTACGCTCCTGCTCTTGGCGAACTCTTTTATGCCGAACGCGGCAAGGGTGCGTACCTCAACGGTAGGCGCATACATGTGAGTTCAGAGGATCACATGTCACGCTCAGTGATCAGCACAGGATTTCCGGTTGACAAAAATATTAACCCTGACAACAACATGGATAATCTTGAGGTCATACTGCCGAAAGTCCGTGACATACGACGACTTGGCTCTGCTGCGGTCGACATGTGCTACGTTGCAGCCGGACTTATGCAGGGATACTGGGAGATGAACCTCCATGAGTGGGATATAAATGCATCCACACTGATCCTTGAAGAAGCCGGAGGCTATGTGACACGCTTTCGTGAAGACAGAGGCATATCTCTGGTATGCGGCAACAGAGCAATCCACGACCAACTTCTATCATTGTTAAAAAAATAAAGAATAGGCTGCCTGAATTTTGAGGCAGCCTATTCCATTCTTTTATACGAGACGCATCATCGGCAGGAAAGATAGATATAATACACCACGACTGCCAGAACAGCACCCACCAGAGGACCGATAAACGGCACTATCGCATATTCCCATCGACTGCTACCTTTACCTTTGATACGCAAAAGCTGATGAGCCATGCGAGGACCGAAGTCTCTTGCCGGATTGATGGCATAACCGGTGGTACCACCAAGTGCCATACCGATTACAATGACAAGGAAGGCTACCGGAAGCGCACCGATAGACCCGAGTCCAACTTCTGATGTATTGCCGCTTTCTGAAAGAAATAGAATCACAAGTATCAGCACAAAAGTGCCCACTACTTCCGAGAGGAAATTGCGCTTCCGGTTCTTTATCGCGGGAATTGTGGCAAACACACCTAATTTTGCATCCTCGCCGTCTGTGGCATCAAAATGATCCTTGTAGAAATAATAAACGACAACAGCCGCACAGAACGCTCCGGCAAACTGCGACAACATATAAGGAACAACCATAGCCCATCCAAATTTACCGGCAAGGGCAAGACCGAAAGTCACTGCCGGATTCAGATGAGCGCCGGTATAAGGACCTGCGATAAAAACACCGCACATCACAGCAAGTCCCCAGGCAATGGTGATCACACCCCAGCCTCCGCCAAACCCTTTCGAACCCTTAAGCGTAGTACATGCCACTACGCCACAGCCGAGAAGGATCATCACAAAGGTGCCCAAAAACTCGAAAAAGCATTGCAAGATAATAGGAGTTTCAAGAGTTTCCATGGTCTATAGATATTAAAATGTGATAATTTATTTAGTCAGGCAGCGATCTACTGCATCTTTCCATCCATTGAGCTTGTCAACTACAAAATCAGGAGTCGTGTCAGGCGAAAATTCGCTCTCTATCTGCCACTGTGAATTGATCTGCTCGATATTGTCCCAGTAACCGACTGCAAGCCCGGCAAGATACGCAGCTCCGAGCGCGGTTGTTTCCGTGACACGCGGACGAAGGACCTCGGTATCAAGAATATCACTTTGGAACTGCATCAGAAGATTATTACGGGAGGCGCCTCCGTCAACTTTAAGCTCTGTTATATTCAGACCAGAATCAAGCTCCATGGCCTTTACAATATCATAGACCTGAAATGCTATGCCTTCGAGCGCGGCACGTGCTATATGGGCTGTTGTCGTACCACGCGATATACCTGAGATAAGTCCGCGGGCATATTGGTCCCAGTATGGAGCGCCAAGACCTGTAAGGGCCGGCACAAAATATACACCGCCAGTGTCGGGAACCGACGATGCCAGAGCCTCGACCTCCGATGACGATGATATGCATTTAAGCCCGTCACGAAGCCACTGCACCACCGAGCCACCGACAAAAATCGATCCTTCGAGCGCATAAGTGACCTCGTCACCTATCTTCCATGCTATAGTCGTGAGTAGCCTGTTCTTCGACATTATGGGAGTATTGCCTGAATTCATAAGCAGAAAACACCCAGTGCCATACGTATTTTTCACTGCTCCGGGTTTCACACACATCTGCCCGAACAGAGCAGCCTGCTGGTCGCCGGCGACACCGGCAATCGGAATTTCATGTGCGAAGAGCGTAGTTGTAGTATACCCCATGACGCCGCTGCTCGGCTTCACCTCAGGAAGCATGGATTCCGGTATCGTGAACAGATCAAGGAGCTCCTTGTCCCACTCAAGTGTATGTATATTGAAAAGCATTGTGCGCGAAGCATTAGTCGCATCTGTGACATGCACGGTGTTTCGTGTAAGACATGATATAAGCCAAGAATCCACTGTGCCGAAACGCAGTTTGCCGGCTTCGGCTTTCTCACGCGCACCCTTGACATGATCAAGAATCCATTTCACCTTAGTCGCACTGAAATATGCATCTAAAATCAAACCCGTCTTATCGCGTATCATGTCGGAATATCCGGCCTCACGCAGCGCATCGCAGTATTCCGAAGTCCGCCTGTCCTGCCACACTATAGCATTATATATCGGATCTCCCGTATCTGCATCCCAGACGACCGTGGTTTCTCGCTGATTGGTTATACCTATAGCGGCGATGTTATGGCCGTTGATACCTATCTGCGAGATTGCCTCGGCGATCACCGAAGCCTGTGAGCCCCATATCTGATGAGGATCATGTTCAACCCAGCCCGGCTTTGGAAATATCTGCGGAAACTCATGCTGAGCCATAGAGCGTATGTTGCCCTCCTGATCGAAAACAATCGCACGGCTGCTTGTAGTGCCCTGATCGAGTGAAAGAATAAATTTTTCCATGGTTCTTTAAGGTTATTATTTAGTTTTTTGATCAGATATTATTAATGCGCTTTGTCGCATCCACATCTATGGCTTCGGCAAGCACCGAGATCGGATTAAGAACCGAAACGCCCGTCGACATCTCTATCTGCCATTTGCATGTCTCACAGTCAGATGCCACAAAATCACATCCCGACTCAAGTATCTGACGGAAGAGCGGCTCGCCTATCGCCTGAGAGTATTCGTAATATTCTTTCTTGAAACCATAAGTGCCGGCAATTCCGCAGCAATGTGAATCAAGCTGTATAAAATCCACACCCGGAATCATTCTTAACAACGAAGTAGAGAATATAGTCCAGCCGAGTTTCTCCATGTGGCAAGGCACGTGATAAGCTATTTTTTTCTTGTAGTCGTCACGAAAAACGATCTTTGCCTTACCCTGATCAATCAGATTGTATATAAACAGAGTCGAAAGCATCATGTGTTCGCGCACATCGGCATTGTCAAGATGCAAAAGATGCGGATATTCGTCACGTATCGTAAAACAGCATGTCGACGAAGTGGCAAGCACCTCGTCGCCATGATTCACAGCCTCCCTTATGGCACGCAGGTTATTACTGCCGTCGCGTTTAGCCTCATTGATACAGCGGTTGGCGATCTTGGCCACACCGCAGCAACGCTCCTTGTCAAGCAGCCTGACACCATACCCAAGCGCATTGAGCACCTTAATCAGATCTTTGCCAAGCTGAGGGTAATTATAGTTGACATAACATCCATGAAAATATGCCACATGATGAGAAAATTTCTCCTGTGATTCGGCAGCCTCACGTCTGTACCACGACTCAAACCGTTCGCCACTGTATTTAGGGAAAGTACGGTGATCATCAATTTTCAGCACCTTATCCATAAGATACTTAACCGGACGAAGCCCTAAAGAGAAATTAACGACAGGCGCAAGCCTTGTGGCGATATTTCCCATAAAATCAGTGTTGGCAAGCAGGGTATCGCGGAGTGACGGACGTGTGTCGGCGTATTCTATACGCGCCGACTGAATAATATCACCGATCTTCACATCGTTCGGGCAAGCGACCTCACATCGTTTGCAGTTCAGGCAGTATTTCAGCGCCTCGTCATAGAAATAAGGACGCTTCAAACGGTACCGCTCTCCGTCGGGTCCTGCCTGTTTCGGTCCTGGATAATCGGGATTTACAGCCGTAACCGGGCAATAGACCGTGCATATCGTACATTTTATGCACGACTCAAAGTTGTTGTCGCTTATATTTTGTTTCTGTAATGTCATCATGGCAGTCAGCAATAAGAGATTAAACTCATCATGTCAAATAGGTCACGGTTCATCATCGAGTGATTTCTCCAGCCGCATGCAGAGCCGTGGCGAGAGTGATACCTGCACCCGATCCTTCTTTCAGAGCATTGAAGCCACTGAGCAGAGCGCCTGTAGCATAAAGATTCCCGACCGTATCACCATTAAGACATGGCCTGAACTTATCGTCTGTAACAACACCATACGACATGTAGGGCTGTGAGGCGTAGAAATTCTTGTCATACCAGTCCGTTCTATTTTTCCCTGCGACAAGATCCAGCCCGAAAACAGGCTCATAGACCTTTTCCATATCTGCTATAAGCCCCTGACCGAAGAAACTGCCGGTACTGATCACATAATTGTCGGCAACCAAAGGTATATTCCCGAAATTGTATGTATAGATTTTTTGCAGGTTGTGATCAGAAAATTCACCTCTTACAACCGTATCCCCCGGCATGAAATATCCGCCAAGACCAATAAACAGTTCTTTGAGTGAAAGCTGGCATCTTACACCAGGCACCGATGCAGGAGTCGTGGCTATGAAATAAATCGGACGGTCAACCACATTTCTCAGGCGTCTCACAGGCTCGTCATCGAACATGCCCAACACTGCCGGCATGATTACCATATCGGTGCCTGCCGACACCTTGTCAATCTCTCTTGCAAGTTCGTCGACCGCTTCGTCACACAGAAAACGCGATATGTTGGTAGCCCTCATCTCTGTTGTGCTTTTCCTAAGTATGTCGAGTTGCGAAACATTTACATCGGCACTCCTGCACTCAACCCCTAATTTCGACAAACCCAATGAGACAAATCTCGGATAAAAGTCTATATAACCGTATATATTGACTATCGCAGCCTTTTTTCCTGCAAGATCTCCAGGATTATCGAAATATAAATAATCGTCGAGAGTCAGCCATGCAGGCTTCACCATACCCATCGGAGTAAGACGGTAATGATTTTTGGCCAAAGATCCGCTAACCGATATCCCCGCCTCGGCAAACAGTGGCACAACCCTGTCAAGCAGTTTGGCAGTCCGTTCTATTCCTATTTTTTTATAAGGGTGATCTTCAGGCAACCGGCCGGCACACTCGAGAGGACTGTCGGTAACTGATCCGTTTTCATTATTCAGAAATTCAAATGAACCCGACCAGAAATGCAGCGCGCTCTGCCCCGATGACACTATCGCCGTTTTGCGTCCGCTCTTTACCGACTCAATGCCGCTGACAAGACCGCTGAGTCCACCTCCTATTATTATTGTATCGAATTTCATAGTATGTAGTGTTGCGAGGTATTTTCAAATCAAAACATCTGGAATTAAATTTTGTCAAGTCAGGCTTTTCAAAAATACTGTTTTTTCATCAATAGCATAAATAAAAAGCTGATTTTTATAATTTCGAAAGCTTATTCAGTATTTATTGTTTACGACGGCTGATTACTGTCAGGCGCATGATCAATGCCCATCACTCCCTGATAAAGCCATGAAGAGAATTGCACCTCACTCAATGTCTCACCCCAGCACACAGGATACATACCGTGCCATCTTTCATCCATAAAAGCGGCAAGATCATCAAGACTACGTTGTGTGCATCTGTCGTGACGCTCAAGCAGGCCTGCCCCACGGCATGCACACAATCCTCCCTGACATGTGCCCATGCCAAGGCGAGTGCGTCGGCGCAGATTTATAAGATTATGTACATGCAGATCCTCTATAGCATAATTTACCTCGGCCACACTCACCTGCTCACACTCACACACCAGGGCGTCATCGGCATCCGATTTCGATTCGATCCTACCGCTCCAGCTGCCATGTCGGCCCTCGGCGGCTTTCTGCTCCGTACTAAGTTCTATGATATGCTGCCGACGTTTTTCCTCTTTGGTGTCTGATTCCGATCCAGGAAGAGGTATATCGGCAGTCTCGCATTTACGGTACACGTTCAGCTTCTTGCACACAAGATCAGTAGCTTCCTCAGCCATAAGCCTGTATGTCATAAGCTTACCGCCGGTAATAGTCACAAAACCTTCAACACCGTCGCGTTTTGCATGATCCAGACACACAATGCCTCGGCTTATGCTGCGTCCGGTCGGATCATTATCAGACGCTACAAGCGGACGCACACCGGCATAAGCACGAAGAATACGTGTACATGCAAGCCGCGGTGAAAGTTTCACACCTTCACGCAAAAGCAGATCCACCTCTTCGGGAGTCACCTCCATATTGTCTATCTCACTGAATGGTATGCGGGTCGAAGTAGTGCCTATGACACATATCGTGTCTCCCGGCACAAGTATATCGGCATCGGCAGGTTTGCGGCACCGGTTTATCACCATATTGTTAACCCTGTGACCGAAAATAAGAAGAGCACCCTTTGCAGGATACATATTCACTGTAACTCCGGCAAGTTCCGCTACATGATACCCCCATATACCACATGCACTTACAGTAACTTTACCATAGACAACAGTTTCAACCCCGCTTCTCTGGTTTTTCAGCCTTACTCCCGTTATGCGGTTTCCATCCTTAGTAAAGCCCACAACCTCCTGATAAGTCATTATGTCGGCACCGTGGAGTTGCGCGTCAATCACATTGGCAGTAGTGAGTCTGAACGGATCTATAGCGCCGTCGGGAACCTTAACCGCACCGATAATCTCAGGATTGACAGCCGGCTCCATCCTTAAAGCTTCTTTTGGATCAAGCACATCTGCCTGTATTCCGGCATTGAGGCAATCCTGAACAAAAGCATTCTGATAATCGAGACCGTCTTCAGGAAGAGTTATGAAAAGCCCTCCGGTATCTTCCACACAATGTCTGGCTATACGGCGAAGTATCATATTTTCCTTTATACATTCTGCAGCCGATTCAGGATCCGTGTGAGCATAACGAGCTCCACTGTGGAGCAGACCATGGTTTCGTCCTGTAGCGCCCGCAGTAAAATCAAGACGCTCTACAAGAAGCGTTTTAAGACCACGCATGGCGCAATCGCGCGCCGTACCGGCACCGGTAGCTCCGCCGCCAATCACAATCACATCATATTCTTTTTTTTTTGAGTCGCTCATTGGCTGTAGTTTATTTAAAGGTATCGTTCTATTAATTATTTATCTGGCCTGCATTACCGAAAGTCTACATAACCTTCTATTTTCTAACGTCCGGCATTCATCCTTAGTTTAATTCATTTCCTCTTCATTGTATAATCATCATAAAATAATTAATTTTAGGTGATACATTTTATATTAAGCATTGTTAATAGTATGAAGTGCTTTCATCAAAGCATATCAGTAATCAAAAACTCACTTGAAACTATTTAAGAATATGAAGAATACTTTTAATTTCCGGTCAACCGGACGAACAGCCGTAATTGCCGCTGTATGCGCAGGTTCTCTAATGATGGGAGGATGTGCCTCAATGAAAAGCACATGGGATGGCATGAGCCAGACCGGACAGGGAGCGACTGCCGGTGGAGCTGCCGGAGCTGCCGTCGGCGCAGGAGTCGGCGCCTTGATCGGAGGAGGCAAAGGCACATGGATCGGTGCATTGGTAGGAAGCGCAATAGGCGCAGGCACCGGAGCAATGGTCGGAAACTCTATGGATCGACAGAAAAAAGAACTTCAGGCTCAATTGGCCGGACTCCAGAACCAGACCGATCAAAACACTCAGGATATTGCCGACAACCGCGATGCAATCAATGCCAACCGTGAAGCTATTGAATCCATCAAGGTCGAGAGTGTAAAAGACAGCAACAATCTTGATGCCATAAAAGTCGTGATGGGCGACGCTGTATTGTTCAAAACCGGTAAATACGCTCTGTCCACAGCTGCTCAGGCCGCACTGAGCCGTGTTGCTTATAATCTTCAGCAGTTCCCCGACACAGATGTCACTGTAGTCGGATATACCGATAATACCGGCAGCGAGCAGGTCAATCAGAAACTGTCGCTCCAGAGAGCCGAAAGTGTTGTGAACTATCTCACACAGCATGGTGTGAAAGCATCCAGACTTAAAGCTGTAGGAGAAGGATGGAATAACCCCATAGCAAGCAATTCGACCGCCGAAGGACGCGCACAGAACCGTCGCGTTGAAATATTCATCACCGCCAACCAGAAAATGATTGAAAACGCCCAATCAGGAGGCAGATAAACTTTAGTTTCCAAACTAATTTCATTTGGAAATATCATTCATTCAATCCCGGCTGTTAATTTCGAAATTAGCAGCCGGGATTATTCTTATCGAAAGTATCACTATTGTATTTTATATAAAAACCTGAAATTTAAACTAAACTATTGTTTAATCACTAATCGCACATAAAATCTCCATTTTTATGTTATAAAACATATTTTGAGCCATATATCAGTATAAAAATTATAATCATCATATTTATATATGTTAAATATGGCTAAATTATGTTTACCCCCCCCCCTATTTGTTTTCATATTCATTAACAATTTCGTTAATTAGGCAAATAATTTACGAAAAGAAATCACTCACTATTATAAACCAATATTATGAACCGATTTTTACGAACATTCACAATGCTGTTTGTGACGTGTTTTGCTATTGCAGCAACGGCTCAACACAAACTGACCGGAACGGTCACCGACGAACTTGGTGAACCTCTGCCGGGTGTAACCATCATGGAAAAGGGCACTCCCAATGGTATTGCAACAGACCTTGATGGCAAATATTCTATTATTCTGAAAGGCAAAAAACCTGTCATTACCGCTACTTACATCGGCTATGCTACTTTTGAGAAAGCAATCGCAGAGGGTGAGACGGTTCTTGACATTGTCCTTAAAGATCAGTCGCAGGAACTTTCAGAAGTTGTTGTCGTAGGTTATGGCCAACAGAAAAAAGTCAACCTGACCGGTGCTGTAGACCAGGTGACAAGCGAAGTTTTTGAAGGACGTCCCGCCGCCAACGTAGCCCAGATGCTTGAAGGTGCGATTCCCAACCTCAACATTTCACTATCCGACGGCAAACCAAGCCGCTCTTCCGATTTCAATGTGCGCGGTACCGGATCAATCAATGGTGGTTCGGCACTTGTGCTTATCGACGGTGTGGAAGGCGATCCATCGCTTCTCAACCCCGATGATATTGCCTCCGTGTCAGTGCTTAAAGATGCCGCATCAGCCGCTATCTACGGTGCACGCGCACCTTTTGGCGTTGTCCTGATCACCACAAAGAATCCTACAGTAGGCAAACCCAAAATCAACTATTCTTCGATCTACTCGTTCCAGAGTCCGCAGAATGTCCCCGACGTCGTTTCCGACGGATACACATGGGCAGAGCATTTCTATAAGGCTTACTACAATTACAACTTCTCCAATCCTTCAGGCATCAACAAGTCACAGCAGTTCTCTGTAGCTTGGCTTGAAGAGTACAAGCGCCGCGCCGAAGCTGGTAACTTCGGTACTGTGGTATCCGATGGTTCGATCGGCACGAAGGGACGCTATGTATACTACAACGAAGGCGGCGATCCTTACGACATTCTCTATAAGGACAACACCTTCGCAACTACACAGAATCTTTCGATATCAGGTTCTGACGACAAATTCGACTACTTCATATCTGGCCGTTACTATCACTACTCAGGGCTCTTCAATTCTCCTAATAACTCCGACCCATTCGATAGCTACAACCTCCGTTTCAAGGCCGGTTATCAGATGACCCCCTGGCTTAAGATCAGCAATAATTTCGAATTCGCTCACAACAATTTCCAGATGCCGCTCACTTATAGTGAAGGCAACGGTAATGTATGGCGTAATATCGCCGACGAGTTCAAGCCATGTCAGCCGATGTTCAACCCCGACGGCACCATGACATATATGGCCGTCTACACAGTCGGCGACTTGCTCTACGGCAACTCGAACCACTCGATAAAAAACATCCAGTATAAAAATACGATCTCGTTTGTAGCAAACGCTTACAAGGATATCCTTACCATCAACGGAGACTTCACTTTCCAGCGCAAAAACTACGACCGCTCGATACACCGCGTACGCACACCTTACGCCAAGCAGGTCAACGCCGACGGAACCTCGATGATCGAGACCATCAGCGGTACACAGAGCTATATCTCCGAAACCACAAACCACACCGACTACTACGCTACCAACCTCTACGCCACATTCCACAAACTCTGGAGTGATAAGCATGATTTCACAGCCCTTCTCGGTTGGAACTATGAAAAATCTCGCTACAAGCAGCTTTATGCCTACAACAACGATCTTCTCACCAATGACGTTGACAACATCAATCTCGCGTTCGGCACCGATGCCAAATCGATAACATCATCTTGGAGCGCATTCCAGTTCGGCGGCGCATTCTTCCGTGCCAACTACGTTTATGACAACCGCTATCTTCTCGAAGTAAACGGACGCTACGACGGTTCGTCACGCTTCCGCAGCGACAGCCGATGGCACCTCTTCCCGTCGGTTTCACTCGGCTGGCGCATGAATCAGGAGCACTGGTGGGCAGTTGATCCAAGTATAATCAACAACGCCAAGCTACGTGCAAGCTGGGGACAGCTCGGCAACGCCGTAGGTCTCGGCAACTATCAGTACAAGCAGACCCTCGGCGTATCTGACTCGTCGGTTATCTTCGACGGCACAAAGCGCAAATATGTTTCGTCTCCTGGAGCCCTTCCCGAAGAACTCACATGGGAGACAGTGACTACCTATGACATAGGTATCGATCTCGGCTTCCTCAATAACCGCCTTATATTCACCGGCGATTACTACCAGCGCAAGACCAAAGACATGATCGTGGCTGGTCCTACTGTCCCCGACGTGTTCGGCACATCATCGCCCAAAGGCAACTACGCCGACATGAGCACCTACGGTTACGAGCTCTCCGTTGAGTGGCGCGACGCTTTCCAGGTAGCAGGCAAACCTTTCAATTACAGCATCCGTGCTACTCTTGCCGACTACTACTCGACCATTGACAAATTCAACAACGTTCAGAAGACCCTCAGCACAAACAATAACCAGTCAGCTTCGGGCAACTATTACGAAGGTATGCGCGTAGGTGAGATATGGGGCTTTGTCTGCAACGGACTCTGGCAGACTCAGGAAGAGATCGACGCCGCCGAAGCTGCCGCAAAAGCAGCCGGTCAGAAATACTACAATCCGCTCATGCAGACCTCAAAGACCTACAAGCTCTATCCCGGAGACCTGAAGATCGAGGATCTCAACGGCAACGGCTACATCGACCGCGGCAAAAACACAGTGGATGATCCGGGTGACCGCAAGATAATCGGTAACGCTGCTCCGCGTTACATCTATGGTTTCCGTCTTGCCCTCGACTGGAACGGCATCTACGCCAACGCATTCTTCCAGGGTGTAGGCAAACAGGACTGGTACCCATCAAGCGAGGCATCAATATTCTGGGGTCAATACAACCGTCCTTACGGTCAGATCCCCAAATGGCACATGGGCAACTACTGGACAGAGGACAATCCCGACGCTTATCTTCCCCGCTACACAGGCTACTATTCGCCTTTATACGGAGGCACCTCACGTGCCAACACACGCTATATGCAGAACGTGGCATATCTCCGCTGCAAAAACATCCAGGTAGGTTACAACTTCCCGAAGAGCATCACCGAAAAGCTCCACATGCAACAGCTCGGCGTATATGTATCGGGTGAAAACCTCTTCACATGGTCGCCGCTCTACAAGCGTTCAAAAGACCTTAACGTAAGCAATATCTACGGAACCGACAGCGAGTTCAGCTCTACGGGCGACGGATACAACTACCCGATGATGAAATCAATAAGCGTTGGTCTTAATGTCACTTTCTAATAACGTAACAGGACAACACAATGAAAGCATATAAATATTTAGTGCCGGTGATCGCCCTGGGTTTCGCCACTACCGGCTGCAACATGAACGAAGAGCCCAAATCGGCTGCATCGGTTGAAATGGTGTTCAGCTCCGAGAAGGGAATAGAAACCTACGCGACATCGTTCTACAATGCGCTTCCAAGCCCGGCAGACGCCATGAAGCTTGATGCGACCAGTGACTATGGCGCAAAGAACAGCATCGGCGGTATGGAAGTAGGTGCCTACACAGTCAACTCATCCACATCCTGGTCATGGGGGACACTGCGCAACATCAACTTCTTCCTCGAAAACAATACAAGTGCGGCAATACCTGAGCGAGTAAGAAACAACTACAACGGACAGGCCCGCATGTGGAGAGCCTACTTCTACATTGACAAGCTGATCCAATATGGCGAGGTTCCATGGATCGACAAAGTGTTCAACAGTCCGGAAGATCCCGACCTCTATAAGGGCCGTGATACCCGCGATGTCATTATCAAGAATATCATCGAAGACCTCGATTATGCCATTGAGAACATCACTGAAAAAAATGCCACAGCAAACGCCAACTACATAAACGTATGGACAGCCTATCTGCTGAAATCCCGCATATGCTTGTTTGAAGGTACATGGCGTAAATATCATGCCAACGACGAACTTGACTTTGCGCGCACAGGATGCACGGAATACACCCCGAATCAACTGTTCCAACTCGCTGCCGACGCTGCTAAAGCAGTGATGGAAAACGGCCCGTATTCACTCTACACCGGCAAGGCTTATGCTAACGGCCGAGGAGCTTATCGTGAACTATTTATAAGCGACGCCGCTGTCAAGCAAGAAGTTATGCTTGGCATCCAATGCGACATCACACTCCGCAAAGGTGAAGCCAACTGGTGGTACAACTCGTCGACCTACGGTCCTCACCTGAGCATGACCCGCAAGTTTGCCAAGAGCTATCTCAACATCGACGGCACTCCTTATAATGAGTTCAACGCCGACGGCACATACAAGGATTTCGTATCCGAGACAACTGATCGTGACACCCGACTCAACCAGACTATCCGCGCCTGTGACTACACACGCAAGAACGGACAGGGGGCATATGAACCGACATCTGCAAACTTCACCGGACACTCCATGACCGGTTACCAGTTCACAAAGTATGTCATGGATGACGTAGCATGCGACGACGGCGCTAAAAACGAAAACGACATTCCTTTCATGCGCTACGCAGAGATACTTCTCAATTATGCTGAGGCAAAAGCTGAGATGGGTACTATGAGTGATGATGACTGGGCCAATACAATCGGCGCACTGCGCAAGCGTGCAGGTATTACAGGCGGAACTGCCCAGACCGGCACACTCACCACAAAACCGACTCAGGCCGAGCCTTACATCGCCTCCTACTATCCAGGTGTTACCGATCCTGTAATCCTTGAAGTTCGTCGTGACCGATCCATAGAGCTATGTCTTGAAGGATTCCGCATAAAGGATCTCAAGCGTTGGGGCCAGATCGATCTCTTCACTTCCGATCCATGGGAAGGCGTATTCATTCCATCGCTCAACACCGCTCTTGACATGAACGGCGACGGCGTGGACGACGTATGCTTCTATGACACCGAAGCTGCTCCCGACGGTCTCGCATCCATCGGTCTATACATAGGCACCGCAAAAAACAACAAGATCAATGTGGTTTCAGTAAATGGCGGTTACCTTATGAAAAACAACACCGGCGAAGGCCGTTCATGGCCTGAACGCCAGTACCTCTACCCCATTCCGGAGGTAGTGCGTCAGCTCAACCCAAATCTGTCACAGAACCCCGGATGGTAAAGCCACTTCCGGAGTATTGATTGGTTGCTAAATTATGAAAGAGCATGGGTGCGGCTTCACCGTCGCACCCATGTGTATTTTCAGCCTATTATAAATCATACGCTATCATGAAGAAACTGATTCTTTCACTTGTGGCGGCGGTATTCTGCCTGATGAGTGCCGGAGCTGAAGAATTCAGGCTCGGATCATTCAACATACGCTACTCCAATAAAAATGACTCTGTTGCCGGAAACGGCTGGGGACAGCGCGCACCTTATGTAGCCGGACTCATCCGATTCCATGATTTCGACATAATCGGCACACAGGAAGGTAAATATCACCAGTTGGAGGACATCCTGTCAATGATGCCAGGCTACAGCTATATCGGTATCGGACGCGACGATGGCATCCATGCCGGAGAGCATTCCGCAATATTTTACAAGACCGATAAATTTGACGTGCTTGACCATGGCGACTTCTGGCTCTCGGAAACTCCTGACTGTCCCAGTAAAGGGTGGGACGCGCCATCACACAAACGCATCTGTTCATGGGGAAAATTCCGCGACAGGAAAAGTGGTGAAAAGATCCTGTTTATAAACCTTCACATGGATCATAAAGGTACCGTGGCACGGGCCGAGAGTGCAAAACTGGTACTACAACGTGTCAAAGAGCTGTCCGACGGACTACCTGTAATCATCACCGGTGACTTCAATGCCGATCAGCAGAGCAAGCCATACGCGATTCTGCAAAATTCCGGAATAGTCAGGGACTCATATGAAATCGCCGACTTCCGGTATGCGCCAAACGGCACATATTTTGCTTTTGAGCCCTACAGGTTTACTTTGAAACGTATAGATCATCTGTTTGTCAACGATGGATTTCATGTAAAAAAATATGGAGTGCTCACTGATACCTATCGCGCTCCCCTTACCGACAAACAGAAAGCATCCGGCAAATTCATGGTATCGGAAAAATCACCCGACTATACCGACCGGACTCCCTCTGACCACTATCCCGTCATGATCGTAGTCGAAACAGTAAAAAAATAAAAATACAACACAATCACATCAACACAATGAAACGAATACTGTCATACGCCGCAACAGGCATTATGCTGCTCGGATCATGCACCCATGATCATGTAAAAGAGACTCCCGACACAATGGTTGTAGCATCCTATAATCTTCGTCAGGCCAACCATGTCGATTCTGTGGCCGGAAATGGATGGGGACAACGTGTCCCTCATGTAGCCGATGTAGTGAAGCTGCACGGATTTGAAATTTTCGGCACACAGGAAGGATTCAGATATATGCTTGAAGACCTTAAATCGTATCTTCCCGGATATGAGTATATCGGCGTAGGCCGCGACAACGGTGCCGACGAAGGAGAGCATGCCGCTATCTTTTATGACACTGACAAATTCGATATGCTCGACCATGGCGACTTCTGGCTCTCGGAAACACCCGACAGCGCGTCCTTCGGCTGGGATGCAGTTTGTCGCCGTATATGCACCTGGGGCAAGTTCAGACATAAAGATTCCGGTTTTACGTTTGTATATTTCAACCTGCACATGGATCACAAAGGCATCGTAGCCCGCGCCGAGAGTGCAAAACTTATTCTTCAGAAAATAAAGGAATTTCCCGAGCCTCTGCCTGTAATGCTCAGCGGAGACTTCAACGTTGACCAGACAAACGAGAGCTACAGACTGCTCAATGAGTCCGGCGTGATGAAAGATGCTTATGAGACAGCCGACTACCGTTATATCAAGTCAAGCACATTCAACAGCTACGACACCGGCAAAATGCGTCTGAGTTCCGACGGCGAGCCAATGCGTATCGACCATATCTTCCTATCCCCCGAATTCGACGTGAAAAAATATGGTGTGCTCAACGACACTTACCGCATTCTGAATGACGAGGGCAAGTATATTGCCCGCACACCGTCGGATCACTATCCCGTCATGATCGTGGTTGAAATGAACGAAAACAACAAATAAGACCATCGGATAACGTTGCCTGACATCAATGGCGGATATGGTTGGGAAATCCAGCCGTATCCGCTTTTTTTAATCATAATTTGCATTTAAAGCCAAAGGTATTTACATTTGCCTTATAGAGATCAATAACCATAATTCTTTATTATCTATGAGATCTAAATTCATCACATTAACATTATTGCTCGTCGGTAGCCTTTCGGCTATGGCACAACAGGCTCTGTTTTCAAGCGCAGCCGTAAAGTCTCCGGAAATCAATCCCGACAATTCTGTCACTTTCAGGCTATATGCTCCGAAAGCTGTCACAGTGGAACTGACCGGTGATTTTCTTCCTGAAAAAACTCCCGTAGTAAAAATGACCGAGGACTCAGCCGGAGTATGGTCTTTCACAAGTGACATATTGGAGCCGGAGCTGTATTCCTATTGTTTCTTTGTCAACGGAATGCGCTATTTAGACCCGTCCAACATCTACCAGAACCGCGACGTGGCGACATGGACAAGCATCTTCATAATCAAAGGTGACAAAGGGAGCAAAGGTGACCTTTACAGTGTCAACGACGTGCCTCACGGCAACCTTGCAAAAGTGTGGTATGAAAGCCCAGCGCTCAAGCTCAACCGACGCATGACGGTATACACTCCGGCCGGATATGAAAAAGGGAAAAACTACCCGGTATTATATCTGCTACATGGAGCCGGTGGCGACGAAAATGCATGGTCGGAACTCGGACGTGCGTCCCAGATACTCGACAACCTCATTGCTACAGGCAAAGCTAAGCCGATGATCGTGGTCATGACGAACGGAAACCCCAACTGCGCGGCTGCTCCGGGCGAATGGGATTTCGGCATGTATCAGCCCAGTTTCCGCGGAGGTGTGCGTCTGCCTCAGGCTGCTGCTTCAATGGACGAGAGCTTCATGGACGTGGTGAACTTCATAGAGAAAAACTACAAAGTTGCAAAAAACAAACAGAATCGCGCCATATGCGGACTCTCGATGGGTGGTGGACATTCATTCGCCATATCAAAACGTTTCCCCGACAAATTTGACTATATCGGCCTCTTTTCGGCTGCTGTCGGCATCGGTGGCGACATGAAAATACCGACAATCGAACGTATGAAAGCCGACGCCGAATTCAACAAACAGATGGAAGCACTTTTTGTGAAGAACCAGCCAAAACTCTACTGGATCGCAATCGGCGAAACCGACTTCCTCTATCAGAACAACAAGGACTACCGCGATTATCTTGACAGCATGGGCTACAAATATGAATACGTCGAGACCTCCGGTGGACACATCTGGCGTAACTGGCGCATCTACCTCTCAGATTTCGCACAAATGATTTTCAAATAACACATGTCACGTTTTCTTGCATTTGTCTTAGCGGCTACGACAGCTGTCTCTGTGTGGGCCGCAACAGATCTCACTGTGCGCGACATACCCTATTCTGTGAAAACAGACGCCTATTCTACCGACAGGCTTAAAGTCGACGTGTGCTACCCCGATAGTGCCAAAGACGCAACTGTTATCGTATGGTTTCATGGCGGAGGACTCGAGGGAGGAGCAAAAGAACTGCCATCGGCACTAAAAGGTCAGGGGCACGTCATTGTAGGCGTCAATTACAGGCTGCTTCCCAAAGTGCGTGTCACTGATATTATCGACGATGCGGCCGAAGCTGTAGCCTGGGCCGTAAAGAATGCGTCGCAATATGGAGGCAACCCCGCCAAAACTGTCGTTTCAGGCCACTCGGCCGGCGGTTATCTCTCAATGATGCTCTGCCTCGATAAATCATGGCTTGGGAAATATGGAGTGGATGCCGACTCGATCGCCGCCTACATCCCATTCAGCGGTCAGGCGATAACGCATTTCAATGCCCGCAAGATGGATGGCATCGATCCGCTACGTCCAGTCATCGACCAGACAGCTCCGCTTTATTGGGTACGTAACGACTGTCCGCCTCTTGTGCTTATTACAGGCGACCGCGAACTTGAGCTATACGGACGTTATGAAGAAAACGCATATCTGGCACGCATGATGAAACTTGTGGGCCATAAAAACACTCAGTTGCTCGAACTTGACGGATTTGATCACGGATCGATGGCTGCGCCGGCATTCTTCATCCTAAACTCCTATATCCGCGAAAATCTCCGCTGACAATATCATCAGATTCATCTCTCATAAGGGGGCATGCCATGGCTTGCTCCCTGTTTTTTTCACATAATGTGAAACTATCGTCCAGCCACCCGCGTCATATAGCCGAAAAACAAATAAAAAATGACAACACTGTCACTCAGCCTCAATACATCATCATTTCTGCTGAACCGGTTTCTTCTGTTCTGTCAGACACTACTGACACATGGAATACGGTCAGAAGAATCCGATGAAGCCATCTTCATGCAAATCTACAACCGATATTCACGTATTGTCGACAAAGTCTGCTTCACATTTGCATCGGACAACGATGACTACAACGACCTGAGGCAAGACGCATGGCTAAACATTTGGCGCGGCATCGACTCTTTTCGCGGTGAATCAAAGCAGTCGACATGGATCTACCGCGTTGCAATAAACTCATGTGTGTCAACAGCACGAAGTTCTAAAAAACACAAATGCAACGTGCACATTGACGCTGCCGACCTTTACACCGCCGAAACTGCCGACTCTGATTCGATCGAACGGCTGCACTACCTGCTGTCATGTCTCAATCCGGTCGACAGATCGATCACGCTGCTACGTCTCGAAGACCTCGACTACGAGGAAATAGCAAAAATAATGGGTATGCCACGAAACACCATAGCGACACGCCTGCGCCGCACACGCATAAAACTCACCGAACTCAGCAAACGAAACGACATCTGACGTATGAAAGAAATAGAAAACATCCTAACCAGAGAGTGGCGGCAGCTTTCCGACAATATCGACCGCATCGCCCCCGACAAGACAGGGCTCGATATGCACAATATAAATTTCCACCGACACACTGCTCTGCAACGGCTTGCAGCGCGCTACCGTCGGTTTGCGATCATGGCACTATGCTGTACGCCCATGGCTATGACATTCCTTAATTCATCGGTTTTCACAGGTCCGGACAGAGTTTATATTTTCTTATTCTATATAGCCGTAATGTTGTCGGCCGCATCATACGACTGGCGGCTGTACCGAAAGATCTCATCAATCTCAGTCGCCGATATGCCCGTAATCGAAGTGCTCCACAAAACATGGTTGTGTAGAAAACGTCACTTGCAGTTCATCGCCTATTTCCTGCCTGTGGACATACTGTTCATCGGCATAATGTTTACCATGTCGGATGGCAGCATTTCTTTTTTATGCGGTATAATCGCCGGAACAGTGATCGGCCTGATCATCGGAATAAAGAATCTTCGGCGTTTTATGGCCGACTATCGCAAGATATTTGAAGGCAATGACTAATTTAGCTCCTGTTATGCTTTCGATCAATGTCTTCAATAGAGAATCCACTTAAAATACTTTTGCTTGGTGATGCAAGCAATTGTCACAGAACTCTTGCCGGCGCACTGCGCAGTATGGGACATAATGTCATACTCGCCTCAAACGGTTCCGGATGGATGGAAACCGAACGCGACATAGACATATCACGAGCCCCCGGCACATTTTCCGGCGCATGGCTGTGGACTCGGCTCAACACCATGAAATGGAGACGCTTTACCGGTTATGACATCGTCGTCGTGTCAAACCCCAACTTTCTCGATCTCAAACCTCACCGCACACAGCATTTTTTCAACTTTATCCGACGACACAACAGATCGGTCTTCCTGACTGCGCTCGGTACCGACATTCCTTTTCTTGATCTATGCAATGATCCCGACACCCCTTTGCGTTATTCCGAATGGAAGATAGGAGATCGACCAGCACCATTGCCACTTGCCGATCCCGATGCTCTCACACGCTGGCATACAGCACCTATGCAGCGACTCAACAATGCAGTCTATCAAAATATCGACGGTGCTGTATCCGTTCTCTACGAATATGACCTCGCCTTGCGCCGTGTGCTGCCTTCCCGATCCATCGCTTATGGAGGCATTCCTATCGATACTGCAGCAATCACACCCGTGTATATCCCCGACCGTCCCGACCGCGTCAGATTCTTTATAGGGATCCAACAAGACAGACAATTTGTAAAAGGCACCGACAGGCTCCTTGCCGCAGCAAAGAAAATCTTAGAAAAATATCCTCAAAAAGCGACACTCGATGTAGTCAGCAATCTTCCTTACTCAGTCTACATCGACCGTATGCGTTCGGCTCATGTCGTGCTTGACCAGCTCTACTCCTACACACCGGCCACAAACGCGCTTCTTGCAATGGCGATGGGATTATCGGCTTTCAGTGGAAACGAACCTGAATATTACAATTTTATCGGAGAAAACGAGCTACACCCGGTCATTGGCTGCTATCCCGATGACGAAATGATTTTCAATACACTTGAAAATATAGTGCTCCATCCTGAGAATCTGTCTATTTTAGGACGACAGGGACGACAATTTGTTATGCGACACAACGACAGCCACATAGTCGCACACAGATTTTTAAACTTCTGGAAAAAGAAAATCGACATTCCGACCAACACATTATCCTAAATAGCCTTTTACATATACACCCCATCATAGTAATTTTGCCACTCGTTAAATTCAACCGATTATTAAATAAGCCAATTACATAAAATCGCGCAATGAAGCACTCATCGATCCTATGGGCATACGCGGCATGCCTTGCCTTATCGGCATGCTCATCCGACAAAAGCTCAAAGGCTCCGGAAACCACAGTCCATAATGTTTTTCTTGTATCGCCAGTTACTGCCAACGGCAGTTTTTCACGGAATTTCCCGGGCATTGTGCAGGAAACACGCACAATATCAACCGGATTTAAGACTCCGGGGCAGATCACAAGCATCTTGGCCAAAGAAGGAGATCATGTAAAAGAAGGACAGCTTCTTGCCACTCTCGATACTGTTGACTACGCTCTTGCGGTCAAACAGCTGCAGATCCAATATGATCAAGCCTCCTCCGAGCACAAACGCAAACAACAGCTATATGCCGCAGGGAACATGTCTGACAATGATTTTGAAAAAGAATCAGCCGCGCTCCGACAAATGGCCGTACAACTCGAAATAAATAAAAACAAACTGGACTACACTCATCTCTATGCCCCGTCATCAGGAGTGATCGTAAAGTCAAACTTCGAGAAAGCCGAGATGGTTGACGCAGGCACGCCTGTGTTTGAACTGATGGATGATTCCAAACTCGAAGTCATTGTTGATCTTCCGGTTTCAGGATACATAAGCCACGGAAAATCCAACCGCTACATCGGTTCGTCGGCACTTCTCGGCGACAAAACCATAGACCTTAAATTCATCAGTCTCACTCCTAAAGCCGACAACAATCAGCTTTATCAGCTCAAGCTCGGTGTAGCTTCACGCGTACCGGAACTTACATCGGGAATGAACCTTATTGTTTCAATTGCGTCAGGCCTATCGTCTGATTCAATCCCGTCCGACACCATGCTTGAAATACCGCTCCGCTCCGTATTCGACAATGACGGAGTCACATGTGTATGGACATTCAATCCACAGGATTCAACAGTACACGCCACACCTGTCACAATAACAGGCGATGGCAGACATGGCATTGTATCGGTAATATCCGGACTTAAAGCCGACAGTCAGATTGTATCAGGCGGTGTTCACTCTATAGTCGATGGCGAACGTGTGAAAGTAATTGAAAAAACATCGTCATCTAATCGAGGAGGCCTACTATGACACGTATCGCCAAATACTTTCTCGAGCGACCCACACTGTTCTGGTCGCTCATGGCCGCCATACTTGTTATGGGTGTACTTTCATTCAAAAGCATGCCCAAACTCGAAGATCCAGCTGTGCCTATCAAGCAGGCGTCAGTCGTGGTGATCTACCCCGGTGCCGATGCACATACCGTTGAGCTTGACGTAATACAGATGCTTGAGGACGAACTGCGCACACTCCCCGACATCCGAAAAATCAAGAGCGAGGCACGTGCCGGACAGGCAATGATCAATGTCGAGTTTCTACTTGAAATGCCGATTTCCGAGATCGAACAGCACTTCGACATGCTGCGCCGTAAAGTCTCCGATGCAAGCTCAATGCTACCGTCGGGATGCTACGCTCCGATAGTCGTCGACGATATGCTTGACGTATATGGAATATTCTATGCATTTAAAGGCGACGGCTATACCTACAACGAAATGGAAAAATACGCCAAGGAACTAAGACGAGACCTTGTGACAGTTCCAGGCGTAAAGCGCATAAACATCGGCGGAACACGCTCCGAAGTAATCGAAATCGAGTTTTCGCCCGAACAGCTCGCCCGCAACGGACTCATACCAACACAGATAATGATGTCCTTGCAGTCGGCTATAAAAACCGTAAGCGCCGGAGCGCTCATAGCCGATGACGACAGGCTTACAATCGATATAACCGAGGCTGTTACCAATGAGGAAGATCTGCGCAATCTTCTAATCAACACATCCGAAGGGAAAAAAGTGAGGCTTCGCGACCTTGCCACAGTCACACGCACCTATGCTACACCTGCAGGAAATATTTTCTTTGTAAATGGAGAGCCTGCGCTCACATTCACCATCACTCTTGAAAACAGTGCCATAGTCCCCGAAGTAGGCAAAGCGATAGACCTGCGCATAGCCGAAGTCATGCAGCGCTTTCCTGCCGGTATGGAAGTCGAAAAGATATTCTTCCAGCCCGACAAAGTAAGCGAGGCCATATCATCATTCATGATCAACCTGCTTGAGTCAGTGCTCATTGTCATTGTCCTTCTTGTTTTTGCTATGGGATGGCGAAGCGGTATAATCATAGGCCTCGGTCTTGTCCTCACCGTCGCACTGTCATTCCCAATACTCGAGCACTTCGGCACCACACTGCAACGCATATCCCTCGGCGCATTCATTGTAGCCATGGGAATGCTTGTCGACAATTCCGTCGTCATAATGGATGGTATTCTTGTCGACCGTAAACGCGGACTTCCGGCATCCCAATATCTCTTCCGCATAGGCAAAAACACAGCGATGCCTCTGCTTGGAGCCACCATCATCGCAGCAAGCACATTCTTGCCTATCTATCTGTCACCCGGATCCACTGGCGAATTTGCCGGTGACCTGTTTCTGGTGATATGCGTCAGCCTTCTTGTAAGCTGGGTTCTTGCTCTTATCCAGGTGCCTGTATGCTCTGCCGCATGGTTGCCTAAAAAAGACAAAGACAAGGATAGCGGCGACAAAGAAAAGCGCCCCAATATCATCTACCGCACTGTAGAGAAAATAATAATATTTCTCATCGGGCACAAGACGATATCGCTAATCGCTGCATTAGCCATACTGTTTGCCGCAGGCTATTCCATGAAGTTTGTCCGAAAAATTTTCTTCCCCGATTTCGACTACAAGCAGTTTGTACTTGAGTGCTATTTCCCTCCGCAGTCCGATCCCGACGCTGTGACCGAACGTATGCTCGAACTAAGCGACAGTGCTCTCGCCTTCCCCGATGTCGAGAGAGTTGCTCTCTCAACAGGCGGTGCACCCGCACGATACTGCTTCGTGAGACCGATGCCTTCCGGAGGCAACAATTATGCCGAACTAATAGTCGACACACACGACTTCAAGTCGATGCAGAAACTTTCGACAGATCTTCTCGCCTACCTCCGCTCTATTGCGCCTGAAGCATACATACGTTCACGCAAATACAATTTCTCCATATCTTCCACCCACACCATAGAAGCAGAATTTTCAGGTCCGGATCCGGCCGTACTGCGACAGTTGAGCGCACAGGCAGAAGAGATCATGCGCAATTGTCCGCTTATCGACCCCTATTCCGTGCAGAACAACTGGAACGCACCGATCCATCAGCTTACATTCAACTATTCTCAGGAAGGAGCGCAAAGGGCCGGAATATCCAGGTCAGATGTAGCCAACGCGCTTCAGGCCGCTACTGACGGCTATGCAGTAGGAGTAATCAATGACCAGGACAAGACAGTACCTGTCTATGTGACTATGCGCCAGCCCGACGGATCAAGAATCGATGACCTGACAACAATACCTGTATGGAGTACGCTTAACATCAACGTAGATCCTACATCGGTAGCCGAACTTCTTTCAGGTGCGGTATCTCAGCAGGAAATCGCCGATAAGATGTTCAACACTACCCTTATGAGCAATGTCATAGACAGCACAGGAATTGTGTGGAACGAAAACTTTATCTACCGCTTCAACAGCCGGCGTGCAATTCAGGCAGAAGCTGATCCCGATCCATTCAATCCGGAAGCATCCCCCGCATCCGTAATGGCTCTGATCAAGTCGGAAATAGAGGCGATTCCACTTCCGGCCGGCTATAATATGCGCTGGGTTGGCGAACAGGAAACCTCTAACGAGTCCAACGAGGCCCTGCTCGGATTCATGCCTCTGATCATGATCATAATCTTTGCAGTACTCCTCATGCTGTTCAACCGATGGAAAAAGGTATTCCTTATACTTATCTGTTTCCCGTTTGTGCTGTGCGGCATAGTACCGCTTTTGCTCATAACCGACACGCCGTTCACATTTATGGCAATTCTCGGATTCATGGGACTCATTGGCATGATGATCAAAAATGCAATAGTTCTTGTTGATGAAATCAACCGCCTTATAACGGAGGAAAACGTGCTCGAATACGACGCAATCATACAGGCGACTCTATCACGCGTCCGCCCCGTTATGCTCGCGTCGGTCACAACCATTGTCGGAATGCTTCCGCTTATCAACGACCCGATGTATGGATCTTTGGCCGTGACAATAATCGGAGGCCTGTTTATCGGCACGATAGTGACCCTGATGTTGCTGCCGCTGTTCTACTCAGTACTTTTCCGTGTAAAGAAAAAAACAGTATGAAAAAACATATAATTCTCGCGCTTGCTTTCATCTCTTCTATCGCTGTGCAGGCAGAGACCCTGAAGATAAACCGCGACCAATGCCGTATGATGGCCATTGACGCAAGCGAGGACGTAGCGATCGCCCGCAACACAGCCGAGCAGGCCCGTCTTGACAAAAAAGCCGCTGTAACAGCCTATCTGCCTCGATTGGCGGGAACTGCATCTGGCATATACCGCACCCCCGATTCCGACGTTTCCGGCATGACATTATCGCTGAAAGGAGTCTACATGGCAGGACTGACAGTAACACAGCCAGTCTATGCCGGAGGAAAAATCGTTGCAGCCAACAGGCTGGCTGAAATAGGCAAAAAAGCCGCTGCCGAGCAACAGCGCATGACTCGCATGGATGTCATTGCAAATGCCGATAATGCCTATTGGAATTATATCGCTGTCCTCGCCAAGGTAGACATGACACGTGCCTATCTCTCTCAGATCGATACAGTCTATGCCCAGACCAAAACCTCCTATGAGGTCGGCATGATCACCCAGACCGACCTTGTGCGCATCGACGCCCGCCGCTCGCAGATCATCTATCAGCTGAATCAGGCCGAGAGCGGGGCTGATCTTTGCCGTCTCGCCCTGTGCAACATACTCGGTGTCAGTTCCGACACACAGATCGAACCTATTGATAAAGACATTCCGGTCACTCAGCCCGGCAATCTTTCTGCCGATATCGCCAATCGTCCGGAACTGAGCTTGCTGAAGGCTGATGTCATGGCCAAAGAACAGCAGGTAAAGATCACACGCGCCGACTTCCTTCCTACACTCGGTGTGCAGGCCGGATGGTCTGCCTATGGAAATATAAAGATGAAAGGATATGCCGAAGGCCCCGACGGGTCCTACCAGCCTTTTTCTTCCAACACCAAAGGCAACGGATGGCTTGTGATGGCATCTTTGTCAGTACCGATTTTTCATTGGGGCGAAGGCATCCACAAAGTAAAAAGAGCAAAACTTGAAGTTAGCAACGCCAACCTCACCCTTGAGAAAAACCGCCGCCTCATGAATATAGAAGCACAACAGACTGTAAACAATGTGCTCAACGGATATAAACTGATCGAGTCGGCCAATATCGCCATGCGTCAGGCGCAGCTTAGCCTCGACGACATGAAAGTGCGCTACAAGGCCGGACTTGCCTCTCTTACCGACATGCTCGACGCACAGGCACAGTGGCAGACGTCATGGTCCAATATGATCGAGTCGCGCACACAGTACCAGATCTATACAACCGACTATCTAAGAGCCACCGGTCTGTTGGAATAAGTTTACGGCATCATCTTATATGTGGGTAATTCTCGCTTTGACAAGCGCCCTTTTGCTTGGATGCTACGACATTTTCAAAAAAATGTCTGTAGCATCCAACAACGTTTTGGGCGTACTGTTCTGGAATACATTTTTCTGTGCGCTGCTGCTCTGTCCGTTCATCATCGCCGACTTTATAAACGGCACGCCCGTATTTGACGGGAATCCGACGGCACACCTTCACATTCTGCTGAAATCAGCAATAGTACTGGTGTCATGGACACTCGGATATTTCAGCATAAAGCATCTGCCGCTCACAATCTCAGGTCCCATTTCGGCGACACGGCCGGTCCTTGTTCTGATAGGCGCGCTGCTCATATTCTCTGAAAACCTGAATATGCTCCAGAGCTTCGGTGTGGCTCTCGGTTTTTTCTCACTATTTTTCATCAGCCGCCTTGGTAAAAAAGAATCTTCGGCACCACGCACATCCATGTGGCTATGGATGGCAGTAGGTGCGACTCTGTTTGGTGCTGTCAGCGCTCTTTATGACAAATATCTTCTGCGTATATATGAGCCCATTCAGGTTCAGGCATGGTATTCATTGTACCAGTGCATAATCATGGGAACTGTCATTGCAATTATCCGTCGTTTCTACGCTCCTGCACGCAATACACCTTTTAAATGGAGATGGACTATTCCCTGCATAGCGGTATTCCTGTCTGCGGCCGATATGGCCTATTTCTACGCATTATCCGACGACTCATCCATGATCTCCGTTGTTTCCATGATCCGGCGCGGAAGCGTGATTGTATCCTTTGCATTCGGCGTCATAGCTCTTCATGAGCGCCATGTAAAGGCAAAACTTCTCGATCTTATCATTCTTCTGGCAGGTCTTGTACTTCTTGTACTCGGCTCCCGCTGACATCCTGTCCGAGCAAACCGAGATAACGTTTCCTGAATACATCCATTCCATAGCGTTTTTCAAGCATACGATTTCCACAGACCCCCATATCATTCCTTAGCTCACACGAACCGGCAAGAGTCACAAGTGCTTCGGCAATCCCAATGGCATCACCGGGAGAAATAAGCATACCGTTTACACCTTCTTCGATCAGACGGTCATTGTCACCGACTGCTGTAGCCACTACAGGAAGTGAAGCATCCATTGCCTCCATAATAGAGTTGCTTGTCCCTTCCCAAAGCGAGGTTGAAAGATAAATATCACATTCATCTATAAGCTTCTGCACGTTCACAGGGTTCACTATTACCTCCACCCTGTCTTCCATACCCGACTCAACGATCCACTGCCTGAGATCCACTTCACCTTCACCATGACCGATAATCCGGTAATATAGCTTCGGCATCTTCTGTGCGGCAATCCTGAATGCTTCTATAGCCGTGCGATAATCTTTCTGCGTTACAAAACGCGCCGCTGTTACAATCGTCACTCTCTCTCCGGCTTCCCTCTTTCTATGGCAACGTATCGACGGATAGCAGTTCTCTATCACAGTCAGATTCCTGAGACCGTGACGTCTGAAAAAGCTTAACCCGGCATGATTGTTTAGGATCGCACCTGTCGACAACATATTAGCGATCACCTCTGCCAAAACCTTAAAAAGCGGCATTCTGGCATTTCTTAATCCCTGATATATATTCCCTACTCCACAAAGCCGACCTGCCACAGCTCCTGCAAAATTTGCATAAGTGAGATAGCAAAGCAATGACTTTGGACGCCATCGGCGCAATACATGGCACAGACCTCTGATTCCCCTTCCGGTAGTTGCATTGAGTTCCACAATGTCACTCTTCTTTACACCGTAAAGAGTGATCAGTTCTTCCGAAATTCCCTCTTCCGGACGCATCACGATAATTCTTACATCATAAAATCCAGAAAGCATACGGCCCAGAAGAACAGCCTGTTTCTCGGCACCTCCCTTTTTCAGCGAATTTATGACAATAGCGATTTTTTCCACTTCACAAATTTAACAATACCTAATAGATTAAAAACATACGAAGCCGGGACTTTCAGCAGGTCCCGGCCTCGTCTTATTAGATAGAACTATGTCTTTATTATTTTATCTTCTCCATAAGTACCGGCTCAAGCATCTTGATAAAATAGCCGCCTACGACAGAGCGTGCCACAAACCCGCGGTGCGAAGGCTTGTCGGTCCAGGTCCAGTCGCTCATAGGCACGCGGGCCTCTGTCTCATCCATAAACTTGTAGACCGGAAGAATAAACTCCTCGAAAGTAGCTTTGTCGGGAGCCATGGTAGCTGTCCACACAATCCAGTCTGTCTTTGTATAAGCCTGACGGTTGTCAAGAGGAACTCCGTATGTGTTGGTTTTCAACAGATAATAAGGAATCTCCTTTTCGATAATCTGGCTCGGGAAGATATTGAATCCAAGCAGACGGTCCCACACCAGATTGTATTTCAGGCTCCATGTGTCAGGTTTGTCGAAAGTCAGGCGATAATGATCTCCGTCATTGGCCATTGTCTCCCACTGTGCGGCCATTGTCTTTGCCATCGACATATATTTGTCGGCGACATCAGCCTTGCCAAGCATCTCGGCCAGACGTGCATAAGACGCGATAGCCATGATAGCCTTTATCGACAGATTGGTATTGTGTGCGAAATGACCGGCGAAATCATCAGTACAAAGCTGCTCTGCCGGATCAAGACCAAACTCGGCAAGATAATCTACCCAGGTCGTAAGTGTATTCCAGTGCTTGGCCGCATAATCAGCATTACCCTCTATCTGCGCGAGAGCCGCACAAAGAATAATCATGTTGCCACCTTCTTCCACGGGCATGTCGGCCCCATATCTCATACCATTTGCAAGCGGATATTTACCTACATCATGCGCAGGGAAAGGCTTGGTCCACTTTCCGCTTTCGCTATAATAGAAAATAGGGTTAAGAAGTCCTTTCACAAGTTCGGGATTGTAGAGGAGGAACATGGGAGCCGAAGGATAAGTCACATCCACAGTTCCGATAGATCCATTGGAAAAATTTTCTTTCGACAGCCAGAGCAGATCGCCATTTGAAGCCTCGACAAGTTTGTGGGCTGTTATAGCCTGGCGATACGCAAGAGCACATAGTTCGGCATAGGCAGTTCCACCCACTTCTTCAGCTTCTTTGAACATCTCTGTATCAAAAGCCTTGCTCTCCTTCATCAGCTTGCTGTAGTCACGGGCAGCTTCGGCAATCTGAGCACCAATGCTGGAGTCTCCTTTGCGATTCCAATAAGGACGGAGATTGTCACCAAAATACTGTATCGAATACACATCATCGTAAGCGATAAGAATATATCCGTTTGCATCTGAAGTCTCTCCACAGTCGACTGTTAGCCCGGCAAAGCTTCCAGGAACGGTCTCCGACTCACTTCCGGCAAAAGACTTACGTGTAGAGAATCCATCGGAAAGAAAAGCAGTGGCATTGGCATTTGAAGCCGCCATGTAGAACTTGCCCCAGTCTATGCGGACATCATCACCTGCTTTATTCAGCGGTGCCTGATCCACATTGGCGATTGTAACAGCAACAAGATTGTCTGGAAGCTCCTCGATAGTTGACTCCGTCTCTTGAGAACTTACGTTAACAGCCCATTCCTTACCGGCCTCAAAATAGAAATCCACATCATGCTTCTTGCCGTTCTTGCTTTTGGCCTGATAAGTCAGATAATTGACCGGACGGCTCACAAGATCCAGATTTTCAAGGAAAAGAGGTGCTGTAAATGTCACGGTAAGCTCAACATCATCACAGTCAAATGTATAGACCGTGTTCATAGGATCGACTGTCACCGATGTCTGTTTTGCGGCATTACCTAAAGACCGTGAATTATTTTTTTCGATATCAAGTCCGAAATCAAGGTAAGCCAGACCTCCACGGTCATGGCAGTGCGCGGCGATCACATTGTCACCCGGTTTGAGTGTGGCAGAAACTTCTGCAGGAAGCTCTATCATGCCGTCCTTAAAAGCCTTGTTGCCGGTTTCGACAACCTTGACCCCATTCACATAGATCTCGGCGTCATCATCGTGTGAATAATTCAGAAACACCGGTTTTCCCGAGATATTATCATTTATCGGCACAATACGACGCACCCATATATCAGGAGTATTCCACTTTGTACGGGCAAGGGCTTCCTCCGGCATGGTTCCGAATGCCGCCTGCCCTTTTTTCCATGATGAAGCATCGTAATTCACACTCCACCATTCCCCCTTAGGCTCTTCAGTCGTATAGAAGCCGTCCCACGCCTCAGCCTTGGCCGTAGGTGAAAGCATTGAAAGCTCTGGTTGCTCCATCCCCATAAAACGATAGATTTTTCCATCGATTTTAACAGCTCCGATAAGTGGAAACGGTTTGCCGGTCCAGTGACGCACTACATCATCGTTAAGATTGTCAGAGGCCGACCAGGCACTTGTGTAAGGGTCGATCGTCACAAGCGGATAAGCCGGTGCACGCAGTGTCTTTACCGGCTCATCGGCCGTTGCAGTCGCAGTTTGGCATCCTGTGACCATCCATCCGGTCGCTGCCGCAGTTGCAAGACCGGCAACAACCGTGATCGTTTTAAGATTCATTTTATTGATCGGATATTAAAAAGTGATAATTTTTCAGTTTTAAGGTCTCACAGCCCCAAAATTAATATAACTACCACACATAAACAAGTGTTAAATGGACATCCGTCCGCCCATTTTAATAGTTCCTGATAATATTTATTAAGCAGCGATATTGTGTTTTTTCTTTAAATTTGTAATCATTTATTACTAAAAGCTATGAGAATTATCATTGCTGGAGACGGAGATACCGGCACTCATCTTGCACAGACCCTGTCTGTTGAAAATCAGGATATCGTCCTGATCGGATCTGACAGAAACCATCTTGCTGAACTTGATTCATCGAGTAACTTCATCACGTTTGAAGGAAGCCCTGTTTCGGTATCAAACCTCTCGCAATGCGGTATCGAAAGTGCCGAGCTGTTTGTCGCTGTAACCCGAGATGAGAATATAAATCTTATAGCTGCACAAATGGCTAAAGGATGTGGCGTGAAACGCTGTGTGGCGCGTATCGACAACCCGGAGTTCATGGATCCGAAAGCATCAGTAATACTTAAAAGCACCGGTATCGACTCTGTCATATACCCTGAATTACTTGTAGCGCAGGAAATAAAACAATTTATTGAAAACAATTGGGTTAACGAATGGTTCGGACTTCACCACGGTGAACTCATTGTGGCAGGTGTGAGAGTACGTGAAAATTCTCCCATAAGCCACCGACTGTTGCGTGACACATCATCAAATCCGAGATTATTCCATGTATCGGCAATACGACGTGGAGCCAAAATGATTATTCCTCGAGGTGATACTGAAATCCTCCCCGACGATGTCGTCTATTTCTCGGTATTACCCGAAAATCTTGAAAAATTATGCGCATTATGTGGTCGTAAACAGATACGAGTAAAGCAGATCATGATTACCGGAGCCGGCCGGGTCACCGAAAACCTGCTGTCACTTATTGGTCATAATTACAATATTACTATCATAGACCCTGACAAAGAGCGTTGCCGCGTAATAGCATCCCGTTTTCCAAAAGTCAGCATAGTCAATGCGGCGGCAAACGATGTCGCAACACTCAAAGCCGAGGGAATCGACAGCTGTGACATGTTTCTTGCCCTCACAGGCAGCTCGGAAACCAACATCGTCTCATGCATGGTGGCACGAGAACACGGCGTACAGAAAACACTGGCACGGATTGAAGAACTGCAGTACATACCCGAAGCCGAGAGTCTGTCAATCGACAAGATCATTAACAAGAAGCTGATAAATGTCGGCAAAATATTGAATTTGCTCATCGATCTGGACACAGCCAGCGCACAGTGTATGTCGCTTGATCAGGCCGAGATCATCGAACTCACGGCTCGTGAAGGTGCCAAAATTGTTTCACGTCCAATCTGTGATCTGTCATTGCCGAAAGAAATAACCATAGGAGGACTCATCCGGGATCGAAAAGGCCTTCTGGTTGAAGGACGCACACAGATCATACCAGGAGACCATGTCATGATTTTCTGTGTTTCCGGTTCCCTTTCAAAAGTTGAACGGCTGTTTAGAGATTGTCTAAAAATTTGAGCAAAATAATGTTATAGGTCATAACAAACCCT
>CAJTPZ010000007.1:116470-118733 GCA_910578395.1 uncultured Muribaculaceae bacterium | reverse complement strand
CGGAACAGGCTTTATGGTCAGATATTGCCGTCTGAGGCATTGAAATACGGTTCCGGCAGCTCCGTTGAGATCAAACGCTCGCTTATGCATATGAACGACCTTGATGACATAGGACAATTGTGCGAGATGATCCGCCTTCTTACAATAATTTTTACCACAAAAGACCATACCTTAATCGGCAAGCCTGTTAAAATCGAGCGGGACATACGACGCATACAAAAGGTTGCGGAATATGTGATGGCACATTACGTTCATAACATAACACTTGATGATATAGCCACCCATATAGGAATGAACCGTTCGGCGTTCTGCACATTCTTCAAACGCAACAAGGGTATGACCTTCTCGCAGTTTGTCACGCAATACAGGCTGGAAACAGCCTGCGGACTGCTTAAAACCTCACAAAAACAAGTATCTGAAATCTGTTTTGCCGTAGGGTTCAATGACTTGCCGCATTTTATCCGTGTATTCACATCCACTTACGGAGTATCCCCAACAAAATTCCGACGTCATATAACTTAGCATACTGGATGTTGGCATAGCGGTGGCCGTCAGTGCATCTCCTGACACAGACAGACCGGGCTTCTATCGGCGCAAAGCTGTGCCGGCACAGGTTATGTGGAATGGGTTACAGATTTCTCCGTCACATGGTGCGACGGGCAGGAGATCAAGCCGATTTCAAAAAGTGTACAGACCATGCCGACACAGCGCACCAAAGAATCTCCGCACATACGCAGCCCGATAAATCATCGAAGTCCGTCAGGAAACTTCATTACCGACAATATAATCATCGGACGTCTGAGGTTCGGTTTTAAAGAAGAAAACCGACCGAAAGGGATAAAGATGTGCTGCCCCTTGCCATTGCAGACCGACCGCACTGTTATGCATATGAGGTCGGTATATACTATGCCATGAAGAAATGACAGGTCCTGACTTTTCTTTATAACACAGACATATAAATTGGATTTTTTGTATATTTGAATCAAAGAATTGGCTTCGCCACCGCGAACCATACGTTGCATAACAATCGCTACTCTTCTCATCGAATAACCTCATTATCTTCGCAAATCAGATATCATCATTTATATGAAAAAGATTCTATATATTATTTTATTCTGCATTATTTTTTATCAACAAGGCAACTCCCAGACTTATTTTTATTCCATGCAGGGATTGGGAGACAGATATATTTACGATTCCGAACACTTTGATGAACCTCGTGAGATTCAGGTGTACCGAAGCGGAGTGGATGCGACCCTGAAAAATGATTCACTATTGACTATTTATGTATTGGACGCCCAGTACGCACCTACGTTCAATTTGTTTTGTTCCACTTTCGAGATGCTGTATCCCGACGTACCTTGTATCATTGTTGGCATTTCCAATCCTAACAGGCAGAGCGAACTGACACCTCCTTATACTGACTATGAATCGGTAAAAGGATATGACAATCCCGGCAATGCAGACTCTTTGCTGCTTTCATTGAAAAATGAATTGATCCCGTTCATCAAAAACAGATATGGTACATCATCACGGATTGTTCTGGCAGGCCATTCATTGGGCGGAACTTTTGTAACCTATGCCATGACAACCAATCCAGATTTGTTCCAGTGCATCTTGTCAGTATCTCCGAACTATGTGTACAGCAAGCGGATGATGATTGATAAAATTTCTCGTTTCGCAGACGAATATTGTGGACCACATCCTGTATATGTTTACTTGGCGAACGGGAAAAAAGACAGATTGGAAGAAGCCTTCAAAACTGAAATAAAGAATGCCGTCAATATATTGTCAAATCATCCGAATATAATTTTGAAAAATGACTCTCTGAATATAGAGAAACACAGTCCCACAATTTTTGAAGGATACTACAGAGGATTATTAAAATTAGGTGATTATATAAGGCAGAACAATATTTGCTCTGCCCAATAATTAGTTTTTACAATATATTTAGTTTTGCTTGATAACCATCCATGAAGAATTACTTTAAAACGCGCTGCGCGTTTTCCCCAAGATGAATTATGAGAAAGCAAGTCAGGTAGAGATCGGAAAGCCTGCGGGCTGACAAAAGCAGAACTTGTGTATTATTATCTGATAAAACTGGACCTTCTCAAGGCGATTCAGGAGCCAATAGGCAAAAATAAACACCCTGCAAAATCAATGTTTTGCAGGGTGTTTATTTTCTGTGATCCGCCTGGGGCTCGAACCCAGGACCCCAACATTAAAAGTGTTGTGCTCTACCAGCTGAGCTAGCGAATCAATA
>CAJTPZ010000007.1:0-116424 GCA_910578395.1 uncultured Muribaculaceae bacterium | reverse complement strand
AACCCACGACCTTTTCGTTACGAATGAAATGCTCTACCAACTGAGCTATTGCGGCTTAAACATCTTTAGGCCGCCTCTGCGGCGTCGATGCGGATGCAAAGGTAATCAATTTTTTGTTGATTGCAAACTATATGTGAAAATAATTTTTGTTTTATTTATATTCAACTCAGTCATAGCAGGTTGCTCCACATAAGGACTGATACCAATTGTATAAGTAGAAGATTGGGAGTAGTAATAGTTATATGACTGATTATCAACGGCTGTAACCAGAGAAACCGGTGTCAGACAGAACTCAAAATCCTCATCCTTTATCTCTTCTTTTTCGAGAAGATACAGGAAATATCCACGCATTTCTCCAAACTTGTATCGATGCGTAGCTTTGTCATAAGTTCCAAGGAATGACGTTTTATTGTCGTTTAACTCGTTATCGGCAAAAAATTTCTCCTTCTGCGAAGAGAGCACAAGCAGTACATTGTCAGGAGCCTCTATCCCATATTTGTTTTCAATGTCGGATGCGGGAATAGACATTGACAATGTATTTATCACAGAAAGCTTACCGGCACTGGCTTCACGGAACGACTCCAGCATCTGTCGGCCCGGGAATGTAATCTGCACGTCTGTTCCTGCTGGTCCGGATATAATATTACGCCCCTGCGCGATCTTCGACTCAAGTGATGCCGACATCTCATAGGAGATATTATTATTTGTTACAATCTCAGGAGTGGTGGCATAATAGTTTCCGGTATAACGGTATATAGTGTCATTTCCTGTAGTCGGCGACACGGAATCGACATGATAGTGCAGACGTAGCAAAGTCTGTGAAATCTTTATGACGCGACCCGAGCCAAACGAATTCCTGACATATATGCCAGGGAATATATTGGCAAACGACTGGGGAGTAAGATATGTATCAGGATTATCACGATAAGCCTTATAAAGATCACGTCCTAACTGACGTGGCATACGTATAAACAGGAATAGAAAACCGTGCCCTTTAAGGGAATCAGGAGCGTTCATCAGGCTTCCTGTATATATATGCGATGCAAGCTTTTCTGACGGATCATAATAGTCAGCGGGATCGAAATCGCTGTATATAGGAGTTGGCAGCTGACGGTTGAGCGCATATACATCAAGCCCCATCGGCACGAGAGAATCACCTACATAATCACCCTCCGGAATACTAAGGACAAGATAGCATGAATCAATGTAGTCCACCGGTACACCTGTGGTATCTATCTTTCCAGCAGGCATAAACTGTGTCACATAATCACTCGAGAATTTGCCATATTCTCCAGCTTCAATTATACCGAGAAGCTGGGTAGTTGTCTTGGACGCAAGTTTGGTATTACCCACAGGCACTCCTGTCGTAACCCAAGATGAGTCCATTACTATAGATATTTCGTCTTGTACCAGAGACGCACCAACGTTCGACACATCTCCACAAGCCTGAGGTATAATGGCAGCGGCTATGATAGCAAGCAGAAAGTATATTCTATTCATTTTAAGATGAATTGGAAGGATCTTCGCAGTCTTGAAGTTCTATTTTTCAACCAAGAACCGATGCGTAAAAATCGGCATAAACCGCAAAGTCATTATCAGGGAACGGCAGGAAAGGTTTGCCGGAATCTTTGGCCATCTGTATCAGTTCAGGATCTACATCAGGCTCTGACTGAACCACAGCATCGGCATAACGAAGAGCAAGCCCTGTCAGGGCTTTTATATCGGCAGGATTGTTATTTATCGGAGCAAGATCCTCTTCGGCAAACCCGTCCATTTTGAGTTTCTCCATAAAACGCGGGTCAAATGAAGCGGGAAGCGTATCGGAACCGAGCGACAACACCACTTTTGCAGCTCTGAACGACGGATCCTCGGCATACAGTTTTTTCAGATACAACGGCACTAATGCGGTTATCCACCCCGAGCACTGCACGACAGCAGGCTCCCAGCGGAGTTTCTTGACCGTTTCAAGCACTCCTCTGGCATAAAACATGGAGCGTTCGTCATTATCTTCAGGTGAAGACTGCGTCTCAAGACCCGGAGAGGTCGATGCCGAGCGATGGAAATAGTCATCGCTATCAATAAAGTATACCTGCATGCGCGACGGCTGCAACGATGCGACCTTTATTATCAAAGGATGATCGTTATCATCAATAACGATATTCATGCCCGACAACCTGATCACCTCATGCAGCTGATTTCGGCGCTCGTTGATTACGCCATAACGAGGCATGAAAGTTCGCACTTCAAATCCCTTCTCCTGCATTGCCTGTGGGATTTTCCGGCCAAGGTCGGATGCGTGTGTGGATGGGAGATATGGTGATATCTCCTGGGAAATGAAGAGGATTTTACCTTTGCTCATACATCGGAATAACGTGAGAATTAATATGCAAATATAGTAAAAGTATGCCACATGATCCGGATTTTAGTCTTGTTTTTTGAATTTTAAACAATTTAGGCTACATTTGGGGAAAGAAACGGCCTGCCTCGGCCCTCAAATAAAATATCGACATGATTACAGATAAAGCTGACATCAAGGACATAGAATCTCGTGGTACAACAGTAGAAACAGTCGACGGACAACTCCGACGATTTTCAACAGGATTCCCTTATCTGAAATTATCTGCGACAGCCAGAGTCGGAGCCGGCATACTGCATCTATCGCCCGACCAGGAAAAGAAAGCATTACGCCGCTGGGAACAGTATCTGGCCGATGGTGGCAAAGTCGCAAAGTTCGTTCCGGCATCCGGAGCCGCTTCGCGTATGTTCAAAGCAGTGTTTGCATTTGCCGATGGTGATACCGACACTCCGAAACCGGGAAGCGATATAGAAACACTTTTAAACAATATACACGACATCGCATTTTTCCCTGAACTCGATGAGGCTTCCCGCCGAATGTACGGGCTCGGAGTCGACGAAATGATCAAATCAGGGCGCAACCGCAACGTTGCCGCTGCAATTGTCAAGCCTGAAGGCATGAATTACGGTGCACTCCCCAAAGGATTGCTTACTTTCCATGCCTATGACAACGGCACCACACGCACTCCGCTTGAAGAGCATCTCACAGAAGGCGCACAAACGGCCTGCGGCGCCGACGGCCACGTGAAACTACATTTCACAGTATCAGGTGATCACCGCGGACTCTTTGAGACCAAGCTCGCTACCGCAGTTCCTGAAACAGAGAAACACACAGGCGTTAAATTTGATGTCGAAATGTCGGAACAGAAGTCTTCGACCGACACAATAGCCGCAAACGAGGACGGCACACCGTTCCGCGACGACAACGACAAGCTCGTGTTTCGTCCAGGGGGCCACGGCGCATTGATCAATAACCTGTCGGATATCGATGCCGAAGTTGTATTCATAAAGAACATCGACAATGTCGTTCCCGATTCATTCCGAGAGCCGACCCTTCTTTATAAACGCGTACTCGGCGGCATCCTCGCTGAAATACACGACCATGTAGCCGACTATCTCAAAGACCTCAACGATCCAAATGTAAGCGACAGCAAGCTTAGAGAAATTGCCGGATTCATGAGTCAGGATCTTTGCATCCAGTTTGCCACACCCACTTCGCGTGAAGAGGCAATTGACTTTATGCGCCGCAAACTCAACCGACCGTTGCGTGTATGCGGCATGGTCCGTAACGAAGGAGAACCCGGCGGAGGACCTTTCATCGCATTCAATGCCGACGGTACCGCCTCTCCGCAGATACTCGAAAGCAGCCAGATCGACATGACTGACGAGCAGTCTGCCGAAATGCTAAAATCAGCCACTCACTTCAATCCGGTCGATCTCGTTTGTTGGCTTACCGACCCCGAAGGCAGCAAATATGACCTCAATCAGTTTGTTGATCACGAAACCGGATTCATATCATCCAAATCCTTCAAAGGCCGCTCACTCAAGGCATTGGAGCTTCCCGGGCTATGGAATGGAGCAATGAGCGACTGGAACACCGTATTTGTCGAAGTACCTGTCGCTACTTTCAATCCCGTGAAGACAGTCAATGATCTTCTTAGACCATCGCACCAAGGAGGGAAAGTAACATCCGGAACCGACAAAGCCGGACAGCGCTATGCCATGAGAGGCGTTTCTGCATCCAAAGAAGATGTGCATGCCGCAATAAAGAACGTTGATAAAGGGCTATATCCTAAAGCCTTCTGCAAAATTATCCCCGACGTTCTCGGTGGAGACCCCGAGTGGTGCAACATCATGCATGCCGACGGCGCAGGCACAAAATCGAGCCTCGCCTATATGTACTGGAAAGAGACAGGCGACCTGAGCGTATGGAAAGGAATAGCGCAGGACGCTCTCATCATGAATATCGATGATCTGCTTTGCGTAGGCGCTACCGACAACATTCTGCTATCATCAACCATCGGACGAAACAAGCATCTTGTACCTGGCGAAGTAATCTCTGCCATCATCAACGGCACAGAAGAGCTCCTTGCCGAACTGCGAGAGCAAGGTGTGAACATCATATCCACAGGCGGAGAGACTGCCGACGTAGGCGATCTGGTGCGCACTATAGTGGTGGACAGCACCGTAGCATGCCGTATGCGCCGAAAGGATGTGATAAACAACGCCAACATTGCAGCCGGAGACGTGATTGTAGGACTTGCATCCTACGGAAAGGCAGCCTATGAAACCGAATATAACGGCGGCATGGGCAGCAACGGTCTCACCTCTGCCCGGCACGACGTATTCGGCAAAGACCTTGCCGAGAAATATCCCGAAAGCTACGATCAGGCAGTACCCTCTGAACTGGTATACTCAGGCTCGAAAGGACTGACTGACACAGTAGAAGGTTCACCTGTCAATGCCGGCAAACTCGTGCTGTCGCCTACCAGGACCTATGCACCGGTGATTAAAAAGGTGCTCGACATTATGCGCGACAAGATTCACGGCATAGTACATTGTTCAGGTGGCGCGCAGACCAAAGTAATGCACTTTGTCGAAAACAAGCACGTAATAAAAGACAATCTGTTCCCCATCCCGGTGCTTTTCGATCTTATTCAGAAGGAAAGCGGCACATCATGGCCTGAAATGTACAAAGTGTTCAACATGGGTCACCGAATGGAAATTTACGTAGAGCCCCAACATGCGGCACGCATAATCGAAATTTCGGAAAGCCTCGGCATAGACGCACGCATAATCGGACGCGTCGAAGACAGCCCCGAAGGCAATAAACTGACAATAATTTCCGAAAAGGGACGATTCGTCTACTGATCCTATGAGCATAAAACTGCTATCGACAATAATTCATAACCTCAAAATAGGCATGGTGTTAAACATCATGCCTATTTTGCTGACTATAGCTGTTTCATTAGCGTCCTGCAGTGAAAAAAAGACGACAGAATCAGCCGGCCGACTGTCCGAAGGCATACTGCCCGACACATTGAGAGTAGCCACTCTATACAGCCCCACATCCTACTTCGTATTCCGCGACGAACCAATGGGCTACGACTACAGTCTCGTCAACCGGCTCGGATCCGACAAAGGCATGGCAATAGACCTTACCGTGGCATATTCCCTCGCATCTATGATAGAAATGCTCGACTCCGGCAAAATCGACCTGATAGCCTTTGAAGTACCCGTAACCGCCGAATACCAGAAATACGCCATAGCCTGTGGCCCTGAGAATCAGACCAGTCAGGTTCTTGTTCAACCGAAAGACTCCAAGCGCATCACCGATGTGACCGAACTTGCGGGAAAAGATGTATATGTCGAGAAAAACTCCAAATACCAGTACCGGTTGCAGAATCTAAACGAAGAAATAGGAGGAGGCATAAACATACATCCCATAGACCGCGACACAATCACCGGAGAGGATCTTATCGAAATGGTGTCGTCGGGCACCATTCCGCTTACAGTGGTAGACAGCGATGTCGCCAGACTCAACAAAACCTATTACCGCAATCTCGACATAACCCTCCGCATAAGTTTTCCGCAACGGTCAAGATGGGCCGTGTCAAAAGACAACAAATGGCTTGCCGACACCATAAACTCATGGATGGATCAGGCTGAGCCGAAACGCGCCAACGAATCATTGCTACGCCGGTATTTCGAGCTCTCACGGCAAGGTGACCGCACCTACAGCATCGACTTTTCAAAAGGACACATATCTCCTTACGACTCTCTGTTCAAAAAATATGCCGATTCAATAGGCTGGGATTGGCGACTGCTTGCCATGCAAGGGTATGCCGAAAGTCGGTTTGACACTACTGCCGTCTCTTGGGCCGGTGCAAGAGGCATCATGCAGATAATGCCGGCGACAGCACGGGCTTATGGACTTGAAATATCGAAAGTCAACGATGCCGAGGCCAATATAGCGACCGCGGTAAAAATCCTCAGCCACCATGATCGCGTGCTAAAGTCAAGTATCCCCGATGACAATGAGCGTCTTAAATTTGTTCTCGCATCCTACAATTCAGGCATAGCCCACATTCTTGATGCCATTTCCATAGCAAAAAACACCGGAAAAAATCCTATGCTATGGAAAGACAATGTAGCCGACGCTCTGCTCATGAAATCGATGCCCGAAATCTACAACGACAAAGAGATCTGCCGCTTCGGATATTTCAGAGGCAGGCAGACAACATCTTATGTCGAGAACGTGATGCAGCTCTATAGCGATGCATGCGACAAAATTTCAAGATAGCTCCACAACATCAAAAGAAACGGCTATAAGAAGCCTTCCTTTTATAAAGACACACTTGCAGATTTGATTCCAAAAAGTTAAATTAGCAAAACAGAAACCATAAAGTCACTGCCTATCGAAACACTTTACTCACAAGAATCCAATCAATAAAAGGACCGGCCTTTGGCTATGCGTCCGCACATATGGACAAGGATTCTTTCACCCTGCACAGGCTGAAAGATTTTGTCATGTGCATAACCTTAAGAGTAAAGTGCCTTATGATCTTCAATACCGTCAAAGTTCCCGACGCCGAACTCGTCAACCGCTACATCGCAGGCGACGACCGTGCTTTCGATGCCATACTGTCACGCTATGGCAACCGCATTTTCGATCAGATAAGCCACATAGTCAGAGACAATGAAACAGCCAACGACCTGTTCCAGGAAACCTTTATAAAAGTAGTGGTACTGTTGCGCGACCGACGTTATAAAGAGGAAGGACGATTTCCGGGATGGCTTACACGAGTAGCTTTAAACATTGTCATGGACCATTTCCGGCAGAAACCGGCATCAAGAAACCGCACCGTTTCAACCGATGACAGCGACATAGACATTCTCAACCGCGAGGAACTGGCCGAAATGCCTGTAGAGCACACCATTGTTTGCCGACAGGCAGAACACGACGCGGTCATGATCATGCACGCTCTGCCCGATCCGCAGCGCGAGATTCTGGAAATGAGATTTTACCGGAACATGAGTTTCAAAGAAATCGCAGAACAAAAAGGCATGAGCATCAACACCGCACTGGGAAGAATGCACTATGCCGTGAAAAACATGCGCCGTATTGCAGCTAAACGCAATATCTCTCTTTACTGAATGAACGAACAGTCCTGGGATCAGCCGAGCCAATCACGCCAGTTATCACACGACGACTTCACGACTTCAGCGGTTTCCGTATCCGGATACCGTTTTATGATTATTCTGTAGTTTCCAAGCCTATACTGTGCTTTGGCACGCGCTTCGTCGCTACGCAATATTTTTATTGCCTGATGTGTCATGTGCCGGAAACGCTCCTCCACACTTTTCGACCCATCATATTCATATATGAACTTATATTGCCGTGGAGGATAACCCGGATCAACAGCTGCATAACTTCGGCCCGGAACATTTGTTCCGCGCCAATACTGCGTGAGCGCCCAACACTCCTCAAACGAATTCCGCCATCCGATAGCATAGTCTATCATCGCAAGACCGCATGTATCTGGATCAGCCGACGACTTGATTATCTTATGCCGGAGACCGGCCATTTTTTTTGCAAAGTCCAGTTTGGCATTATCGGCAGAAGGCATAAGGGTCTTTTTTGTCGATACGGTCGATTCGACATGCATTGTCCAGTCGGAATATTTTATCTCCCTGTGGCGCGACGGATAGCAATACATTGGATCACGCCGGAGATAAGGCTTCACATTCAGCCTACTCATATATTCAGGCGTCACACGTGACAGATAATTCACCGCATCGGCATACCTCTCTTCACGCATACAAAGCGTTCCTATCAGATCAAAGAAATAATCGGGATCAGTACGGGCAAATGTCCTCAGATACCGCGATAACGGATCTTTGGCGGCCACAATCTTCTTGTACACCGCAGCAAGCTGCGTAGACTTCAAAGACTGCATCAGCTCAAACGTCAGCGAAGCATAGTCCACGGTGTTTCGTGTAGCCGGATCATTGCGCATCTGGTCATAGCTTATATATGAAATCTCATTGCCGTCAGAATCAAACGCATCCTGAAAATGCAAAGTACTATTTGCCGAAAGATTGTCGGCAAACCCGCAAAGCAGGACTGCCGTCGTGTGGTCACCCTCCTCCATCAGCCGCGGAAGCCAGTGGCCAAACACTATATTTTGCAAAAGATCTTTCCACTCGGTTTTTGTAGGTGAAAGGATATCTATCTTGTCCTTGATCCACTGGAGATCCTCAAGCAGCGACTTACGTTCATTGTCATCGGCATCAAGCACCATACGGTAGGCACGCGCATGATCAGCGAAATCCTCCGAAGAGAAACTCTCCTCAAGCGCCCGTGATATCGACACCCGTGCCGATTCCCTGTCGCCGAAATAATCATTGGAGACAAACGCCGACAAAAATTCCCAGTCTCCGCGATAAGCTGTTACAGAATCTGCAAGCACAGCCTCGGCTATCGGCAGCAAAGCCGTGACACGAGCCGTATCGCCCTCGGCGGCGATCGACTGCAGATGCGACAGCAGCATAGGAGAGTCGGGGTTGCGTTTGGTAAGATAACCTATAGGGTCTTCATGCACAATAGAGGATATGTCGCCTACACTGGCAAAATAATCATTGGCACGGTCAGAATCCCCCAACCGGGTCCAACAGCCTGCCACATATCCCAGCGCCATGCGCCTCATAAGATTATCATCGGTCAGAGAAGCAAGTCTGGCATCAAAGATATCGATGCAGTCCTGATAGCGGCCGGCAGCAAAACAGGCCCTTATCATCTGAAGAGCGTACCTGTCACCGAACCGCCGTCCCTTATAGGCCCCACAGCGGTCTATTATATCCTGAAACACGTCGGCATTGCCGGAATTACGGTCTTTCGGATAGTACCATGGAGAATTTATCTTACGTCTTGTCTCCTCAAGTTCTTTTGCTGTAAGCAGAAAATCCACAGCCTCACGGTCACCGGCATTCCTGATAAATGTATAGAATGCATTGTCCTCCGCCGTATCCTGGCTGCGCGAAGCGAATGTCTTGTAATCGTCGGCATAAACCGCCTGGCGTATATCGGCAAGTGGAATGCGCGGCGAGGTCTGCTGCTGCCACAGCAGTATATTCTGACGTATCTGAGCGTCACGCAGAGTTTCAGGCCTCGACGACGAGGCAAAGAAACACGGACGAGGTATGTCATTGTAGGTAGGTCCGCAAGCCTCGGCAAATGGCATTCCCGCAAAAGCAAGACTAACGGCGGCAAATATATATCGAATCAATTTCATCATGACTTAAATTGGAGAAAGTTTTACTGTCGAGATGATAGAGAGTCGTCGAGTAGTTGGGCGACGCAATACGGCGGTCGATTATTTTCTTGATATCGCTTATCGATTTGTAATCCGACTTCTCGGTACGCACAACATCTCCCTTACGGATTATTGTACGGCCTTCGACCACGTCACGCAACGCCCTATGGGTGTTTTCGCCTGTACGCAAGAATTCCGTCGTATCGGTCATCTCCACTCCACGTAACAGTCCGGCAAACTTACGGTCATGAAACAGCAGCTGCCACGTATAGAGCGGATATGCCACATCAAGCGGAAGCCTATAACCTGAGAGATCTCCGAGATATGGCTCCACATCACAAGGGTCTAATATTGAGTTGTGTGCATCGGGATCAGTGAAGTTGCCGGTATTATACACCATCAGAACACCGAAATCTACCGGCGGAACCGGCTGAGAGAGCTGATGAAGCCTTATCGTCGAACTGAGCTTCAGGCTTTTGTCACGGTTCTGCAGTTCTCTCTTGACAGCTTCACACAGTTCAAAAAAAATCTCTTCGGTCGAACCCGTCCAGTCACAATCGAGTTGAAGCCCCTCCACATTCGGGATAAAATTGTAGGAGACCATATTCGACACTCTCTCTACAATCTTTCCGGCCCATTGGGCTACAGCGCCATCCATCTCGCGAAGTGCATCGACAGTGATATATACTGTAGGCACATAGGCGGCATCGGCAAGGGACTGATGTGTCTGCCAGAACGACTCATCCTCTATTGCCGGGAAACGAAGTGTGGCATTAGGCACCACGCGCTCTTCAGGCGGAGCCGCCCCTCGGTTTGCAACAATGTCAAACATGCGCATGTACACACGTTTCACAGCATGTTCTTTTATGAATTTTATCTCTGCCGAATCAGGATCAAATGTCGTTTTCCAAAAATACACCGCATTGGCCGGACGATGAGGGAGTTCCGGACGATACGACAGATTCAGCCCCACACCTATCAGGATCACAAATCCAAGTATAAGCGCGATCAGCGATGAAACCGACGTACGGCTGCGGGGAAAGTGTATGCTCTGGTTATTCAATGGTGTCAGATAAACTGGTATCGTTACAATTTCTTTCTATCTGTAAAGATACCTAATGTACATTGCAAGTCCAAAAAAATCATTGACAGGTTTCCCGACGACAGGCACGTAAACTGAGCAGACGGTGCCCGATGCGGCAATATAGACACTTGCGCGGTTCACAATAGGCTCGCCGGAGTTCTATGAGCGCCTGTGATGTCAATGCATCACGGCATTTAAGTCCTGCCGAAGCAAACAGCGAGACTATACTGTTGCTTTCTGCCGGAAGCTGCTCAAGCAGGGCCAGGGCACGGTCCTGCAGTTCATCACCCGACGGTGTACGTGCCACTGTCCCGAAAGTATATATCAGCGGAGCGGCCACATTTATTACAAGCGACTGGATAGCACCACGGCCAAGTGGAGAAGTACGACGGCCTGGCGCATCACTGAAAGAAAAGCGGGTCTGCCAGTAAGGCGACAATTCGACCCCGAAAACATCCATGATTCCATCGACAGTTTCCGCATCAAGCAGGCGCGACAGCATCGAGAACCCTCCCGCTGTCATCGCCGCAAGCAAAGCCACACGACGATATGGAAAACTTTGCGGCCTCATCCCCGCAGTACGCCACACAATGGCACATGGCTGTCGCAGTCCGAACTTCACCCTATAGAATTCATACTCTCGCTTAAGTGTCGAATAGTATGGATCGGACAGCATATCGTTCTCAAGCATACCCGCCTGCCCGAAAAGTATCGCTTCAAGCGCGACAGTCGAATCAGAATGCTTGCGCAGGAAACGCAACGGAGTGGCAAGTGCAAGCTGCTCCATTGCCTGACCGTTCACACCACGGCCAAGCGCTCTTGCCAATGTCACATAGGCGGTCTCCTCCCAATCTCCGTTAAAGCGGTGCAACAGTTCGGAAATGCGTTCCGACTTGCCGATGATGCGTTCATGGACAAGAGATGAAATCCAGTCGGCTATATACAGTGGCGACATCCCGGCTATAGCAGTCGCACAAGGCAGCTCTGTCGTCGCACTTTCAACAAGACGTGAATAGCGTGTGGCAAAATCAGCCACACACGGCATACGCACCTGCGGAATCCTTCCGCCGCTCACAGGACGCTCCACCGGCGCATCATCGGCATCCACAACATGCAGTATCACCGAGTCATAAGCCGGATCAGTGTGATGTCCATGACGATACCAGTCCGATGCCCGCACATGTATCTCTACATTGCCGGCCCACAACTCGCCGTCGATACGCACCTTGGCATTGAAAAAGTCAGGACCGCTCCCGCTGTTAGGCTGTCCGGGGTCGATCACCGACACACGCCGGCCGTCGACCGTCATCATCGACGGACTGCTCCACAGTCTGTGCCGCCATACGTAGTGCATCACCTTTTCCATTAATACAAAAGTAAAATTCACACGACAAGGAATACCGCCGTTGTTACTTTTTAACTGTTATTATATCTATTTTAACATACCTGTCATCCGATCCGCCCACTGCGCTTGATAAATTTGCATACACATCCATCACACTTCAATTGCATTACCCAATGGCACGCGATCTGCTCTCCCGCTATATCTGGATTATCGACACAATCCGCCGATACCGGTGCATCTCTTTCGAACAACTTAAAGAAAGATGGACACAGTCTCCGTTTTCGATTCAGGGAGAGACTATTCCACGACGCACATTCTACAGCTATCGCCAGGCTATAATGGAAGTGTTCGGCATCGAGATACGATACAATCCGTCGACTTTCGAGTACTACATCGAAGAGCAGACCGACGCTTCCCGGCACGGTGCATCAGTCACCGACTGGCTTCTCAACTCCGTAGCTACCAACAGCGTGGTAAGCGAGTCGCACCTTATCGCCTCGCGAATTTTCCTTGAGGACATCCCTTCTGCCCGTGAGCATCTCAACATTGTCATCGATGCGATCAAGTGCAACCTCCCTGTAAGATTCGACTATGCCCCTTATACACGTGTCAACCCGTCGCGCGACGTTGTGGTCGAGCCTTATTTTCTCAAACTATTCCGGCAGCGGTGGTACATGACCGGACGCAATGTATCCGACAATAAAATCAAGACCTACGCTCTCGACCGCATTGTGAAAGCATCGATGCTCCCCGATACATTTGAGGTTCCTGCCGACTTTGATGCCGCGCAATATTCATCTGATTCTTTCGGTGTAATATTCTCAATGGGCGAACCTCACGACATAAGATTGCGTGTAGGGTCAAAGCGGGCCAAATACCTGCGCACACTGCCGCTTCACCACAGCCAGAACGAGTATGTGCACGACGGATTTTCCATTTTCACCTATAGACTTCGCCTCACTCCCGATTTTGTTTCCGAAATAGTGTCGATGGGGAGCGAGGTAAAGGTCGAATCTCCCGGACAGCTTCGCGCAATGGTAGTCGACCAACTCAAAAACACGCTGAAAAACTATGAATAACAGCATACGCCGAATCATCTCGCTTGTCGTCATCATCATGCCGCTCATGGCTGTTGCCGCGCCACCACGCCACGGGGTCCAGAACAGGCCATACGCCGACATGCGCCAACTGCACCTCGGCTTTTCAGTAGGCACACATCTCCCCGATATGACCTTCGCCAACAGCGGAGCAACAGCCTATGACGGCACCGTGTGGTATGCCGAACAGCCCTCCTACTCTCCAGGTTTCTGCGTAGGAGCGGTGGGAGATCTCCGGCTCAACAACTGGTTCAACCTGCGTTTCAATCCCGGCCTGTGTTTCGGAAACCGCAAGATCTCCCTGCGCGAGGCATCAACAGGCGAAACTGTCACACAATCGCTAAAATCAACACTTCTTGTGTTGCCTATAGACTTGAAATTCTCCGCGCTACGCTACCGCAACTCCAGACCATACGTATCAGGCGGCATCATGCCTGCCTTTGACGTGGCAAAAAAACGAAACGAAAACCTCATGCTACGCACCTCCGACATCTATCTTACAGTAGGTCTTGGCTGCGACTTCTATCTTCCTTACTCCAAGTTCATTCCCGAAGTAAAATTCTGTTTCGGCCTGTGCGACATGCTGCGACATGATCGTCAAGATCTTGCCGACGACCCTGCCGCAATGCGCTTCACTCACGCTATCAGGCGCGCCACCTCCTCTATGATCATCCTTACATTCTATTTCGAGTAAGTCATTTCCGGAACATGCAATTACAACAATCCGCCATAGCCTGGCTCAGCCGCATCTAAAGATAATTGCAGCACAGTTGCATCCCCAACTTGCGTTATACAGAAGTCCCCCGCCAGTTGCCCAACAGCAAGAATATTACTATTACCCTAAAGGTAATCCGTCGACAAGAATAAAAAAGCGCGACCCTTTTTGGATCGCGCTTTTTCTATAACCAATATTAATCTTATCAGATCTCTTCAGGCGACAGCTCGTCCGAACCGCTGCCATAACCGGGATTCTGCTTGAGCAGATTGTTTGAACCCATTACTGAGTCACCAACCGGCAGGCGACATACTTTCGGATCGTTGGTCGGCTCATGATCCCACCACTTTTCAGTGTGGAATGCACCCCAACGGATCAAGTCGATGCGGCGACGGCCCTCTCCGAGGAACTCAATCAGCCACTCGTCGAGCATACGATACTTATCGAGGTTTGCTGCTGTTGCAGGATTCGGATCATTGCCACCGGCAAAGTTGCGTTTACGCACCTTATTGATCAGATCGGCAGCACCCTGCTTATCGCCCTTGCGAAGCTTGCACTCGGCAAGAGTATAGTAGGTCTCGGTAAGACGCACGAAAGGATTATAGCAAGTACCGTAGAGTTTATAGTCAGCCTCATCGGGAATCGGGAATTTCACAAGACGCACACCGTCATCCTCTTCCGCACAGTTATACATTGTCGAGGGAAGATCAGCCGGGCTGTCGTATTCACCCTTTTGAGGATTTGTAGACTTAAGCTTTGAATAGGGGGCGATGCGGTCGACAATTGTCACGCACTTGCCACGGTTAGGCTCACGGTTCTTAGTAGCCCAACGCTCGGGGTTGTCAGGATCACGAAGCTCACCGATGAAGAACATGCCTTCATACTGTTTGTTTCCGAGATAACGGTAGCACTTCTTGCGAAGGTCGCCATCGTCAAACTTCTCGTAAGGGCTGCCAAGTTTGATTTCAGGATTAGTCTCCTTATACAGCTTGTTCTCAGGATTGCGCGAAGGAGTCATGCAACCACCGTTATTTGAGCTGTGGGTAAAACCGGTATTGATGCCAAGATACTTGTAGATATGATAGGGATACCAGTTACCGCAGTCAAAGTCATTCTTCATCAGAGAATAGTCGGCAGGCACAGCCCACATGATCTCAGTAGAGGTCTTGTTGTCGAAATTAAAGACATTCTGCCAATTGTCTTCAAGCTCATAAGGGCCATAGACTCCGGCAATAATATCCTCACATATCTTAGCAGCCTCATCAAACATCGGCACACCGATGTAGCTCTCCGCATTGAAGTAAAGATTGGCAAGAAGCTGTGCGGCGGCACCTTTTTTCAGATAACCGTCGGCCTCTTCATTGAGCGACTGACGGGCCGGGAGGCCTGCAACCGCCGCTTTGAGAAGTTCCTCGCACTTGTCGAATGTCTGCTTGACCGTAGCACGCGGCAGCAAAGGATCCGACGAAGACTCATAGATAGGAACACCACCGTACCAGTCCATGGCCTGCCAGTAGAAAAAGCCCATAAGAGCCTGCATCTGGCCGAGGTGGGAAGCACGCTGCTCCTCTGTCATGCGAAGTGCTGCGTAATCCAGGGCATTTATCTGCTCCATTACAGTGATGCATCGGGCTATACCCTGCATCGCCTCTTTCCAGTTGGTATCGGCACGACCGTCCTGCCAGTCCATCGTATGATAGTGGCGGGCCATAAAGTCACCGCCATTATACCAGTCGTTGGTCACACGGGCAGGATAGATAAATGCATCGGCCATAAGCTCGTTTATATTGAAGCGGTGGCTTCCCACAAAAGCTCTCCAATGGCCGAAAGGACGGGAGAGCAGCTGGTAGACATTAGCCTCACCCTCCACAAAATTGTCGGTTACAGTCTCTGAATAGTACACCTCATCCATATTACAGGACGCAAGCGTACCGATCATAGCGGCCGACATCAGTATATTTTTGATTTTCATATCTGTCTTTGTTACAATGCCTGTTGTACAATGTTTAGAAAGTCAGCTGAACGCCTGCCGTGCAGCGGATAGTCTGCGGATAGGTGTTGGAGCCGTTCTGGTACTCGAAGCCGGGATAGAGACCGTTGATGCTCACCTCTGGGTTGAGACCGCTGTATTTGGTGAAAGTAGCCACATCACGCAGAGTGAGGTAGATACGGGCTTTCTGCAGATAATTGGTCCACTTGGAGGTGTTGAGGGTGTAGCCCAAAGAGATGGCGTCGATCTTGACGAAAGTTGCGTCCTCGATGAAGTAGTCGCAGAGAATCTTGTCACCCTTGATGTGCTTGTTCTTCTCATAGAGACTCTTGATCAGGTTCTGACCTGAGCTTGCGAGAAGGCCGTTATACATGCTGGGCTGCGAATATACGTCGAAGTCAAACCAACCGCGGAGCTGTATTCCGAGATCGAAATCCTTATAGCGGAGTGTATTGTTCCATGTAGCGATAATAGCCGGTAGGGCATTGCCGGTGTACTGCTTATAGCTCTCTTTAAGATTGCCTGCTGCAGGGATCACCTCTCCCTTGTCATCGTAGATAAGGAAGTTGCCGCCTTCATCTACACCGGCATATTTGTATACCCAGAACTGACCGATCTTGCCGCCCTCATATAGACGTGCAGCGCTGCCCGGAGAACCTGGAGCGGGGAAACCGTCCATAGAGATTGTCTGACCTTCCATACCGAGCTTGGTGATCTTACCCGAGTTATGCGAGAGATTGAGAGTCGGGGTCCAGGTGAACTCACGGGTCTGGATAGCGTTACCGCCTATTTCAATTTCCCAACCCTGGTTCTTCATCTTGCCGATATTGCGATAGATCTTGTTCTCGACATAGGGTGGCTGAGGTGCGTCAACCGAGAAGAGAAGGTCATCCACATTACGTGTATACCAGTCGAACTTACCCCAGAGACGGTCGTTGAAGAGAGAGAAGTCAAGACCTACGTTAAACTCTTTCTTCTGTTCCCACTTCAGGTCGGGGTTACCGTTGTTTGTCGGACCATAGCAGGGTGCCCATACGCCGGTACCGGGAATAGGATAGCCACCATAGGATGTGAGGCGGGTAACTGTGTTGCCCGAACCGAATCCATTGTTACCTGTCACACCGTAAGCTACACGGAGCTTGAGATCGCTCAGCCAGTCACGTGTGTTTTCCATGAATTCCTCACGGCTGATACGCCAGCCACCTGAAACAGCCCAGAAAGTACCCCAGCGGTTATTGGAGCCGAACTTCGAGGAAGCCTCACGACGAACCGAAGCACTCGCCATGTATTTGTCATCGTAAGAGTAGTTGGCACGAGCGAAGAACGAGAGAAGGCGGTTGCGTGTGCCTTTGCTCGAACCCATACCGGCTACACCGTCTTTAAGGAACGTACCCTCACCGAGGTTCCACGGACCGATACCGTTCACCGAGAAATTGGCATTTTCAGCATTGAAGCTCTCGCTGTTGTTTTCCCAGAATGACCAACCGGCGGTAGCGTCGAAGCGATGCTCACGATCTGCGCCAAACTCTTTCAGATAGCTGAAATATGCGTCGTAGCTGACATTATTGGTCTTCGAGAAGTCATGACGGGCCCAGCCGTTGCGGCCTTCGGTAAGCGATGTCAGGTGTTTCGCATCCTGATACTGCACTTTCTGCCACTGGCGGCGATCGATGTTGGCCGATCCCTGGAAGTTAAGACCATCGATAATGCGCACTTTCAAGGTAGCTGTACCAAGAAGCCACTGGTCTTTGGCGTTGTTGTACTTGTACATCACGTCAGCAACAGGGTTCGACCAGTCGGAACCGGCACCGTAGTTGTTGACATTGTAGTCAGCGGGGCTGTCGGGGTTCATCACAGGAATGGTCGGATTCATGATCATTGCCTGTTTTACTGTACCATTGCCACCGCGCTGGTCACGGTCTGCCTCACGTGCTGTAAGACGAACGCCAAGTTCTACACGACCGTCGAAAAGCTTGTAGGTAGCGTTGATACGACCTGAGTAGTCCTTACGGCCGTCACCGATTACAATACCTTCGGAGTCCTTATACATCAAAGAAGAGTAAACAGCGAGATTGTCTGTGCCGCCCGACATCGAGATCATGTGCTGCTGCGAGAAAGGATGGCTGTTGGTAACTTCATCATACCAGTCGGTCTCGTAACCGAAATCCGATACATTGGGAAGAATCTCAAGATATTCCTTAGCGGTGAGCAATTCCGGTTTCTTGCGGATGAACTCAGTCGAGAACTCACCGGTATATGTCACACGCACGTTGCCGGCCTTGGCCTGTTTGGTGGTGATGAGGATCACACCTGCTGCCGCGCGGGTACCGTAGATCGCACCCGCCGATGCGTCCTTCAGAACGTCGATGCTCTCGATATCCTCCGGAGCGACAGCACGCATGTCACCGCCGGGAACACCGTCGATAACAATCAGCGGACCGCGGCTTGCATTCACCGAAGCCGCACCACGGAGCTGGAATCCGCTCTCTGAGTTTGGCGAGTTATTACCTGAGATCGAAAGACCTGCGATCTTGCCCTGAAGGACAGTACCGATATCAGAACCGCCGACACCTTGATAAAGGTCGTCTGCCTTGATCGAGGTGATCGAAGAGGTCACCTGCTTTTTCTGGAGAGAGCCGTAACCGATGACTACAACGTCATCGAGAACCTTACTGTCCTCAACCAGAGTGACTGTAATGTTTGTGCGACCTTTGAGGGCAATCTCCTGAGGAGTGTAGCCGACTGCCGAAACCATGATGGTCGCATTGGCGCCTACACCTGTCAGGGTAAAGTTGCCGTCCAGATCTGCTGCGGTACCTTTCTGTGTCCCTTTCACGAGCACAGTGGCACCAACGACGGGCTCACCCTCTCTGTCGAGGACTGTGCCCTTAACATCGGCAAAAGCCGTGAAGCCCGCTGCCACCCAGAATGCAATTACAATGCACATCAGGCGGGTCACTTGCGGGATCCGTTCTGTTAGTAACTTCATAGGATAATGATTGGTTGATTATAAATTATTGTCTCTCACTGGTATCAGTAGAAACTTTGCATTTATTAATTTATGACGGTTTAAAGCGATTAGTCTCACAAAGTAACGCAATTGTTTTCATATCGACAACATGTTTTCATTCCCATTAACAAAACGAATATATGTTTTATAACATATTTCGTCCCCTAACAATCAGTAATATGCTACACTGTTGACATTTAAGCAATATCTACCCCCCCCCTGCTTTCATTTCGAAAGCAAACATTCCCTAATTTCGCCCGATTTTATCAAACCGAAACGTAAGAACATCAACCCTTATAATTTCGGAGTATGGTCTCGACGGCAGGATCAAGAAAGCCGTCAAGCGGTTCATCTGCCAAAAGGCGGCGACGGATTTCGGTAGAAGAAATATCAAACGACGGAGTTCCCGACAATAGTTTCACATTATCCATATAAGGGATAAGAAAGTCGGGAAAAGAAAAATCATAGCCCGGACGCGGATAAACTATAAGGCCGAAATCACTCACAATCTCTTCCCAGCAACGCCAACGACAAAAACCGGCGACATTATCCAATCCTATAATAAGGCTGAAAGCCACATCCCGGTTCTCGCGCGCAAGGACACGAAGCGCATCAACCGTGTAGCTCGGATGCGGAAGCGAAAGCTCCACATCAGTCACCCGCAGCAACGGCTCATGAGCCACCGCAGCCCGGAGCATCTCAAGGCGCACCTGGTCAGGAAGCATCGAGTCATGATTCTTGAACGGAGACGCCGGAGAAAGCGAAAGCCACACGTCATCTACACCTCCATTGGCGGCAATCCAGCGGGCAAGCCCGACATGGCCGAAGTGCACAGGATTAAACGACCCGCCCAGCACACCCGTACGATGTGCTCTCAAAACCGGCAAATCACTCGTAATTTCCAACTCCCCAGTGCAATTTGTCGCGGAGTGCGTCGGCAAAAGTGCGCTCACTACGCAAAATCACATTTACAGCAAACGGCGCCTTACGTATCTCGATACGCGTTTTGGCCGGCAAAGAGACAGCACGGCTGTCAAGACAAAGACGGAAAGATGATGTACGGCAATTGGTGCGCACCGACAGCACCGAACGGTCACTCACGACCAGCGGACGCATTGTGAGCGCATGAGGAGCAATCGGAGAGATAGACCACGCTTCGACTCCGGGCTGAATAAGCGGACCACCAACCGACAGATTGTAACCCGTCGAACCGGTCGGAGTACTCACTATAAGACCGTCACCGCTATAAGTTGCGAGACGGCGACCGTCAATCTCCACCACAACATCGATCATCGAAGCCGAGTCCAGGCGCAAAAACGACACCTCATTTACAGCATAAGGCCAAAATCCCGACGGAAGCGCCACCCGTTCCGGAAAACGCACTTCAAGCAAGCTGCGGCGCTGAAGCTGATACCGCCCCTCGGCAAGAAGCCTGGGAAGCGACTGCAACTCGGCGGGAGTGAAAGCGGCCAGATAACCCAGATGCCCCATATTGACACCTGCCACAGGCACTCCGCTTGCCCCGCTCCATGCGGCCGCACGCAAAAATGTTCCGTCACCGCCGAGACTCACTATAAAATCCATCCCGGCCGGAACCTTGACGATATTTATATCATTCGCCGCCTTCACTCCTGCATCGGCAAGCGCCTTCACTGTCGCCTCTGCGGCAACAACTCCGGGCTGCATCAGAAAGTCCAGAGCCGAAAGAGCCCTGTCGACCGAAGCAAAAGATATGGCAAAGACAGCGATTTTCATAAACTGCAAAAACGAATATCAGACAGTCTCTCCCCGTGCGGCAGAACCGAGATAACCGCCGTGATGACGCAGCGCATAAGCCTTGCGGTCAAAGCCTATAGCCTCCATGACATTCACGACCAGAACATCTCCGATAACAGTCATGACCGTAGTCGATGTAGTGGGCGTGAGTCCGAGCGGACACACCTCCGGCTGATGCCCCGTGAGCAGAACGATGTCACCTTCGCGGGCAAGAAGACTGTCAGGATCTCCGGTTATGACAATAAATTTCATGTCGGGACAAAGCGGACGCGCAAGACTGATAAGATCGACAATCTCACGTGTCTTACCCGAATTCGAGATAAGTAGCATGATATCGTCGGGCCGGAGTATGCCGAGATCGCCATGCTGGGCTTCGGCAGGATGCAGGAAGACGGCAGGCGTACCTGTCGACGAAAATGTTGTAGCGATATTCATCGCAATCTGGCCCGCCTTGCCCATGCCTGAAGTCACAAGCTTGCCGCCGGCTCGATGCACACGCTCCACAATCGCCTCGACCGCACGGGCATATTCATCTGACACAGGGATCGACGCGACAGCCGCGCTCTCTGCCGCCAGAATCTGCCGCATGGAATCTGTCACCGCCTCCGGCGATACGGATATTTGATTTGTTGTCTTCATAATAACACAAAGGTATAAAATATCTGCGAGAACAAGAACCCACCATAAAGTTTATGATTCAAGTAGCACCTGGCTCCAGACACCTCATTTGCCACACCCGAGACAGAGCCGTTAATAATCCTGAACTAAATGTGCATTATATATCGCAATCTATAAAATTATAGTTATTTTTGCTTAGTTTATCAATGAATACCATGATCCAGATCATCGAAAAATATTTTCCGGACATGAGCGGCGAGCAGAAACGTCAATTAGAAATGCTTGCCGGACTCTACCCCGAATGGAACGCCAAGATCAACGTAATTTCCCGAAAGGATATCGACAACCTCATGACCAACCACGTGTTGCACTCACTGTCGATAGGTAAATTCCTGAATCCTGTGGACGGGACATCGTTTATCGACATAGGCACAGGCGGAGGATTTCCCGGAATCCCGATGGCCGTGATGTATCCCGGATGCAAATTCCATCTCATTGACCGCATCGGCAAGAAAATCAACGTCGCATCCTCTATCGCCGGCGAAATCGGCCTGAATAACGTCACATTTCAACACGGAGACCTGAGCGAATGTCATGAGAAGTTTGATTTCGCGATCTCAAGAGCTGTGATGAAACTGCCCGAACTGCTGAAAATATCGCGTCCTAACATTGCCAGGCGCGCACCACGCAACGCATATCCCAACGGGCTTATCGTGCTTAAAGGAGGTGATTTGCGGCCGGAACTCGACGGACTACGCACCGACTACCTCATGGAAGATTTGAATTTGTGGTTTCATGAACCCTATTTCGAGACAAAGAAACTCATCTACGTTCCATTCTGATATCCCGTTCATTTTTTACCCCCGAAACAATGCTGAAAGTCAAAGCATTTGAATTCAACCCGTTCGGCGAAAAGACCTATGTGGTCTATGACCCCGACAGCCGGCAATGCGCAATCGTAGATCCCGGAATGGAGAACGACAGCGAGACTGCCGTTCTCGACCGCTGGATAACCGAAAACAAACTCTCTGTAAAATACCTGATAGCAACACACCTCCACATTGATCATGTGTGGGGTGTCCCGCACATCAAAGAGCACTACGGCATGAGCCTCACCGCCCATCCGCTCGACAACAGTCTCGGTGCAATGATCGACCAGCAAGCCAGGATGTTTGGTCAGCGCCGATCGCCCGGCAACATAAAGGCTGAGACAGAAGCGAACGACAATGACCGACTAAAGCTCGGAGACAATAGCCTCGAAATCAAGCACGTGCCGGGACACTCCCCCGGCGGCATAGTGCTCTATGCACCGGAATCAGGATTTGTAATCGGAGGAGATACACTGTTCAAGGGTAGCATCGGACGCACCGACCTTCCCGGAGGCGACATGACTGTGTTTCTCGACAGTCTGCGCTCCAGACTCCTGACACTGCCCGACAGCACAATAGTCTATCCCGGGCATGGCCCTGCCACAACAATCGGCGACGAACGACACAACAATCCATGGCTAAAACATCTTCAGGACTAAAATCAATACCACAATAAACCAACTATCACTTCTTATGAAACTAAGCAACAGTCTGATGTGTGCTGCAGCAATCGCTCTGGCAGGATGCAACGGAACACAAAAGGAATTTAATCTCACTTCGCCCGACGGTGAGATAGTTGTCAACGTCAATGTCGACGACTCCATCACTTATTCAGTGACACATAAAGGACAGCCCATCATGGAGCCTTCACGCATCGCACTCGAGTTTGCCGATGGCGACAGCTTCGGAAGCGGGCTCAAAGGCGCCAAGGGCACGCTCACAACCATCGACCGCAAAGTCGATGCACCTTTCTACCGGCAGTCGGCCATCAACGAAAAAGCCAACGAGCTTCATCTGGCGCTCAACGACAGTTCGGCCGTGACATTCCGTGCCTACGATGACGGTGTAGCCTACCGCATAGAGACAGACTACACTACTCCGCGCACAGTTGTCGACGAAACCGCAGAATTCAACCTCGCCGGAGCACCCGAAATGCTCGTTCCGATCGTAAAAGGCTTCAGGACTTCATTTGAAATGCCTTATACGGCCGCCCGTCTCGATACATTCAGCACCACTGACAACGAGCTTATGTTCCTCCCCGTCTACGCCGACTTCGGTGAAGGCGGTAAGGTTCTCATCTGCGAGTCAGATCTTGAAAGCTATCCGGGTATGTTCCTCACCGCACAGGAGGGAAAACTTAAAGGCAAATACGCTCCGGTACCCGACAGCCTCTATCATCACCCGACCCGTATGCAGGAAATGGTTGTGACCGCCAAGGACCATATCGCTTGCGTGAACGGTTCACGCACCTATCCATGGCGCATACTTGCCATTGCCGACGACGATACCAAGCTACCGGTAAACAACATGGTTTACCTCCTCGGTGCCGAGAATCGCATAGGCGACTACTCATGGGTGAAACCGGGCAAAGTGGCATGGGACTGGTGGAACAACTGGGGGCTTAAAAACGTCGGATTCAAACCCGGCATCGACAACCGCACCTACAAGGCCTACATCGACTTCGCGTCACAATATGGAATAGAATACATCGTCCTTGACGAAGGTTGGAGTGACCCGAAAACAGGTAATATTCTCGTGTCGATACCTGAGATCGATCTTGAGGAACTTGTTGCCTACGGAAAAGAAAAAAACGTTGGCGTCTGGTTGTGGATGGTGTGCAACGCACTCGACTCCACTCTTGAAGAAGCCTGCGAAAAATACGCCAAGATGGGCATAAAAGGATTCAAGCTTGACTTCATCGACCGCGACGACCAGCTCGCTGTAGAGCGCGTATACCGTGTGTCGGAAGCTGCCGCACGTCATGGCATCATGCTTGACATACATGGCATGTACAAACCAACCGGAATAAACCGCACCTTCCCCAATGTCGTAAACTTTGAAGGCATCTTCGGCCTTGAGCAGATGAAATGGAGCAATCCTGACATGGTTACATACGACGTGACATTCCCCTACATACGCATGGTGCAGGGTCCTGCCGACTACACACCCGGAGGATTCCGCAACCGCACAAAAGACACCTATAAGATCAATTACAATGATCCGGAGACACAGGGCACACGCGCCCATCAGGCAGCAATGTATGTAGTCTGCGACGCCCCGTTTGCAATGCTCAGCGACAACCCATCGGAGTATATGGCCGATCCCGCCTGCACAGCCTACATCGCAGAGATCCCTACGGATTATGACGAGACAATAATTCCGGCCGGCAAAATCGGCGAATATATCGTGACAGCCCGACGCGATGGTGAAACATGGTGGCTCGCAGGAATGACAAACTGGAATTACCGCATTCTCATGCTTGAGATGCCTTTCCTGACCGAAGGCGTGACTTATACAGGCAGCCTCCTGGCCGATGGCGAGGACTCCGGAACAAACGCCACAAGCTACACTATCTCAGAAATCACCGCCGACAGCAAGACTCCTCTCAACGTAACCTTGGCACCCGGCGGAGGATTTGTGCTAAAACTTCAACCCAAGAAGTGATGAAAATCTTTAAATCATTTGCAATATGTCTTCCCCTCATTTGCGCCGCTTGCGGTGCAAATGAGGGGAAGACCGTTTATCTCGGCGATTACCTTGCCGAAGGTGATGCTCTGACCGATGCCATGCCGGCTCTTCGTGCCGCTTTGGCCGAAGTAAAAACCTCCAAAGCTTCAAAACTGGTGCTTCCTGGAGGAGAACTGCGGCTGCGCCCCGACAAAGCGATAGAGAAATACCAATTCATCTCCAACAACGACGAGAGCCTGAAACGCATAGCATTCCAACTCGACAGTATCGATGATCTCACTATCGACGGCAACGGGACCCACTTGCTCTTCACCGGTTTTATCTCTCCTTTCAATCTCGAGAACTGCACAAATATCACTATCGAGAACCTGAGCATCGACTTCACTCGCACATTCCACTCCGAAGGCACAATAAGCAATGTCTTCGATGGAGGAATCGACATAATGTTTCCCGAAGACTATAGGGTGGATATACAAAACGGACTTCTTAGATTCCGCGACAGCGAGGGCACTGTATACCCCTATGGAAATATGCTGGAGTTTGATGTAGCAAAGCGTGAACCGGCACACTATGCTCACGATATATGGCTATGGGGCAGCGGCGTGCAGGCCTCTAAAAACGACGATGGCTCCTATAGGTTACTCGGCAGCGACAAGACCGGCACCGTAGGCAACATAATGGTATTCGGCGCACTTGCACGTTATAATCCGGCATTCACGTTGGCCGACTGCGACGGAGTGACCATAAAGGACGTACATCTATATCATTGTGGAGGCATGGGGGTAATAGCCCAGAGAAGCCGCGATATCGAACTAAACAGATTCAATGTCGAGCCCTCCGGCGGACGCATGATCTCAATCACCGCCGATGCCACACACTTCGTCAACTGCGCCGGCTACATACGCATGATCGACTGTACTTTCAAAAACCAGAAAGACGACGCCACCAACATCCACGGGCTCTACATGGCTGTCGACTCAGTGCTCGCTCCTGACCGCATGATGGTGCGATGGCACAACTCCGGCCAGTTTGGAGTCGACTTCATCAGACCAGGCATGACTCTTGAGCTGGTCGACAACGAAAACCTCGACACCTATGCCAGGCGCACCGTAAAGAACGTGAACAGACTTAACAAAATCTTTACCGAAGTCACATTCACCGAGCCATTGCCAGCCGGGGTCAAAAAACGTCACGTTGTGGCTGCCGACGACGAGTACCCTGAAGTACTTGTAAAAGGATGCCATATGAGCGGAAACCGTGCACGGGGACTTCTTCTCGGTTCACGCGGACCGATCGTAATCGAAGACAACTACTTCCACATTCCGGGCGCTGCCATTCTTTTTGAAGGAGATGGCAACTACTGGTGGGAACAGTCGGGTGTACGGGACGTCACAATCCGCAACAATGTCTTTGAAAACGGCAACTACGGTTACTCAAACTGGGGTAAGGCTTGTATCTCTGTCGGAAGCGGCATACCTCAAAAGGAAAACTGCAGATATCACCGCAACATACGCGTCGAGAACAACACATTCCGGGTTTTTGATCCGCGCATCGTATATCTATATTGTGTCGATGGGTTTGAATTCACCCCCGACAACAAAATAGAGATGACCGACGACTATACCTATGGACTCGAGGAAAACCGCAACTTCGTCGCAACCTGTTGTGACAACGTGAAATTCCCTGATTAATATGAAGCATCTTCGCATTACGTTAACGATACTGACAGCCATTCTTGCTTCAGCTGTCGGCGAGGCAAAAGTGACCTTGCCCTCTATTATGAGTGATAATATGGTGCTCCAGCGCAACACTCGCGTCAACATCTGGGGGAAAGCCGCTCCTGGTGCCGAAATCACCGTTGTGCCATCATGGGACAGCCGGACCTATACCGCCATAGCCGATAAAAACGGCGACTGGATCACCAAAATCACAACCGGCGGCGCGGGAGGTCCCTACTCCATTTCTGTCAGCGATGGAGAACCGGTGGTTCTCAACAACATCCTGCTCGGAGAGGTATGGATATGCAGCGGACAGTCCAACATGGAGATGCAGGTCCACGGATTCATGCACCAGCCGGTTGCAGGAGGGCTTGAGGCAATTCTTGATGCACCCAATCATCCCCAGATGCGCTACTTCACTGTCGGACGGGCGTCGCTCGACACACCGGCAACGAACTGCACCGGCCGTTGGAGCGAATCGACCCCCGAAGCCGTGGCCGATTTCTCGGCTTGTGCGTTCTTCTTCGGCCATCTGCTGAATCAGATCCTCGGCGTGCCGGTAGGATTGATATCTTCCAACTGGGGTGGCTCCACGATTGAAACCTGGATAGACGAACCCACGTTCGCTGCAATAAAGGATATCGACATTGCCACAGCACGTGCACTTGCCGATCCTAATTCGGCCGTCGCACGCCTCTACAACGGCATGATAAATCCAATTGTCAACCACACAGCCAAAGGGTTTATATGGTATCAGGGCGAATCAAACCGCGGTCGCCACGATGACTATGTGAAACTACAGTCGGCTCTTATCAACAGCTGGCGCGACAAATGGGGCGATCGGGAAATGCCGTTTTACATGGCACAGCTTGCCCCCTACCGCTACGATGGGGATGAGAAAATGTCGCTGCCCCTCATAATCGAGGCCCAGCACAAAGTGGCCGCGTCCATGCACAAAGTAGCAGTAGCTGCGACAACCGACATAGGCAACCCTATATGTATTCACCCGTCGCACAAAAAAGAGGTTGGCGAAAGGCTGGCTTTTCTTGCCCTGCAAAACGACTACGGCGTTAAAGGCCTTCCCCTGCCCGCTCCGACTTACAAGTCAATGAGTGTCGACGGAAACAAAGTGACACTGGAATTCGACAACCTCCGTTTCCACAACGACTGGTGGGATGGCAACAGCTTCCACAGCTATCACGATACCAATTATATCCGGCCGGTAGGATTCGAAGTCGCAGGAGATGACCGGATATTCTATCCGGCGACCGGATCATTCGGTCACGGCAGAAACACGATCGAGGTATATAGCGACAGCGTCCCAAATCCCGTTGCTGTCCGTTACTATTTCCACAACTATGTGCCCGACGCAAATGTAAAGACCTGTCTCGGACAACCGCTCGTACCATTCCGTACCGACAACTGGCCCGTCAAGATCGACTGAACCCGCCGATCTTCAATCTTAAAACTGCGCTCCTGAGGCATAAACATGACCTTTGGAGCGCATTCCATTTCAGTGAATATGATTGTCGGCAAACGAATACTCTCCTGACAACCAAACACTGAACAGTCTGTCACATATCTCATATGGAGTACCCCGCTTACCTGGTTCTGTTTTCCTGATTTCTCCTGATACAACTAACTGTCGCAGATAGGTCGAGAGGATACCTGATGATAACCCGGTACTCTCTCTAAGCTCAGATAGAGTCATCGGTGCCGCATATCTTGACAGAGCATAAAGCACCTTCTGTGTATATACCGGCATATCTTTAAACTTTATGCGATAAAACGGAGCAAAACGGCCGATAAGTTCTCTTAAATCATCTTTTGGATCATCTGACAACAAAACAATACCCGAAGCGATTTTCAAAGATCCGATTACCGTAGGAAGATACTCCATTAGATCCGATATACGTTTTGTTTTATCTGCCGGGAAATCCGTCAATACTGACTGAGGATCAAAAGGTGGAATATATATAATCCTGACACCCTCGAAAAAAGGTGCCCGATAATCGGCCAAAGCGTCACTGACACCTGACAGTGTGGCGATAAGCAACGGCGATGATTCGCGATAAATATAATTACGTAAAATAAACTGGTCGTCGAAAGAACTGCGTCTGAAGAAAAAATCAAGATCATCAATAATGACAATACGTCGGCTGCCAGAATTACTATTATTAGAAATAAGATTCTCGTCACAGCCTTCTCCCTCAATTGCACGAATTATGTCACGACTGCAGAAAAACTGCTTTCCATCAAAAATCTGTATCCTATAAGACTGATCCATACCACCGAGATCTGAGACCAGATTCCTGAGCAATGTTGTTTTTCCGGAACCGTCGTTGCCCATGATAAACATCGGCTGCGGAATGCGACCGGGAGTGTTTTCATCCCATATATAACGTAATATCTGTTGGACAGTTTGTGCGTTTACATTCTTACAATATCCGATCATATCAGTCAATGAATTTATATTTCCACCATTTGCAGAGAAGTGGAGAACGAAATTTCCTATACTCTACACTACGCATGATATATCCGTCATGTTCAAGCATTTCAAGAACTTTTGTCAATTTTTTCTTCACTTCATCGACAACGGCAGGATCCTGGCCCTTCATGGCTATTTGCAGCAATTTCTCTTTAGACAGTCCTGATTCTGCCAGAGACAGATTGTCAAGTACCGATCTGGCAAGGTCTTCCAGATCCCGGTATTCATCAAGGCGCTCGGTCCAGGTTATAAAATAGTCCGATTTCGAGAGTTCATCAATAGCTTTTACGACATCGTCCAATCTCACCGGCATATTTTCTGGATCATATATCTTTGATATCAGACGGTCAATAAGCAATTGGATGAAATAAGGAATAGGCCATTGCAACATGTTTAGTGTTTCATCGACAAGCGCATCGTCCATTGAGAGATTGTATGACTGTGCGAGTGCTTTCAACAGGCCTTTGGCCTCGGCCTCAGGAAGCTCGCCCAATTCAAAATCCACCAGATCGTTTATGGATTGCGACATACAATAATGGTTTGTAAAGTTCCTCAGACCGACCGAACCGCAAAAAAGCCAGCGTATACCTGAATTTTCATGCTGGCGTATACTCCGGAACCAGTTTAACAGAAATTCGACATCATCGCGATTTTTCCCATCATCATCCATAAGTTTTCCAAGAAACAGAGGTAACTCATCGACAACTATCAATGTGTTATTTTCGTGATCAAACATTTCGGAAAGCCGGTAAAACAGTGATTCTGTCTGTCCTCGGCTGTTCAGATCAAGTTTCAGATCACCAAGACTCACACCTTTTACAGCATTGAAGGTCGCATCTATGAAATCTCGGGCTTTACTGCCAGCTCTATCCAGTAGTCCGACTCCGGTAAACGATTCGATAAGTTTACGTAAAAAAGCCTCCTTTGTCGCAATTCCCTGAAGATCGATATAGATACACTTCCAGCCCTCCGATATTTTATCATGAATAAGTCTTTTGGCAAGAGAAGACTTCCCGATTCGACGGGGAGCAGAAAGCAGAAGCGATTGCCTGCCGTCAAGATAGCGGTGGGCGTTTACAAGTTCCTGTTCGCGACCGAAAAAATCATCTCCTGTCACAGGAGCTCCTATTTTGTTGGTTATTGCCATGATTAACCGGATTGTTTATTAGATACTGGCATGTTCGCTTTGACAAATACAAATATAGAAGAAAATTTCTATAGAAAAATTTTTCTATAGAAATTTTCTTCTATAATCCTGTGTTTACTCCTACAGGACCTACACCCGAATCTCACAGATCTGCTTAATCATAAAACAAAGCAGGGACGCCTGGCACAAGACGCCCCTGTTTAAAAACTTTCAGTGATTATTATTGCGCTTTCAGCTTGTACACGCGGCTCGACAGCTTGTTTCCGGTAAAAGCGGGAATGCCGACTGTCATCAGATAGTCTCCCGAATACCTTTGTGCTTCAACACTGCCGCCGTCCATGCGGTTTATCTCTTCTACCTCGTAGACAAGCGATGGGTCAAGACCCTTGAGCTTAACCTTATAGAGCTTTTCAGAATAACGGGGATAAATGTCAAACGCAAACAACACTGCATTTCGTTTGTCGTGGCTAACATACGATGTTGCCGTGTGATTGCCATCATAAGGCGACACCAGCCTGTATTGGTCACCGTCCAGTATCACCGGTTTCAGCTCATTGTAATCTACCACCGAGCGCTTGCAATAGCCAAGTTCCTGAGCGGAAAGATCATGCAGATTGATATCAAATCCCATTTTACCCATCATAGCCACATTCACACGGAACTTTATCGGTGAAGTGCGGTTCCATGTAGTCACATGAGCGCACTGTACTTTCGACGGAAATACCTGTGAATACCCCCATTGTATGTACAGGCGTTCGATAGGATCCGTATTGTCGCTCGGCCAGAATTCCGTAAAATACTTCAGAGCCTCGTAATCTGTACGACCGCCGCCACCCGAACAAAGCATCATAGGCAGATCAGGATACTTGGCCTTCACCTTATCGAGCACATTGTACAGTCCTCGCACATAATCCACATACAGCTGTTGCTGATGCCCCTTCTCATAATCTGAATATATATTTGTGATCGGGCTGTTGCAGTCCCATTTGAAAAAGGCGATATCAGGATATTTAGTCATCAGGCCGTCTACGATCCCCCACACATAATCCTGTACCTTGGGATTACTCAGGTCAAGCACAAGCTGATTACGGAAATAATACTCCTTGCGGTTTGGGAGAGTGATCACCCAGTCCTTATGTTGTTCATAAAGCTCCGACTTCGGGTTTACCATCTCCGGTTCTATCCAAAGCCCGAACTTTACCCCCTACTTTGCGGCTTCCGCAGTCAACCGGCCGATGCCGTCGGGTAACTTGTCCGATATCTCGACCCAATCGCCAAGCCCTTGTCTGTCGCTTTCACGCGGATATTTGGTGCCGAACCAGCCGTCATCAAGCAAAAACATATCCACTCCAAGCTCCTTAGCCTCTCCGATAAGCGAGAGAAGTTTATCTTGGTTGAAATCAAAATAAGTAGCCTCCCAGTTATTTAACAGGGTCATGCGATCACCGGCACCGTCCTTGATCTGATAGTGGCGTGCCCATTCATGCAGGTTCCGGCTTGCTTCTCCGGCCCCATCTCCGCTGAGAGTAAAAATGAATTCCGGAGTCTTGAATGTTTCTCCTTTTTTTAGTGTCCTCCGTGAAAAATAAGGGTTTATTCCACTGATCACACGCAAACCACCGTTCTGATCCACCTCAAAACAAAATCTGAAATTTCCGGTCCAAGCCAGAGTACCCACAAGCACGTCACCCCCGTTTTCTGAAGCAGGAGCACCAAGACCGAGCTGGAAAAACGGCGAAACAAACAGACTGGCACGTGTACCAAGCTTCGTGTCCACTATCTTCTTACCGAATTTAAGCACCTGTACACCAGGGTTCACCTCCCTCGCCCAGTCTCCGCTATATTCTGTAAGATAGTATGAGGGAGCGTCAAAATAGAGCAGAGAAGATGCAAATTTCTCGATTTCAACCGGAGCCTTGCCTCCATTGGTGATTTCAGTCCATGCTTTTACAACATTCTGTTTGTCATATGCATCGAAATGCATATCCACCTTATCCCCATAGATGGTATCGGCAAGACTTATCACAGTGTGACTACCCCAGTCGGTCGGAGTCACCGAGTGATCCACATATGTAAGCAGCGTCGACGAGTTGCCGTCGGCATGATTTATATGAAGAGCCGGTTCAAAATAATCCTCCATCCCATGAGTGATGTAAGCCTCCACTCCTCCTTTAAGGTTGGCATAATCCTTGGGATTCATCAGACGTTTTCCCAGATACGACTGATAGACACGACCGTTATGGGCTACATTGAATACAAGTCCGGTGTTGGAGGTCTCAATCACAATCTGCCCTTTGGCCGACGACGTAATAAACGAGACCATGCACACACAGCCTGTAAGGATTATTTTCTTGATATGTTTCATGGACAATGCGGTTATGACAATGATTACATTTTGAGGTTTTCCACAAATTTACAAAAATAAATCTGCCGGAACATGCGTTTTTGTCACTTGCGCGCATTGTCTTGTCAACAGTCTGACCTCAGGACACCGGATTCACAGCTGTCGGACGGCTGCTATATCCCGAATCACACAATTTTGCATAGGCACGCAGATATTTGCGTATTCCCGATACCATTTCCTGTGTTTCCTGAAGTACATTCACATACACATAAATCACTGTCATTGCAGCCGGATCGCCCTCGTGAATCTGCTTCTGCAAACGGTGATAAGTCGCCGATATCACATCTTTAGTCTCATCGCAACGCCGGCGAAGAGCCGGAATTGTATCGGTCATACCCGACGACATCACAGCAAGCACATCGGCGAACAACGTCCCTACACGGCCGCGTATCATTTCAAAGTCAGCCACATATCCCGATGGCAGCGGACAGAAGTTGTTATCAACATGTTCACGACACACCTCATTGATACGACGCAGATTATATAGTATACCCATACAGCAGTTGTTGCTCAGATAAAACCACGCGTTCTTTTCAATCGCAGTTTCATGGCTAAGCTGACGCAGACAGAGCGTCTCTTTACGGCGTGCGCTTTTCAATATATCTTTCTGTCTAAGCAAAAGATTCTCCGACTTACCAAGTACTCCGGCACGCTCTCCTATGAAAGCCGACGTTATCCTTTCATAGGACTCACTGGCAAATGACATGAACTTCTGTTGTTGCTCGGTTATGTACATCAGAAACAGATTCCAGGTCTCAGCCTTGTCATCGGTCGACAATATAGTCTGAAACAGTGCGTCGCCATTATCCTCAACTCTTTTGAGCTTAAATCTGCGGTTGCTGCGGATAATAAGGAAAATCGTCAGAGCCGCAAGCGCAAACATCACATAGTGTCCGCCATAATGCATGGCGGCGACAATAATTCCCGCACCGACAAAGGCAACGCCTGCCGTAAGGAACCATCCGCCTATCACCGATATGACACCGGTAATGCGAAACACTGCACTCTCCCGCCCCCATGCCCTGTCGGCAAGTGACGTTCCCATTGCCACCATAAAAGTGACAAATGTAGTTGACAACGGAAGTTTTAGCGATGTGCCAAGAGCTATCAACGTGCCGGCAAGCACAAGGTTGACCGATCCGCGTATAAGGTCAAATGCCGCTCCACTGTCCATTATGGTTTCGTCAACATTGAATCGGCGCCCAAACCACCGACGCACACGAGGCGGAGTTACGCGCTCCACCCAAGCGATGATCGACAATACACGGCGAACAAGACTGCGGGCAATGCGGGAAGAACCAAACATCTCTTCTCCTCCCTGCTGTGAGCCGAGACCGATTTCAGTCTTGGCTACATTTCTCGTTTTACGTGATGTTGCCAGTGATATAACCATGATAAGCCCGGCTCCAATAAGGAAATAGACCGGAGTGTCGGCAGGACCGTTAAGCGACCCCATCAGAAACCCATGTGAATCACCGCCTCCATTGGCCACATAATCCTGATAAGATGAAAGTCCGCTCAGAGGCACGCCTATGAAGTTGACAAGGTCATTGCCGGCAAATGCCATTGCTAACGAGAAAGTACCCATAAGCACAATGACTTTCAAGACATTTACCTTCAGGACATGAAGAAGCTGCATAAGGACAGTGAAAAATCCCAGACTGCATATCAGAATCAATCCTGTGTTATGCCTTATCCACTCTTTCACATCCGATGTCATGAAAGCCATATCCTTGGCTCCCTTCAGAAGCATGAAGTATATTATCGCAGTCGCACATATACCTCCGAATATTCCTATTTTCCATTTCAACTGGCTGCGGTAATTGAACGAGAAAATCATTCTCGACAAAAATTGCACCAATGTGCCGAAAAAGAATGCCACAGCTACAGATAGAAATATGCCGAATATGACTGACAGTGCTTTTTCAGTATTTATAAGATCGTTAAGTCCAAGATCAATACCGCCGGCCATTTTTATCAGAGCCACCACAAATGTAGCACCCAACAGTTCAAACACCATCGACACTGTGGTTGATGTGGGCATACCAAGCGTGTTGAAAATGTCAAGCAGTATGATATCGGTGACCATTACAGCCATAAAGATGCAGATCAAGTCATAAAATGAAAAATGCTCCGGTCTGAAAATACCATGCCGGGCAATATCCATCATGCCGTTACTCAGACTTGCACCGATAAAAACGCCTATCGACGCCACTATCAGGATCCGCTTGAACGACGCGGCCTTTGAACCGATCGCCGAATTCAAAAAATTAACTGCATCGTTACTAACTCCCACCGACAGATCAAAGACTGCCAGAACAAACAGGAAGATTACGACACAAAGAAATAAAATTTCCATGTTCTATAAGTGTTTCTTATTTCACCTCAAAGTAACCGACAGAACATTTCATAAATATTTCAAAAATCTTAAACTTGTATGAAACACATCATCCCCACCTTGGCGAGGATGACATCAGACACTTTGCTGTGAGTCGTTTTCAATTCTTTGATAATTTTATTCCGAATATCAGGCCACCTTCCTTACAATTGGCCACTGTGATAGTGCCGCCGTGAAATACAACGGCATTTTTCACAATCGACAGTCCCAGACCGGTACCACCGGCTGCTCGTGAGCGACCCTTGTCTATACGATAAAAACGCTCAAAGAGATGAGAAAGTTGCTCAGGAGCCACTCCTGTTCCATTATCAGCGACTGTAACACTTATCATCGCAGCGTCTTCGGCCTCCCTTATAGTTATCCTGTCACATCCGCTATATGCGATAGCGTTGTCAATCAGGTTTCTGAATATCGATGCAAGCAACGACGCGTTTCCCATAATCATCGCTGGTCCGACCGACTCACAGTCAATCATTATTCCTTTTGCTTCGGCTATAGGCTCCATTTCGCCTACAACATCCGAGATAATTTCCGACAGGTCAACAGGTTCCCGACTTATAGCATCGCCCCCGTCATCCATGCGTGTTATCAGCGACACATCGGCAAGCAGGCGCTTAAGCCTGTTTGTGTTTGCCAGACAACGCATCAGAAACTCCTCCCTTTTCCTCTCATCCAGATTCTTATGAGCCAGCAATGTCTCAAGGCATACCTGTATAGAGGCTACAGGCGTTTTAAGCTCGTGATTGATATTGTTGGTAAGTTGCTTTTTTATCCTCACCTTCTCCCGCTGTTCATGCATTGCAGCAGCATGCTCACGATCACGGTCAGCATTAGCTCGCTGAAGACGTGCATAAAGTCTGACTATATGAGTCGAGATATCACCCAACTCATCATGAGGAAATGGCTCGACATCCGATATACGTTCCCCTTTTTCTGCCCTACAGGCAAACTCATTGAGACGCGATATATTTATTCCGACCCGCCGGGTGGCAAAATAACCGAGTATGCACATGAGGAGAGTTATCGTTCCCATCACCCAAAGAAATCCAAAATCAGCCCGCAACAGACTGGTCAGCGAAATTGAATAAGGTACTGCCGTACGCACTATCGTACCCTCATTGCCTCTTGATGCCGAATAAAAATAAGTATCGCCGGTAACCTCGCTGTGCCGGCGCAAAGTATATCCGCGTCCCACATTCATGGCTTCCGCTATTTCCTTACGGTTATTGTGATTATTGCCTGGCAATGAATCAATAGTATTGTCATATATCAGATTTCCATTCTTACCGATAATACTCAGACGAATGTCTTTAAACGGACTTATTTCGGCAAGTTCCATCTCGGCAATTGTTTTTCCTTCGGCAAGTTCATTGAGAATGTAGGTGTTCACAAGCTGAAGCTGGCAGTCGATCTCCGATGCCTTAAACGCTTTCTCTCTATGGTACTGAAACAAAACAAAACTGCCTACAAGCAGCAGAGAATATCCCAGCAGCCAAAGAAACAACCGCTTAGGATAAGACAGTTTATTCCTTGAAACCATAACCATAGCCCGAACGTGTTACAATATTTTTTGCGTAAGGCCCGATTTTCTGACGTATACGGGTAATATTTACATCGACCACTCTGTCAAGCACCACAACCTCATCAGGCCATATATCCCTGATCAGTTCCTCACGCGAAAATATATGACCGCGATGTGTGAGCAACTTTAGCAGTATCTCAAACTCCTTTCGGGGCATTTTCATCTCCTCGCCATTGACAATACATATCTTTTTTGATGGAATTACCGTAAGTCCCTGATAAGATATCTCACCGTTTTCTGCCGACTCGCTTACAACCGAGCCTGTTCGACGTAAAACAGTCCTTACCCTCGCAAGCACATTGCGTATGGAATACGGTTTTACGATATAGTCATCCGCCCCGATATCAAGTCCTCCTACCATATCGTCCTCCGAATCCTTTGCCGTGCAGAATATGATAGGCACACCGGCAGTGACCTTATTGGCTTTCAAGACTCTCGCAAGCTGCGTCCCCGATATTTCGCCCATCATCACATCCAGAAGTATCAGATCATATCCACTCACATCAAGGGCCAGGACTTCCTCGGCGCTATAAGCCACATCCACGCTGTAGCCCTCCGCCTCAAGATTAAAACGCAGAGCCTCGCACAAAGTCTCTTCATCGTCAACCACAAGTATTTTTTTCATATCTGACATTATATCCTATAGCTATAAACAAATATACATCTTTCATACTTTACTTTTCATAATCCTATTAAATATTGATTTTCTTCCCTATATTTGCCTTTACGATAATTATTAAGACATACAAATCACATAATGCAAACCACTATCAAGTTTCAGGCTCTGCCATTCAGCAACACACGCACATATCTCGCAGCAGCCGCTTTCATCCTTGGCAATATCGTATTGCCACAACTTTTTCACCTTATACCGCAAGGAGGAGTCACTTGGTTGCCGATATACTTCTTCACGCTCGTAGGGGCATATAAGTATGGATGGCGTGTCGGATTGCTTACTGCCATTGCATCGCCTTTGATAAATTCATTCATCTTCGGCATGCCTGCAGCACAGGCACTTCCTGCCATCATGCTCAAATCTGCGCTTCTCGCTGTCATTGCAGGATACGCGGCAAAACGTTTCAACAAAGCATCTATCGGCATTCTCATTGCAGTCGTTCTTGGTTATCAGGCAATCGGCACACTTGGCGAATGGATTATTAAAGGGGACTTTATTCTGGCATGTCAGGACTTCCGCATCGGCATACCGGGAATGCTTCTGCAGATTCTCGGTGGATGGATTGTGATTAACCTTCTGTTAAGCCGCAAGTAAGGTCTGTCTGTACAAAATATACAACAGCCGCATCTGAAATTCTATCAGATGCGGCTGTATTTTTATCCGTCATTTATCTTACGTTATAAACCTTGCCGTCTATTACATAAGTCCCTGGCGGAAGCGCTGTAAGCGCGTCATCAATAGATATTCCACTTCTCACCAATATACCTCCCATATTATAAACGTTCACAATCCTGCTCTCTGTTGCTCCCTTTATATCACTCATAGCACTGGTCTGTCCATCTCCAGATTCCGTTGACCTGACTTCTACATCTACCGGTATGGTCCTCACTGAAACCAATCCGTCGGAAATATCGGCATAAACACCCTGAATCGATCTTAGAAATGTATATATACCCGCATTAAATGTAAATGCCGATCCTTTCAGCAATTCAACATTATTTTTGTCAAACCAGGCTACAGTAGCGTTTAAGGGAACATCTCCAATCGACACATTGCATCCTCCATCAACCATTGCCGCGACACGGCTTTGCTCTCCGACTTTCACATTCCCGTTGTCGATAATGTCGGCTGGAACAATAAGAGAACCTGGAATAAGATTATTGCCGGAAAAATCCAATGATGTAAGATTTTCCAGGCCCTCGGAAATCTCTATTCGCGTAGCACCGGCATCAGTTATTGATATACCAGTGATCCGTTCAGGATAATCGCAATGCACGCGGCAACCTCCTGCGGCAACCGCATTGTCAAGATCAACTATTGCCGTTCCCGGCTGGCCGTTTATAACTCCATAACCACAAGCAATCCGACATACACCCGACAATTCAAGTTTTAGAGAGCTTCCGGTTCCTCTGCTATAATTGAAATCCAACTCTGCCACAGGCCTCGTGACAGCGCGCACGACATAGAGACACACCTGATCTGAAACGATCTCTACTTCATAAAGAGGGTTATCACATATCATCGGTTCCGACGCACTGTACACACCCTCCTCAACAAATGCATCCTTCCAGTCCCACGACGTTACGATATCCGACGGCTCATCATTGCCAACCAGTCCCTCTATTTCAAAATCAACCGGCGGAAGATGCTCTACATCATCCTCAACAGTCACATTCTTTCCTTTCAGCATAACCTTCCGAGGATCGATCCTCAGAGTGCGCACCCCGTTTTCCGCAAATTCCACACCTGGCTCCACAGTTGTCACAGCTACATCTCCCACTCCAACTGGTATAAGAGTACTACCCTCTATTTTCAATACTTTTTCATCGGAAGAAATATACGACACCACATGTCCTTCCGCCAAAATCGAAGCATCTATCTCCAACATATCGATCGGATCATCGCCATAACAAAGCGTCCTGTCTATCTTCGGAAGAGCCACTTCCGGGGCAGAACGTTCAGGTGCCATAGTCCCATACACAAACTCCAGTCCGTCACCGCTCGCTCCGGCAGCATACTTCATCTTCCAATCGCCGCCTTCTTCATCCCTGACCCTAACACTTGCAATCCGGGCCTCTTCTGTAAGCATTTCCCTTATTTGCTGCTCTGTCAACTGATTTGAGCTATATATTATATTGTTCCCCGTATCATCCAATGTAACAGCAACAGTAACAGGCATTATACAAAAACGGCGTTCCTTCCCGACAATCGGCTTATCTGCCGCCTCAGAAACCGACGATGTTTTTATAGTCACGACACCGGCCTTATGAAATGTTACGATCGTCCCATTTACCGACGCGATATCCTGATCGGAACTCTCATACGTCAGATCTGCCAGTTGACACGAACCCGCATAATCACTTAAGTCCATTGTTCTTGCAGCAAACGAAACGGGTGGAATATATGCGAGCACTTCTCCTTTTTTACGTTTAGGTGACACCGTAGCGACTTTTGAATCAGGATCAACCGCAACTTTAAGAGAAGGACCTATGTCCTTGAAATTTTCATACGAATTATTATAATATAATACCACTTGCGACTCATCACCAACTCCTACCGATATATTCGCGACAGGTCTGGCTCCGCTACCCCAAACGATCGTATCGACCGGCATTCCTGCAAAAGATGTTTTTGCGCCTGATGAGTATGTTTTTATATTCTGAGGCGATCCACCGAACCACAATGTGGTAATTGCCGAGTTATGGAATGCATGTTCATGGATCGTATTGACCGATGCAGGTATTACAATTTCAGTCAATCCGGTTGTATTATTCTCTCCGTCACTTGAAAAAGCCTCGACTTCAATTCTTTCAAGACCATCATTCAGAAACACGCCATCGGTAAGCGGCACCCCCTTGAAACAATATGAATTAACTCCCGACACCGTTGAAGGCAATGAGATGCTTTTAAGAGCTGTACCGTTAAATGCATTTTTAGGAATATCCCGTATATTTTCCGGTAAAACAACTTTTGTCAGATTATTGGCATTCCTGAAAGCTCCTTCATTTAATACTGCTCCGGCTGGAATCACGATCTCTTTAATTTTACCTGCCCCTCTGAATGCCGAAGGCTCGATTGACTCAATAGAAGGAGGCAAAGAAACAGATTCGACTTCTGACTTTGAAAATGCAAAAGGCCCTACAGATGTCACTGTAAAAATTATTCCGTCATGTTCAATAGAGCTTGGCACTATGACATTATCACTGGAATAAACCTTCTCGACCATATCAAAAGTCAGATCCCCTTCCTGTGGACTTACAACTCTGGCAGTTCCTGTAACCGGATCTGTTTCAAACCACAGATTACCTACATTCACCCTTTCAGCATATGCATCCACGGCCACAGATATAAACGCCACCGCAGCCAGCATATGTCGTCTAACACTTAAAAAGCTAAATTTCATTAAATAAAAGTTTGTTTACACTATCATGATATTTATTCAAATTTAACCAAATACATCCACCGTGTCATAAACGATACACTCTTTAGATATTTTTTAACATTCAGTCGGTTCAAAACAAAGAGGCCTTAGTTTTCCGGACATTCTGTTCAAGGTCTTTTTCCGAATATTCCTAATTTTTGCGATCAGAAGAAAAAGCATACAACGACGCACAACCATATAAAAACCATATTGTATCATGCCAATGTGGAATCCATGGCACGGTTGCCATAAGATCAGCGAAGGATGCAGACATTGTTACGTCTATCGTGAGGATGCGGCTTTCGGAACACCCATTTCTACAACCGAAATACGCAAAACTGCATCATTCAGCCTTCCGCTGAGACGTGACCGTAAAAAAAACTGGAAGTATCCGTCCGGAACTGAATTTGCCCTGTGTTTTACATCCGATCTGCTCCTTGAAGAAGCCGACGGCTGGCGTGATGAGATATGGGAAATCATACGTTTACGCCATGATTGCTCGTTTTTCTTTTTCACAAAACGTATCGAGCGGCTGGCCGGATGTCTTCCCGATGACTGGGGCGAAGGCTACGAAAATGTCGCCATCGGATGCACTGTAGAGAATCAGGACAAAGCCGATCTACGGATGCCGGTTTTCCTTTCATTGCCGATCAGACACAGACTTGTCATTGTCGCCCCTATGCTTGAGAGAATCAATCTGCTAAAATACCTTGATCCGGCAATAATCGACGAAGTGTCTGTCGGAGGCGAATCAGGCAAATACGCACGCACGACCTATTTTGAATGGGTCATCGACATGTATAAGCAATGCCTCACAGCCAACGTCCCGTTCTGCTTTCACCAGACAGGATCATGGCTGATAAAAGATGGCCGCCGCTACCATATACCGCGTGAACACCAGCATTCACAGGCCTTAAAAGCCGGACTCAACACGATTTACCACAACAAAATACAGCCGTCGTGAACATCGAGGATCTACGCATTTTCTGCATCTCGCTCGAAGGAGTTGCCGAAAAAACTCCTTTTGGACGGTTTGCCAGACGTTATGACTCCATTCTGGTCTTTTACGTGCTTGACCACATGTTCTGTTTTTTCAACATCGATGACTTTACATATGTCAATCTCCGATCCACTCCCGCCGAAATCGAGAAACTACGCCTCACACGCAACGCAGTCGGTCATCCTCTTAACCGGAGCCTGAAACACTGGATAAAAATAGATTTCGGCAAAGACATACCAGACTCAATGATATATTCACTGATAAAACATTCCTACGGCATCGTCCGGGAACAATACTCAAAAAAGAAGTGTTCAAAAAGACACTGCCGATAGCGAAGCCGCTCATCGGTGCTACTGTCCGGTTTGTTGTAATAACATCACGACCTGCACATCATAACAGATATGACAAGAAAAGAACTTATGAGAAAAGCCATCGAGCTTTCCATCGAGAACATCGCCAACGGAGGAGGGCCGTTTGGGGCCGTGATCGCACGCGACGGCGAAATTATAGCGACTGGAGTCAACCGCGTCACATCAGAGCATGACCCCACATCACACGCCGAAGTCAACGCCATACGCAATGCATGCAGGAAACTCAACACATTTGATCTTGCCGGATGCGAGATCTACACCTCATGTCAGCCATGCCCGATGTGTCTGGGAGCGATCTACTGGGCGCACATCGACAAAATATACTACGGCAACACCAAGACCGACGCGAAAGAAATCGGCTTTGATGACTCGTTCATCTACGACGAACTTGCTCTGCCCGACAGCATGCGCCGCCTTCCGGCCGAGAGTATGCTCTCCGACGAGGCAATACGCGCATTCCGCCTATGGGATGAAAGCGACAGCAAAATCAAATACTGACCGTATTAACCGACAATAAACGCCACATTAGCTCCACCGCGCAAAACAAAAGCCGTGGAGTTTTTGTTTTATTAACCGAATCGTCTATACTACGATTCCACCTGATTAAACAAACTAAACACACCACGATGTTTTCACCAAGACGCGGCCATATGCTGCACGGCGTACTGCTGATCGCCCTGTTTTCCTGCGCGGCATTCTATATCGGCAGCGCACGCGTCCTCACCGCACTCTCAATCAGCCCGCTTATAATAGGCATAGTATTAGGCATGATTTACGCAAACATGCTAAGGATGCATCTCCCGGAAACATGGGTGCCGGGTATACAATTTTGCTCCAAACGACTGTTGCGCGTCGGAATCATTCTATACGGATTTCGGCTAACATTTCAGGACATCGCTGCAGTCGGCATTGCCGGAATCACCGTGGACGCTATAATCGTCACCGTCATTGTAATCGGCGGTTACTATCTCGGAAAGCTGCTGAAAATGGATCGTGAGACCGCCCTGCTCACATCTGTCGGCAGCGGCATTTGCGGAGCGGCCGCCGTGCTCGGTGCAGAAGCCACTGTGCGCTCACAGCCCTACAAAACCACTGTAGCAGTTGCCACTGTGGTGATTTTCGGAACCATCGCAATGTTTCTATACCCTCTGGCATACCGCTCCGGCATACTGCAGCTCTCTCCGGCACAGATGGGTATTTTCAGCGGAGCCACACTGCATGAGGTTGCCCACGCCGTAGGTGCGGGCAACGCGCTCGGCGACCAGATCGCCTCAACGACTGTTATCGTGAAAATGATACGCGTGATGATGCTTGTGCCTGTACTTCTCATACTCGGCATATGGGCCGCACGCCGGACCCGTCATGAGCCCTCACAGACGGCGGGAGCGAAAGGAAAGGTATCCGTACCATGGTTTGCATTCGGATTTCTTTTGGTTATCGGCATAAACTCCCTCTCTGTCTTTCTAAACAGCCTTGAAACTCCACTCGGATTCCCTCTCTGGTTCAACAACATCATCAACTACATCGACACATTCCTGCTTACAATGGCAATGGTTGCCCTCGGTGCGGAAACAAGTTTCGACAAATTCAAGAAAGCCGGAGCTAAACCGTTCATACTCGCCGGCATCCTCTTCATTTGGCTCATTGGAGGCGGATACCTTCTCGCCAGATACCTTGCCCCCGTATTGATGTAAATTCAGTCATGCTTGATGTATACCAGAAAAATCATTAACTTCCTGGGCAAAAGACACAATATACGAACTCCGATTAGGCCATATAGGGTATGAATACTAAAAACCGCGCAATATGCTGATATTACGCGGTTTGTCTTGATTTTGTCTTGTGTAGGCCGGAGAGTGTCCAGTACACATAGTGGAGCTGGAGGGACTTGAACCCTCGTCCAAACGTGGAATCAATGAGCTTTCTACATGCTTAGTCTTCACTTGGTTTTCGTGACGGGGCAGGCAAAAGACCACCAACCTCGTCCTTATCTCCTTTTATTTCGGCCTGAACGCGGAGCCGGTCAAGCCTATTTCCGATTTACCTGCACTGCCAGGTCGATCCGTCTCGGAAAAAGGACAATCGGGCAATGTCTTGTCGCTGCGACTTTCGCGGCGATTAAGCGTGATCTACTGTTCTTCGATCAGGCAGCAAGAGCGTAGTTGTTTTCGCCAATTAACTTGCTGATGTCTCTGTTTAAAGAGCGTAGCCATCATTGCTCTGCATGCTTACTTCACCGCTTCTTCACGCTGTCAAAACCAGTCAGCCCCCTGAAACGGATTCTTGTATAGTTCTGCAAATATAACGGATTTCTGATTATTACGCAATTATTTTTCAATATGCTTCAGCTGCCGAGGGGAAATCACCATTTTTCACATCTCCCACATAAGCCTGCAATGCGCCCGTTATAATATCATTTAGATCAGCATATCGCCTAAGGAATTTAGGAGAAAAGCCTTTGTTCATGCCAAGCATATCCTGCACTACGAGCACCTGGCCATCACATCCAGCACCGGCCCCTATACCTATAGTCGGAACATCGAGCGCCTGCGAGACCTTAGTAGCCAATGCCGCAGGTATCTTCTCAAGCACAACTGCAAAACAACCAGCCTTCTGGAGAGCAAGAGCATCATTAATCAGCTTTTCAGCAGCAGCATCCTCTTTGGCCTGCACACCATAACTTCCAAGCTGATTTATCGACTGCGGTGTAAGCCCGAGATGCCCCATAACCGGAATACCTGCCGATACAATACGCTCGATAGTAGGTGCGATCTCAGTTCCGCCTTCGATTTTCACAGCTGTAGCTCCGCTCTCTTTGAGAATACGTATGGCTGACTCAAGCGCAACGATCGGATTTCCCTGATATGAGCCAAATGGCATGTCCACAACAAGTAGAGCCCTTTCAAGACCACGAGCCACGCACGATGCAAGAAAAATCATCTGGTCAAGTGTGATGGGAAGCGTAGTGGAATATCCGGCCACAACATTGGCGGCAGAGTCTCCGACAAGCACCACATCAATCCCCGACTGGTCAACAATGCGCGCCATTGTGTAGTCATAGGCGGTAAGCATTGCAATCTTCTCTCCGTTCTTCTTCATCTCCGTGAGGCGACGGGTCGTTACTTTGCGCTGATTATCTACTGTATTTGTCGACATTTTATCTGTTCGGTTTGATATGCACGAAAAAAGGACAAAACATACCCTCTGAAATTATTTAGAGGGATAGCCTTGTCCAATTTATTTTTTTAGAAACTTGCGAACTTCGTCTTGTTATTCTGCGGTTGCAGCAGGTGTTTCAGTCTGAGCAGGAACATCTGCGGCAGGAGCCTGTACAGGAAGTTCATCGGCAGCGGCAGGAGTGGGAAACTCAGGAGCCGAAGTCTCAACAGGAGCAGCCGCCTTCACGCGTGCGCCACCGTTCTGGACACTCGGAGCAAGCCATACAGATACAATCGCAAGTATCGCAATGGCACAACCAAGACTCCATGTAGCTTTCTCTATGAAGTCATTGGTGCGTCTTACGCCCATGATCTGGTTAGAACCTGAAAAGTTCGATGCAAGGCCGCCCCCTTTTGATTTCTGCACAAGTACTACGGCGATAAGCAGAATCGACACAAGGACGGTAAGGATAATTATAACAGTATTCATTGTCAATCGGTAATTTACGCGATCAGTGAGTTATTTATTCTGAAGACTTACTTTCCCGCCTCTGCCGCGCCTCTTCATTAGCGATCAGTTTGGCGAGAAATCTCAATTGGGGGGCAAAGTAAATATTTTTTTCGGGATTATTCAAATTTAACTGCTCTATAATTTCATAAGCCTTACGATATCGTTTACGTTTGATATAGAATTTGGCAAGGCTCTCTCTCAAAGTACTGTCATCCCTCGGTGGCGGAGGCGGAATGACCGGACGTCCGTCGGCTACTGCAACAGGTGCCACAAGAGGTCGTGAAGCGACATCTGACGGCAGAGGATCAACCTGACGGTTCTCCTTGTCGTGGTTCTTTAATATAAAAGAATTTATAAGAGCGTCATCAGATCCAGCCGGAGCTTCATCCGGATCTGGCAGATCCACACTCTCTCGCTCGGCGAGCACAGAGGCATAGTCTGGCACAGGATTGAATATCAATCTTTCTATCAATGATTCTTCCTCGCTGTTTGAATGCGTATAAGTCGACAGAAATCTATCGATTGTAGCATTTGTAGTAGGAGTTTCCAATGGTTTTTCCGGAGGATAGAATGATTCTTCATCAATCTCGCCTCGAGTCATTCCGGCCATCCTGTACAATGCATCAGCCGGCTGATCCGGCATAGCTACAACAGCTTTTCTTGCTATCTCGCGACGCGCGTCACACAGTTCGGTATCAGCATTCCGGTTGTCTCGGCATGACCGCTCCAGCCATGCCACCGCAAGAGAGGAAAAATAAGGAGCGTATTCCATGACAGCAAGGACCTCATCAGCACTGCATAGCGACTTGGTGCTATCCAGAATACTATTGACTGTCTCGGCCTGATTATGCTGCAACTTTTCCACGTCACGTTTTATTCTTTCGCACTGGCCTACCAATTGCCAAGTGTAGCGTTAAAAATCAGATCAACCAGTTCTTTCGAAATCTGCTCGCACAACTCATCCTGAACATCAGTAAGCAGCTCCGAACTATCAAAATCCCTATAGGCCGAAAATGTCTGATCTACATCATTTCCTTCCTTTTTGGTATCCGTATACTTGACCCTGACAGTAATCGTAAGTCGAGTTTTAGAGGCATAGGCATTCTCAGTAACAGCCTGTGGCGACAATGAATATCCGGTTATTTCTCCTTCAAGCACCAGATCGGAATTCCCGTCAACCGTACGCAGACGCGTATTGCGGGTTATATAATCAAGAAGGTCATTTTCAAATGTCTGCTGAAGCGGAGGATAAACAAGAGCGGCCCTGATGGGAAATTCCGATACATGAATTGTCTTATAGACCGTGTAGTCAAGAGCCGCGCCATTGAACTTGTAGCTTATACGGCATGCGGCAAACAAAATCGCCAGACACACCATCCCCAGCACCAGCGGGGCAGAAATCCCAAAACCATACTTCTTAAAGGGTCCCATGCGTTTCACTCCTTGAGCTTATTCTATACCATATTCCCGAATCTTCCTATAGAGCGTGCGCTCCGAAATATTCAATTCGGCAGCTGCAGCTTTTCTTCGTCCTGCATGACGCTCCAAAGCCCTTTCGATCATTTCTTTTTCTGAAATATCCTGTATTTTAACCGATGACTGGCCAGCCGCAGGCAGTGCCGCCTCATAGTGTCTGTAGTGAGCCAGAGCCTGTGTCACCGGTGTAGACTTCTGATACAGGTCCTCACATTGGGCACTGTCTATCTCATCGGCTCTCAGATCCACTATAGGATGTCGGAATGTACCGTGAGCCATTGGTCCTTCCGACGACCTCACCTCATTTAGCTCACCCCGCAACTCATCCAGTTCATGCTGTAGTTTCAGTATCATACTGAAAAGCATCTCTCTCTCATGCTCGTATCTCGATACTGTGTCATGAACCGCCACCGGCGAAAAATCATAATCAGCCGAAGCTGGTAAATAACGCCCTACCGTATCAGCGCCAATCTCATTTCCAGCCTCAAACAACGACATCTGCTCCACTATATTCTTCAGTTGCCTTACATTCCCCGGCCAATTGTAACCAAGCAACGCATGCCGTGCACCCTCGTCAAATGAAACAGCGGGCATTCTATAACGTTGTCCGAAATCACGTGCGAAGTTTATCGCCAATATGATTATATCAAGACCGCGCTCACGCAATGGGGGAACGCCTATCTGCACTGTCGAAAGCCTGTAATAGAGATCCTCTCGAAAACGCCCTTCCCTTACTGCCTTGAGCATATCAACATTTGTAGCTGCGACAACACGTATATCGGTAGTCTGCACTGTCGATGATCCGACTTTTAGGAACTCGCCGCTTTCAAGCACCCTCAGCAGCCGCGCCTGTGTCGTCAGTGGAAGTTCGGCTACCTCGTCAAGAAAAATTGTTCCACCGTCAGCTTCTTCAAAATATCCCTTGCGGGTTGCTACCGCACCGGTAAAAGAGCCCTTTTCATGTCCGAAAAGCTCTGAATCGATGGTACCTTCCGGGATAGCGCCACAATTGACGGCAATATACTTGGCATGTTTACGAGGACTGAACGCATGTATAATCCTGGGGAAAAACTCCTTTCCCGAGCCACTTTCTCCGGTAACAAGAACTGAGAGATCTATGGGTGCCACACGCAGAGCACGCTCTATGGCAGCATTCAACGAGCTGTCATTACCCACAATACCAAACCTGTTACGAGCCTGTACAGCCTCGGGGCTTAGCTGAGAGATGTCGATCTGCATTTTCAGGATTAGCTATGAGAGAAAAGGCCGGGCAATCGCTTGCTTCGGCCTTCTATCGGTTCTTTTTGTGGCGGGGGCAGGACTCGAACCTACGACCTTTGGGTTATGAGCCCAACGAGCTACCACTGCTCCACCCCGCGGTGTTTCAGTACTGCAAAGATACTATATTTTATCCCTATACCAACAAATAGGCCCTAAAAATAATGTTAATTATTACTAATAACAAAATAAACAGCTATATTTCCATTAGTCAGGGCTCGCCACCATTGGACTTTTCCGTCTTCCCCTATCATCACAGCATCACCATCTATTTTACAACCGTCAAGCTCTATCTGGCGTGTATCATGAGAAAACCTCGCGCTATGCCCTGCGCCCGACAACTCACGAAGAGTTGTTTCAGTACATTCCCTGTCCTGTACAAACAACACCCCCGGCGATCCATAGACTATCTCCACCCCATCTCCCGAAAATCGCATTGTCGCGTCTGCAAGTTCTTTCATGTCGGCTTCTGTCAGCCGGCTTCCATCAGGCAACTCAGGCCGTTCTTCCCCTTCCTCCCGACCGTTATGCTCACCAGGTTCACGCCGATTACCCTCTCCACATGCGACAACCAGAGGTATCACAATACACAGCAGCAGATATAAAAACTTTTTTCCAACCATTTCAATAAAGAACCGACACAACTACTTTTCCACTGCACCTCGCCGATGTAAATGTGATTTCATGCTTCCCCGGCACGAGGTCCTTTATAGGAATCCTCTTGTTGTAGACTGCAACACCGTCGACTTTCCACTCCGCATCATCCGGCACAAATGGAGAGACAAGATCAATTGTTCCGTCATCAATCCTGTAATAACCACGCAATGGCTTAAAATCATCATTACAATCCTCTTCCAACGGATATGGCACATTCTTAAGTTCTCCCCATATATGCGCCGGCATATCCGGCCACACAACAAATGGATTTATATTCCCCTGGAGTTCTGCGACCCTCTTATTCCTGATCAATTCTCTTTCCTCAGGAGCATGACTGTCGTGAGCAACAAGCAAGTATCTGACAGCTGATTCTGACAGCGAAGGATATTTTCCGGCATCCATAAACACAGCCCCTGGGCCAACCCAAAGATCTGCCGGATAGATACATGCCACATACATTATAGCTCTCGCAATCTCCCCTGCATACTTTTCAGGAAACAACCATACTCCTTGCCCTCTGACATCCTCACCCGTCTTCCATGACGCTCCGTCATAGAAGATCTTTCCTTCAGGAACTCCGGGCATATAGTTCTTACGGATTGTATGTATGGATTCATCACACGGATAAATCACATGCAAATCATTGGCATAGACATCAAGCAATGCATAGTCAGGCATCCACCAGCTCCTGTCAATAACCGAAATCATTGTTATACCATCCTGCATGCCATTCTTTGGATCACTGCACAACGGATCTACACCGAAACGATCTATGATTTTTCCGTCACCAATGCCATCAATTTCCAAAAGAGTGTGCCACAATTCGGCCCCTTCTAAAGTCTGAACAGGGCCACAATGCACACGCACAGCCTCTTTCAGCGCCTCTCCACACAACCCGACAGCCCATTCCGGTGCCTTTGCCAGACAACCTGACGAAAACAGCAAAGCTGCAATCACACCCAATAATCTGGCAATCATATCATACTAATTCAGATATTGCCTTTCAAGTTCTTCAATCTCTCTAATCCATATCGATGATGACGCATCCGACGGCATACGCCAGTCACCCCGCGGCGAAAGACACACACTTCCCACTTTAGGACCATCAGGCAGACATGATCGCTTGAACTGTTGTGAGAAGAAACGCCTGAAAAATACACGGAGCCATTTCAATATCACCGCATCCTCATAATCTTCATCAAACGCTTGCCGCGCCAGCATGAAAATTTTTGAAGGTCTTGATCCGAATCTGAGAGTGTGATATAAAAAGAAATCGTGAAGTTCATAAGGCCCTACAAGATCCTCTGTAACCTGTGCGATCTCTCCGGCTGCTGTTGGAGGCAACAATTCCGGACTCACAGGCGTTGCGGCGATATCAAGAAGTACACGCCTGAGTTCGCTGCCGTCAGACGCCTCATAGGCAAACCATTCCACAAGGTATCGCACAAGCGTCTTTGGCACTCCGGCATTTACACCATACATCGACATATGATCGCCATTGTAGGTAGCCCATCCGAGTGCAAGCTCCGACAGATCACCTGTGCCGAGCACCATGCCACCCACCTGATTCGCAATATCCATCAACAGCAGAGTACGCTGACGAGCCTGAGAATTCTCATAAGTTACATCATGGACGTCCGCATCATGGCCTATATCTCTAAAATGCTGTTCGACAGCAGGAACAATAGATATCTCTCGCAACGACGCGCCAAGCAGCCCGGCAAGCCTGACTGCATTTCCATGAGTGCGCCCTGTCGTGCCGAATCCAGGCATTGTCACCGCAATAATCCCTTTTGCATCAAGTCCAAGACGATCGAAAGCCCGGCGAGCCACCAAAAGCGCCAATGTAGAATCCAAGCCACCTGACACTCCAACTACAAGTGCCTTGCAATTGGTATGCTTCAGCCTTTGAGCCAGACCCGCCGCCTGTATCTCCACAATCTCATTACAACGGCGGCTTCGGTTCTCCTCTCCGTCAGGCACAAAAGGCAATCGGGCTATCGGACGAAGAAGTTTTCCCCTGCAGCATCTCCCGGGTCTATCCACGGCCGAACGGACAACACGTACTTCCGACGGACTGAGCATGGATGCCGCTTCATAGAAAGTACCTCTATGCATTCGGTCACGACGAAGTTGATTGACATCTATATCCGCCACCGCCACACAGCCGTCATTTTGCCATCGCCCGCTCACCGACAGCATTGTGCCGTTTTCCGCTATGATACACTTCCCGTCAAAAACAAGATCAGTCGACGATTCGCCGAATCCTGCCGAAGAATATACATAGCCGCAAACACAGCGTGCCGACTGTTGCCTTACAAGATCAAGAAGATAGTCATATTTACCGGTTATATCATCTGATGCCGACAAATTCAGCACAATATCCGCCCCGGAAAGTGCAAGACGGGACGACACAGGAACCGGAGTCCATAAATCCTCACAGATCTCCATGCCTATCTTCACTCCGTTCAATTCATAAAGAGAGACATCTCCCGACTTGGCAGGCGAAAAAAAACGTCGTTCATAAAATTCATCATAGTTAGGCAGAAAAGTCTTGTCTGCCATAAGCACGATCACACCACGATGAATAAGAACCGCGCTATTGTAAAGCCGGCCGTCTCGTTCCATAGGCGCGCCTACGGCAAAAGCGATATCCAGCGAAGCTGTTTCCTTACACAACGCATTCACCCCCTCACGTGCCTTATCAAGCAACAGGCGCGAATGAAACAGATCGGCACAAGTGTATCCGGTCACCGACAACTCGGGGAATACCGCAAGTTCAACACCTGATGCATCCAATTCCCTTACTTTACTTAGAATCTCATGTGTGTTGAAAGTCACGTCGCCTACCGATACATGCGGAGCACATGAAGCGACCCTGATATATCCCTTTTCACAGGCACAGGTCGAAAGCATACTTGTCAGAATTGCTATGTTTTTATTGGGTTATATTTATACAAATATAGAACATATCCGCACAAATCCACGCCCACAAGCAATAAATTTCAAAGCATCTTGTCAATATGATCTTCCAGCATACGTCCTGGATATGGCGCGACTATAAAATCATCGGCGCCGGCATTCAAAGCTTCTGCCATAGCATCATAATCCTCCTCATAAGTACACAGCAGTACATGACAATTGGAATTACGTATCTTTAAGGACTCGATAAAAGATATGGCTTCGCCCTCATTCAAAGCAAGAGGATCTATTGCCAAAAGAACGATCTCTGAAGCAGGAACCGACAAAGCATCCAACAATGTCGAACAATATACTACATTATAGCCTTGAGGCGCATAACTCTTGTTTATGCGCCTGAATAAATCTCCGTCAAGGTCTATTACAACAATAGTTTTCATCCTGTTTTTTTGCTCTTTTGGACTTGGCAATACAAATGTAGCCTAAAATTTTTCAAAAAAGCCAATAGATGCAACTTTGTATCTATAATGTCTCGCAGACACAACCACCCGACACAATCCACTGATATTAAATGTGTTTTAAGTCAAAAACAAGATTCTATAGTGTAACAAACAGCAAACTCTTTTTGTAAGTGGTTTGTTATAAAGTTGTAAAAAGACACGAAACCCGTTAAAGCACAATGCATTTTAACTTAAAAACGTTAATTGATCTGATGCATGACTAACACACTGCTCTACATCTTCTCCATATTTTATTCTGAAATAAGAACATGAAAATAAATATATTCGGCTTAATTCTGTCATTGGCCATAATTACTTTTACAAATTCCTGCACGACAACTTCGCCGGAAGCAAATTCATGGGGAGACAATGGCTCATGGGAAAATATTACAAAATTTATGTCCGATTATTTCCCCAACCAGTCATACTCTATGACCGACCAGAATGAAGACAACTGCATAATACGTGTAAAAGGCGGCCCCTCTGTCACATTCGCCCCTTCCGGACGTTGGGCGTCTGTAGTAGGATATGGGTCTACACTTCCCCAGATGTTTCTTTTTGACCAGCTTCCACCTGAATTATATGAATATATACAGAAAATTGATGCTTTGGGCGATGTCTATAGCGTAATAATCAACCGCGGGCTATATACAGTCGATCTGATAGATACATCGGTTGTATATGATATGTCGACAGGCGCGATATCACAACCGGCCAACATTGTCAAAACTGCCTCGAAAATCTTAAGATAGCCTTATCAAGCGGAAAATTCATTGTGAGTATCATTCCGTCTTCACTCAGTTTCGCACTACACTCTTCATCTGCACCAAGCATAGAATGCATAGCATCGGTCCATTCAAGATTAAAATCCATTAAAAAACCACTGTCGGCCAATCGGCCTTTTCTCATCCCCGGAGCCCAGCATCCGGAATTTGTGACAGCCCCATCCAGATAGATGATTATCCATGAGTTTTCGGCGCTGTCATCGGCCAATATCCCCAGTGTATACTTTCCTCCCGGCCGACTCCAGTCAGGATCATTATCACGGTCAAGATAACGCCATACACCTGCCGGCGACATTGTGATATCATCAGGCCTGGAAAAACAATCTGCCGATACAAAAGGTGTCATTGCATCTGTTATCGGATCCATAAAACCCGAGACTTCAAGGCGTTCAATCAACAGATCGCGCCCCTCGCTGAATATTATCAATGTCGATCGGACGGGCACACTATTAAGTTTACGGCTCCCACGCCCCATCACACGGTCTTGACCGACACACCACACAAGTCCACGGCTATCTATAGAAACCGACAATGCTATGGTTTCCTGCCCAACATGAATTGCTGGCGTATCCTCTGAAATGCCACCCGATGAAATCCGCAGAAAACGCTTATCCCCGTCCATTCCGAAATCACTGTTGCCCCATTGGAGCACAATACTATCAGGATTTCCCGCCTCATCAGCCCATGCAATGCCCCATTTGGCAACGCTCATTCCACTCCGCGGCCTATCACCTTTCACTACAGCCGTCACATTTATCTCAAGACCGCCACCGTCGCCTTTGTCTACATGCAGCTCCCGACTTTCACCCTTTCCGAGCAGGCTCTGTGCACCTGCACAAAAAACAGCGCATATCGCCAATATCACAGATATGACGCGCCTTATCATAAACAAGCCAGATTACGCACTTTCCCGACAAATTCATCCTCTGATATATCCCAAGGCAACCAGTGTATCTTGTGTCCGCGACGCTCCATTCCCCTGAACCAAGTCATCTGGCGTTTGGCGAACTGATGTATGGCAACACGCAGTCCATCTTCCATCTCTTCCCGGCTTATTTTCCCCGTCACAAACAGCGTCAGCCATTTATATTCAAGGCCATAATAAATAAGGCTTTCAGCCGATATACCCTCGGCGAGCAGACTCTCGACTTCGGCAGTCATTCCCGACTCAAAACGCCTCTGCAAACGGTCGTCTATGCGTTTACGGCGCATATCACGGTCAATATCCAGACCTATGATCACTGCATTTTTTTCAGGATTTGACTTGGAACCGAATTCACAGTCGGGATGCGCAAGATAATAGCTCTGTATCTCGATAGCACGCAATGCACGGTCGACGGTGTCGACATCTGTCGTATTATGCAGTGACTTCATGCCGGCAAGAATATCGGTAAGCTCCTCAAGAGATTTGCCAGACAGACTTTTCCGCAAATTCTCATCACGAGGCACTTCCGGCAATTTAAGTCCATCGATAGCCGCCTCGACATACATACCGCTTCCTCCGCACAGCACCGGCATACGTCCATGACTTCTGATTTCTGCTACAGCCCGGTTATAATCCCTCAGAAAGCGATGGAGATTATACTTTTCTCCAGGCTCGCATATATCTATCAGGTGCGTCGGCACATCTCCATATTCCTCGAGATCTTTGCCTGTGCCTATGTCCATACGGCGGTATACCTGGCGGGAATCAGCACTCAGAATTTCTCCGCCGACCGAACGGGCAATCGCAACAGCACGACGCGTTTTTCCGGTCGCCGTCGCACCTACAACCGCTATAAGCGATGCCGGTTGTTCCATTATATCCATCCGATCAGAATCCATTTATCGAATTGATATATTTACGCCAGAAACGACGAAGGCGCCAGAATGGCTTATCCTGATTGACAGCCGCCACTGACAGCCAGTTTTTATCATTATAGTCGACATTCCACTTGCTGATATCGCGCAATCTGAAAGTCGGGCGATAGTTACGCACAGCATAAAGGCGTGTTCCTGTAGATGAATAGGTTTTCCATGTCAGAGCGACAGTGTAAATGCGCCGCAACTCCGATTCAAGCACAGGCGACACTTCTCCGCCATTGACCATGCGCAGGACCTGATCGATCCTATATAACTCCCCGGAAGTTTTTATGCCCCGCAATTGTTCCTCCTTATCAAAAAAACACAGGTAGTGAAGCGTATTGGAAAGCGTAACAGTATTCTCGTTCACATAGGCGAACTTCAATTTTACTGGCGACAATCCTGAAATAGCCACGAACCTGTTAAGTGCTGAGAATTCATCAAAAACATCGGTAAACGGCAAACGGCATTTCACAGGAGTGTCAACCGGAGCGCCTGAAGACGCGGATGTCAGAAAAAGGTGATCACCGGCAACTATCAGGTATCTCACATCTGTGTGAAATCCGCTTTTACTGTCAAGTTCTTCATTCCTGCAATAATATGCCCACATGCCACGATAACGGCGGAAGAAGTACATCCATGATACAGCTACAAGTATCGAAGGCATTATAACGTAGACAAACGTGTCAGGAGAATTTATATTGACATTGATGTAAAACTTAAAGTAATACACCCAGTCGGCCACTCCGACAAAAGCGGAGATCGCAAAAAGCATCTCCAACTGCAGAGAAGATTCCTGCATATACAGTTCCTCAAGGAAATCATGCTCTGCATAAGTACCGAACTTCACACGATATTTTTCACGTTCAGCCGACCTTGAGGCTACCCACCTCTGCCAGAAGCTGGTCACAGCCATTACCGGAGCCACAATCAATATGGCGATATACGGGATCGACTGGTTGCGTGGCTGCGGATTAAGCCACTCCGGCTCCCATCGGTCACCGATCCACAAAATAGCAATCATTACGATTGCCGAAATAATCAGAGTCGTCCCCACAGATCCCGCCACACGGTTACGCCGTGGGACGGGAAAATGCGAGGCATGACGCAGATAGACTTTCACCATATAGATGCCGAAGATAACAACAGGAAACCACCGTTGGTCCACGACAAAAGCAAGCAGAATTGCCGCTTCAAGCGATAGCACCGCTATAGTCCATGTAGCAAGCATCCTGAAGATGCCTGCTGTCACTCTGCGTTTACGCTGTTCGATAGGTGTCACGTCTTATCCTTTTGATATTGGCACAGCTTATTTACCGAAAGCCTGATTAAAGTGTCGTATAAGATTACTATAGACAAGCTCCCTAGAGTTACAGCCATAGATGCTATGATCCTTATTAGGGAAAATCATCAGATTACAAAGCTTTCCCGCTCCATGCAGACGTGCCATGTATTCAACGGTATTGGAAAAATGCACGTTGTCATCGGCTGTTCCGCTCATCACAAGAAGCTTTGCATTCATTTCCTTAGTGAGATTTACAGGAGAAGATTTTTTATAGCCATCGGGGTTCTGTTGGGGAGTGAGCATATAACGCTCAGTATATATCGAGTCATAATAGCGCCAGGAAGTCACTGGTGCGATAGCGACACCGGCAGAAAACGGAGTACCGGAAGCCGACACACTCATGAGTGTCTCATATCCACCATAACTCCATCCGGTAATACCCATGCGCGTACCGTCGATATAGGGAAGCGAGGCAAAATAACGCGCAGCGGCACAGTGGTCGGCAGTCTCATTCACTCCCAGATGACAATAGACAGAAGTCATGAAATCATAACCACGTCCATTGGTACCGCGAGGATCCACACAAGCCACGATATATCCTTGCTCCATAGCCGCATACTGTTGCCAGTCAATTCCCCACGAGTCGGTGACCGACGATGATCCGGGACCGCTGTACTGTGTCACAATCAGAGGATATTTTTTGGACGCGTCAAAGTTTGCAGGCTTTATGATATAAGCGTTAAGCTGATCACCATTGGCGCCAGGCACCGTGATAAATTCCTTCTTCGCTACTCCCGCATAGTAACTTGTCACGTCACTGTTGTCTACCAGCACACGCAACTGCTTAAGTTTATTGTTATACAGAGTATAAAGCGGAGCTTTGTCAGAAGAACTCTGGCTAAGTACAAAATAGTTGCGTCCCGGCGAGAATGTTGCCGATGCGCTACCCCTTTCTTCTGAAAGCACAGTAACTTTATTTTTCTTGTCAATGCGTGCCACCACACGGTTAACCGCACCACACTGAGTCGACTGATAATAGTGGTTGCCGAGCATGTCGCTGCCATAATAGGCAGTAACATCCCAGTTGCCCGATGTGATTGTCCTCGTCAAGGCTCCGGAATAACTGTACTCATATAGGTGAGTGAATCCTGACCGGGTAGACCATACTACAAACGACTCATCGTTTAGCGTAAGGTTTTCATAGGTTTCCGGAATGATCCATGCCTTACTTTGTTCGACCAGAATGGATTTCACCACTGTCGACTTTGGATTTACCGAGTACAGTTCCATACGGGTCTGATCACGATTGAGGGTAGCTACCATAAGACGGCTTGAATCATTACCACCAAATCTGATGCGCGGGATATATTCAATCGTCTTATCCTCGAATGCAATATTTTTAGTCTTACGGGTATCTACGTCAAATGCATGAAGTGTTACTACGGAATTCTGCACACCAGGAAGCGGATACTTGTAAGTGAACATGCCTGGATAAAGCGCATATTCACTTTTTGCCGGACATACACCTTCATACAGAGAGAACGTAAACATCGGAACCTGGCTCTCATTATACTTCAGATAAGCCAATGTTGTGTTGTCCGGCGACCAAGCCATTGAAACAGCGGTACTGAATTCCTCCTGATATACCCAGTCGGGAACACCATTGATAACCTCATTCACCTTACCGTCGTTGGTAACAGCCGTGATAGTGTTGAAATCAAGCTTTTTAAGATATATATTGTTATCTGATACAAAAGCGACCATACGGCCATCCGGCGAGAACATCGGAGCCTCCTGAAGAGCATGGTCTGTCGACAGAGGTTTCAGTATGTTGCGGCCGATCTCAAACACATAATACTGGGCTCTGATCGAATAGCGCCACACGGGATCGGCTTTTTCATAAACAAGCATTTTTTTGCCGTCAGGACTAAGGGAAAAGCCGTTCACAACACTGATACTCGCTTCTCTCGTATGTGACACATCAAGCACTGTCTCCATCTCTTTGCCGGTAGCAGTCTCATATCTGACAATCTTGGTTCCCCTGTCAGTGAGCAAGAGATAGCTTTCGCCATCAGGCATATAAGTGAAATGCGCCGGAGACTTCGGACGCTTGACATTTGTAGTATAATCAGCTATTCCGGGAAGTATACCTGGAGCGTCGGCAAGCACACATGGAGCTACCAAAAGTGCTGCTGCAACTGCAAAATGCTTGAGTTTCATTATTTTTCTATATATGTTTATTTAATATACATTTACCATAACGACATCTGCGCCGGATTATCAGGAGGGGTGGTTCGGCGCGACGGCTCCTGATAGCCAAAGCCTGAAGGATGATTCACATCAGGCGAAACCGGTGTCGACGAAAGCAACCACTCACTTTCCGATATTGTTTCATCGATAGCGACAAGCTTGGGCTTCCTTGTCCGCGGCTTTCTTTTCTTCTTTACAATACCCTGAGGCTGCAACTCATGAGCAGACTCTCTTTCTTCATTTTCCGAGATAGCAGCAAGAAGATCCATATCATCGGCGATTGCGGCTGACACTCCTGTTCCATCAGGCTCACAAGATCTCTCTGCTTCCTCCGTCATGTCTATTATCTCAGGTGTGCTATCGGCATCCGGCGCCTCATCGTCTTCAACCGTCGCGACATATTCATCCTCATGCTGCCTTGAATCTGTCTCATCACTTTTTGGTTGATCCTGAAAAGCCTCTAGAGCGGAACGCAATATGGCGTTTTCGTCTTTCAATTCCTTTATACGCGCATTCTTACGTTTTTTCATGTTTTCTATACCCTGAAGCTGCTGCTGTATTTCCCCTACAACTTCAAGGGCTTTGTTTGCTTCTTCAAGCCGGGAAGTAAGACTTAAAATCTCGGCTCTTGCACTTTCAAGGTCTTTTTTCAGCTGATCGGATTCAATTGTTTTTTCATCAGCAGTCAAATTCGCGCTACCGTTGTGGCCGCCCATCACCTCGGCCACACGCAGTTTATTCAGCAGACTGCTTTTTTCAAGATCATACTGTTCAATTTCGGCCTCCAGTCTTGCCACCCGTTTTTCCAGATCGGCATTACGCTGTGTCATTGCACGTTTCTGACGGTCGGCGCTTAACGCTTTTTCTTCAGCCTTCGAGGCACGCTCGGTAGCATGTGCTATCTGTTCAGTCGCCTCATTCACCTGCTTGAACAGCTTTTTCTTTTCAGTGCCCCAGCGTCGGTTGGCCTTTTCAGCCTCTCCTTTCGCCACGGATGAAATATAGCTGCGAAGATCCTGATCAAGACGATCGTAAATAAACTTGCACTGCTCCTCTTGATCAAGACACTCCCTGAGGTAAGGAGGCAGATTGTCATTCAGTACCGAAACAACTCCTTCAAAAATAGCGGCCGCACGTTTATCCGCTTTCTCATCTTGTCCGGCAGTAGATTTTGAACTTATATCATCTGGGGCTTCCGGAACTGCAATCGCATCCTTTTCGCCATTATCTTTTTCTGATACGGCATCACCGGACTGATAGCTCTGCTTCCGGCAATCATTTTCTGTCGCCGATTCTTCATCAGCGTCAAATCCCACTTCTAAATTGTCTTCATCATCGTGTCCTCCTCCAAATCCGAAGGCCCGAAGCAATCCGTTAAATACACTCATATCAATGATGGGATAATAGGTTTTTCAGGTTTCATAACAATACCGGCACCCTTTCGGCCATTTATACCGATAACCAAAGGTTGGGCGAATTTCACAACACGCAGACGCTCTGATTCATAGATCGCCGGACATGCGTCAAGATAGCCGCAATCAAATATGCCTCCTCCTTTTTCCGACGGATCGACCGTGAAGTACCCCACGCCGAATGACGTAAGATTCTGGAAAAAGTGCGTACCCTGACTTGGCTCTATACGGTAATTGTTGAGCGAAGCTTCCACTATCAGGCGTGCCGCCGATATATCTGGCCATTTCACCGGAATTCCGAGAGAAGAGTCACTTGACCCCCAGCGTCCCGGACCAATAAGGACGTATCCTTCACCCCGCTCCAGAAATTTACGGTTGATATTTTCAATCTCCAACGCAAGATCCGGATTTTGCATCGAGTCAAATTTATCGGGACGTACATAGACAATCGTATCGACATTATCAATATTGCCATGACCAAGCGCCAATGTGCTTTTCAGCAGCAACTGATCATCGGGAATATCAAGTATCGAATCATCAACCACATCCTTTCTGTCTATTATCGGGCGTATCTGCAGCCAGTATATATGGCCCTTGTTAGGACTTCCCGGAGGAGCGACAAGACCGGCAAATTCTATTTCTACAGGGCGTTGCATGGCATCCTGACCGGTATGCAGCATAAGGTCGAGAGCTGGAGCGAGAGGCAATGCTCCATGCGACAGCATATTGGCGAACGTCACCACACGGCGGCCACGTCCTTCGTCGCTGTCGCGTATCATCTGGTCACGCGAATCATAAGTCGAGACAATATATCTCAGCGCCCCCGTTCCTGCAAAATCCTGAACAGGGAGCTTAACTATATTGAAGCCATCGTCAGTCACAAACTTACCCACCGCATCTTCATGCATACTAAGCGCATAAAGCTTACGCTGCGTGTCACGTAACGCGAGATCAAGAGTCGATGTCTGCAACACCTTATTGGCATGACGTGGTGAAAAGCGCAGCGACAGACCACCATCTACTATATATTTTCCAAGTCCGGCAGCAACCTCAACAACACCGTCTTCGGGCTCCTCATTGTTCAATGGATAATAATTTAGAGAGCGTCCCACACCTGAAAACGACGGGAAATAATATCCGAGCCACTCCCGTCCTACGACTTCCTGAATTATCACCGCCATCTTTTCCTGATCGATGACATTTGATGTCGCTGTCATATAAGCCTTGCTATCGGCAAAAAACACCGAGGCATACACTCCTTTTATTGCATCGGTAAGCAAGCGCAACATTACATTGCGGTCCTCTACACGTGGTATCATGTAGGTCGAGTATATACCTGCAAACGGCTGATAATGCGAGTCCTCAAGCAGGCTGGAGCTCCTTATGGCCAAAGGCCTGTCTACTACCTCAAAAAGAGCCATAAGATCTTCACGCAAACTATCCGGCAATCGAGCCTCAAGGAATCGTGCAAGTATCTCGGAATCGGGAGCATCACTCAAAGCCAACGGATACAGGTCGTTGGCCGTCATGAATTCGTCAAAAATATCGGTGCATATCACAACCGTGCGTGGTATCGAAATCGTGACTCCGTCAAAATTGTCGAATACCGGATGCTTCTTGATAATCGAATCAACAAAAGCAAGGCCACGGCCTTTGCCACCAAGCGATCCTTGTCCGATACGGGCGAAATTGGAATAATGGTCAAACCTGTCCTTTCGGAATACAGCTACCACTCCACGGTTTTTCATCTTGCGGTATTTAACCACAAGATCGAATATAAGCTGTTTGACTGCCGGCGCCTCCTGTATGGATGTGAATTTATGGGCTCTCAGAACTTCCGCGATAGGAAACATCGCACGTGAGTACAACCATCGCGACACTTCATTGCGGCGGCAATGGTAATACAGAACTTCATCGGGGATCGAGAAAATGCGCTTCTGGAGCTCGTTTACCGACTTGATCGTGCCGACCGATTCACCTGACGAAGGATCATGAAGGATAAATTCACCGAATCCAAAATTAAGTTTTATCTCCTTCTCCAGATCAACCGACAGTTTCTTACTGTTTTTGTCAATGAATACTCCTCCGAAATCCCGCACAAACATCCGGTTTTCCGACTCAGTCGACTCCACAATTATAGGCAATGTCGAATCCTTTGACCGGAGGTACCGCGCCAGCGTCAAGCCGGCCTTGCGGTCTTTGGCACCCTCATGCTTGAAACTGACATCGGTAATAACACCAAGCATGTTTTTACCATACCGGCCATAAAGCTCAAGAGCCTCTTCGTAATCTCGCGCAAGTATCACCTTAGGGCGTCCGCGCATACGCAACATCTGCTCATGCACATTCAATGCCTCGGTCGAGAATTCTCTCGACTGCTTGAGCAGGAATTTGTATATATGGGGTAAAACCGACGAATAGAACCTCACCGAATCTTCCACAAGCATGATAGCCTGAACTCCGACCTCAAGCACATCGTTATCGGCGTTCATTTTATCTTCAAGAAGCTTTATAATGGCAAGAAGAAGATCAACGTTGCCAAGCCAGCTGAACACATAATCGACTCCACTGTGATCCTCCTGTGATATACGTCGCGTAACCTCCCTGCTGAATGGGGTGAGCACCACAATGGGAGTATCGGGATTAATCCCCTTAAGCTCCTTGGCTCCCTCAAATGTTTCAGTGAGATCTCCTCCCGGCATCGCTATGACAAGATCAAAATGCTTTTGAGCCATAGCCTCGACCGCATCAGTAATATGCGACACTCGTGTCACTCGCGGAGGGGAACTGAGATTCAGAGATACATACTCAAAATAGAGTTGCTCCTCCACACGTCCGTCTTCCTCCATCATGAAGGCATCGTATGGCGAAGCGATCAGCAGCACATTTATTATGCGCCGCTGCATTAAAGCCTGAAAGGCTGTATCTTTCAGATACAATTGGCTTAATGACTCTTCATTCATTGCAGTAACAATATCCGTCTCCCCAACTACCAGAGAGATAATGTGCCGCGAATCGGCAAAGATTTCCCAAAGATAACAAAAAACGCACACTATCTCCCTATCGATTTGTCCATTTTCTTATTATAGCTCTTTGTTCCGGTTATTATATATTTTCCTACTTTTGTAAAATTCCATACCTATCGGATATTTTACACATCTCGGCAATAAGACAATGGGCATCATCCATTACATCAAACATCCTGTAATAGGATTACGCAAATCCATCTACTATGTCGTTTGAAACACTCTCGGACGTATATTCTACCCCTCCCCATTATTTAGATCGCGATGGTTCAAGAATATAACATCATTAGGATGGGAATGGGTAACCCGGGGGCTTATTCATCAGAAACTCCGGGGGATCAACTCAGCCGCATGGTGGCCCATAACTCCTTATCAAAAAGTAGGTAATCCTGCCAACATCTTATTTCACGTTGATGATATCAATAATTTTCAAATGCCCGGATCTTATTATCAGAGCTTCGGAAAAATCACAATCGGGAAGGGGACATATATAGCCCAGAACGTTGGAATTATTACCGCAAACCACGACTTACACAACCTTGATCTTCAAGCCGAAGCAAAAGATGTCACCATCGGGGAAAGATGCTGGATAGGTATGAACAGCATAATATTGCCAGGAACTACATTAGGACCGCACACAGTGGTCGGGGCTGGCTCAGTTGTGACCAAAAGTTTCGAAGAAGGGAACTGTATCATCGCCGGGAATCCGGCTAAAATAATCAGGAACCTACAATAAACTCTCAATTACACCACAGACAGCACACTCGACTCCCAAGCAGAAAAGATTTTCTGTAACAACAAAGTCACCGCATTTTCAACAAACATCGCCAATGACAAAATATCAGTTTTCAACCATGTTTGTTGAGAGTTAGAGATTTTTTACTACTTTTGTGGCCGTAATAATCAAATACGGAAATCTCAAAATCATCTTTCAAAATATGATTAACGCTCAAGACATTAAGAACGGCACTTGCATCCGCATGGATGGCCGTCTGTACTTCTGCGTGGAGTTTCTCCACGTGAAACCCGGAAAGGGAAACACATTCATGCGCACAAAGCTTAAAGATGTTGTTGACGGCCGCGTACTCGAACGTCGTTTCAACATTGGCGAAAAGCTTGAAGACGTGCGTGTGGAACGCCGTCCTTACCAGTTCCTTTACAGCGAGGGCGGAGACGACATCTTCATGAACAACGAGACTTTCGAGCAGATTCCTATCAGCAAGGATCTTGTCACAGGTGCACCCTTTATGAAAGAAGGCGACACCGTTGAAGTTGTCACCGATGCCACCACTGAAACAGTGCTCTACGCCGAGATGCCGATAAAGACAGTTCTCCGCATCACCTACACCGAGCCGGGTATCAAGGGCGACACTGCCACAAACACGCTCAAACCCGCTACCGTCGAAACCGGTGCGACCGTACGTGTGCCACTATTCATCAACCAGGATGAACTCATTGAGGTTGACACACGTGACGGAAGCTATATTTCACGTGTAAAAGCATAACATAGCTATATACCACAAACAGCATTTGGGGGATGTCCGGACAATAGCCGGTGCATCCCCCAAATGCTGTTCTCTTATTTTTTCCATCAGGCAAGCATAGGCGCAATGCGGCGTAATGCCAACAGAAACATATCGATCTCCTCTTTGGTATTATACATTGCAAGGGAAGCCCTGACAGTTCCTTCTATCCCCAACGCACGCATAAGCGGTTGCGCACAATGATGACCGGTTCGCACCTCAATACCAAGCTTGTCAAGCAACATACCGGTGTCATAGTGATGCGCATTGCCTATAAGAAATGAAATAACCGCACTTTTATGCGGAGAGTTTCCGAAAATACGCATTCCTTCTATACCCTTCATTCCGTCAACTGCATAATCAAGAAGTTCTTTTTCATGCCTGTAAATTGCGTCATATCCTATACTGTCTATATAGTCTATGGCACGATGAAGTGCGGCAATACCGATAAAATCAGGCGTGCCGGCTTCAAATTTAAACGGCAGATCGGCCCATGTTGTACCACCAAACGAGACAGAAGAAATCATCTCTCCTCCCCCCTGATAAGGAGGCATCGATTCAAGCAGATCCCGCTTACCGTAAAGCACTCCTATTCCCGTAGGACCATACATCTTATGCGACGAGAAAACATAGAAATCGGCATCAAGCGCAGTCACATCAACCTTCATGTGTGGCACTGCCTGAGCTCCGTCGACAAGAACAGGCACCCCATGGCTATGTGCTATTGCAATCATTTCCGATACTGGATTCACGGTACCGAGCACATTGGACACATGGCAGAACGAAGCCATGACAGTGCGGTCATTGAATAATAACCTATAGGATTCAAAATCAAGAGTCGAGTTATCGGAACCGAGAGGAACAACACGCAGTCTTATGCCCGTGCGCATAGCCAGCAACTGCCATGGCACAATATTGGAGTGATGCTCCATCACAGTCAGAATAATCTCATCACCCTCTTTAAATCGCTGGCCAAATGACGCAGCCACAAGATTGATACTTTCGGTAGTGCCACGGGTAAAAATAACCTCTTCGACACTGCCGGCACCTATCCACTCTGCAACACGCCTGCGGGTAGCTTCCTGACGGTCGGTAGCTTCCTGAGAAATCGAAGAAACTCCACGGTGGACATTGGCCTTGTGATTATAATACAGCCTCTCTATCTCCTCGACAACCTGCCTGGGCGTTTGCGAAGTAGCCGTATTATCGAGATACACCATAGGATGACCGTAGAATGAGCGGTCAAGCCCAGGGAAATCCCGACGTATTTTTTCTACATTATACTCCATGTTTCGCGTTGCATTCTGCACACATCATCTCCTCTCCCTTAAAGCGTCGCTCCACAAGATGACGCAAACGCTCCGAAAGACCATCGATGCCCACATTGTCAATCACATCCATCATAAACGCCTGCATAAGCATCGTGCGGGCTTCGACTAAAGGCAGTCCCCTCTGCCGCATATAAAACAAGGCATTCTGGTCGAGCTGCCCAGTAGTGGCACCATGACTGCATTTCACATCATCGTTGTAGATCAACAACTGTGGCTTTGAATGCATGCGTGCATCGTGCGACGCCAGAATATTGCGGTTGCTCTGATATGCCTCGTTGAACCGGGCACCACTTTCTACCGTGATACTTCCTTCAAAAGCCCCCGACGCCTTGCCATCGAGCACATACTTGAACAGCTGACTACTTCTGCCATGATCACAACAGTGTTTCATGTCAGAGTAGTTGTCGATATGCTGCTCACCATTGCCTATAGCCATTCCATCGAGACTCGTGACTGCCCCGCCTCCCATTTGGGATATATAGTATTCGTTGCGTGTAACGCCATTAAGAAGAGTCAGCCCGTTTACCTTCAGTTCCGAACCTTCCTGCTGCACGGCAAAAAACTGAGAAAAACGGCTGGTCTGCGCCGATGACTCTTCCATATCACAGATATTCAGTTTTGCTCCGGCTCCGACACTTACTTCTATTACCTGAGACGATAGACAGGAGATATTTCCACGTGAGTGATCACAAAAAAGGATACTGATCTCACTCATTTCCTCTGCCACGATGAGCACTCGACGAACCGACATCATAGGCACAGGCGATGAAAGCAGATTCACGATCTGCATGGCCTTGCCGGCTTTAACACCTTTGGCTATATGAATAAAAATACCTTCCTGTGCAAAAAGGGTATTGAGCGCAAGCGGGACCTCGCCTCGATCGGTCGCTGCAATCCGGTTATAGTATCTACCGACAATTTCAGGATACGAGACTGCAGCTTTCGCGAGAGATGTCACAGTCACTCCTTCCGGAAGATTTCTAAGCAAGGATTCAGTGGGTACAAATCTGTCATTGGCTACAGCACCAAGCCATGTGCTTGCCGTTGTCACACCACAACGGAATACCTCGGCTATATCTATCGGTATATTGACTCGGGCTACATTCACACCATAATCAGGAGCAAACATGTCGTTTACCGATATTTTCTCATATCCTTCATCGCCCTTTTCAGGGAACCGGCCGATAGTTTTAAGCCGCTCAAGTGCCCCACACCGTGCAGCATTAAGCACCTCTGCCGAATTTGCATTGACAACAGCCTCAGAACTTTCATAAAGTTCAATATACTGGTCAAGCGTGTTCATAGTGTCAAACTGTTTTTGTTGTCAACTTCTTCCTTGATCCAGTCATAACCCTTTTCCTCAAGTTCAAGAGCAAGTTCCGGACCACCGCTCCGCACAATGCGTCCCTTGTAGAGCACATGTACAAAATCAGGCTTGATGTAATCAAGCAGACGCTGATAGTGAGTTATGACTATTGCGGCATTTTCGGGTGTGCGCAGCTTGTTCACGCCACCGGCCACTACACGCAGCGCATCAATGTCGAGTCCGCTGTCGGTTTCATCAAGTATTGCAAGACGAGGTTCAAGAACTGCCATCTGGAAAATTTCATTGCGTTTCTTTTCTCCACCCGAAAAACCTTCGTTGACTGATCGTGATGCAAGTTTGTTGTCAAGTTCCACAATCTCACGCTTACGACGCATAAGTTTCAGGAACTCACTTGCCGAAAGAGGGTCCTCTCCAAGATATTTACGTTTGGCATTCAGGGCCGCACGCATAAAGTTGACCATTGACACTCCTGGAATTTCCACCGGATACTGAAACGACAGAAACAGTCCTTCATGGCTTCGGTTTTCAGGTGCAAGATCAAGCAGATTTACACCATGAAGCATTGCGCTGCCACCGGTAACTGTAAATCGGGGATCCCCCGCCAATGTAGCCGAAAGAGTACTTTTTCCGGAGCCGTTAGGTCCCATTATGGCATGTACTTCACCCGGACGCACTGTCAGATCCACACCATGCAGTATCTCTTTGCCTCCATCGGTAAGCTCTGCTTTCAATCCCTTTATCTCAAGCAATATATTATCTTTCATCACGTATATTTTTCTATTTTTGCCCATGAAGGTATATCAGCCGACAGATCCTTCCAAAGTAACCGACAGAAGTCGTTGCGCCTCAACTGCAAACTCCATAGGCAACTTGTTCATCACCTCTTTGGCATAACCATTGACAATAAGACCGACTGCTTCCTCTGTCGGTATACCGCGCTGATTGCAGTAAAACAGCTGTTCCTCTGAAATTTTCGATGTCGTAGCCTCATGCTCCACTATAGCGGTATCATTCATCACATCTATATACGGAAATGTGTGTGCACCACACTGCGATCCAAGCAAAAGCGAATCACACTGAGTGTAATTACGACATCCGGTAGCACCGGGAGCAACTTTCACAAGTCCGCGATAGGAATTTTCACTGCGTCCGGCAGAAATTCCTTTCGAAACTATTGTCGAGCGAGTGTCATTGCCGACATGGATCATCTTTGTGCCAGTATCGGCCTGCTGCCTGTTGCGGGTGACAGCCACCGAATAAAATTCACCGACACTGCCGTCACCGACAAGCACACACGATGGATATTTCCACGTGATAGCCGATCCGGTCTCTACCTGAGTCCATGACAATTTACTTTTCACACCACGGCAAAGGCCTCTCTTTGTCACAAAGTTATATACTCCGCCACGGCCTTCACGATCTCCGGCATACCAGTTCTGAACAGTCGAATATTTTACTTCCGCACGATCCTCCACCACAATTTCAACAATTGCGGCATGAAGCTGATTTTCATCGCGCATAGGAGCAGTACAACCTTCAAGATAGCTCACATAGGCATCATCGTCAGCTACAATAAGCGTGCGTTCAAACTGCCCCGTACCCATTGCATTGATTCGGAAATAGGTCGACAGTTCCATAGGACAGCGCACCCCCTTGGGTATATAGACAAAAGATCCATCGGAGAAAACAGCCGAGTTAAGCGCTGCGAAAAAATTATCACGATAGCCCACAACACTTCCAAGATATTTTTTCACAAGATCAGGATAATCCTTCACTGCCTCCGAGATAGAACAAAATATAACACCCATCGACGCAAGTTTTTCGCGATGTGTAGTCTTAACCGACACAGAATCCATCACTGCATCCACAGCCATACCGGCGAGCTGATTACGTTCGGCCAACGGAATCCCTAACTTGTCGAACGTTTCAAGCAGTTCTGGATCCACCTCTCCCGGCTCCTTGGCCTTATCCCGTGTGCGGGGAGCAGCATAATAGCTTATAGCCTGATAATCAATCTCAGGTATTGTCAGATGCGCCCAACGAGGCATCTCAAGAGTCTGCCAATGACGAAATGCCTTTAACCGGAACTCAAGCAGCCACTCCGGCTCCTCTTTTTTGGCCGATATGAGTCTGACAACATCCTCCGAAAGACCGACAGGAATAATGTCAGTGTCAATTTCAGTGACAAAGCCGTATTTATAGTCATCGCCTTCTCTGGCGACATCATCAATTATTTCATTACCCATCTCTGCGTATTTATTCTGCGGTTTATGAGTATCTGTTTTATTCTATAAGTTGGTAACACCGGCAGGTTGCTCATGGTTTTGACTCCGGCATATATTGTTGCAAAGCTGCCGTAGCCACCCCAAACGTGCGAGGCGCCAGATTCAACACCGCCTCGGCCACCTTGCCATCGGCAAGTGTCGACTTGTCGATAACCGATCCTCCCTGCTTGAAAGCCTGGCAAATATTTAGAATGATGCTGAGCACAAGAAAACCGACAAACACACTGGTCATCATGCCAAGACAACAATCGACAAAACCAAGCGCCACACCATGGGCCACACCCCTGACCATGCCCATCACAATCTGAACTGCGATATAGGCTCCGACAAACAGTAATGTCGACGACAAGACTCCGGCTGCATGCTCCGCCACTAATTCCGGCGCATTGCCTATCATCATCTGAAAGAAATCACGCGCCTCAAGCCATCTGGCAAAATCCCCCGAAAGACAACGACATGCAGCTATGCCGGCCACAACACCCGCAACGGTACCTATCTGACGGATAATCCCCCGCCGATAGCCAGCAATGGCTGTCACAATAAAAAGTCCTATGATAATTATATCGATTGTCGTCATACTCTGCTTAATACCATGATATACCGTTGTATGTCGACGATCTCTTGTCATATTTAACGTCGGAGAGCAATGATGATTTCACAGCGATGTGGAAATTGAAACTCTTGTAAGGACCAACCGGAATAATACTTGCCGACATAGTGAAACAATGCAGGTCACGTGATATGTTGCAACTCATGTAGGCCAGTTTTTTTGTCTGGAAGTTGTAGCTTGAAGAGAATCCCACAGTCCAGTTAGGCGTCGGACTCATATTACCCGACACACTCAGGTTCTGCGTGATCTTGCCGTTATATTCCAGTTTATCATAGTTAAACGATCCATAACCGTAGTTTACCGAATAATTGAATGTGAGGCTCCACGGGAACGGCCACGGCGAATATCCGTCGGAATCAGGAGGTGCTTGCTCTTCCTTCTGCTGATTACGACGCATGTATCCTATATTTTGGTCATATCCGACATCTTCTTCCTCCTCATCATTATCGGCTGTATTCTTCTTTTTATCCTCTTTACGCTTGAAAGTGCTGTTGTTTATCGTATAGCTGAAAGACGTGCCAGTGCTTGCCAATTTACCTATACCCTTTCCTGCTTTCCAACGCGGTACATTGACTCTCACCGGATTACCTGCCGAATTAAGCTGATAGGTGTAAACATCCCATACTGCCGAGAGATTAAGATTGAAATTTTTTACCAGCCTCAAAAGAATTGAAGTCGTTATATTACTCCAGTTCAACGAGTCGGCAGCGAAGTTGTAGCTCTGCATGATACTCAGGTTCTCAATCAGCGACACCTTTTTCTCCCCGATGCTGTCATTGTCGCTTTTCACCTTCATTTCAAGGTTATTATTGAGCGCTACAGATACAGTCCCCGATTTGCCTTGTCCCGGAACACCATAGAGAGCATTCTGAAACATGGAATATTTGTGCCTTTGCATAACACCGTTGTTGTCAGGCATCTCATAGGTACCATAGTAGCCATAAAACGGCTTACTGAAATCAGGCGCGCCTGAAAATGTGACCGTGGGCGTAAAGACATGACGTATCATCTTCACCTTGTCGCCGAGAAATGGCAACGGCTGATAAAATCCATAAAGTTTAGTGTCGACTGATACCGATGCCTGAAAATCATAGACATTGTAAAAGCCATAGGTTGTGTCGGCGACAACCGCAGCCGAATTCGGATCCCACTGGCGACGCACTTTATTGGTATACATACGGTCGGTGAAATTCACCGAAGGTGTCACATTGACATAATTCAGCAGATTAAATGTCGCTGAAATCGGTATGTAATGCTTCATACCGTTTCTCCAATCTCTGATCAGACTCTTTTTGAAAAATTCGTCCTGCTTGGCCGTAAGCGAGTTCTGAAACTGACCGGAATAAGACATCCTTATCTTTTCATACCACTTCTCATCGCCCACAGCACGTTTGCGCTTAAACGGATAGGTCTGCGCCATCGTGACCGTGAAATTGGGAAACGATACCGTTAGAGTCGAGTCTTGTGTACGCTGCGAAAGATTGAGTGTTGATGATAATGACCACTTGCTCTGCGGAAAACGGTAGGTCATATTTACCGAGGAGCTTTTGGTATTTTCAGTAAACGAACTCGAATAATAGCTGTTCAGAGCATTGCGGGAATAGCCGCTTGTCGTGAAGTTTACCGATGCCGAAAGCGACATGTTGGGGTTAGCCTTGGAGTCCTGACTATGACTCCACAACACCTGGAAGTTGGTCATCTTGCTGTAGTCAGGCAATCCCTTGTCTCCGGTAATTGTCTTCAGATAATTGAAAGAGAAGTTACCGGAATACTTGTAGCGTTTTGAATAGGTTGACTGTCCAGAAAGCCCCCATGATCCCTTTGTATATATTTCACCCGTAATAGCAAGATCTATATTGTCATTTATCGCGAAATAATATCCGCCATCACTCAGATAGAAACCCCTGTTATAGTCATCGCCGAATGTGGGAAAAATTATGCCTGAAGAATATTTCTCCGAGAAAGGGAAATAACCGAAAGGCACCGCAAGAGGCAACGGGACTCCCATAAGCACCATATAGGCAGGCCCGGTCACAATGTTGCTCTTAGGCTTCATCTTGCCCTTTGTAAGCTGAAAATAGAAGTGCGGATGATCGTGATTGTCGCAGGTCGTATACTTTGCATTCTGCACGTAATAATAGTCATCCTCAGTTTTTTTCGTCTGACCGCCTGTTAGATACCCCTCTCCCTGCTGTGTGATTACATTGTTGATATAACCTCGTTTTGTCTTGAAGTTATAACTCATGTCCTGAGTCTCATAATCGGTACCACCTTCACTGAAAACCGGCTTGCCTATAATTTCGCCTATCGAATCGACCGCACCCTGCGCATAAACCGTATTATTCTTCAAGTCCATGCGTATTTCGGCCGCATCAAGTTTCAGCTCTCCATAAGTAACCTTACCGTCTCCATACATATAGGACATATTCTGCCCGATCATAACCATTGAATCGGCACAGTCCATGTCTACCACATTGTCGAGATCAACCTTTTCAAAACGGAATCTTGACGCACGCCTGGCAGTCCCCCGTCCATTATCGGGCAATAATATAGCCGAAGAATCAATTGCAAGCGAATCAACAGCCAATGAATCTTGCGCAATTGAATCCCGCAACCCTACCGCCTGACGCAGGTCTGTAAGAACCGAATCTATGCCAGCACGTGCCTCCGCCTCAGTAGGAAGATCGCGCGTAGGTGGAAGCGTGTTCTGAGCCGCTCCGGCCAGAACCGCATAGACCGCTATGATCCACAGAATTACAATCCTATAGAATGGAAAACGTCCCAATTCGTTTGTAAGCTATCTTAAATGAAAAATGAATGGACAGCCATAACAAGACCACGCCAGACACATTCTGCAAAGATAATCGAAATAGAGAATATGCAAAAGTTAAAAAAATCATCATCTTCTGTGCAATCCCATAAAATATAAATGATTACCTTTGCAAACGTTTTAACGGAGCCTTATCTGCCCGGCAATTACAACACCATGATAAAGATAGAAGACAACGTTGATCTCCGCCCTCTTAACACCTTCGGACTGCAAGGCAAGGTGCGTCGGTTGGTCACATATACAGATACGGCCGACCTCACCGAGCTATTTACAACCAAGAAATGGCAGGTCGGCAAAGTGACCAACATAGGTGACGGAAGCAATCTACTCTTTATAGGCGACTATAACGGTACACTTCTTAAATCAGGAATAAACCATCCGATAAAGATAACCGACAACAACAACGACGACCATATTTTTGTGACAGCAGGTGCAGGAATGACAATGGATGACCTCTGTGCCGAAATGGCTTCACGGGGGCTATGGGGGACTGAAAATCTTTCAGGTATTCCCGGCCAAGTCGGAGCAGCGGCTGTGCAAAATATCGGCGCATACGGAGTTGAGATTGCCGACCTTATAGAAAAAGTCCATCTCTTTGATACCGTAGAAGCGGCTCATGTATCGATGTCGGCAGATGAATGCCACTACGGCTACCGTACATCAGTTTTCAAAAAACAGCCTCAGAGAGGACGTTATATTGTCACTGCTGTAACACTCCGGCTTTCAAAACGTCCCATGCCACGTCTGTCCTATGGACATCTTGCCGTTAAAGTCAGCGCGTTTCCCTCTCCGGAAGAGATACGCAAAGCAGTGATAGAGATGCGCGACAACAAACTCCCCGACTGGCACCAATATGGAAATGCCGGAAGTTATTTCAAGAATGTAGAGACCGAAATTTCTGTCTACGACCGGATCTGCTCTATTGTCGAACCCAACGAGGTGCCACATTACCGACTTAACGACGGACGCATTAAAATACCTACCGCATGGCTGATAGAGCAGTGCGGTTGGAAAGGGAAAGGCAACAGCGAGGCCTCCGTGTGGCAGAAACAGCCGCTTGTACTCATCAATGCCACAGGCAATGCCACATCAGACGATATCATAGAACTTGAAGAAGAAATCGTCAGATCGGTCCATAAGAAATTCGGGGTAACCATAGAACCGGAAGTAGAAAAAATCAGGAATATATGAATTCGTTTGTCATAGAGGGCGGACGCACGCTCTCGGGAACCATATCGCCGCTCGGTGCAAAGAATGAGGCTTTGCAAGTAATCAGTGCAGTACTACTCACATGCAAGCCTGTCACAATATCAAATATTCCCGATATACTTGACGTACGCAATCTTATCGGGCTCCTTGAGGGAATGGGTGTCGACATAACAAGAGAGGCTCCCGACACTTATACATTCTGCGCCGCACACCTCGACAGAGAATTTATAGAAAGCAGAGAGTTTGTGGCACGATGTGCATCTCTACGCGGATCCGTACTTCTCGCCGGACCACTACTATCACGCATCGGAACCGTCAATTTTCCACAACCCGGAGGAGACAAAATCGGACGCCGCAAAGTAGACACACACATATTCGGCTTCATGAAACTTGGCGCATCGGCCGAAACACAATCTTCGTTATGTGCCACACGCCTGACCTCTCCTGCCGAGGGATTGAGCGGATGCTATATGCTGCTTGAAGAAGCATCGGTCACAGGAACCGCCAACATAATAATGGCAGCCACACTCGCCAAAGGCGAAACCACAATATACAACGCTGCCTGCGAGCCCTACATACAGCAACTCTGCAACATGCTCATATCAATGGGAGCCAGAATTGATGGCGTTGGCAGCAATCTGCTGCATATAACCGGTGTTTCCGAACTGAACGGCACCAGTCACAGGGTATTGCCCGATATGATCGAAGTAGGCAGCTTCATCGGCCTTGCCGCCATAACACGCAGCAGCCTGACCATAAAGGATGTCTCCATCAAAAACCTCGGCATTATCCCCGACGCGTTCCGCAAACTCGGTGTAACAATCGAGGAGCGTGGAGACGACCTTTTCATTCCGGCAAAAGAGTCCTATGTTATCGAAACGGATTTTGACGGATCAATACCCACTATAGCCGATGCTCCGTGGCCGGGACTGACCCCCGACCTGCTGAGCGTGATGCTTGTGGTTGCCACACAATGCCGCGGATGTGTAATCATACATCAGAAGATGTTTGAAAGCCGTCTGTTTTTTGTTGACCGTCTCATCGACATGGGTGCCCAGATTATCCTATGCGACCCACATCGTGCCGTGGTAATAGGAAACGACCACAAATACCGCCTGCGCGCCAACAAGATGTCATCGCCCGACATACGTGCCGGAATCGCACTGCTACTCGCCGCACTATCGGCCAACGGCACCTCAGAGATCGGCAATGTCAATCAGATCGACCGCGGCTACGAACGCATCGACCAAAGGCTTAACGCTCTTGGAGCAAATATTGTGCGACTCTAAGCCAAATCGCACTCCGCCAATAAAACATAAACACTCGGGATTTTTTCATAACTTAGCGCGTCAAACCCAAAACCATATTTCAGCAACAGCTTATCCCGACAGGATATCCCATAACAGAAAATGATAGAAAACCTCGTCATAGTAGAGTCTCCGGCAAAGGCAAAGACTATTGAGAAATTTCTTGGCAAGAACTTCAAAGTCATGTCGAGCTACGGCCACATCCGCGATCTTCGAAAAAAGAATTTCAGCATTGATGTGGATCACGACTTTCAACCTGAATATGAAATACCGGCCGACAAACGACAACTTGTATCTGATCTGAAAAAAGCGGCCTCAGAAGCACACACAGTATGGCTTGCATCCGATGAAGACCGCGAGGGAGAAGCCATAGCCTGGCATCTTGCCGAAGTGCTCGGCCTCGACCCCGCGACAACCCGACGCATCGTCTTTCATGAGATAACGAAAGATGCCATACTTAACGCTATCGCCAATCCACGCACGATCGACTTGCATCGTGTCGACGCGCAACAGGCCCGCAGAGTACTCGACCGCATAGTGGGATTTGAACTTTCTCCAATACTTTGGCGCAAAATACGCCCGTCGCTTTCTGCCGGACGTGTACAATCGGTTGCCGTAAGACTAATCTGCGAGCGAGAAAAAGAAATAGAGAATTTCTCATCGGAAGCCTACTTCCGCGTGACAGCCGACTTTGTGACTGCGGCAGGATCACAAGTGAAAGCTGAGTTAAATCGAAGGCTACACTCCGCTGAAGAAGCGCATGATCTTCTTGGCAACTGCAAGAACGCCACTTTCACAGTAGCCGATATAAACATAAAACCTACAAAAAGGTCTCCGGCGGCCCCCTTCACAACTTCAACACTACAGCAGGAAGCCGGCCGCAAACTCGGCTTTGCCGTAGGACAGACGATGAGTATCGCGCAGCGTCTTTATGAAAGCGGTCTCATCACCTACATGCGTACTGACTCGCTCAACCTCTCGCAGCTTGCCTTGAACTCGATAAAACAGGAGATCACTGGCGAAATGGGAGAAAGATATGTGAAAATACGCCAATACCACACATCCTCCAAAGGTGCGCAGGAAGCTCATGAGGCAATACGTCCGACCTATATAAACCGCCGCACTATCGACGGCACTCCGCAGGAAAAGCGACTCTACGATCTGATATGGAAACGCACCATAGCATCGCAGATGGCCGATGCCGAAATTGAGAAGACTACTGTCGACATCAGAATCGGACAAAATGACAAATCATATTTCCAAGCATCAGGCGAAGTCATAAAATTTGACGGATTTCTAAAAGTATATCTTGAAGGAAGTGACGACGATGACCGCCAGTCGCAGATGTCGGAAGGAATGCTTCCGTCAATGAGCGAGGGTGAGTCACTGACTGCAGAAACAATCCTTGCAACAGAACGATTCACGCAGCAGCCGCCACGCTTTACCGAGGCGTCTTTAGTAAAAAAAATGGAAGAACTGGGCATAGGGCGCCCGTCGACCTACGCACCGACCATCTCCACCATCCAGAACCGAGAATATGTCGAGAAAGGATCACGCGAAGGACGTCCACGTGACTATCGGGTGCTTGAGCTTCACAACGGCTCTGTAAAAGAAATTACGCGCACTGAAAACTGGGGAGCAGACAAAGGGAAACTTATTCCTACCGACACAGGCATCATTGTAAATGAATTCCTGACACAACTGTTTCCAAATGTGCTCGACTACAACTTCACAGCACGCGTCGAAGAAAAGTTTGACGAGATAGCCGAAGGCAAACGCAAGTGGAATGACGAGCTGCGCGACTTCTACCAGGACTTCCATCCTCTTGTTGACGCTGCACTGACAACGCGTACCGAACATAAAGTTGGCGAGCGTCTACTTGGTGTAGATCCAGCAAGCGGACATAACGTATTCGTAAAAATCGGACGCTTCGGTCCGTTGGTGCAGATAGGTGACTCCGACGCAGAGGAAAAGCCTCGTTTTGCATCTCTGCTCAAGGGGCAGTCAATGACTTCCATAACTCTTGAGGAAGCATTGCATCTTTTTGATTTTCCACGCAATCTTGGCGACTTTGAGGAAAAAGCCGTTACAGTAGCTATCGGACGCTTCGGTCCCTATGTCCGTCATGACGGCAAATTCGTATCCATACCCAAAGAGCTTGAACCGGCGGCAATCACACTTGATGAAGCTATTGAGCTCATAAAAGACAAGCGCCAGGCCGACGCGATGCGGCATATAAAATCATTTGAAGAAGATCCGGACATCGAAATCCTGAACGGCCGCTACGGGCCATATATAGCCAAAGGGAAGAACAACTACAAGATACCAAAGGCCATTACCGAACCGTCGGCTCTCACCTACGAGGAGGTAAAGGAACTCATTGAAAAGCAGGATGCCTCACCTAAGCGCACCACACGCGCCAAAGCCGCCTCGTCAGCAAAAACGGCAAAGGCTGACAAAACCAAGCCTGCGACCAAACGCAAAACAAAGACCGACAAGTAAACTACAATGGCACAGCGCATGACAAAACCCGGAGCCGAGCGCAGAGGGTTTGTACAGGATCGGATTGAGACATACAATTGTGACAGCACCGCCGCTGAAGGCGTCAACCTGCTTGACTTCCTTTTCGCCTCAATGCCCGACCGCAAACGCACCCCTGTTAAAAACATGCTGCGTTATGGCCAGGTGCGTGTAAACGGTACACCCGCCACTCAATTTGACTTTCGGCTGAATCCGGGCGACACGGTAGAGGTAAATGTTACCCGTCCTTTTCAGGTTTTCTCTCACCGCAGACTCAAAATCGTATTTGAGGACGATGATATCCTGATAGTTGAAAAAGGCTACGGACTGCTGTCGATGGGAACAGGCAAATCAGGAGAAGAAACCGCCTATTCTCTTCTGCGTGATTACCTCAAACGCAAGAATCCAGCCAACAAAATATTTATCGTGCACCGTCTTGACCGCGACACCTCCGGCATAATGATGTTTGCAAAAACACAGGAAGCAAAGGAGAAAATGCAGCACAACTGGAACAACATGGTGCTCAACCGTAAATATCTCGCACTTGTCGAAGGACGGGTAAAGGAAACCGAAGGAGTCATAAAAAGCTATCTTGTCGAAAATTCCCGTATGGAGGTATATTCGACCGATGATCCGAATGCGGGCGGTCAACTTGCCGTGACACGCTATAAGGTACTGGCCGACCGCGGTGGATACACCTTGCTTGAAGTCGAACTCGATACCGGCAGAAAAAATCAGATACGCGTCCACATGAAAGACATGGGGCATCCGATTGCAGGCGACCGCAAATATGGTGCGCGAACATCGCCCCTGCATCGCCTCGCGCTGCATGCTGCCACACTGCGTTTCATACATCCTGTTACACGACGGGAGATGAACTTCGTCTCAAACATCAAATTCAAGATTTAACCGGTCTATGAGCCACGATCTTCACATTGACTCCGGAGTATCCAAAGAAGAGATCTACGCACAGCTTCTACCTCAACTCACGGCTCTTACAGAAGGGGAATCCGACATGATAGCATGCATGGCCAATCTGTGCGCCGCTCTGCATCAGACATTCGGCTGGCTCTGGACAGGATTTTACCGTGCAAAAGGCGACGAGCTTGTGCTCGGACCATTTCAGGGGCCTCTCGCATGTGTACGCATCAAACGCGGGAAAGGCGTGTGTGGCACTGCATGGATCAAAGAAGAAACCATAGTCGTGCCTGACGTCGAGAAGTTCCCCGGACACATAGCATGTAGCTCACTGTCGCGATCGGAGATCGTGGTACCGATAAAAAACTCCTCAGGAGAGACAATCGCTGTGCTGGATATCGATTCAGAGCAGACCGACACATTCGACGACACAGATGCCCACTGGCTCGGAAAGGTCGCCGACCTACTCTCCAAATGCCGATAAACAACCAAAATAAAACATAACCAAATCAAGTTCACAGACATGAAACTACATGTTCTTTTTCTTGCTGCCATTGTAGCAAGCTGCTCTTCAAACGCAAACAAGACTACCGAAGAGAACGATCAGGCCAACAACGGACACGAGCCTATCACAATCGATGAGGTGTGGGCCAACTACAACCCCGGAGTCGTAGATTTTGAAATCACAACACCCGAAGCTCAGGGAGCCGACATCTACAAGCGTATCATCCCAAATCCAGAGCAGTATATCTCCGACAATGCGCGTCGTGTGCTTCAGACTCTTTACTTCTCTCCAGAGGACAGCATACCCCAGATCGACACGATCAAGTATGTGGTAAGAGATTTTGACGGCATCTCCTACAAGAGCGGAGGAGGCAACCGCGTACGCATCGACTACAGCACCAACTGGATCGAAAAGAGCTTTGCCGAAAACGACACCGCCAAACTTGACTATGAAACACGCGGCGTGATATACCATGAGCTAACTCATGCATTCCAGCTTGAGCCTCAGGGTTGTGGCAAATATGACGGCAAGAGCCCCTTCTGGGCGTTCATCGAAGGCACGGCTGACGGTGTGCGTGTAGCATGTGGCTGCTTTGAGCAGGATTTCGCATCCAATGACCGTCCGCGTGGCGGCAACTGGATGGACGGCTACCGCAAAACCGGCTATTTCCTCTACTGGCTCCAACTCAACAAAGACAAGGATTTCATCAAGAAGTTCAACCGTACGGCCCTGGAAGTAAATCCATGGTCATTTGACGCTGCCATGAAACATATCCTCGGTGACAAGCCTGAAAATTCAATCGAGAGTCTCTGGAACGAGTACCAGACAGCAGTAGGCGACATAACTGCCGAAGAGAAGAAAGAAGCCTGATAAAGCCTACAGACAAAACGGTCATATAATGAACAAATTATATATACATGCCATTGCGGCATTAGCACTTTGCTGCACTGCATGTTCTTCTGATGACGGCAAACCGGAGGATCCTGGCCCCGACCCTACACCTGGTCCCGCACCCGAACACAACTATCCGGCACCTCTGCCTATAGCGGAAGAGTGGAAAAGTTACTATCCCGGCGATGTCGATTTCAAAATCGAGTCACCACGCACCACCGGGGCCCAGATCTATAAAAAGATTGTGCCTCAACCTGAGAAATACATTCAGGAAAATGCGCTCCGGGTGCTCCAGACGCTCTACTATTCTCCTGAAGACGAGAATATTCCCAAGATCAAAACAATCAAATACATTTTAAACAGTTTCGACGGAGTATCCTACAAGAGCGGCAGCGGCAGTTTTATTCAGATCAACTACAGTACCGACTGGATCGAACAGAGCTATAAAGGCAACGATATCGAGCAGGTCGACTATGAAACCCGTGGTGTACTTTACCATGAGCTTACACATGCCTACCAACTTGAGCCGAAAGGTTGCGGCTCATATAGCGACGGAGGTGTGTTCTGGGCATTTATCGAAGGTACTGCCGACGGTGTGCGTGTAGCAAACGGCTGTTTTGAACAGGACTTCGCATCCAATGACCGTCCGCGTGGCGGCAACTGGATGGACGGTTACCGCTATTTAGGTTACTTCCTCTACTGGATGCAGATCAACAAGGACGAGAACTTCATACGCAAGTTCAACGCCACAGCCAACGAGCTTGAAGTGTGGTCGTTTGACGCTGCCATGAAACTCATCCTCGGCGACAAACCTGAAATCACGATGAGCAATCTCTGGGACGAGTACCTGAAAGCGGTCGGTGACAGATAATGCCTATAAATGACTATCAACCATGACATTCATGATGAAAATAACTCATTCAGCCGTCATCAGTGCCTCTCTGCTACTTTTGGCATCATGCCAACAGAAGCAAGACTCTGATGAGACAGCATACACAGAGGATCTTTCCCAATATGTGAGACCTCTGGTAGGCACATCGGGCTTCGGCAACACCTATCCCGGATCGCAGGTACCATTCGGCGGCATCCAGATCAGTCCAGACACTGACACCGACGACTATGACACAGCATCCGGCTACAAATATGACCATCCGACCCTTCTCGGATTCTCGCTGACACACTTCAACGGCACAGGCATTCCAGACCTCGGTGATTTCCTGTTTATGCCCGGTACCGGAAAGCTGAATCTCAATCCCGGCACCCATGAGGATCCTGACTCCGGCTATCGCTCACGTTACAGCCATGACCGGGAGGATGCCTCGGCAAACTATTATGCAGTTGACCTTCTGGACTATGGCACACGTGCCGAGATGACCTCGGGAATGCATGCCGGCATGCTTCGCTTCACCTATCCTCAGAGCGACAGCGCATTTGTACTTGTCGATCTGAACCACACGCTTCGAAGCTCTTGCGAATGGGCCAACATACGCATCGAGAACGACTCGACCATCACAGGCTCGAAGATCGTGAAAGGATGGGCACCTGAACGCCACGTGTACTTCGCCGCAGTATTCTCACAGACGTTTGACAGTGTGATGATCTATCAGAACGACAAACCTGTGATATACAACACTTCGCGTTTCCGAAGCTCCAAGGAGGCATGGGGTAAGAACCTGAAATTCGCTCTCTACTTTCCGTCGAAAGCAGGAGATCAGGTCGAAGTGAAGACCGCGATTTCGTCAGTGAGCACAGCCGGCGCTCTTGCCAACCTGAAAGAGATTGAAGGACAGTCATTCGAGAACCTACACCAGAAGGGTGTGGATGAGTGGAACCGCCAACTCGCCATCTTTGATGTCGAAGGTGATCAGGCTCAGAAAGAGACATTCTACACATCGGTATATCATGCATTCCTGAACCCATATGTGTTTGAGGATGCTGACGGCAGTTTCCGCCGCAACGACCAGAACATAGACAAGATAGAGGCAGGCCGCCACAACCTGACACTATTCTCGTTATGGGATACTTACCGCGCACTTCACCCGCTATTCAACCTCGTACAGCAGGGAGTGAACTCCGATGTAGCCCACAGCATGCTCAACCACTATGACCACAGTGTAGAGAAGATGCTTCCGATATGGTCGTTCTACGGCAACGAGAACTGGTGCATGATAGGCTATCACGCTGTTTCGGTGCTTGCCGACATGATAGTCAAGGATGTGCCCGGCATCGACGCCGAGCGTGCCTATGAGGCGATGGTGACAACCGCCAACAACCGCAACTACGATTGTCTGCCTGAATATATCGCCAACGGCTGGGTGCCTCTCGACAAAGAGAAAGAATCGGTATCCAAGACTCTTGAGTATGCCTATGACGATTATTGCATCGCACAGGCAGCCAAGCATCTGGGCAAGACAGAGGACTACGAGAAGTATCTCAACCGCTCCATGTCGTACCAGAATCTTGTCGATCCGGAGACGAAATTCATGCGTGGCCGCGACATCAACGGCAACTGGCGCACACCGTTCTCCCCGATCGCCTATGAGGGTCCGGGGTCTGTGCACGGCTGGGGTGATATAACTGAAGGATTCACTGTGCAATACACATGGTATGTTCCTCACGATGTGCAAGGTCATATCAATGAGGTAGGCGAAGATCTGTATCTGGCACGTCTCGATTCTCTCTTTGAGATCGAAATCCCCGATGACGTACCCGGAGCCCATGATATACAGGGACGTATAGGAGCTTACTGGCACGGCAACGAGCCTTGTCACCAGGTAATATACCTCTACAACTACCTGCGTCAGCCCTGGAAGGCACAAACACGTGTCAGAGAGGTAATCGACCGTTTCTACGGCAACGAGCCCGGATCACTCTGCGGCAACGACGACTGCGGCCAAATGTCGGCCTGGTATATCTTCAACTGCATGGGCTTTTATCCGACAGCACCTTCGAGCAACATCTACAGCATAGGGTCTCCGGCAATGCCGGCCGTAAGCATGAAACTGAGCAACGGCAGAAACGTGAATGTAACCACTGAGAACTGGAGCAAGGAAAATGTCTATGTCGACAAGATGTATCTCAACGGTGAGGAGTATGACAAATCCTATATCACGTACGAAGACCTGCGCAACGGAGCCGATATCAAGTTTGTGATGAGTACCGAGCCCAACACAACACGTGCAACGTCGGCCGAAGCAGTGGCACCATCGATAAGCAAACCCGGCGAGACAAAGAAGTATGTGAAACAATCATGACCGGAGTCCACTGACCAGCAATAAAACGAGACCGGAACCTTTACTCAGGATTTCGGTCTCGTTGTTTTTAAGAGTCAAGTGGCCATTTTCGCATCACCCTGGCCGCTAATTTTGCTTATCTTTGCAACAAATCAATAATCCAACCAATCTATCACCATGAAAAGAAATCTTATTTACACCGCACTTGCATTTACCCTGGCCTTTATCGCCGGCTCATGCAGCAGTGAAAAACCGGCTCCAAACGACAACAGCGAATATTATGTAGCGGCTTTCGTATGGCCGTCATGCCATGATGATTCACTTGGCAACAAATTCCTGTGGCCCAACGGAGAAGGAGAGTGGGAAGTGATCAAAAAAGGCAATCCGCGCTTTGAAGGCCATCAACAACCCAAACAACCTCTTTGGGGATATGAGCACGACAATGATCCCGCCGTGGTGGAGCGTTGGATCGACACAGCACTGAAATATGGAGTCAATACTTTCATCTATGACTGGTATTGGTTTATGAACGGTCCGTATCTCGAAGGAGCTGTGAACGATGGATTCCTTAAAGCCTCCAACAACGAGAAGATGAATTTCTACCTGATGTGGGCCAATCATTTTGTAAAGAGAAACTATTGGAACTACCATAAATACGGCGATGACGAGTCAATACTTTTTGATCCGGTGATCGACGAGGACAACTACCGCATCATAGTCGACCGAATCATAAACCAGTATTTCACACGTCCCAACTACGTGAAAATCGACGGTTGCCCCGTATTCGGAATATTCAGCATCGACAACTTCGTGGCCGGATTTGACGGAGACCTCGACAAAGCGGGTGAAGCAATAAAATATTTCGATGAAAAAGCACGTGAAGCAGGATTCAACGGTGTACATATTCAGGAAATACATGGAGGAGGCTGGATGCTAAACGAAGACACTGCCGCAAAAATGAAAGATAAAATCGAAAAGATCGGAATAGACAGTGAGGCATTCTACAACATGGGCGGTTTCGACTGCGATTATATGGTGCACGGTCAAAACGGTATCGACATACGCGAACAATGGGATTCAATATTCGATGTTCCGGTATATCCGACAGTATCGATCGGCTGGGACGATACTCCCCGCTTTCCTGCAAAAGGAGCTTCGGATGTAACCCGCTTCCACAATACACCCCAGTCATTCGCCACGTATCTGCAAGCGGCTAAAGAATATGCCGACCGACATCCCGAACAACCCAAATTCATAATGATCAACGCCTGGAACGAGTGGGTGGAAGGAAGCTACCTGCTACCTGACCGACTGAACGGTTACGGCTATCTTGAGGCTGTAAGCGATGTGCTTAACGGCCGATATGACAAAAAATAAAACTTATAAAACAGAATATAAAAACAGACCGACTCATTTTCAGAGTCGGTCTGTTCTTACATTCAACCAATTTATATTTTCCTATGGAAATATATTTTCATTCATCTTAAGAAACAAATCGCTACCGCCCAGCAAGAATCATACGTGAAGCAACACCAGAAGCCACATTCTCAAGATAGTGCATATACTGCTCCGAAGTAAGTACTTTTTTTATCTGTGTCATAAGTTTCTGAGCTGAGCCAGAATCTGCCGGAGCCATTCTGACCGCTCCAAAAACCTCATGAAGCCGTGCCTTCTGAATTTCGGAAAGACCTATACCCTCAAACGGATCGGCGACACGGGATTTCACCACACGGACATGCCGCGGCCCAACCCGCTTTTCATTACCGCCAGTGTTTACACCTGTTGCATGAGCAGCCATACCTACAAATGCCACCATAGAAAGAGAGAGGAGAATGAGCTTTTTCATAATGTGAGAATTTATTATTTAAACGTTGTTTCGTATCGTCTGTATTTTTGACGCAGACCGCAACCGGAAGTTTAACATTCAAGTGTTTTTTAACTTAAAAACAGATTTACCCATACTTTTTAAAGCAACATCGGTATTGAAATTACCTTTATCGAAAATGAACCAATAATTGCAGCCCGTGTTAATATTATATAATTATAAGTAACACTGTTTCAACGACAGATCCCTATTTCCCACACATTCCAGACTATGAAAACAATACATGTGGCCTTAGCCATTATGGCGGTTTTGACTGTCACTTCATGCAAACACAAAAACACTACCGCCAGAACCGAGCCTGTCAGAGTAAAAACCGTCTGTGTGGCGCAAAACGAATCACTGACTGACGGCACAGGTTATCCCGGCACAATTGAAGCCGGAGAGGAAACGCCTTTGAGTTTTCAGGTTGCAGGTACAGTCAATAATGTGAATGTAAAAGTCGGAGACAAAATATCCAAAGGACAAACAATAGCCACACTCGACGCGACATCGCTACAACACGCCTATGACATATCGGCTGCTGCAGAGGAACAAGCCAATGACGCATACCGGCGCATGAAGATGCTTCATGACCAGAAAGCTCTTGCCGAGATCAAGTGGGTGGAAGTCCAAAGCGCCGTAAAGCAGGCCCGTTCAGCAACAGCAATAGCCCGCAAAGCACTTTCCGACGCCAAGCTCAAGGCACCATACTCAGGTGTCGTTTCGGCCAAATTCGCCGACAAAGGACAGACCGTAGCTCCATTTGAACCTATAGTAAACATAATGACGACATCGGACGTAAAGGCTTCGGTTTCTGTACCCGAGAACTCAATAGCTTCAATCGCTGTAGGGGACAAAGGAACAGTAGAGTGCGCCGGACATACCTATAGCTCGACTGTTAGCGAAAAAGGAGTGTCAGCCAACCCTCTCACACGCAATTACACCGTGAAACTATCCATAGAAGGCCGTGTTCCCGCCGACTCATTGCTTCCAGGTATGATATGCCGTGTAAAGATCCAGACAGCCGGTAGTGATTCCATGCCTTCTATCGTTCTGCCGATGGATGCTGTGCTTCTCAGCGAGGACAACAGTAATTTCGTATGGCTGATCGAAAACGGTATCGCCCAACGGCGTGCCATCTCTATCGGAGACATGACCGACAATGGAGTCACGGTTACCGAAGGCCTGGCGCGTGGAGACTCCGTAATAGTATCCGGCCAACAGAAAGTGAGTGAGGGAATGAAAGTCATATCCATCAATTGACACACATCATGGCAAACGATAATCGTGCACCGGCCAAGAGCCAGTCCCCATTCAAGGTAGCGCCTATTGTGTCCTGGGGCTACAAATACAGTTCTATTGTAATACTGGCGGTATGCTGTCTGGTAGCTTTCGGCATATATTCGCTTGATGTCATTGATAAAAACGAGTTTCCGAACTATACAGTCACCGAAGGTGTCTTTGCCGCCTCCTATCCCGGTGCCACCGCCGAACAAATAGAACAGGAGGTTGTGAAACCCATGGAGGATTATGTTTTCAGCTTCAAGGAAGTAAATAAAATCAAGACTACAAGCGACGCAACCTCGGGGCAAGTAATCATTTACGTACAACTTGACGACAATGTAAAAGATACCGACCAATTCTGGAATAAATTTCGTGCCGGCACTGCCGGTCTGAAACTTAAACTCCCGCCGGGCGTACTCGGAACGGAGGTCATATCGGACTTCGGCGCTACTTCAGCCGTACTGCTGACAATGTCGAGCGATCAGAAAACCTATCGTGAACTCAAGTCCTACATGGATGGTCTGCAAGACCGTCTACGCAGCATAGAAAGTGTGGGCAAAATGACAGTATATGGTCAACAGATGGAACAGATCGCCGTATATATCGACCCTGAAAAGCTGTCGAATTACGGTATCGGAGAGAAAACCATAGCTCTGGCTCTCGCTTCACAGGGATTTGCCACTACCGGAGGCGAATTGCGCACGCCTGACTACACAGCGCCTATAGCAGTGAGCCGCGCACTCAATTCCGTAAAAGAAGTGAGTGACCAGATCGTTTTCACGCTCCCCGACGGCGATGTAGTAACCCTCGGCGATGTGGCGCATGTGGTAAAGGAGTACCCCCGTCCCTCCAGTTTTGTTACCAACAACGGCGAAAAGTCGCTTGTACTCTCCATCGAAATAAAGGATGGCAAGAATGTGGTGGAAATGGGCAAAGAGGTGGAGAAGCATATCGCGGCCTTCGAACAGACATTGCCTGACGACATAACGCTTTTCAAGATCACCAACCAGCCCTACGATGTCAACAACAGTGTTGTCAACTTTCTGACGGAACTGCTTATCGCCATAGCCGGAGTACTTATAGCCATAATCATTCTTCTGCCATTCCGCGTGGCCATGATCGCGGCATCGACCATTCCGATCACAATTTTTATTTCCCTCGGACTTTTCTATGTGCTCGGTATAGAGCTTAATACCGTCACACTGGCATGTCTGATTGTATCACTTGGAATGATCGTCGACAACTCTGTGGTGATCATCGACGAATATGTCAGTCTGCTTGGCCAGGGCCTCGACCGCAAAACAGCCACACTCCGAAGCGCCACCGAATTTTTCAAAGCGATAATTTCAGCGACACTTGCCATATCCATAACGTTCTTCCCGTTTCTCGTGACAATGACAGGAATGATGCATGACTTCCTGCTCGATTTTCCCTGGGCGATCACCATTATCCTGTTCATATCTCTTATTGTGGCCGAAATGCTTGTACCACTTCTGCAATACAAGATAATCGATCCGGCAAGAGTCTTAAAAAGCGAGGGAGACACTCCCGCAGCAGACAGCGGCAAGAAGCGCCATGTCACATTCCTAATGCTCCTGCAACAAGGCTACGACAAGCTGATCGACTTATGCTTCAAATGGCCGAAGACTGTACTTGCCGCAGGCATTCTGAGCGTGATCGCAGGAAGCTACATATTGTTTACACGCCCGATCCAACTTATGCCGGTAGCCGAGCGCAACCAGTTTGCAGTGGAAATCAATCTGCCTACAGGCACACCTCTTGCACGGACTTCGCAGGTAGCCGATTCGCTTGCAACAATCCTGAAAAAAGATGACAGGGTAGTTTCTGTCGCTATATTCCACGGATGCAGTTCTCCGAGATTCCAGACTACCTATACACCCCAGGTAGGCGGCCCCAACTATGCCCAGTTCATAGTCAACACCCAAAGCAGCGAAGCCACAATAGAGGTACTCGACGAATACACCGCCCGCTATCAGGACTATTTTCCTGACGCAAGAGTCCGCTTCAAACAGCTCAGTTATGAAACAGCATCAGATCCCATAGATGTGAGAGTGAGCGGCACCGACTATAACGTTCTGCAAAATCTGGCCGACAGCATCACGGGCATAATGCGTAATATTCCCGGACTACATCTTGTAAGAAACAGCCTCAACGCTCCACAACTCACCGCCAAAGTCATCCCTGACGAGGATGCCATGAACCGCCTCGGCCTAAACAACACTCTGCTCCAGCTCACACTTGCCATGAGATACAGCGACGGAATTCCGGTAGCGTCGGTCTGGGAGGGTGATTATGAGATTCCGGTCGTCGCCAAGACAAAAAACGCCACGCGCGGCGACATATCGGAACTTACAAACGAACGTATACCTCTGCTTGGTCCGGAGAATGTGCCCCTGAGCCAGTTTGCCAAAGTAAAGCCGTCGTGGACCTATGGGCAGATGTCGCACCGCAACGGCATCCCTACCGTTTCGATAATGGCAGAGATCTCACGCGGTGACAATGCGATCGATCTTACAAAGGCAGTAAAATCCGAACTAAAAGATTTCAAACTGCCTGACGGGTACAATATCGAATACGGAGGAGTATGGGAACAGACGTTTGAGATTCTTCCCAACATACTTACCGCACTCGCCATGGCTGCTACTATCATCTTTTTCATCCTCCTGATGCATTATAAGAAAGTAGGTATATCACTACTTCTGGTCGGATGTCTGCTGTGCTGCCTTCCCGGCATGGCAATCGGCCTGCTGATCCAGAACATGGTGCTCAGTCTCACCTGCACCCTCGGCCTTATAAGTCTAATGGGTATTCTTGTGCGAAACGCCATAATCATGCTCGATTATGCCGAACATCTGCAAGAGTCGGAAGGCATGAGCATACGTGACGCCTCGCTGGCATCAGCCAAACGGCGCATGCGCCCCATCTTCCTTACCTCTTCGGCGGCTTCGATGGGGGTAGTGCCGATGGTGATAAGCGACAGCGGACTATGGCAACCGATGGGTACGGTAATATTCTGGGGTACAATCATCACAATGGTGTATATCCTGACATTCATACCTATCGCGTACTGGAAAACACAACCAAAAGGAAAAAATGCCGTCCTTGAGCCGGCTCCGGCCCAGACTCAAATCCAAAATACCTGACACCATGAAACTCCTGAATAAACTTGCCTTAGCATTTATTACGGCACTCTGCTTTTCCACAGCCATAGGAGAAAACCTCTCTCTTGACTCCTGCCGGCAAATGGCTTTGCAGAACAATATGAAAATACGTGCGGCACATAATGCCGTCGGAGAAGCCGAGGAACTGCGCAAGGAAGCTTTCACCAAATATTTCCCCCAGGTCAACGCATCGGGGTTTGCCTTCAAATCCAACAAAGGCATAATCCAATTCGGGCTGCTCGACATGCTTACGGTATCATTTCTCGACAAATCGGTAAATGCAGGCATAACTGCCGTGCAGCCGGTGTTTATGGGCGGACAGATTGTCAATGGAAACAGACTTGCAGAGATAGGAGTAGCTGTCAGCGAACTTCAGCGACGCCAGTCAGGCAATGACGTGATACAAACCGTTGACAAATATTACTGGGAAATAACCGCGCTTCAGGCAAAACGAGAGACACTGATGGCAGCCATGACTGCTGTAGATTCACTATGCCATGATGTGGCGGTGGCTCTTGAAGCCGGACTCATAACCTCAAATGACCTGCTTGAGGCACAACTACGCCGCAGCGAACTGCAGGCTGACAGTGTGGATCTGGACAACGGTATAAATCTCTGCAAAATGGTGCTGGCACAATATATAGGCGCCGACACCAGCCATGTGGATATAGAATATATCCCGGCCGACAGCGTACCGACGATCCCTTTGGATGTGTACATGCCACCCGAACAGGCCCTCGCAGACAATCCTGATTATCTGCTTCTCAAAGAAAATGTCAAAGCAAAAAAGCTGGAACAGCGCATAGAACTCGGAAAAAACCTGCCAACAGTAGTAGTCGGCGCAGGGTATTTTTACCAGAATGCCCTTGATACCGATCATGGTTATGGAGCAGTGTTTGTGGCTGTAAATATTCCCCTGTCGGGATGGTGGGGCGGCTCACATGCCATAAAGCGCACACGTCTTGCCAGCAAGACAGCTGAAATAGAGCTTGAAGACATGTCGGAGCTTGTAGTGATCGGCATGGAAAAAGCATGGGACGACCTGACGGCAGCACAGCGCAAAGCCGATATAGCGCACAAGGCAATCGCCACGGCAACAGAGAATCTGCGTCTTTACAACGTGTTTTATCAGGCCGGCACAGCTACCATCACCGACCTGCTCGCCGCACAAGCACTGCACCGCCAGACCCTTGACCGATTCACCGAAGCAAATGCCGCCTATCAGGTTGCCCTGACACAATACAAGATAGCGACCTCACAAATCAACTGACCGGTCCTGACACAGTTTTGTTGGAACAGGTGATTGGTATATCTATTTATTTATAGTAATTTTGAACGTCAAAATATATATTGATATGAATATCCAGAAATTTCTCGTAAATATAATCGCTGCCGGACTCGTAATATCGGGAGCCGGCTCATGCAGCGTAATGGAATCGATCTCCAGCAAACTTCCAGGCAATACTTCTACAGAAAACGCTGAAAAGACTGAAAAAGAAAAGAAGAAAGCCGAGGAACGTGAAAGAAAAGCTGCAGAGAAAGCCGCCAAAGAGAAAAAGGCTGCCGAAAAAAAAGCTCGCGATGAGAAAAAGAAATCATCCAAGAGCAATCAGCCGGTGAACGACAAAAACAACAATACAGTTCCTTCCAAGAAAACAGACACATCATCAACCGGAGTTCCGGCGCCTGACTTCACAGACGGGACATGGCATCTGCGCAGCATCAACGGCTACACACTGTCGGCCGACACCGACGGGGATGACGGGGAGCGCCCTTATCTGATATTCGAAAAAGAGACAGGTCGATTCTACGGCAATGACGGCTGCAACACTGTAAACGGCAATTTCTATGCCCAGCATGGAGATTCACTGAGATTCGGAGATATGATCTCAACGATGCGCATGTGTCCCGATGCAAAATATGCCCACGAATTTCTGACGGCAATGAGCGAGACCCGCACATGCCGCATTACAGGAAATGAAGCTGAAAGCCTCATCGAATTCCGCAACGACAAAGGAAAGACTCTCATGACACTGGCTAAACCGGCAATGGAATTTCTCAACGGATCATGGCAGGTCATAAAGATTGACGGACACAGCGTCGACTCTCCTGATCTCAAACTTGTGATAGACCTGCCTGAACGCCGCATTCACGGCAACACAGGCTGCAATGTGCTCAACGGAACAATATTCATCGACCCCGACAAGTCGGGCACCATACAGTTCCAGCAATTTGCGGTGACACTGGCATTCTGCCCCGACGCCAAGTGGGAAACACCTCTTCTCGTGGCATTGGAATCGGTTGAGACCGTTGACAAACCGACGGGCAACGAATCTATCGTCAACCTCCTTGACACTCATGGCAAAATCGTGTTAACGCTGAGACCTCTGCCACTTAACGACTGATGATAGAATCACTCCACATATCCAACTACGCGCTGATCGATAATGTAGATATCGAGTTTGCCAACGGGCTAAATATCATTACCGGCGAGACAGGCGCAGGAAAATCCATAATGCTTGGAGCATTGTCAATGCTTCTTGGCGGACGAGCAGACACAAAGGTCGTGACTGATCCGTCGAGAAAATCGACAATTGAGGCTGTAATGCATGTTCAGGACAACATAAATCTGAAAGAATGGTGCAAAACCAACGGAGTGGAGTGGAACGATGACGACCGAATAATCTTGCGTCGCGAAGTGTCGCCTACAGGACGCAGCCGCGCATTTGTCAACGACATGCCGGTAAATCTGACCACACTCGGCGAAGTGTCACGACAGCTTGTGGACATACACTCCCAGCATCAGAACCTGTTGCTTGCCACTCCTGAATTTCAGCTTGAAATCATCGACTCGATGACCGACAACCGGAGTGAACTGAAAGAGTATGGCACAGCCTACGACAAATACCGCACTGCCCTGAAAGCCTATGCTGTGGCAAAACGATTGACGGCAAAAGGCCGCGACGATGAAGAAGAGATGCGTAGCCAGCTCGAAAAAATCGACAGCCTGCGCCTGACCGACGGCGAGCAGGAAGAACTTGAGCGAGAGCGTGACACCCTTGAAAACATATCAAGACTAAAAGAAAGTCTTGCCGCTATTGCCGACGCACTCGGCAACGAGTCGGACGGTGCGTGCGAAACGCTGCGGCGTGCCTATGATGAAGCAGACAGTCTCACGGACTATCTGACCGAAAGCGAGGATCTGTCGGAGCGTCTGGAATCATGTCGTCTGGAGGTCGAGGACATACGTCAGACATTTGAGAGTATCGATGACAGTCTCAGTCCCGATCCTCGCCATCTTGTGGCCGTCGAAGAACGTCTTGACGCTATATATGAGCTTGAGCGCCATCATCGTGTCGACACGGTGAAACAGCTGATAGACATTGCCGAGAATCTGCGCACGACCCTTAGCACCCTCGACAACAGTGATTTCCGCCTAAAGGAACTTGAAGAAGCGGCACGCGGCGCACGCAAGGAGGCACTCAGACTTGCCAGATCCATATCGGAAAAACGCAAGGCACAATGCGAGGCATTTGCTGTGACTCTGAGAGAGACAGCAATGCCTTTGGGCATGAAAAATCTTGTGGTCGAAATGGCGCTCACCCATACAAACGATCTGACTCCTACCGGTATCGATAATGTGGAAATGCGGGTGGCGTTCAACAAAAACCAGGAACCAATGACTGTGAGCGCCACAGCCTCAGGTGGCGAAATCTCGCGGCTCATGCTGTCGGTCAAGAGCATAATCGCGTCTAAAATGGAACTGCCTACAATCATCTTCGACGAGATCGATACGGGAGTAAGCGGTGAGATAGCCGACCGCATGGGACTGATGATGCTTGAGATAGCCGGAAATATGCAGGTTGTAGCCATAACACATCTGCCGCAGGTGGCCGCCAAGGGTCAGGCCCATTTCAAGGTCTACAAAGAAGACGACGAAAGCTCGACCCACACCCGTATGCGACGGCTTGACGACACAGCCCGCGAGCACGAAATCGCCGTGATGCTAAGCGGCGCTACTGTCAACGATGCCGCACTTGCCAATGCAAGATCACTTTTAAAACACTGACAATGGATCAATCAAACTATATATTCGGCATCAGGGCTGTGATGGAAGCTGTCGAAGCCGGCCGGGAGATAGACAAAGTGCTTGTGAGAAAAGATCTTTCCGGACCTCTTGCCTCCGAGCTTATGGCTCTGCTGCGTGCCGGTAAGATCGTGGTGCAACGCGTTCCGGAGGAGCGTATCAACCGCATAACCCGCAAGAACCACCAGGGAGTCGTCGCCTATCTGTCGGCAGTGTCTTACCACAGCCTCAACCACATAGTTCCGGAACTTTACGAAGAGGGTATAACCCCTTTCATTGTTGTGCTCGACGGCATAACAGACGTGAGAAATTTCGGTGCGATAGCCCGCACATGTGAATGCGCAGGTGTCAACGCCATTGTCATACCCGAACGAGGAAGTGTAAGCGTCGGTGCCGACGCTGTGAAAACATCGGCCGGCGCTCTGATGAGCCTGCCCGTGTGTCGCGAACGTAATCTGTCGGGCGCGGTGAAATTTCTGAAGGAATGCGGTTACACAATCGTTGCCGCCAATGAAAAATCGAAAACGAACTACACCGACGGAAACTATTGCGGCCCGGTAGCCCTTGTAATGGGCTCGGAAGACACCGGCATTTCTCCTGAAATCATGCGGCAGTGCGACATGCCCGTATCGATACCGCAATTTGGCAAGATCCAGTCACTCAATGTTTCGGTAGCAGCCGGAGTTATGATCTATGAAGTCGTGCGCCAGCGCCTGAAAGGAGGAATGGCTTTTTCGGAATAAGAAAAAATATAACAACCAGACGAAAATATATATGAAAATCGGTTCAACAGGAACATCGAAAGGCATAAAGGCTATGATGCTCGGCAGTGGCGAGCTTGGCAAGGAAGTGGTAATAGAGCTGCAGCGTCTTGGCGTAGAGACGGTCGCCTGTGACAAATATCCCAATGCTCCGGCAATGCAGGTAGCCCACAATGCACGCGTGTTCAACATGCTCGACGCAGCTGCGCTACGCAAGGCTGTCGAGGAGGAGAAACCCGACTTCATTATTCCGGAAGTAGAGGCTATAGCTACCCCGGAACTTGTGAAACTCGAACAGGAGGGATGGCATGTTGTACCCACCGCACGCGCCGCTTTGCTCACAATGAACCGCGAAGGCATACGCCGTCTCGCCGCCGAGGACCTTGGCCTTACAACTTCACCTTACAAGTTTGCGTCGACCCGAGAGGAGTTTGACCGCGCAATCGAGGAGATAGGTATGCCGTGTGTCGTGAAACCGGTTATGAGTTCGTCAGGCCACGGCCAGTCGACTGTGAAAAGCGCCGCCGACATCGACGCCGCCTGGCAGGAGGCACAGGAAGGCGGACGTGCAGGTGCCGGACGTGTGATCGTGGAGGGATTCGTAAAATTTGATTATGAGATCACTCTGCTGACAGTGAGAAGTGTAAGCGGTACAGTATTCTGCGAACCTGTAGGTCATATACAGCAGAACGGCGACTACCGATGGTCATGGCAACCTCAGCCGATGAGCGACAACGCGATCGAAAAGGCAAAAGCTATCGCAAAGGCTATCACCGATGCACTCGGAGGCTACGGCATATTCGGTGTCGAACTTTTCGTGAAAGGCGACGACGTGATTTTCAGTGAAGTATCGCCCCGTCCGCACGATACGGGCATGGTCACCATGATATCACAGGACATGAGTGAGTTTGCTCTTCATGCCCGTACCCTTCTGGGATTGCCGGTGCCCGGAATAAAATTCTACGGCCCGTCGGCTTCACGTGCTGTAGTTGTAGAGGGAGACACCGACACTATAGAATTCGACGGCCTGGAGGAAGCTCTTAAGGAACCGGGCGTGCAGATACGTATATTTGGCAAACCTGAAATAAAGGGACATCGCCGCATGGGAGTGGTTCTGGCCACAGCAGACTCTCTGGAGGAAGCCCGCGCAAAAGTGGATCGCGCCTATGATGCCCTTAAGATCCACGTGCATGAAAGGGAAAAGAGTTGAACAACGACAACAAAGCATCGATTCTCGGCACGCTTCCGATAGGTAAACTTCTGGTACAGTATTCGGTGCCGGCCATCATAGCAATGGTGGCTACATCGCTCTACAACATCATCGACAGTATATTTATCGGACGTGGTGTCGGCCCACTGGCACTGACAGCACTTGCCGTAAACCTCCCGCTGATGAATCTCGTGATCGCGTTCGCGACACTGGTATCGGTGGGAGGCGCAACCATTTCGTCAATTTTTCTCGGACAGCAGAATGTGAAAAGAGCGACCGATGTGGTCAACAACGTTATGACAATGTGTATCATCCACTCGGTGATATTCGGCGGCATAACAATGTATTTCCTCGATGACATACTGGTGCTTTTCGGCGCCACCAAGGAAACATTGCATCTCGCCCGCGAATTTATGACCGTGGTGCTCTATGCCACACCGCTTTCCTATGTTTTCATAGGCATGAACAACCTGATGCGTGCGACCGGTTATCCTGCCAAAGCCATGATCTCGGCACTCATATCAGTGGTTGTAAACGTGATTCTCGCACCAATACTCATATTCAAGCTCGAAATGGGTATGCGCGGAGCCGCTCTCGCCACGGTAGGAGGTCAGTTCTGCGGATTTATCTGGGTGCTGGCACACTTCCTGTCGAAAAAGAGCTTCGTGCACCTTAGCCGCAACAACAAGTGGCTGTCGTGGAGCATTGTCAGAAAAATGTATGAGATCGGCCTGTCGCCGTTTCTTATGAACATAACCGCATGCTTCGTAGTAGTGTTTCTCAACAAGGCTCTTCTGAGTAGCAGCAGTGACTCGCTTGATGGAAATATGGCGGTAGGAGCCTACGGCATACTAAACCGGGTAGGTATGTTTTTTGTCATGCTCGTTTTCGGTGTAACCCAGGGAATGCAGCCTATACTCGGATACAATTTCGGTGCCATGAAATGGGAAAGAGTGAAGCGCACACTCCGGCTGGGTATATGGGCCGGTTTCGGCATCACACTGATAGGCTGGATACTTACCGAGCTTATGCCTGACACAATCTCGATGATGTTCACAACCGACGAGACTCTCATCGGATTCGCTCGAGACGGATTCCGGCTGTTCTTCATCTGCTTCCCGCTTGTAGGGTGCCAGATCATCATCACAAACTTCTTCCAGTCGATAGGCAAACCGGCATTATCAATATTCCTCTCGCTCACCCGGCAGCTTATATTCCTGCTGCCGCTTCTTGCCGTACTGCCCCGGCACTTCGGTGTGACCGGCGTATGGGCAAGTGTAGGATGCAGCGATTTTCTGGCATTTGTGCTGGCTCTGGTCACTATAATAGTGATGATGAAACGGCTGTCGAAAAAATACAATGACCGCGCGGTTGCAGACAATCGTCTATAACAGTCAGGCAATATCACATCACACACAAGCCATACATGCTTAAAGAACTCTCGTCTTTACGATTGTCGCCGGAAACTGCTTTCGAGCCGCTGCGACTCAATGCCTACCTGTCAACCGAACTCGGGATCGACATCAACCGTATAAAACAGGTCGACATTGTAAAACGATCCATCGATGCACGGCAACGGCGTGTGATGGTGAATCTGTCGGTAAAGGTTCATATCGATAATGTTACTCCAGAGGAAGACAACATTGTCCGACGGTTTGAGATTCTTACAGCCGATGCACCTCAGGCCATAGTGGTCGGAGCGGGTCCCGCCGGGCTGTTCGCCGCACTGGAACTTATTTCCCGCGGAGTACGCCCTGTCATGCTTGAGCGTGGAAAAGATGTTGACAGCCGCCGGGCCGACATGGCAGCCATAGCCCGTGAAGGCCGAGTAGACCCCGACTCCAACTATTGTTTCGGGGAGGGCGGTGCCGGAGCATTCTCCGACGGAAAGCTCTACACCCGCAGCAAAAAACGCGGTTCTGTAGAAGACATACTCAAAATACTTGTCGCTAACGGCGCTTCAAAAGACATACTCGCCGAAGCTCACCCGCACATCGGTTCCGACCGATTGCCCGGTGTGATAAAATCAATACGCGAGACAATCATTGCACATGGCGGAGAAGTGCACTTCGGTACCGCCATGGCAGAACTGATAATCGAGACGGCTCCTGATGGATCACGACATGTGACAGGGGTGACTGACCGCAACGGCAACCGATGGAACGGCCCGGTCATACTCGCAACAGGGCATTCGGCACGCGACCTCTATCGATCGCTCCATGCCCAAGGCGTTGAGATGGAGCCCAAAGGACTTGCCGTCGGTGTCAGACTCGAGCATCCGCAACATTTGATCGACAGCATCATGTACCACTCTCCTGCCGGACGCGGCAAGTATCTGCCTGCTGCCGAGTATTCGATGCTGACACGCATCGATGACCGCGCGGTCTATTCTTTCTGCATGTGTCCGGGCGGTGTCGTGATCCCGTCGGCTTCGGCACCGGGCGAGTCAGCCGTCAACGGCATGTCGGCTTCGGCCCGCTCGTCGCGATGGGCCAACTCAGGCATGGTGGTTGAAATCCTGCCGGAAGATGTACCGGGCAACGATACGCTGAAAATGCTTGTCTACCAGGAGAAACTTGAAAAACGTTTTTTCGAGGAAGCCGGACGAAGCCAAAAAGCACCGGCCCAGCGCATGACCGATTTTGTCGCCGGACGTCAGTCGAAAGATCTGCCTGCAAGTAGTTATGCACCTGGAATTTTTCCGGCGCGCGTCGATAAACTGCTGTACGCATCCGTATCGGAGCGTCTGCGCAAAGGATTTGAGGAATTCGGACGCAAATCACGTGGATTCCTGACCAGTGACGCCACTGTCATCGGCGCGGAAACACGCACCTCGGCCCCACTGCGCATTCCGCGTGACCGAGACACGATGCATCACACAAACATATCCGGACTTTATCCGGCAGGCGAAGGGGCAGGATGGGCCGGCGGTATCGTGTCGGCAGCAATCGACGGACAGAACGCAGCGCGCGCACTTGCAAAACTGTATGAGAAATAACATTTACTGGCAGCTATTCAGCTCATTTTTCAAGATCGGAGGATTCACATTCGGCGGAGGATGGGCAATGATATCACTTATAGAAAAAGAGGTAGTCGACCGACATGGCTGGATCGACCGCGAGGAATTTCTGAACCAGCTTGCCATAGCGCAGTCATTGCCTGGCATACTCGCCGTGAACATTTCGGTAGCTGTTGGCGACAAACTCAAAGGTATGCGGGGCAGTATCTGTGCGGCAACAGGCACAATCATCCTGCCATTTCTAATAATACTGGCAATAGCGATTTTTCTCACTCCCGATCTTATAAAAAACAACGAGACCGTATCGGCTATCTTCAAAGGCATACGTCCGGCTGTGACAGCTTTGATAATCGCACCGGTGCTCACCTCGGCCAAATCAGCAGGAATCTCCTGGAAAACACTGTGGATACCCGTAGTTGTGGCACTGCTTATCTGGTCAAAGCTACCCTGGATATCCAATCCAATACTTTTCATCATACTCGGTGGTGCGGCAGGCTACTTTTTCCACTGCCGCCGCGGACTTAAAAAATCCAGGAAGGAGGACAGATCATGAGCGTATATCTCAACCTGATATGGAGCTACCTGAAGATCGGACTCTTCGGGTTTGGCGGCGGATATGCCATGCTTTCACTAATTGAGCGTGAGGTAGTCGGCCCGGGGTGGGTAAGCGAGAAAATGTTTACCGACATAGTCGCGATCTCACAGATGACCCCCGGCCCTATAGGTATTAACTCGGCCACATATATAGGATACGCCGTGCCCGCAGAAGCCGGTTTCGAAGGCTGGTGGTGGGGTGTGCTCGGATCTCTTCTATGCACTCTTGTGGTAGTGTTGCCTTCATTTCTGCTTGTAGCCTACGCAAGCCACTTCATAACACGACACAGGGAGAGCGCTGTAATAAAAGGTGTCTTTGCCGGGCTGCGGCCAGTTGTGATAGGCCTGATTGCCTCGGCTGCACTTCTGCTTATGAATGAAGAAAACTTCGGTACCACAACCTCCGACATAATAAAAAGCACCTGCATGTGCGCAGGTGCCTTTGTGTTGGTTTATTTCGCCCGACTGCATCCTATCCTTGTGATAGTGATTGCCGGTGTAGCCGGATACATCTTATATTGACAGGCGACGCAGTGTGCTGAGCAGTTCGCGGTTTATAGGTTTGTCGTTTTTGATAGCCTTTGTGATAGGCACATAGACGATATCATCGTTTTTGATCCCGATCATGACATTTCGCTGATCGTCGAGCAAGGCATCGATAGCGGCAGCCCCCATGCGGGAAGCAAGAATACGGTCGTGGGCCGTAGGCGATCCGCCGCGTTGCAGATGACCGAGAATTGACACACGCACATCATAAGCCGGATACTCGTTTTTAACGCGTTCGGCCATAGCCATAGCACCACCAGTGACAGGACTTTCGGCGACAAGGACTATCGATGAATTCTTACTCTTGCGGAATCCGTTTTGGATCAGCTCTGCCAGCTGATCGACCTCAGTCGAAATCTCTGGGATTATAGCAGCTTCGGCTCCCGACGCGATAGCACCGTTCAAAGCGAGGAATCCGGCATCACGTCCCATGACCTCAATAAAGAACAGGCGCTCGTGGGAAGTCGCAGTATCACGTATCTTGTCGACACACTCCATGATCGTGTTTAGGGCTGTGTCGTAACCGATAGTCGTGTCAGTGCCATAGAGATCATTGTCGATCGTTCCGGGAAGCCCGATGACAGGCAGGTTGAACTCGTTGGCAAATATGCGCGCGCCGGTAAGCGAACCGTCGCCTCCGATTACCACCAGAGCGTCGATCTCATGACGACGCATAGTGTCATAGGCAAGCTGGCGGCCTTCGGGGGTCGTAAACTCCTTGCAACGTGCCGTCTTTAAAATAGTACCACCCATCTGAATGATGTTTGATACATTCTGTGTGTGGAACTCAACTATCTCGTCGGTAAGCAAACCGCGATAACCACGATAAATACCTTTGACCTTCAGACCGCTGAAAATACCGGCACGTGTCACGGCACGTATTGCCGCATTCATGCCCGGAGCATCTCCTCCAGAAGTGAGGATGCCTATGCACTTGATTTCTGCCATATTTTATACAGACTTTTTAGAGACCTAAAGATAGTATAAAAAATTTATGTGCCCCTAAGCGCATACATATTTTTACATTCCATCCACACACCGTCTACAACTTATCGTGTTGTGTGCATCTCTTGGTAAGAGATACGCACGAATCATAACAAGCTATTAACAAACGTATTATACAGGCATTTTGCCGTATTTGAAAAACAACAATACAAATGCTCTAATCAACACACTTATGAACACCTCTGAAGAATAATTAAAATTGATAAAATTTTAAAGAAATCAATATTTTTTAATTTAATTCACTTTGATTTTACAAAAATTTGGTATCTTAGCCAAATCAAAAGCATCTCTTACCAAGAGAGCTTAAAAAATGAGTGTTTTTAACGACCTGGAGAACAGTTCCGAGATATTGATGCCCGGTCAAAGATGTCCTTTTGGTTTAATAGCAAAACCTAATCATAAACTAAATCCTATCAACGTGAAGACAAATCAATGCTTTAAGACAGTGGTCATAGCACTGTTAATGGCACTTGTCAGTCTGCCGCTGTCAGCGCAGACGATAACTGTCACCGGCACGGTTGTAGATTCAAGCGATGAACCTCTCACAGGTGCAACCGTCGCAGTCAAAGGAACCCAAAACGGAGCATCAACCGACTTAGACGGCAAATTCACACTGACAGCTCCTTCCAACGGCACTCTTGTGGTAAGCTATATAGGCTACACGACTCAAGAGATTAAAATAAACGGTCAAACAGAATTCAAGATCGTTTTGCAGGAAAGCTCAACCGTACTTGACGAAGTGGTAACTGTAGGCTACGGCACACAGAAGAAAGTGAACATGACCGGCGCTGTTTCGTCGGTAAAAGTCGGTGCACTTGAGGATCGTCCGGTTACAAACGCCACTAACGCGCTGGCAGGTCTTTCTGCAGGTCTTTCCATAGTCAATTCGGGCGGTAACACACCCGGCTATGAGCAACAGACTATACGTGTGCGCGGTGTAGGCACATTCAACAATGCCGATCCTCTTGTAGTAATCGACGGTCTACCCAATGCCTCGATATCCGACATAAACCCGCTCGACATCGAATCGATCTCGGTACTTAAGGACGCTGCCTCGTCAGCTATATATGGCTCACGTGCAGCCAATGGTGTAATTCTCATCACCACCAAAAAGGGCAAGGCAGGAACAGCCCGCGTAACCTACTCCGGCAACGTGTCATTTGAAACCATGGCCAAGCGTTTCGACATCGTCAGCAACTATGCCGATTACATGGAAATCCAGAATCAGGCACGTGCCAACAATGGTGTAGCCGCTCGATTCTCGCAGGAAAAAATCAACGAGTGGCGCAACGATGCCGGCAGAAATCCCCGCGTATATCCCAACACCGACTGGCAGGATCATGCTTTCCGTGATGTGAATATCGTGCAGAACCACAACATATCCGTCACCGGCGGCACCGAAACCGTGCGCTACAACATGTCACTCGGCTACATACACAACCCCGGCATGACAACAGGCACACAATATAGCCGCTATCAGATGCGTTCCAACCTTGAAGTAGACATCAAGCCCTGGATCACAGCCGGAATGAACATCTACGGATTTATCGACTCAAGCGACACAAGCGCCGACAACGCAACCAACGGAGGTGATGTGGTATTCGGCTACGGTGGCTTCAATACCGTGCCCGGCATGAATCTCTACGACAAGGAGACCGGCACTTATGGCGGCATACAGAACCCAGAGGAACAGAATGTGTCCAATGCAAATCCATATCGACGCAACTGGTTCTTCAAAAACGAGTTCCCCAACAAGACCCGCAGTATCATCCCCAAGATGTATCTGCGCGTGAAACCGGTGAAGGGTCTCACTGTCGAAGCCTCTTATACCTACAACTATAAGGAAAACAACCTGTACCACATCCTTACCGACAAGCCTCTCTACCGTTACGTGCTCAACGACGCCGGCGGAGTTGACCTATATCCTCTTACAACCGGACTTGTGCGTAACTACGTGCGCCGCTACAATTACTGGTGGATCTACCGCACCAGCGACATAACAGCCAACTACAACTTCAAGGCTTTCAACGACAAACTCGACGCAACCATACTTCTCGGAGCGGCTCAGGAGTATCAGAAATATGAATATGACACTTATCTGAAATACGACGGCGACCAGAGCCTATCGACTCTCGACGCATATCCGACAGTAGGCCGCACCAACGGTTACTTCACCGAATGGGCTCTCCGTTCCTACTTTGGCCGCGTCAATTTCGTGTGGGATGACAAATACATGCTTGAAGGCAATCTTCGAGCCGACGGCTCTTCACGTTTCGCTCCCGGACACCGTTGGGGATGGTTCCCGTCGGTATCTGCCGGTTGGCGCATCTCTGAGGAAAACTTCATGGAGAACTCGCGTAATTGGCTGAGCTCACTCAAGCTCCGTGCATCCTACGGCGGTCTTGGCAACAACACTGTAGGCAACTATGCATGGCAGGCTCTCTATAATGCATCCAACACAATTCTTGGCAACACCATCAACGCCGGATATTACCAGGCTCTGTCAAATACCAAACTGTCATGGGAAACCACCTATGTCACTAACGTAGGTATCGATTACGGACTGTTTGACGGACGTCTGTCGGGTAGCCTCGAATATTACGATAAGGACACCAAAGGCATCCTCATGTCAATCCCGGCCCCCTATTCACATGGTACAACAGCGATACCGACAACCAACGCCGGACGAGTGAAAAACAACGGTTTTGAAATCGACGGAACCTGGACCGACCGTATCGGTAACGTGACATACAACATCGGATTCAACCTCTCTTACAATCACAACGAGATCAAGGAGTATGGTGGCCAGACAAATATCAGCGGCGTATTCAAAAACGAAGAAGGCAAGCCTATCAACCAGCTATATGTGATGGACATCGACCGCATCGTGCGCGACCAGAATGACCTCAATTATGTGCAGAGCCTTGCTGACAAGAGCAACGCTGAAGGCAAAGGCAATTACTTCGCGACATTCCAGCGTCCGCAGCTCGGCGACTTCCTATACAAGGACACCAATGGCGACGGCAAGCTCGACTACAACGACCGCATAGAGGTAGGCAGCGGTAATTTCCCGGCAATCTCTTATGGCTTCAACCTTGGCGCTACATGGAAAGACTTTTCACTCCAGCTGTTGTTCCAGGGCGTAGGAGACTACAATGTATATTACAACAACCAGGCGTTCCGTTTCATCACTGCCGATGGTCAGACCATCATGAAAGATATCGTGGAAAACTCATGGACACCCGAGAATCCCTACGGTTCAAAGTATCCTATCCTGCGTTATTCGTCCGACTCCAAGAACCAGGTCGCATCTACGGCATTTGTGCACAACGCATCCTATCTGCGCCTGAAGAACCTGACGTTCTCCTACAACCTTCCGCAATCCATATCCAAGAAGTTTTTTGTCGAGAACCTGAAAGTCTACACCTCAATGGACAACCTGTTTACAATTACCAGCTTCCCAGGTTGGGATCCTGAAATCGTGAGCGGCGTAGGCTATCCTTCGCTCCGACAGATGTCATTAGGTGTTAACGTCACATTCTAAACGTAATTACAATGGCTACAATGAAAAAAAATATATTTCTTAAAGCTCTTGTCGGATCGGCGTTGCTTCTTGGCAGTTGCGAGTCTCTCGACTACATTGATCCGACACACTTGTCAGACAATACTTTCTGGCAAACAGAGGATCATGCCAAACAAGGTACCACCGGCGTTTATTCACTGGTAAAATCCAACTGGGCATTCGGTCTTGAGTTCATGTTTGACCAGATCTCCGATCTTACCTTCTCGACCACAACGATATATGGCAATATTGCCCGCGGCACATCTTTTTCATCCACTGAGGGAGCATGCCTGAATCACTGGCAATATGTCTATCAGGTGATACACTCCTCCAATACCGCTATACGCTCGATAACGGCAATGGACGATGCCTTGTTCTCGACTAACTCCAAAAACATCTATCTCGCTGAACTGCGCTTCATGCGTGCGTTCTCCTACTTCGAGCTGATAAACCTCTGGGGTGCTGTTCCATACTACGATGAGAGCTGCATAATCAATGACCAATACCAGACGCTCAACAATCCGAGAGAAGATGTTGCCACTGTGCGCGGCAAGATTCTGGACGATCTCAAATATGCGATCGAGAATCTTCCGATAAGCTGGGACTCAAGCTCCTACGGACGTGTCACAAAAGGAGCGGCCTACGCTCTACGCGGTAAAGTATATCTGTATGCCAAAGAATACGACAAAGCTGCCGCCGACTTTGAGGAGATCATCTACAACAAGACCAATGACTATGGTTATGAACTCCACCCCGACTACAACGAACTCTTCCGCATATACAACGGTATGCGCAGTAAAGAGATGATCTTCTCGTTGCAGTCGATCGACGGCAATGTCGCAGGCTATGGCATGGACCTTTGCACCTACCTCGGCAACAAAGGCACAATGCGCAACATCGCTTCAAACCACGTCGTTCCGTCAAACACTCTGATGGAAATGTATGAATTCCCTGACGGAAAACCCTTTGACTGGGAACGTGTTGACGAATACTCCTCGAAACCCGGAGATTTTTTCAAGGGATGGACAACCAAAACTCCCGCCGAGCGCGAAAAACTTTTCCAGGTCCAGCTCGACAAAGCCGGTAAGAAGATCGAATTTTACTTCGATGCCGACACTACAAAGATTGTCGATGCATACCGCAACCGTGACCCGCGGTGCCACCTCAACATCATAGCGCCCTACGCACAATATCTCGGTTCTCCCGACCAGTCGATTCCCGGCATCATGATATATGTCGTGACCAACGGAAATGGAGGCGCACCCTATCAGACTCAAGGATTCATCTACAACTCAGAAGGCTGGAAGAGCTACTTCTGCCGCAAATGGATTCCGACCGGCAACCTCGACGGCTACTGGGGCGAATACAACCGCACGCCCTATGAGTTCCCGTTCATACGTCTCGGCGACGTGATACTTATGCTATCCGAGTGCTACAACGAGATGAACGATCTGACTAATGCAATCAAGGAACTCAACAAGATACGTGCACGAGTGAATATGCCCAAAATCAACAACGGCGACAGCTGGATGCAGGTAAACAACAAAGATGAGATGACAAAACGCATCCGCGACGAACGCGCCCGCGAGCTTTGTCTGGAAGGACACCGCTACTTCGATCTGAAGCGTTGGGGCATTTACGGCGATGTGATGAAAGATGCCATTGATATCTTCGGCAACACTGTATTCACCCGCACTTATGATCCGCGCATGGAACTCTGGCCCATCTCTCCATACGAGATCGAGCGCAGCCCGGCACTTTCACCCAACAACCCCGGATGGTAAAATACCAACCATAACATTAAATAATAATGGATGCCCGCAGCGGGCATCCATTATTATTATATACTTGCAAAATATAAACAGTTACAATCTGCTTAACGTCGCTTCTGAGCAAAAAAATCACGCATCATAGCGGCTGATTCCTCCTCCATCAGACCTGACTGCACTGTTGCCTTGGGATGAAACGGCGTTTTTCCGGCACCGACTATCGAAACATATCCCCTCTTTGGATCCGTGGCACCGAAAACTATGCGTCCGATCTGGCTCCAGCCGATAGCTCCGGCACACATGCAGCACGGCTCTACCGTGACATAAAGAGTCGCATCAGGCATATACTTGCCACCAAGAGCCTGCGAGGCAGCCGTAAGAGCAATCATCTCAGCATGTGCCGTGACATCATGCAACTGTTCGGTCATGTTATGGCCACGTCCTATCACACGTCCTCCGCTCACCACGACAGCCCCGATAGGCACTTCTCCGGCAGCGGCAGCTTTCCGTGCTTCGGCAATAGCCTGCCTCATCCACTGCCTGTCAGTTTCACTGAACATCACCGAACAGCTCCTTTAATTCAATGAAACGGTCAAGCGCTGCCTGCCCGTGGCGTCTGATCTCCCGCTCTACCGACTCAACCGATTTCCGCTGCATGTCACCCGATTTCGAGTAGAATTTGTCGGCGTAACAGATGAGCTTTTCGAGCATAGTGCGGGGCATAGCGTCGCGGCCCGAAGGGATCGGAAGTTTTGCAGCCTCGATTTCATCACGGGTCAGCCCGCTTCCGGTGTGCGACTCGGCCACGCGCGCATACTGCTCGTCAGCATCTTCTATTCTCAGAATATCGGCCCCGGCAACACCATGAAGTATGTAGGGCAGATCACCGTGACAGCCGATCGAAGGCGCATCGGTCAGACATATACCTATGTCGTGCAGCATCGCGGCATCCTCCACTACTTTCGGATCAATACCGAGTCCGCGCGAGGCATTGATTTCAAGAGCAAGATCGGCCACACTCCTGCAATGGCGCAAATATATATCCCGCAGGGGAGTTCCTGCGGGATAATAATGATCTATGATTTCCTGTGTGTTCACTCTATGATGGTGTTCCAGCCGTGCACATCGTCGGTCTCACCGAGCTGAATGGCACGCAGACGGTTGTAAAGTTCAGTGGTTACAGGTCCCGGCTGACGGTCCTTCGCCACAATATATTTTGTACCGTTGTCAATATCATGTATTTCTGCTACCGGCGAAGCCACTGCCGCAGTACCACATGCCGCAGCCTCGTCGATCTCGGCGAGTTCCTCGACAGGGATATGTCTCTCTTCTACCTCAAGCCCCATGTCGCGTGCGAGCTGCATGAGACTTTTATTCGTGATAGAAGGCAATATCGAGTCGGAAGCCGGGGTTATATACTTGTTGCCTTTGATTGCAAAGAAATTGGCAGGACCGCATTCGTCGATATATTTTTTCTCACGAGGATCAAGATAGAGCACTGCCGAGTAGCCATGCTTGTGAGCTTTCTCTCCGGCCATAAGGCTGGCTGCATAGTTGCCTCCCACTTTCCAACGGCCGGTGCCTTTAGGAGCCACACGGTCAAATTCCCGCATGATGCAAATATCGGTAGGCCTGAAACCTTCCTTAAAATAAGGCCCTACCGGAGTGACAAGAATAATGAACAGATATTCTTTTGCCGGCTTCACCCCTACCTGAGCCGACATGCCGATCTCAAGCGGACGGATATAAAGCGATGCTCCGCTGCCATAAGGAGGCACAAAGCGTTCATTGAGCTTCACCACTTTTTTGGCCATCTCCTCAAAAAGATCCTGTGGAACAGGCTCCATGAGCAGACCTTCAGCGGATTCACGTATACGTTTCGCATTCTCTTCAAGACGGAAGATACGCACCTTGCCGTCTTTTCCGCGAAACGCCTTGAGCCCCTCAAAAACCTCTTGACCATAGTGCAGACACGTCGCGGCCATGTGTATGTCGATTGTCTCTGACTGCGACACTTCAATTTCGCCCCACTTGCCGTCGACATAACGGCAACGTACATTATAATCGGTGGGGATATAACCAAACGAGAGGTTTGCCCAGTCGATATCGTTGGATGTAGCCATAGTGTTTTTTACGTTTTATCACAGAAGTAACCGCTTCCGGAATGTTTTTTGATACTATTGGCAAATATAGCAAGAATATTATATGTATATTTGTTTTCTACCAATCAATATCATGAATTATGCGAAAGTTTATCATATCATCTACGCTCTCCGTCACACTCGCGGCATCTACAACCGCTGCCGTACCTGCTCTCAAAGGTTTTGACTACGGAAATGCCGGCGCCCCCGTGGGAAATGAATGGGAATCGCCGGAATTGTTGGCCTATAACAAACAACAGCCGCGTGCCTATTTCTTCTCTTTTGCATCAGTTGAAAATGCTCGCAAAGTACTTCCCGAAAACAGCATTTACTACCAAAGTCTCAACGGCGACTGGAAATTCAACTGGGTAAATACCCCGGAAAAACGCCCCAAGGAATTCTATCGCAGCGATTACGATGTATCGGAATGGGATAATATAGCAGTCCCCGGATGCTGGAACGTGCAAGGCATATTACCTGACGGATCTATGAAATATGGTGTACCTGTCTATGTGAACCAGCCGGTGATTTTCCAGCACAAAGTCGCTGTCGACGATTGGCGTGGAGGCGTAATGCGCACACCTCCCGAACACTGGACAACCTACAAAGACCGTAACGAAGTCGGTTCCTACCGCCGCACATTCACGATTCCCGACAACTGGAACGGGCGTGAGATCTACATCAACTTCGACGGTGTGGATTCATTCTTCTATCTCTGGATCAACGGCAGTTATATCGGATTCTCCAAGAACTCGCGAAACACAGCCACTTTCGATATCACCGATTTTGTCGTAAAAGGCGAGAATTCCGTAGCAGTGGAAGTATACCGAAGCAGCGACGGCTCTTTTCTTGAGGCACAGGACATGTTCCGGCTTCCTGGTATAATACGCGACACTTATCTCACATCAACACCCAAAGTGGCCATTTCCGATCTTGCAGTGCGCACCCTCTCGATCGCACCCGATGGTGAGGCAAAAATAAGTATCGACATCTCTGTCGAAAACCTGACGAAAAAAGACGCCAGGGGTTACTCGGTCACCTACAGTTTCTATCCATGTGAACTGTATAGCGACATGACGTCCTCCACGCCGGCAATGGTACAGTCTCTTCCTTCTAAAGTGCTCGACATTGTAAAAAGATCGACTACTGAAAACAACCTGAGCTTCTATTGGAACGATCCTAAAAAGTGGAGCGCCGAGGAACCGTGGCGATATGTCATGGTCGCCGAACTGAAAAATTCCAAAGGCAAAACCGTTGACATCGCTTCGACATATATGGGTGTCCGCACAGTCGAGATCCTCGATACACCGGCTTCTCAGGATGAATTCGGTCTCGCCGGACGCTATTTCTACGTCAACAACAAACCGGTAAAACTTAAAGGAGTCAACCGACACGAGACCAATCCGCTCACCGGACATACCATAACCCGTGACCAGATGGAGCAAGAAGTGATGCTTATGAAGCGGGGCAACATAAACCATGTGCGCAACTCCCACTACAGTAATGCACCCTACTGGTACTACGTATGTGACAAATATGGCATCTATCTTGAGGATGAAGCCAATATCGAAAGCCACGAATATTACTACGGTAATGCATCGCTCAGCCATCCCAAAGAGTGGAAAGCAGCCCACGTGGCTCGAAACATGGAGCTTGTACGTGCCCACGTCAACAGCCCTGCCATTGTAATCTGGTCGCTCGGCAACGAAGGAGGGCCCGGCGACAATTATCTTGCCGCCTACAATGCCATAAAACAGTTCGACACATCACGTCCCATACAGTATGAGCGCAACAACAACATTGTTGACATGGGATCCAACCAGTATCCATCGGTAGCATGGGTCAGAGAGACTGTCAAAGGTAAAGCCGGAGTTAAATACCCCTATCACATATCGGAGTACGCACATTCAATGGGTAATGCTGTAGGAAATCTCATCGACTACTGGGAGGCCATCGAGTCGACCAATTTCTTCTGCGGAGGAGCGATCTGGGACTGGGTTGACCAGGCACTGCTCACACACACCTCCGATGGCAAAGCCTACATGGCCTATGGCGGTGACTTCGGTGACACACCAAACGACGGCATGTTTTGTATGAACGGAATAATGCTGCCCGATCTATCGCCTAAACCACAGTATTTTGAAGTACAGAAAGTATATCAGAATGTCGGCGTTAAAGCCTCTGATATGAGCCGTGGCGAAATCGAAGTATTCAACAAAAACTACTTCACCCCCCTTGACTATGATATGCGTTGGAAGCTACATGCCGACGGCAAGGAAGTGGCTTCCGGCAACCGTTTCGGCGGAACAACGGCTAAAGACATCGCGCCCCGCACCACGGGGAAAATGACGATACCGTTTGATATGAACAATCTCGATGCAGACAAAGAGTATTTTCTTATCATAGAATTTCTGCAGCCTGCCGACAGACCATGGGCTGAAAAAGGATTCGTGCAGATGCGCGAGCAACTGCCTGTAAAAAGTGCCACTCCCTATGCGCCTATTGTGTCGGGAGCAGGAAAATCGGTTAAAATCAATGAGAGCGCAGAAGGCATCACAGTGTCGGGCGACGGATTTAAAATTGTTTTTGACGACGGAACAGGCTCAATATATACACTAAACTACAACGGCAAAGACTATATCACCCCCGGTAACGGCCCAAGGCTTGACGCATATCGTGCGCCGGTCGACAACGATGTCTGGGTCTACAGCCAATGGTATGCCGCCGGACTCGACAACCTGAAGCATAAAGCCTCTGACCGAAAGACATTCACGCGTCCCGACGGATCTGTAGTAATCAGCTACAAGGTCGAGTCACAGGCTCCGTCCGAGACCAGGCTGGACGACAAATTCACTTCAGGACGTGCCAGACTCATCGCAGGTGATAATCTTGACGACAACGCGCTAAGGTTCATCACCAATCAGATATGGACCGTTTATCCCGACGGATCTGTCGAACTTGAGGCAGCCGTGACCGACAACAAGCCGGCCATGACACTGCCACGACTTGGCTATGCCATGAAATTACCGTCGTATCTCGAAAACTACACTTACTATGGTCGTGGTCCCGTAAATAACTTCAACGACCGGAAGACAGGCCAGTTTGTAGGACTTTATGACTCAAAAGTCGCCGACATGTTTGTAGGTTTTCCAAAACCGCAGAGCATGAGCAACCGCGAAGAAGTGCGCTGGAGCTCATTACGCGACAACGACGGAAACGGATTGCAGTTCATTGCACTCGACACCATGAGTATGTCGGTATTGCCATGGAGCGAGAAGCAGCTTGCCAATGCACCGCATCCGTGTGATCTTCCTGTATCTGACGGAAACTGGCTTCACCTCGACACAAAAGTCACCGGACTCGGCGGCAGCAGCTGCGGACAAGGAGGACCTTTGTCCCACGACCGCGTAAAAGGCGGCAACCATCATTTCGGCTTCATTATACGGCCTATCACATCCTCGGTCGATGCACCGGCCAATGCCCGCGTCGGGCGCGGAGGTGTGCTGCCTTTATCAATTGTCAGGAACAACAAGGGAGAAGTTAGTATCAGTTCTGCCGATCCCGATGCCCGCATCATCTACACCGACGGCACAACCAAAGGACGCAAAAAAACTCCGGTAGAGAAATCATACAGTACCCCATTTGAATTCAAAACCGGCGGAACAATCATTGCATGGAACGAGAGTATGCCTCTTGCCACAGTGACAATGACATTTGAGCCACACGACGTAGTGCCGATGGAAGTAGTCTACTGCTCAAGCGAAGAGCCGGGCGAAAACGCATCATTCATCACCGACGGAAATCCATCGACAATATGGCATACGGCCTACGGAGTAACCGTTGCAAAATATCCTCACTGGATCGACTTCGATACCTATAGCATCAAAGGGATGAAAGGATTTAGCATCCTTCCGCGTCAGGACAGCACAAATGGCAATATCAAAGATTACCGCATCGAAGTGAGCGATGACGGAAAAACATGGAAAAAAGTAACCGAGGGATCGTTCGATGCCTCGGCTAAAGAGAAAAAAGTCATTTTCGATACTCCGGTAAAAGCACGTTACATGCGCTTTACCGCACTTTCGTCGCAACGTGGCAACGATTATGCCTCAGCGGCCGAATTCAGTATCATTCCCGAATAATACAGGTCTGCCGCCGTCATGGCAGAGGGACTTCCTGCCACGACGGCGGTGTGACACCAAGCAGATTCTTTACGAAGAAATCGTAACGCTTTCGCTCCCCGAAATCCTCTCCCATCGTGTGCCGCGCGCCTGGGATCACCACAAGTTCAAAATCCTTTCCGGCTTTTATGAGTGCATCGGCTACCTGCATTGTCGAAGCAGGGTCCACATTATCGTCCATCTCTCCTACCACAAGCATCAACGGACGCTGAAGAAGATGTGCGTTTACCACGTTTGACGATTCAGCATAGCTTTCATCGACCGGATAGCCCATCCATAACTCATTCCACCATATCTTATCCATGCGGTTGTCGTGACAGCCACAGGCCGAATAACATGCTTTGTAGAATTCAGGGTACATGAGCAAAGCTGAAAGTGATTCCTGTCCGCCGGCCGAACAGCCATATATTCCAACTCTGTCGAGATCCATATAAGGATACTTTTCTCCGGCCTCCTTGAGCCATGCTATATGATCAGGAATAGCGGCATCTTTCAGGTTTTTATAGCATACATTCTCAAAATCGCGCGACCTGAACGACGTGCCCATGCCATCGACCATAACGACAATAAAACCAAGTTCCGAGAGCGAGGTCATCCACCAGTCATAGGGGCGGAATGATTTAGGCACATACTGGTCTCCAGGCCCTTGATAAATATATTCGATTACAGGATAGGACCGTGACGGATCAAAATTAGACGGACGTCGTATCAGCCCCCACATCGGAGTCTTCCCGTCACGCCCGGGAGCCACAAATACTTCCGGAGCCGTCCATCCTGCTGCTGTCAGGCGGCTTATATCAGCTTTCTCAAGTTGCATCAACTCACGGCCGTCGGCCGCACTGCGTAAAACAGCCTGCGGAGCATCCGCAATTGTCGACCAGACATCTACCATATACTTCATGTCGGGCGAATAGGTGACCACATGATTACCGGTTACAGGTGTAAGATCACGCATATCCGTGCCATCTGTTTTTATGCTGTAATACCTTATCAGATACGGATCCTCATCCTTCTTGACTCCGCTTGCCGAGAAAAAGATGCGTCCCGCCGCCTCATCGACATATTGTACACCTCTCACATACCATTCGCCACGCGTTATCTGCCATGAGGGCTGCGCTGTTAGGCGGTCTATCATATAAAGATGCTGGTAACCGTCACGCTCGCTGCTCCAGATTATATGCTTTCCATCGGCAAGATCATGTCGGAAATTACGCACATAATTCACATATTTGTCGTGCTTCTCATCTACGATCACATGCATCTCGCCGCCCTTGTCATTAAGCTCCAATACACGATACACCTTGTGACCACGACCATTATATTCAAAAGTCACACTATGGCTGTCTTTCTCCCACACCGGATCGGAAATCTCATACTGGTTCTCAAGCATAGCCGTTTCCGGAATCGATTTCTCGCCGGTCTCAGCATTGAAAATCGCAGGACGCTTAAACAGAAGTTCCTCACCTGGCTTCGCATACTCCTGCTTATGCAGTCTGGGCTGAAGCTGATCCTTTGGCGACGACTCCACATAATAGACGTAGTGTTTCACTGCAGGCCTGATACGATTCACCGCTATTTTACGGCAGTCAGGCGACCAATAGATGCGCGATGAATAATAATTTCCCATAGCACCGTCATCACTCAACGCTCGCGCATTGCTGCCGTCATAATTGCTCACCCACACATTATGATTCCTGATAAACGCCTTTAGTTTTCCGTCAGGCGACACAACAGGCTCACCACCGGTCTCGGAATCCACCACCATCCAGTGCGGCTCCTCCCCGACAGGCGGTAAAGCAGGCAATCTATCAAGCGAATTTGATCTTGTCAGATAACGATAGCGCACCCCATTTATTGAGAAATCTATAGTATCACCGCCATTACCGACACGCGATATGCTCAGGAACAACGAGTCAGCGCTCACATGCTTACCTGTAGACCGTTCCAGTGCATTGGCAAGATCCATGTGGTCAAATAGATCTACACGCTTGCGTCTGTCTGCATCCACAAGCATATATCTACGTCCTTCAGGCCTGTTCGTAACATAATAAAACTTATCACCGTCGGCAGTCCATCTTGGATTCACATCAGCACCCCACACATTGTTCATAGAATACTTCGTGCGCAGCTCATATGCCCGACGATAATCGTCTGCAGTTCCTTGCCCCATTACACTCATTCCAGCAAGCATAGCTGCCCAGACAAAAAAATATCGCAATCTCATAACAATCCGTAATAATGATTTATACTAGCAAAGATAAACACCACACCGACACTATAAATGCGAAAATGGCCGAATTTTATACGCAAATATCAACTTATACCCAGCACAGGGCGGAAATGTCTTTTCTGAAAATTGGTAATTTCAAAAGCGGTTGCACAGGCTTCCTTACTGCGGGAATGCTGCTCATGGAAAAATGTATCACATTTCGATTAAATGCAGACCGCAACGCGCCCATCATGGGCAAGACACGTGACGAACTGCATATTCGGAGGTAATCAAGCGGAAATTAACTACCGGAAAGGCCAGGGTTCAAACTCTAAATGTCAAACTCTTGTTTTTTACTCCAAACCTTATTAGATCGCCGAAATTATCTCTGGGATTTTAATTATCAACAGAAATAAATTACATTTTCATTTTATCAAAGACTTTATCTTTTGCTTCAATGCTTCCCGTTGGGTAGCTGATGTGCCGTACTCAACCATCGCCACGATACCGTTCCTGTCTATAACGACGGTAAGAGGATAGCCGTTGTTGCCTATATACTTTGTAAATAAAGTATCGTTTACAATCGGAATCCAGTTGAATCCGCGACTTTCAATGACGGGGCGAGCTATCTCAGCCGATTCATAAGTAGATGAGAAAAACATCACGTCAGGCATCTCATCCTTCCAGGTGGACAGTTCCGGCATCTCAGATCGACATGGACCGCAACCCGTAAACCACATATTTAACACCATTACTTTACCACTCACATCTGCATTGCTCCATATTCTGCCATCTATATCGGTGGCAGTGAAATCCGGAAACTTAGTTCCTTCTTTAAGCAATGGCTCCGTCTTGCCTGATGACACCCTTATTCCCTCAGAATTTGCCTGTGCCTCTTCAAATCTCCTTAAAAGTTCAGCCGCCTCAGGCACTTGAGCCATCGGTATAGTATCAAGTAGCGCCTCCTCTGGCAAAGGTTTCGGCATCTTTATCCCAACAGCCTTTGTTCCGTTTGGGGTGGATATTATAAAAAATTTAATTCCGTCAGGAGTCATCATCTTTGCAACTACTTCCGGCAGATTACTGAAAAACTTACCATCTATAATAGTAATCCTCTTAGGAGCCGATGTTTCTTGAGTAACAGCACAAAAAGCTGTTATTGCAAATATGATCGCCAGTATAAATGTTTTTTCTTCATGATATAAAATGTTTCGAGCAAGATAGGAATAGGCATGAAGAATCGCAAATTTTCACTCTGCCGATTTAAAATTACCACTGATAGTTCTATCTTCCGCAAAAAAATATTGTATTTGCAATATTAAAGAGGTATCTGACTGCGTGGCATCGTGAAGTG
>CAJTPZ010000006.1 GCA_910578395.1 uncultured Muribaculaceae bacterium | reverse complement strand
AAATTTTGGCAAAAAGAAAAAGCACTGAAAATCAAGTGATTTCAGTGCTTTGCGGCGTTTTGCCATTTTTGATTGTGACCCCGGAGAGGCTCGAACTCTCGACCCACTGATTAAGAGTCAGTTGCTCTACCAACTGAGCTACGGAGTCATTCTGTTGATGTCTCTTAGGGCGTTCCCTTAAAGACGCTGCAAAGATACTGCTTATTTTTCTTTCTGCAAATTTTTCAGAAGTTTTTTTCGAAAAAAGTGCAAAATACCTCAACTAAAGTTCTGACATTTTTTCGAAATTTTATCTTGTGAGTATGTACATCATAAGATATCACCGTCTTATGAAATCAAAGACGGTGATATTTTACAGTCAAAAAATTACTTTTGAGGGCTTCTTATTTTTGGTCCTGAATGTTACCGGAACTGTGCAGTAGCACGACACGGCCTTACCATCTTTCTTAGCAGGGATGAATTCAGGAAGCTTGCAACAACCCTGAGGGCTTATGCATCCAATGCAGGAGAAACGCCTTTAAGAATAACCGGAGACACAACCTTGCCACCCGATCTTACGACGAACTTAACGATTACACGTACATGCACGTCATCCTTCAACGCTGCGGCAGGATATTTTATATTTTCCTGAAAAAAATTAAGCAGGGCTTTTTCTCCTCCCGGATTACTTAGGAGTTTATTCAACAGCATCATATACATTTTCCTTATCTACATCTTCATCAGCCTCAGATAAAAGAATGTCGATTTTATTATTTTCTTTATCTACCTTTATGTTCTTAATTTTTGACGGGAGAAGAACATCCATCTCTTCTTTTGTTGACTTCTTACCATTAATGTAAATCACAGGGGCATCTGGAGTTTTTCACCAGCTTTGTAACCGACAATGCGAATAGCATGATCATCCGAAGCTTTTTCACTAACTTTGTATCCGATCCAAGAGAAATCGGTTTCAGATACTTCATTGATCATAGAGGCTACTGCCGGAATGCTGAACACCGCTACTGCAACTACTACCGCCGGTACCAATGCAAGGGAGCGAAGACGGCTCCACTTGGATGAACTTTTTTTGTACATCATGTTGACTCGTTTTTTAAGTTGACTATGATTGAGGCTGTTGGCAAGTGACGGGAATCTCACGCCGACAGCCTTTTTATCAATAGACTCTGAAAATGTCCGGAAAGCCTCATGATCCACCAAACAGGTATGGCAAATGCCTCCAGATATACCGACAGCAAAACAAATCGATTGAAGCGAGCATACTTTATCAGATGCAAGGAAACATTTATAGGTGATATAACAAAGAGCAAGTACCAACGACGATAGCAATGATATGGACAGAAGCGTTCCCATGGTCACAACTAATTTCTTTCTTCTGTAGCACTATCGCGACGAGACTCGACCAAACGGATGATTTCACGAAGCTCATCAACTGAAATTTTCTGATCTTCAGCAAGAGCAGAAACCGCACTCTTATAGGAATCATTGAAGTAGTTTCTGATAACTTCAGCCAACGACCGGCGGCTGAAATCACTCTTTTGAGCTATCGCATAGAAACGATGGGAGTTGCCAAATTTCTCATGACCGACATATCCTTTTTCCTCAAGAATGCGTACAAGCGTCGCGATGGTATTGAAATGCGGCTTAGGCTCCGGATATATCTCAAGCATCTCACGCACAAACAGCGGCCATTTTCGCATGTTTATGTTGGCTGATATGCCTATTTTTGCGAATAAAACAATCATACCGGAGTCATGAATATAGAAGACCTCAGAGAATACTGCCTGTCACTCCCCTATGTGACTGAAGATTGTCCATTTGAACCGGATGGAATCGCATTTAGAGTCATGGGAAAGATTTTCGCTTATCTTGATGTGAAAAACGAGGACTATTTCTGCATGAAATGCAATCCTCAATATGCTTTGCAACTAAGAGAAAAATACCAGGCTATAACCGGCGCATGGCATTGGAACAAAAAATATTGGAATCAGGTTTCTTACAAGTCGACTCTGACCGATGATTTTATAAAGCATCTGATAAGACACAGTTTCCGTGAAGTTGTAAAAAAGTTTCCCAAACGGATGATTGGTGAAAATCCAAAACTTGCCAGTATTGATGAGTAATATGAAAATGTCGGCCGAATGAAAGACGAACTGATAGAAATAGAAAACAAAACACTGAAATATCCCGGTATAGAAATAAAGATAAAAACTGATGCAATACGCATAACATCGGGATTGACTGTAGTAACCGGCCCAAACGGATGTGGCAAATCTATTTTTGGACGAATACTTGAGCGCGGATGGAATCTCGGCACAAACCGGATCAAATCCCCTAAAGGAAAACTGAATGTAAAAATCGTAGAGTTCAACGATATACATTCACTCTCCGGATGCAAGACCGAATATTATCAACAGCGCTTCGAGGCAACAATGAATGATGAAATTCCTACTGTCGAAAATGTGTTTGCCTCACATTGCATGAGCAAGCGATGGATATCGCTGTGTGAAATACTTAACATTGCCGATGTCAACGACAAACGGCTCAATTACCTGTCGAGCGGAGAACTCAGGAAACTGCTGGTCATAAACGCAATCTGCAACGAGCCTGATCTTCTGATCCTTGACAATCCATATATCGGGCTGGACACTCCTTCTCGTGAATCACTCAATGAAGCGATCAAGACACTGACTTCTGCCGGAATGTCTGTAATGCTTCTCACAGCCTCACCCGATGAAATTCCTGATTATACTTCGTGCATTATACCGATGCACGACATGGAAATTCTGAATCCCATATATCCTACGACAGAGAATATCAGCAATATCAAAGAACATCTATCCGCCATGATGGATTTCGAGATAAATTATTCTACAATTCCCACAGACTCTAAAGCACATAAGCCTTACTGCACTGCGCTTGAAATGAAGTCATGCAATGTGCGCTATGGAAAACGTCATATCATCTGCAATGAATGGTGGACTGTAAAATCAGGTGAACGCTGGGGACTCTCAGGGCCAAACGGATGCGGCAAATCAGTTTTACTCAGTCTCATCTATGCCGATAACCCACAGGCTTACTCCAATGACATCACGATATTTGACCGGCGCCGCGGATCGGGAGAGAGTATCTGGGATATAAAAGACCGCATAGGATATGTGTCACCTGAAATGCATCTCTACTTCAATTCAGCCGGGCCGTCACTCGACATTGTAGCACGCGGCCGCAGAAGCGCCGCAGGCAATTTCGGCAATATCGCTGACAATGCACGACAGGAAGCAATGCAATGGATGACACTTCTGGGTATCGGCCACCTCGCCGACAGAAGATATGCAACACTCTCAAGCGGCGAACAAAGAATGATTCTGATAGCCCGAACACTTATAAAACATCCTGATCTGCTTATACTCGACGAACCTCTACACGGCCTGGACAGCGGACGCAAAAAAGCAGTCATCAAACTTATTGACATAATTGTAAAAAGGAATAACATGACATTAATATATGTAACACATTATGATAATGAAATGCCCGGATGTATTGAAAAGATAAAAACCGTAAAACGACAATGACATATTACGGAATTTGACATATTACAATTGTTTTACACACCATTTATATTTATCTTTGTTTGCAAACATCAAAGTTGCTTTTACGAAAGACAAACAATACCTACAAAAAATGAAACAAGGAGATAAAATACCTGAAATACTGGGAAATGACCAGGATGGCAAAGAACTCAAGGCATCAGATTTCACCGGCAAGAAACTTGTGCTTTATTTTTATCCGAAAGATTCAACTCCCGGCTGCACGGCTGAGGCATGCAGCCTAAGAGACAATTATACCGAACTGCTTGACCGCGGATATGCAGTCGTGGGAGTGAGCTGCGACTCCGCCGCAAGCCACAAACGCTTTATAGACAAAAACACATTGCCTTTTTCACTTATTTCAGATCCCGATCATAAGCTTGCAGAAGAAATGGGTGTTTGGGGCGAAAAAAGCATGTGCGGACGAAAGTATTTCGGTATTCTACGCACAACGTTTCTTGTCGACGAATCAGGCATTATAGAACGTATTTACGGCCCGAAAGAAGTCAAGACAAAAATACACGCCGATCAGATATTAGGTAAAATCTGAGAAATATTCTGAAACAATAGAGCTTTACAGAGCGTTAATTTTTTGAAAAAGTTTCAACTTCAGAATATGAAAGTAAAATTCCGCACTTTTTTAGCCTCATGTACAGTTATTGGCTGCAGCGGCATAGCAGTATATGCCCAAACCGGCAACACCATTAATGAGGATGTTGTGAGTCTTGACTCTTGCCGAATGCTCGCCTTAGGTAATAATAAAGCGATACGCATTGCCGAGGAAAACATAACGGCTGCCGGCCACACGCGTGCGGCAGCACGTACGGCATATCTGCCGGGACTCGACTTTACAGGCGGATACATGTACAATCAACGCCAGATAGAACTCCTTGGAGAGGACGCAAAGCTTCCCACTATGAGTTTCGACCCGGCGAAAGGCACGTATGAATACAATGTGGTGACTCAGGGAGGACGTCCTGTGATTGATCCGTCGACAGGACACCCTGTCTTCTCGGAGATAGCAGTCATCCCGAAAGAGGCGATGTCGTTTGACACACACAACGTATTTGCAGGTGCCTTCACTCTTGCCCAGCCGGTCTATATGGGCGGCCAGATAAGAGCACTCAACAAAATCGCCCGATATGGCGAAGATATGGCCCGCTCTCTTCACGACCAGGCAGTACAGGATGTGACATACCAGGTAGAAGAGGCATACTGGGGAGTGGTGTCGCTTAACGAGAAACAGAAACTCGCCCGAAGTTTTGTGAATCTGGTCGACTCGCTACGCCACAATGTGACGGCCATGGTAGAAGAGGGAGTGGCTACGCGCTCCGACCAGCTTACAGTGGATGTGAAGTACAACGAAGCGTGCCTGACACTTACAAAAGTAGAAAACGGCCTTTCGCTGATGCGAATGGCTCTTGCCCAGATATGCGGAATTCCGGTCGACACTAAAATGACTCTAAAAGATGAAGTCAATATAAGCGACGAAGTGATGCTTCCGGAATCCTTGACAACCGATATGGAGGAAATCTACCAACGCCGCCATGACCTTGCAGCTCTGCGCTCAGGCATTTCAATGCTTGAAGGAAAAGAGAAGCTTGTAATGAGTGATATGTTGCCAAAGCTCGCAGTAGTCGGGGCCTATTCGTTCTCAAATCCCAACATGAACCACGGTTTTGAAAAACGATTCGGCGGAGGCTTTTCAATCGGCGCAACGCTTACAGTGCCTCTGTGGCACTGGGGCGGAAACTATCACAAATATCAGGCGGCAAAGTCAAATACACGCGCCCAACGTATGTTGCTTGACGACATGGAAGAAAAGGTAAGTCTACAAGTAAATCAGGCCCGATATAGCTACAGTGAGGCATTCAAGACCTACGAAATGACTGTGAATAACCTGAAAAGCGCAGACGAAAACCTTAGAAATGCAGAAATCGGGTTTCAAGAAGGAGTGCTAACCACCGATGATGTGACAGCCGCACAGACTGCCTGGCTTCAAGCCAATTCCGAGAAAATCGATGCAGAAATAGGCATACGTCTCTGCAACGCCTATCTGTCGAAAGTGGCAGGACTCAGTTTTTAATACATTAGCCGGTCCAAATAATAACATAATAAAAATCACAAAATCATAACTCCATGGCAGATAATAAAATTGCATCGCAAGGTCATTCAGCCCAAGCGACAAAGGAGCACGGATTGATAATAACGATACTTATTGTACTGCTTGTGATCGCAGCACTGGCAATAGTAGGATTTGCGTGCATAAAGCCTGGTCCTGATACGGTCCAGGGTATGGGTGACGCGACTGAAGTGCGTATTTCAGGAAAGCTTCCCGGAAGAGTGGCCAAGCTCTATGTAGAAGAGGGAGCTAAAGTGCACGCCGGTGACACCCTTGTACGTATACATTCCACTCTTATCGATGCACGCTTGTCGCAGGCTCAGGCCATAGAAACCGCTGCAAGCGCTACAAACCGTAAGGTCGACTCAGGCACCCGCCCTCAAATCATAGCAGCTGCACGAGATCTCTGGGCTCAGGCCCAGGCCGCTGCTGATATTGCCCGCAAGACCAACGAACGCATGGAAAACCTTTATGCAAAAGGGGTAATCAGCGCACAGAAACGTGACGAAGCCAATGCCGCCTACAAGGTAGCCAAAGCTGCGGAAGCGACAGCCAAAAGCCAATATGACCTTGCTGTGGCCGGGGCACAGAATGAAGACAAAGAGGCCTCACGTGCAATGATGGATGCTGCCAAAAGCGGTGTAGCCGAAGTGGGCGCGCTTCTCGAAGACCAGTATCTTACGGCACCTTGCGACGGTGTCATAACGGTTGTCTATCCTAACGAAAGTGAGCTTGTGGCTATGGGAGCACCGATTATGTCATTGCAGAAAGACGACATGTGGGCAGTTTTCAATGTGCGCGAAACTCTGCTGAAAGATATAACCGAAGGCAGTGTGATAAGAGTAAGAATCCCGGCATTGGATATCGAGGAGGAAATGATAGTATTTTATATACGTGATCTAGGCACTTATGCCAACTGGCAGGCGACCAAATCCACCGGTGACTATGACGCACGTACGTTTCAGGTCAAAGCACGCGCCAACCATAAGATCGAGAACTTCCGCCCCGGCATGTCGGTCATATATCTCGGTGTCAAGTAAGGAGAGCAGAACGCTAGGATCATGAAGATTTTTCTGAGAAGTCTGCGCCAGATCGTGAGCCGCCCTGTCTATTGGGCTGCCATGTTTATAATGCCACTATTCTGCATACTTCTTCTTACCACTCTTATGAAAGAGGGCCTGCCGATGAAAGTACCCTCGGCCATGGTGGATAAAGACGGCTCAAGCATATCGCGTGAGCTGACCCTTAATCTGGGAGCAATGCAGCTTGTGGATCTCACCGACGAGTGCAATTCCTATACCGAAGCACGCAAACTGGTGCAGGAGGGAAAAATCTACGGTTTTTTCATGATTCCGGAAAACTTCGAGCGCGACTTACTTGCCGGAAAATCTCCGGTAGTGACATTCTACACCAACATGACTTTCTACGTACCGGCATCTCTGGCTTTCAAGACATTCAAGACTACTGCTCTGGTGTCGAAGGTCGGCATCATTGTCCAGGTTGCAGAACTTGCAGGAATTTCCGGCGAACAAGCCATGTCGGTACTTCAGCCGATATCATTCGATGGTCGTCCGATAGGCAATCCGAGCATGAACTATGCCATATATCTGTGCAACTCATTCCTTCCCTGCATATTGCAGCTCATGATATTTCTTGTCACCTGCTTCAGCCTCGGACAAGAAATAAAATACGGAAGAAGCAGGCGACTTATGGAGATGGCTGACGGATCTATACTAAAAGCATTGTTTTTCAAGTTACTGCCCGAGACCATAATATGGTGGACAATGATTTTATTCATTGAGTCGTGGCTATATGGCTGGCAAGGATATCCAATGCACGGGTCCTGGTTCTGGCTCACCATGTCAGAGCTGATGTATGTTCCGGCATGTCAGGGAATGGCACTTATACTGTTCGGCATCACCCCCAACCTGAGACTGTCACTGTCACTGAGCGCACTTCTCGGTATCATCTGTTTCTCAATCGCTGCTTTTTCATTCCCGGAGCAAAGTATGTATCCCGGAATCTCGATATTTAGCTGGCTGCTTCCTTCCCGCTACAACTTCCTGATCTACATCGATCAGGCGCTCAATGGACGTGATCTTTTCTTCAGCCGCTGGTGGTATGTGGCTTATATTGTCTATATGCTGCTTCCGCTTCTTTTTGTCAGACGTATCAAGAATGCGTTTATGCGCCCGGTTTATGTTCCTTAAAATCCTGTAGACACCATGAGCTTTATTAGAAATTTTGCAAAAGCATTTGTTTCGGAACTGCGTCTGGCAATACATGATCAGGGCATACTTGTATTTCTGATACTCTTGCCATTTGCCTATCCGATATTGTACTCAATAATCTATAATCCGGAATTTGCAAGAGACGTGGCTGTAGTGGTCGTGGACAATGACCGTACATTTCTGTCGCGAGAACTGGCAAGAAACCTGAATGCTTGTCAGGAAGTCGAAATCATCGGCTACGCTGCAGATCTTGACGAGGCCAAACGTGCAATGGACTCACGTAAATGTTTCGCGATCATCGAAATTCCAGAAGGCTTCCAACGCACAGTGGGAAGAGGCGAGACTGCCAATGCCATCTTTTATTCGGACATGAGTCTACTTATAAGATACAAAGGCGTACTGACCGCAACCACCAACGTGGCTCTGGCTATGGGAAGCGAACTCCAAGCCAAGAAAATAAACGACATAGCGCCTCTTGCCGCGACACTTACATCGGGAGATCCGATGCCGGTTGAATCGCGCGAACTCGGTAACACACAGGGAGGATTCGACTCTTTTCTCATGCCCGGAGTCCTTATTCTTATACTACAGCAAGCCACAGTGCTTGCCGTAGGTATGGCAGGAGGCGCACGACGGGAAAAAAATCTTTACAGCGAAGGCAACAACATGTCACTCCCGACATGGGTACTCGGCCGGGCGGCTTGCTTTGCAACATTGTTTATGATACCGGCAATCTATATCTGCCACTATGTGCCACTGATGTTTTCTTTTCCAATGGCAGGCAACGAACTTGAAATCTTCGCCTTTGTATTGCCGCTGCTGATTGCATCGGTAATGATGGGACTGTGTCTGCAAGGGATTGTGAGCGAACGTGAATCTATCTTCGTAATCTGGGTAGTCACATCAATAATGTTTCTTTTTCTCTCAGGCCTCACCTGGCCTCGCTATGCCATGTCTCCGATCTGGAAAACATTGGCCGATTGTGTGCCGGCCACATTCGGCGTACTCGGATTTGTAAAAATGAACAGCAACGGCGCATCGCTCTCTCAGGTCGCACCTTGCTATACCGCACTCTGGATTCAGGCCGCCGTCTACACTGCCATAGCCATGATTATTCAATATCGGCTACGCACAAGAAATACAATCCCATCAAGACAATCCATTTAGTTGATAAAAACAGGCATCAGATAATAGTTTTTATTAAAATTATGTTATCTTTGAGAAGACAGGCCGCTCCATCACAAAGCGATCTGTCTTCTTAAATTAACCATAAAATCTATACATTGTCAGTCGTATGATCGACCGCCAGTCCCGATACATGGAACTGCAGGCAAAACTAAACCGTTTTGCTACGGTCACACTCGAGGATATGAGCGGTGTAAAACTCATGAACCGCATCGACACCAAGTATCTTACATCAATTGAAAAACTCTTACGTCTGCTTGAAATGGCTCATGCAGAATATATGGTGCAGGAAATCGACAACAACAGCAATCTGCCGTATTACACAATGTATCTCGACACGGATGAACACCGTATGTATGTCGATCATCTGCGAGGTAAAAAATTCCGAAAAAAGATAAGAGTGCGCCGCTACGAAAGCACGATGCTGTCGTTTCTTGAAATAAAAAGCAAAAACAATAAAGGACGCACAAAAAAGAAACGTATAAAATGCAATATCGACGAAATTGAAAAATATAGAGATTTCATTTCCGACCACTCACCTCACAACTATCACTCTCTGCGCCGGTGCATTGAAAACCGCTTTAACCGCATCACACTTGTCAACCGCCACATGACCGAACGGCTTACAATAGACTCTTGCCTGCGATTTCACAATCTTGAGAACGGCAATAAAGTGATCCTTCCTGATCTTGCCATAATCGAACTAAAACGCGGAAGCAATGCTTCATCGCCGGTCGCGCAATTACTAAACCGATTGCAGATAAGGCCAAGTGGATTCAGCAAATACTGTATAGGAATGGCGCTTACAGATCCCCTACTCCGACAAAACAGATTCAAACCACGTCTTAAATCCATTGCTCGTCACACGGATATTGTAAAAGACTACAGCGTGTGGCCGACAGAATGCCTCTCCCCTATTACACCTCCTGACACATGGCCTAATTCAAACACCGATAAACTATAAAACCTTATGGACGATTTTGACCTGACTGACACTCCGCTGCTTGCATCGGGCGATCTCTATGAGCTACTGGCGAGATTCCTGTTCAATTCGCTGGTCGTATGGATTATAATCCATCTGCTCTATTATCCTAAAAGCAAACGTCGTGATTACTATTTCACGTTCATGCTTATAAGCGTGAGCATTTTCTTCCTTATATTCCTGCTCGGAGGACTGAAAATCAAAGTTGGATTTGCCCTGGGACTGTTTGCTATCTTCGGCATCATCCGCTATCGCACAGAATCCATGTGTGTCAGGGAAATGACCTATCTCTTTGTGATCATAGCCATATCGGTGATCAACGCGCTTGCCGTAACACTCAGCATAGCCGAACTTATAGCTGTCAACGCGCTATTTATACTGACAATACTACTGTGCGAACTGAACCTGCTAAATAAACTGCATCAGGAAAAACTGGTCGTCTATGACCGCATTGATCTGATAGTACCTGAAAAACATGACGAACTTGTGAAGGATCTTGAAAAACGTCTCGGCCTGACTGTAATAGAAGTTGAAATCGGTGCCGTAGATTTTTTAAGAGACACGGCAATGTTGAAAGTACACTACACCGCACGCGGACAGAATTCGGTAAACCATATATTGAAAATACCTAAGGAGAAAAAACAATGAAAAAGATAATACTTGCGCTCGCGATCGTTATAGGCTCCATGAGCACAACGGCACAACAACTATGGACCTCGGCAGATGTGAAGATACCTATTAATAAACGGATCACAGCAACAGTCGAAGCTGAATACCGCACACACAATAAATTATCATCGAGCGAACGCTGGGCTCTAAGCGCCGCTCTGGCATATCGCCCCACATCTCACCTGAAATTTGACATCGGATACAAATTTATAAACAGCTACACAGAAGATGAATTTCATACCAAACTGCGCGACGTGAATCTTCATCCTAAAAAACCTTACCGCCATTACTACACCCCGGAATACATGCTGAGGCGCAACCGTATTTTTCTATCGGCCACCGGGTCGATAAAACTCGGCAAGTTAGCATTGTCACTACGCGAGCGTTACCAGTTCACTCATCGCAACAGCAAAGACTATACACGTTACTATATAAACAGTTCAACGCCAAACCACACATTATCCGAAGACGATTTTCTCACTACAGGCTCCGAACAGGAGCGTGTGAAAGTAGCAAAGGACAAACATTCGCTGCGCTCACGTATTGAAGCAGAATATACAATAAAGAAAAAATGCAGATTCACACCTTTTGCATCGGCGGAGATCTACAACACTATCAACAGAAGCTGGGAATGTGACCAGTCGAGATACACGGCAGGATGCAGTTACAAAATAAATTCCCACAACAGCCTTGATCTATTTTATCGTTTCATACGCGAACATATCGACAAATCAAGCATAAATGTAATAGGAATAGGCTACAGCTTCAAACTATAGAAAAATTGCCTCCTGTAGTTCTCCGAAAATACCGGGAAGCATAGAAATGCGGGACTGTCATGCAAATTGATCTTGTGTCGACAGTCCCGCAATCGTCTATATGACAATATGATATTTTACCTGAGGTTAGGATTTATGCGCCCCCAGTCGCTGATAGGCGGTATGATACCGAGGCTGATAACTTCGTCACGCAGGTGACAAAGATGGTGATAACTCTGATCCAGTGACTTCCGCTCTTCATCAGTACCCTTGACAGGCTTTACGCATACACCGTTTTTGTCGACAGTTGTCTCCATCGCCATCATAATATGGTTATAGGTACCGTCGTTGACATAGGTGCCCACAGGCCATGTGAAAGGTTGTCCGCCCATAGCGGCAGCAATCATCTCGATAGAAAGATAGGCCGGACTCTGAAACGAAGACCGCCCACGCAAATCTATAATATTTTTACCACCTTGGATGACACGCTGCTTCATTGCTTCCCATTCATGCAAAGGCAGTGCCTCGGTACCAATAATCTGTGAAAGCGGTTTTCCTGCGACTGTTGTTGTGGATGCAAATACAGCCATCTGCTCGCCATGTCCGCCATAGGTGCGGCTATTGACAATCTCGTCGGCGGGGATGTGGAAATACTTGGCCAATTCACTACGCAGACGGGTGGAGTCGAGAGCAGCCAATGTCGACACCTGCGACGGCTTCAGCCCAGAATAAATAAGAGTGACAAGGCCGGTAATATCGGCCGGATTGAACACGACAACAACGTGTTTTACATCCGGACAATAAGCCTTGATATCCTTGCCGAGCTGTTCGGCTATTTCGGAGTTGCCACGCAGAAGGTCCTCACGTGTCATGCCTGCCTTTCTGGCAGCTCCCCCCGACGACACAATATAGCTCGCTCCGGTAAATGCCTCCCTGACATCAGATGTCGCAGTAAAATTTATACCGCTGAAGCCACAATGGCGCATCTCCTCGACAACTCCCTCAAGACCTGGCGCATAGGTGTCAAAAAGACAAATGTCAGGTGTCAAGTGCATCATGGCCGCAGTCTGAGCCATGTTTGAGCCAATCATACCGGCAGCGCCGACTATGACAAGTTTCTCATCTGTTAGAAATTTCATAACGTATATCGTTTTTTGAATTGATTGTCAAAGACACTTTCATTAATGTAACGCGTGGTCATGACCGGCAGTTCATCTTCCGGACTAATTTCATTGAGGGTTATATTTTTTTTATCTTTACAATATAAAAATCACTTCAGGCTAAACAAATGAACTGGGATTTAAAAGCATTTTGGAAAGATATCATATCAGGCAAAAAATATCAGGCAAACGATCCGCGTCTTATTGAAAAACTTGAGCATACGAGAGTCAGGCTATGGGAATTCAACAATCTTCGCCCCGACCGCACAGATGAGATGAAAAATATGATACAGCAGCTTTTCGGGCATATTGGCAATAATTTCCATATCAACCAGCCTTTCCGATGCGACTATGGCTGCAACATCTTCGTTGGAGACAATTTCTTTGCCAACTTCAATCTTACAATTCTCGACGAGGCATGCGTGACAATCGGAGACCACTGCTTTATCGGACCGAATGTAAGCATGTATACAGCATGTCATCCTCTTGAGGCGGACGAGCGCAACAAATTCATCGAATGGGCCGAGCCTATAACCATCGGTAACAACGTGTGGATCGGCGGAAGTGTCACTATATTGCCAGGCGTGACAATAGGCAACAATTCAGTAATAGGCGCGGGGGCGGTTGTAACCAAAAACATCCCCGACAATGTGGTAGCAGGAGGCAATCCGGCAAAAATCATAAAATATCTGTGATTTTCTCATCAGTATGTAACATTTATTGAAAATGCGACGTCCAATAAATAAAAACAAATTTATTTATGAAACGAATATCACTTCCTGCCGCTGCCATCGCTCTTCTTTCTGTAATCGCAGCATCATGTATCGGCGTACTATCGTCAGACAAAGCCAAAATGATTGAAAGCGGAACAAACTACAAAGTGTTCTCGGTAGAGGACTTCAATGAACTTATCGCATCAGCAGTCGATGTCTATGTGACTTTGGGAGAAACAAATCCTGTTATACGCATTGAAGCCGATCCTGAGATAATAGATGGGATCAGTGTTGAAAACAAAAGCGGTACAGTCTGCATCAACGACAAAAACAACATTGCCGAAAAAAAGAACAAACCCAAGGCCATAGCTGTTATCTCTGTAAAGAACCTTGACAAAGTATTTGCTACCGCAGGTTCAACTGTCGTGTTTGACAAACCGGTGATCGGTGAATTGTTCAACACCAATTCAACAATCACAGTAGACAGCGCCAAAGTCGCGGCCTACAGACAGCCGGAATTATAGCCTACATCTCTCAACGGTAACATGACATTGCCAATTAAACGCGGCAATGTCATTTTTTATTAAATTTTCTATGATTTATTTGGAATATTTGAAATAGTTACCACCTTTGTAATCGATACAATTTTCTTAAAATAAGATGTACACTAAAACCGAATACAGCGACAACCAATTACTGAAGATGATGCAGCAGGCCGGATTGCGCCCGTCGTTGCATAGAATTGCAGTTTTGTCATTTGTCGCCAATTCGCGAAGCCATCCCTCGGCCGACGAGGTATATATCCGACTTTCAAAGCAGTTTCCCACAATGTCACGGACAACAATCTACAATGCGCTCCATGCTTTGGTCGAAACATCTCTGCTGCGAGAACTTGAGATTGAAAGCGGCACAATGCGCTATGATCTTGCCCCCAAACCTGATCACGGCCACTTCATATGCCGAAAATGCGGAAAAATCTACGATACTGAAATGCCTGACGGTCTCATGTCATCAGTTTCGCCAGACTTCTGCATCGACTGTATCGACATCTTTTACAAAGGGCTATGCCCAATGTGCACAACTGAACAACATTAAATAACAACAATAAAACCTTACCAAAATGAAAGACCTTAAAGGAACAAAGACCGAGCGCAATCTTCAGGACGCATTCGCAGGCGAGTCACAGGCCCGCAACAAGTACACCTACTACGCCTCAAAAGCACGTAAAGACGGCTACGAACAGATCGCGGCCATCTTTGAGGAAACCGCCAACAACGAAAAAGAACATGCCAAACTTTGGTTCAAGTTGCTTCATGGCGGCGAAGTGCCCGGTACAATGGACAACCTGCGCGATGCCGCTGCAGGAGAAAACTACGAGTGGACCGACATGTATGAGCGCATGGCACAGGAAGCCGACGAAGAAGGATTCACCGACATCGCCAAGAAATTCCGCGCTGTAGCAGCGATCGAGCGCCACCATGAGGAACGCTACCGCCGTCTGCTCGCCAATATAGAGGAAGGCATTGTCTTCTCGCGAGAAGGCGACACCGTGTGGATTTGCCGCAACTGCGGACACATCGTTATCGGAAAGAAAGCTCCGGAGCTGTGTCCTGTGTGTCTCCATGCCAAATCATTTTTTGAAATCGAGGCCAAGAATTATTAATCAGACATCAATCTGAGAAACACATCTGCGACATCGGCATTATACCGATGTCGCAGTTTTTTGTTATAGTTTCACATAATTTCCCCAATAAAATTACTTTTAGCTATCAATCTCACGCTTTCCCTTTTCTTTAATTCAAAAATTCGGCTTAGCCACCGCGAACCATGCTTTGCATGACGATCACTATTCTTCTCATCGAATATTCTCCGTATATTTGATTCATAAATATCAAACTATGATCCGACGCATAAAAACTTTTCTGCAACATCTTTCATTCCGTACAGGAGTCATAGTTCTGGTGTGCTGTATTCCATGTTACATCATGAGTTTCGCGCAAATGGCACTTCCTATATCTGCCGGTGCCAAAGGAGTCCTATGGGTCATATTATACGGATTAGCCAAAACGCTGCAATATTCCGGGCTTACCATTATAGGAGCAGAAGGGATAAAGCGGCTTAAACACTGGCTAAAATCATCAATTCATAAAAAATCAGACAATAATTCGGATTTCAAATAATGCTTTTTCAGCCAATCCGCATCTGAATCATTGTATAAAAATAAAGGCTGCAACGTTGCCGGTTAAGGACAAACGTTGCAGCCTTATTATTTTAGCCGAATAACCTATATTACTCTTCGATGGCAGCCTGAGCCGCAGCTACGCGGGCGATAGGCACGCGATAGGGAGAGCAGCTGACGTAATTCATGCCGAGCTTAGCGCAGAACTTAACAGATGACGGCTCGCCTCCATGCTCACCACAGATGCCGACTTTGAGATCAGGATTTGCTTTGCGTCCTTTCTCTACGCCCATCTTCACGAGCTGACCCACACCTTCCTGATCAAGAACTTCAAACGGATCGGTCTTTATGATACCGTTCTCTTTATAGAATTTGAGGAACTTGGGTGCATCATCGCGCGAGAAGCCGAATGTCATCTGCGTGAGGTCGTTGGTGCCGAACGAGAAGAAGTCGGCGACCTCGGCGATCTGATCGGCAACGAGAGCCGCACGGGGCACCTCGATCATTGTACCGACCTTATAGCTTACAGTCTGACCCTTTTCCTCAAATACCTTGGCAGCAGTCATGTTTATGACGTTGGCCTGATGCTGTATCTCTTTGAGCGAACCAACAAGAGGTATCATGATCTCGGGATGAACAGAAATTCCACGAGCCTTTACCGCAAGCGCGGCCTCGATGATAGCGCGGGCCTGCATCTCTGTGATCTCGGGATAGGTGATGCCGAGACGGCAGCCACGGTGACCGAGCATAGGATTGAATTCCTCAAGGCTGTCAACCTTGGCCTTGACTTCGGCAAGAGAAATGCCCATGTCTTCGGCAAGTTCCTTCTGGGTTGCAGTCTGATGAGGGACAAACTCATGCAACGGCGGATCGAGCAGACGAATTGTCACGCCATATCCGTCCATTGCCTCGAAGATACCCTCGAAGTCACCACGCTGGATAGGAAGAAGCTTGGCAAGAGCAGCCTTACGGCCTTCTACATCTGATGCAAGGATCATCTCACGCACTGCCTTGATGCGGTCACCCTCGAAGAACATGTGCTCTGTGCGGCAAAGGCCTATGCCCTGCGCACCGAAGCTGCGGGCCTGACGCGCGTCGCGGGGTGTATCGGCATTAGTGCGTACAAGTGTTTTGGTATATTTTGCAGCAAGATTCATGATTGCGGCGAAATCACCATCGAGTTCGGGATCTGTTGTCGGAACCTGACCGTCATAAACATCACCGTTAGAGCCGTTAAGCGAAATCCAGTCGCCTTCTTTATAGACTTTACCGCCCATTTCAACGGTCTTTGCCTCATAATCGACCTTGATCTCACCTGCACCCGAAACACAACACTTACCCATGCCACGTGCAACGACAGCTGCATGCGATGTCATGCCGCCACGCATTGTGAGGATACCCTGTGCAACAGCCATACCGCGAAGATCCTCAGGTGAGGTCTCTATACGCACAAGCACGACTTTCTTTTTCTTCTCCGCCCAGGCTTCGGCCTCGTCGGCAAAGAATACTATCTGGCCGGTAGCCGCGCCCGGAGATGCGGGCAAACCCTTTGCCATGACTTTGGCTGCACGGAGAGCTTCCTTGGCAAACACCGGGTGAAGAAGCTCGTCGAGTTTCTGAGACTCCATGCGGGTGAGCACAGTTTTCTCGTCGATCATGTTCTCACGGAGGAGATCCATTGCGATCTTTACCATTGCAGCGCCGGTACGCTTGCCATTGCGGGTCTGAAGCATCCAGAGCTTGCCGTCCTGGATTGTGAACTCCATGTCCTGCATATCGCGGTAGTATTCCTCCAGACGGTTTGCTATAGCTATAAGCTCAGCGGCGCAGACTGGCATCGACTCCTCAAGCGAAGGATATTTCGATGCACGCTCCTCTTCGCTTATGCCCTGCAGTTTGGCCCAACGGCGCGAACCCTCGACAGTGATCTGCTGAGGTGTGCGTATGCCTGCTACCACATCCTCGCCCTGAGCGTTGATGAGGTATTCACCGTTAAACATCTTCTCACCGGTAGCAGCGTCACGGCTGAATGCCACGCCTGTAGCCGAATTTTCGCCCATGTTGCCGTAAACCATAGCCTGGACATTGACGGCAGTACCCCACTCTTCGGGTATCTGGTTCATGCGGCGATAAATGATCGCACGCTCGTTCATCCAGCTGTCAAACACAGCGCAGATTCCACCCCAGAGCTGTTCCCAGGCGCTGTCGGGGAAATCTTTTCCGGTGTATTCCTTGACAGCCTGTTTAAACAGTACAACAAGTTTCTTGAGATCCTCCACATCAAGCTCTGTATCGAGCTTCACGCCTTTCTCCTCCTTGACTTTCTCCATTATAGCCTCGAAAGGATCGATGTCGGCCTTGCTTTTGGGCTTCATGCCAAGCACAACGTCGCCATACATCTGCACGAAACGGCGGTAGCTGTCCCATGCAAAGCGCGGATTGCCGCTTTTCTCTGCAAGCGAAGCCACTGTGGCATCGTTCATACCGAGATTGAGCACCGTATCCATCATGCCGGGCATAGAAGCACGCGCTCCGCTGCGCACCGACACAAGAAGCGGATTGGTCGGATCGTCAAATTTCTTACCTGTAAGGCTCTCGACGTGGGCGATAGCATCCTCCACGTCATTCTTAATTCTCTTTACTACCTCTTCCTTACCACACTGTGTGTATTCGTTACACACCTCTGTTGTGATTGTAAATCCCGGGGGTACCGGCATACCGAGTAGATTCATCTCGGCCAGATTTGCGCCTTTTCCGCCAAGAAGGTTTCTCATCTTGGCATCGCCTTCGGCTTTTCCATCACCGAACGTATAGACTCTTTTCATCCGTTTTTATAATTAGTTACGAACTATTTGATTATCTTATTTGTGTTTTTATGGCGCTAATGCAAGCCGTCCGGATTTCATCGGCGCTATTCAAGATTCCACAAAGATAAGAAGTTTCGGACATATTCATGTCTAACCATACCACATTTTTTCATCAAAATCTTAAAAAGAGTAAACAAATATAAAAAAAAGATTCCGCAATGATTTAATCCGGAACCTCCTTTCTTTAATAATTCGAAATCATCGACTGATCACCTGGTTGCGTCAAGTATACCACGAAAATATCCTATACTTTCTCTTACCCCAGGATTGGGGTCATTACCGTTTTTCTCAAATTCCATGCTCACAACTCCCTTGTAGTCAATTTCGCGCAAAGATTTGGCTATTGGCCTGAAATCAATGACACCACGCCCCATTTCCCATGTCTGACCGGCCTTGGTCGGCGCGGTTTCATCCTTTATATGTATATCATAGATCCAGTCTTTGTAGTCAACCAGAATTTCCGCAACATTCTGCCCCATACGTACACAGTGGCCAAGATCCAGACAGGCACCAACCCCAAGCGAAGGATCTTTCACAAGCTCCACAATCTTATAGATATCCGGAAAGGCCGCACCATCGGGACCATGAGTATGGATAGCAACTTTTATTCCCGTATCCTTTACTTTCTCAATTGTATAATCAATCAATTCGTAATCAGGCACACCGATAAAGAAAGGCACCCCATATCGCCCGGCATAAGCGAAAGTCTTGTCCACATCGGCCTTAGAATGCATATAGACAGGTCCGAGCGTGTATCCGTCGATTCCATAGGAAGCGCACATCTGTTTTACCGAATCCATCTGTAATTCCGTCGCATCGAGAGGAAGCCACCAGTCCTTTACCGACAGATACTTCACACCCATGTCCTGCAGCATCCGGCACGTCTGTTCGAGATCGAAATTACGGTATGTATATCCCGCAATGCCTATTTTCACATCATCACTGCCGCGTGAGCCTGAAACAAGCTGCGCCTGCAGGCCGCCGGCACCGGCCAGCAACAATGCTGCGGCAGCAACTATTTTTTTTAAACCAGTTTTCATAAAGCATATATGATTTTAAAGTTTTTGGATTTCAGCGTCTGATCTTGACCGGTATAGCTCTGTCAGGCAATTCAGCGCCATCAGGCAGAACGACAAGCAAATGCCCTCCTCCGCCGGCACCGAGCATTTTCCACGCCAAAGCACCTGATTTTTTTACAGCTTCTATAAATTCACCCACTCCAGGCTGAATCATGGCAGGAAACATCGCGATCTGTGCAGAGAATGAGTCAGCGAACGCCGAAGCGAATGCTTTGAGGTCACAACCCATTATTGCAGTCCAACACCGGTCGGCCGCAGCAGCCAGATCCCTCACCTTGTCCACCGTGATATCACGACCTTCAATCACCGAAAGTCCTTGGCGTCGCGGAAACATCGGAAGGATGCACAGATGCTCCTCAAGCCACCTCAATATCACTTCATCGTGCACACTCTCTATCTTTTCCGGCCAATACCGGTTGTCGTAATAATGACGTGTTAGCCCCGACATGCATATCCCTATCGCATCCTGTGCTCCCGATATATGCCCTTGATTCTCCGGGTTGTTCTCAAAACAGAAAAGAAGACGGGCCATCATCTCCTCATTGTAGGGCGGCAGTTCGTAAGGCCATATCTTCCTTGCTGTGTTACGCGTAGAGGTCGACATGCCGCCACGCTCCATAAACTCATGATTCGGCTCGATACTTGCCGTGATAGCCCATCCGGGAGCATATTGCGAGACATACGGCTGATCTATCCATGTCCCGGCAATATCGATACGATAAGGCAACTGCGATCTCACACCCAGGCGCAACGATGTTGTCGACCGGGCTTCGAGTCCATCGTCGGGCATACGCTCAAGCTCGACATACTCTATTCCACGCTCATGGCAGAATTCACGCTTCACATCGCTTCCTCCGTCACTGTTCACCACAAACACGTCAGGTTTAATCCGATCCACTGTCTCTACAAAATCCATCATGCCCGAACCGGTGTTGATACAAGCATCTGTGACATATCTGATGGCCTTGACCATATAAAGACGCTCCCGCTCCGAATAGACAGGCATACGGTTTTTCAGTTCCATGATTGTAGCGTCGGATCCGATGCCAACATAGAGATCGCCATAACATGACGCCTCCTTGAAAAACGCGACATGTCCCGAATGAAGCATATCATAGCATCCCGATACAAACACTTTCTTCCTGTTTCCCATACAATATCAAGAAAAGTGATAATTGTTAATTCCTGTCAAATATATAAAGAATATTCGATGAAAAGAATAGCGATCGTCATGCAAAGCATGGTTCGCGGTGGCGAAGCCTGTTTTTGTCTAAAATTACACGCTCATATTATCCGACAATATTCCATAGTTCTTTATATTTGCGGCATGACAGACTATAACAAAATCATCGGAGATATATATCGCGAAATGACCCCTCTGTGGGGTTCAGGCAAAGTTGCGGACTACATACCCGCTTTGGCAGAAGTAGATCCGCGGCAACTCGGTATCGTTGTCGACACCGTTGACGACATGCAGAGCTACCGCATAGGCGATGCCGACATTCCTTTCTCCATACAAAGCATATCAAAAGTATTCACACTTGCCATGGTCATAAGCCACACCGGCGAAGATCTTTGGAAATCAGTAGGACGCGAGCCGTCAGGCAATCCTTTCAACTCTCTTATCCAGCTTGAGCATGAGCAAGGTAAACCGCGCAACCCATTCATCAACGCCGGCGCTCTCGTTGTAACCGACAGGCTCATGTCGCTTTACCCACGTCCAAAAGAGGCGATAATCGACTTCGTGAGGTCGATATGCGGCTCCGACGACATTTACTTCGATCACCAGGTTGCCGTGAGCGAACGTCAGAACGCCGACCGCAATCTGGCACTCGCCTATTTCATGAAAAGTTTTGGCAACATCCACAATGATGTCGAAAAACTAATCGACGTCTACTGCCACCAATGCGCCCTGGCCATGAGTTGCGCCGATCTTGCACGCAGTTTTCTCGTTTTTGCCAACCGCGGAATCAACCCGCTCAACGGACAGCGCATACTCACCGAAAGCCAGGCAAAACGCATGGGAGCGCTTATGGCCACATGCGGCTTCTATGATGAAAGCGGCGACTTCGCCTATCGCGTCGGACTTCCCGGCAAAAGTGGCGTCGGTGGCGGCATCGTCGCATATATGCCCGGCAAACTGTCTATGGCAGTGTGGAGCCCCGAACTGAACAGCTATGGCAACTCTATAATCGGTATAGAAGCATTCGAGCGATTCACTACCGGCATACGCAATTCCATCTTCTGAAGCTTGGAATCCGATAATTGTGAAATTTATTTTTAAAATAAGCCAACTTATTCAAAAACAATTACTAACTTTGCGCCGCAAAACTACGCGGAGGGCTATGTCAGTCATCCCGCGCAAGTTGCATACAGTTCACATTATTAACCCCTTATTTTTTAAATGACTGACGAAGTAAAGAACAGCCCGATCGAAGATTTCGACTGGGTTGCCTACGAGAAAGGCGAGACTCCGGGCGAAAAATCACGTGAGGAGCTCACTCAGACCTACGGCCAATCACTTGGCACCGTCAAAGACAAAGAAGTAATCGAAGGCACAATCATCGCCCTCAACAAACGTGAGGCAGTGGTTGACATAGGTTACAAGAGCGACGGCATTATCCCCTTCAACGAGTTCCGTTACAACCCCGAAATCAAAGTTGGTGACAAGGTTGAGGTTTTCATCGAGAACCAGGAAGACAAGAAGGGCCAGCTCATCCTGAGCCACCGCAAGGCTCGTGCAGCCCGCTCATGGGAGCGCATCAACCACGCTCTCGAGAATGATGAAATCATCACAGGCTACATCAAGTGTCGCACCAAAGGCGGCATGATCGTCGACGTATTCGGCATCGAGGCATTCCTCCCCGGCTCTCAGATCGACGTTCGTCCCATCCGCGATTACGATATCTTCGTTGGCAAGACTATGGAGTTCAAGGTTGTCAAGATCAACCAGGAATACCGCAATGTCGTTGTCAGCCACAAAGCACTCATCGAGGCCGAGCTCGAAGCTCAGAAGCGCGAGATCATCTCTAAACTCGAAAAGGGTCAGGTACTCGAAGGCACCGTCAAGAACATCACCTCCTACGGCGTTTTCATCGACCTTGGCGGCGTAGACGGTCTCGTTCACATCACCGACCTCTCCTGGGGCCGCGTAAGCCATCCCGAAGAGGTTGTACAGCTCGACCAGAAACTCAATGTCGTTATTCTCGACTTCGACGACGAGAAGAAGCGCATCGCACTTGGTCTCAAGCAGCTCCAGCCCCATCCATGGGACGCACTCAGCGAAGAGCTCAAAGTCGGCGACAAAGTCAATGGCCGCGTAGTTGTCATGGCTGAATACGGAGCATTTGTTGAAATCGCTCCCGGCGTAGAGGGTCTCATCCATGTCAGCGAAATGTCATGGAGCCAGCACCTCCGCTCTGCCAACGACTTCCTCCATGTAGGCGACGAGGTTGAAGCAGTCATCCTCACACTCGACCGCGAAGAGCGCAAGATGTCACTTGGTCTCAAGCAGCTCAAGAAAGATCCTTGGGAAGACATCGAGGTTCGCTACCCCGTTGGCTCGAAGCACACAGCCCGCGTCCGCAACTTCACCAACTTCGGTGTATTTGTTGAGATCGAAGAGGGCGTAGACGGCCTCATCCACATCAGCGACCTCTCCTGGACAAAGAAAGTAAAGCACCCCAGCGAATTCACTCAGATCGGTGCAAACATCGAGGTTCAGGTACTGGAAATCGACAAGGACAACCGTCGTCTCTCACTCGGCCACAAGCAGCTCGAAGAGAACCCATGGGATGTGTTTGAAACAATCTTCACTCCGGGATCAGTACACGAAGGCACCATCGTCGAGATGCTCGACAAGGGCGCTGTAGTAGCACTCCCCTACGGTGTTGAAGGCTTTGCTACTCCCAAGCACCTCGTAAAACAGGACAGCAGCCAGGCAAAGGTTGATGAAAAACTCGACTTCAAAGTTATCGAGTTCAACAAGGACAACCGCCGCATTATCCTCTCACACAGCCGCATCTTCGAGGACGAGCAGAAAGCCGAGAAGAACGAGCAGCGCAAAGCAAAACGTGCACAGCGCAAGTCAGAGGAAGCTGCAGCAGCACCTGCAACCACAATCGAGAAAACCACATTCGGTGACCTCGAAGCTCTTGCAGCTCTCAAAGAGCAGCTTTCGCGCAAGTAATCAATCGATTACCGAGAAAATTCAATACCTCGAGGAGGTGTGCCGACGGCACACCTCCTTTTCTTTTACAACTCTGAACATTACCAATCCGGCAATACACGCCTCAACCGGAGCTACAACCTTATAAAGATTTAATTCAAAAACATTTACATTTACCAATAAAAAGCACATTTACAAAAAACCGGCATCAATACCATAAAAGACATAAAAAGAGAATATTCCGGCTCCCGGTCTCTGAGCAGCCCGAAGCCACATATTTAATTTCAGGCACACTGTTTTTACGGGCTTATTTTAAAAATTTAGCCGATATATCGTTCAGTAGATTTACAAAAAAGAGTATTTTTGCAAATCCAAAAGAAATCAGGCGCTGATTGAAATATCGAAATATCCGGAGAGTCGGTCATTCCGTCGCCCGCCAGGAGGCTTAAGCCAAAAGTGGCGGGAGGAAAGTCCGGGCAACAAGAGCAACATGTTTCCTAACGGGAAGCGGCTGGCGACAGCCGGGCAATGTGACAGAAAATAACCGCCCGAAAGGGTAAGGGTGAAAAGGCGGGGTAAGAGCCCACCGGATGCCATAGCGATGTGGTATGCCGCATACCCCATGCGTTGCAAGGTCAAATATACCGACAAGGCATCACGGCAGGCAACAGCTTGCCGGATTGTCAAAAAGAACTGCTCGTTCTTGTCGGGGGGTAGACTGCTATAGGCTCGTGGCGACACGAGTCAGAGATAAATGACGGAACGGAGTCGGTTTTCATGTACCGGTTCCCGACATAACCCGGCTTACAGGCCGTCTCTCCGCTTTTTCGTTTTCATGTCTCATAAGCGCACTCACTTGTTTGATCTTGAATTGAAATCTATTTAGCTCTCTGCGATGGGCAATCTTGCAAAACGCTCTATGACCGGCATACTCTATGTCGGTGTGATAGTAGGATGTATAATTTGGGGGAATATAGGCGTGCTGCTGCTCTCCTTGCTGTTTTCAGCTCTTGGAATAGCAGAATTCGGAATTCTCTCCGACCGCAACCATGCTCCGGCATTAATACGTGTCTACGATATCATCGGCGGAATACTGCTTACGTTCGGTATTGCTATGTATTACTCTTCGCTTCCGGTTGCGACACCTCTTTTCATGCTTTCCTGGCTGCTATGGCTTATGGGACGCATGATCATAGAGCTTTATTTTCATGAGAAAGATGCCCTCAACCATATGTGCCGCTCATTGGCCGGACAGATTTATATAGCGCTTCCTCTCGGCCTGCTCAACATTGTCAACCAATTCTCGTGGCACCTTACACTGCTGATGTTTATCCTAATCTGGCTTAACGATACCGGAGCTTTTATAGTAGGATCATCTATCGGCAGACACCGTCTGTTTGAACGTATTTCCCCTAAAAAATCGTGGGAAGGCTTTTGGGGAGGCATGGCATTTTGCATCGCATGTTCAATTGCAGCATTTTATCTATTGCTCGACACAACCGGCAACATAATGCCATTAGGATACTGGATAGGCTATGGTATCGCAGTCTCGGCATTCGCGACATGGGGCGATCTCGTTGAATCAATGATAAAACGTACAGTCGGCATAAAGGATTCAGGAAACATTCTCCCCGGTCATGGCGGCATACTCGACCGCATTGACTCGCTTCTCTTCGTTGTTCCTTTGACATTTATATATATCACGATAGTCCGCGCAATTATTTAAAAAGCACGGAGTCAAGACACGACACAATAGCATGAAAGTTGCGAGAATCAGGGCCGCGCTTAAACCCTGGATGCTCCCTATCGCAATGGCCGGAGGTATCATATTTCATGATATCATGGACTATCTTGCCGTGCTATCGCCTTATCTGATCTTCATAATGCTGCTTATCACATACTGCAAGGTAAACCCTGCGGAGTTCAGAATCACAAGGCTTTCATGGATGCTCCTGTCGGTGCAGATCATTGGAGGAATAATCATATATCTTCTATTGCAACCACTTGGCGAAACACTCGCACAGGCAGGCTTTATATGCATGTTCTGTCCAACGGCGACTGCCGCGCCAGTGATCACTGGTATGCTTGGAGGGAGTGTTCCTCGCCTTGCCACATTCTCACTTGTGAGCAACTTTTCCGTAGCCATTATGGCTCCGGTACTTTTTACGCTTATCGGGGCTCACGGACACAGCGCCGAACTGTCATTTATCAACGTAGCAGCTCTGATTTCTCTGAAAGTCGTGCCGCTTATACTCGGCCCGCTTGCAGTTGCCATGGCAATCAAAGTCACAGTTCCGCGTTTTCACAAAGCCATAGCCACCCGTCAGGGCCTGTCATTTTATATATGGGCAGTATCCCTATTTATTGTTGTTGGCAAAGCCGTAAGCTACGTCATCGCCCACATAGGACAACCGGGAGCAAGCGGGACACTCATGCTTTCAATTGCTGGAATCAGCCTTATTGTATGCTGCCTGCAGTTTTACATAGGACGCAAAATAGGCTACCGGTACGGCGACAGAATTGCCGGTGCACAAGGACTCGGACAAAAAAACACCGTACTCGCTATATGGATGGCGCTTACATTTCTTAATCCTGTCGCTTCAATAGGCCCTGCGGCCTATGTGGCATGGCAGAACACGATAAACTCACTTCAACTATGGTTTAAAGCCAAAAAAGACGCTCAGCACGACGATAAAAGCCGGTTGACAAACTCATAGTTTTTTATACCCCATTTCGGAGCTACAAGCAATTCAGCGGGTGCCGACGACGTGAATCGCTCGATCGCTATCGATTTCGGGACTATATCGCATATTTCCCGGCATAGGTCAAGATAGCTGTCCACGTCAAAAAGTTGAAGATTGAGTTCGCCGTTTTTCCACCGTCGGTGCAGAATCGTACCGTATATCACCTGCAACTGATGAAACTTCAGTGACGACACCGGCAACTCTACAGCCCGCTCTACTGTGCGGAGCATCATATCATGAGTCTCGCCCGGTAATCCCATTATAAAATGCAGCCCGACATCTATTCCGACATCATGTGCCCGCCACACGGCATCGGCAGTCTGTTGCCATGTATGCCCACGATTGACCATGAGCAATGTCTCATCATGCGACGACTCCGCACCAAACTCCACCAGCACCTTCTTCTCTCCGCACCCAATTTCCCCAAGCAATTCAGCAAGCCGTTTGTCAAAACAATCGGGACGCGTGCCTATGACAAGTCCCACAACATCATCAACTCCGAGCGCTTCGCAATAAAGTTCAGTCAGCCGCGAGAGCGATACTGAATAGGTCGATGTGTAGGCTTGAAAATAAGCAATATATTTAAGTTCCGGATATTTACGTCCGAAAAATAGCTTTCCTTTTTCTATCTGTTCGGTAACTGAATCCGACTGATTGCAATACGACGGTGTAAACGAGCGGTTGTCACAGTATATGCAACCGCCACGGCCTATCGATCCATCGCGGTTAGGACAGGAAAAACCGGCATTTACCGACAGTTTCTGAACCTTTACACCAAACTTGTCGCGCAGATATTCGCCATAGGGGGTAAAAAGCCTCACCATCTCACAGCCCGGTCAAGAAGCATAGCATCAAGCACAGTCATGGCTGCCATTGCCTCTACCACCGGCACTGCGCGTGGAAGCACACATGGATCGTGACGTCCTCTGGGCATAACAGATACCGGTTCTCCACCTGAAGTGACACCGTCGGTCTGACGCAGTACTGTGGCAACAGGCTTGAATGCCACTCTGAACACCACAGGCATGCCATTGGAGATACCACCCTGGATACCACCAGAGTTATTGGTCGAAGTAGAGACCCTGCCATCGGAATCCACAACCCACTGGTCATTCATGACACTGCCAAGATTAGTGCATCCCTTGAATCCCATACCAACCTCAAAACCTTTTGCGGCATTTATACTCATCATAGCTGCCGCAAGACGGGCATTGAGTTTATCAAAGACAGGCTGGCCAAGGCCGACCGGCAATCCGGTAATCACACAGGTCACAACACCCCCTACAGTATCACCTTTTCCCTTGACTTCACGGATATAGGCCTCCATTGCAGCTGCCACATCGGTAGCCGGACATCGCACCGGATTAGTATCGATCACAGCCGGATCTCCAAGCACTTCCTCAAAATCATCAGGAAGATTTATCGACCCAACACTCGATGTATAGGCATAAATCCGTATGCCTTGTGTACGCAGTGCCTCCATTGCGAGTGCGCCTCCTACAACACGGCTCAGAGTCGCGCGAGCCGAGGATCGGCCACCACCTCTATGATCACGTATTCCATACTTTTGCGAATAAGTATAGTCGGCATGAGACGGACGACACACGTCTCGCAGATTTTCATAGTCCGACGAATGCTGATCGGAGTTTTTCACAATAAATCCGATAGGCGTACCGGTCGTCTTACCCTCAAACACACCCGACAGAATCTCTACTCGGTCTTTCTCGTCGCGGGCTGTCACAATCGTGCTTTGACCCGGACGGCGACGGTCAAGCTGATGCTGTATGCGGTCAAGATCAATCTCAATTCCCGAAGGCATGCCGTCGATCACACCGCCAAGCGCCGGACCGTGTGATTCACCAAATTCAGTCAGACGAAAAATATTACCGTAAGTATTCATGATGGCAGACAAGCTATATCGGCCACCTCTGCCCCGACATAAGAGATAAGGTCGGCCGGATTAATTTTCAACTGCAGACCACGCTGTCCGCCGCTGACATAAATAAAATCAAAATCCAATGCAGTGGAATGAAAAAATGTAGGAAACTTTTTTTTCATTCCCACCGGACTGCAACCGCCGCGTATGTAACCCGTTGTAGGCAGCAGATCCTTCATCGGGATCAGATCGGCCTTTTTGGCACCGGCTGCCTTAGCCGACTTCTTAAGGTCGACCTCCATATTGCCCGGCACGACACACACAAAATATCCCGACTTGTCGCCGCGCAGTACAAGCGTTTTAAACACTCGGTTTATATCCTCGCCAAGCGTGTCGGCGATATGCTGTGCCGCAAGATTGTCCTCATCCACCGGATAAGGCACAAGCTCGTATGCTATATGAGCGCTGTCGAGCAGACGGGCTGCATTGGTGCGGTGTGGTGCTGCCATATCAGAATTCTACAAGTCGTCAGTCCAGTTTAAGCACTGCAAGGAAAGCCTTTTGCGGCACTTCGACAGAGCCAATCTGTTTCATGCGCTTCTTTCCCTTCTTCTGTTTTTCAAGAAGTTTGCGTTTTCGCGATATATCACCTCCGTAACATTTGGCTGTAACATCCTTTCTGACGGCCTTGATAGTCTCGCGAGCGACAATTTTAGCCCCGATAGCGGCCTGAATCGCAATATCAAACTGCTGTCGTGGTATAAGTTCTTTCAGTTTTTCGCACATACGACGGCCGAATGTGACAGCATTGTCGGCATGGGTTAGCGTAGAAAGAGCATCCACACTTTCTCCGTTCAGGAGAATATCGAGTTTCACGAGACGCGACGGACGGAAACCACTTATATGATAGTCAAACGAAGCATAGCCCTTCGATATGCTTTTCAGCTTGTCATAGAAATCAATCACGATCTCGCCAAGCGGCATGTCAAATATCAGTTCCACACGGTTACCTGAAATAAACTCCTGTTTGACAAGTTCACCACGCTTACCAAGACATAGAGTCATGATAGGACCGATGAAATCGGCTGTAGTAATGATAGATGAACGTATATACGGCTCCTCTATATGATCGATTAGTGTTATATCCGGAAGACCTGAAGGATTATGCACCTCGGTCATCTGGTTCTTTTTATCATATACACGATACGACACATTGGGTACCGTAGTGATCACATCCATATCAAACTCGCGGCCGAGACGTTCCTGAATAATCTCCATGTGAAGCAATCCGAGGAAACCGCAGCGGAATCCGAATCCGAGCGCCACCGATGATTCCGGCTGAAAAGTAAGCGATGCGTCGTTTAACTGCAGTTTTTCAAGTGAAGCACGCAGATTTTCAAAATCCTCGGTCTCTATCGGGTAAACACCCGCAAATACCATAGGCTTGACCTCCTCAAAACCGTCTATAGCATTTTCACATGGCCTCTGGACATGAGTGATCGTGTCACCTACCTTAACCTCCTTCGAGGTCTTGATGCCCGATATTATATACCCCACATTACCGGCCGAAAGCTCCTCGCGCGGCAACATTTCAAGATTCAATACGCCTATCTCATCGGCATGGTATTCTTTACCGGTCGCCACAAACTTCACAAAATCATTTTTGTGTATGGTGCCGTTTTCAATCTTGAAATATGCGATGATCCCTCTGAACGGATTGAAAACCGAGTCAAATATAAGAGCCTGCAAAGGAGCGTCAGGATCACCCTGCGGAGCAGGTATACGCTTCACTATAGCCTCAAGAATATCATCCACTCCCATACCGGTCTTGCCGCTGGCACGTATGATATCCGAACTGTCGCAACCGAGCAGATCCACAATCTGATCCTCCACCTCATCGGGATTAGCGCTGTCAAGATCACACTTGTTTAGCACAGGAATTATCTCAAGATCATTGTCGATAGCCATGTACAGATTGGAAATCGTCTGAGCCTGAATGCCCTGCGAAGCATCGACTATAAGTAGAGCGCCCTCGCACGCGGCAATTGAGCGTGACACCTCGTATGAGAAATCCACATGTCCCGGAGTATCAATGAGGTTAAGCGTATATTTCTCCCCGTCAACTACATGTTGCATCTGTATGGCATGGCTCTTGATCGTTATGCCACGCTCTCGCTCGAGATCCATGTCATCGAGCACCTGAGCCTCCATGTCCTTGGCTGATATAGTATTTGTGCGTTCCAGAAGACGGTCTGCCAAAGTCGACTTGCCATGGTCTATATGAGCAATAATGCAGAAATTGCGGATATTTTTCATCTAATCGGTCAATACTGTCGTTTTATATTGACAAAGATACGGAAATATATCTAAATCTACTGTCTTAAATGACACTCCCCTCTTACCGATTTAATATAATTGCCAATGAACAATAATAGCTATCTTTGCATGGAGATGAACGACAGGCTTTACATGAGGCGGGCGCTTGAGCTCGCACTACACGGACTCCAGCACGCATCACCAAATCCTATGGTAGGTGCTGTTGTTGTCGCCCCCGATGGCCGGGTGATTGGTGAAGGATGGCATCGCCGATGCGGTGGACCCCATGCCGAAGTAAACGCAATCCGGTCGGTTACCGACAGCGACCGGCACTTGCTGCCGCAATCCACCGTCTATGTCACGCTCGAGCCATGCAGTCACTACGGCAAGACTCCACCATGCGCCCGATTGTTGATTGACTGTAATGTGCGGCGTGTTGTAGTGGCGACTCTGGATCCGTTCCCGAAAGTCTCAGGGCGTGGGATTGCTATGCTACGTGAAGCCGGGATAGAAGTTACGGTCGGAATCCTGAAAAATGAGGCTGTCGATCTCAACCGGCGGTTCATGACCGCACACAGTCTCGGCCGTCCATATATCACATTAAAATGGGCACAGAGTGCCGACGGTTGGATGGACAGCATCTCAAGGCATCCGATGGCATTTTCAACTCGGCTGACACAAACTCTCACACACAGGCTACGCTCACTCAACGACTGCATACTCACCTCGGCCCGCACAGCCAATGCCGATAACCCTCGGCTCGATGTAAGATACTGGAACTGGGGCAAATCTCCAAAGCCTGTCATAATCTACCGTAACGAAAAACCTGATGATAATCTCCGACTTATCACAGATTGCCCAGATACAGCATTGACAATCGATTGCCACACACAGAGTCTGAACGACATCATGAGATTATTGTATAGGAATTATGGCATTACCTCAGTACTTGTAGAAGCCGGGCCTCGTCTTCTTGAAAGTTTCATCAAGGCACAGCTCTGGGATGAGGCAAGAGCTGAAATCGCCCCCTTCGATCTTGGTGAAGACGGCATTCATCAAGCCCCGGTTTTCCCCGGAATACCCGACAGTATTATTGAAGTAGACGGCCGTAAGATCTTTCATAAACACTCCCTTTTAAAGCAACCGCCCATTAATCAATATTGAAAACGCTATTAATTGTTTTTTCAGTTAATTCACATTTAATTTTTATACCCGAAATTTTATTAAAAAATAGTTGTATCTCTTGGTAAGAGATACAACTAATATATAAGCAGCTAAATTACATGTATTTATCTGCCGGGCTTGTAATTAAATTTTAAACAATTCAAACTTTTCGCTTTAAAATTTAAAGTCGAGAGAAATAGTTTGGTGCAATTTTTTTTGCTGATTTTGTGAAAATTTGAGAAAAATATATAATTTTACAAATAGAACATGTATCTCTTACCAAGAGATACAGTTGCCTAAACACAGTTACCTTAAAATTCATAACATCATTAAAACACTGTTTTCATGAACTTTCCATTGAAAGCATTAACCAATTTATCACTGGCACTTGCCGGAATCATTGTATTTGGCTCGTGCAAAGCCGATGAAGACAACACCCAAGGCAAACCGGACTTCACTCCTGTCGAACAAGGAATCGAATTTGCCGATCCCTTTATACTTCTGGATGGCGATACCTATTATGCTTATGGCACCGGCGATACCGGCATAGACGTCTACACGTCCGACGATCTGAAATATTGGAAACATGCCGGACGTGCTCTGAACAACTTTGATTCATATGGAGATCATTGGTTCTGGGCTCCGGAAATCTATCGTGTAGGCGACCGCTACCTAATGTACTATACTGCTGAAGAGCACACATGTGTTGCAGAAGCCACATCGCCTCTAGGACCATTCATTCAGAAAGAGAAGCAGCCGCTTTTCGATAAGATACGCACAATCGACAATTCGCTGTTTATCGATACCGACGGCACACCTTACATGTTCTACGACATATTTGATGACAAAGGTGGCCATGTACACGTTGTCGAACTTAATACCGACCTTTTATCTGTAAAAGACCAGAACCACACTCCTTGCATCGCACAAAGCCAGAAGTGGGAAAAAGAAAGTGTCAACGAAGGCTCATTTGTCGTGAAACATGGCGATACCTATTATATGACCTATTCAGGCAATGGATATACAAATCCTGAATACGGCTTGGGGGTCGCAACCGCCAAATCACCGGCAGGCCCTTGGGTAAAATACGAAAACAATCCGATCTTTCAATTTCCTGAAACAAAATCTTATGGTCGACTGGAAGGAGTCGGGCACAGTGCCATGTTCATCGACAAAAACGGCGACATGCGCATAGTTTTTCATGCCCACAAAAGTCCCGGTGTAGTACACCCGCGTGAAATGTACATCTCAACTGTCGAATTTACCGAAGGCAATGAACCACAGATGGTCATTTCACAGGACAATATAATTAAGGCTGCCTTAAAAAAATAATACCATTATTATAGTATACCAATCAATTACACTTAAAAATCAAGCTTATGAAGCAATTTCAAAAGGCTCGTAAAAGTAACCGGTCTCTGACAATGCGCCGTGCCTCTTCGGTATGCGCAGCGACAGTGTCGGCACTGTTGCTTTCAACAGGCATCAGCGCAGCTACAGCCTCTGACGCAGCTACAGCTACCGAACATGCCGCCATGACAGCCGATCAGGCTGTAAATGTCACCATACGCGGTACAGTCATCGATGCCTCCAACAGCGATCCTCTAATCAACGCGATCGTAAAACAGAAAGGCACATCCAATGGTGTCAACACCAATATAGACGGAAAATTCTCTATCAGTCTGCCCGTCGGATCAACCCTCGAAATAAGCTATCTGGGATATGTGACTCAGGAGATAAAGGTCACAAATAATACCACTCTTGAAGTGCAGCTCAAACCCGACGACCAGCTTCTCGACGAGGTTGTGGTGGTAGGTTACGCCGCACAGAAAAAAGTGAACCTGACTGGAGCCGTGGCAAGTGTTGACTTCACCGAAGCCACAAACTCCCGTCCTATGACCACAATGGGCGCGGCACTGTCAGGAATGTCGGCGGGCCTTAACGTGATGCAGACAGGCGGTAAACCAAACTCCGAGGGTCTGAACGTGAGCATACGCGGTCTTGGCACACTCAATTCAGCCGGCCCGCTCATTCTTGTCGACGGCATGGAGGCAAGCCTTAATGAAGTCAATCCCAACGACGTCGCTACCGTGTCGATTCTTAAAGATGCCGCATCATGCGCGATTTACGGTAACCGCGGTGCCAATGGTGTCATACTCATCACGACAAAGCGAGGCAAAGACGGCAAAGTCAATGTCACTTACTCAGGCAAATTCTCGCTCAACACACCTCAGAAGATCATCCGCCAGGTATCAAACTATGCCGACTATATGGAGATGATCAATGAGGCATACACCAACAACGACCAGGCCGCAAAATTCTCTCAGGCCACAATAAAGGAATGGCGCGATGCATCGGCCAATCCTAATGCGCTAAATGAAAACGGCATACCCAACTACGTCACCCACCCAAACACCGACTGGTACGACACACTCTACAAGAAACAATGGATGCAGGAGCACACGGTGACGCTCACAGGTTCTGAAAAACGTACAGAATACATGCTTTCAGGAACCTATCTCCATAATCCGGGTATAATCGACGCTGCCGGACTCGACAAATTTTATCTCCGCACCGATCTCCTGTCACACGTGACAAAACACATCGACGTCGGTATGCGTGCATGGGGATACCACAACGACCAGCGCCGCGATGACCTCAGCCAGATGTGGGACATACAGATGCAGAAATCCACTCCCGGCATCTACCCATACTACAATGGGCTTTACGGCGGACAGGAAACCTCGGAAGAAGAAGGCACCGTATCCAACGTGCTCCTGAACATCACCGGCGAACACGGATACTACAAGCAGGATAAAATCTATGTCAACCCCTACGTGGAGATAAATCTTCCACTGGGGCTGCACTTCTCTTCAAATTTCTACTACGACAACTACCGCAATAACCACAAGTGGACACCCTCGCCATTCCTGCAGCAAGTCAGCTTCAACCGCGGTATCGAGCTCAACTATGACCGAACCGAGGCAAACATGAAAGAAGAGGCCGTTTACGACTGGGAACAATATGACCGCAGCTGGAAAACTACAAATGTCCTCTCATTCAACAACCGTTTCGGAAAGCACGAGATCGGTGCGCTCGCAGGTTATGAGGAGTTCCGCAAATGGGGCGGCTCACGTGACCTCAGCAAAAAAGGCATGACCGACATAGACCTTACCGATTTCGATTCCATGTCGACCGCGCAGTATATCTACGGAAGCAACTGGGAATACTCATCGCGCTCATGGTTTGGCCGCATAAACTATGCTTTCGACGGCAAATACCTCGCAGAAGTCAACATGCGTTATGACGGATCATCACGCTTTGCCAAAAACAACCGCTGGGGTTTCTTCCCCTCCTTCTCTGCCGGTTGGCGCATAAGCGAGGAAAACTTCATGAAGAGCATCGACTGGCTGAACAATCTCAAAATACGCGGTTCGTGGGGTAAGCTCGGAAACAACTCTATCGGCAACTATGAGTGGCAGGCTCTCTATAGCCCCGACGCCAAAGTATCATTCGGTGACAAACTTACAAGCGGTCTGCGCATGTATAAGTTCGCCAATGCACTTCTCACATGGGAAAGCACAGAAGTGACCAACATAGGTCTCGACTTCAGCGTGCTCAACAACCGTCTGTGGGGTACCATCGATGTCTACAACAAGAACACCGACGGCATCCTCTACCGTCCCACACTGTCATCGATGCTTTCCAATTTCACGGCTCCGCTCGAAAACCTCGCGGAAGTCAACAACAAAGGTGCTGAATTCACTGTATCGTGGAACGACCGTGTAGGCGACTGGAGCTATAGCGTCTCAGCCAACGCATCGGTCAACCGCAACCGTGTCACCAAATACAAAGGCGCTGTCATACAGGAATGGCAGACCGATGCCAACGGCAACCGTGTATGGGTAAACAACATCGGCAACGTATCGGCAGGAGGCAACACCCGCGTGGTCGAAGGCCATGAGATGAACGAATGGTATCTGCTCAACCGTTACCAGGGCAGCGGATCGCACTTCAACGCCGACGGCTCTGTCAACATAAACGGAGGTCCTAAAGACGGCATGATCCGCACCGAAGCCGACATGAAGTGGCTTCAGGCCATGGTCGACGCCGGATACCGGTTCTATCCCACACAGGGCATTGGCAAAGGACGCATCTGGTATGGCGACTACATCTATGCCGACAAAAACGGTGACGGCATCTACGGAAACGATGATGACCGCACATTCCAGGGCAGTTCTTCCATGCCGAAAGTTTACTTCGGACTCCAGGGCTTTGTACAGTGGAAAGGCATCGACATGTCTATGGCATGGTCAGGTGCTGCCGGATCAAAGATCTATTACTTCCAGAACACCCAGAACTCGACAAACATAATCCACGGTTACGGCATCGGCAAGGAAATCGGTTATGACCACTATTTCTTTGATCCAGAGAACCCCAACGATCCACGCACCAATATCAATTCAGCCAACCCACGTTTCGTGACTGGCGCCGACAACGGTCAGCAGAAAGCAGCGAGCGAGTATCACCTCCAGAACGGTGATTACTTCAAACTCAAGAATCTCACCATCGGCTACACACTTCCTGCCAATTGGATCAACAAGATCTACATGCAGAACGTGCGTGTATACGCTTCATTTGAAAACCTCTGCACAATCACAAAGTTCAAAGGTCTCGACCCGGAAATGATGTCAGGCGACGGATACGCACCTTACCGCACCTACGCTTTCGGACTCAATGTGACTTTCTAAAAACGTGTCAAACAGTCAACAAAGCAATTCATGAACAATACAAAATCAAATATAGTTAAGCATACCCTGCGTCTCATGGCCGCTGCTGTCGCAACAGGAGCCATGACCACAGGCTGTGTCAACATGGATCTTGAGCCTTCCAATGAACCATCGGAGTCATCGGTATGGAACAGTCCTACAATGGCAGCTCAGGTTGCCAACGGTGCCTATCGCGGACTACAGTACAAATATCAGGAATCCTGGAACCTGCTTTACCAGCCGTTCTCAAGTGTGATCGACCGTGATGCCAACTGGACCGACTTCAATCACACTTATGGACGCACAACCTCGACCGACGGATATATAAGCAGTGCATGGTCAGCCTACTATGAGTACGCCATAAAAGCGAACTCCGCTGTAAACGGACTTCCTAAAGTGCCAGGCATGGATGAGACCAAACGCTCGCGGCTCATATCGGAGTGTGTGTTCATCAGAGCCTTTTTCCACTACCAGCTCAATGTGCTTTTCCAAGGTGTGCCATATGTGCGTGAAGACATAAAGTCACCTGCCGACGCACACCTGAGCCGCCTTACCGCCGATCAGGTATGGGACGAAATTATCAAGGACCTCAATTCATGCATCGAAAATCCGGATCTGCCCAACAAGCATCCGCAAGGATCCGCTGAATGGGGACACATAACAAAAAGCTGTGCCTACGCTCTCCGCGGAAAGGTATACATGTGGAAAAAAGAGTGGCAGAAGGCTGCCGATGACTTCCAGAAAGTAAAAGAGTGCGGTCACCAGCTATACACTACCGGAGGCGGAATAGCATTCAAAAATGTGCTCAAAGAAGCTCAGGAAGACTGCGACGAGATGATCTTTTCAGTGTGCTTCACACCGGAAGTCACTTATGGCAACGCGCTAAACCGTGCGTTCGGAAACCGTGTGCAGGGCGGTGGTGAAGGATGGACCAACTTCATTGTCAATCCTTCATTTGTAGATCTGTTTGAAAACGCTGACGGCTCGGAATTTGACTGGGACGACTATATTCCGGGCTACAACAGCATGTCCACACAGGCGCGTCGTGTATTCTTCCTTCGCGACAACATCACCGAAGCAGAATACGAGGCTGCCGAAGCTGCAGGTGCCGACATGAGCAAATACCTGCCTTCAGGCAACGAAGCACGCATTCGTGCTGCCTATGCCAACCGTGATCCCCGACTCAACATGACGGTTGTCACTCCCTATGACCAGTTCCTTGGAGGTGTGCGCGGTGTAGCCGAAGAGTTCACTATGCGCTTCCCGTTCCGCGACGTTGCGATCGGCGACTACAAGACCGATATAGCCGCCATGTTCTACTACACGATGCGTAAATTTGTGAATGAAGGCGTAGAAGGAACCAAATACTACAACTACATCGACGTGCCGGTGATACGCTATGCCGAAGTGCTTCTCGACTGGGCCGAATGTCTCAACGAGCTTGGCGACGTTCAGGGTGCCGTAGGCAAAGTAAATGAACTGCGCCGTCGTGCAGGAGCACAGGAGCTCAACTCCAACGCTGCCACAAGAGTCAACGGGCAGGACGACATGCGCCGTCGCATACGCAACGAGCATTATTTCGAACTTGGTGGAGAAGAAAGCAACTATTTCAATGAAATACGTTGGCGCACATGGCGTGAAAAGAAATTCTACACCGACAACCAAGGCCAGATGAACGGAATGCGTCAGTGCTGGGGCACCCCTACTTACCGTTACTACGACGGCGGTGACTCCTATTACACATGGCCGATACCTGAAAAGGAAATACAGATCAATCCCAACATGAAGCAGAGTCCTGAATGGCTATAATCATGCTTATGTAACCGTAAATCAAGAGACTGCACCTTTGGGTGCAGTCTCTACTTTTTATAATCGCTTGTCAAATTAATTTTGATTATCTTTGCCTACAGATATAAACCTTAACATCTCTCTTTTCAGTACATGTTCAGAAAATTCATCACATTGGCCGTTGCTGCTATCGCCGGCATATCAGGAGCAATGGCATGGGAGTATAATCCCTCCGAAGAGAACCTGAAAGCACGGGAAGAATTCCGAGACCACGGGTTCGGCATCTTCCTTCACTGGGGCATCTACTCCATGCTCGGACAAGGCGAATGGGCCATGGAGACACTGCAGCTACCGCTCGATGAATACCAGAACCTCGCTTCCGGATTCTGCCCGTCGCAATTCAACGCCGACCAATGGGTCAAGGCATTCAAGAATGCCGGAGCCGGATACATCACAATCACAACGCGCCATCACGACGGGTTCTCGATGTTTGGCACAAAAGCATCGGATTATAACATTGTCGATGCCACACCATTTAAACGTGACATAATCAAGGAACTGTCCGACGCATGCGCACGCCATGGCCTGAAACTTCATTTTTATTACTCGCAGGTTGACTGGAGTCGTGACGACTACACGCCTCTCGGTAGCACAGGGCGCAAAACAGGCAGAAAACTCGGTGGCAAGTGGGAGGATTACATGAACTTCATGGACGCCCAGCTTACCGAACTCCTGACCAACTACGGCCCTATAGGCGCTATATGGTACGATGGTGTCTGGGAAAAGAAAGGAAAAGATAATGATGAGACAGCAAATATATGGAATCTGAAGCATCAATATGAACTCATACACTTCCTGCAACCTGGATGTCTTGTCGGCTCAAACCATCACCTCACGCCATTTCCAGGAGAAGACATACAGCTTTTTGAGCGCGACAAACCTGGCGAGAACTTTGCCGGATACTCCGGTCAAGAAGTAAGCCAGCTACCGCTCGAGACATGCCAGACCATGAACGGCACATGGGGATATCACCCCACTGATCGCGATTGGAAATCACCCGAATCTCTTATCCGCCTTCTTGTTGAGACTGCCGGCAAAAACGCCAACCTTCTTCTCAACATAGGTCCCCGCCCCAACGGAACACTGCCGGCCGAGTCGATCGACATTCTCAAAGCAATGGGCGAATGGATGCAGACTTACGGCACAACTGTCAAAGGAGTGAGATCAAATGTTGTGGGAGCACACGAATGGGGAGTCACCACCCACCGCGGCAAAACCATGTTTGTGCATATACTCGACAATATCGAAGGCCCTGTGTTTATTCCCTATACCGGAAACAAGCTCAAAGATGCCAGAGTTTTTGTCGACGGCAGGAAAGTCCCGTTCAGCCAGACTCCCGACGGCATAATTCTAAAACCGGGGTCCAAACCGCACGAAGTGATCGACATGGTAGTTCAACTTACATTCCAAAACGAAATATAAGCAACTGAAATAACCGAAACAACACGACATGGACGCAGAAGAAAAAGATAAGCTTAAAAAGCTCCGTCTTACAATTATCCTCGGCATGGCTCTTGCGCTGGCCGTAGTGGCTATCGTTGTTCTCACGACAATGACAACAAGCAAAATGAGACAGCTGGAACTCGACAATGAGCAGCTTCAGCTTTCCAACGACCAGCTTGCACTATCCAACGAGTATGAGACCCTGAATCATGAGTTCGCGCAATATGAAAACCAGTCGATGCTTCTACAGAACGACTCACTCGTAGAGAAGTACACTGCCGCACGAGCCAAAGTCGAGAAACTTCTTCAGGAACTGAACAACGAGAAAACCAAAAACGCCAAACGCATCAAGCAGCTCGAAAGCGAGATCTCAACACTTAAAGGCATTCTACGCCACTACGTGGCTCAAATAGACTCTCTCGGCAAAGAAAATGCAGCTCTGCGCGACGAAAACGCTCTGATCAAAAACCGCAACCAGCAGCTCTCGGCCCGTGTAGCTACCGAATCAAAGAAAAACGAGCAGCTATCCGAGCGTATGGTTCTCGCCGAGAAGCTCAATGTCACCGGACTCAACCTTGTCGGTTTGAAAAAGAATGGCAAAAATGAAAAGAATATCACCAAAGCACGCCAACTCATGGTGACATTTACCATTCCGCAGAACAATTCCACTCCTGTAGGCGAGAAGGTGATATATTTGCGTATTACAAGCCCCGAGGGCACATTGCTTGGCAACAATGGTACATTTGAATTTGAAGGCGCGACCCTTCCATGTACGGCAAAGAAAACCATCGAATATGCCGGTGAAGAAATCGGAGGCGTCAAGATATACTGGGACGTGAACACAGCACTCAACCCTGGAGAATACATGGTCGAACTGTTTGCCGACAACTATCGTCTTGCCTCGCGCTCATTCACGATGAAAAAATAAATATATTTTCAAAACCAATATAAAAACAGGCAGGAATCGGATTCCTGCCTGTTTTTATATTTATATCCATCCACTATTCCTGAGTTTTTACAAGCGAGTCGACAGCATCGATAAGTGCCATACGGTCGTCAGCGGCATCAAGCGGAATAAGCATAAAAGACCGGTCATACATGTGTACCACAATATTTCTACCTGAAATCGATGTGTCGGCAACCTCTTCTGCCGCGATACTGTAAGGCATCCGGGAGTCTTTAGGCATATCGTCGGCAACAGGCACGACATCTATGCCATTATCCGATATGACCACATAATGCGGACGCGTCGACTGCGCAAGACGCGCGTCGGCGGTCTGTGCCATAAACGCCAATACTCCTGCAAACGGAATAATCAGACATGCAAATATAGGTATAAGAAACAACCACCTGATATCTACATATAACCCAATAAAGAGAAACACCAATACCGGCAACAAGGCACTCCACCACCATCGCGCAACAAGACTGCTGACGGCTACATTGTTGATCGAGCCAAGCTCAACCCTGAACGTGTGCGTCGTCAGGACAGCGGTACTGTCCCTTGCCTCCGGTGTTTTTTCCATAAGCTATCGCATTTGTAGGGCAATAGTGATAACAATGCAGACACAACGCACAGTTGTCATCCCACTCAGGACGCTTTGTTCCGGCATTAAGCCTGATATTCTCTGTCGGGCATCCACGTTCACACGCCCCGCATCCGATACATGCATCCGATACACGAAACGGCTTTGATGACATAGCGTATCTTCTGAACCACGGATAAATCAACTTTGTCTTGATCCAAGCCCAGCTACCGGTCTCGACATCCACTGCATACGGTCGGCCAATTATTGCCCCGGCTATATCGGCTACACGCGACGGCATGGCTCCAAGTTTCTCACGCTCTACTCTCTTGGAATCAACGTCAAACCCCTTCATGCACACATAGGTATTCGGCATACGCACCGACCAGCGTCCGGCCGTGCTCCAGCCACGCATTCCGATCAGAAGTTGCCACATGCGATCGGTCCGGCCTATGTCATCACCACATGTCGTCACCATGAAATGCGGCACATTGTCGGCCCCCGCTATTTCCACTCGCCTGATAAAATCAGCGACTACCGGAGGCACACCCCAGCTGTAGGTCGGAAATACCCAGATGATCCTCTCTCCCTTTAGAGTAAGAGCAGGTTTCTCTCCTATCAGAACCTCACCGCGCAGCAACACCAATGACTCATCGTCAAGCAACACCGACAGGCGTGAGGCTACCGCGGCACTATTGCCTGTACCGGAAAAACAGATTATCATCTTATGATTACCTGAGTGGCACCATAGCCGTATTCACGAAAAGATGCATCCTGCACATCATGTCCTTTGTAACGGTGGGTAAGCTCCTTGATCAACGCCCCCCTTAAAACACCTTCGCCCTTTCCGTGAATGAATATTATCTTACGTCCTTTGTTGCGGAGATTGGCATCCATGACCTCCCGAAACTCATCGATCTGGCGGTTAAGCATGTCGGCGGGAGAAAGCCCCCGCACATTGTCAACTAATTCCGTTATATGCAGATCCACCACAAGCTCCTTGGTAGGGTCCGTGTCGCGGTGACGCTGACGTTTCATCAAAGGTTTACGCTCAGGACGCATATCAGCGGCTTTTTTCGATGCAAGCATCGACCGGCGCAGATTAGCAGGATTTACATCCACCTTCTTTTTTCCGGCAGGCACGTCATCCTGTACGATCTCATGAGCGATCACATCGTTGTCAAAGTAAGGATTGTCCTTATAACAATGAAGCTTAAAGAATTTGGTCGTGTCAATTTTCAGCTCTACCGATGCCGGCTGCTTCATTGAGAAGCTACGCTCTGTCTTGTATGCTATATATTGTATTGCCACAAAATCAAGTGCCGGAATATCCGTACTGTCAAGTTCGGCAAGGCGCACCTGAGTGGCCGGCTCCACCGATGTCGCACGCAAAAAAGTCCAGCTTTCGTCACCGGCTCCACGGCAAAGCAGCGATACCGACAGATAATAATTGGAATCATTCACCAGCACCACATCCCATGTCGTCGATGAAAGCTGACGTATATCCAGCGGCTCAAATGCAAGAGTTATGTTAAGTTTCTCCCCTTCGGGTGTCTCTTTGAATTTTTCCTCTGGCTTGTCCGGGACGTTAGGAACAGGCACTACAGGTGCCGGCGAAGAAGCGGAAACAATATCCATAGCAGCCTCATCACACCGACGCGCAGATTGCTGCGATCCGGCTTCAGCCACCACTACACACTCTTTGTCAAATGCCGGCGTCAGAAACCCGTCCTCATCTTCCACATATATCATTCCGCCGTCGACACGTGCGACAACTCCGCCACCAACAGCGTTGAGAAATCTTACCCTGTCTCCTACTTTTGCTTTTGCTTTTGCCATCAACCTATAAGTTCTGGTTACTTATTTATTTACCTGCTTTTTCGGCCCATGCCGCTATTATTTCAAGGCGCCCCTCACCCTGCGAAACTATACCGTTTTTAAGAAGAAAGCCCACAGCCTTCTTGAAATCCTTTTTACTGCATTGAAGCATTGATTTGATCTGCTCGGGACTCGAAGCGTCAGACAACGGTATTGTTCCATTAGCGGCATCAGCAAGATAATAGATCTTCTCAGCCAAAGTCCTCACACGCGATGCGGCATCCGGCCCCGGACTCAAATCAATCTTACCGTCAGGTCGCACCTGCTTCACATGAGCGTCAATAGTCTCCCCTATCTCTATTTTGCCATAAAGATCACTGTCATATATTATTCCTTTGAAAAGGTTATCTACGATAACACGGAATCCCGGATCTTCATGACGCAACACAAGAGCCTTCACATTGTCACCCCTCTTATACGTTGGTATCGTGTTACCAAGAAACTTATCAAGCTTTGTCGATGCCGCCACTCTCTTAGTCACCATGTCGAGATAGACATAAACAGGATATATGCCACCTCGCAACATACGGCATTTCTGTTCATTAAAAGGTACAAGAAGATCCTTGCCTGAGATGCCCCAGTCGAGAAACGCACCGACCTCATTGACCTGCGACACCTGCAAGAAAGCAAACTGCCCTACCATTGCGTATGGTCGATCTGTCGTAGCGATCAGACGGTCCTCACTGTCGGTATATACAAAAACATCAAGTTCATCTCCGATATTCACCGAAGAATCTACATATTTTTCAGGAAGAAGTATCTCTACACCATTGCTTCCGTCGAGATAAACCCCGAAATCAACTTTTTTTACAACCTTCAGACGGTTGTACTGCCCGATATTTACCATATAAGTAATTTATTTAAACAGCATGTTATAACATATAACAACAAAGATACACCTTAGGGTTGATTTATCTGAATTTACTATAAAAATGTTTTTAGCATTACATCCCGACAACAAATAACGCCCAAAACAATATACATTTTAGTCCTAACATAATCTTCTATATTACAAGCAATTACCCCCCCCCACCCCATATTTCAATTTAATTTTTTTCATCACAAAAACTACATAAAAAATAAAATAAAGTATAATTTTGGCAAAAACGAACCATGAAATTACTGATGGCAAATGGAAAGTGCCATCAGACTAAGACCTTAAAATAACTACAACCTAATCATTAACCTCAAAATCACTATTCTTGTGTCAACACGCCAATTTCTGAAACAGGCGGCAGTAATGCTTCTTGTTGCCCTTATGGGCATTAGCGTTGCAACAGCGCAGACGGGCACCATGACAGGTGTCGTAGTGGATCAAAACAAAGATCCATTGACCGGTGCATCGGTGGTAATATCGGGCTCCGATAAGGGCACGATGACCGACATCGACGGCAATTTTACACTCACAAACATTTCAAAAGGTGCGAAAATTGTCGTGTCGTTCATCGGTTATGACTCTAAAACAATCACCTACAACGGTCAGAACAATGTAGAGATCACCCTGAACGAAAACGCGACCATGCTCGACGAGGTAATAGCTGTAGCCTATGGCACCTCAAAGAAATCGACTTTTACCGGAGCCGCTTCTACCGTAAAGGGCAACGACATTGAAAAAGTCCACGGAACAGGCTTCGCCGAGGCACTTCAAGGAATGAGCGCCGGTGTCGGAGTATCGACTCCGGCCGGTAATCCAGGTGCAGATACACGCATCCAGATCCGGGGTATCTCGTCAATGTCCGGCAAGTCAGACCCATTGATAATAGTCGACGGAATGCCTTATGACGGAAAACTCACGCAGATCAACCAAAATGATATAGAAAATCTCTCGGTTCTCAAAGACGCAGCTGCTACCTCACTCTACGGCTCACGTGCAGCCAACGGTGTAATTATGATCACCACCAAGAAAGGCAAGACTGGCAACGCTACTGTAAACGTGCGTGCGGGATGGGGCACCTCCGACAATGCAGTCAAGAACCCAAACAAATCCAGTCCCTATCAGCAACTTGAAAACCGTTGGTATGCCTACTTCTACGACGGATATTACGAAGACGGAATGACGATGCAGGAAGCCGGAGACTACGCCTCGAAATACGCTCAGGAGCAAATGCGCAAGACCGCCGACTCTAAGGGCAACCCCATCTACGTGTCACCGTTCAAATACATCGACGAACCTTATGTGCTTCACGACGGCAAAGGAAATCCATATATGAACCCTAAAACCGAAATCATTTGGGACAGAGAGGACTGGGACCCCTATATGGCAGCATTTTCACGCAAACTGCGTCAGGAGTACAGTGTAGACGTTTCAGGCAGTCTCGCGGCAGGCAACACCGACTATTTCTTCTCCGGCAGTTATCTTGACGATGGAGGTTATTCGATGAATCAATACTACAAACGCTATACGTTCCGTGCCAACGTAAACACAAACATACGCGACTGGTGGCGCGCCGGCGGAAGTGTAAGCTACAGCGCATCACGCCAGAACACGTCAGGAAACTCGCGTGCGCTCAACTTCTACACATCACTCTCAGGCATGTATCTCCGCAACGAAGACAACACCGACTGGATATATTCAGAAAAAACCGGACGCCGGATGTACAACTACAACAAATATACAGGCAGCTTCTTCGGCATACATCCGCTAAACAACGGTGGTGACTACTGGGATAACCCAAACGATGAGTCATTCAGCAACAACATGGGGCACATCGTGACATCAAACTTCTATACCGAATTCAAACTTCCATTCAATCTCAAATTTCGTTCGGCTCTAAATATCGACAACTACTATAGCCGTAACATGTCATACGACTCTGCCGTACATGGATCTGACCAGCTCGCACCCTATGGTGTCACAGTCAAGACCAATGGCGGATATGCCGAGCGTTATGACCTGACACAGCGTTCCACAACCTGGAACAACGTCCTGTCTGGTGAATGGAAGATCGGAGACAAACACTCCTTCAACGCCCTTCTTGGCCAGGAATGGTATCAATGGGACAACCATTATGAGCAAAGCTGGGGATCAGGCATAATGGAGCTTGGAAAATATGAGCTGTCCAACACTACTAAAGAATTTGGTGTCTGGGGTGGACGTGACAGTTATGCGCTTCTCTCCTATTTTGCACGAGCCGAATACAACTTCGATCAAAAATATTATGCATCACTATCGTTCCGTGAGGACGGCAGTTCCCGCTTTAACCCCAAAAAACGGTGGGGATCATTCTGGTCGGCAGGTGCAAGCTGGCGCATCTCCAAAGAAGACTTCTTCAGTCAGGACAGCTTCATCAACAACCTTTCGATACGTGCAAGCTACGGAACAACAGGCAACGACAAACTCGTAAAACGCAAAGACAACGGTCTTGACGACGGCGAACTCCTATATGCATATCAGGCAACATATGGTGCCGATGACCTGTATCTCACCTCCGGTCTCAAGCCAAATACTCTTGCCGCCAATGACCTCCGATGGGAGAAAAACGAGCAATGGAACATCGGTCTTGACTTCTCGGCATGGAATTTCCTGAATGGATCTGTCGAATACTATTCACGCACGTCAAAAGACCTTCTATATTATATGCAGATCCCTCCATCGGCTCAGGTAGGAGGCATAACAGGCTACAATACCAACCTCGGCGATCTGCGCAACAGCGGCATCGAACTGACTTTAAGCGCCAAAGTATACTCCGACAAGGACTGGTTCATCACCATTGACGGCAACCTGTCGACGCTGAAAAACGAGGTCACCCGTCTTGCCACCGATCCGTTCAACTTTGCAGGTGTGGCATGCACATACCGAATGGAAAAAGGCAGCTCGCTATTTGACTTCATCGCCCCACAATACGACGGTCTAAATCCTGAGACCGGTAAACCCGGATGGCTTGTAAAAGATGGCAATGGCGGCTGGAAGCGCACCGAAGACACCGCCGGTGTGACAACCGATGACTACATCAAAGTCGGCTCGGCAATTCCCACCCTCTTCGGCTCCATCACACCTACCGTGCAGTACAAAGGTATCGACCTCAGCGCAATGTTCTACTACAGTTACGGAAGCTACATGAGCGACTACAGTTACAAGGAGCGCACACTGAACAATGTAGGAATCGGTATGGACTGGGATCTCATACAGAACCGCTGGCGCAAACCCGGTGACAACAACGCCACCATGTACGGACGCTGGTCAGCCCGAACAAACGGCAATGCCAAATACTCTACAGCATGGGTATTCAAAAACGACTATTGGCGAGTACGCAACATCACTTTGGGATACACATTGCCTAAAAACATCACACGAAAAGCCTCTATAGAAAACCTGCGCGTCTACTTCTCGGCTACCAATCCATTCACTTGGGGTGCGGCAAAAAATCGCAAAACCGACCCGGAAACAGGCATATCGGGCAACACCTACAACGGCAACGACGATTATGACACAGGTGTACAAGGCTCTCGCCGCATCTTCATGAGTGGCATACAGCTCACTTTCTAAACCACAACTACCTAACTGACAACAAACGAAGACATGAATAAAATATTCAGGACGGCGTTATCAACTGCAGCTGCCGTAATGCTCATGACATCATGCAGCGACGCGCTCAACACCGGATCTTATGTCGATATCGAAGACTCCGAAGTGGTCAACTCGGTTCCTCAGCTGCAGAAGGTACTCGTATCGACCTACAAGCAGCTTCTATTCAACTCCGATGGCGAGGACAGGGTGTTTGCCGGAATACCCGGTTTCGCAATGTATCCCGATCTGAGCGGTGCCGACATAACAGTCACCCAGAACATGGGTGGCAACCAATGCACCTCCTATGAGTACTCCAACTCACGCACACAAGCCCAGGACCAGCCTGAAAAGATCTGGTTCATGTGCTACAACGTTATCAACCGCTGCAACATCATCCTCACACACATCGATGATGCAAACGGCGACGCAGCTCAGAAAAAGCATATCAAAGGCCAAGCAAAAGCCATACGCAGCCTCATGTATTTCACCCTTATACAAAATTTCCAGCAGACCTACATCATTGCAAAGGAAAAGCGAGGCGTAATTCTCCGTCTGAGCGAGAACGATCCACACTCAATGCCGTTCTCGACCGTCTCACAGGTCTATGACCGGATCATCGATGATCTTACCGACGCAAAAACAGATCTTGACGACTACAGCCGCAACAATCCCTATGAAATAAACCTCGACGTCGTTAACGGTATTCTTGCCCGCGTCTATCTTGTCATGAACAACTGGCAAGGCGCTTACGATGCGGCCGGAGAAGCTTTCGCCAACCATTCCACTCTCATGACACGTGAACAATGGCGCGACGGCTTCGACAAAATGATAGACATGGGAGCACCTGAAATCATGTGGGCTATGGAAATGACCGACAACAACAATCTCGGCGGCAGCACACAGTTCAACTTTTGGTACAATCAGGACACTTCCTATGGAGAAGGCTACAACGACGGACCTATCTACAGCTTCCTAAACTTCTTCGCTTCGCAACAATATGTGGATCTCTTCGAGAATACCGATGACCGCTACATGTTCTGGAAACGCACCGGAAATGTCGATCCGGAGATAAACACCAAATGGGCCTATGATAAATTCAAACATTATGGCGATGCCAATGGTGCGGTAGGAGGCAATACTCGTCCGCAGATATCGATGATGCGTGGCTCCGAAATGCTTTTAATAAAAGCTGAGGCGGCAGCACATCTCGATGGCAAAACAGGCGAGGCGCTGCAACTGCTCAACACTCTCCAAAGCGCACGCAACGCATCGTTGAGCGATGGCACCAACCTTCTTGAGGACATATACATTGAACGCCGTAAGGAACTTCTCGGCGAGGGCGTGACCGGAATGTATGATCTGGTGCGTCTTCAGAAACCTCTTATACGCTACATGGCGTGTGAGGCCAACAACTTTGCAGGACATTACCGTTGGGGCGTACAATATCTCGACGGCTACAATGCTTCTGATGCAGAACCGCGAGGATATCTCGACAGCAACGACTACCACTTCTTCTGCCAGATACCGGAATCAGAATTGCTGACAAATGCGGCAGTGAGCAATTCCGATCAAAACCCGTTCAAAGGCCAATAATAATACAATCATAGACAAGGCGCGCCCATATTCTGACATGTGAGCGCGCCTGCTTTATATCCCTACCGTCACCACAGATTAAACCTGTAGCCTACTGAAAGCTCAAAAGAATACATGTTGGAAAACATCATCGACTCACGATCCTTGATAAGACTGGTGTACACACGGCCCACAAGACCGGTGAAAAAATTTCCACGGTTATAAACCGACGAGGCCCGCAATACATTATATGCACCAAACCGATTCTTTATTATATTGTTAACTTCCCCCTTGCGCATACCAAACATAGGCGACTCCGAAATACTTACAAGCCAATGGCGTCCCATTACCCAGTTATAGCCATAACCGACCTTTAGAAAATAGTTCTGTACTGTAACATTATAACTATAATCATTCCATATAACCGGCAGTTGTTCCTTCAGATCTTCCGACAATCCCGAGAAATTGAAATTATACTTCTCGTTCATATATGAAAAACCAAAATACCATGATCCCTGGCTCTTACGCTGTCTTTTAGAAAAATTGAATGCAGCGGCCTGTGAATAACGTTTATTATTCAGGAAATAATAAAGATCCAGGCCAAAAGCCTTATTGTCAAGGCCCTTGAATGGGATATGCACTTTATCGGGCTGATCACGGTGGCCAAATCTGGTTATCGTCGTACCGATGTTATTGTCATAAATATAAAGATCCGCCCCAAACAAAGCGCAGTTAAATGCAAAGTTAAACCGTTTTCGCGATTTGGTGTTTCCGTTGAAATATCTGGATATATTCAGGTCATATCCGACCGACACCGCAAGATATGTCACATAGGCACCCATGGCAGTCGATGCATCTGACACCATATTGATGCGGGTACCATTTTCAAGTTCAAACAGATAATGATCCACCCATGAATCCGTCTTGAATTTCACATTGAATTTTGTACCTGTGCCTACAACATAGGTCGAGTCATAGGAATTGAAAAAACGGTCACCCCAACGGTATGTTTTGATACAGAACCTTGGAAACTTGCCCCATTCTGCAATAGAGTCAAGCGCAAGAGAGAAAGCATGACCGGACTGAGCGGAAGCGACAAATGCCACCACTACAAAGATCATTCTGATAAATCTCCTCCGAAACACAGAAGATGTGGCCGTGTGAGACATGCTTTTTATGAAAAGCGATACATGGAACTACAGTGTGCCTCCTGTCATGAGCTTGGATAACACAAATACTGATACACGAAACAGTTTTGCCTGCAAAGATAGGATTTTTTAAGTATTCAGACTCATTTTGTCGGGGTTTTGCTATATTTGTATTTGCTATGTCAGAGAAAGCTGCAAAAAAATTTACCGCTCCGGAAGAGGACGCCATGATAGCCTCGGCTTTCAAGGATGTTCTCGATGGATATCTGCGCTCCAACCACCGCAAAAAAGCGGAGATAATCGAGCGCGCTTTCAACTTTGCCAAAAGTGCCCATGAAGGCATCAGGCGCCGGTCTGGTGAGCCATATATTCTTCATCCTATAGCCGTTGCTAAAATCGCCAGTCAGGAAATAGGCTTGGGGTCGACTTCTATTTGTGCGGCTTTGCTGCACGATGTTGTCGAGGATACCGACTACACGGTAGAAGACATCAAACAACATTTCGGTCCTAAGATAGCCCAACTGGTAGAAGGACTGACCAAGATATCAGGCGGCATCTTCGGTGACAAAGCGTCGGCACAAGCCGAAAATTTCCGCAAACTGCTGCTCACAATGTCCGAGGACATAAGAGTGGTTCTGATAAAAATGGCCGATCGTCTCCACAACATGCGCACGCTCGGCAGTATGGCGCCAAACAAACAATATAAAATCGCCGGAGAAACGCTATATATATATGCGCCGCTTGCCCACAGGCTCGGATTGTTTGCCATAAAAACCGAACTGGAAGATCTCAGCTTTAAATATGAGCATCCGGCTGCCTATGAAGAGATCTCTCGTAAGATTACCGAAACCGAAGCCAGGCGCCAGGAAGTCTACAAAGACTTTTCAGCTCCCATCACCGAAAAACTAAAAGAACTCGGACTCACTTTCGAGGCCAAAGCAAGAGTAAAATCCATTTATTCGATCTGGCGGAAAATGGAAGCAAAGCACATCCCGTTTGAAGAAGTCTACGACCTCTACGCGATGCGCATTATTTTTGACTGTGACGATCCAGGTAAAGAAAAAAGCATCTGCTGGAACATATACTCTGCCATAACCGATATATACAAACTGCATCCCGACCGCACCCGTGACTGGGTATCAGTACCGAAAGCCAACGGTTATCAGGCGCTGCATCTTACTGTGATGGGATCCGACGGCAATTGGGTCGAGATACAGATACGCTCCCGGCGCATGGACGAAATCGCGGAAAAAGGATTTGCGGCCCACTGGAAATATAAAATAGGCGAAGGCGACGAGGAAAGCGAACTCAACGTATGGCTTCATACCATCAAAGACATCCTCGACAACCCCGAACCAAATGCGATTGACTTCCTCGACACACTGAAACTAAATCTATTCGCGTCGGAAATCGTATTATTCACCCCGCAAGGCGAACTGATCACCCTGCCTAAGGGTGCCACCGTGCTTGATATGGCATTTACGCTTCACAGCGAGATCGGATATCACTGTATTGCCGGAAAGGTCAATCACAAACTTGTGCCACTCTCCTACCGCCTAAACAGCGGAGACCAGGTCGAAGTGCTCACATCGCAGTCGCAGACACCCAAACCCGAATGGATGGACCTCATGGTCACCGCAAAAGGCAAGACCAGTCTGCGCACTGCACTGCGCAAAGAGCGTCAGCCGGCCATAAATCATGGCAAAGAACTTTTTAATGAGTTCCTGAGCGCTAACGACCTCACTGAAAGCAATGCCATCTTTACAAAAATACTCGGATACTTCCGCATCAGCAACCGCGACGAACTATACTATCAGTTAGGGCGCGAAGAAGTTTCTCTTGATGAAGATATTGCTAAAATTCTTAAAAAAGTCAACCGTAAGCAGACTTCCAAGAACTCAATCTTCAGTAAAATTGTAAAATTTGGTAAAGATGCGATTCCAAGCGCACTTCTGCCAGCCTCAGGTGAAGCATCATCCAAAGTTTCCAAAGTGCCCGAAGCACCTGAATCCGTCAATACAAAGCAGACTTACAATCTATTAAGCAAGGACGGCATTACAAACTTCAGACGCACCGACTGTTGCTTCCCTATTCCCGGCGACGACACACTCGGTTTTATCGCCGATGACGGTGTAGTTGAAGTGCACGATATGACATGCGAACATGCAATGGCATTGAAGGCCGGCTATGGACCACGCATAGTATCAGTGGATTGGCAAGGTGTCAGCGGATCATATCCAGTCCATATACATATCGAAGGAATTGATCGTCATGGCATCCTTCAGGAATTGATTTCAATGATCTCGTCTCATCTCGGACTCGACATACGGGGCATGAACATTCAGGCCAAAGACGAAGTATTTGCCTGCGATCTCGACGTCAGGGTCACCGACGCCACCACCGTAAACTCACTGTGCTCACGCATAAAGAAGATCAACGGAGTCCAGTCGGCTACACGCATCAGGTAATGAATCCGGCATCCGGAGACATTGTCACCTCTTCCATCACCTCCCAATAGAGAAGCATGAAAAAAGACATATCGAGAATCACTCTGGTGAGGGCTGCCACATTCGTGGTTGCCACACTGCTTGTTGTGCTTTTTCTGCCAGGCAGCGACACACAACGGTTCAGCTACGAAGAAAACCGTCCCTGGACCCATTCCCTGCTGACTGCGCCGTTCGACATTCCCGTCTTCCGTGATTCAACAACCGTAAGAGAAATGTCAGACAGTATCAGGGATTCATTTGTTCCTGTATTCAAGCGCAACCATCAGGTCGCCGACGACATGAAACAGCGCATCAACGGACTCTCGGAACTACCTCAAAGCGAACGCACGAGGCTTCGCACCCTTGTCGACCGACTTTATGCAGGAGGCATTGTCGACAGCGAAACTGCCACACGTATCTCAGCCAAAAAGCTCCAGAAAGTGAAAATAGTGGCTGATAACCTTATTCAGACAGTCTCGACATCGAGTTTCAAGTCCCAGAGAAGCGCTTTTTCTCTACTTGACAGCATGGCGCCGTCACCTGAATCACGACAAGCGATGCTTGCACATGATATCCCGTCACACCTGCAGCCCAACATGGTGCTCGACACAATCGAGACACAGCGTCTGCTGCAGGAGGCCCTTCAGCCGGCTACTGCCGCCATCGGAGTAGTGATGCAAGGCGAGCGCATTATCGACCGTGGCGACATCGTCACTCCGCAGCTCTATCAGGTGCTTCTCACCTACGAGAATATGATCGAAGCGCGTGATCTCACCGATTCCTCAGCCCACATCTACACTGAAATAGGTCAGGTTATATATATCGCCATTCTATTCGCTGCCGTATACCTTTATTTCTTCCTGTATCGTCCCGAATGGTGGAAAAGCCGCAGAAGACTTTTCTGCGTAATGTCGCTCCTTACTGCTTTCTACATATTTGCGGTAATACTCTCAGCGGCCTTTACTTCCGGATTCTACATAATCCCATTCACAATACTGCCGATCATGATGGTGGTATTCTACGACGCCCGAACAGCGCTGTTTGTCCACATCATCGAGATACTGCTGTGTATAAGCCTGTCGACATTTGCCATGGAATTCATTTTCATTGAGTTTATTGCCGGTGTCGCATCCATTTTCTCACTTCAGGAACTTTCAAAACGCTCGCAGTTGATAAAAACTGCCGCCTACGTATTCCTTGCCTACACATTCTCTTATATTGCCATAGAACTGATGACTGCCGGTTCGATCACATCATTCTCCTGGAAACTAATAGGTTTCTTTATGATCAATGCCGTGCTCACATCATTCGCCTACATACTTATTTTCCTGCTTGAGAAAGCGTTTGGATTCATTTCTGTAGTAACACTTGTCGAGCTTGCCGATATAAACAGCCCGATTCTACGAGAGCTATCCGAAGAATGCCCAGGCACATTCCAACATTCGATAGCCGTAAGCAGTCTTGCCGCCGAAGCAGCCCGCAAGATCCATGCCAACGTACAGATCGTAAGAGCCGGCGCACTATACCATGATATCGGCAAAATCTCAAATCCGGCATTCTTCACCGAAAACCAGCATGGTGTAAATCCACATGACGCACTCACCCCTGAACAAAGTGCCCGCATAATCATCGGACATATTACCGACGGCCTGAAACGCGCCGACAAATCACAGCTTCCGCAGGTCATACGCGACATGATCAGCCAACACCATGGTGCAGGCAAAGCAAAATATTTCTACATAACCGAATGCCGGAAAAAAGGTGAAGAGAATGTCGATCCGGCTCTATTCACCTACCCCGGTCCCAACCCGCAGACAGCCGAAGCATCACTGCTCATGATGGCCGATTCGGTCGAAGCCGCATCACGGTCACTTCCGTCACCTACAGTCGAGGCAATCACCGAACTTGTAAACCGCATAGTCGACGGACAGATAAAAGAAGGATTACACAACGACTCCCCTATCTCTTTCAAAGACATAAAAGAGATAAAAGAAAGCTTCATAAAACGACTGCGCACAATCTATCACGCTCGCATTGCCTATCCTACCGCCGAGCCCAAAGCCACCGCCGATACACCGCAGACCCCTACAAAACCATAACAAAATTGACCATGGTCAGAAAAATCGCATTACTTTTCCTGATCCTCACAGCCTCGATCTGTTGCAATGCACGCACCGTGCGCATACTTGCCATAGGCAACAGTTTCTCTGAGGACGCGATAGAGCAGAATCTGCATGAAATTGCGGCAGCAGCCGGTGACACGGCAATCATCGGAAATCTTTACATCGGAGGATGTGAGCTTGAAAAGCACTTCTACAATGCCATATATGACTCTCCGGCCTATCGTTACCGCAAGATAGATGTCAACGGCAAAATGACCCAGACCGATAAAATGACAATCAAGGATGCTTTGACCGATGATAAATGGGATGTAGTCACATTACAGCAGGCAAGCCATTACTCCGGTCTTTCCGACAGCTACACCCCATGGATAACACGGCTTACAGCCTACATAAGAACAAACACGGCATACAACCCCGAAATCGGCTTTCATCAGACATGGGCTTACGCCGCAAATGCCAGCCATTGGGCATTTGACTACTACAATCATAGTCAGGAAGACATGTATCGTCATATCTGCTCTGCTGTCAGGCAGGCAATCAACACCGCCGGAATCACACTTGTCATTCCTTCAGGAACTGCCATACAGAACGGGCGCACATCAGCACTCGGCGACAACCTGAACCGCGACGGCTACCATCTTGATCTTAAAATAGGCCGATTCATTGCAGCCTGCACATGGTATGAGACCCTGTTTGGCAAAGATGTCACAAAGAACACCTACATCCCCGACGGTGTAAGCGGCACCGATACCGCCATAGCCCGACGTGCGGCCCATGCGGCAGTATCAGCACCTTGGAATGTAACTGAGATACAATAACTTCTAAAAATCAGACTCATATATACGCACCCGGTGATGACTGATGATTTATAATTAAATCACCAGTCATTTTCTTTTATCACAACAGACTCTCCCGCTCTGTAATTTCCGCATCTGTCATTGTATAACATCCAAGACTACTCTCCTTGGCCTGTATACAGATATAAGTCATAGGCTCGACAGAAGTACACTTCAGATTACGGTCGCAATCGGTAGAGACACGCACTATAGAACCCTCCGCAATATCAAATACTTCGTTATTTACCTGAAAACGACCCACTCCTGAGAGGATGATATAATTCTCCTCATTTTCCTTATGACTGTGAAAAAACGGCACAGAAGCGCCCTCTGTAAGCGTTCCCACCGAAATTTCACACGAACTTGCGCCCATAACATCCTTGGCAAACTGCTTACCGTCAAAACCTCTGATTGTCCCGACTGATGCATGGGCAAATTTCTCACCTCTGTTTAGAATTTTTACGTCACTCATTTTTTGTTAAAATAGAATTTTAAATTACTTTGCAACTGATAGCCGCTTTCTTTACGATAGCGCGAATTTAAACCCTATCCACCAATTAAACAAGACGTTACAATATCGTAAGTCACTTACATCAAAGTAACCATTATTGACAATGAACAGCTTGCCTCTGAAAGAAAATCTAAAAAAATATACCTGTACATCATCGTGCCCCGTCAGAAACGTAATCTCCCGTTTCTCTGGAAAATGGGCGATGCTCATCCTCTGTATACTGGCAGAAAATCCAGCGACACGATTCAATGCCATAGGAAAAGCCATTCCGGATATTTCTCCGAAAGTCCTCACTGAAACGCTACGAAACCTCGAAGCAGACGGACTGATAACACGCACAATACATGCCGAAATTCCTCCACGTGTCGAATACTCTCTTTCTCCCCTTGGACAGACTCTGATGCCTCATATAAAGGCTCTCATCAATTGGGCTGTCGACAACTACCCGGCCATCATCCGGTCAAATCAATAGTTGCCGCTATCATACTGATAAAGCAATCTTATGTCAGGAGTAATTTGTATGCTTTGGTCTCGACACCGTTATACATATAATTTTCAACAAAGATGAATCCGCACTTTTCAGCCACACACTGTGATGCATAATTTCCGGCATCTGTTGTTATCAGCAACTTTGCAATCTTATTCCGGCAGAAACCAATCAGTCCACGCAATGCCTCCGTCGTAAATCCTTTACCCCAATACCGGTGACCGATCCAATAGCCCACTTCACGCTCTCCTATATCTACACTATAGTGCTCATCACCCTCCGGCACAATCCCTATGCACCCTACCGGCTCGCCTGTATCTTTAAGGACTATGGCAAATACAAGCGGATTCGGCATAAAAAACGACTCTATTACCTCGCGGCTCATCTCAACCGATGTATGCCTTGGCCAGAGAGCCAGTTCACTTACTCTTCCGTCTGAAGCATACTTATATAAAGCCTCGGCATCGTCTGTCCGCCACGGACGCATGATAAGTCTATCGGTCTCAAAAGTATTCATAATATCCACATAATAATCCTATATATCTAACAAACTTACTCAAATCTGCCAAACCCGCAAAATTCATCATAAGGCCTATCAGATACCATACTGCTATCCAAATACCTCATCCCTCAACACCAAAAGCCCGGTCATAGAGAACAACACCCTGTGGAGCAGACTGACCATGTTCACAAAGCTGACATGCCATATAATACTCCTCTGCCACTTCAAAAGGTGACGTTATGCCAAAACTGTCAGCCGGAACATAGCCATGACGCATATAATACTTTGGAGATCCTAAAACTACCGAAACCGCAAATCCCATCCTCCTCGCCTTCTCATGAGCATATACAATCAAAGCCGAACCTATGCCTTTGCGCTGATAAGAAGGCAACACCGACAGCGGAGCAAGCGCGATTCCGGTTCCATCGCCAATGCCGATCCTTGTAAAAAGAATATGCCCGGCAACCACATTGTCAACAATTGCCACTAAAGATAATTCCGGTATAAAACTCTCACTATCCCTAAGATTTCTCACCAATGAGGCTTCATTTCCATCACTATGTTCAGCATATTTGAAAGCCGAATCTACAAGTTGTTCAACAAGCTTGAAATCACATTGTTCTTCCTGTCTGATATATATTTTCAAATCCATCTTCACCAACAATTCAACTGATACCGAAATAACCATATCTCTTAAACGCCAACAACCCCAAGGGCAAATGCTCTTGGGGTTGTTGCGGAGAGGACGAGATTCGAACTCGTGGTAGGATTGCTCCTACGTCAGTTTAGCAAACTGGTGGTTTCAGCCACTCACCCACCTCTCCAAAGGCCGTTATTTCGGTTTTGTGAGTGCAAATGTATTTAAAAGTTTTTACATGTCCAAATTTTAGGCACGCAAATTATATACAATTTATTCTCCATTATCCGGAATAGAAATATCAGCCTGTTATAGATCAGACAGAACACGCATATGGTCCATCATTATACCGGCGAAGGGCCTGTCACCGATACGCACAAAGCCTATTGACTCATACATTTTTCTCGCTCCGAGATTAGTCTTGTCTACAAGCAGCCCCGCAGGTTTCCCTGCCGTACATGCCTGAGCAATACCGGCATTCAGCAATGCCGCCCCTATACCCTGATGCCGGTACTCTGGCCATACCGCAAGACTGTCAAGATACCACTCCTGCGGATCCGTCTCATCGCTCATCCCACGCATATTCTTCCCCGTACAGTTCTCGACCACTTCATAGAATGCCTCACGAAGTCCATGCAATTTCGCACCGTCATAGCTCACCAATATTCCGGCGACTTGACCATCGGCGGTTACTGCCTTCAAAGTGTTCACATAACTGTATTGTGAGTCAGTCCTTGCCGCAAGCTCACCAAAAATCTGGCGGCAAAAACCATTCCTCCTTACATCGGCAAATTCCGACTGATCTTCTATATCGATTCCAAGAGCCATTGCCACTCCCCGCGCAATAAGCGGAGCATCGGCAACTGTCGCCTTTTCTATCGTAAATTCCATTTTATCTTATTGTTATTTTCCGGACTTTCCCAGATGCTTCACAAATCTTATCAATTCACCGATCCACAGAACCATCGACGTGCCTCCGACAATTATAAGCCAGTCGGCCAGCTTTAGAGGTGTGACATTGAAAAACTCTCCGCCAATCTGCACTATGATGATCTGTCCGACCAAAATCATCGAAGCGATAAGCCCGAATTCACCGCAATGTCTCAGAGCAAGAGCCGAACGTCCGGTAGCATATGCACGCGCGTTAAACATGTTCCAGAACTGTAGAAAAACAAATGTAGTGAAAAAGAGAGATAATTCATACGGTGTAAGCCCCGATTCTGCTCCCCAGTGAAGGTGTGAAAGCTGAGTCAGCGAAGTGATATCATTATGCTCGAGAATAAGGAGCAAAGCAAGAAGAACGACAAAGAACAGACCACCTACGCCTATGATGAAATTGCGCATAGGCTTGCTTATAATAAACTCATCACGACGGCGCGGCTTATCGGCCATAACCGACTCCGACGGAGGCAGTGCTGCAAGAGCCATTGCCGCAAACGTATCCATAATGAGATTTACCCAAAGCATCTGCGTCACAGTCAGCGGAGACTGCGTGCCAAGAAACGCGCCCACAAGCACAATCAGACATGCGACAACATTCACAGTCATCTGAAACAGTATGAAACGCCTTATATTCTGAAACAGCGAACGTCCCCACATCACCGCACGTCCTATCGACGAAAATGAATTGTCGACAATCGTTATATCAGATGCTTCCTTGGCCACCGAGGTACCGTCACCCATAGAAAGACCGACCTGGGCCGCTTTGAGGGCCGGAGCGTCATTCGTTCCGTCGCCTGTTACAGCCACAACTTCCCCAAGTTTCTGGAGCGCCTCTACCAGGCGTTTCTTATCCATCGGGCGGGCACGGGCGATAATCTTCATATCCTCCACACGATCCAAAAGCTCATCATCGCTCAGCCTGGCAAATTCCGGACCGGTGATAATATTACGATCTGTGTCGACATCATCGTTCCACAACCCCACCTGACGTCCGATCTCACGTGCCGTTGCCGGAGTATCTCCTGTCACCACTTTAATCTTTATTCCGGCCCCTATAGCTTCCGCAACAGCTCCCGGCACCTCGGCTCTTACAGGGTCCGATATTGCCACAACCCCTTGAAATATCAATCCATAAGAGTTAAGATCTGATGTATCAACATTCATACCCACAGGGATCTCAGCATAGGCAAAACCAAGAGTGCGCATAGCCTGATTCTGAAAACCAAGCAGAAGCGCATCAAAATCCCCACGCTCCATACCCACTTGTTCCGACATTCCATACACAATCTCCGGCGCACCCTTCACAAACAGGTATGTTTTCCCGTCGGGACTCATCACCACCGAGGCCATATACTTGCGCTCGGTCGAGAAAGGCACCTCGTCGATCGTTTTCACACTTGACCGCAGTTCGCGATAATCACAGCCGGCATCACGAAGCCATAGCAGCAACGCTCCCTCCGTAGGATTACCAAGCACAACCGGACGCTCGCCCGACATGTCAAGCTGCGCGGTTGAATTCACGGCCATATTCTCCATAAGCAACGCGCGGTCACCGAATATCTTTACATCAGCGACCTGCATTCGGTTCTGCGTCAGCGTTCCGGTTTTATCTGTGCATATCACGGTTGTAGCACCCATAGTCTCACATGCATGCATCTTACGCACCAGATTGTTGGTCTTCAACATGCGTCTCATCGAGTAAGCCAAAGCCAGCGTAACCGCCATCGGCAATCCCTCAGGCACAGAGCATACCACAAGCGTCACTGCAATCATTATCGACTGAAGCACATAGGCGCCGAACTTCATCCAGTCGATTGCCGTATCCACCCCTATAAGATATACAACAATACGCCCCACTATTATCAGAGCGCCGATTACATAGGATGCTATTGATATCAGTTTGCCAAGACGCTCAAATTGCTCGTCAAGCGGAGTTTTGGTATCGTCCGTCACTTGGGCGGCTTCATATACCTTGCCATTTTCAGTTGCGTCACCTACAGCTGTAACACGCATCACGCCATGGCCCTCCATTATCTTTGTGCCGCGCATCGCATGGTTGGACGGGAAAGTCGCATCAGGATCAAACTCCGACTCAACCACCGTTTTATGACATATAGGCTCTCCAGTCAGTGTCGACTCATCCACATTCAGCGAAACTGCCTCAAGCAGCTCGCCGTCAGCAGGAATTTCCTCTCCGGTATTCAGAACCACTATATCACCGACAACAACTTCGTGTCTCGGCACCTGCGTCGGCTCACCGTTACGCACTACTGTCACAGGCTCCTCGTCACTTACCTGATTGAGCAATGCAAACTCCTTGTCGGCTTTAGCTTCAAAATAAAACGAAAGACCTGTGGCAAGTATGATAGCCATAAAAATACCTGCAGGCTCAAAAAAAACTCCAGCGCCTTCATTCAGACCAAAATATTCATACAGTGAAATGATCACCGACAACACGCCCGCTACAATCAGTATCATGATCAGCGGATCTTTGAACTTTTCCAAAAACTGTAGAAAAAGCGACTTTTTTGCCGGTGGCGTAAGAATGTTCACGCCATATTTCTGTCTGCTTTCTTTTACTTCGGCGTCAGTAAGTCCATGATAACTTTGTGTCTGCTGCATCTTTATAATCAGGTTGAAACTTATTATAGTACAATTCTAAACAAAGATACAACAAATAGAACCCCGCTTCCGTTCTTTTATATTAAATTTATATTACATCCTCCATGCTAATATTTTATATATGCCGATGCTGATCCATGTCCTGGACTGCATACCGATTTAAAACGTATAATTAAAATGCACAAGGACTGAGCGATCGCTATAATTGAACCCCGGAGCCAGAACAAAACTATCCTTTGTATTACAATCATCCCATCCAAACCATCGTTTATAGACAGGGAGCATCCAATAGCCTATTCTTGCCGACAGAATTCCAACACCGGCACCGGCAATCACATCATTAAGCCAATGACGGCCATTATATATACGCAGAAATGCAACTCCCGTCGCAACTGTGTAGGCTGTTATTCCTACAACTGTTCCATACTCCTCTCGCACCAGTTCCGCTCCGGTAAAAACAGTCGCGGTATGTCCGGATGGAAATGAATTTCGGGAATTTGAATCCGGCCTTTTCTCTCTTACCGTATGTTTCACGGTATTTACCACTACCGCCATTGCAATATGCGCGGTTGCACCTACGACCAGACGCTCTCTAAATGTGTGTTTGGACTTTACACCCGCGAAATCCAATCCGATATACGCTACGGCAGGAAGATACTGAATATAGTTGTCCACGCGGAAATAATGATTGCCCCGTAAATCATCCATTCCTTTTCTGACAGAATTATTCAATTTCCGGAAACAACCATTATACACACCTAAAGTTCCCACCGCTATAAGTGAAGCGGGAAGTATCAGTTGCTTGGGTTTAAATTTTTCATCACATTCACTCAAATCATCTGTACAACTGAAATCCAATGTGTCAGAACAAACATTTGGCGGATCCAGGATTGTGTTCTCTGCTGCATACGACGGGCAGCTGATGATAACACATGCGAGCAGTAAGGGCAATGCAAAGCTCTTGCCCAATCCATTTATTACCATTGGCATTCTTTTTTTTGCGAATGCCAATGTTCATTCAATCCACTTCTGACAGATACAAAACATGGGCGAAAACTGCCCAGAATGCACCCGTCGGAAATGGTGGAATAAACGGCAAGTCACGCCCATGCTATGCACAGACGTTCACAACTTGTCCCCGTTTATTATCAATGAAGTTTCCGACGTTTCATTCTGATTGGAACAAATAGCAAACGCTATTAATATTACTGTTGGAAGCCTCCGCTTCTCTATTTTGATCCTTTTATGGAATCTTGCCGCAAAGTTAAGCAATTTACAATTGCCGACGAAAACGTTTGAAAAAAAGTTATCACATCCGATATCCCGCCATAACAGCAACAGGCGTGCAATCGAAATTACACGCCTGTTGTCACGGAATAGACAAAGCCTACTCCACCACATCAAAACCGGCACTGCGCACGGCCTTTATAACATCCTCGGCATCATGCTCTCCTTCCACAGTCGCTTTTCCGCTTACAAGGCTCACATCAACCCGCTCTACCCCATTGACCTCTTCGATCGACTTTGCAACTGCCGCCTGACAATGAGGGCAATTCATACCTTTTATCCAGTATTCTTTAGTCATATTACCTGTTTTTATTTGTTTGTGTACATATCTTTTGGTAAACGTAAAAATAAGAAGAATCACCAGAATAGCCGAACATATAGTACTGAACAGACTTATGCCGTGATCATGCTTGCAAAGCGAATTTGTAATTCCTGCATTAAACCACTCCGGAGGAAGCAGATAATCTATGACAAGACCAAAAGCTATGGAGCCGACGATAATCGACGAAAGATAAATGACAGCCGATTTACGGCCCATTTCACGCGAAATCAGAGTGAAGGAAGCAAAGTTTGCAGCCGGACCGGCCATAAGCAGCACCAGTGCTGTTCCTGGCGAAAGCCCCTTCATCATCAACGACAACGCAATCGGAATCGAACCTGTAGCGCAGACATACATCGGAACTGCAATCACGAGGACCGCAATCATAGAAAATATGGGACGACTCCCAAGAACCGAAAAGAAATTTTCCGGCACATAAACCGTAATCAATGCCGCAATGATAAGTCCGGCCATAAGCCATCCGCCAATACTCCCGACAAGATCTATATAACCGTATTTAAGAGCGTCAACACATTTCCTCACAAAACTTTTTCTATTATTTGTCACTGCTGATTCTACAGAACCAAATTCTTCATGAGGACTGTTACTCTCTACTTTCTCCGATCTGCCTACTGCAATTCCTCCGCCCAAAGCTGTCACGAGGGCCGCAATCGGACGTATCACAGCAAATGCAGGTCCGAGCAGCGACCAGGTCGCCGCAATACTGTCGACTCCGGTCTGAGGCGTAGCTATAAGAAATGAAGTAGACGATGCTCTCGACGCTCCGTTACGACGCATAGCGACAGCTGTAGGCAACACCCCGCAAGAACACAATGGCAATGGAATTCCTATCGCGGCAGCCTTGACAACCGACTTCCATCCCGTGCCTGACAGATGACGGGAAAAAGTATCCTGCGGAATGAAAGAATGCATAACTCCCGCAATCAGAAAACCCAACAGGATATACGGCGACATCTCGTTGAGCATAGACAATAACGAATAAATCAGATCCATATTATTTTTGCAATGAGATTCTGCTTTTCAAACAAAATTATCAGGTTCTTGTTGCAACCCGGTGTCATTATATCATTAATTATTATATTTTTGCAATAAAAGATATAAACACAATGCCTAACGAAACAATAATATCCACACTTGAAAACAACGGAATAAAGGCAACCCCCAACCGAATCCTTGTACTCCGCTCTATAATGCTGAGCGGAAGACCGCTGAGTCTTAAAGACCTCGAGACAGAACTGCAGACCCTTGAAAAATCCAGCATCTTCAGAGTGCTGTCGTTGTTGACCGAAAATCATATTCTCCACACAATTGAAGATGGAAGCGGCATTGTAAGATATGAAATCTGTAATGCCCGGCATGTAGATATTGAAGATGACATACATGCCCACTTCTACTGTGAGAACTGCCTGAAAGTCTACTGTCTTGATTCAATCCATCCAAGCAAAGTAACACTTCCCGACGGTTTTACCACACGATCGATAAACTACGTATTCAAAGGCATTTGCCCCGATTGCCAGACTACGACATAATCTGGTACAACATGAAAAAAGCCATTATAATATTAATTTTTGCAGCAATATCAATATACTCCTATGCTCAGATAGAAACTTCCGATACCCTGAGCATAGGAAATCTGGAATTGCCCGACTCATCAGGTCACATATTGCCTGACAGCAATTCCTGGAGGAACACCTCTGCTCCGTATCATTCGATGTATGGACTTCACTCCATTCAACCTCGCATTTACGGTCCTACTGAAATTCCTGTTTTTCATCCTGCCCCTATCTATCCCGGCATAATTGCATTGTGGGGATCTGGAGGCATCACAGGATCTACCCGACAGCTGTCAATGCCCGGACTAATGAGAATCGAGCAAGGACGCATTTCGATCCACCAGTCGGTCGGCAATTTCACCTTCAGCACCTATGGCGAAGCATTGAAATATGGATATTACAGAGGACTGGACACATCGTTTGGTTTCGGCGGCTCAATCGATTACCGACTCAGCGACAGAGTAAGTCTTACTTTCTTCGGAAGCTATTACACTTATCCCGGGCAAATGTCACCGGCAATGGCCGGATATGTAAGTATTCCAAAATTCGGTGGATTTATCGATTACCGCGTCAACAACAAGTGGGGCATACAGGTAGGTGCACAAAGCTACCGCTCTTCAATGACACACCGATGGGAAACACAACCAATAGTAATGCCATATTTCCGGATATCAAAAAAGGATATAATTGGCATTGACATCGGAGGTATGCTATACCAATTTCTGAAAAGCAACGCAGAGAAACGTGTCGGGCACATGGGCAACCCTACAATACCGCCACCTGTACCCTAACCCCCATTCATTACCACATAATTAATATTATGTCAGTTTATCAATACCGTTGGTAATAATGGTAAGATTATCATTAAGTGCATTTTCCATGATGATTCTGTTGACATCTTTGTTGGAAGCATCATTTGTCTTGTGATATAAATGATATTCTATCGCTGCGAATTTAAGCCATTGTTTTCTTAACCCGGAATTTGACAATCTCACAGCAAACTCACAATCTTCACTGCCCCAGCCCTTAAAATCTTCATTATAACCGTTGATTCTAAAAGCATCACTTCTCCAATACGCCATATTACACCCCCTGATTGTTGTCTTCTTACGTTTACGCCCTGTAAAAAACGGAGTTACCCATGGCAGCCGCAACGCATTCAACTTATTAATACTGTGTGTGTAAAGCTTTGCATAATCAATCTGCTGCGACCGACGCATCTCATTTGAGAAATCTTCTGACACAAAGGCCCTTGAAGCACCTGTAAAACATCCGCGCACAGCATATCGCTCATGATCTTTTACAAAATCAGGATCCATGACGATATCGCCGTCTATCTGGATGATGTAGTCTCCTGCTGCGCTTTTCAATGCCTTATTTCTTATAGCAGAAAGACGGAATCCATCATCAGGATGCCACACATGCTTCACCGGAACCGGACATTCCTTTCTGAATTCATCAATAACCTCTTTTGTTTCATCGCCAGAACCGTCATCTGCTATAACCACTTCATCCGGCATACGGCTCTGCATCAACACTGACTTAAGGCTAAGAGCCAGATATTCCGGCGAATTATATGTTGAGACCAGCAACGATATACTGATCTTATCCACTGTTTCCGATGAGCTATTGTCGAGCATCTGCATTAACACATCATCTCCTCCTATGAGATTATTATATTTTTAGACATACACAGGTGTGAGGAATAGACATTGTCATTATCCATAATAATGGCGCATAGTAATCAGGAGCTTCGCAATACCATCCAGAATGGATAACACAAAATAACACCTTTATCTATCTTATGTGCCGACTTCTGAAGAAATCTCCTCTTCAAGTCGCCTGCACAAAATTAACAAAATATATCTTTCGTTATAACCATACCTGGATTTAATATAGATGAATCATGAACACCGGGCCCATCAGCGCATACCCCATCCTAAAATCATCTTTATCCCGAAATCATCTGCAAAATAAATCCGTAGCAATCTGGTTTTCAGATAAATCAGGATACCGGAATATGCATTATCAAGTCTATATTGCAAACATGCACCTATAAATGCCTGTCATAAAAATAGGATTTCTCAACTACTTTTACCACCTCACTGCCAAAACAATAAGCTTCCCCAAAAACAGAATGGAATTTGCCGGATGCAAAAACTTTTTTTTTTAATATTCTGAAAAATTATCACACACATATACATAAATATATCCTGTGTAATCTGAATAAAAAAGAGAGAGCTTCCTGCTATGGAAACTCTCTACTAAGCTTGTAGCGAATCCGGGACTCGAACCCGGGTTTCCGCCGTGAGAGGGCGGCGTGCTAGACCACTACACTAAATCGCCATTTGTTTAGCAACCGGCGTTGCTTTTTTGACACTGCAAAAATAGAACTAATTTTTATTTCCTGCAAATTTTTTGCTCTATTTTTTTGATGAAAACAATTCAAATCTTTAATTTTACTAAATACCAGACTATTGCGTCATCACATTTTTAATTTCGTATCACAGGATATCCCCAAAAACCATCTCGCATACCTATATGCCGCACCTGCCCCATACGTATTTTGGTATATTCTCCCACATTGATCTGCCTTTTTGTATGAAGACTGTCTGGCAAAAGCAAGTCAACATAATAAACCTGATATTCGCCTGTTTTAACACGACGTCGACGCAACGTGCGGTAGCGGTTACGCTTTTCCGAATGTTTGCCTATGACTATCGCGTCAACATCTCTCGCACTTGACTCAGGTGCTCCATAGTAATTACCGCCGACCACCGCAAACGCGCCAATACTGCCCGCAACCAGAACATGAATCAGAATAAGTGCTATACGTCCATTTACATTAAGAACCGATCGCCACATCTTCATCCCGGCAGAAATCGTAACCACAGCAAAAGCAATACCGATAAGAACCGGAATCCACCATGGCATAAACGACAGCGTATACAAGCCTCCTGACCAAAGCAGGAGTAACACAGTCAATACTCCTGTTGCAATTCTGGCAAAACGACGTTTTTTATTACTCATCTTAGTCTCGACGGAAAATATCTCTGGTATATACCTTTTCTTTCACATCATCAAGGATTTTATCATATCGGTTGGCAATTATCGCCTGACTCCGCTTTTTAAATTCCGCCAGATCATTCACGACCGTGCTGCCGAAAAACGATGTGCCATCAGTCAATGTCGGTTCATATATAATTATATTGGCACCCTTGGCTTTAATGCGTTTCATCACCCCTTGAATCGACGACTGACGGAAATTATCGGAATTTGATTTCATCGTAAGCCTGTAGACTCCTATGACACATGATTCGCTCTCTTCGTTATCATACCGGTTGTTTGAGGTATATCCATACCATCCGGCCATTTTAAGCACCTGATCAGCAATAAAATCCTTTCGGGTACGATTACTCTCGACTATCGCGGTCATCATGTTCTGTGGCACCTTGTCATAGTTGGCAAGCAGCTGCTTGGTATCCTTCGGCAAGCAGTAACCGCCATAACCAAACGAAGGATTATTGTAATGTGTGCCGATACGTGGATCAAGACCGATTCCTTCGATAATCGCCTCGGAATCCAGTCCCTTGCTTTCGGCATAAGTATCAAGTTCATTGAAATAGCTTACCCTTAGAGCCAGATAAGTATTGGCAAACAGTTTCACGGCCTCTGCCTCTTTCATGCCCATATAGAGAGTCGGAATATCCTGTTTTATGGCACCTTGCTTGAGCAACGACGCAAATTGGTGCGCTGCCTCTGTAAGAGCCTCAATATCGGCAAGACTGCGTATAGCCTTGTTCTCCTCTTCACACTCTGGAGAATCAGTTATCGACGGTACACCCAAGATGATACGGCTCGGATAAAGGTTATCATAAAGCGCCTTGCTTTCTCTGAGAAATTCGGGAGAGAAAAGAAGATTAAGCTTCTTGACTCCCTTTGCTGCATATTTCACATAAAGGCTGTTGCAATAGCCTACCGGAATGGTTGATTTTACCACCATCACAGCATCTGGATTTACACTCAGCACCAAGTCTATGACATCCTCTATACAATGTGTGTCAAAATAATTTTTCTCCGGATCATAGTTTGTAGGCGCAGCTATAACCACAAAATCAGCATTGGCATATCCGGCCCTGCCATCGAGAGTCGCAGAAAGATCAAGCTGTTTTTCTGCCAGATACCTCTCAATATATTCATCCTGAATAGGTGATTTACGCCTATTGATCATATCCACCTTTTCAGGTACTACGTCAACTGCAATCACATGATTGTTCTGCGACAACAGAGCAGAAATACTCAGCCCCACATAACCTGTACCGGCAACAGCTATATTCATAATATCTGTTATATTCGATATTTAGTTCATTGCATAATAATTTTTAAACCACCCGACAGTTTTTTCCACACCGGTTTCATGTGGAGTCGATGGCTTAAAACCGACAGCCTGCTGCAAAGCCGAACTGTCGGAGTATGTTTTATACACATCCCCCGGATGCATTGGCATCATTTCCATTTGCGCGATTCGTCCAGTCGTCCGTTCAATTGTCGCTATGTAATCAAGCAACCTGACCGGCTGTGAATTTCCGATATTGAAAATTCTATATAAATCCGCAGCCGCCTCCGCTTCCAGCAATCTGACCATCCCTTCGACCACATCATCAATATATGTAAAATCACGATACATATCTCCAGAATTAAACACCTTGATTTTTTTACCGGACAATATTGCATCGATAAACATATATGGAGCCATATCAGGACGTCCCCACGGTCCATAAACCGAAAAGAAACGCAACCCTGTCACATGCAGTCCATAAACCGAAGCATAACTGTGAGCCATAAGTTCATTGCTACGTTTGGTAGCCGCATAAAAACTTACTGGACGGGCCGCATCATCAACCTCTGTGTAAGGCACATTATCGCTCATGCCGTAAACACTCGACGAAGATGCATAAAATAGCTGTCCTACATCATGTATTCTGCACCCCTCAAGCACATTGAAAAACCCGACGATATTGCTGTCAAGATACTCACGCGGATTCAATGTAGAATATCGTGCCGAAGCCTGAGCCGCCAGATGAAACACCACATCAAAGTCGCCTTGCGCAAAAAGAGCTTCCATTGCCACCTTGTCTGTAATATCTATCTTTTTAAAGACAAACTTCCGGTATTTTTCTGATATGCTCTCTTCCGCTTCACCATCGGCCTCAACCCCAAGCACTCTAAGGCGGGCCAATTTCAATGATGGATCATAGTAATCATTGAGATTGTCAATTCCCACTATCTCCAACCCGTCATTTGATTCACCCAAAAGCCGTCGGGCCAAGTGAAAACCTATAAACCCGGCGACTCCCGTTATCAGTATTTTTCGGCTGTTTGCTTCAGCGCTTCGCATACATGCTTTCGTAATACTGCTCGTAGGCACCCGATGTGATACGGTCCATCCACTCCTGGTTCTCAAGATACCACTTCACCGTACGCTCAATGCCCTCCTCAAACTGCAACGACGGTTCCCAGCCAAGCTCTCTCTGGAGCTTGCGGGAATCAATCGCGTAACGCAAATCATGACCGGCTCGATCTGTCACAAACGTTATCAACTCATCGGAAAATCCCTCCGGATTGCCAAGCAATCTGTCTACTGTCTTGATGACAACCTTGATTATATCAATGTTTTTCCATTCATTGAAGCCACCTATATTGTAAGTATCGGCAATCTTCCCGTTATGGAAAATCACATCGATCGCTCTTGCATGATCTTCGACATACAGCCAGTCTCGCACATTCTCACCCTTACCATAGACCGGAAGCGGCCTACGGTGGCGTATATTATTTATAAACAGCGGAATCAGTTTTTCAGGAAACTGATATGGGCCATAGTTGTTAGAACAGTTGGTAACTATCGTCGGCATACCGTAAGTATCATGATACGATCTTACAAAATGATCGCTTGATGCCTTTGATGCCGAATATGGTGAATGCGGGTTATACTTTGTAGTCTCCAGAAAAAACTCTTCTCCGTAGGCATGATGGTGTTCTGAAGATGCAGCAGTAGTAAACGGCGACTCAATGCCTTCCGGAGCGGTCAACTCAAGCGCACCATAGACTTCGTCTGTTGAAATATGATAAAACAACTTGCCGTCATATCCGCTTGGACTTGATTCCCAATATTCTTTTGCAGCCTGCAACAATGCAAGTGTTCCCATCACATTCGTGCGGGCAAACGTGAAAGGATCTTTTATCGAACGGTCGACATGACTTTCTGCGGCCAGATGAATCACCCCGTCTATCTGATACTGCCTGAACAGACAGCGCATATCATCAAGTTCGGCAATATCCCCCCTTACAAAAGTGTAGTTCGGCTTTTCCTCTACATCCTTCAAATTTTCAAGATTGCCGGCATATGTAAGTTTGTCGAGATTGACAATATGATAGTCAGGATATTTGTTGACAAACAATCTTACGACATGGCTCCCGATAAATCCGGCACCACCTGTTATCAATATATTACGCTTCATTGCTTTTTAGATTGTTTATGCATTTTCTCAATGAATCGGTCCAATAAGGCACTGTCTGCCCGAACGTCTCCTTAAATTTGGTTTTATCTAAGACAGAATATGACGGACGTATAACCTTCGACGGAAATTCCGAAGAGTGACACGGTTGAATATCACATCCCGTATTCCCCGAGTATTCAGCTATCATTTTCGTGAAATCATACCACGAACACACACCCTCGTTTGAATAGTGATATACACCTTCATTGCCGTTTAGCCTACGGTTTTCCACAATCGAGAAAATCGCTTCCGCCAGATCTCTGGCATAGGTAGGTGTGCCAACCTGGTCAAATACGACCTTCAGTTCCGGCTTTACAGATGTCAGATCCAACATCGTCTTCACAAAATTCTTGCCGTATTCGGAATAAAGCCATGCCGTACGGAAGATAAGAGACTTCGCTCCGGATTCAGTAATTGCCTGTTCTCCTCGAAGTTTTGTCATACCATAGACCCCTGTCGGAGTCCCCTTCTGATCCTCCCGGCATGGTACATTGTAAGGCTCTTTTCCAAACACATAGTCGGTTGAGATATGGATCAAAGTACCTACATTGTATTTCACGGCTTCCGCCAGATTTCGCACTGCATCAGCATTAAGAGCCTCAGCTAATTCAGCATCATCTTCAGCCTTGTCAACATTAGTGTAAGCCGCACAATTGATCACAACCTCCACATCGTTGTCAACAACCATTTCAACAACTGAATCACGGTCAGTCACATCAAGTTCTGCAACATCGGTAAAAATATAATTGTCCGATGAGCCTCCGGCGACATCGCGCAGGCAGCAGCCAAGCTGGCCGTTGGCCCCTGTTACAAGTATATTCATCATTCAGCAATTTTCATTATATACAAACGGGCTTTCAAAATCTTTAAGCAACGGATGCTTAAGATCCTTATCCGACAGCAAAGCCCTGTCTACCGGGATTCTCCAGTCAATTCCGAGCGATTCATCCTTTATAGAAACACCTCCCTCTGCCTGAGGAGCATAATAGTTGTCGCACTTATATTGGAACACTGCGGTTTCACTCAACACAGCGAAACCATGAGCGAAGCCTCTCGGCACGAAAAACTGCAGATGATTATCCTCCGACAACTCAACAGCAACATGCTGCCCATAAGTAGGAGATCCTACCCTGAGATCGACAGCCACATCAAGCACTCGCCCACGCACACACCTCACAAGCTTTGCCTGCGAGAAAGGAGGAGCCTGGAAATGCAGACCACGCATTACTCCATAGCTCGACATCGATTCATTATCCTGGACAAAATCAGCAATGGCCACCTTATCCTCAAATTCTTTCCTGCTGAAAGATTCAAAGAAATATCCTCTGGAATCGTTAAAAACTTTCGGACTTATAATGCACACTCCGTCTATCTCTGTCTTTAATACCTCAATCATTGCTGTCAGAAATCAGGATTAATTTCTCCCGTACGTTCAACATCCTCAATCACTTTCAGAAGATACTGACCGTATGGATTTTTCAACATCGGTTGCGCGGCCTCACGTAGTTTTTCTTCCGTGATCCAGCCCATTCTATAAGCTATTCCCTCAAGGCAGCCCACTTTCAGTCCTTGGCGCTTCTCAATTGTTTCTATATATGATCCGGCCTCCGCAAGAGAGTCATGCGTTCCGGTATCGAGCCATGCGAAACCTCGTCCAAGTAACTGTATTTTAATCTCACCGTCATCCAGAAAACGCTGGTTGACTGTCGTGATCTCAAGCTCACCACGTGCCGACGGTTTGATCTCATGTGCGACTCCAACGACCTTGTTAGGATAAAAATAAAGCCCCACAACCGCGTAATTGGACTTAGGATTCTCTGGTTTTTCCTCTATCGACAAACAATTGCCTGTCTTGTCAAATGATGCTACCCCGTAGCGCTCCGGATCATTCACCCAATAACCGAAAACTGTAGCTTTCTTATGTTCTTCCGCCGCAGAAACCGCTTCTCTGAGTTTTCCGACAAATCCGGCTCCGTGAAAAATATTGTCACCCAGGACAAGGCAAACGGCATCATCACCGATAAAATCCTTACCGATTACAAACGCCTGTGCGAGTCCGTCAGGCGACGGCTGCACTGCATATTGCAACCTTACACCAAAATCACTGCCATCGCCAAGCAAACGACGGAATGAATCCATATCATGAGGTGTCGTTATGATAAGAATATCCCTTATTCCGGCAAGCATAAGCACCGACAACGGATAATAAATCATCGGCTTGTCATAGACAGGAAGCAACTGCTTGCTAACCCCTTTAGTGATGGGATAAAGTCTCGTGCCACTTCCTCCTGCAAGTATTATACCTTTCATCCTTGTTCCTGTTTTTGCAATGACCTCTGTTTATCCCTGAATACCGGACCCAACGACGGCACAATCAATGTATAACCAAGTGCTCCCATAATACCCAGAAAGGCAAAACCCGCGATTATCATCTTCACATTAGGCTTTGCGGCTTTGAATGGCACAACAGCCGGCTGCATGACGGTAAATACCGGAGTACTTTCTTGAACCTTAACCTCGGCCACCTGCACCTGCTGTGATGTTGAGTTGTATAGGTTATATGCGAGTGCGGCTTCATTCTGCAATCGCTCAAGTTCAATTGATGCCGACCTGAGCACAATACCTTGATTTCGGTCAAGAGCTTTCGCATAAGCTCGTTGCGCATCGTAATATCTTTGCTGTGCCTCCTGGTTGATTTGTTTGGCAAAGACAAGGTCATGTCGTGCTTTGTTTGTACGGTATGCCGTAACAAACCGGGTAAGTCTGTTGGCTACAGTATCAGCAAGACTGGCTGCTGCAAGCGCATCCTGCATTGTCACTGTTATATTTATCAGCTGCGTTTTTTGATCGACAGCCACACTGACGCGTGAATTCACAAGACCAACAAGCCCCATCTGGCTTTTTGAAAGCTGAAGAGAATTAGGCTGATAAAAATTAATATCCTCAACAACACTGTCAGAAGCAACCGATGCTTTTGTAGATAATTTAGGCTCTACATCAGCAGAATTATCAAACATTGCGGCTATACGGCTTGGAAAACCCATAATCACACTCCACCACGGACGAGATGTATGCTTGCCGAGAATCTGCTTTAGTGTCATTGTCTCTTCATCCTTAATGCCTGTAGGGAGAACCACCTCTGACAAATCCAACGCAAAAGGAACCGAGCTGACCACATCAGGATAAAGCCCCGGATACACAGCCTCACGTCCGCCTGACATATCTCCCCCTCCTATCCCTGCCAGTGCGGCAAGTGATCCCAACGAACGACTGCTCTTTCCTACTGTGGATTCCGGTACAAGGGTCACTGTGGCCACATACTCTTTAGGTATTGACAACGCGACAATGACTCCGACAACTGCACCAATCAATCCCCATCTCAGTATCCGGCGCCTTTTCCCCCACAATTTCACCGCAAGATCGACTATATCGATTTCCTTTTCCTCGATTGCAGGCTGTGTCCGATCCTCTTCTTTGCTCATGTCCTACATCACTTGATAAGGTTAACAATTGAAGCTGCCATGGTTCCGAGCGAAACAGCCGATGTGCCGATTGCCAGCCATTTCTGAATACTGTTGGCAGAGTCCTTGGTCGGTTTTGTCGGCACAATGATCTGGCAACCCGGCTCAATAACAGCGTTCTTTCCTTTCTCGACATGACCGTTCATATACACCACAAATGCCTTTCCCTTATTTGCATTGTCACTATATCCGCCTGCCTGTTCGATATAATACTTGAGCTTTTTATTAGGCATATATACTACTGAGTTGGGATACAGCACATCGCCTGTGATTTTCACTGTATTCACAAGCTCAGGTATAACCAGTTCATCACCGTCCTGCAACACAATATCATAATGACTTCCCGGATTTGCAATTGCCATATCCAGATTTATACCGATCGGATATGTATTGCTCGAAAGAAGATTGGCCGATGAGATAGAGTCAGCTCCGGCTGTAGAAAGAGCCAGACGCAATGCTTCATCTCGTGCGACTTTTTCCTCCTCAGAAAGCAATCGTGAAAGATGCGCCCCCTTTAGATATGCGTAGTCCGACACTCCGCCGGCTCGCTTAACAAGATCACTGAGACGCTCCGATCTCGATCCGAGTGTATACATTCCTTCAAACGGAACCTCACCCGACACCTTCACACGGCGCTGCTTAATGTAGGCGGGAGAGTGACGCACATCAATCACGTCATTAGGTTCAAGCACAAATTTATCACCCCCGTCTATGGCAAGCCCCTTGCTGATCGCGATAGTGAAATTCTTTGCAATTTTTCCGCCGATATCAGTCGCATTCGGGTCCACAATACGGCGCGAAATATCTATTTTAGCGTCAGACGCACCTTCCAGCAATCCACCGGCAAGCATTATAAGATCCTCCACAGTAGTCCCCTCGGCAAAAGCATATTTTCCGGGGTTGGCAACCTCTCCTGAAATTACAAAATCGCCTTTAGGCTCAAGGTCCGTTATCGACGAAATAATAAGCACGTCATTCGGCCGTAGCTTGACATCGGCCTGTGCACCGCGCAAAACAGCCCCCAGGTCAAAAGACTCCACAACTACCGATCTATCCTCTTTTTCACGGTAAAGCTGTACGCGTCCTGAAAAAGCATCCTCCCGCAGTCCGTCGGCCTTCGATACAAGGTCCTTTACAGTAATGACATCTGTGCCTATAGAATATTTACCGGGACGAAAAACTGCTCCGAGAATATCCACACGGTTGTCATACCTCGAGATGCCTTCCTGCACCACAACCACATCACCGTCATCAAGGCGAGTTGTCTCAAAATCAGAAGCATCAACAGTAAGTACCGATTTTCCCTTTCCTGTCGAGCGTTCCAAAGTAAGGCGATCTCCATAAGCATTGCCTGTCAGTCCTCCGGCATATTCAATAAGATCGGAAAGTGTCTCGCCCTTCTTCATCTCATAGCTCATCGGACGTTTTACACTTCCGTCAATCCTGACGATCCTGTCATAAGGCGTAACAATGATTACATCATTCTCCTGCAATCTTATATCTCCGCCTGATTTACCGTTAAACAGAAACTCATATAGATCCGCACTTGCAATTCTGCGACCGTTTCTCATGACCTCAATAGTGCGCAGCGAACCTGACGGTGCCACTCCACCGGCATTGTATACCGCAGAAAATAATGTGGAGAACGGCGACATTCTATAAGTGCCGGGAGTAACAACTTCTCCCATCACATTGACCTGTATCGACCGAAGCTGACCAAGCGTCAAAGAAATTTCCGAAGCCTCGTTCTCTATGTCGGAATAAATCGGCGACAATGCGCTTTTTGCCCGTTCATTAGCTTCCTTTACTGTAAGACCGCTCAGATACACAGGTCCTACCTGACTCAATATTATACACCCTTCTGGCGTGATAACCTCTCTGAAACTGTTTTCATTATTTCCCCATACATTTATCACGACCTCATCCCCCGGTCCCAGGCGATAATCCTCAGGAGTGGCCATATTCACATTAGGTTCAAACGTCAGATTACGACTTCTGAAAATATCCTGGCCAAAAACCTGTGGTATAGGTTCGATAGAAAGAAGCTGATCATACGTCATGGAGTCAACAGACACTGTAGACTCACTTCCAGGCATATACACCAATGAACCATTGGCATCACGCACATAATAGCCCTCCTTCTGTGCACGATCCTGCAATGCCGCTAAATCCTCCCTGACAACCTTCTTTATAAGAGTGGAGTCCTTTAGATTGTTACGTTTATCTACGGATCTCAGGGTTGAGCTACCGTTTTCATCTGTCGTTTTTTTTGTCGACACAGCCTTGGCATTCGGCCCTTGATTCTCGATAGTCTTCTTTACCCGATCGAGCTGCTCTTGGCTAACACCGCGCGAAAAAAGCTCCTTACCGATCTGCTGCTGGCTTTTACCTTGTGCCGTTGCGGTTTTTACATAGCTTATAACCTGCTGGTCTGTCATTTTTGCCGACGCTACCCCGCCAACCATAAACAACACCAACACTATCAATATACTCTGTATGTTCTTATTCATTATCCGACTAAAATTTGCGACGTTTCCGACGTTAATTCTTCGTTCTCGATTTTATATTACTTATATTGATTCTCTACTGAAATATGAAACCGTCTCTCCCTTGCCTTGATAGCCCGCGTAAGCCACATATTGAACAGAATCCACATCACTATGTCGATCAACATTATTATTGTGGAGTTTATATATTGGGAAAGAATAATATTGCACACTACAAACACAACCGATATAAGAAGTATGATAGGCATAACAACACGCTGGTTCATGCCAAGTGCAAGCATCTTGTGGTGGATGTGGCACTTGTCAGGTAAGAACGGATTACGCCCGGCCCTTACACGGTGCAAGTATACTCTGACCACATCGAAACATGGGACAATCAATGGTGAGTACGCCAACACAATAGGATTCATCTCAACTATGTTGATCCGCGGTATCATGCATATTTTCACTACAAGAATGCTCAGCACTACACCGGTTGTAAGCGCACCAGTATCTCCCATAAAAATCTTTTTCTTAACCTTCGCTTCACCGAACACATTGTAATAGAAAAACGGCACAAGAGTTCCAAAAGCAGCAAACGCTATCAACGAATATACCATTTCGTCTACCGCAAAGAAGACTATTCCGAAAAACAGCAGTGCAATTCCGCACAATCCCGACGCAAGGCCGTCAATTCCGTCTATAAGATTAACAGCATTAACGATCAATACCAATGCTATAACAGTCAGAACCCAAGCCACCGGTAAAGGAAGAATACCCAAAAAGAAAAAACCGTGCAGATCATCCACTACGAGGCCCGACATAACGATAAGTACACCGGCAATTATCTGGGCAAGAAATTTAGCTCGGTATCTCACTCCGACAAGATCATCTGCCATACCAACGAGATACATCAGCATGAGCGCACACAATCCGAAGCACAACTGAAGTGGAATTTGACCAAGAGCCATAAAAATCTGGTTCTTGTATAGCATGGCATTGACACCGGCGACAAATGCGATAGACAGAAAGATCGCCGGCACAAACGCGATTCCTCCAAGACGCGGCACAACTCCCTGATGGATTTTCCTTTCATCCGGAACATCAAAAAGCTGTTTGCGAAACGCAATCAGCAATATTTGCGGTATCAAGACGCCCGTAACAATCACGCTTATCAAAAACACCGACAACACATTAGCCATCCAAGATTCCATCTTGCATATTTTTTCGTATGATATTATGCCTGTTGAGACAATCAATCAAGACTGTCTTAACAAACATCACTCTTTTCCCATTTTGAGCAAAAATAACATTTCCGACACACAAATGCAAACATCTTGGTTCTTCTTGACTCTACATATCCCATATTTTTACATATACCCGTAAAATACCAGATTGGAAGTAATTTTTTCCACTCTTTAGTTCGGAACTTTGCGGTACAAAGACTTACCTTTGCATCGGAATATGCCGTTTTTTTACTATAGAATTTTCATCGCGTTTGCATTCCTGATATCATTTACATGTCAGGCATCTCGTTATACCATAGTCATCGATCCGGGACATGGAGGTAAAGACTTCGGTGCGGTAGGAAAGATAACAAACGAGAAGACCATCAACCTCGATGTAGCGATCCTTGCCGGAGAAATCATAAAAAAGGATCATCCCGACATCGACATTGTCTACACCAGATCCGACGACCGCTACATATCACTAAAAGAACGTGCCGATATTGCAAACAATGCCGAAGGTGACCTGTTTATTTCTATACATGTCAACTCCGTGGCTAAATCCAACCGTCGGCGTACGACAATAAAAGGGACCTCGGTATACACCCTTGGCCTTCACAAAAGCGCTGCAAACTTCGAGGTCGCAAAACGTGAGAATTCTGTAATTTCTCTCGACACCGACTTTGCTACGAGCTATGAAGGTTTTGACCCGGCATCAGCCGAAAGCTATATCATGTTTGAGCTTGGTCAGAACAGACATATCGACCAAAGTGTCAGGTTTGCACAGCACGTTCAGAACAACCTGATAAAAACTGCCGGAAGAACCAACAACGGTGTTCGTCAGGCCGGATTTTGGGTACTCTGGGCCACATCGATGCCATCTGTGCTCATTGAGCTTGATTTCATATGCAATCCTATGATGGAGAAATATCTTGATTCCGATAAAGGCAAACAGGCAATGGCGCAATCAATCAGCGATGCATTCTCGTCTTATCTCGGAGCAGGTTCTGCGCACATGCCCAAAGCAGCATCTGACAAGACAAAGAAACCCTCAAAATCTACTGTTGAGTCTAAAAATAAAGAAAAGAGGCCGACTGAATCACAAGCCAACGCATCTTCCTCTAAGAAAAAATATCATGTACAGATCCTTGCATCCGCAAAACCTGTAAAAAACGGAGCTCCTGATTTCAAAGGCAGAAAGCCCGGATGTTTTCGTGATGGAAAATGGCACAAATACTATATCGGCGAATGCTCAACCATGGCCGAAGCAAAAAAACTTCTTAAAGAAAATATCAAAGATTTTCCGGGAGCGTTTATCATTGAGTTGGATAACCGACAGAAATGAACGCCATAAAATACTGTTTACAAATTAAATCAGACTTGTTCAAACCACTTTATAGATCATGAGCAGAATCTTCAGAAAAGAAACCGTTATCGGTGCATGCACTGTTATCGCTATTTGTGTCCTTTTCTTCGGAATCGAGTACCTTAAAGGCATAAACATCTTCAAACCGGCTAACTACTACTACGTCAGTTATACTGATGTAAATGGGCTGGCAGTTTCCTCTCCTGTCACTGTAAACGGATTCAAAGTCGGACTCGTTCACGAAATATCGTATGAATATGACAATCCCGGCCACGTGCTTGTAGAACTTAATCTCGACAAAAAACTAAGAATCCCCAAAGGCACCGTTGCCATGATACAGACCGATCTTCTTGGCACCGCATCCATCGTTCTTCAAATGGGATCAGAAAACGAAATTTACAATGTCGGTGACAAGCTCATCGGAAAAACCGATGCAGGCATGATGGGTGCGATCGGAGAGTCTCTGCTGCCATCTGTTGAAAATATCCTTCCAAAAGTCGACACCCTGCTTCTGTCAGTGACCCGCATTACTTCCGACTCGTCATTATTGGCCGCAATCCAACGTCTTGATGCAATATCAAGATCCATTGACCGCACAATGCGCAACATTGATGCCTCTGTTGCAAAACTGCCGGCAACAATGGACAACGTAAACGGTATAACATCAAATATAAATCAGATTTCAGGAAACCTCGCGACTGTTTCCGACGAACTCAAAGATCTGCCTATAAAACCGATGATGGATAACGCAAATGCAACAATGGCAAATCTGCGTCAGATCTCATCCCAACTCAACAATCCGGAATCAACACTCGGACTTCTTCTTCATGACCGTGCTCTCTACGACAATCTAAACAGCGCTATGGCCGATCTTGATTCACTTTTTGTCGATATTAAACGCTCTCCCAAACGTTATATCAGCATAAAACTACTTTAAACAGACCGGTTATATGTTTATAGCATCGCAGAAACGAAAACAGAACATCGCTGAATATCTGCTCTATATGTGGCAGGTGGAGGATATTATCCGAGCCTGCCACTTGGATCTTGATCTGATAAAGACAAACATAATCGACCGATACTCTCTCGACGACACACAACGCAGGCAGCTTATCGAGTGGTATGAGTCTATGATCGATATGATGCGTAGGGAGAATGTCACGGAAAAAGGCCATATTCACCTCAACCAGAACACTCTGGGCTCACTTATTGATCTCCACCAGGCACTCCTCAAGGATTCCCGTTTTCCGCAGTACACAGCCGAGTTCTACAAAACACTCCCCTATATTGTTGAGATCCGCTCCAAAGCCGGCGATGAAAAACCCGGTGAAATCGAGACTTGTTTCAATGCTCTCTACGGTATGCTGTTACTAAGACTGCAAGGATCCGATGTATCAGGCGAGACACAGGAAGCGACCACCCAGATCGCAAGGTTTATCGGTACTCTCGCCCGTTATTTCAAACTTGATGAAGAGAATCTCCTCGACAAAGAAGCCGAAAAACTGGCAGGAAAGAAAAACGAAAACCATCAGGACAAAAATCAATCCTGACACGCATTCACTTCAACTATGAAAAACATTACCTCTGCCCTGCTTTTGTCAGCAGCGGCATTTTCTGCGTCATCCCGTGAATGGACTACCGATATACTTGGAGCTCCATTTGAGCAGACAACAATCCGGCTCGATAGTGATTATGCCGGTGATCCGGTATGTACAGTCATCCGTGCGGTTCCTGCTCATGACACACGCCGGGCGCTGCTTTATATCCACGGCTACAACGACTACTTTTTTCAGGAACAGATGGCACATCAGTTCCTATGTCACGGATATAGCTTTTTTGCTGTAGATTTGCGACGTTACGGCCGTTCCATGCGTCCTGGCGACACGCCCTATGATATCCGGGATATAAACGCTTACAGTGCTGAAATCGACTCTACATTAAATATCATACGCGATTCCGGTATCGACGAGATAGTCATGCTTGGCCATTCCACTGGCGGTCTGATCGCAGCCTCCTACCTGTCACGGCATCATCCGTCCACCGTAAAGGCATTGATACTTAACTCTCCATTTCTCGACTGGAATCTCGATGATACCGAAAAATTCATACCGTTAGTTTCAATATTAGGTAAGATCCTACCGTCCGTAAAAATACCACAAAGCAAATCCACTGCTTATGCAGAGAGCTTGCTGAGATCAGCCCATGGTCAATGGGAATACAACACCACATGGAAACGTCCTGTTCCGTTACCAGTCACAGCAGGATGGGTCCGCGCTATCGATACCGCACAACGCGATCTGCGCAAAATACAGTACCCTATACAGATTCCGGTTTTGTTGACTATGTCCGAACAAAGTATCAGCGGCGACCAATGGACACCGGAATTCAACAAAGCGGATGCAGTACTCGACGTAAACGACATACAACGATATGGGTCCACACTGTCACGTGATCTCAAGTCCTTAAAATTCAGTGGCGGTCTTCATGACTTGGCTCTATCTTCATGTCCCACGCGCTGCATGTATTATAAAAATATATTTAGTTGGCTTGATACTGTCCTTCCCGACAAATAAAAACATATTCTCTACTGCATAACAGCGTCATTAAATCAAGACTCTGCTTATATAGCCTTGATAATACAAGCTGTACAGGAAAAAGGCTGTAACCCTTCACATGTTGCAGCCTTTTTCATATACCATTCACTATTTTAGTTGAATGCACGACACTGTTTCGATATCTAACATAATTTTGATGCTGCGCCTTTGCCGGTCTGAATAACCTCATTAGAATAGTTACCGAAAATACTCTTGGTAGACGGCATGTAGATTATATTAAAAAACGCACACTGATTTTCCTGACCGTGATGCAAGACTTAGTTAATATCCCGGTTACTCCATCAAACAAGAGCAGTAAACATTAGCCCTAAAAAATGCCGCCTCGCCATTTCACGTTATTTCACTTCTTTTAGTTGTTATACGTCGTCTCATAATGTATTTGCATTGTTATAATTATGCAAAGATTAAAAAAGCCATCCAAGTCTCATGAATGCAACAAAATTTCACGTTAGAACTTATATGAAACAACCTTCAATTATATCCGTATCGTTTGTTTTACATCCCTCGTCCTTATTACTGGGTAGTGATACCAGGTATTAAGGCTTTCATAAATAAATAGTTGAAACGTGGAAGGGCGCCGGTTGTCTACGGCGCCCTTTTTGCATCATATTACCACATACAACACGTCAACCACGTGTTTGCACTATACGCCATTCAATCGCCAACTACAACAACCGCCGGCAACTTTGAGGTTACCGGCGGTAGCAATAATAATCTATTGGGATACGTTAGAAGATATCAATACATGAATGCCATCACAGTACCCTCGGAAATCGTAAGCAGATAATTGTATACCGGACTGGCAATACCAAGAAGAAGAATACCTCCGACTGTCACCCACAAAGCAAGACGCTCGGGACAGCTTGATCTGAAAGTACCTACCTTGCAGTCATCCTGGCTGATAAACATTGCCTTGACAACAAGCAGATAATAGTACAGAGAGATGATTGTGTTGATCAGAGCGATAAGCACAAGTATGTAGATCGCGATGCTTCCCTGCTGTATTGCACTTGTGAAGATGAAGAATTTTGAGAAGAATCCGGCAAACGGCGGAATACCTGCAAGCGAGAACATCGCGAGCATCATTGCCACCGACAGGCGCGGGTTGGTCTTGTAAAGACCTTTGTAATCATCCATCGAAACAAGCCCAGTGTTGTTTTCAATTGCCCCGATCACTCCGAAAGCGGCAAGATTGCTGAACACATAGACAAGCACATAGTACATCAGCGATGCCATGCCGGTCGCATTCATACCGATAATACCGAGCATGATATAACCAGCCTGCGAAACAGATGAGAAAGCCAGAAAACGCTTCATGTTACGCTGGCGCATTGCAAAGAGATTGCCTATTGTGATCGTGAGTATGATCAGCGCATAAAGCATCCACTCCCACACCTGAGAATAAACCTGCCCGAAAGCCTGGACAAGAATCACCAGAAATGCAAAAGCAGCAGCTCCCTTAGAAATCACCGACAGATAGGATGTGACATTGGTCGGTGCACCCTGATAGACATCGGCAGTCCAGAGATGGAACGGAACAAGCGAAAGCTTGAAGCCTATGCCGGCCATAACAAAAGCGAGAGCGAGCACAAGCATCATCGAAGACTGTGACGAAAGCACACCGTAGATCTCCGAGAAATAAAGAGATCCTGTTAGTCCGTAGACAAACGACAGGCCAAGCATAAACACAGCCGACGATACAACCGCTGTCAGGATGTACTTGATGGCAGCCTCATGGCTCTCATAACGTTTTTTGTCAAACGCCACCATCGCAGCCAAAGGAAGCGACGCACTTTCCAGACCGATAATAAAGAGCAGGAAATGACGGGATGATATCATCAGATACATGCCGAACAGCGTCACAAACAGAAGTTCGTAGAATTCGCCTCTGCGTACCGAGATTTCCTCTGTCGAGGTCCATTTCACCGACTGAAGCAACACGATGAGAACACCGACATTAAGAATATTCTTTATTGCCGCAATCACAGGCGAAGTAACATACATCCCTGCAAAAGCACTTGTGATATTACATGTGTTGCAGTCAAAGAAACCGATGACAGTAAACACCAGAAACGCTGCTATCGACACCCATGCAGTCCCTTTAAGAGACTTGCGGGGCATAAATGTGTCATATAAAAACACCAACAGGAAGACCAGAAGGAGACCTATCTCCTGCTTCAGTGCCCAAAACTGTGAATAATCCATTGCTTATGATTGATTTTGCAGATTCACATTCAATTTACCGAAACCATGAGAGCCCTGAAGAATTCGGGATCAAAAGTGAATCTTATCAGATTCAGGAAGAAGTTGGGGAAACAGCCGATAGCCGCCACACAGATGATCAGAGTTGCGGTCGATACACGCTCCCACCAGGTCGCATCAGTCAAAGAACGATGATGCTCATCCTGCACAGGACCGAAGAGAAGCTTGCCCACGACACGGAGTATATAAACAGCAGTAATCACGATCGAGCAGCAGGCAATTATTGTAAACACCAGTTTGAGCGATCCGGCTCCTGCAAGATAATCTGTCATACCAGCCTTGAACGATCCGACAAAGATTGTCATCTCGGCTACAAAACCGCTCAGACCAGGAAGACCGAGCGAAGCAAAACCGGCGATCACATAGCACACCGCAAGATAAGGCATGATACGCATCAGACCGCCCATCTGCCGTATGTCACGAGTATGTGTGCGTCCATAGATCTGACCGATAAGAGCAAAGAACAGAGCTGTCATAAGACCATGTGAAAGCATCTGCATTATAGCTCCCGACATTGCAGTCGAGTTGAGCATCAGAATTGCAAACAGCACAAGTCCGCAATGCGAAACCGACGAATAGGCATTGATATACTTGAGGTCTGTCTGCACACACGCGCTGAACGCTCCGTAAACCACCGAAATGCCGGTGAGTATCAGGAAAATCCATGCAAGATCATTTGCAGCCTGAGGCATCAGATACATTGCGACACGGAAGCAACCGTAACCGCCAAGTTTCATAAGTACTCCGGCATGAAGCATCGACACAGCGGTCGGGGCCGAAGCATGACCGTCGGGACTCCATGTGTGGAACGGGAACATGGCGCCAAGCACGCCGAAACCTACAAAAGTGAGTGGGAACAGGAAGTACTGCCAACCCTTGTCTATATTGCCGTTGCTGGCTATTTCAAGTATGTTCCATGTCAGATTGCCATCGCTGCCTGAATGATAATAGATACCGATCAGACCGAGCATCAGGAAAGCCGAACCGCCCATAAGCATAAGAGTCAGCTTCATGGCCGAATAGTTCTTGTTGCCGCTGCCCCACACACCGATCAGTAGATACATCGGAATAAGAGCGACCTCATAGAACATGAACATCGTAAACAGATCGATCGATATGAAGAAACCGAACACGCCCGTCGACAGAAGGATCAGCCACAAGAAAAACTCCTTTGGCATTTCAATCTTCCATGACGCGAAAGAACCGGCAAAAACAATGATCGATGACAGCAGCAGCATCACGATCGACACACCGTCGACACCTACTGCAAGATGAATATTAAGAGGCGCAAACCAGCTCCAGGAGCCTACATAAAGCATTTCTGCCATATTGCCGGCGGCTCGCTGCGCCATATAGTCACCCAATACCCACACCGACAGTGCAATGAGAAATACCGAACCCGTCACGGCTACCGCACGTATCTGCTTAACGTTGCGGCACAATCCGAGTCCTCCGAGCATCACCAGCGGGATGATGACGAAATATATCAGGATGTTTGAGAATAACATAGCTATTTTCCGATTTATTGGTTACCCGTCGATGATTTTACAATACACAGAGGGCTGTGATGAGTCCGAGAAGAATCGCTCCTGCCACATAAGCCAGAACATATTGCTGTACATTTCCGCTCTGCAGGCCCTTGATGCTCTCCGATGCCTTATTGGTAATCGAAGCAAGACCATCCATAGATCCGTCGATAATATGGCGGTCAAACCATGCGATCGGACGACAGATACCGTTAAAAATGATCTTATGGGTGATAAACATGTAAAGTTCATCAAAGTAGAAACGGTTGCGGCACCAATCCCAGAGCTTAGGCATAAACTGTCGCATACGGCTCGGAAGTGGATTCTCATTTTTGTACATGATCCAGGCAAGCCCGATACCAAGAAGAGCTGTCACAAGCGACACACTCGCCACAAACCAATTGAGTTGCTCTAGGTTGGTAAGCACCGACATTGACTTGTACATAGGATGGCCGTTCCAAGTAACCAGATCGCCAAACGGGAAGAAGCCCGAAATAACCGACATGATTGCAAGGAAAACAAGAGGAAGTGTCATGGTCCAGGGCTGATCCTTGGGTGCATGATGACCGGTCACCTTGTGATCCTTCCACCAGAAAATAAGGAAGTAGAGACGGAACATATAGAAAGCGGTCAGACCGGCTACAATCGACATCCACAGATACCAATAGAGCGAATGGCTGAATACCGCCGTCAGAATCTCATCCTTTGAAAAGAATCCGGCAAAAGGAATAATACCGGCGATTGCAAGACAGCCAATAAGGAAAGTCACATGAGTGATAGGCATATACTTGCGCAGACCATGCATTCCGGTGTAATCGTTGGTTCCCACAGCATGTATGATAGCACCTGCTCCGAGGAACAGAAGAGCCTTGAACATGGCATGCGTGAAAAGGTGGAACATAGATGCCATGTAACCCACAGCATGATGATGTTCCGGACGGGCTACACCGAGCGATACCATCATGAACGCTATTTGGGAGATAGTCGAGAATGCAAGCACGCGCTTAATATCAAGCTGCGCACACGCTACCATAGCCGCATACAAAGCTGTAAGTGCACCGACTACTGTCACGATGTCGAGTGCTGTTGTCTCCATCAGATAGAGCGGGAACAAACGTGCGACAAGATAAACACCGGCGACAACCATCGTTGCAGCGTGGATAAGTGCCGAAACAGGAGTCGGACCCTCCATTGCGTCAGGGAGCCAGATGTGCAGGGGCATCATTGCCGATTTACCCATACCGCCCATGAAGATGAGCACAAGAGCCCATGTCATAACCGAGCCACCCATGAAAATAGGAGCAGCCGACGTTGCGAAGATATTTTTGATCCACTCTGCCGTGCCTATGTTCACCTGATATGTATCGGTCATACCCTCGACAGCTGTCGATGTCAGATCCGTGAAATTGAAAGTACCTGTATAGAACGACAGTACAAGTATACCTATCAGGAAGCCCAGGTCGGCAAAACGAGTCACTATAAAAGCTTTCTTCGAGGCCGAAACCGCCGAAGGCTTTGTGAAATAGAAACCGATGAGCAGATATGAAGACGCTCCTACAAGCTCCCAGAAAATATACATCTGGAAAATGTTGGTTGCGACCACCAGACCAAGCATCGAGAACGAGAAGAGCGACAGATAAGCGAAGAAACGCTGAAAACCGCGTTCAGGAGTTCCGTCATGATCACGCATGTAACCGTTGCTGTAAAGATGCACCATGAAAGATATTGTGGTGATCACTACAAGCATCATTGCCGAGATCGGATCAAGAAGGAAGCCGAGTTTGATAGCAAGACCGGCCTTTACAAGATTGCCTGCCGCATCAAACACATCCGGGGTAAACTGGAGCCAGGTGACATTGAAGATCACCGACTGCAGACGCTCACCCACAGTGTTGATGAAAGCCGGGCTACCTGAAAAGAAATAAGTGAACGCAGTGATATAGGCGAGAGTAAGGGTCACTCCCATCGATGCGGTGCCGATTGCTCCCGCAGTCCCGTGCTTCATATATTTGCCAAGCAGACCGAGCACCAGGAAGGTCAGCAGCGGCAAGGCAAGAATGAGAATTGGCATTGTTGATTCCATAATGATGGGTACCGGGGATTAAAATTTCATTGTAGTCAGATCCTGAACGTCAATATCCTTGGCGACTCTGAACACATTTACGATTATAGCGATTGCAAGAGCAGTCTCAGCTGCCGCGATAGCAACGGCAAACAGCGTAAACATCATTCCCTCCATGCTTCCCGGAAACAGGAAACGGTTGAAGACAACGAAGTTCATGTCTACTCCATTGAGCATGAGCTCAAGAGATATCAGCATCGCAATCATGTTCTTGCGTGTGATGAAACCATAAAGGCCGCAGCAGAACATAAAGAGCGACAGCAGAAGATAGCATATCATTGGGATTTCCATGTCCTTGCTGTTTATTTTTTACGTGCGATTACTATTCCGCCGATCATACATGCCAGCAGAAGAATGCTGACTGCCTCAAACGGCAGAAGATATTGTCCGTGACCTGTACCCATCAAAGCTGTACCGATCGATTTCATGTCGATAAACGACATTTCGGGACGCGACAGAAATGACTCGGTACGGCCTGCAAGCGAAATCCCGGCGATGACAAACATTGTCACACCGAGAAGCAGTGCCCGCACATTTTTGCGTGATTCCAGTTTCTTCTCGCTGTTGCCCGGATGACTCGTGAGCAATATCGCAAAAACAAACAGCACCACAATACCTCCTGCATACACTGCAATCTGAACCGCGCCCAGAAACTCATAGTCGAGTTGGAAATAGACAGCGGCTGTCGCAAACAGCACAAACAAGAGATAGGTCGCCGCACGCAAGATCTTGCGGGTAGTTACGGCCATTACCGAGAAAATGACTATCACAAGTGCGATAATCACATACGCGATAAAACTTCCTACTGATTCCATTGAATATGATTCGATTGTTTTTATTATCGGGCTTTACTTCGCTGGAGTTTCACCTTCAGCTTTCTTGGCTGCGGCGGCCTTGGCAGCTGCAGCAGCTTTTGCTGCTGCGATCTTGGCCTCCCGCTCGGCAAGAATCTTTGCCTTCTCTTCCTCGGTAGGCTCTGGCTCAGGCTTTTCAGGAAGGTAGTTGAGCTGCTTCACAAGTTTCGAACGCGTGAACACTGCCTGCTCAAAATCGTTGGAGAAAGTCAGCGCATTGGTCGGACATGAGGTAGCGCACAACTGGCAGAACGTACAGCTTCCAAGATCATAGATATACTTGGCAAGCTTCTTTTTTTTCTTACCGTCCCAAGTGTCAACCATCTTGGTCTCGAGCGTGATTGTACCGTTAGGACAATTGCGCTCACAGGTTCCACATGCGATGCACTTGTGATTTCCCTCTTCGTCATAAATAAGTTCGAGGCATGCACGGAAACGCTGAGGGATATGCATCGTCTCGCGGTTCTCAGGGTACCTCTCAGTTATCTTCGGGGTCACGAATTCCTTGGCAGTTACCTGCATGCCTTTCAATAGGCTTGATATGCCGCCCGCCAAAGAGGTGAAATAGTCTTTTACGCTACCCATTTTTTTCTGCTTTGAGGATATATCAGTTATTATTTTTACTTTGTTTGTCAGGCTTTTCGCCCTTTTTCATTCAATTATTTGGCCTGTCCCCCGATTATATCGAGAAGTTCGGTAGTGATTGCCTCCTGACGGAGTTTGTTGTATTCGAGCTTTAGCTGCTCCTGAAGCTTCTTGGCATTATCATTGGCACTCTGCATTGCCATGACCCTTGCAGCCTGTTCCGACGCACGGTTTTCTGTGAATATATCCTCTACTATAGCGAGAATATACATAGGCAGCGCGCGTCTCACCACTGTCGCTGCGTCAGGCTCGATTATGTATGGCACTCCGCTACGCTGGTCGACGCCGAAGTTACTCTGATCGACAGGAAGCAAAGTCATAAGTTGAGGTCTTTGGCGGCTGGCGCTCTGGTAATTCATGTAGAGCCCCTCGATACGGTCGGTATTACCGCTGGTAAAATCCTCTACAAGCGACCTCACATAGTCGCCCACAGCCTGCCCCTCGCTCTTGGGACTTATCCATTCCGGAGCCTTTTCAACATCCACACTGTCACCCGAAACACGACAGCACGCCTTGTATATCTTAGATCCGACAGCCACGATCTTAAGCGTCACACCTGGATACTCATCCCTAAGGCGCGTGATATCATCAGCCATTCTTTTGGCAAGATTCACATTATAGGCTCCGCAAAGACCGTCATCGCTACCCCACACTACAAGTGTCAGTCTCTTCACCTCCCTCTGTTCAAGCAAAGGCGAGCTGAATGATGCGTCAGACGACAGCATCGACGATATTATAGTCTCCACCTGGCTGCGATAAGGCTTGAGCCGACGCAGATACCCTTCGGCCTTATGCATCTTGGCCGAAGAAATCATCTTCATCGCCCCGGTAATTTTTTCCGAGGATGCTACCGACCCTATACGGCTCTTGAGTTCTCTCAGAGTTGCCATTGACTATTGGTGGAATATGATTGATTCTTCTTGATTGGTTTTATCTGTTCTCGTCCTGACGACAGCATCAGTTGTATTTGGCCGATACCTCCTTGGCCGCCTCTGTGATCTTCTCGATGATTTCGTCGGTCAGCACACGCTTTTCCTTTATAGCATCAAGCACATCGCTCTGATACTTGGCATGAAGCAACTGTATGAGCGAACGCTCGAAATCAGCCACCTGATCCACTGGCACATTTGTCAGCAATCCGTTCACACCGCAGAATATGACGCACACCTCTTCCTCGACTGCGACAGGAGAGTATTGAGGCTGAATGAGAAGTCGCTCATTTTTACGTCCACGGTCAATCACACGCGCAGTCACGGCATCAATGTCACCACCGAATTTGGTGAAGCTCTCAAGCTCTCTGAACTGTGCCTGATCTATCTTCAACGTACCCGCAACCTTCTTCATCGCCTTGATCTGGGCATTACCGCCCACACGCGAAACCGATATACCCACATTGATAGCCGGACGTATACCACGGTTAAACAACGATGTCTCCAGATAAATCTGTCCGTCGGTGATCGAGATCACATTAGTCGGGATATAAGCCGAAACGTCACCGGCCTGAGTCTCGATGATAGGAAGCGCGGTAAGAGATCCGCCACCCTTCACGATAGGCTTCAGCGCCTCCGGAAGGTCATTCATGTTTGAGGCTACCTCCTGGTTGTCGATAATCTTGGCCGCGCGCTCAAGAAGACGCGAATGCAGATAGAAAATATCACCGGGATACGCCTCACGGCCCGAAGGACGCTTCAGAATAAGCGATATCTCACGATAAGCCACAGCCTGCTTCGACAGATCATCATAAATGATAAGTGCATCACGGCCGGTATCTCGGATATATTCGCCGATGGCCACTCCCGCAAACGGAGAGTAATAGCGCATGGCTGCCGAATCAGAAGCGGAAGCCACAACAACTACAGTGTAGTCAAGTGCGCCATGCTGACGCAGAGTGTCAACAGTCGCGGCAATCGACGAAGCCTTCTGTCCGATAGCCACGTATATGCAATAGACAGGCTTCCCTGCCTCAAAATCTTTCCTTTGGTTGATGATAGTGTCAATAGCGATTGCAGTCTTACCTATCTGGCGGTCTCCGATGATGAGCTCACGCTGTCCGCGTCCTATGGGCACCATAGCGTCCACTGCCTTGATACCGGTCTGCAACGGCTGGTTCACAGGCTGACGGAAAATCACACCCGGAGCCTTACGCTCAAGAGGCATCTGAAGAAGCTCTCCGGTGATAGGTCCGCGACCGTCAATTGGTTCGCCAAGCACATTGATAACGCGGCCGAACACCCCGTCACCGACTTTGATCGATGCGATATTACCGGTACGCTTCACACTCATTCCTTCGGTCACCTTATCGACATCATTCATAAGAATCACGCCAACATTGCTCTCCTCAAGATTAAGCGCGACACCTGTCACACCATTCTCAAACTCCACCAACTCATTTGCCTTGACTTTATCAAGACCATAAACATGGGCTACACCGTCGCCCACCTCAAGCACTTTGCCGGTCTCTTCAAACGACACCTTGCTGTTGATGTTGTCCAACTGCTGGCGTAGAACTTCTGAAATCTCGCTGGGGTTGATTGTTGCCATGTTTTATTTGCTTAAAAGCTTTTGACGGAGTTGATTAAATTCATTTGCTACTGAAGCGTCAAGACGCTCATTATCCACTGCGATCCTATAGCCGCCTATCAGCGATGGACTCACTGCCGAGCTATATTCCATCCTGTCGCCGCCTATATGGCGCAGAACAAGATTTTTCATCTGTGTCTCGGTCGAGGCATCCGGCGTGGCCGCCCACTCCACCGTCACACGACGTATGCCGTTTCTTTTCCTGTAGAGAGCTATATAAGCCAGTGCAATCCCTCTGACAAGAGTCAGACGGTGATTACGGAACAGAAGACTCACAAAATCCTTCACAAGAGCGGCAACAGCTGTTTCCCGATCATTCACCCCACCACATGCCGAGACAATGAGAGCCATCTTCTCCCCTTCCTCGACATAAGGATTTGCGACAGCCATTACCAGTCGCTCACCATCCGGGCCACTGAACATGCTTTCGAGATTCCTCATCGCCTCATACACTCCATCGCCCAACCCCCTTTCAGAGGCTGACTCATAAAGTGCCTTTGCATATCTCGATGGCAGCAATCCTAAATCCATGTGTCTCCTGTATATGGTGCTTCTTATTTTTCCATATCACTCATGAGAGTCTCCACAAGCTGCTTTTGAGAATTCTCATCGGAAAGTTGATTTCTCACAACCTTCTGGGCTATCTCAAGAGCGAATTCGCTGACCTCGTTTCTGAGGTTCTTCTCTGCCTCTTTCTGTGCCTGCATGATCGACTCTTTTGCCTGATCCATCACCTTCGATGCCTCGTTTTGAGCCGCCACACGTGCCTCTTCGACAATATGCGTTTTCATCTTGTCGGCGTCACGGAGGATGTCGGCCTGCTGCCGACGAGCCTCTTCGATAATACCCTTCGCTTCCTCGCGTGCACCGTCAAGTTGGGTCTTGGCTTCCTGAGCATACTCTACCCCCTTGTCTATGAAATTGGCACGCTCAGTCATACCCTTCATGATCGCAGGCCACGCAAATTTGGCCAGAATGATGAAAAGGATGCCAAACGACACAAACATCCATATAACCAATCCGCTGTCTGGAGAAAACAATTCCATGCTTTTGAGGAGTGAAATGGGATTACTGATTTGTTAATTGAAAGAGACTCCGGCATATATCCCACGGACTGATCCAAGTAGACAATGCCACACACTAAATTCGCCTCGTAGATGCATTTCTGCCGTTGTTCCGGGCGACAATATCGCCCGGAAACACGACAGTTATATTTTGCCGTATTTGTCTTAGACGAAAAGAGCAAGGATACAAACGATCACAGCAAACAGCGCCACGCCCTCGACAAGAGCGGCGATAACGATCATGTTGCTTCGGATGTCTCCTGCCGACTCCGGCTGACGGGCGATAGCCTCCATGGCGGCGGCTCCAATCTTACCAATGCCAAGACCTGCGCCAATTGCCGCGATGCTTGCGCCGATAGTTGCTCCAAGACCTGAAAGGGCTGTAACTTCCGCTAAAATAGATGCTAACATTTTTGTAATATTTTGAAGATTATTTACTGTTATTCAATTTTATATCATAGAGTTGACACCGGTGCGGCCTCTTTGGCACCGCCCATGCCGTCTTCCTTCTTTTCATGCTTCTCCCCATGACCACCTTCCTGTGCAAGTGCTATGAATATCGTCGATAACATCGTGAACACATAAGCCTGAATGAAACTCACAAGCACATCCACCAGCAACATGAACACCGAAAAGGCTATCGAGACAACACTCGTCGCACCAATCACAAGCGGACCGAACGACGCGAAGATAAATATAAGCAATGTAAGCACAAGCACTATCATGTGGCCACCCATCATATTGGCAAACAGACGCACCGTCAATGCCGCAGGCTTGGTAAACATACCGAAGAATTCGATAACCTGCATAATGGGAATCGGGAACTTAAGCCACAAAGGCACGTCCGGCCAGAAAATCTCCTTCCAATAATGCTTTGTACCGAAGAAATTGGTAAAGAAGAATGTGAATATGGCAAGAACAAGAGTCACGGCGACATTGCCTGTGACATTGGCGCCTCCAGGAAACACCACGATAAGCCCCATGATGTTCAGCACAAAAATAAACATGAACACCGTGAGCAGATAAGGCGCGAATTTGTCAGACTTTTCTTTGAGAGTCGACCTGATCACACCATTATAGACAAACTCAATCAACGCCTCAAACGCACCGAGACCTCGACGAGGCACCTTATATCCATTATGCTTGTACCAGTTTTTGAGCCTGAAACAAAGCGCCATGATGATAAGCATCGTTATGAAGATCGCACACACATTTTTTGTCACTGAAAAATCTGCGACACGTATCTCATTACCGCTTTCATCCACCTCTACAAGTTTATTGCGATAATTACCGTCATTCTTGCCGAGTCTGAACGTCAGGCCTCCATCCACATACTCCTTGCCTCCGGTCACACGTCCCGATGAAAATACATGGATTTTACCGTCACTGCCTTTCACTATTATAGGCAAAGGTATACGTTTATGATGGTTGAAAGGCACCTCCCATCCATATCCGTCACCGAGATGGTCAAAGAGTATTTCCTTAACATCAAGAGGCTTTTCAGCTTCTCCCGTGTGCGCCTCCGATGTCGGCTCACTGCCGTAAACAGCAAAAACCGGAGCAAAAAGACAAGCCACGAGAACCACTATATATTTATAAAGTTGCCGATGCATCCTGTATTTTATGGAATATTGCTCTTTTGTTATCAAACCCTCATTAAAGTCATTCCAGACACACTGAAACGACATTATGGTCAACCGTAGCGAGACCACCCGATATTTCTATCACACTGTCATCGCCATGCACACCTTTGACCCTATATACAATACGTCCCTTTTCAAGAGTCGTTATAAGCGAAGCATGGTTATGAAGAACCGTAAATGCTCCCCCCGTACCGGGAAGTCCGACCATTTCGACCTCTCCTTCAAACACCACCTTGCTCGGTGAGATCACCCGCAGTGTAAACGCTTCGCCCATTTAATCAGAAATTATCTTGTCACACGTTAGCCTCTGCCATAAGCTTCTTGCCCTTGGCGATAGCCTCATCGATAGTACCTACATTAAGGAATGCCTGCTCCGGATACTCATCCATCTCACCGCCGAGAATCATCTTGAAGCCGCGTATAGTCTCACTCAGCGGCACCATCACGCCGGGAAGACCGGTAAACTGCTCGGCAACATGGAACGGCTGGCTCAGGAAACGCTGCGCACGGCGTGCACGGGCCACAACCAACTTGTCCTCATCCGATAACTCATCTACACCAAGAATAGCAATGATGTCCTGAAGTTCATTGTATTTCTGCAGGAGCTGCTTCACAGCCTGCGCTGTATTATAGTGATCCTCACCGATAATATGAGGGTCAAGAATACGCGATGTCGACTCCAACGGATCAACAGCAGGGTATATACCAAGCTCTGCGATCTTTCGCGACAACACAGTAGTCGCATCCAGGAACGAGAACGTTGTGGCAGGTGCCGGGTCCGTCAGGTCATCGGCAGGCACATAGATAGCCTGAACCGATGTAATTGATCCGTTCTTGGTAGATGTGATACGCTCCTGAAGCATACCCATCTCCGATGCAAGCGTAGGCTGGTAACCTACCGCTGAAGGCATACGTCCCAACAGAGCCGAAACCTCTGAACCCGCCTGAGTGAAACGGAAAATATTGTCGATAAAAAGCAGGATCTCCTTGCCGCCTCCATCCTGATCACGGAACTGCTCCGCTACAGTAAGACCGGAAAGCGCCACTCGCAGGCGTGCGCCCGGAGGCTCATTCATCTGTCCGAACACCAGCGTAGCCTGCGATTTCTCAACCTCGCTCATGTCAACATCGGCAAGATTCCACTCACCTTTCTCCAACCCCTCCTTAAATTTATCGCCATACTTCATGACACCGCTCTCGATCATCTCGCGAAGCAGGTCATTGCCTTCACGGGTGCGCTCACCTACACCGGTAAACACCGAGAAGCCATTGTGTCCTTTGGCGATATTGTTGATAAGCTCCATGATGAGCACTGTCTTACCGACACCTGCACCACCAAACAGACCGATCTTGCCACCCTTGCTGTAAGGCTCAAGAAGGTCAATCACCTTAATACCTGTATAAAGTATCTCCGTTCCTATCGTAAGCTCATCAAATTTCGGAGCCGGCTGATGTATCGGACGAAGATTCTCGCGGTCAAGAGCCGGGAGCTTATCGATCGCTTCTCCGATTACATTCAACAGACGGCCCTTTACCTGCGATCCGGTCGGTACCGCGATCGGACGCTCAAGGTTCTCCACAGCCATACCGCGCTGCAATCCGTCGGTACTCTCCATTGCCACACAACGCACCGTGTCTTCTCCGATGTGCTGTTCAACTTCAAGTATGAGTTCGCTCCCGTCTTCGCGGGTGATCTTCAATGCAGTATAAATCGGAGGGAGAGCCGACTTCGAGTCTTCGAAAGACACGTCGACAACCGGGCCGATTACCTGTGCTATTTTTCCGGAGGCGTTAATCATTGAATGATATATTTTGACCGTGGAATGACCTTTTGTTTTCTATGAATGGTTGATTTCAGAAGTGGAAGCCACTGACAATGATAATGACCATCAGCACCAGATTCACCAGATTGATCGGGAGAAGGTACTTCCACTCGAGCGAAAGAAGTTGGTCGATACGCAGACGAGGGAATGTCCACTTGAACCAGATGATGACGAATGAGAGAAGGAATGCCTTGCCGATAAACCAGAATACACCGGGTATATAATCCATTATATGGTTGAAACCGTCAAGTCCGGGAATATGGAGAGGCATCCAGCCGCCAAGAAAGAGCAGAGAAGCTACACCCGAAACAATAAACAGGTTCAGGTACTCGGCCAGATAGAAGAAACCGAAGTGGATACCGGAATATTCAGTATGATATCCGGCGGTAAGCTCACTCTCAGCCTCTGGGAGGTCAAACGGGCCACGGTTAGTTTCCGCGGTTCCGGCGATCATATAAATGACAAAAGCAATGATTGCAGGAATATGACCTGAGAAAATAAACCAGAGATTGCTCTGTGCCTCGACAATACCTGTAATCGACATTGTACCGGCAAAAGCGACCATCGTCAGCACCGACAGACCGATCGAAAGCTCATAGCTGACCATCTGGGCACCTGAACGCATAGCGCCTATAAGAGTAAACTTGTTATTGGATGACCATCCGGCAAGAAGTATGCCGAGCACACCGATCGACGAGACTGCTATCAGGAAGAAAATTCCTATGTTGAAGTCGATGATCTGAAGCCCCTTGCCCCACGGAAGCACCGCAAATGCAAGCATCGAAGCGATGATTACCAAGTAAGGAGCGAGAGCGAAAAGGAACTTGTCGGTCTTTTCAAGCGAGATAAGCTCCTTGATAAGAATCTTAAACATGTCGGCAAAACTCTGCAGCAAACCCCAGGGACCAACTCGGTTCGGGCCGAGACGACACTGGAACGCAGCGCAAAGTTTACGCTCGTAATAGATATAGAACAATGCAAGAAGTGCATAGACCAACAGAAGTCCTATGCCTATGCCGATACACTCGATGACGGTCACAAGCCACGAAGGAAGGAATCCGCCAAGGAAATTGTTGAACCAGTCGGTGACGATTGAGAAGTCAAACATTTCGTCGTCTATTTGATTGCGGTAACGCTTATATTGGATTTAATCTTTCTCTTATCAGCGGTCCATGTCAGGGACTATGTAGTCAAGCGAGCCACCGATTGTGATAAGATCGGCGATCTTCTGACCGGCAGTCATGTGATCCACTGCGGCAGCAAGAGGCAGACATGGAGTGGCAAGCTTAAGACGATACGGATTCGCACCGCCATCACTCTCGATATAGACTCCGAAAAGTCCGCGGCATCCCTCGACGACAGTCCACCAATTGCCTTTGGGAAGCTTGAGCACCTTGGGTACCTTCGCACAATAATCTCCCGAGGGGATATTGTCGATAAGCTGTTCGATGATTCTGGCGCTCTGCTCCATCTCTGCGATTCTTGCCTTGAAGCGGGCCATACTGTCACCTTCAGTCATAACGACTTCATCCCATTTCAGGGTATCTTTCATTGTTGCATATAGGCAGTAAGGATGGGTCTTGCGCACGTCACACGCCCAACCCGACGCACGTCCCGTCGGACCGGTACATCCATAAGCGATAGCATCTTCACGCGACAGCACTCCTACTCCCTCCATACGGTTCTTGGCAATGATATTTCCCGTAAAGATTTTGTTGTACTCCTTGATATTGTCAGGAAGGACTGCCAGAAGAGCTTTTACATCTTTCACAAAATCCTGATCCAGATCTGCGAGAACACCACCGATACAGTCATAATTGAACGTCATTCGGGCGCCACAGGTCTTATCCATGATATCGAGGATCTGCTCTCTCACGCGCAAAGTGTAAAACAGCATTGTCGTGGCGCCGAGGTCCATGCAGAACGTGCCGATAAACAGACAGTGCGACGCAATGCGCGAAAGCTCATCCATAATCACTCGTATGTACTGAGCTCGCTCAGGAACCTCGATTCCGGCAGCCTTCTCTATACACATGCATAGACCATGGTGATAGTTGTGCGCCGAAAAATAGTCCAGACGATCCATGTAATGAAGGGTCTGGAAATATGTGAGATTTTCACATAGCTTCTCCACACCGCGGTGGATATAGCCCATGTAAACGTCAATTTTCTTTATAGTCTCGCCGTCGAGAGCTGTGCGGAAACGGAGCACTCCGTGAGTGGCAGGATGCTGAGGGCCTATATTTACCACAAAATCATCCGCTGCAAAAATAGGAGTCTCGTTTTTTAAGACTTTCCCATCCTCGTCAAGAGTGTACACACATGTATCGTCACTCTGACGCTCATTCTCCATAGAGCACGGATTTAGAGCAGGATCGTCATTGTAGTCCTTGCGCAACGGATAACCTTTCCAGTCTATATTAAGGAAAAGACGGCGCATATCAGGGTTGCCGATGAATATGATTCCGAAGAAATCATAGACCTCACGTTCAAAAGTCACTGCAACCGCCCAAAGGTCAGCGACCGAAGGAAGATGCGGATTCTCTCGGTCAGTGGTCGACGTTCTGATTGAGACCGTGTGGCCGTGAACTGTCGAATTTAGAAAATACACACAGCCGAGCGACTCCGTCCAGTCCATACCCACTATCGTTTCAAGATAGTCAAACGCGAGCTCAGAATCATCACGCAATTTCTTGCATACGTCATGAAGCTGCGCAGGTTCAAGCGTCAGAGTAAGCGTGTCGGCTTCTTCTATCTTTACCGTAGGAAACAGCGACGAAATCTTTTCCTGGAGATTGGCCATTTTATATTGAGTATTGTGATATCGTGAATTGGCTTGATTGAATCTTCATTCTTTCGCAGATATGCGGGTTAAAATCACTCGCATCCCTCCGCCGAGGTCTTGGCCCTCTGGATCGCTTCAAAATCCGAGGCCTTCTCCTGACGGTTGACACCGCCAAAGAAACGCTCTACTTTAAGTTTGCGGGAAAGCTGCATGATTCCATAGATCATTGCTTCGGGACGCGGAGGGCAGCCCGGCACAAAAACATCGACCGGAACAATATCCTCAATACCCTTCGCCACATGATAGCTCTTGCGGAACGGACCGCCGGATATAGCACAACCGCCACAGGCAATCACATATTTCGGTTCGGCAAGCTGGTCATACAGACGACGGAACACAGGCACCATACGATGCACAATAGTGCCGGCCACCATCATAAAATCAGCCTGACGGGGCGAGGCTCGCGCGACTTCCCAGCCAAAGCGCGCCATATCGAAGCGCGCCGCTCCAAGCGACACAAATTCAATGCCGCAACAACTGGTGGCAAAAGTGAGCGGCCAGAGCGAGTTACTGCGCCCCCAGTTGATAAGATCGTCAAGAACCCCAACAAGGACATTGGTACCATTGGCACGCAATTCCTCTACGAGTCCCTCAATATATTCGTTATCCTTAAATGCCTCGTAAGGCATGCTCTTTGTGGTTATCTGATCTTTCATTTCCATTCGAGCGCTCCTTTACGCCAGGCATAGATGAGTCCAAGTACAAGCACACCAAAAAACACGCCGATGCTCAAAAGCCCGTCAACCCCGAGCTCGCGAACTCTGACGCCCCATGGAAACAGAAAAACAGTTTCAACATCAAACATCAGAAACAGAATCGCATAAAGATAGTAGCCAACCGAAAAGCGGCTCATACTTTCCCCTCGGGTCGGGATGCCGCACTCATAAGCCTCTCCCTTCTGCGCGTTGAACGAACGGGGCGAAATCAGCCCGGCAAGCCACATGGCGAGCGCCACAAGGCCAACTCCAGTAAGCAGGCCCACAACCGCGAGCATGGCATTATTCTGGATTCCAAAGATTGCTAAAGATATCATATTGAATTTTCAGCTTTTATCACGTGTTTGTCATGACAGACCGGCATACGTCTGCACATAACCCATCGGCAAAGATACAATATCACAGCTATCTGTGCAAAACTTTCTTAACAACATATTAAAAATATTATCAACATCCACACTGACTACATTGTTCGACTCAAAATCACACGTCAGTACATTATTTTTTTTCTAAAGCATTTCCTAAATTTACATCATCTTATTTTTTGATTTATTATAAGCATACACCTATCTTTGTTGTAATTATTATGAAGATCTTTACGCAACAGGAGATAAAGGCTATTGAGGCCGCCACAATCCAGGAAGGAGTCAGCACTCTCGACCTTATCGAACGTGCAGGCGCTGCTATTGCCGGCATCATTATGCAACGTTACGGCAAAGACCGTAATTTTGTGTTTTTTGCAGGACCGGGAAAAAATGGCGCAGATGCGCTGTGCACGGCCAGAATCCTATGGGAAAACGGATATGATGCCGATGTGACGCTTTTCAATATTCATGGCAACCGTCTGTGTGATGAATGCCGCACTCAACAGCAACGTCTGTTGGCTGCTAATTTCCCGGCAAACCGTATAACTGAGGTCGTAAAAACATTTAAGATGCCACAGCTCACGCCAAAGCACATCGTCGTCGACGGTCTTTTCGGACGTGGGCAAAACCGACCGCTCGAAGGTGGGTTCCGCACTCTTGCCGAAACGATCAACGAAAGTCATGCGACAGTCATTTCCATTGACATACCATCAGGAATGTCAATAGACTGGAATCCGCGCGCTGTATCAAGAGATATCATACACGCTTCATTGACAATCGCGATACAGTTTCCGCATCTGGCATTTTTTCTCCCCTCTGTTTCCGAGCTGTGTGGCGAATGGATCACTGTCGACATAGGGTTGTCACGGCAGGCGATATCCAAGATTCCGGTACGCTACTATCTTGTAGAAAAATCTGATGTAGCACGCACCTTACGTCCCAGATCCCAGTCCTCGTCAAAAAAGGATTTCGGATCAGGCATAATCTATGCCGGACGCTATGGCATGATGGGAGCGGCCGTAATGGCAGCACGCGGAGCGCTCAAAGCAGGTGTTGGAAAACTCACCGTAAGCTCCCCGCTGTGCGGTTACAACATCCTTCAGTCATCGGTTCCTGAAGCTCTATATCAGTATATCAAGAGTGACGCGATTATCAATGAAATAAAACCGCTACATCACTACGATTCAATCGCCATAGGCCCGGGCATCGGTACCGACGACGCTACAATAGCCGCTCTTGAAGACTTCCTTGCAGCCACATCCTCGCCGGTAATCCTTGATGCCGACGCCATCAACTGCATAGCGCTTAAGCCGGCTATGTTGCAGACAATTCCGATACTCTCGATTCTGACCCCTCATGCAGGGGAATTCGACCGTCTCTTCGGACCTCAGCCTAACAGCGAGACACGTCTGGCCAAAGCCATCGAGATGGCAAGCTACTATAATGTCCTCATTATTTTGAAAGGGCGCTACACTGCCGTAGTGCGCCCCGACGGAAAAATATACTTCAACTCATCAGGCACTCCGGCAATGGCTACAGCCGGAAGCGGCGACGTGCTCACTGGCATACTTGCAGCACTTATCGCACAAGGATATCCCCCGGAAATCGCATCTTTGACCGGTGTATATATCCACGGGCTCGCAGGTGAAATTGCCGAACGCTCCGAAGGATCCTACGGCGTGACCGCCTCCGATATAGCCAACGCAACAGGAAAAGCCATTAAAGAGATCATGACCAATGAAGCATAACAGAATTTTTGTAATCATTGCAGCAGCGTTGGCGTTTAATGCCTCAGCTGAAACTACACAGAAACTTTCTGCCACAAAAGCCAACGATTTCGCAATTGTATATTCCCTGCCGCTCACATCTGTCGACATTACATTGGAAACAGTCAGAACAGTGCGCACACCGGGAGAATTCCACGACTATGCGAAGCGCATACTTAACGTCGATGATCCTGTCGAACAGCCATCGGTCGATTATACGCTTAAAAGCGTGACAATTACCACTCATGGTGTACCAGACCCCAGCCGACGCTATTCTGTAAAATTCAATTCCGGATCGGCGCCATTTATGATTCTTTCAGCCAACGATGTCCCGCTTGCCGTAAACACCGAAGAAGTCTATACTCCAAAGGCTGTCGGGCTTCCGGTTCCGCAGGATGCGGCTCCATCGCCGTTACAGACCGAAGCTGCCCGTCAGGTAATGACCGAAGATATGTTACGCAGCCAGTCTACACTCAAACGTGCGCAGATTGCCGCCGAACAGCTCTACGCTCTTCGCCAGAGCCGCTCTGACCTGCTTACCGGACAAGCCGATCATATGCCACCCGACGGCCAGGCCATGCAACTCGTCCTCGACAACCTTAACGCACAGGAAGCAGCACTCACAGCAATGTTTCTCGGCACAGAGCAGACATCTACAGAAGTATCAACAATATCATTCACACCCTCGGCCGCCGATTCAGATATCAACGGAAAGGTTATCGCACGTCTCTCAAGTGTCGATGGCATTGTCGATGCAAACAACCTTTCAGGTGCGCCCATCACACTTACATACAAAGTCACCTCGCGTGGCGAAATGCCAAAGAACGAAAAAGGCACACCACTCCCCTTCCCTAAAAACGGATTTGCCTACTGCATTCCCGGCACCGCACAAGTGTCAGTCAGCTTTGACGGTGAGAAACTTGCCGACAAATCAGTGGACATAGCACAGGCTGGAATAGATTATGGACTGGCTCCCAATTCATTTACCGACAAACGTGCTCCGGCATATCTCATAATTGACCCCGCTACCGGAGCTGCAATCGAAATCGGGACCAAGAAACAAGCGAACTGATACAATGGCGGCGGCAAGTCGACAGACAATACGATGGACATTGCTGTCCCTTGCTCTTGCACTTATCTTTTTGGGCAACCTATATATCGGTGCAGTCCACATACCGTTTCAGTCGGTTACCGACACAATCCTTGACAAGGATAACGAGGCTATTGCAGCCGGTATTCGGTTCATCGTGCTTCAAAGCCGCCTTCCGGCTGCGATAACAGCAATATTTTGCGGTGCCGGATTAGCTGTAAGCGGTCTGCTTTTACAGACATCTTTCCGAAATCCGCTTGCAGGACCGTCGATACTTGGTATAAACTCCGGAGCAAGTCTCGGAGTCGCGATTGTGATGCTTGTCGGAGGTGGCTCTATGATAGCCGGATCTTTAGCGTTTGGAGGAGAAATTGCTATTATAGCCGGAGCTATAGCCGGAAGTTTCCTCATTATGACGATACTGCTCTCTCTTTCAGCATGGCTTCGCAACGATCTAATGCTTCTTATAGCAGGAATATTGGTCGGATATCTTGCATCCTCAATTATCATGATTCTGAATTTCTCAGCAACCTCCGATGGTGTTCAGAACTATGTGCTTTGGGGTATGGGAAGTTTCACGACCATCCCACTGAACCGGCTTCCCATATTCATTGTTCTCATACTGACCGGATTGTCTTTGGCCCTAATTCTTGCAAAGCCACTCGACATTCTGTTGCTCGGAAACGACTATGCGCGCAACCTTGGCATAAACATCAGACGCACGCGCAACCTTCTGCTTCTCGCGACAGGTCTGCTGGCTGCAGCTGCAACCGCTTTCTGCGGTCCGATATCCTTTATAGGACTCGCTGTGCCACACATGGCACGCATGATAATGAAAACCGATACCCACCGCATACTCCTCCCGGCTACAATGATAATAGGAGCCTTAATCGGTGCTACCTGTAACATACTGTCGGTTCTGCCATCCTCTGGCCTCATTCCATGTACAGCGTCAGCCTCCTTGCTGCCGCTCAATGCAGTCACACCTCTGTTTGGCGTCCCCGTTATACTTTATGTCATTATGCGCCGAAGATAAAATTCAACGACTATCATTTTCTCTTCTTATGAAAAATTTTTATATATCATTTATAGGTCCATTGATACTGACGGCCGGCTGCATGTTGATTCTCCATTCCTGCGCCGAAAAACCACAGCCAATTACTGATCCGGCTGCACGGGTCGGCGACCGATGGCTTTCAAAAGCCGAAGTCCGACGGAACATCCCGGCCGGAGTATCAGGACAGGACAGCATTAAAGCCGCCAACGCAATCATAAAAAACTGGGTGGAGAATGAAGCCACAATGATCGTTGCCGAACGTAACATTCCCGATACAGAAGAAATCGACAAACTTGTCGAAAACTATCGCCGTGAGCTGCTCATGTGGGAATACCGGCGACGCAAAATAGAAGAGAATGTAATTGAGCCAATGATGACCGAGCAACAGCTTGACGAATACATCAGCAAACACGCCGGAGCATATATACTTGATCACCCCATAATCAAGGGCATATATATTAAAATATCAGATAACGCACACGAGCTCAACGACGTGCGTCAGCTATACACCAGTGATAAGGCCGACGACATCGACAAGTTGGACAAACTGATTGAATCGGCTGTAAGTTATGAGTATTTCCGTGACACATGGAGAAACTGGCATCATATCGCCGACCGCATTCCGTATGACGGATTTGACAGCAATCCGGAGGAATACCCTATGGTTAAAAAGAACCTGGACCATCGATTCGACGGATATGTCTATCTTCTCCACATTACCGATGTGATATCACCCGGCAAACCAATGCCTGCAAGTTACGCCAAACCGTTCGTAATCGAATCAATACGCCGAGAGAAAGCTCTTGATTTTGATAAAACCATCCGCCAGTTGCTCACTTCTGAAGCTCTTGCCGACGGTACTGCCCAGATTTTCTGAAACACCTAAACTATAATTTGTTTTACACAAGGTATCTTTCTTTCATCATAAACCTCAAGAAGCTGTCTGAGTGTAGCGCGGCAAGGCTCTGCAAGTAGTCCCGATATATAGCCTATACGCCCCAATATATCCTCAACACTGTAATCTTTGCGCAGAGCTTCCATACTCAATGAGCCGTCTCGTTTCGACAGGCGTTGTCCATGCGTATTGCACAGCAAGGGCAGATGCACATATCGTGGAGGTCTGCGACCAAGTAACCCATAGATATAAATCTGTTGGGCAGCAGATTGCAATAAGTCACAGCCACGCATCACTTCAGTCACCGACATCATTGCATCGTCCACAACTACAGCAAGCTGATAAGCCCATGCTCCGTCTCCCCTTCTCACGACGAAATCACCCACCTCGCAACCGAGATTGACCTCTATATCACCAAAAACACCGTCTGAAAAAGCGACAGTCTTCTCTGCCGGGACATATAATCTTATAGCACGTGGCTGGCGATTATCCGGCTTGTCTGCACATCTGCCGCCAAACCGTACCGGACGGCACATTCCCCCATATACCCTACGACCGTCACTCAGGTGAGGCGCATTTGTAGCTATCAGCTCACTCCTGGTACAGTAACACGGATAAATAAGATCAAGTGCAGCCAGATGCTCAAGAGCTTTTTCATAAAACCCGCCACGTCTACTTTGACAATAAGGTCCATTGCTTCCTTTTCCTTCCTGTCCCCCCTCATCCCATTCAAGGCCGAGCCATGTAAGATCCTCTTCAATCAGATCTGAATAATGCCGTTTGGACCTCAGCGGATCAAGATCCTCAATCCTCAGCACCCACTTGCCACCGCGGCTCCTTACCGAAAGCCAGGACAGAACTGCTGTAAATATATTTCCAAGATGCATTCTGCCCGAAGGCGACGGCGCGAAACGTCCGGTAATTACATTGAGTTCTTGCATATACATCCCCGATATGAACAAAAAGATGAACATCTGGAGAGAAACTCCCCGTCAGCCCATCCTTTTATATTCATTTTTTTATTTATCAGTATCTGACATCACCTCAGATACCGAGATCCTTCTTAACCTCGGCGATCTTGGCATCTGCCTCCGCTATAGCCTTGTCATAATCGGACGGTGAGTCCATGTGGCCACGCACTTCAATGTAAAACTTGATCTTTGGCTCGGTTCCCGACGGACGTATCGAGATTTTAGTGCCATCTTCAGTGAAATACTGAAGCACATTGGAAGTTACAGGCATATCCATCTTCTCGACAGTCCCGGTCTGCATATCGGTCTTATTGAGATCTGCATAATCCTTCACGAGAATGATCTTTCCGCCTCCAAGTGATTTCGGAGGATTAGCCCTAAAGTTTTTCATCATAGCCACAATCTCGTCGGCACCACTCTTTCCGGGGCGCACAACAGAAATACCTGCTTCTCGCGAGAAACCGTACTTCATGTAGATCTCCTGGAGCATACCGAGAAAATCCATCCCCTTATCGCGGGCCCATGCAGCAGCTTCAGCCATCAGTGAAACTGCCGATACTGCGTCTTTGTCTCGGGCGAAATCCTCTGCAAGAAAACCATAACTCTCTTCACCGCCGCCAAGGTAACGTGAAATCCCCTCATGTTCGCGTATCACAGCGGCAATCCACTTGAAGCCGGTGTAACAGTCAAACATCCTGATATTGTTCTCATCAGCTATGCGCTTGATGGTCTCGGTCGTAACAATTGTCTTAACAATATACTCGTTGCCAGTAAGACGTCCGAGTTCTGCATTGCGGGTCATCAGATAATTCAAAAGAATCATCACGATCTGATTGCCGTTAAGAAGCACATATTCGCCACGGCTGTCACGTATCACACAACCCACACGATCTGCATCCGGATCCGAAGCCATCACAAGATCCGCTCCGACCTCCTTGGCCTTGGCTATAGCCATAGCCATAGCCGGCGGATTCTCAGGATTGGGAGATTCCACTGTCGGGAAGTCTCCGCTCGTAACATCCTGCTCCGGAACATTTATAATATTTGTAAAGCCATAATTACGAAGCGACTCCGGAATCAGTTTAACACCAGTGCCATGTATCGGTGTATACACGATCTTCAGGTCATGATACTTTGCTATAAGATCCGGTGACAACGAAAGTTTCTTGATTTCCGACAGAAATACCTCATCGACATCACGGCCTACGATCTGAATAAGATCAGGATTACCCTTGAACTTGATTTCCGACACATTCTTGATCTTGCCTACATGATCTATTATGTTCACGTCATGCGGTGCGATGATCTGTGCGCCGTCACTCCAGTAAGCCTTATAGCCATTGTACTCCTTAGGGTTGTGCGACGCAGTGATGTTTACACCGCTCTGGCAGCCGAAATGACGGATAGCAAAGGACAATTCCGGGGTCGGACGGAAATCATCAAAGAGATATACCTTGATACCGTTAGCCGAGAAAATATCGGCTACAATCTCTGCAAACTTGCGTGAATTATTGCGCACATCGTGTCCGACAGCCACACTTATCTGGGGCTCATCCTTGAAAGCCTCTTTCAGATAATTGGCAAGTCCCTGCGTAGCAGCGCCGACCGTATATATGTTCATGCGATTGGAGCCGGCTCCCATTATCCCGCGCAATCCACCTGTGCCAAACTCAAGGTCACGGTAAAATGCATCGATAAGCGGAGTTTTATCATCCGCATCGAGCATTGCCTTTACTTCCGCCTTTGTATCTTCATCGTATCCCTCGCCAAGCCATACCTGCGCGCGGGCTACCACCTCTTTCAACAGTTCGCTGTTTTCCATATCTATATAAACCGTGGTTAATTATTTTTTTCTGTTTTCATGGTGTCCGAATTTATCACCTTCACCACAAATATAAAAACGTCAGACTACATAACAAAATTCATGATAAATATTTCTTCTTTCATCCCCACTTTTAAATTACCTTTGCACATTGTACAGTCAAATACCAGACTCTGTTGTATCTCTCCAAATCACACCTATATCTTTCCTCTTGAAATGAATTCTGACTACGACGATTATAATGCTACAGTCATTTCCCCCGATACAGAAGTGACTAATCCTTTCTCCTCTTCGCCAAGACGAAACGATAATGCGGGAAACAGCCGCCGTGATCCTAAAGACCGTGGTGATTTCAGGCGCAATGATAATAACAACCGGAAAGATCCGCGCAAAAAACATACAAAGGCTCCTATAATACCCTCTATAGGAATAATAGACTTCCTGCGTGACCGACGTTTCCACGTAGCACTCGGAATCGCGCTCATTCTGGCGGCAACATACCTGACAGTTTCGGCAATATCATACCTAAGCACTGCACCTGAGGACCAAAGCGAAATCATAGGCAGCACGGTCGAGAACATCGTGTCAGATCCCGATTCCCAGATAACCAACATCGGTGGACCGGCAGGTGCCGTTTCATCACATTATCTTATTACACTTGGACTCGGCATCGGAGCATTCCCGATACTTATATGGATGGTTTTGTGCGGAATTTCGCTATTTGGGCTTCGCAAATGCCAGTTTTGGTCAATGACCTTCAAGGCTCTGCTTTTTGCCGTCACACTATCTCTATCGATTGGCCTTGTAACACATGGACTTGACATGACAATTCCTCTCGGAGGTTTTCATGGACGATATGTCAATACATGGCTGATGGAGCGTATCGGCTGGATTGGCGCCGCTTTCACATCCCTACTCCTTATCGGCTTTGTTGTAGCAATATATTTCTACGACATTCTGAAAATATATCAGGCCTACCGTCGACGCGTTGAAACCATAAAAGAACACATGCGTGAAGCACGAGAGGCACGAGAGGCCGAACGACGTAAAGTCGAAGAAGCAATGAAGGCTTCCGAACTGGGTGAAGAAGAGAAAAAAACAGATAAATCAACCGCCGAAACCGCTCACTTCGATCCATTTGATTCTACCGACGAACAGGCGGCCGCTGTCAAGAAGGAAAAACAGCCAGAAGAGAAGGATATATCTTCGGAAAAAACATCGGCAGAAGACACTACAATATCCGGTTCTGAAAAAATCATCAACGATATACCCGCCGATATACAGCAGCCAACTGCGACATTGACAGTCTCTCCGGAACCTCAGGCCGATCCGGTTCTTCCCGTAAATACCCCAAAACCGATTTCTACCGAAACTGAACGTGGCTCCGATGTGGATTCCAATCCCGATGTAAAACCGATAGAACCAGTAGAAAATGTCGCTGATAAAACAGAATCAGCAACAGAGCCCATTTTAGCTACCGAACCGGAAGAAGACCACAAAGAACCTGGATTCACTGTAAGCACTCAAGAGGAAATCGAACAAGTCGAATACGGACGAATAGGCAGCACCTATGATCCTACCGCCGAGTTATCGCATTTCCGTATGCCCGTACTCGATCTCCTTGAAGATCGTCCGACACGCACCGATGTCGTCGACATAACAGAGATATCCGATAAAAAAAATCAGATTATCTACGCGCTCGACAAGCTCAATATCGGTGTGGCACACATCGACGCTACAGTCGGTCCAACAGTCACAATGTACGAGATCACTCCTGTCGAAGGTGTGAGAATCGCCACTATCAAGCGGCTTGAGGAAGACATCGCAATGGCTCTTTCTGCCATAAGCACACGCATTATCGCTCCAATTCCCGGAAAAAGTGCGATAGGTATCGAGGTCCCAAACAGCGAACCTCAGTCGGTATCCATACGCACCATACTCGGTTCACGAAAATATCAGGAATGCGACTACGAGCTGCCTCTCGCAATCGGAACAACCATCAGCAATGATGTTTATATTGCCGACCTTGCCAAAATGCCTCATCTACTTGTAGCCGGAGCCACAGGTAAAGGTAAGTCGGTCGGTATGAACGTAATCATAAATTCACTCATCTACAAAAAGCATCCGGCAGAACTCAAATTTGTATTAATTGACCCCAAGAGAGTCGAGTTCTATCCTTACCGGAAACTCGAGAAGCACTATCTTGCCAAACTTCCCGACGAAGAAGATGCGATTGTCACCGATATGAGCAAAGTCATCGACACGCTCAAGTCGCTTTGTGTCGAGATGGACAACCGATATGACCTGCTCATGAAAGCCGAGGTCGTTCAGATCACCCATTACAACAAACTTTTCACCGAGCGTAAGCTTAACCCCGAAAAAGGACACCGTTACCTTCCCTACATCGTTGTCATCATCGACGAATATGCCGACCTCGTCATGACTGTAGGAAAGGAAGCCGAGACTCCGGTTGCCCGCATAGCCCAGAAAGCACGTGCCGTAGGCATACACATGATCATTGCCACACAACGACCGAGCGCCAACATAATCACTGGCGTAATCCGGGCAAACTTCCCGGCCCGAATGGCATTTCAGGTATCAAGCCGCATAGACAGCAAGATCATTCTTGAGAACAACGGTGCCGCCTCACTCATCGGCAAAGGCGACATGCTCATATCACATGACAGCAAGCTTGAGCGCGTACAGTGTGCTTTTATCGATACACCTGAAATCAAAGCCGTTTCATCATATATCGGCGATCAGACCGGATACCCTCATCCCTACCTCCTTCCTCCGACAGAAGTTGCAGGACCTCAAGGAGGTGCACGTGGGCTGAGTGCCGGTGAGCGTGATCCACTGTTTAATGAGATCGCACGTGACATCGTTTCATCAGGCGTAGCCTCAACCTCCGGCTTACAGCGAAGATACTCCATCGGCTTTGCACGCGCAGGTAAAATTATGGATCAGCTTGAGGCTGTCGGTATCGTTGGTCCGTCGGTAGGTGGTAAAATGCGTGACATTCTTGTCGACACCTATCGCCTTGAAGAAATCCTAAGTGGCCAATAAACCATTCTCTCACGATCCATGTTTAGATTATAGGATGAAAACGACAACTTTTATCGCACTGATTCTGTCTCTTATTCCTTTTTCAGGAGCCGCTCAGAAGGACTCACTTTCCGATGCCGCAGCCAAAATCATGTCTGCGCCTTCGATAAGTACCGGTTTTGAAGTAACTGATAATAATGGAAAAGTCACAGGAGAAGCTGTCATAGCAGAAAAATGTTTTGTCATAATCACCGATGGAGGCGAATATGAGACCTGGTTTGACGGAAAAACACAATGGACCTACAATGCGGCGGCTGAAGAAGTCTCAATGACCGAACCGACCAGGCAGGAAATACTTGAAGTAAATCCTCTTGCCATCATCTCAAACGTCAGCGACCACTACCGTATAAAGCCATCGGGCACCGACACTACAGGAAAGCAAATATTTCGGTTGACCCCGATTGACAACAATACCGACATAACAGAAGCCACAGTCTATATTGAACCGAAAACAAGCTTTCCTGCTGAAATCACAGTCAGGACACGCGACAACTCAATAATGACCATCAGGTTCACTGAAACATCAGTCGGAACAAAACTTTCTCCAGATAAATTCCGCTACAAACCGGCTTACCATCCCAACGCTGAAATCATTGATCTTAGATAAACGATTATTATACCCTTTACAATAAATCATGGCAGACACTACTACAAAATGCCTCATCATTGGTTCAGGACCTGCAGGCTATACAGCTGCGATATATGCGTCACGCGCCAACCTCTCGCCAATACTCATCGAAGGACTGCAACCTGGCGGACAACTGACAACCACGACTGAGGTTGAGAATTTCCCCGGTTATCCCGACGGAATAACAGGACCTATACTCATGGAAGACCTACGCCGTCAGGCGCTCCGCTTCGGCACCGAAATTCGGACAGGCATAGTCACTGCAGCCAATTTCTCACAACGTCCGTTTAAAGTGACAACCGACGACGGAAATACAATTACTGCCGAGACTGTGATAATTTCTACCGGTGCCTCGGCGAAATATCTCGGACTCCCCGACGAGCAAAAATATGCCGGATTGGGTGTATCGGCTTGCGCTACATGCGACGGCTTCTTTTATCGCGGACGCACAGTTGCGGTTGTAGGTGGCGGAGACACCGCTTGTGAGGAAGCCCTATATCTTAGCGGACTCGCAAAGAAAGTTTATCTTGTTGTGCGCAAGGATTATCTGAGAGCTTCAAAAGTCATGCAACAGCGTGTTTTACAGAAAGAAAATATATCCGTGATGTTCAACTGTAACACCATTGGTCTTTTCGGAGAAGAGTTTGTCGAGGGAGCAAAAATCATTGAGAACAAAGGAACCGACAAAGAGCAGATTTTAAATATTGCAATCGACGGCTTTTTCCTCGCTATAGGCCACAAGCCAAATACCGACATTTTCACCGGCCAGATTGACATGGATGAGACCGGCTACATTGTCACACATGGAAAATCAACTGCCACCAACATTCCTGGCGTATTTGCTGCCGGTGATGTGGCAGACCCGATATATCGTCAGGCCGTAAGCGCTGCAGGCATGGGATGCCGGGCTGCTCTCGATGCCGAACGTTTCCTCTTGGAAAACAACTGATCCATAACATAATACTGATATAATAAAATACAGGAAGACATGAATCATGTCTTCCTGTATTTTATTATATCACCTGAATCAATGAAACAGCATGTCAGGGGTAATCTTCACAAATTTATCAGAATCCGATTGGCGAAGCTTCACACTACCGTCGTTCCAATTAGAAGGCCAGCCACCGATAATGTGGCCAAGAAACACTACCTTGATTTCATGCATTCCTTTCGACAATGCAGCCGAACTGTCATGCCGAGAAAAACGTTTAACCTCTCCGCCATTGTCCACCAGCAATTTGCCGTCGATCCACACCTCCTCGTTATCCGAGGAAATATAATATACTCCATCTTCAGGTATATTCACATAACCGGTTGCTATTGCAGCATATTGATTGACTCCGCGCATCGACTCACTCGATTTCACAACACTGCTTATCTCACGCAGATCCTTGATAACCGATGTCTTCCATTCCTTCACACTTTCAAGTTCCTTAGATGAAAGGTACATCCCGTCAGTAACCTGCATAGCCAGTCCGGGAGCTACATCTACAGTTTCTTTTGAAGGTGCGAAAGCCTGCTTTTCAACAACGATTTCACGAGTTTTGCTCATCTTTCCTGATGGCAAAACCGATCTTATATTCAACACTCCCGATTCTGTGAATACAATCGGTTTTGTGTAAACCTCTGATTTGAGAGTCGGCTCAGATCCGTCAGTTGTATAAACCATCTCGACAGGGCGCGTGGTTTTGAATTCCAAAGACACACTATCGGTAAAGGCAACAAAATTACATGACCCACCAGGTTGCTCTGGCAGAGGGATATGGTAATTGATATTAAGCTCGTCGAGACGCACTAACGCATTATTCAGTCGACGCTCAAAATCCTTGTAGTCCTTACGCGACAACGATGTCCAACCTATTTCAGCAAGTGCCAGCACACGAGGGTATGCACGATATTCCACCAGGTCAGGGCAATACATGTATTCCGACCACAAGTTTGTCTGAACGCCCTTTATAAACATTGCTTTACCGGTGGCTGCTAATGTATCCGGAACGGGATTATAGGCATACACCCGCGACAACGGATCATATCCGCCTATAGCTACTGGCTCTATTTTCGGGTCACCCTGAAACTGATCTATGTACATACCATCGCTGCTCGGAGTCATTATCGCATCATGGCCCAGACTGGCCGCTGCTATTCCGCCTTGCTCTCCACGCCACGACATCACGGTTGCCGAAGGCGCAAGTCCACCTTCAAGTATTTCATCCCAGCCGATGATCTTACGGTCATGTTTTTCTGCCAGATATTTTTCAATACACTGTATGAAATAGCTTTGCAATCTCTCTTCTGCCGAATGATTCCTATCAGAATTCAGCCCCTCTTCATTTATGCGCTTCTGACAGAGCGGGCATTCTTTCCAACTTGATTTAGGACATTCGTCACCACCTATGTGTATATATTCACCAGGAAAAAGAGATGCGACCTCATCCAGAACGTCCTGAAAAAACTCGAATGTCGCATCCTTGCCGGCACAAAGCACAATATCCTCGACACCCCATATTATACGCGGTGTGGTCGGCTCTCCCTTACACGACAATTCAGGATAAGCCGATATTGCGGCAAGTTCATGTCCGGGAAGTTCTATTTCAGGTATGATCGTGATAAAACGGTCTGACGCATATTTCACAATATCCTTTATCTGTTCCTGTGTATAAAATCCGCCATATTCGGTTCCCTCGCCATCAATACGCTTAGATCCAACCTCTGTAAGTTTAGGATATTTCTTGATTTCTATACGCCAGCCCTGATCGTCGGTCAGGTGCCAATGCATACGGTTGATTTTAAACAAAGCGAGCACATCAAGATGTTTCTTGATATTTTCCACCGGAATAAAATGACGGCAAGGATCAAGCATTATTCCGCGATATTCAAAACGCGGCTCATCCTTGATCGACACTGCCGGTGCCGTCCATGCGATACCGTCAACCTCCACCTGACTCTGGATTTCGGCCGGTAGCAACTGCATGAACGATTGCATGCCATAGAACAGTCCCTGTGCTGTCTTAGCCTTTACCACAACACTGTGCGGAGTCACGTCAAGCATATACCCTTCGTCATTCACACCAAGTGCTTCGTCGATTATAAGCTCCACGCGTCCAGTCGCATCATCACCGACCTTTATATCATATCCGGTTGCAAGATTCATCTGGCCGGCAAAATACTCTGCCACAGTTTTTGCTTCCGGCGTCGACGCTGCAATCTTCATATTCTTGCTTAGCGAGAAATTACCTTCTGCCTGCTCCAGACTCACAGGAGTCGGTATTATATTGATACCCTCATTGTAAGGCATCTGTTTTGTAGCCCCTCCGCTGCAAGCGGCAATGACGCAGAACGCTGCCCCCGCACACATCAAAACAAAATTATTCATCTCTATTCAATATTTTTATATGAAAGTTCCCAGAATGCTACTGCTGAAGCAGCTGCTACATTTAGCGAATCCACACCGTGAGCCATAGGTATTCTCACCACATAATCGGCTCCGGCAATCACATCGTTGCTCAGACCGTCACCTTCTGTACCCAGCACTATAGCCAGACGTGGCTCATTTTTAAGTTTTACATCATCTATGCACACCGAATCATCTCTCAGTGCCATTGCAACAGTCTTGAAACCATATTCCTTAATATCGTCTACGCTATCAATCCACGCCCATGGCACAAGAAATACCGATCCCATCGACACTCTCACCGACCGTCGGTTCAGCGGGTCGCAAGAAGTACGTGTCAGCAGAACGCAATCCATGCCAAGCGCAGCCGCAGACCGGAATATAGCACCGATATTTGTAGTGTCAGTCACTCCGTCTATAACCGCCACACGTCGTGCAGTGGCTACAACATCGGCAGCATGACGTTCCTCTGGTCTTCGCATAGCACAAAGAACACCACGTGTCAGTGTGTAACCGGTAAGACCGCCGAGCACCTCTCTGTCAGCCGTATACACCGGAAAATCATCCGGTAGCCGATCAATGATACACTTGGCATCACCGACGATATGCCGACGCTCACACAACAGAGACAACGGCTGCATTCCTGATGACAAAGCTGTATTTATCACCTTGGGGCTCTCCGCTATGAATATACCATCGGCTGGCGATAATCTGTTACGTAACTGAGCCTCTGTCAGATGCGTGTATATAGCGATTTGCTCTTCTGTCCCTGTTACTTCTATTATATTCACAACTCCTAAACCGTTGACTATTTTATAAGCACATAGCCCGAAGCAGGCACTTCAAGACGCTTGATCCCTTTTACGGCCTTCTGTGTGGAAACCTTTTCACCAAACACATTGAAAATCTCGACTGCCTTTGGATCTTCGGAAAAATCTACATAAACCCAACCTTCACCGGTTGCATTAATGATATATGTCGGCACTTTCGCTCTGCCGGCTTCTGCCACATGTCCGCTCTGATATACTGCGATAATGCGCTCTTTTTCCGACGACGCCTCGATTATCGGATAGCCTCCTTCGGGATGATATGGACGGAAATCCGCCTCGAGCAACGTTACGCGATGTCTGTTATTAAAATCCATCCAATGACGCAGCATACGCAAATGATCTTCAGGCAACTCATTGAGCATAAGCGAATACTGTACGACACCAAACATAGCCGAAAAAATATGTCGGGCTGCACTCTCAGGTGTGTCAGACGGATTCCATTCAAGCATATCGGAATGAACGGCTGTTTGTCCAGAAGTCAGACGCAGATTGGCGATACGCTGGCGGTTACCTTGCATGTCGCCCGGACAATCACCGGCTCTGAGCATATTACCATATTGGCGGATTGCCGGACCGACATAATTTTGGCGGAATTCAATAAGCACATCCGGCTTTATAGCACTGAGTCTATCATACACCTCTTTCATGAGCACATTCACAGCCTCCGGCACTGTCTTTATGTCACGGCCTGCATAGTTATCGGCCCTCGCAGGATCATCAGATGTTGTAAAGCTATCGATAAAATCGAGTTTGAAACCATCAAGTCCGTAATTACGCATCGCATCCTCATAAGTCTGGCAAATCCATTCACGCACCTCCGGAAAACGAGGGTCAAGACCTCCTTTCTCATAGTCCTCCCACAGATATTTTCCCTTGAAACGCTCATAATTCCGACTGTTTTTACCGACAAAAGGCACTGAATACCACAACATATATTTAAGACCCATCTCCTGCACCTTCTTCACATGCCCTGGAAAATCGGGAAATCGGTTCTTACTCACCTGCCAGTCGCCACAAAATGCATAACCGCGGTTATTGTCATCGGTCTGCCAGCCATCATCGACGATTATCGTTTTCATGCCGAGGTCCGCTGCTTTGCGGCACTCTTCCTCAATTGCCTTGTCAGAAACATTCTGATGAAACTGGTACCACGAAGAATATAATGGTTCAAATGCCTCTGCCGGCGGATCGACCGACTTTATTCCTGCTTCCCGAACCATCCACTCCACTCCGTCTCTCACAGCATCACTCCAGAATACAGGCCGACGGTCAAGCATGATTTTTGTCTCGTATCTTTCAATCGGAGCCTCCGGTGTATTGAAATAACTGAGGTTAGCTACAATCATGCAATTTTCCTCACGCAAGCCCATAGTTGCCGAAACCTCACGCAAAGGCTCGCTGCTAACAACTGTGAGACGATTCTCATTATTGTCATTCAGAAATGTATATACAGGCATATCAACTGCCAGATGCGATCGGAAATTGGCACTCCAGTCAGGACGCAACTGGCATCGGTCAGCATTACGACCATTCCACAAATGATTCATATCTATCTGGGGCACCGACATAAGCACACTGAACCGTGGCGGTATCTGTGGTGACGGCGACGACATTTTTATCGTCACAATCTCTTTATCATTATCATTGTCAACCAACATGTCGAATACCCAGTCTCCCGGACTGTCGCAATTCAATGTCACAGTTCCGACCGACCGACTTTCTACCTTACGTTCTAACGCAATAGCTTGAACCCACATGCCGATGGTAATAATTGCCAACAGACACCTGTAATTTTTCATGGATATTCTATAAAAAGTTTATGTAATTTTTATTTCTGCATAAAGTTACAATTAAATCTCCTTAAATCACAACCCGATATTTTTTTTAACTGACGACAGAGACTGTAATTGACCGCTATACCATACCGCGCACATTGAACCTAACCGTTGCTGTAGACGTTAACACACTATAACAAACCACACAATCCTACTATGAAAACACAATCACTCGCCATTCTTTGTTTAGGAGCACTGGCTCTGTCTCCTACACTTGCGTCATGCGATTCCGAAGCCCGACTGGCAGAAAATATAACCGGCACATGGGCTGCGACACCAGAAAAACTCATCGACTCCGATGCGATGAGTGCTACTGCTATACGTATTATTCAATTCAATCCCGACGCCGACAACAACAAAGGAGGTGACCTTCAGATGACTGCTCTTGTATCAATCACAAACGCCATGTCAAATAAAACTCCGGCAGTTATTGAATCCTACACCGTATCTGCCAGCGGTATAGCGACACTTACAGGCGAATGGGCAGCTGTCGAAGATGATAAAGTCAGTCTTCACCTCGACGAATCGACTCTTAAAGTCTCAGTTGATCCCGAGGCAGTTCTTGTTTCAGTGAATACGCTGACCGATGCAACCATATCCACTCCCGACTCAATTAAACCCATAATCGCCGACCACCTGAAACAACAGATCACTATTGCCGTACGAAACCAGATATTCGACATAAACGCTATCGATGATATAAAGATCACCAATAATCTAATGTCATGTGAAATCAACAAACGTGACTACACTCTACGCAGACAGGACATACCCGTCAAATAACAATCCTTCAAAAGACAAATCCTATAAGCGGGGCTGTATCAATTGATACAGCCCCGCTTGTTACCCATATTCAACTACGTGCGAAAACAGATCATATCGTTAATTTCAACACTGCCTCTCAAACGTTATTATATCTCTACTTTCAATCCGTCATAAGCTGCATATACACCTTCCGGAAGTCTGGACGCAAGTACGGCATGAAGTCCGGCCTCATGGCTCATGTGCGTCAGATAGGCCTGTTGGGGCGCAATAAGGTCTATAGCATTCAGTGCCGATGTCAGATTCATGTGTGAGCGGTGTTCTCTTTCTCGCAGTGCATTTATAACCATAACTTTCACACCTCTCAGAGCCTCTACAGTACTGTTGTCGATCTTCGATGCATCGGTTATATACCCCATATCTCCGATTCTGAAACCAAGTATATCAAGATCTCCATGACGTACACCAAACGGCATCACATCAACGCCTTTCACATTAAATCCGGTATACTCCTTTATCTCCACCAGATCAAGCACCGGACTTCCGGGATAATGCTTATCTCCGAAGCAATATGACAGATTATTTTTCAGGCGAATGGCAACATCTGCCCTGCAATACACCGGAACAGTGTTTCTATAAGTCAGCGGACGTAAATCATCAAGCCCTCCCATATGATCATAATGTACATGAGTCAGAAGTACCCCGTCAATACTTTTGTCACGTATATTTTCAAGATATTGCTCTCTGAAATCCGGACCGCAGTCTATAAGGATCGATACACCGTCTGCTTCGACCAGTGCCGATGTACGTAACCGTCGGTCACGTTTGTCCGACGAACGGCACACCGCACAGCCGCAGCCTATTACTGGCACACCGCACGATGTTCCGGTTCCGAGAAAAGTCAGCTTCATTTTCTGAAATCCTCAAGCAATCCGTCGCGGAACAATAGAAACACACCTCCGTCATACTCCCACCGCTCATAGGCCGACGAATAATCATGACCGCGCAGCACATCGTTAGGCGAACCAAGCGACAATCTTGCCTGATCACGCGTCATTCCTTTCACAAGACGGCTTTCCACAATTGCCCGCCACATGTTGCCATCTATGGCCTGGTATTTGTCCCGCGGATTACCAAGCGCAAACAGATGCTCAAAATTGCGTGTCGAACGACGGCCATCACCTACGCTCATATAAACAGAGAAATTACCTTGTCCATTGAGAGCGTCATCAATCGGCTGAAACTCAATTCTCACAGGGAAATCGCTGTTTCCCGGAAGCACATCCACAATCCTCACCGGTATATACTTCAGTTTGGTCACAGTCTTGAGTCCGCGATCGAGCCAGCGTGGAGTCATAATATAATAAGTATTGCCAAGAAGGCGGCCTCTAAGACGCTCCGCAATACCAAGCTCGACCGTAAAAGGCACTTCTATGACATCTCGGCGGTTCAACTCCTCCTGTGATGCATTTATGCGGTACACAAGCCGGCTATCACTCTCCCCTCTCTTCACAAATACAAGATCGGTGGCCTCTCCTGTCGGCGACAAAGCCGGCAATGCCTCGGCAAACTCAATTATATCGCCTTTGTCGAGTTTGCTGTCACCGATCGAAGTTCCAAAATTAAGCATTGCCTTAGGATCTTCGACCATAAACGACTTGCCACGTTGCCATCGGCTGAGTGGTTCTGTGGCCACATCTGCCAGATAAAGACGCTCAGCTGTAGGCTCCGACGCATTCTGCTTCTTCAACTCCGAATTACCGATCTTTGGAGTGCTTTCAACGCCGGTGAAACACCCCTGCACCACAAACGCCAAAACAGCCGAAACCAGTGTCAACGCAAATCTGCTCATTTCTCCGACCCCTCTTCCGACTTGTCGTTTACAAAATCAAAATCCTCAAATTTCCAAGTTTCTGCATCAAAACACCCTGCAAGCAGATATCGGTAAATCTTCAGACATGCCCATGCATCTATAGCAGCATAACGCTGTTGAGCGGCTGTCAATTCATCGGCTTCCCAGTTTGACAAACGCTGAGCTTTTGAAATCCGTTTTCCGAAGATGATGCCATAAACCTTTTGCAGACTCATGTCACCTATATCAAACCACTTCACAAATTCCTGCAACTCTACATATCCGCCGGGAGTAAATTCATCACATACTTTGCATATCGAATGAAAATCATCTTTAACCGACAACCCAACCTTCAACGGTTTATCCGCCTCCATAAACCTCCGTAAAACGTTTGGCATTCCGGTTTTATTTAGGCGTATAAGAAAGCTCTCGTCGTCGGTCGACAGCTGAAGCAACGCAACCTTGTGACTCTTACCCTTGGTGAATGTAGGCCGAGTTTCCGTATCAAACCCTACGATATCACATTTCGAAAGATACAACACTACATCGCGTACACCCGATACAGTGTCGACTACATGTATTTTCCCGTCATATTCCACAGGCGGGAGCTGCGCTATCTGTTCCTTTGTTATAGAAAGCATATTCGTTTATTACTCTGCGACCTTTTCCGATATAGAGGCAGTCGTCTCGCCCGAAGTTTCCTTGATAAATGACACGCACAATGCACCGAACACAAGCGACACTCCGGCCACAATCATCATACCCCATTGTGGGGCAAGATCCTGACCATTGCCGAGAGCGCTCAGAATCCACCCTCCGGCTATAGCACCTATGATCTGCGGAATGCAGGCGGAATGCAGATAGTGCAGTTAAACAAACCGAGATACGCTCCGATATTTCCCCCTTTGAGCGAATTGGTCAATATTGTAAACGGCCAAGCCAGCATCGCCGCCCACGGGCAACCTATAAGCAGGAATGACAAAAACAGAAGATACTGATTTGTAAACAACCCGGCCGAAACAAAGCCTACAGCTCCGAGCAGAAGACTGAGAACATAGCTGAATTTGCGGCTACGGAAACGTGGCAACACAATTGCCCATAGCACCGCTCCGATTGCCTGTACCGCGAAAAGTATGCCTACCCAGTTTCCAGCGGCATTGTACTCATCCGAATCAGTATTCAGCACAACATGTTTTTCTATTGACACACCGGCAGGATCCTCCACATTAACATGTTTTACACCTTCAAGATATAGCTTGTGGGTCTGCGGATCCTCGCCCATCATACCGGCAAGCAGCAACTCCGAATTCTTTGGAAGCTCCTCAAAAGGCATCAGAAGTTTACCGTCATTGATTACCTCTGTACTGTCAGCCGTAAGCACATGTTTTGCACTGTAGCTTAACAAGGAGCCTGTCGAGTCTGTCATTCTGAAACCGGTGACATACTCCGTTGTCGGACACTCAAAAGCATTCCTGGCAACAGTTCCGTTAGTATAGGTCCACATAAACAGAAATGCGATCCAGCAGAAAAATTGCACAAGCCCTACGGTCCAGAATGTTTTAGGTGCCTTGACCAGCAATGTTATAAGATTGGTGCGTTTCTCTTTTGTCTCACCATTCTTTGTTTCTGTTGTCACACCATTGTATTCGGCATAGACATGTGGTGGCCATTCCTTTATCTTGACAAGCGAATAAACTACGCAAAGCAGGAGTACCAGCGCACCGGCATAAAATGAATAAACTACTGCAGGTGGTATGACTCCGGCTTCAGCAGTATTCTGTATGCCGACCATGGTAAGCACAAACGGGAAAACGAAACCGACAATACTGCCAGAGTTACACAGAAAACTCTGTATCGAATAAGCCATACCTTTCTGTTTTTCATTCACCATGTCGCCGACAAGCATCTTGAAAGGCTGCATAGCCATATTTATCGATGTACCAAGCATCATAAGAGCCACAAGACCAAGCATGATTGCCGACGAGACAGCAAGATGGAAACTGCCGGCATTCGGAAGCAGACACATTACAGCAGCAGCGACAACCGCCCCTACGATCAGATAAGGCAGACGGCGTCCGAATCGTGTCCAGGTGCGATCGCTCAATGTACCCACAACCGGCTGGACAAGCAGTCCCATAAGAGGTGGCAATATCCAGAAATAACTCAGATCATGAGGATCAGCTCCAAGCGTTGCAAAAATTCTTGATACATTGGCGCTCTGAAGCGCATATGCGATCTGGACGCCGAAAAATCCGAAGCTAAGATTCCAAAGCTTCCAGAATCCTAAATCAGGCTTAACTTTCATGATGTCTTTATGGTATATGCTTTTCTTGTCTTACAATGATCCGGTACCTTCAACTGCATCAGGCAGCGACAACTCGTCTGCAGTAGCACCGTTGGCCAGACTGTAAAGCCATTCTATTTCATCTTTCCATATCACCGGTGCCGGAGTCTCAAGAATGATAGGAATATTGTCCATACGTGCATCCTGCATCAGCATCTCAAAAAACTTGACACCAAGAGTGCCGCGTCCCAGACTCGCATGACGGTCCACCTTGCTACCTACACCCTTCTTGGAGTCGTTAAGATGAATAGCCGACAGATAGTCAAATCCTATCGTATTGCCGAACTCCTGCCATGTACGTTCATATCCATCCGATGTCGACATATCATATCCGGCCGCAAACGTGTGACATGTATCGACACAAACTCCCACACGGCTTTTATCCTCGATCTTGGAAATAATTTCCGCAATCTGTTCAAATGTATAACCGAGATTCGATCCCTGTCCTGCAGTTGTTTCTATCACCGCCTTTACTCCTTCTATGTTTTCAAGAGCAATGTTGATCGACTCGGCGATAACACGCAGGCAGTCTTCCTCGCTGCTTTCTCGCAAGTGCGATCCCGGATGAAAATTAAGCAGCGTGAGTCCGAGCTGACGGCAACGTTGCAGTTCATCCATGAAAGCCTCTCGCGACATTCTGAGTTTTTCTGAATCAGGTGCGCCGAGATTTATCAAATAACTGTCATGAGGCAATATCTTCGAAGTGTCATAACCAAGACGGACACAGTTTTCCCTAAAAGCAGCCGCCTCCTTCTCCTTTATAACAGGAGAGCGCCAGCGCGACGGATTACGGGTAAACATTGCAAAAGACTTCGCACCGATCTCCGACGCAAAAACAGGAGCATTCGACACTCCGCCCGAAGTCGACACATGAGCACCTATATACTTCATTCAGATCACTTTCTTATAAATATAAACATATGGAACAAAAACGTCATACTTGATTTTTAAGGTTATGATGATTGTTCCATCTCCATTCCAGTCCACAAAGATAATTTTTTTCAACAAAAAAGAATAGCAGATGTCTTTTCATTATAGTTTGACCGACATCTGCTATTCAATAAATTCAACAGCCTTTCAGCTCTTCCATTTCTGCATAGGCATCCCATCCAGGATCATTCTCAGCCGAAATTTCAAGAGGTAGTAAGGGAAGATCCGCAAGAGCCTCGTTTATCTTCTTCTGGAATATATGGGTTGAAAGAGTGTAGAAAACCCAAGTGCGTTCGCCTCCTCCTGTAAACACGCCTGTCAACACAGCCACCGGATCCTTGTGAAACACACTTCTTAGACCGGTGTCGGCCTGTTCAACAAGGTCGGCCGTACCGTCTTTCTCCGATGGCATCTCCTCTCCGCCATATTTCCATGAAATCTCGACTCTGATACAGAAACGAGGATTCGACCTGAATTTATTGACATCCTCTCGGCCTGTCACCATCAGTAAGTGGCCGTTATCGTCCTCTGCGGGAGTAGTCCACCACTCTCCGCCGAAATCTATTTCCTCTTTTTGCATAAAATCAAAGCTTCTTGATCGTGTCGAGCAAAGTTTGTCCGAGACCGATTGTATAGCCCGACGAATGGAACACAATGCGGTTGAATGTATCGGCGATAATAAACACCGGTGCAGCCGAAGACTCCATCTCTCTGTTCACTGAATTGGCAATCGACGAGTCTATGTCACGTCCGAGTATCGCAGTTGCCGGCAGTTTCGGAAGAGCAGCAAGATATTTTGCCGCTGACTCATCGTCAGCCCCCTCGATCAGTATCACCATTGGCATCCCCGTTGCTTCAAGCTCAGCAGCAACCGAGGCGATATCACGTATGGCATGGTTCGACGGCTCATCGCCTACAGTGAGCATTCCCAATATGAAATATCCACGTCCTGTTGCCGAAAGTATCGACTGTTCAACACCTGTCGCACCGTTACGGAAAAGACTTTCCGAATTAAAAGAGCCGATTACCTGCACGGCAGTTGTATCACGGCGTATGGTCAGATCCACATCCGTTGTCTTCCCGTCCTCGATTTCAAATATCTCACAATTGGCAAGCACACCACCATTGGCAAGTCGCTGCCCGGTTGTGAGCATATACTGTCCGCAATCCATAGACACGGGGCCTGAAAACTGTTTCGACCAACTGTCATTGTCGTCATAGCTCAACAACTGCGGAACACCGTTGTCAAGACGTGAAAGAGTAAAATGAGTATAATATCGGGCATCGGTTATATGCTCCATTGGCTCATAGCTGAGATTAAGCTTGCCTTGTGGCTGGGCCGATGGCTGTACATCCGATGTGAATGACGCATCATGCCATGTGATACCGCCGGCATTATCCGTTCCCCACTGCGGCTTACCGGTGACAGCATCTACACGCGACGGAATTCCAAGCGTTCTTGCAAGTGCGACAAAATATATATTTCTTGACACAGCATCTGTCTGTTTCATTTTGTGCACCTCGGCAGGCGACATCCTGAGCGTATTTGGTTGCCAGCCGTCAACAACCTCGATATTCTTGTCTACTTCGGCGACCAGCAGCTCCGGATTATTTCTGAACATCTCCGACCGTGCATCGTCATAGGCTCCTGAAAGCTCACTGCGGAACTTTGTCAGCGACTCATTGGCGACACGAGGATTAAGTACCCATCTGTTATCCGAAGCGCCGACGTGATCGTTGAGTATTTCCGCCGTCACATCCGAACGGTCCTTTGCCGATATCACTTCAAGCAGCAGCAACGCATTTTCACGTTTCTGAGGTGACACTGAGCGCATAAAGTCCGCAAGTACGCCCCCGTTTGTACGCGCGTCATTCATCACAGCTACCATTCTGTCGGCATCTACTCCGAGATCGGCAGCAAGCGATCTGGCCGCTTCAGCCGTCACCATCATAGCCTCTTCACGATCTTTTCTCATCTGGTCCTCTACTGCCTTACGTCGGTCATTTTCCTTGCGCTGTTCATCTGTCACAGCCGGCAGCTTTGCACCCGACTTAGGCGGAATGATATCAAATGCCCATGTACCGCTTGTCTTGCCGTTTTTATCAAGAACCACAGTCACCTCTCGGTCACGTCCCACTGTAGCTTTTTTAAACCCGAAATTACCGTTTCGGTCACTTCCCCACACAATCATGTCGCCCAGTCCGGCAACAACAGAGCTATGTCCGCCACCGTCAGCGGTTTTGGTCACAACCGGATAAAATTCTGCATAATTGTACAGTGTGAAACTCACGCGGGCGCCACCGACAGTTTTTCCCGACAAGTCTGTAACCGTCACATGAAGCGTATCGACCGGAGCATAATTTTCAGTCACATTTATATCGGTGTATCCCGGGACTCTTATCAGCACCTCCTCGTCGCCATGATAGTCGCCTATCACACGTGTCGACATCATCATGCCGCGTGAAGCCGGGTCGTTGAACCACCCGAGATCAAGCACCGGTTCAGGCTCACATGCGCCAAGAAAATGCCACTTTCCGTCGGCCCATGCCTCAACCCATGCATGGTTGTCATCGGTATGGGCCCAGCGCGGAGTATAAATCTGCCGCGCTGGTATACCCACAGCACGCAACGCGGCCACTGTAAATGTCGACTCCTCTCCGCAGCGTCCGATTCCGGTGTATACAGTCATCATCGGCGAATGTGTACGACTGTCCGATGGCTGATAAGTAGCCTTTTCATGACACCAGTGGTTAACTTCAAGTATTGCATCTGTCATGGACAGCCCTTTCACCCTGTCTCGCAGTTCTGCATAAAATGCGGTGCGGCTGTCATCAAGAGGCTCGTTGTTCACACGCAGCGGAAGCACAAAATGATAAAACTCATTGTCAGGCACAATCTTTCCCCAAGGCATTTCCTGGCGAGTAGCAAGAGTCTGATTCACGTTACGTAAAAAAAACTCTCCACTGTAATCCGTCACATCAGGAAGCGGCATGTATGCATAAAGAAATTCCAATGCGCTCCGCTGTTCAGGTGTCAGATCACGGTCAAAAATCTCGGTGTGCATGGCCACACTTTTCACCGAGTCACGACGCGATCTGAAATCATCATTCACCGTTGCCCCTGCCGCCAGTGCGGTGGCAAGCATGATTCCGGCAACTGCTGTTTTATTTATATTCATTCCGTAATAGCACTTACAATTTGTTTCACTATATTAGCCGACGTCGACAGACAGGCATACTCGTCACTGCCGGCTGCCCCCATCGACACATCGTCACGCCTGAAGCGCATAGCCGAAGCGATAGGCTCGCGGGCCGAAGCGTGTATCTCATGGGCGCCGCTCTCTCTAAGTATTTCGGCAGCGTTTGTCACACTCACCCCTCCTCCAGGCATCACCGAGAGCCTGTCACCGGCTTTTTCCACAAGTCCGGCCAGAAGCTCGACCCCCATTAATGCGGTAGGAGCCTGCCCGGATGTCAACAGCCTCTCAATTCCGAGATCCATAAGTTGGCCGATCGCCTCAAAAGGATCACGGCACAGATCAAACGCACGGTGAAACGTCACACTCTTTCCACGCGCAGCCTCAACAAGCCTTCTTACAAGCGGCAGGTCAATATTGCCATCAGGTTTCAGAGCACCTATCACCACACCATGCACCCCGGCATCAACAGCCATTGCGATATCATCTATCATTACACGGGCTTCATCTTCGCCATACACAAAATCGCCCGGACGCGGCCTTATCAGTACATTCACCGCTATCCCTCCGGCAGCTACAGCTGCTCTGACAAGTCCCGCTGAAGGTGTCATTCCTCCTTCGGCAAGTCCCGAACAAAGTTCTACACGAGAGGCGCCTCCCTCCCTTGCCGCATATACACTGCGAAGGTCTCCGGCGCACACTTCAAGCGATCTTCCGCATGTTTTCATCTGATTATCAAGCATAAACTATCTTCGTTTGGTCTGACAGACAACAGTGTGTGACAACACTTTTGACATTCATTTCCAAAGATAGCAATCAATATATGTTTTACAACAATGTTTTATAACACCTGAAATAATTTTGTAATATGATTTTTAAGCCCCACTTTTGTAATGCAAACCAGAAAACAATCTTTTTTACCTTAGAAATTGTACCTATTGGAAACCATTAAAAGGAGCCTCGTGAGAAGCTCCTTTTAATGGTTTTATCAGTTTATATCTTATCCGGCTTATATAACAGCGGCAAGCCTCCCCGCCTCTGTAGACGTGTCTACGTCATACGGGAGGAGACTTGGCATTAGATAAAGATAAAAAGGTTCAATGTTATCTGATTTCTGAGTTCTCACATTCAACAGCGGGGTCACTTCCAACCTCCTTTATCCATCGGCAGCGACTCTGTGTCGCTGGGACTGTCTAAGTGGCTCAGAACCGAGCCTTTTATCATCTGTGTCTTTACCTACTCAACGCCTTTGCATCTCTATTTGTTTCTTATTGTCTCACATATTATAAAGATTTAATACTTGCCATTACACAAAAACCAATGACCGCACCTTACTGCACGTAATTAATCAGTCGGTACAACAGTTTTAAATTGATTATTCAACCGTTTTTCCTAACTTTGTGCTGTGAAAGGTCATAAACCTCTCTTGCAACTACGCTTTAAGAAACTCGATCCATTCGAGACCCGCTATATCGAAATTAAAATATGCAGGAAAAAGTTATCATTCTCGACTTCGGCTCGCAGACGACTCAGCTCATCGCCCGTCGGCTCCGTGAACTCAATGTCTACTGCGAGATCCTTCCCTACAACAAATTTCCCAAGGACGACACTTCGGTAATAGGTGTCATTTTGTCAGGAAGCCCGTTCTCGGTCTACGACGAAAAAGCATTTCGTCTCAACCTCTCCGACATCCCGGCAGAAATGCCGGTTCTCGGTATTTGCTACGGCGCACAGTTCATGGCCTACGAAAACGGCGGAAATGTAGAACCCGCAGGGTCTCGCGAATATGGACGTGCCAAACTGTCCTTTGTAAACAGCAACGATCCCCTTCTTGCCGACGTAAACGTAGGCGATCAGGTGTGGATGAGCCACGGCGACACAATAACGTCATTACCGGCCGATTGGGAAATAATCGCTTCCACGCACGATGTCAAGGTAGGTGCCTACTGTGTGCCTGGTGCCCGACGCTGGGGCGTACAGTTCCATCCCGAAGTATTCCACTCTGAATGCGGAACGACGATCCTCCGCAACTTCGTTGAGAAAATATGCGGCTCAAAACGCGACTGGAGTGCCGCCTCATTTATAGAAACAACCGTCGAAGCGTTGCGTGAACAGCTTGGAAACGACAAAGTAGTCCTCGGTCTCAGCGGAGGTGTCGACTCTTCAGTGGCAGCTGTGTTGCTTAACCGTGCAATAGGCGAACGCCTCACCTGCATCTTCGTTGATCATGGGCTGCTTCGTAAAGACGAGTTCGCCTCTGTACTCCGCGACTACGAAGGCCTTGGCCTGAATGTTATCGGAGTTGACGCATCTGCTAAATTTTTCAGCGAGCTCGCCGGAGTAGAAGAACCCGAACGCAAGCGCAAAATCATCGGCAAAGGATTCATAGACGTTTTCGATGCCGAAGCACACAAAATCGTCGACGTAAAGTGGCTTGCACAGGGCACAATCTATCCCGACTGCATCGAGTCGCTATCAATTACAGGCACAACCATCAAAAGCCACCACAATGTAGGCGGTCTGCCCGAAAAAATGAACCTCAGACTTTGCGAGCCACTTCGTCTGCTGTTCAAAGATGAGGTTCGTGCCGTAGGCCGTGAGCTTGGTATGCCAGAGCATCTCATTTCGCGTCATCCATTCCCCGGCCCAGGACTCGCAGTACGCATACTCGGCGACATTACCCCCGAAAAAGTACGCATACTTCAGGAAGCCGACGACATCTTCATCCAGGGATTACGTGACTGGGGCCTATACGATCAGGTATGGCAGGCCGGTGCTATACTTCTTCCCGTGCGCAGTGTAGGTGTGATGGGCGACGAACGCACTTATGAGCAGGCTGTGGCACTACGCGCGGTCACATCGACCGATGCCATGACTGCCGACTGGGCACGTCTTCCCTACGACTTCCTTGCTAAAGTCTCCAATGACATAATCAACAAGGTAAAAGGCGTCAACCGCGTAGCCTACGACATTTCATCAAAACCACCGGCAACAATCGAGTGGGAATAACCTTACCGCAAAATTTATACGATATAAAACAATCGGGCTGCACCTTAGGTGTAGCCCGATTGTCTTATATACTCTTTTTCAATCAAGAAAACGTTTTGTCAAGCCATCATAGGCATCTATGCGGCGGTCACGCAGAAATGGCCACCAGCGACGCACCTGTTCACACCGCCTCATATCCACATCTACCGTCACGCACTCTTCTTCTGTCCCGGCACGATACAGAAATTCGCCCTGCGGACCGACTACAAAACTACTTCCCCAGAACTGTATGCCGTTCGTCGCACCCGATGGATCTGATTCATTTCCGACCCGGTTAACCGTCACAACAGGCAATCCGTTGGCAACAGCATGTCCGCGCTGCACCGTAGTCCATGCTTCGCGCTGACGCTCCTGCTCCTCCGGCGTATCACTGCTCTCCCACCCTATCGCAGTTGGATATATCAATATCTCGGCACCGCGCAAAGCCATCAGCCGTGCAGCCTCAGGATACCACTGGTCCCAGCACACAAGCACTCCGAGACGCCCGACCGACGTGTCGATAGGCTCGAAACCAAGATCTCCGGGTGTAAAATAGAATTTCTCATAATATGCCGGATCATCAGGTATGTGCATCTTTCTGTACTTGCCGGCAATAGTCCCGTCTCTTTCAAACACCACAGCCGTATTATGATAAAGACCCGCTGTGCGACGCTCAAAAAGAGATGTCACAATCACCGTTCCGGTCTCACGGGCGAGTGCTCCGTAGAAATCAGTAGAATCACCGGGTATGCTCACTGCCAGTCCGCAGGTATCCACATCCTCTGTCTGACAAAAGTACAAGCCGTCGTGCAGTTCCTGATTCACTATCAGCTTAGCGCCGGCGGCGGCAAGGCGTCTCACCTTTTCCGCTATACGCTTTTGATTGTCATGCGCATCGGCGCTTCCGTTCTGTTGTATAATTCCTATTCTCATCAGTCATGGTGATAAGGTTCTCCGCGCAGTATCGTCATTGCACGGTAAAGCTGTTCGGTAAATATAAGTCTGGCCAGTTCATGTGGGAAGGTCAGCGACGAAAGCGAAAGCATACGCCCTGCAGCCCGGTCATACACTGAATCGGAAAAACCATAAGGCCCCCCGATGATAAACACCAGCCGCTTGACCCCACTGTTCATATACCCCTGCAACATCTCTGCAAGACCACGCGACGTCGGCTGCTTCCCGTGTTCATCAAGCAACACAACGGCATCGGTCGGCTGCAGCTTCGACAGAATCAGGCATCCTTCTGCCTCTTTCTGAGCCTGTGGCGTTGTCGATCGGCTTGTCTTAACATCAGGAACAACTACTGTCTCAAACTGTATATAGTGCCCTATGCGTTGCGCATAGGTATTCTCTCCCTGCGCAGCCCAAGGCGACTTCACATTGCCTACTGCGATCAGCACTACTTTCATTTCTATTGTGATATTTGCTGATATGCTTTATGTTGGTTAAGCATAATTTTTTTTACTTACCCGTTATTATCGACTTGATTTCATTGAGCTTGTTCAATGCGGCGACAGGTGTCAGATTGTTTATGTCAAGATCGAGTATCTGGTCTCGCACCTGACTGAGCACCGGATCATCGAGTTGAAAAAAAGACAATTGCATGCCTCTTGCTTCATTCTGCTCATGCTCGGAAATACCGCGCTTCACCGAAGGAGATATTTCTCCTGCGCGTCTTTCACTCTCAAGTTTACGTAATATTTCATCCGCTCTGTCAAGTATCTCTTTGGGCATACCGGCAAGTTTGGCTACATGTATACCGAACGAGTGAGCGCTTCCTCCTGGCGTAAGTTTACGCATAAACACAACCTTACCCCCTATTTCCTGAACCGACACATTGTAGTTGGCTACCCTGCCATACATTCCGGCCATCTCGTTAAGCTCATGATAATGAGTGGCGAATAGCGTCTTGGGATGACAGCGAGGATTTTCATGTATATATTCCACTATGGCCCATGCAATCGAGATACCGTCGTAAGTCGACGTACCGCGTCCAAGCTCATCAAAAAGTATGAGCGAACGCTCGCTCATATTGTTGAGTATTGCCGCAGCCTCATTCATCTCAACCATGAAAGTCGACTCTCCCACCGAAAGATTATCCGACGCGCCGACACGGGTGAATATCTTGTCGACAACACCTATTCGGGCCGAGTCAGCCGGAACGAAAGAACCGGCCTGAGCCATAAGAGCAATCAGCGCTGTCTGTCGCAGAAGCGCCGACTTACCCGACATATTAGGGCCGGTTATCATCATGACCTGCTCTCCAGCATTGTCAATCCTAACCGAGTTGGCTATATAAGGCTCTCCGGCAGGAAGCTGACGCTCGATTACCGGATGACGTCCTTCTTTTATGTCGATTTCAAGTGACTCGTCTACTGTCGGACGGCAATAGCGGTTGAGTTCGGCTGCTTCGGCAAACGACTGCAGACAGTCAAGTTTGCCCAACAGCATTGCGTCACCCTGCATTGCAGGAATATATTGCGCAGCCTCTCCCACAAGTATATTGTAGAGGCGCTCCTCTATAATAGCGATACGCTCCTGTGCGCCGAGTATTTTTTCCTCGTATGTTTTCAGTTCAGGTGTCACATATCGTTCGGCGTTCACAAGAGTCTGCTTTCTTATCCATTCAGCCGGAACCTTGTCCTTATGGGCATTAGTCACCTCTATATAGTATCCGAACACATTGTTGAAACCGATCTTCAACGACGATATTCCCGTCTGTTCCGATTCCCGCTTCTGTATTTTTGCCAGATACTCTTTGCCTGACGACGATATGCGACGCAACTCGTCAAGCTCACCATCCACACCGTCACGTATCACACTTCCACGGTTCACAGCCATCGGCGGATCATCGACAAGTGTGTTCAATATTTTTTCCGAGAGCACAGGACATGGATTAAGCTGTTCGCCAAGAGTACGCAACGACTCATCATAAGCGCCCGAACATATCCCCCTCAGTGGCTCTACCGCTTTCAACGCAAGCGCGATCTGGCGCATCTCTCGAGGTGACACACGGCCTGAAGCCACTTTACCCACAAGACGCTCCAGATCACCCACTTCATGCAGGTGCTCCACTACCTGTTCACGCTCCCTGCGATGTTTAAGCAGATACCCTACCGCATCAAGTCTTCGGTTTATACCGGCAGTGTCACGCAAAGGAAAAAGAATCCAGCGCCTTATAAGCCTTGAGCCCATTGGACCGGCTGTATAATCAAGCACATCAAGCAACGATTTACCCTCCTCGCTACCGGTCGACACCAACTCAAGATTACGCACAGTAAACTTATCGAGCCTCACACTATGATCCTCCTCGATGCGCGATATGCGACCGATATGCGACAACCGGTCATGATGCGTCACATCAAGATAGTGAAGCACTGCGCCGGCGGCTATAATAGCCAGCGGCATGCCTTCTATGCCGAAGCCCTTTAAGCCCGATGTCTCAAACTGTTTGAGCAGACGGTCATGGGCACTGTCATTTGTAAAAACCCAGTCATCAAGCTCCGAGGTAAGATACTTCATTTGGAAGCTACCCTCGACCAGGCTGCGGCTGCCACGCTCCGCAAGAACTTCTTTAGGCATAAAATTGCCAAGAAGTTTGTCAATATAGTCGGTGCTGCCCTCAGCCACCATAAATTCTCCCGTGCTTATGTCAAGCAGAGCGAGACCCCATTTTTCCTTTTGGTGATAAACCGAAGCAAGAAAATTGTTTTCACGGTGGTCAAGCACATTGTCTCCCATTACCACTCCGGGAGTAATAAGCTCGGTTATACCACGTTTTACAAGTTTTTTCGTCAGTTTTGGGTCTTCAAGCTGCTCGCATATCGCCACACGCTTGCCTGCTCTGACAAGCTTGGGCAAGTATGTGTCAAGAGCGTGATGAGGAAAACCTGCCAGCTCGACAGTCATCGACGAGCCATTGGCCCGTTTCGTCAGCGTTATACCCAGTATCTCCGACGCCGTGATAGCGTCATCGCTGAATGTTTCATAAAAATCCCCCACCCTGAACAACAGAACTGCGTCGGGATGCTTTCGCTTCATCTCGACATACTGCTTCATCAGCGGAGTCTCTACAAATGGCTTAGCCATGGGTCGGCTTTATATTGTCAAAATATAGATCCAGAGCCTCGCGGGCTGCTATAAATGAACTGAGTCTGTCAGAAAGCACTTCACGTTCAAGTGTCGGAAGCACTTTTTCAATCTCTGTATTACGATAAAAACGGTCTCTGAGCTTCTCATTGATCGTTTCATACATCCAGTATCTTGACTGTTCCTGACGACGTCGGTTGAAATATCCGTTTCCGGTCACATAATCAAAATATCTGTCGATCATCGACCACACTTCGGGTATACCGAGTTCATAATATCCCGAATAAGTCAGCACTTCCGGTTTCCACCCTGAAGCTGTCGGCGGAAAAAGCTGCAATGCACTCTTGAACTGAGCCTGGGCCAGTTGGGCACGCGACACATTGTCACCGTCAGCCTTGTTTATGACAATTCCGTCAGCCATCTCCATGATACCGCGTTTGATTCCCTGAAGCTCATCACCGGTTCCTGCAAGCTGTATCAGCAGGAAGAAATCGACCATAGAGTGGACAGCCGTCTCGCTTTGTCCCACACCCACGGTCTCTACAAACACGTTGTTGAATCCCGCAGCCTCGCAAAGCACTATCGTTTCCCTTGTTTTCCTGGCTACACCGCCAAGCGATCCGGCCGACGGAGAAGGACGTATGAATGTGTCGGGATGCACCGACAACTTCTCCATCCTCGTCTTGTCGCCGAGGATCGACCCCTTAGTGCGCTCGCTCGACGGGTCTATGGCAAGCACAGCGAGCTTTCCGCCCTGCTTCAGAACGTGCAGCCCAAACACATCTATCGATGTGCTCTTTCCCGCACCGGGAACACCCGTTATACCAATACGGCGGGAATTTCCGGAATATGGCAGGCACTTTTCTATAACTTCCTGCGCCATTGTCTGATGTTCTGGCACCAGACTTTCAACCAATGTCACTGCGCGGCTAAGCATAGTTATGTCGCCTTTCAGTATTCCCTCTACAAGTTCTCCTGGAGTGGCCATACGACGCCTCCTATGTTGAAGATAAGGATTCACCGACGGAGGCTGCGCTACTCCACCGTTCACCTGTAATCCTATATATTTTGAATCGTTTTCCGGATGTTCCATTGTTGTCCAGTTGCGTTTTTGGCACCATTAAGTGCATAGTACAGCAATAAGCAAATATAGTCAAATTGCGACTTTACACCAAAATCATTTGCGCTATTAGTATATCTTCATACATTTGTGTTTATATTACACATTCACACATTTTAAAATATGAAAAAATTAGCATTCGCAATTATCGGAGGTATCTGTCTCACGACCGCCTGTCAGAATTCTGCCGAAATCAGCGGTACGCTCACAGGAGTCGAGAGTGACACTTTGGTGGTTAGATCCTACATCAGCGGAGAGGATAAAGCTATAACCGACACTATTCCTATGAAAAACGGTACATTCGCCTTTAATATCGGCGACAGCGTCCTTAAACAAGTCTACATATATGACAAACCATCGACCGACTCCCAAAAGAATCCGGCGCTCATGAAGTCCATCAGCTTCATGTTGGTTCCAGAGCAACCTGTAAAAATCACCGGATCATTCGATGATTATAAACTGGAAGGATCAAAATTCTATGAAGATTACAGTCTGGTAATTGACAAATTCAAGCCTTACATGCATAAGCTTGATTCTCTGACCTCAGTATGTATAGATTTAGAGGAAAAGATAGGAACAGACGGCATCACGGCCGACTCTATACGAAAGGTGTATTCACCTGCAAGGGACTGGGTAAATGAAATAAATGAAATCAAAAAAGACTTTATCCGGAATAACCCCGACAACGATCTTTCCGTATATCTTCTGTCAATCACGTCCTTAGAAACAATAAAGGAATATAATGACAGCCTTACTGACCGTGTAAAACAAGGCACAATGGCCCCATTATATCAATGGATGAAAACCTTGACCGAAAAAGAAGATTCCCGTAATAAAGCTCAGGAAGCTATGAGTCCCGGTGCTATGGCTCCTGATTTCACCGTAAAGGATCTCGACGGAAAAGACTTCACGCTTTCATCTCTGAAAGGTAAATATGTGGTGCTCGATTTCTGGGGAAGCTGGTGCGGATGGTGCATCAAAGGTATACCTGAAATGAAAAAATACTACAACAAATACAAAGATAAGATCGAATTTGTAGGTATCGACTGCAACGACACCGAAGAAGCATGGAAAAAAGCCGTCGAAGAACATCAGTTACCATGGATCAATGTGCGAAACAACGGTGATCCCGACGTTTCAATAATGTATGGTATCAGTGGATACCCTACTAAATTTATCATCGATCCTGAAGGAAAAATCAACAAACGGGTAATTGGTGAAGATCCTGAATTCTATACCTATCTTGACTCACTCATGAAATAATCCGGATTATTTGACATAAACGACAAAGGGACACTCAGCAATAGTGTCCCTTTGTCACATTAAAGACCTTATAGACCCTGTCATTTCTTTTTGGGCAGAGCACAGCGCATTCCATCGGCCACCGCCGCCGAAAAACCACCCTTCTCCATCGCGTTAAGTCCACGTATGGTCAACCCTCCGGCAGTGGTGACTGCATCGATCGCATCTTCTGGATGCATTCCGGTAGTATCAAGCAGCGCTGCCGCACCTTTCATTGTCTGTATAACAGCCTTTCGGGCCTCACCAGGGCGTAGCCCAAGCTCTACCGCACCTTGCTCCATCGCACGCATATAACGCATTGCGAAAGCTATGCCGCATGAAGCTGTCACCATACCGGCATTCACCATTCGTTCATCTACGACTGCCACTTTGCCACAGGCTTCAAACAACCGCCCTACAGTTTCCACCTGACCGGCATCAGCATGGCGGTAAGACATGAAAGTCATACTTTCCCCAACAAAAGCCGCCGTGTTTGGTATTACATAAAACATAGCATGATCACACGGCAATCCCAACATGTCATCAAGATCATCAAGATCAACCCCGCCTGCCATGGATACGACTACCGACCTGTCATGTAGGATAGTCTGACGAAGTTCTGCGATCACATCGGGAAGTATCCACGGCTTTACCGCAAAAATCACAACCGAAGCCCCGGAGACAGCCTCAACGTTAGATGTTGTGGTCACAACCGATGGAAATCGCGCGGCAATATTCTGCAGCTTTCCTGTTGATGGATTTGATATTGTGATAGACACATCCGGCAATCCGGTTGCAATACCGGCCGCCACAGCCGAACCCATATTACCGGCTCCTATTATAGCTATTTTCATAATGCCTGATGCTTTACATGACACCTAACAGTTCTATCTCGAAAATCAGAGTCGATCCTCCTGGAATGCCAGGTTGACTTAACCGGCCGTATCCCTGCTCCGCCGGAATATAAAGCTCCCATTTGTCTCCCACATGCATCTGCTGTAATCCTATGATCCAGCCCGGGATAAGCTCCCGCAGCCTGAATGCCGGTGCGACACCGCCACGACTGCTGTCAAAAATCTTTCCGTTGATAGTCTTGCCTGTATAATGCACGTTTACCACACTGCCGCGGTTTGGCGATACCGTTTTCTGATTCCCATTCTTCAGCACCTTGTAATAGATACCCTTGTCGAGCGCTTTCACGCCCGGCTCCTTGGCTTTATCTGCCAGCCACTGCCGGTTTTTTTCTATATATTCCTGTTTGGCCATTGTTTATATTATTTCACTTCAAAGATACACAAACTCTATTGATTGAAGTGATTTAAACTTATGGCGACTTCAAAAAGCTACCGACTTTCATTACAACAGTAAAGATACCCACATTTTGCAGATACTATATCCGACATATTATCGCATAGAGTATCACCGGCGATTCCACAACCACTTGCCACATTCTTTGTCACATTATTTTTTGTTGTTAACTTTAGCAATATATAAATAGACCTATCAGTACAATATGAATTTTACTACTTGCCTGAAAACATCATTTCTGACGACTCTGATCACTGTCATTTCTTACACAATGTCCGGTTGTGCCGACAACAGAAACGACAAAACATATACCAACCCACTCAAAACCGTTGACGGAGATACCATATACATTGCCGACCCCTTTGTCTACAGGCATGATGGCATTTACTACATGACAGGCACGACTTCAAATGACCCGGATTTTGACTATTATACATCTCCCGACCTGATAAACTGGACTTTCGGCGGCACTCTATACCGCCGTCCCGACAATCACTTCGGCAAAGACTGTTTTTGGGCGCCTGAAGTGAAATACTATCAGGGCAGATTCTATATGACTTACAGTTGTCATGATCCCGTCGGCGGACTCCTGCTCACATGCCTGGCGGTGAGCGATACTCCTGAGGGGCCGTTCACTGATCTGTACACTCCGTGGTTTGCACCCGAATACTCTGCTATCGACTGCCACATTTTCGTGGATAACGATAAAAACCAGACTCCATATCTGTTTTATTCATGCAACGGACACCGCGACGGATATGCGTTTGGTGAGATATATGCAGCAAAACTGAAAACCGACTTGTCAGGATTTGACAGCGAGCCTATACTGATTTCTCAGGCCTCACAGCCCTGGGAACTTATACGAAGCGATATAAACCGTTGTAACGAAGGTCCGTTTGTACTCAAGCACGGAGATACATACTATATGACATACTCGGCAAACGATACAGGATATGAGTTCTACGGTATCGGTGTATCGGTCGCAAAGTCTCCGCTCGGACCGTGGGAAAAACTAGACAGCAACCCATTGATGACAACCGATATCGACAAGGGCATCTCTTCTCCCGGACATAACTCGATCGTCGAGTCGCCCGATGGAAGTGAGATATTCATTGTCTACCACCGTCATGCCGATGCTCACGGAAAGCGACCTTCATGGGACCGGGTATTATGTATCGACCGCATATACTTCGACAATGACGGGAATCTGCTTGTCAATGGCCCGACAAACACTCCTCAGCCACATCCGCTCCGATAAAACATATCCATCTGTCAGAATAGACAGTAACATTTATCGATATCTTCAGCCATCCTAAATAGATTGCCCCGGAAAGGAACCAACACTTTCCGGGGCAATCCATTATCCATTTATAATTCAACCGGCGGAGGTGAAACCACATTCCATATGATCTCTCCCTTCTCACTGTCATAGTCAAGATTAATCGTGTCTCCGATACTCAGTTTTTCATCCATGATCATATCCGCAAGAGCATCTTCGATATACTTCTGAACAGCACGCTTCAACGGACGCGCGCCATATTGCGGATCATATCCCTTTTCGGCTATAAAATCCTTGGCGGCTTGAGTCATCTCTATGCCATATCCCAGATCGGCAATACGGCGGTAAAATCCCCTAAGCTCAATATCTATGATCTGGTGGATCGCCTCTTTGTCAAGAGAGTCAAACATGACGATATCATCCAGTCTGTTCAGAAATTCAGGTGAAAAAGCCTTGTTCAAAGCTTTGGTGAGCACACCATGGTTATACTCCTTGTCAGCCTCACGTGTACGGAATCCCACACCTGATCCAAAATCCTTCAGCTGCCGGGTACCTATATTCGAGGTCATGATTATAAGTGTGTTCTTGAAATCTATGCGACGACCGAGGCTGTCAGTCAGACGGCCCTCATCCATCACTTGAAGCAGCAGATTGAATACATCGGGATGTGCTTTTTCGATCTCGTCAAGCAGGACAACACTGTAAGGACGTCGACGCACTTTCTCCGTCAGCTGTCCACCCTCTTCATACCCCACATATCCGGGAGGTGCTCCGACAAGTCTGCTGACCGTGAACTTCTCCATATACTCACTCATGTCGACCCTTATCAGCGTATCAGCCTTATCAAACAGATATTCAGCCAATTTCTTAGCCAGATGTGTTTTACCGACTCCGGTAGGACCGAGAAACATAAATGTACCTATCGGCTTATTAGGATCCTTAAGACCCAGACGATTGCGTTGGATAGCCTTGACAATCTTCTCGATAGCCGTGTCCTGACCTACAATTTCACGCTTCAGGGCCGGAGTCATTTCACGAAGTCTTGCACCCTCAGCCTGTGCCACGCGCTGCATCGGTACACCTGTCATCATTGCTACTACTTCAGCGACCTGCTCCTCATCGACAGTTCCGCGATCCTTTTCAAGTTGACGGTTCCATCGCTCCTGCGCTGCTTCAAGCGCACGTCTCAGTTCCATAACACGGTCACGACATGCGGCAGCCTTCTCAAAATTCTGGTCTTCGGCAGCCCTGCGTTTTTCCTCATCGACACTGGCAAGTTCCTTTTCAATTGTCTCTATCTCGGCAGGTACCACCATATTGGTGATATGCGCCCTGGCACCTGCTTCATCAAGAGCGTCAATCGCTTTGTCGGGAAAATTACGGTCTGCCACATATCGTTCTGTAAGAGCCACACATGCATTCAACGCCTCTTCGGTATACGTCACATTGTGGTGACTCTCATATTTTTCCTTGATATTTTTCAGTATGACGAGAGTGTCGGCTGCCGATGTCGGCTCTACCATCACCTTTTGGAATCTGCGCTCAAGCGCACCATCTTTCTCGATATTCTTTCTATATTCATCGAGTGTTGTGGCGCCTATGCATTGGATCTCACCGCGCGCAAGTGCCGGTTTAAGCAAATTGGCGGCATCCATCGATCCTGACGTATTTCCAGCACCGACTATTGTATGTATCTCGTCGATAAAAAGTATGACATTGTCATTTTTGGCAAGCTCATCGAGAATTGCCTTGATGCGTTCTTCAAATTGTCCGCGATACTTGGTGCCGGCAACAACTGAAGCCATATCAAGCGATATAAGGCGTTTGTCAAAAAGCACACGCGACACACGACGCTCCACTATACGAAGAGCAAGCCCCTCGACGATAGCACTTTTTCCTACCCCAGGCTCTCCTATCAGAACAGGGTTATTCTTTTTACGGCGGCTAAGTATCTGCGCAAGACGCTCAATTTCGTTTTCACGCCCTACTACAGGATCAAGACGTCCTTCCTCAGCCGCACGCGTCATGTCATTGCCATATCGGTCAAGTGCCGGAGTGTCGCCCTTGCGCTTAGTGCTTGATTTACCGCTTCCCGAAGCAGCGCGACGGGGCGATCCATCCTCTTTGCTCGATGAAGGCGGGAACTCATCATCCTCTTCATCGATTATCTCATCCTCATCCATAGCATCCTCTGCTTTGGACTGGCCGTTTATATCCCTGAGTGCATCCGACAGTCGTTTATATGTCACATCGGCAGCTTTGAATGGAACGATGAAATCCATTGACACAACTTCCGAGTTATGGAACACGGCCATAAGCAGGTGCTCGACATCAATCACCTCACTTCCGGCAAGACGCGACTCCAATGCACTGAGTTTCACTATCCGGTTGGCAATATCACTGACTGATATTTCTCTCACCGACTCTGCGTTCTTATCGAAAAGCATACCGTCAAGTGTTTCGAGCAACTGATATGCCGAGACCCCGTCAGCCGCCTTTTCTATCATCTTAAATGGCCGTCCATGTGTGTCACGCATCAGTGCCAGCAGAAAATGTGCCGGTGTCACAAGACGGTTATTATGCCTTATTGCCTCTCGCTGAGACTCTTCAAGCACTCGTTTGAATTGATCTGTATATATCGTGTTCATCTGTTTTCTTAGTTCTAAACACCGGCACTTACGTTAACAACCTGCAGGTGCTCTTTTCTGTTATAACAAGAACCATGCCAATATATATTCTGTTCTACATATTTTTCATTTTTTTAGATATTATCTGATAGATTCCCTAATTTTGAGACATGAAACTCTACAGACTGATAGCCGCATTATTCCTTGCGGTATTTTCCTCAATACAGGCCGACTCCGATACTCGTCTTCCAAAGCTTCCCGATGGCATGACGGCTCCGCATGAGCGTGCAGCATATATATTGCTTCATATATGGGACTTCCCTGAAAACCTTTCAACACCAGAAAAAGCCGAACAGGCTATTTCCGATTTTCTTTCTGTAGCCGATGCCGATATTGCATCCCAAGATGCCTACACTACTGCCGTCGATACTTTAATGGCAAAGGCAAATGCAGCAGGAATCGACATTCTTACCATCGCCGCAAAATATACCTCATATCCCGATGCTCCATTCTTCGACGACGAATTGTATCTTCCATTTATCGATGCAGCGCTTGCAACTCCAACATTACTGGAAAGTACCCCGGGATTGAAAGACCGTCTGCAATATGACCGCGCATGTATACTGAAAAACCGCATAGGGACTAAAGCCGCCTCTTTTACAGTCGAATTGCCGTCAGGCGAGAAAACACCGGTAGACAGCCTGTTTAAGTCGCCGCTAAATCTCCTCGTTCTATTTGATCCCGATTGTGATCATTGCCGCGACATGCTTGCCGGCCTTTCGGCATCAACATCTCTGGCTCAGGCTGTAGACAACAAAAGTATCAGTGTCACAACCGTATGGATCGATGCTCTTGATTCTCCCGGCACTCTTTCGATACCAACTGCCGAAGGCTGGAATGTAGTTTCCGACCGGACAGGCATAATGGATAACGAGTTGTATGAACTTCCGGTTATGCCCTCAGTATATGTGATCGACAACAATGGTGTTGTTGTCAATAAAAACCTCGTTAAATTTTCCACGGTTATATCCGCTCTTGGATTATCTGAATGATATGCAGGCCGACCTACATTTTTTCAAATATCTTTCTCAAGCACTCGGCGATACTGAAGCCCGGCACTTGCTACAGAATATCACCCTGAAACACCCTGAAACGTCTGTCAGGACAAACCCTGCAAAAACCTCCGGACTTGAAATTCTCTCCGGAGCATCCGGTATCGTTCCATGGAATGCGTCAGGACACTATCTCGATGCCCGGCCTCGGTTCACATTTGATCCGGCGCTGCATCAAGGACTCTACTATGTTCAGGATGCCTCTTCAATGTTCGTGGGGCATGTCGCTGCCGCAATTGTCGAAATGACAGGAGGAAATCCGCTCAATGTGCTCGATGCCTGTGCAGCACCCGGTGGCAAGACAACCGCAGTGGTCGATATGCTTCCCGACGGGTCGACAGTTGTAGCCAATGAATTTGACCGTCTGCGTGCCAATATACTTACTGAAAATATCGCCAAATGGGGCAATCCATCCGTTATAGTCACACAAGGAGACACTGCCCGCTTCCGCAAGCTGCGGGAAACATTCGATATAATAATCGTCGACGCCCCGTGTTCCGGTGAAGGCATGATGCGCAAGGATCCTAAAGCCGTAGAGCAGTGGAGTCCCGCACTTGTGGAGCAATGCGCCGGCCGTCAGCGTGAAATCCTCGACAATCTCATCAGTTGCATAGCTCCTGGCGGATTCCTTGTATACAGCACATGCACTTTCAACCGTATTGAAAATGAAGAGATAATATCCTGGATTATATCAAATCACGACTTCAATCCGGTCGATATTAGTATTGATCCGAGCTGGGGCATACACACCTCCGACGTCAACGGTGTCACTTGTCATCGGTTTCTGCCCTCCCGCCTTAGGGGAGAAGGTCTGTTCTTGGCTGTCATGCGACGGGACGGAGAATTTCAGCCCCGGCAAATGAAAAAAAATATCAAAGAGAAAAACATTCAGGAAATATCGGAATGGGCCCCCTCTCTTATCTCAAAAAAATATGGCGACACCATCTTCGGTCTTCCTGTTACAGCGTTGCATCTACTTAAAGAACTCGAAAGCAAATCTGTAAATATTATTGCACCGGGAGTAGAAATAGCCGCCGTAAAAGGCCGCGATTTCATTCCTTCCGCTCCATTGGCACTCTCAACCGCACTCAACCGTAAAGTATTTCATGAAGTAGAACTTACCCATGACCAGGCCTTAGCATTCCTCCGACGTGAGACTGTCTCACTCCCCGACGGCACTCCCAAAGGGCATATTCTTCTCACTCACCACGACATCCCGGTCGGATTCGTCAAAAACCTCGGCAACCGCGCCAACAACCTTTACCCTGCCAATTGGCGTATCAGATCCGGAAATTATTAAAAAATGCATCTTACATCCGACACAACATCACTCCACAGTGTTATAACAGTAATGATACACCCGTTCTTTTCCGAATTGTGCGCACATGATAAAACAAAAATTAGAAACTCAAGAGGGAAGCATGTTCGACATTTTACTTAATCTTCCACTGTTTGCGGGAGTTAGCCGAACCAAATTTTCCGAAATTGTCGGTAACACAAAATTCCACTTCCTCAAATACATGCCTGGCGAATCTATGATAAAAGCCGGGGATGTCTGCACTCATGTAAAATTTATCATCTCCGGAGCGGCATGTATCTCAATCGCCAACACCAATAACCGATTTATTGTAAACCAGACACTTCAGGCTCCTGCGGTTATTCTCCCGGAATACCTGTTCGGCCGCAGTACAAAATATCCATGCTCTGCCACTGCAATCACTCCGACAGGAATCATGCAGATTGCCAAAAATGACTATATACGCCTTCTTGAAATGGATCATGTTTTCATGTTCAATTTCCTTAATCAGCTATCTGTAAAGGCACAACAGGCCGAGGAGGGCATCATGTCGCTCACAACCGGGCATCTCGACGAACGCATTGCCTATTGGATAACATCGCTTACCCAACGCAATGCATCCGATATAACTCTTAAAGCCCGCAAACGTGATCTGTACTCAATCTTTGGCGTACAACGTTCTTCATTTTTCGCGACACTTGACAAGATGAAAGAAAAAGGAATTATCGACTACGACAAAAATACCGATGAGATAAAAGTACTTTCCCGTGATGCACTACTGAATCTGCTCAACCACCATAATACTGAAAATTAGACCTTATAAATGGTAATTTAACCTCTTTTTAAAAGCATGGGAAGTATATCGGCCCATGCTTTTCTCATTTTTGCAGTGTAAATAAAATCTTTCTCATGAATACTGCAACTCACTCCTCCCACATCCTTCTCGCATCCGACACTGTTTATGCAAAAATAATCTATCGGGGCAAAAACATTCTTTCCCTGAATCTGTCAGGTATCACAACAATGCATGAACTCTATAGCACCGTGGCATCCACTACAAAACAACTTCACGGCATGGTAACGCTGTCCCTGCGCAACCTCACTCAGGGATGGAATATTTCCCGTTCCTTGATAATTTCCGCCTGAGAAATCACGAATTAAGTTCTTCCTGCTCCATTACTGCAAGCTCCCAAACGCTCATTGCGTTTTCCAATCGTCGGGTAGCCGCAGAATGCGCCTCAAGCACATCTGACGATGAATCTCCGGCTGCTATTTTATCTTCTATTGCCTTTTGCTCGGCTTCAAGACGGGCCACCTCGGCCTCGGCCTCGGCAACTTTTTTAGCCGCACGCTTTTTTGCCTTTTCCCGCTCTCTCTGTTCCGCATACGACATGCGTGGTGTCGGCACAGCATCCCTGTTATCTTGCAGTGTTTCCCGACTCTCAGCTGCCTGGACCTTCTTATCCCTCCTCTCCGGCGACAGTGTGCGTTCAAGATCCTGCAACGATGCCAGACGTTTCTTCTCAAGAAACTCATAGATCCCGCCAAGGCATTCCCTTACATTTCCGCCACCAAACTCATAAACTTTCTCGACAAGCCCATCGAGAAACTCTCGGTCGTGACTGACCACGATCACAGTTCCATTAAAGTCCTTTATAGCCTGCTTCAGAATGTCCTTGGTTTTCATGTCAAGGTGATTTGTCGGCTCGTCCAGGATAAGCAGATTCACAGGCTCAAGCAGCAGACGTATCATTGCAAGTCTTGTCTTTTCTCCTCCTGAAAGCACCTTGACCTTTTTGTCCGAGGCCTCGCCTCCAAACATAAACGCGCCAAGGATATCGCGTATTTTAGTACGTATGTCACCGACAGCCACACGATCGATCGTATCAAATACACTCCGCTCGCCATCAAGAAGCTGGGCCTGATTTTGCGCAAAATACCCGATTTTAACATTATGTCCGAGCTTCAACAGTCCTGTATATGGGATCTCCCCCATTATACACTTTACAAGAGTCGATTTACCCTCTCCGTTTTTGCCAACAAAAGCCACCTTCTCACCTCGGCGCAATGTGAAAGTAGCACCGTCAAAAACCTGATGCTCTCCATATGCCTTACCCACATTGTCGGCAATCACCGGAAAATCACCGGAACGTGGAGCCGGAGGAAACTTAAGATTCAGATGTGAGGTGTCTACCTCATCCACCTCTATCCTCTCTATCTTGGCAAGCTGCTTCATGCGGCTCTGCACCTGCACCGCTTTCGTTGCCTTATATCGAAAACGCTCAATGAAATCTTCTGTATCCTGTATCTGCTTCTGCTGATTCTGATACGCCCTCATCTGTTGCTCGATGCGTTCCTTGCGCAACTCCACAAAATGAGAATAATTCACACTATAGTCATAAATCTTCCCCATTGATATCTCTATCGTGCGCGTGGTCACATTATCGATAAACGCACGGTCATGGCTTACAAGCACCACAACATTGGCCTTTGTCACCAGAAAATTCTCAAGCCACTGTATCGATTCTATATCCAGATGATTAGTCGGCTCATCGAGAAGCAGTACATCAGGGCGACGCAGCAGTATTTTGGCAAGCTCGACTCGCATACGCCAGCCTCCTGAAAATTCCGAAGTAGGACGCTCGAAATCCTTACGGTTAAAACCAAGACCAAGCAGTGTCTTTTCTATTTCAGCATCGGCATTTTCCTTCTCAAGCATTGCCATCTGTTCGGTCAGGGTCGTGAAACGGTCAATCAGACGGGCATAGCTATCCGCTTCATAGTCTGTGGCACACTCCACCTCCTTGGTGACCTCCTCAAGCTCGACTCGCAATGCGGCAACATGGTCAAAAGCCGAAGCGACCTCCTCCTTCACTGTGCGGACATCCGAAATTTCCATCTGCTGTGGCAGATAACCCACAGTCACGTCACGCGGAATAGCGACCGATCCCGAAGTCGGCTGCTGCAACCCGGCTATGATCTTTAGCATTGTGGACTTTCCTGCGCCATTCTTGCCGACAAGAGCAATTTTATCCCGGCGGTTGATCACATAATTGATATGGTCGAAAAGCGACTTTGCGCTGAATTCTACAGAAAGATCGTTAATGGAAATCATCAGTCGAAATAAAAATTAAAATTCGGAAATGCAAATTTACCCCAAAACCACGTATTTTCCATATCCCGCACTATAATTCATCATACAAGTGCAGCTGACAATAACCGTAAGAAAATTATTTACAGTTTTTTAGGTCGGCCATATTGCATTTCAAAAACATATGCCGCTATATTTGCAAAAGCCTTAAACATATCTACATGCTTCCATTTTATGATTAAAAAATCATCTCGCTCTTGCTCGCCTTGCAGCTATGCTTACTGTGACTGCACAGAACACGCTGCGCGGTACTCTGGCCAACTATAAAGGGAAGCCGATCAGAAAAGCAAAAATCTAAGCACGCGACCGCAAGAAGAGCGTGAAGCCCAACTACAAAGGCGAGTTTTTACTGAAAAATCAACAAAAAGCCTGTAAAAGGAGAAAACGAAGGGATCAGCATGGGAGCTGGAGTCATCAGGGCAAGCTACTATAACAGTCCACGCAACGTCATGGATGCAAAGCATCTTCAGGAAACTGCCACACAAGATCTGCTTCAGGCAATGACTGCCATGGCGGAAGTGACATACACCCACGGAGATTCTCCAAAAGATATTCCCGACAATATCTCGATCCGAAATTCCGTGTTCACACCCTTGTGGATTTTAGACGGAGTACAAATGACTGAGCCTCCGGACATAACCGTTATGGAATCGGTAAACGACCGAAGATCTAAACGCGACAACTTTTCAGCCGGATATTACAAAAAAAAAGAACAGCGGCTTTCCGGGTTCTTCCGGAAAGCCGCCGCAATAATTAAGTATGTCTGACTTTATTAGCCGTTGTACTTCTTCATGACTGCGATGAGGTCGAGAACCTTGTTGGAGTAACCGATCTCGTTGTCATACCAGCTTACAACCTTAACGAAAGTGTCAGTCAGAGCGATACCGGCCTTTGCGTCGAAGATAGATGTACGTGCGTCACCGAGGAAATCGCTCGATACAACTGCATCCTCAGTATAGCCGAGAATACCCTTGAGCTCGCCTTCTGAAGCCTCCTTCATTGCAGCGCAGATTTCTGCATAGCTTGCGGGCTTGGCAAGGTTTACAGTGAGGTCAACCACTGATACGTCAAGAGTGGGGACACGCATTGACATACCGGTAAGCTTACCGTTGAGTTCGGGGATAACTTTACCTACAGCCTTGGCAGCACCGGTCGACGAGGGGATGATGTTGCCAGAAGCAGCACGGCCACCGCGCCAGTCCTTCATCGAGGGACCGTCTACAGTCTTCTGTGTCGCAGTTGTAGAGTGAACAGTTGTCATAAGACCGTCGGTGATGCCCCACTTATCATTGAGGACCTTAGCGATAGGAGCAAGACAGTTGGTGGTGCAAGATGCGTTCGAAACGAACTTCTGACCTGCATAGGTCTTGTCATTTACACCTACAACAAACATAGGAGTAGCATCCTTTGAAGGAGCAGACATAACTACATACTTGGCACCTGCCTCGATGTGAGCCTGAGCTTTCTCCTCTGTGAGGAAAAGACCGGTTGACTCAACAACATACTCAGCACCAACCTCACCCCATGCGATCTCTGCAGGGTTCTTGCATGCTGTTACACGGATCTCCTTGCCGTTTACGATAAGAAGACTCTTCTCAACGTTGAAATCGACAGTTCCGTCAAACTGACCGTGCATGGTGTCATACTTGAGCATGTAAGCCATGTAATCCACGGGAAGAAGGTCGTTGATAGCAACCACCTCGATGTCGTCGCGCTTGGTCGAAGCACGGAAGACGAAACGGCCGATACGGCCGAATCCGTTAATACCGATTTTAGTCATAGTTAGTTATGAATAGAAATTTATGTTCATCTTTTTATTCAGGCGCAAATTTAGCAATAATATGTTTAACAACATACATCTTCAAAGAAAAATAATGACTTTTTTTCTTAAAACTGCCATTGTGTGGTCTACTCCATCAGATTGTCCTGACGCTCATTATATTCACGCTTGATTATATCCTGAGTAGAGGTTCCACATATCCAGTCAACCATATTATCTACATTCAGGCTGTCTGTCTGAGAATAATAGTCATGAAGCCTCAGGCCTGTGGAATAGGCAATCCGATAGTCAAACATCGGCTCCATACCGGTAAATTCCTCGACCTCATCCAGCTCAAGAAACCAACTCTCGAGATCATCCTCTACCTGAGCCGAATAATATGTAGACGAAAGATCATGGCAACCCAACATTTTTCGCCAGAAAAACAGCCAGTTGCGTGACGTCGGATTCATAAAGACAATAGTTCCGCCATTCACATAAAATCCGTATATTTTATTCATTTCCGATATACCTACAGTATCAAACACCGCACTCTGCACGATCATTGTCCTTATGCTGTCATCTGCAGGAAATTCCACCGGTAAGAAACGTGAAATCAACATGGAATCCTCCGGTGTAAACGATTCCCCATATAAACACACCGCATGACGGCTTTCAATCGCCTTACGATCATTTCGGCAACCATACACCGTCACAGCGATAACCAGTGACATAATAGCATATAAAACTTTTTTCATCATTATACCGATCTTTATCTATCCAATACCACAAATTTAACAAATCACATGACCTGAAAAGTTCTTTATGACCAATTTTCTAACATCATCAAACACAATTTTGCACATTTCAAAGAAATAAATTAATTTTGCGTCGCTTTTTAGCCCGCGCGCACTTTAGCGCAAGCGTGTGATGGGAAATTAAGGAGCATAACTTCTCAATTTTGAGTAACACAAAAAAACAACAAAACAAAATGCAAACATTTAAACTTCAGGCTGAGCCTCGCACCGACCTCGGCAAGAAAGCAGCAAAGAACCTTCGTGCTGCAGGCATGATTCCGGCTGTACTCAACAGCAATGAAGTAGTTGAACTTCCTTTCAAGGGCGAACTCAAAGCAGGCGAAAAACTCGTTGAGATCGGCGACGGCAAGGGAATCATCTCAACCGATCTGATTGTTTCAGTAGACAACGTCCGCAAGCTCGTTTACTCTCCTGATATCTACGCAGTTGAAATCGAGGTAAACGGTGCCAAGAAAATGGCTATCCTCAAGGAAATCCAGTTTCACCCCGTAAAAGACACAATCCTCCACATGGACTTCCTTGAAGTAAGCGACAAGAAGCCCGTCATCATCGAGGTACCTGTTAAGCTCGAGGGTCATGCCGAAGGTGTTAAAGCCGGTGGTAAGCTCCAGCTCACAATGAAAAAGCTCAAAGTACGTGCTATATACAGCAACGTTCCCGAGCGTCTCGTAATCAATGTCGACAGCCTCGGCCTCGGCAAGACAATGCAGGTTGGCGAACTCAGCTTCGAGGGCCTTGAGCTTGTCAATGCAAAGAACGCCGTTGTATGTGCTGTTCAGCTCACACGTGCCGCCCGTGGTGCACAGGCTGCAGCCGCTGCCGGCAAGTAATCCCGCCAACGACACTTCAGAAACTATGAAATATCTGATTGTGGGGCTTGGGAATCCCGGCACTGAGTACCGTGACACCCGCCACAATATAGGTTTTAGAATATTGGATGCCCTTGCCGGGGCATCCAATATTACTTTTGAAACCGCCCGTTACGGCGATGTTGCCCGTATGCGTCTAAAAAACAAGCAAGTTGTGCTACTGAAGCCAAATACCTACATGAATCTGAGCGGTAACGCCGTGCGTTACTGGAAAGAAAAAGAAGGTATTGAAATTGAAAATATACTCGTAGTAGTTGACGATCTGGCGCTTCCATTCGGTGCACTTAGAATCAGATCAAAAGGTAGCGATGCCGGTCACAACGGACTAAAAAATATCACGGCAATGCTTGGCAGCGACGCTTATCCCAGACTAAGATTTGGTATTGGCAACAGTTTCAGTCGTGGCCATCAGGTCGACTTCGTGCTTGGAGCATTCTCTCTTGAAGAGCGGCAAACCCTTGATTCCCGCATCGAAACTGCTGTAGAAGCTGTAAAAGATTTCTGCCTGGCAGGTATAAGCCACGCCATGTGCCAGTTCAACAACAAATAGACCGACCGCCGTGGCAGAAGAAAGAGTCGATAAATGGCTATGGGCCATGAGGGTATTCAAAACACGCACCATAGCGACTGACAATTGCAAAAAAGGACGAGTAACAGTCGGTGCCGACGCAGCGACAGCTGTTGTCGCCAAACCGTCAAGAACCATAAAGCCGGGCGACATAGTCCATGTCAAAAAACCACCGGTAACATGGTCTTTCAGAGTCAAGGCTGTGACAGGAAACCGGCTCGGAGCAAAACTGGTTCCCGACTACATGGAAAATGTCACGCCACAGAGTCAGCTCGATCTGCTTGATGTAGTCAAAATCAACGGGTTCATCGACAGACGTAAAGGGCTTGGACGCCCCACTAAAAAAGAAGGACGTGAACTATCGCGGTTTACCGATATGATCGACGGAACTCTCCCATATGAATATGATGATGAATCAATGGGTTGGGATCTCGACTTCGATGACTGAATACTGTCATTGCAGTCTCACAACCTCCGACACTCCATCGCCTATGACTACATATAGCCCCGAAGGAAGGCTGCTACGCCCCATCGGGGCTATTTCACGTTTAAGTATTCCGTCTACGGTATAGACCCGTAGCCTGCTTCCGCTATTAGAAATTATATAACCGTCAGAGATACTGTAAAATCGCTTTGAATCATCATCTGTGACAAACGGCAAAGAACTATTGTAATTAGGGAACTCCACAACCGAAGTATTCCACTCAAGGCCCTCATATATAGCTGATTTTATCACAGCCCGCACACTGTTGCCTGCATCTTCACTGAATGTGAACAGACCCGAAGGACGCTCCAGTACTGACGATAACACTAAACGTTCACCGGTTGAGCCATCAATCCATGTAGTCTCGATATCGGTAAATCCGGTAAAATCAATCCATCGCCCATGTTTATCGGCAAGCCCCGATATATCCAGCATCCCCTGAGATCCCCAGTCGACAACACATCCGTGCGGTATTCCGGTTGGTACCGTTGCAGGGGTGAAATTATTTCCTCCAACAGCCAGGTTTCTCAAACCTGCGGCCGCATCATATATTTCCAGTGTATGTGCCCCTATGTTACACAAATCCAGGCCGCACACCGATTTCCCCGACGATACACTGACTGTTACAGTTCCTGACACCACCGGCACACGCAGCCATGTTTCTTCTCCCGGTTCAAGCGCCTGCACCTCTCCATTGTCAACTGCTATCGATGTCCGTTCAGTCACTGTTACTGAAAACACTGCATTACCAGCTGCGCCTGCGACCGATACGGCAAACAGAGCACTCATATCCGATCCTACATCAATCATCCTGCTTTTCAGGGTAAGTCCCTTCGACTGCGACGACAACTCACACCACATCTTTCCCTTAAAATCAGTAAAAGAATACAACAGTCCCCTCTTCTGGTAACATTCCTCTTTTATCGGCTCTCCATCCTCTGAAAACCACATCACCTCAAGATCAGACACCGACTGAGCCGACAGATCCACTGTAATACCATCCGACAGAATCGGGATATGCAGTAATGCCTGCTCTCCGTAATCAACCCTGCAATCATCAGGTAATATTCCAGTCAGACCATTAAATCCAAGAGAATTACCGCCAAGCGACAACTCGGCCAGATTGCGGCATGACGCATCCACTTCCAATTCCGAAATCCCAATATCCTCAAGATACATCGCACCGATCCGCTCCGGATAATTCACTTTCAAGTCATATTCACCCACAAGTTCCGATAGACGGGGAAGCACCACCGTCGCAATCCCATTAGGGGCATCTGCAACTATCCCGGCTATCTCCACTGAAAAATCAGGTGTAAAAGTCACACCATTGTTTATCAATGATATTGATTTAGCCGTACCAGTTCCGTCAAGTCTGATCCTTGCAACAGTGCTGCGGAGCCGGTCTGCCGAGACTGCATTGCTGCGAATTGATCTCCCGGTACCCTGATCTGTAAAGATACCGTATAAATAACCGACATTAGACAACACCGAAACCGAAGTCTGACTGTTCTCCCTCAAAAGAGCGTCCGGAACCAGTGTCCCATCCTCAAGAAACCACGATACGGCCCAGTTCTCTGAAGCATATTCTTCAGGAATAGAAATCTCATTTTCCTCTCCGATGGAAATATTGACAGCCGCAGAAAACGAAAGCGGCCACAAAAACAAAACGACGAAAAATACTACACGGCTTGACATTCTGACGGGATTGCCTGTTAAACAACCCCGCCAATTTAGTAATTTTAGCCTATAACTTAATTATATGACCAACATTTTATAGATGAAATATCAAATCTGCCACCATGAATATCAGAATGAATACTTCACCATAGCCATAATCCTGTTTGCCGAACCCTTGGAATGATCCTGATCAACACGCTTGCCATGCAGATATTCTATTCCGAACTGGAGGTCGGTTATAGGTGAATAAAACATATTCACCACACCATAATTTGAACGGCGGAATCCATCATTGCCAAGAGTTTCCCCTCCATAAAGCCGACAGTAACCATAAGAACCCGAAAACAGCAGCCGTTTGCTTGGTTTGAAACGCACACCCGTAGTAAAGCTGAAAGAAGCCGGTGCCTTCATTCCCCCGTCAACCGATGGAATAAGATCCAGATCATGATCTTCCAGATCATTCACATAACGACCTATTCCATGACCATAACCGGCCTGATAAAGCAGATCGACGGTGTCATAGGCCGACGCTGATCCTGCAACCAGAACTCCCCAGCCCGTGGCTATTTTATTCTTTCCGGCCGTTATATCACGATATGTTAGATTACGCAGTATTGCAGCGGCTCTGATATGGCTTCCGCTAAACCATGTATATTGTATGTTTAAAGGTATATCAGGAACCCGCTGCTTTATCGAAGCCGATGACGACGAATACGTTATTGTTGCCTGTGGAACCTCAAGCGACATCGTTCCCGACCAGTTGGGGTTAAACTGATGGCGGTAGGATACAAGTATGTTTTTTGCTGTAATGTTGCCTGGCGATCCCTGTGGGTCAATAGTAGGGATTCCGGCTGCAGGATCCGAGAATGTCGTATTGGTAAGACCGGCCGTAAATCCGGCCAGTGACACAAATGCCTGTTTCAGATTAAAATCATGCCCCGACGATCCTCCATTGAATTCCGACTGGATATATACCGACAATATTCCGATTCTTGTCGCCCTCGCAAGTTTCATGAAAATGCTTGACTGGCTCACACTCGCACCAAGCTGCGAACTCCTTGATGGGTCGTTAGGCACTGGTATATTATACGTTTCCATACCGGCCCCATTGATAGACCCGCCAAAATCATAATAGGCAAGACCTTCTGCAACGCCTCCGACACCAAATATGGTATTGCCCTCACGGTCGACCAACTGAAAACGTGGCACCGAAGGATCATTGAACATAAGGTTCTCTGTATTATAGAATACGGCATACACCGCATCGCTAAGCCGGGCTGTGTCTCCTGACAGGATTATAGCACGTTCAGGCACGTGAAAAGGATGCAATGTAGGATTGGCCTTCTCTGTCTGGGCAAAAGCTCCGCAGAGACAGCCTGACACTGACACCGCAAAAGCGATAGACCGGATACTGATGTTGTTTTTCATATCGATGAAACCGAAATAGGAAATAAATAGTTCAAGATAAACAGCCTCATGACTGCATTCATCACGATATCCGGTGACACGTATGATTTTTTGTCCCTCCGGGTAATATATAATTCAACATACCGGCCAACATCTCTGTTCAGCACAGAGTAAAAAAATCAGCTGCCAAAACTATTCCCTGCTATTTGCGTTTTTATTTCCATAAAGGAGTTCCTTTAGCTCCTTACTGATAACCATTAAATAAACACATAATATATTCTTATTAATCAACTATGGGAGAGTGGCTACTGCACACGTTCAGAGAATATCCCTCGATCGCAATATTTCTGACCATCGGAGTCGGATTCTGGATCGGGCAACTTAAGTACAAGACTTTTTCACTCGGCACCGTCACGTCAGTGCTACTTGTCGGAGTGCTGGTCGGACAGATGGACATATCAATACCCGGCCCACTAAAAACAGTATTCTTCCTGCTTTTCCTGTTCTCCATAGGATTCAGCGTAGGACCACAGTTTTTCCAGGCTCTCAGAGGAAGCGGAATAAAACAGGTTATATTTGCGGTCGTATTGTGTGTTATAACACTGTTGGTAACAGTCGTCACAGCTAAAATAATGGGATACAACGTTGGAGAGACTGCCGGACTGTTTGCTGGCGCACAAACCATCTCCGCAGTCATCGGAGTGGCGGGCGACATGATTCCGTCCATTGGTGCGTCGCCGGCTGAAACAAAAGCCTGGATAGGCATCATTCCCGTTTGTTATGCGGTGACTTACATCTTCGGAACGATCGGATCTGCATATATCCTCGGAAACCTTGGACCGGCACTTCTCGGCGGACTGAAAAAAGTAAAAGAACAGACCGCACAGCTTGCCGCGCAGATGAACCGTAGCGAGCTAAGTCAGGATCCGGCATATATAAACGCGAACCGTCCGGTCGTATTCCGTGCATATCGCGTCGACGGAGAATTCTTTGACAATGGCGGCAAGACAGTCGACGAAATTCAGTATTACATCATCAACAAACTCAAACGCCGGATATTTATCGAACGCATACGACAGAATGGTGTCATAATCGATAATCCGAAAGGCAATGAGATTATAAACAAAGGCGATGAAATAGTAATGAGCGGACGGCGCGCCTTTGTGATAATGGATGAAAGCTGGATAGGCGAAGAGGTCAACGACCCGCAGCTGCTGTCATTTTCCGTAGAGAACATCGATGTCATTCTCACCCGCAAGGGAGCCGGATGCATGACTGTCGACCAGCTGCGCTCGCAACCCTGGATGTGCGGTATCGTAATCGCCAAAATCATGCGCTCCGGCACCGAGATTCCTGTACTTGCAAAAATGCAGCTTCGTCCCGGAGACATTATGTCAATTTCCGGCCTGTCTGCCGAAGTAAAAATTGCAGGTCCACGCATGGGCTACGTCGACCGGCCTACAACATCGACATCACTCATTCTGCTTGGATTAGGCATATTTTTCGGTGCACTCATTGGAGCGATTACTCTTACAGTCAAAAATGTGCCTCTGAGCCTTTCCACATCTGGTGGCGCTCTCATCGCAGGCCTTATATGTGGATGGCTACGATCGCGGTATCCACGTGTCGGAAACATTCCACAGCAGTCATTGTGGATACTCAATAACCTCGGTCTAAACATGTTTATTGCCGTAATAGGCATCACGGCCGGTCCTACATTTGTATCCGGGATCCAGCAGGTCGGATGGATGTTATTCGTCGCCGGAATTATAGCTACATCACTTCCACTGATCATTGGTATATGGATGGGAGCCAAAATATTTAAATTTCACCCGGCTATAAATCTGGGGTGCTGTGCTGGAAGCCGCACAACCACTGCTGCGCTCGGCGCAATACAGGACTCTCTTGGATCCACAATTCCGGCAATGGGCTATACAGTCACCTATGCAATAGGCAATACACTTCTTATTCTTTGGGGAGTTGTGATCGTGCTGCTCATGGCATAAAAATCATAAATACGAAAAACACGATATAACACTATGGAAATTAAAAAAACTGTCGCAAGCCACAAGTTTGAGAAATCTCTGTCTGAACTCAGCCCGTTTGAAATCAAGGGAACACTGATAGAACTTGCAAACACCGACGCAAAGAAGTCCACTCGTCAGTTTCTCAACGCCGGGCGAGGAAACCCCAACTGGGTAGCTACAACACCGCGTGACGCCTTCTTCCTCCTCGGACAGTTTGCCATGACCGAAGCACGAAGAATATACGAAGACACCAGCGTAGGTCTGGCAGGAATACCGGCATCCGAAAGCATAGCGGATCGTTTCGAGACATTCATTAAAGAAAACATATCCACTCCTGGAGCAAAATTCCTTAGTGATGCTTATGTCTACGAGCAGAAATTACCCGACGCACAACCCGATGATATAGTCCACGAATGGGTGGAAGGAATACTCGGTGACCAGTACCCCACTCCAGACCGCATACTGAAATATACGCAATTGGTCCTGCGCGAATACCTTGCCTTGGAAATGGGTGACGGAAAAGACATGGAAACCGTCTACGACCTTTTTGCAACCGAAGGCGGCACAGCCGGCATGTGCTATGCCTTTGACTCGCTTGCACGCAACAAGCTTGTGAACAAAGGCGACAGAATTGCGTTGATGTCTCCCATATTCACCCCTTATATAGAAATTCCCGAACTTGATCGATTCTCTTTCGATGTGGTCACCATATCAGCCAACAGCGTCGATGACGCGGGATTTCACCATTGGCAGTACCCTAAGGAAGAAATCGACAAGCTACGTGACAAAAGCATAAAGCTCGTCTGCCTCGTCAATCCGAGCAATCCGCCAAGCTACGAGATGTCACCCGAAACTGTAGCCCAGATTGTCGATGTTGTCAAAAACGACAATCCCGATCTGATGATCATAACCGACGATGTATATGGCACGTTTGTCGACGGGTTCCGTTCTCTAATGTATGAACTGCCACATAACACAATGTGCGTATATTCATTTTCAAAATACTTCGGTGCGACCGGATGGAGACTGGCTGTTATTGCCATGCGGCACGACGACAATATATTCGATAAATTGATTGCTCGGTTGCCCGAACAGGACAAAGTATCACTCAACCGCCGATATGAGAGTCTCACAACCGACCCCGCGAAGATGAAATTTATCGACCGCATGGTAGCCGACAGCCGTATGGTAGCATTGAATCACACGGCCGGGCTGTCGACTCCGCAACAGATACAGATGGAACTTTTTGCTCTTGCATCGATTCTCGACAAAGAGAAAGCCTACAAAAAACGCATGATACAGCTCATACATCAGCGACTGAATGCTCTTTGGGAGACCACAGGCTTCACTCTTTCGCCTGATCCTCTACGTGCCGGCTATTACTCGCAGATCGATATTATGGTATGGGCAAAAAAGATCTACGGCGATGAATTTGCCAAATGGCTATCTAAGTCCTATGAGCCGCTTGACTTCGTGATACGTCTGGCCAAAGAGACTGCCGTAGTACTCCTAAACGGCGACGGGTTCGATGGTCCGCTTTGGAGCGTGAGAGCCTCGCTGGCTAATCTTGATACCGCATCATATCTTAAAATCGGGAAAGCGATCCGGAGCATCCTCGATCAGTATTATTCTTTATATAAAACCTCGGGATCATCCACCAAAAAATAATTGGAACAGACATTTAAACGTATATAAAAAAGGACGCTTTCCAGCGTCCTTTTTTATATCTATCAAGTCAGTCTTATATAAGACCTTTGCTGCCGCAAAGTATAAGTAACGAATAGCCAAGTATAAGGCCTACTATGCCCATTATAAGGCCGGTAATCACCATATCTTTCTGTTTGATCATTCCGGTAGCATCGGCAAGAGCATTCGGTGGTGTGGAAATCGGAAGCAGCATGGCAAGAGAAGATCCGACCGCAACACCGATAAGAAGCGTCGATACGCCACCCATATCTGCAAGTTGAGGCGCTATACTCTGACCGACGATTGCCAGAATCGGAACAAACAATGCAGCTGTTGCTGTATGGCTTATAAAGTTGGCCATTAGCCAGCAGAGAAGACCGGAACCGACTATCACAAGCATCGGTGACCACGAACCGAAAGGAATCGAAGAAATCAGCCTCGAAGCCAGGCCAGACTCCTGTAGTGCGACACCGAGAGCAAATCCACCGGCAACCATCCATAGCACACTCCACGACAACTCTTCGAGATCCCGTTTCTTGATTACGCCAAGTATCGACAGCACACCTACAGGAAGCATTGCCACCACATTGGCGTTTACACCGGTAAATTTATCTGTAAGCCAAAGCAGGATTGTTACGCCAAAAGTGATATAGACTGCCTTTGATCGCCAGTCACTAACATGATTGTCCTGTATTTCAAGATGGATAGTTTTTTGTTTGAACGGAAATAATGTTTTGAGAACCCACCATGATATGAAAAGAAGTACCAGAGTTAGAGGCACCATCACCATCATCCATTGGCCGAAACCTATACCAAGATTCATACCGTCAGGATTATTAAGATACTTCAGTGCTATAGCGTTTGGAGGTGTACCGATAGGAGTGCCGATACCTCCGATATTCGCTCCGATAGGTATGGCGAGCGCAAGACCGATCTTACCTTTGCCGTCAGCAGGAAGAGCCTTCAGCACCGGAGTCAGAAAAGTAAGCATCATGGCGGCGGTAGCTGTGTTCGATATAAACATCGAAAAAACTGCTGTGACAAGAATGAAACCGAGTAGCACTGTCTCGCTCTTTGTGCCAAAAGGCTTGAGCATAACCTTGGCAAGTTTGACATCCAGACCGCTTTTTGTTGCCGCAATAGCAAGTATGAAACCTCCTATAAACAACATGATAATCGGGTCGGCAAAACAATGAAGTATCGACTTGTAACTTACAAGAGATGATTTTTCAACGCCCTCGCGCATAAACCACAATGAGCTGTCTGACACCGTGAAAAGCAGAAGGACTACTACCATGAGAGATGTTGTCCACGCCTGAACGGCATCAAATAGCCACATAAGAGCGGCAAACGCAAAAATAGCGATCACACGCTGTTCGATCTCATTCAATCCATCCAGACCATAGGCACTTGCCGGTAAAAACCATAGCAACAAAGTCACTGCGATTGCAACACCTATCTTGACAGCCTTAAGAGGTAAGGGATTCTTTGATTTTCGATGTTCCCTTTTCCACTCATGATAACTGTCGACCAGATGATACCCGGTAAAAATTTTAAACATGTTTCCAGAAAATTTCAGTTATTGTATCTATTATTGGTTTTCTATCACAATTCTTGGCAGACGGAACCGAAACATCCCTATCGGCAAATGAAAGCCCGGAACAAAGCATCCACCGTTATGTTACAAATACACATTACCTCGGCAACATGGCATAAAGAAAGAGAGCATCATCCTGATGACGATGCCGTTGCCTGGTATTATTTCCTAACACACTTCAAAATCCAATCCACGAGATTATTGAATGCTGGTATCTGCAAGGCAGGTTTCCTGACTCATCCCCGGCCGACGCTGCCTTCCCGGAATATCTCCAGTGACTTCTTGTTGCGCCGTCCGTTTGATTTAGGACCTACAGTAGCGGGTCTGTTCCGGATTCCCTTTTAATCACGCCCCGTCTCTTAGAGATTGTCTAAAAATTTGAGCAAAATAATGTTATAGGTCATAACAAACCCTCAATCAAGGTGTTGAAAGAGAAA
>CAJTPZ010000005.1:201718-236135 GCA_910578395.1 uncultured Muribaculaceae bacterium | reverse complement strand
AATGATTGATTTTGCCGCCATAAAAATCCTAATCAATAAAATTTAGACAACCTCTTAAACCACACGCATCAAATTTACACTTGAGCAACAGCCATACTCTGTCTTATGATTCTAAAAATGCAAAATCAACGAATCGTTTTCCATATTTACATGACTACACAGCAAACCAGACCTTACTCCCCTATTCATCTCATCGAATATTCTGTGTATATTTGCACCTTAAATGCCGGCTCACGTCATGACATCTTTGTCATTATACAGCCGGCTTCCAAAATCTATGAAGACTATATCATTCTATATCATCTTGGTTTTTGCAGCATTACAGTGCTCAGCCAAAGATCCGGAAAAATTAATAATCCTGCACACCAACGACACCCACTCCCAGATAGATCCGCTTGAAAACGGAAATGGTGGTCTGTTGCGTCGAAAAGTTGTAATCGACAGTATCCGACAAACCGAACCAAATGTGCTACTGATCGATGCAGGAGATGTAGTGCAGGGCACAATGTACTTTACCCTCTATAAAGGAGAAGTAGAATACTCCACTCTCGACATGCTCGGTTATGATATAGCAGTAATCGGCAATCACGACTTTGACAACAAAGTGAACCAATTGGCAAAAAACCTCAGTGACTCCAAAGTCACATGGCTGTCGGCCAACTACGATTTTTCCTGCACGCAGGGGCTTGACTCAATTTTCACTCCTTATGTAATAAAAACTTTTGGAGAAAAGAAAATCGGCATATTTGGAATCAACCTCAATCCCAAAGGAATGATTGCCGAAGGACACTACGACGGTGTGAAATATCTTGACGGAAAAATCATCGCCGATTCGATTGCCAAAGATCTCAAAAAAAATGGCGCTGACTATGTGATAGCAGTTACACATATCGGATATGATGGCAACATGAAACCAAACGATGCCGACATCGCTGCCGGATCATCGGATATCGACATAATAATCGGAGGGCATAGCCACACTCTGATTGATCCGGACCGCACAAATGACCGCTATCATTGGAAACATGTCAATGCCGAAGGCGACACGATAGCAGTCGTTCAGGCCGGATCAAAAGGATCTTATATAGGCAAAACCGAACTTGATCTTGACAATGGAAAAATAGATTACTCCCTGATCAAAATCGACAGCAGACTGGATGACCGCATTGATGAAAGCATCAGTGAAAAACTAAAACCTTACCGTCAGGCTGTAGATTCTGTCATGAACCGCAAAATAGCAGTCGCCGCGCGTCGGCTCGATAAGGATATCGATGGAGGCATAAGCAATTTTCTTGCAGATTTTGTTGCTACTACAGGCTTTCAGATCTCAGGTGAACCGGTTGACATAAGCCTGATCAATTCAGGAGGTATCCGACGCTCACTCCCGGCCGGCGATATAACCCAGGGCATGGTCATCGACATGCTACCTTTTGACAATAAAATTGTCGTACTTGATATTTCAGGCAAAGACCTAATCTCAGCGTTCGAAGTGCTCGCCTTACGCAAAGGATCTGACGGAATCAACGCCTCGACAAGAATGTTATATGATCCCGACACACTACGTCCGGTTTCAATTACTGTCAACGGAGAACCAATAGATCCTTACCGGAACTATCGCCTTGCCACCATCGATTATCTTGCAAACGGCGGAGATTATATGGAAGCTCTGACACATGCAAAAGTCGTCGCGAAAAGCAATGACATTCTCTATGACGAATTGCTGAAATACCTCGCAAAAGAATATCACTGCAAGAAAATAGACAGCACACCTGCCCGCCGCATGACCCCGGCTGAATAAATGGAATCAACTCATATCAGAATATACCAGGGATTATTCGCCCTGTCACCGGTCATAGTATTTCTGGTGCTGTATCTTGCAGTTTCCATCATACTCGACGATTTCTACAAGATGCCTATCACTGTAGCGCTTCTGGCATCATCGGTATGGTCGATATTCACATACCGTCACCGGTCACTGCATGAACGTATCGAAACATTTTCACGCGAAGCCGGAACAGGCAATATCCTGTATATGATATGGATATTTGTCTTGGCAGGAGCTTTTGCCAACCTTGCCGACAAAATCGGCGCTATAGAAGCGACTGTGGCCATCACCATGAACTGGCTGCCGCCTGAACTGATAATACCGGGTATTTTTGTTGCAGCATGCTTTATCTCCACATCAATAGGCACATCGGTAGGTACAGTAGTAGCCCTGACTCCTCTTGCTGTAGATTTTGCAAATAGTGTCGGGGGGTATGTGCCTTTTTTTGTGGCAGTCGTGCTTGGAGGCGCTTTTTTCGGTGATAACCTTTCTTTCATTTCCGATACAACTATTGCCGCGACACGCACACAGAAATGCAAAATGAACGAAAAATTCAAAGCTAATTTTGTGATTGTATTGCCGGCAGCCTTCATCACTCTCGCGATATATATGTTTGGAGATTTTATCGCCATATCAAATATGCCCGTTCAGGAGGTCAACGCATGGCTGATACTGCCGTATCTTATTATAATTATCCTTGCTATCGCAGGAGTCAACGTGACAGTCACACTCTTGTGCGGCATATTTTCGGCAATTCTAATAGCTGTTTCATCCGGAGCATCCGATATAATTCCTCTGCTCGGTTTTATGGGCGAAGGCATTGACTCAATGGGCAACCTTATAATCATAACTCTTCTTACCGGAGGAATGCTTGGAATAATTAAAGCGACCGGAGGCATAACATTCCTGTTGCAGACCATAAGTGGTTTTGTGAAAGGTCCGCGCGGAGGACAGGCGGCAATTGCAATGTTGGTAGGCACAGTAAACCTATGTACCGCCAACAACACTCTTGCCATACTCACTGTGGGCTCTCTGTCCAGAGAAATCTCAAAAAAATATGATATATCGCCACGCAAAAGCGCAAGTCTGCTTGACACCGCTTCTTGTATAGTACAATGTCTGATTCCCTATGGAGCACAGACCTTGCTTGCGACTGCACTTGCCGGGATTCCTCCAAGTTCACCATGGCCCTACCTTTACTATCCGTGGCTTTTACTGATCACAACCTCAATTTCAATCATAGTCAAACGCAAAAGGTCTTAACATCCCAACTAAAGATCGCTAATATCATTACATCATGTCCCAGAATCAACCTACAATCGATCAATTTGACCACGCCATACAATGCTGCCGGTCTCTGTTTGTAATGAAACTCCAAGATTACGGGGCTGCATGGAGGCTAATGCGTCCCACATCTCTCACCGACCAGATACTTATAAAGGCAAAACGCATCCGGACACTCGAGACTAAAGGAAACGCAATGGTCGACGAAGGCATCTTACCTGAATTCATTGGCATAGTCAACTACGGCATCATTGCTCAGATACAGCTTAAACTCGGAGTCTCAGACTACAAAGACATCACTCCCGACGAAGCATTGAGTCTGTACGACAGTTATATGAATGCAACACGCAGCCTGATGATCAAAAAAAATCATGACTATGATGAAGCATGGCGTGACATGCGTGTGTCAAGCTACACCGACCTGATTCTAATGAAAGTGATGCGCACCAAAGAAATCGAAGACAATTTCGGAACAACCACTGTGTCTGAAGGCATTGATGCCAACTATATGGATATGGTCAATTACTCGATCTTCGGCATCATAAAACTCACAGAATAATGAAACCCAAGGATATTCTTTCCAACCGGCTTTTCATCTCAGGCTCCATATGGCTTTCACGTATTGTTATAGGCATCTGTTTTATTTTTTCAGGATTTGCCAAAGCCGACGATCCATGGGGCACGATATTCAAAATCGAACAATATCTGTCGGTCTGGGAAATGCCACAGCCACGGTCTCTCATTATTGCAGCCGCATTTTCACTTGCAATAGCAGAGTTTATGCTTGGAATAGCGGTATTGCTCGGCATATATCGTCGCAATGCGCCAAAAGGCATTGCCCTTATGATGCTGATATTCCTGCCTCTGACGGGATATATAGCGGTCACATCTCCTGTTGACGATTGCGGTTGTTTTGGCGATGCCTGGGTCATTTCCAACACAATGACCTTTATAAAGAATATCCTGCTGACATTACTTACAATTCCGCTGTTATGGTGGAACAAAAGTGTGCCTTCCATATTCACACCCGGACTGCAATGGATTATCTCCACAATCTCCATTGCCTACATCTTTATTATAGCCATGTTTGGCTTTCATATCCAGCCACTCATAGATTTTCGGTCATTCCCGATAGGTTCGACTCTTACAGAGGACAATGAAGCCGACAATATGTCCATAACTTTCATCTATGAAAAAGATGGTCAGAGAAAAGAATTTGACACAGCAAACCTACCTTCAGAAGACAGCGGCTGGGTATTTGTCGACCGAAAGGAAATAAAATCCGGACGATCACCATTTATAATAGAAAACAACGAGGGAGATGACATAACTGAAAATCTCCTTGGAGATTCAGGTTCTGACAGGCTACTACTGATAATACCCGAACCACAACGTGCCGATCTAGCTTCCACCATGCAGATAAACCAATTGTGGAGAATGACCGCCAAAACCGATTCAGTTTCAATGATAGCCCTTTTAGGAGACGCCGGTAATGAGGATATATCACGATGGCAGGATTTATCCATGGCTGAATATCCCATATATTCCACTGAAGCCACTACACTTAAAGAATTGGCCAGAGGCCTTATCTCCGCCGTGTATCTGCACAACGACACCATAAGCGCCAAAATTTCCATTGCAGCGTTATCAACCGAAGATCTCGCAAAAGCAGAATCAGGAGATAAGGACATTGAGCAAGTCCTTTCTTTCAATGGCAAAAGGTTGCTATGGTGGCTGACAGTACTATATATCGGAGCATTGGGAATAGTTTTTATTGCAGCTCTTCCACGCCGACTTTATCTGTTACACAAACTGCGACATAAAAAAAGTTGAGGCCGACTCGCCAAAGAGCCGGCCCCAACGCCCATGCGGGTTAACTATATACTAACATTTCAAAACTTATTCGTTTTAGGATTTTAAATTTACGGTTTTTGCACACCGTCTGATCAAGGATTCCACTGACAGGCAAGCTGCTGGAGATTGTTATCACCGATAGTACGGATATCGGTAATTGTGTTGTAGCGGCAGTTCACATAGGTAAGAGCCTGACAGAAAGAAAGATCGAGTGTTGTAAGCTGGTTATTGTTGCAAAGTACGCGCTGCAGGAATGTCTGATTGCTGAGATTAAGAGTAGTCAGATCATTGTAGGAACAGTCGACAAACTGCAGATTCGGACAATTCTCAAGTGAGAAAGACGTAAGATTGTTGTATGAGCAGACAACATCTATCAGGGCGTTGCAGTCGCGCAGCGAGAGAACTTCCATATTGTTGTCAGAGCAGATAAATGTGCTCAGAGCAGGAAGACCTGAAAGAATCATGGTCTTGATCTCATTATCATCGATATTAAGGTTGGATAGACCTGTAGTACCAAAGAGATTGAGAGAAGTCAGTTTGTTATAGCCGCAATAGAGGTTCTTGAGATTGGCGCATCCCGAAACCGTCAGAGACTCAAGATGGTTACCCTGCACGTTCAAGGTCTTCAGAGCCGCGATGTTAGTTACATCAAGCGCTACGAGGTAGTTGTTCGACAAGTTAAGGTTCTGTATTGATGCTGCACCTGCAAGATCAATATCACTTATACGGTTCTTGTAAAGAGCCACCTTGGTGAGCGATGTACAGCCTTCAAAATTGACTTCCTTGATCTTATTGCGGTAAGCAGCTACATCTCCTAGAGCCGCGTCTCCCTTAAAGGATACATTTTCAATTGCGTTACGCGAGATATCCGCTTTGGTAAGAGCCGAAAATCCCGAGAGATCGAGAGTACCGGCCAGACCTTTGTCTTTCCAGTCAATAGCGGTCACATGGCCATTTGCCACTGTCACTCCTTCCCATGTAGCAGGAGAATTAATGTTGGAAATCTTAAGGGCTTTTGCATTTGTTGCCTCCTTCTGGGCAGGCTGTGCCAGGAACGACTGGAGCTGCTTCAGCTCATTCTTAGCGATGTTCTGGGCGAAAGCACTCGTACATCCGAGAACGAGAGCCATCATAAAAATACTTTTTTTCATAGTAGTTAAAATAAATAGTCGCATGGGCTTGTGCCCGTTTTGTTAATTTGTATTATCTAAACAACAGCATCCTTTGAAAAGTTTGGAAAAATTCCGATTAATTATAATAATTTTCAGACTATCTGAGGATCACGCTGCCATTACCAAATAGGTTCGGGTATATAACAACAGAAAAACGATAATTGCTCACCATGATGAAATATTTTTTGGAATAATATCAGATAATATCTATTTTTGGGGAAATTACATTCTTGCAATGGCTTGTAATGCGGTGATATCTGTCACAACAATTCACGACCATAGCTACTGACCACGTTCCCCATTTATTGCGTAATCCATTATGGACCAGTTCGACCATGACATGCACCAGGCTTTGACAGAAATTCAGGCCGAAGCAAATGCCGACATCTCTGAAACAGCTCAATCTGTATCAGAACAGACCAATGCCCAGACACATCACTCTGCACATTCCAAAGAGAGTGTGATTTTATCACTCAACGAACTCGCGCAAGGTGACGGGTCAAACATTTCGCGCGATGAGATCGGACGTCTGAAGCAGATATTTTTCAATCTGCGAAAAGCCGAACTTGAAACCGAAAAGGCCTCGTTTATTGAAGCTGGCAACCACCCCGATGATTTCTTGCCGTCGATTGATCCGATGGAAGAGCAGCTGCATGCAGCTTTATCGGCGGTAAAGGAGAAAAAAAACGCATGGATCATAGAGCGTGAGCATACACTTCGTAAGAATCAGGAGCAAAAAGAGGCTATAATTGCCCAGTTGAAGGAAATGGCTAACGACACTGACAATGTAAATCGTTCGTTCCAGCAATTCAAAGATCTTCAACAGGAATTTAAAGCGATCGGCGAAGTGCCACAGGAGGCGGCCACCGATCTTTGGAGACGTTTTCAGGAAAACGTAGAACATTTCTATGATCAACTCAAAATCAATCAAGAGCTGCGAGACTATGATTTCCGGAAAAACCTCGAGATAAAAATCAACATCTGCGAGATCGCCGAATTAATCGCAGCACGCCTTGAGCAGCCACAAAACGACACAGAAAATCAAACAGAACCAGAAACCGCAGAGTCAGAAGAGACTTCTGAGGATAAAGACTCCGGCTCTGAAAACAATGACAACCTTGACGTAGTAGAAGCTTTCCGCCGGTTGCAAGATCTCCATGAAAGATGGAAACTCACCGGTCCGGTAGCAAAAGAATTGCGTGAACCCTTATGGCTCAGATTCAAAGAAGCCTCTACTGCCATAAACAAATGCTATCAGACTTTTTTTGAGGAGCGAAAGGCACGCGAGCAGGCCATAGATGCAGCCAAAACCGCATTGTGCGAACGCGTCGAAGCAGTCGACACGTCCAAACTGACCTCCACAGCCGAATGGGAAACAGCTACCAAAGAGATTATCGCAGCACAAGCCGAGTGGAAACAATTAGGCTATAGCCCACGGCGCTCCAATGCAATATTTGCTAAATTCCGTGGCATCTGTGATAATTTTTTCCGCTCTAAAGCCGAATTTTTCCAAATACTTAAAGACACACAGGCCGATAATCTTGCTAAAAAGACAGCCTTGTGCGAACGGGCCGAACAGCTAAAAGACAGCACCGACTGGCGACGCACTTCTGAGGAACTTGTCGCTCTTCAGAAACAATGGAAAGAAATAGGTCCAGTTCCCCGCCGCTACAGCGACCAACTTTGGAAAAATTTTCTTGGAGCATGTGACTACTTCTTTGACCAGAAAAAGAAAAACTACTCCAACTCCCGCAGTGAAGAGCATGCCAACCTTGAGACAAAAAAGGCAATACTCGCCGAAATGAATGCACTCGACCCTTCGCTGACTCGCGAAGAAGCAAACACTGCGATCAATTCGCTTCAGTCCCGATGGAAAGCTACAGGCCATGTACCGTTCCGTGAAAAGGACAAGCTCAACGAACAGTACCGCAACACAATCAGTGAACTTCGTCGCCGATTTGACCTGAACGGACAGCGTGCCGCAAGAGAAAAATTCGAACTCAACGTAAACGAGTTGGCTCAGGCCGACATTTCAAAACTACTCAAAGAGCGCGATAGACTATACCGCAATCTTGATGCAAAGCGTCAGGAACTCACTACTTATGAAAATAACCTCGGGTTCTTCTCTGCAAAAACAAAAGCTGCCGACGGGTTGCTTCGCGACGTTTACCACAAAATCGAACTGATAAAAGGAGATATTGACGAAATCATGCAACGCATATCACTCGTCAACGATACGATAAACAACACGAACGATAAATAAACAGTCTTTCCACATCTTTTAGAATCAGGGACGCGCAAGCCTTACGGCAACGCGTCCCTGTACATATTTATTCATCCTACAATGTCTTTTTATCACCACCATGGAAGCGCTATAAAATATATGTTCGCGCTTGTCGATATAATCACCTATAATTCTATGTTTGTTATAATGCTATGGATCTATAATCCCATTCTTGACAAACATGAGTCATGGCTGACTTTACTGGCATTTAATCTGGCTCTTGTACCGTCACTTATTTTTACATTTTCCACCCACGCCAACCATGCGGTGACAATGGACCGTGCAGTAATGGCGACACTTAAAGGCATCAGTATTCATCTTCTGTTTCTTTTCGCATTGCTCAGCGTAATCCAATGCAATTTCATATCTCCATGGTTTTGGATATATTTCTATGCATCAGCAATTTTAATCGTATCAACAGCCAACATAATATGCCGTTCAGCTCTTAAAATCTATCGACGCAATGGCGGCAATACCATGCAGGTTGTGATAGTAGGCAACGGAGAAACAACACGGAGGCTGGCTACAGAAATGACCAACAATAATGGCTTCGGCTACAATATACACGGCTTTTTCTCGTCAACCGACGATAATGATATAAGTGATAATCTTAAACACCTCGGCGACCTCAGCGACATAGAGCCATACTTGTCCAGACATAAGATTGACGAAATTTATTATACCCATCCCGACGATACACCTGACAATATCGCATTGGTGACAAGGGCCTCCCAGCGGCACATGGCCCGATTTTACTTTGTACCCCCTCTTGGCCATTGGGTCACCAGGAATTTCCATATATTTACTATCGGGAGCGGTATACCCGTTTTATCATTACACCGAAATCCACTTGACCGGATCGCCAACCGTGTACTGAAGCGACTGTTTGATATCGTATTTTCCGCAACCGTACTCATTACTCTTGCCATACCGGTTTTTATACCTATAGCTATCGGAGTCAAATTATCGTCAAAAGGACCGGTCCTTTTCCGACAAAAGCGTGCCGGATATCATGGCAATGAATTTTATTGTCTAAAATTCAGAAGTATGCGTATAAATGACGAATGCGATACAGTATGTGCCACCCGCAACGACCCCCGTGTGACTCGCTTTGGGCATATTTTACGGCGGCTAAGCCTTGATGAATTACCCCAGTTCTGGAATACTCTTACAGGAGACATGTCGGTTGTCGGTCCCCGACCACACATGTGTAGCATGAATGACCGCTATTCATCTATTCTTTCCGACTACATGATACGACACATGATCAAACCAGGTATCACCGGCTGGGCACAGGTAAACGGGCTCCGTGGTAACGCCGAGGATTTTCCCAAGATAAAACGGCGTGTAGAACACGACGTATGGTATATGGACCACTGGTCTTTTATACTTGATTTAAAAATCATTGCACGCACTTTCTACAACATCCTGTCGGGACGTGACGAAAACGCCTTCTAAACCGATTAATTCACTATCTTTGCAGTGATGTTTAGAATAAAACGCCTATACACATTCATGCTGCAGACATTTCTGCCGCTGTTCCTTATGACATTTCTCATCTGTCTGTTTATAGTGCTGATGCAATTTTTATGGCGCTATATCGACGAAATGGTGGGAAAGGGTCTGACTGTAGCTGTATTGGGCGAGCTGTTTTTCTATGCAGCGCTCACATTTGTGCCAATGGCTCTGCCGCTTGCCACACTGCTGGCCTCATTGATGACATTCGGAAACCTTGGCGAACATTTTGAGCTTACGGCAATGAAAGCAAGCGGCATATCACTGTTGCGCACTATGAAACCGCTCATAATCACTATGGTTATTGTTGCGATAGCCGCTTTCTTTTTTCAGAACAATGTGCTGCCGATAGCTCAGACAAAAATGTGGACATTGCTATATTCAATACGCCACACATCTCCGGAGATAGAAATTCCCGAAGGCGCTTTCTTCGACCAGATTTCAGGATATAATCTATATGTTGAAAAGAAAAACAGGGAGACCGGAGCGCTATACTCAATGATGATCTACGATGTGTCGAAAGGCTTTGAAAACGCACGCATCATTCTAGCTGACTCCGGTCGCATGAGCATGTCGGAAGACAAGACCCATCTGTTTTTGCGCCTATGGAACGGAGAGCAATTCGAGAACCTTCGCGAATCCAATGGAGGAGCGAGCAAGGCAAGTGTGCCATATCGGCGAGAGACATTTGACACCAAAGAGATAATGGTGCCTTTTGATGCCAATTTCAACCGCATGGATGAGTCTGGAATGCGCAACCAGTTTGTAGGCAAGGACATGAACAGATTAAGGCACTCCATCGACTCGATCAATCACCGCGTAGACAGCATAGGCAACAGCTATGCCGACATGATCCTAAATTCAACAAGGCTCGACATAGACATTCCTGTGACGCGTGCAGCCAAGGAAAAAGCGACCCAAGCAGAAAAAGAACGCTCCATGCAGGCACCGTCTGAAGCGGCAAGAAACATAAATCTTGACTCCGTATTCGCCGGCAACGGAAAAACGACATTACAAAGCACAATACTTCAACAGGCTCTCGCAAAAGCCAAACGCAACTATCAGGACTATGAGTTCAAGTCACTCTCAATGGAGGATGACCGTAAAAACATCAGACGTCACCAGATTGAGCTGATGAAGAAATTTACACTATCCTTTGCGTGTATCATCTTCTTCTTTATCGGCGCACCGCTTGGCGCCATCATACGCAAAGGAGGTCTCGGCACACCTTTGGTAATATCGGTGCTTCTCTTCATTGTCTACTACATCATAGACAATTCCGGATATAAGCTTGCCCGTGACGGCCGGTGGGAGGTGTGGCAAGGCATGTGGCTCAGTTCTGCCGTGCTTCTTCCTCTCGGAGTATTCTTCACCTACAAGGCAGTCAATGACTCGGCTGTCTTCAACGCCGATGCCTACAAGATTTTCTTCAGGCGCATATCAGGCAAACTGAAAAGAGAACTTTCTCTCAAAGAAATGCCTATGAATGAAGTCGTGCCTTCCGAAGCGTTACAGATGCTTGAAAATTTCGGCAACTCATTGAACGATGTAATGCATGACTTCGACAATGCCAATATATTCAAACGCATATGGATGCGTATTACCGGTATCGGCGGCATCGACTCGATCCAAGCTGAAATGAACCGCATCATCGCCTATCTGTCCGACACCCGCGACATCAAGGTGATACACTACATAAACAAATACCCGTTTGTACTCAACTTTGGCAAAAAATCACGTCTGGCAGCCGAAGAAGCCACGCACAAATTGACCAGCATATTTCGCCAGCAAAATAATTCATAAGAAACAATATATATCCCCATTCTATGGAAACAAAGAGTGAGATAAAGCTAAATACGATCGAGGAGGCGATAGCCGATTTCAAAGAAGGTAAAATGGTGATCGTGGTCGACAGCGAAGACCGCGAAAACGAGGGTGATTTCATTGTCGCAGCCGAGAAAATCACTCCTGAACAGGTAAACTTCATGCTCAAGAACGGTCGCGGAGTTCTATGCGCTCCAATCACAATATCAAGAGCCAATGAACTTAAACTGCCTCCACAGGTCGATGACAACACCTCGATTCTCGGCACACCGTTCACAGTCACGGTCGACAAAATCGAAGGATGCACGACTGGTGTGTCTATCCATGACCGATGCGCTACCATCAATGCTCTTGCCGATCCGGCATCAGTGCCCGAAACCTTCGGTCGTCCCGGTCATATAAACCCGCTTTTTGCTCAGGACAACGGTGTGCTGCGCCGTACGGGACACACCGAAGCCGCTATCGACCTTGCGCGTCTGGCCGGATTGCAGCCTGCTGCCGCCCTGATTGAAATCATGAGCGATGACGGCTCAATGGCACGTCTGCCCGAACTGCGCCGACGCGCCGACGAATGGGGCATGAAACTCATCTCTATCAACAATCTTATCGCCTACCGTCTCAAAACCGACAGTCTCGTTGAAAAAGGCGTGGAAGTCGATATGCCAACATGCTACGGCCATTTCCGTCTTATACCGTTCCGCCAGAAAACAAACGGCCTTGAACATATTGCCATAATCAAAGGCGATGTCTCAACGCCCGATCCGGTATTGCTGAGAGTACACTCGTCCTGTGCGACAGGCGACATATTCGGCTCTCTCCGCTGCGACTGTGGCGAACAATTGCACAAAGCCCTTGAAATGATTGAAAAAGAAGGCCGCGGAGCTGTCATATATCTCAATCAGGAGGGTCGTGGAATAGGTCTTATGGACAAAATCAAAGCCTATAAGCTTCAGGAAGAAGGATATGACACAGTCGACGCCAACCTTCATCTCGGTCATGGTGCCGATGAACGCGACTATGGTGTAGGCGCACAGATAATCAGGATGCTTGGAATCACTAAAATGCGCCTTATGACAAACAATCCGGTAAAACGGGTAGGTCTTGAAGGATATGGTCTTGAAGTTGTAGAGAATGTGCCTGTGGAAATAGCGCCCAATCCCTATAACAAAGACTACATGCACACAAAAAAGGAGCGAATGGGGCACACTCTTCTTAAAAGTTGATGCCAACCGTTTAGTGATTATATTGTTTATACTTAACCGTAAGGAATCCTTCATGCTTCGGCAGACCATAAATCTCCGGCGATAGCGATTCTTTCCGTTAAATATTTTCATATTTTTTTGTACAGGCCCGTTTTCGGCCAATGACAGTTGAATTAAGTAATGAAAGTATTGAAGTTTGGAGGCACATCGGTCGGTACTGTCGAAAGTCTCTGCAATGTCAAGAAAATAATCGAGAGCGAATCTCAAGAGCCGCTTATTGTGGTTGTGTCGGCCCTCGGAGGTATAACCGACCGTCTTATAGCCACAGCACGAATGGCAGCAGCCGGAGATCCAGCCTATTTAGATTCGCTCGACTATATACTCCAACGACACAATACAGTCATTGACGGGCTTGTACCTGAAGATCGCCGTGAGCGACTTCTCGGCATTGTCAACCCGCTTCTCGATGAGCTCACAAACATCTACAAAGGCCTGTCGCTGCTTCACGACCTGTCGTTGCGTACCCTTGATATTGTCGTAAGCTATGGCGAACGCCTATCCAGCGCTATCATAGCACACATTATCGACGGTGCCAGACACTTCGATGCACGCTCTTTTATCCGCACCAACACCAAATGGGACAAGCACACCTTTGACAGTGCCGCCTCATCGCCCCTCATCCATGCGGCTCTCGACGAAATAGTGGCCACTCCCGGTGCTGTGGCAATCGTTCCGGGATTCATATCAACCGATGCAGCCACACGTAACATCACCAATCTGGGGCGCGGCGGAAGCGATTACACTGCTGCCATTCTTGCTGCCGAACTCGGAGCAAGAGCATTGGAAATATGGACTGATGTTGACGGCTTCATGACTGCTGACCCAAGAGTCATCAACTCAGCTTATGTGATAAACCGGCTTACCTTCATCGAGGCTATGGAGCTTTGCAACTTCGGAGCAAAAGTAATTTATCCGCCTACGATTTATCCGGTATTTCACTGCAACATCCCGATATATATCAAAAATACATTCCGTCCAGATCTTCCCGGCACTCTGATCTGTGCGGAAAAGCCCGCGCAGGATAAAGGTGAAAAGCCGATCAAAGGCATATCATCGATCAGCGATACATCGCTCGTCACGATCTCGGGCCTGGGCATGGTAGGCATTGTAGGTGTCAATGCCCGCATTTTCAACGCACTCGCCGAAAATGGCGTGAGTGTATTCATGGTATCGCAAGCCTCAAGCGAAAACAACACCTCGTTTGCGGTTCGCTCTTCCGATGCACCTCGGGCTATCGAAGTGTTGCGCAATGAATTTGCGTCGGAACTCGAATCAGGCACAATTTCCGACATCGGATTACAGGAAAATCTTGCCACTGTCGCGATTGTAGGTGAAAACATGCGTCATCACCCAGGCATCGCAGGAAAGCTGTTCAACACACTCGGCCGAAACGGCATCAACCTTATAGCATGTGCACAAGGGAGTCTTGAAACCAACATATCTTTTGTTATCGACAGCAACAATCTGCGCAAGACCCTCAACGTTATACATGATTCGTTTTTTCTGTCGGAAACACAAAAACTGAATTTGTTTATCGTAGGAATTGGCAACGTCGGAAACAGGCTGATATCACAAATATGCAGCCAGCAGGAGCGCCTGCTCAAAGAAAAAGCGCTGGAGATAAAAGTGGTCGGAATCGCCAACTCCCATCATGCGGTTTTTGATCGTGAAGGGATAGATCTGACCACCTACCGCACGCACCTGCGCAACGAGGGCATTCCTGCCGGACCGACAGAAGTACTTGAGCATGTAATCGGCATGAACATTTACAATCCTGTATTTGTCGACTGCACCGCAAGCGCCGATGTAGCCAAACTTTATCAGTCATTACTCGATCACAACGTGAATGTGGTCGCTGCCAATAAAATCGCCGCATCCGACAACTACGAAGACTATCACCGCCTGAAAGAAATCGCAAAACAGCGCGATGTGAAATTTCTTTTTGAGACCAATGTAGGTGCCGGACTCCCCATCATATCAACACTCAACAACCTCATCAATTCAGGAGACAAGATACTGCGCATAGAGGCCGTTCTCTCAGGCACACTAAACTATATCTTCAATGTGCTGAGCGATGAGATAAAACTGAGCGACGCTATAGAGAAAGCGATGAGTGAAGGTTACAGCGAGCCCGATCCTCGCATAGATCTATCGGGAAAAGATGTTGTAAGAAAACTTGTAATACTTGCCCGTGAGGCTGGTTACCGTCTGGAACAAGACGATGTCGAAAAACACCTTTTCATTCCCGACCAGTTTTTCGAGGGTACTGTCGAAGACTTCTTCAAAGCGGTAAAAACCCTTGACAAAGACTTCGAGAACCGTCGGTCAGAAGCGCAGGCCGATAATCGTCATTTCCGATTTGTAGCACGGTTTGACACAGAGAGCGCTTCAGTGAGTCTCGAAAGCGTCTCAACCGACCACCCTTTCTATAATCTTGAAGGAAGCAACAATGTGATCTCTCTGACTACATCACGCTATCATAAACATCCCATAATCATCAAAGGCTATGGTGCCGGTGCGGAAGTGACCGCCGCCGGTGTATTTGCCGACATTATCAGTATCGCCAACATACGCTGACAAACACCCTATACATCTGAGCAGAATCATGGAATATGTGAGCACATCATTGTCCGACGTACCCGCAGCAGATTTCCGAGAGATATTCTTCCATCCTGTAGCACCCGACGGAGGCATCTACATGCCACGCCATATACCGGCGATTCCATCGGCCGTGTTCAAGAATCTCGAGGGTATGTCACTGACTGACTGTGCATATATCATTACCACTGCTTTTATAGGACAGGATATAGACCCTTCGGTAATCAGAGAGGCCACAGCGAGTGCGCTCGATTTCGAGATACCGCTCCAACAGCTTTCAGACAACACCCTGTCGCTCGAGCTTTTCCACGGCCCGACACTCGGAGTCCGCGATCTGGGCACGCGGTTTCTTGCCTCATTCATATCAGCGACCGGAAACCGGAAACCGGGTGAGCGTTTCAACATCATAGCCGCTACTGCAGGCGATACCGGCATGGCACTTGCCGACGCCATGAAATCCGTGCCCGACACGCACGTCTACATTCTCCATCCCCGCGACGAGTCGGGACGTGACAAACGTACCGGGTTTTCTCTATCCGGTGAAAACGCCACATCAATAGATGTCAAAGGATCTCTTGACCAATGCATGGGTATGCTTTACGATCTGTTAAAAGACCGTGAATTCACGTCAGCCAATAATCTGATATGCGGCAACACATTGAATCTTATGCGTCTTTTGCCACTCATAGTGCCGTTTTTCCATGCCAGGGCACAGATGCACCGCACTGATATATGCAGGCCGGATGATCCTGTAGTGTTTGCCCTTCCTTCCGGAAGCCTCGCCATGCTCACCGCCGGAGTCATTGCGAAACGCATGGGCCTCGGCAATGTAAGGTTTGTGGTGGCATGCAGCAAAGGACACTCTTTCTCCCACTACCTGCGCACAGGTGAAAAGCGCGACAGCAATGCCGAACCGTCGATAGCCGGAGCTCTCGACGTGAGTTATCCTGGCAATCTGCCACGTCTCCATGCATTATACGGCAACTCTTCAGAAGCAATGTCGCAGGACATCGCCGCCGAGGAAATAGGAGATGACGAGATTGTGGCGACTATGAAAAAATCGCTTGCCGACTACAACTACCTTACCGATCCACACACCGCAGCCACAATATGTGCGTTGGAACGGCAGCTAAATCCCGGAGAAAAAGGAGTAGTGCTCGCATCTGTCCACCCCGCCAAATTCGGCAACATCGTACAGGAAAGCACACAGACATGTGTGGTAACCCCCAAGCGTATGGAACGTATGCGCTCAGGAGCCGCAGTGCGGCATCTGGCATTACCTCCGACACTCTCTGCCCTCAAAAAATTTCTTAGAGAACAACATCTGAGCTGATCTTTCACCTGTCGGCTTCTAAACCGCAGAGAGGAAAAGATCGTTCTAAAATTACATAACCCAACACAACACCCAACCATGGCAAACAAACGTCGTCTGAAAAAGAACATTCACGCCATCTGCAGTGACATAGCCACTGAATGCGCCATCACAGCCACATACATTGCCGGAAGCGACGAGAAGCGTCTTTTCGAGACAATCGTAAAATCGGCCGCTCTGCTTTCCGACTCAATGGAGCGTCTGTCGGTTTCATTTGACCGCACTCCCCGCGATTTCGACAACAAGGCCGCGTACAACAAAGCACGGCGCAGCTACTATAGAAAAGCCTACAAGGCTTTCAAAGACAACTTTGAGAAAGAGGTAACTGAAATACTACACGAGCTCAACAGCTCTATGCCCCAAAAGAATTGAATCTACTCAGACTATTTGGGTGGAAAGTCGAGATTACCGTTCCCGACTATCCCAAATGCATAATCTGTGTGGCCCCACACACATCCAACCTCGACTTCATCATCGGAAAACTTGCTTACTGGAGCGTAGGACGCCGTGCAGGTTTTCTGATGAAGTCGACGTGGTTTTTCTTTCCGCTCGGCATTCTGCTACGGGCAATGGGAGGAATACCTGTGAAGCGCGGCAAAGGAGGCGGCAACCTTACCGAACAGATAGTGGATCTATACCGTCGGTCTACACGTCTGACACTTGCCATCACCCCGGAGGGCACACGCAGCCTCACCCGTCAGTGGCGCACAGGTTTCTGGCACATAGCGCGACAAGCCGAAATCCCCATAGTACTTGCAACAATCGATTTCCGCACCAAAACGGCATCGGCACGCGATGTCATAACCAACACCACTACCCTTGAAGCCGACATGTCACGCATAAAAGAATTCTACAGAGGCGCTACCGGCCGCCATCCCGAGAAATTCACCGTTGACTGACTATTAATACTAAAAAACACACCGTCATGACAAAGATAAAGATTGCCATGCTGCCCATCGATATTCGTCAGGCCGATCCCGCCGGAAATATCAGCCAGGTAAAACACCTTGCCGGCAATCTTGACAAGGATACCGACATTATTTGCCTTCCCGAACTCTTTACCACCGGTTTTATCAAAGACCGGGAAGAGGCACTGCGTCTTTCCGAAGACAATAATGGAACCACTATGACCGCTCTGCGACAGCTTTCCCGCAATTACGGCATGGCAGTGACCGGAAGTTTCATGTGCCGTGACAAAAACACACTGCGAAACCGCGCTTTTTTTATCAATCCCGACGATCCCGACGGGAACGACACGGAATACTACGACAAACACCACCTTTTCGTCCTGAGCGAAGAAAAACGCATTTTTGAGGCAGGTAATGAATTGCCGCCTGTAAGTGATTTCCGTGGATGGAAAATAGCCATTACTGTTTGCTACGATCTACGCTTCCCGGTGTGGATGCGCAACACCGACAACCGCTATGACATGATGATCGTGCCGGCAAACTGGCCCGATTCCCGCGGTTATGCATGGAAGTCGCTGCTTGTGGCACGGGCTATCGAAAATCAGGCAGTCTACATAGGGGTAAACCGCACCGGCAACGATGATTTCGGCTCTTACTCCCCCACTCTCACAACCGGTGTCAACGAGCTTGGAATGCCAGTTACAGAATTATCCGGCAGCATTATCCGTTATGCGGTTTTCTCACTCGGCGAGATCAATACTCTACGCCGTAGATTCCCTGTTTATCTAAATTCCGATCGTTACAAGCTGATATAAATAAGAGTATTTAATCAGCTGATTTTAAGATATTTACCCCCCCCCCATATTTAACACTTTTTAACCCACATAAACTCCTTAAACAATCTTTAACTTCCGGATAATTTATTTAGATTTGCAAGGAAGGATCTCACTATGAGCAGTTGATGTAATATCAATTGCGCATACTTGTCTTTTTACATACGAAAAAACACCAACGAACAAGTCAACTTTACAGCTAATAATGAATTACAACACCAACACCCGGAATTTCCTGCGTTCGGCCATGTTATTGTGCGTGATGCTTGTATTCTTAGCAATGCCACGTACATCATCGGCTCAGAACTGGAACATCAAAACCAACCTTCTATACGATGCTACGGCAACGATCAACCTCGGTCTGGAAAGATCATTTGCTCCAAAATGGAGTGTCGATCTTTCCGGTAACCTGAACGCATGGTCGATCAACGACCACAAGTGGAAACACTGGATGATCCAGCCAGAAGCCCGCTATTGGTTCTGTGAGGCGTTTCAAGGACATTTTGTGGGCGCTCATGCTCTCGGAGGTCAATACAACGTCGGCAACATAGATCTTGACTTCAAAATGCTCGGCACCGATTTCAGTAATCTCCGCGACAAACGCTATCAGGGATGGTACGGTGGACTTGGCATAGCCTACGGATATACCTGGATCATTAACCGCCACTGGAACTTTGAGGCTGAGGTAGGCTTCGGCTGGATTTATACCCGCTACGACGTGTATCCATGTGCCCATTGCGGCACAAAGCTCGCCAACGACAAAGCCCACAACTATGTGGGTCCGACAAAAGCCGCGCTCAACCTTGTGTATGTATTCTGATACCGCCCAACGTTTTAGAGATTTCACAGACAGATGAAAAAGATATTATACAGACTCTGCATAGCGCTTGCCGCGGCTCTTCCTGCAACCGCAGCGGCAAATGAAGCTCCCTTTCAGGCAGCATTCAACCGCACCCAGCTCAATGCCACAGCATCGAAATATACCGTAGAACGCTCGGAAAACATACTTTTCGTCAGCGCCGACATCAACATCGACTCCGTAGTCCGTGGCAGCAATCGCGAATTATGGATCAAGCCGGAAGTAACTGCCAAAGACCGCTCGGAGCAGTTACCCACAGTTGTGCTTGCCGGACGCAACCGTTTTTATCAGGCACAGCGTCTCGACCTTCCCCTCAAGGAAAACTTCACGCTTCTGCGCGATAACTACAAAGACCACTCCTACACCTACAACACCACCGTGCCTTACGAGCCGTGGATGCATGGGGCCGAACTGAAACTTGTCCTTGAGTTGTGCGGATGCTGCTCCGACTCGATCGAGCGTCAGGAAATACTGCTAACACACATAAATGTCGAGCCGCCGGCTCCACAGAAATTTATTCCCGTATTCAACTGGATCACTCCTCAGGCTGAAGCCCGGAAAATACGAGAGCTCCGCGGACAGGCCTACATTGACTTCCCTGTCAACAAAACCGTGATCTATCCCGAATACCGACGCAACACCGTGGAACTCGCCAAAATACGTGCCACTATCGACTCTGTGCATCAGGATCCCGACATAACTATCACCGCACTGTCGATCAAAGGCTACGCTTCGCCTGAAGGCCCATGGAACAACAACGTGCGGCTTGCCAAAGGCCGTACAGCCGCTCTAAAAACCTACGTGGAGGAACTCTATCACTTCGAAAAAGACTTCATCAAAACCGATTTTGACCCGGAAGACTGGGGTGGACTCCGAAACTACGTTGAGAAAAGCAACATAGCCAACCGCGAGGGCATTCTCGGCATCATAGACTCATCTCTTGAACCCGACGCAAAAGACGCCAGAATAAAATCGACATACCCGCAGCAGTATGCTTTCCTGCTGGCTGAAGTATATCCTGCACTGCGCCATTCCGACTACCGCATTGAATACAACATCCGCTCGTTCAGTGATGTCAACGAAATACTTGAACTGGTCAAGACACGTCCGCAGAAGCTGTCGCTTCAGGAATTCTTCCTTGCCGCCAAGAGTGTAGAACCGGGAAGTGAGATATACAACGAGATATTCGAGACCGCAGTGCGCATGTATCCTGAAAGCGAAGTCGCCAACCTCAACGCCGCAAACGCAGCCATGGGCCGTGGAGACTATGCTGTAGCACAACGCTACATCGCAAAAGCCGGCGATGGACCCACGGCAATCTACACCGCCGGAGTCCTTGCGGCTCTCAAAGGCGACTATGACAAAGCCCGTGAGAACTTCGAGGCAGCCGCCCGCATGAAAGTAGCCGACGCTCCCGCCGCTCTTGAGCAACTCGACAAGATGCAGAGATAATTGCCGGCACGGCATTCATTTCACATTAAAACCACGGAAAAAGTAAACCACATATCTATGAAAAAACTAAGGACACTGCTCTATGGATTCTTTGCATCAGCAATAATCGCCGGCTGCTCTCAGGATGAGATGCCGGGTAATGAGCCTGATATGCCTAACGAAGGCAATACAGAAAGCGAGGGCTATTTCACCTCTCTCGACATACTCATGCCTAACGGCAAACTTACATCACGCAGCGAAACTGTCGAAGGCGGCGGTTCAAGCGACGGCACCGAAATAGGTTCAGATGCCGAAAACGGTGTGAGCAGCGCACTTATTGTCCTTGCAAAATATGCTCCGGGCGACGCTACTAAAAACTACGGATTCATCGGAGCCGCCGAAGTAAGATCCAATCGCCTCACCGACATGACAATCTCAGGCGACAAAGGCTACAAGGCTCTGGCACGCATACAGAAGACCAACCTGAGTCTCTTCTATGACCAGCTTGACAACACCAACGAGTCTCCAATCGTCTATGTGTTTGTGTTCTGTAACCCGACCAAGGATCTTATCGATAAATTCTCGGGAGCACACACAACTTTCGGCGATACAGAGTGGATCAATACTACCTGTCAGGTGCGTCAGGGTGTACAGGGGCAGGCCAACATCAATGCCGGAATCTGGGGAGCCAATTCGTTCCTGATGAACAATGTGAATGTAACGACCCGCGCCCTGCCGGCAAGTCTGCTTGACTGGGAGAGCTTCGACAAGGCTGAAAATCCTTTCCATCTGTCACACGCCAACGCCACACCCGCCAATCCCAATCTTCCCGACAATTCGATCGAGAGTCGCGGTGCGGTGCGCGTGGAACGTTCAGTTGCCCGCTTTGACTTCAAAGACGGCAGCGCAAACGGCGACCGCAGATACAATGTGCTTTACCATAGCCATGCAGGTGTCGAACAGAATGGAGAAAACGGAACAAAATCCGAGTCACTCGTGAGCGTCCAGCTACAGCGTATGGCGCTCGTCAACATGAGCAACTCGTTCTATTATCTGCCACGAGTGTCAGACGACGGCTTGGCCACTGGCGCCAACTATGCTATCTGCGGCTCCGAGAAACCCTGGCAAAGAGTCGACGGCATTTACTCTGCCGGCAACTATGTGGTAGGCCCCTATGCCGACATATTCTATGGAGGCAATCTGTCGACCGATTTCTCGACTTACTTCAACTTCCCGTTCTTCGATAACAACGGCAGCTTCAATAATGCCACCATGACTGCTTCCGCACAATGGGATGTCTATCTTATCGAAGATGTGCTCAAAGGCAATGTCAAAGACCAGTACAACAACAAGCATGACTATACTGTATGGCGCTACGTGACCGAGAACGTGATTCCCGACGGCCCGTCAAAGCAAGTAAACGGCATCTCGACAGGCATTGTGTTCAAAGCCCGTATACTCGGTGGTGAATATGCCAACGATGATGCCAACAAAGACCTGCTGGCCAGCCACGAGGAAATCTGGGAAAAAGGCACAATCAGAGCGATAGCCGACTGCCTTGATGGAAAACCCTATAGAGAAAACAGCCAGGACAAGGCACCGATCGTAGGCAATCCTACACAGGACCCCATCCTTTACTATTACGACGGAGAGCTTTACCTCACTTGGCGTCACTTGCGTCAGGCTGCAATACAGGCATCAGTGACCTACAACAACAATGCCATCACCATTAACCGCTCAAACAGTCTGTATCGTGTGGCATTCGGCGAAGGCCCCATTCCTGCCGGAATGAAGTATGTTGAAAACTACAAAGGACCCAATGGTGAGACTGTTTCAAGAGATATTGTAGACCCGGAGTGGAACGCCGATACCGAGTCGGCACAGTACAAACTCTACAAACAGAGCGCCGACTACGCATGGCAACAATGGGCTGCAGCCGGAAAACCATTCAATGAGATCGGACAGCCCGTGCCCGCAACTCTCGCGGCAATGCGTCAGGCAATCACAGCCACCGGAGTCACAATCTACCAGTCGAGCATCGACAACGGCGTGCCAGGCTACTACTGCTACTATTACTATTGGAACCGCCACAACGACAACAATCTGAACGGCATAATGGGTCCGATGGAATTTGATGTGGTGCGCAACAACGTCTACAAGCTGTCGGTCGACAAGATCAACCGCCTCGGTCATCCGCGTCAGCCCGACAATGATCCGGAGAATCCTACTCCTGGTACTCCCGACGAGTCATCGCTCCTCTACCTCGACGTAAACATACAGGTTGTGCCTTGGTCAGTGCGCGTCAACTCGATCATATTCTGATACAACGTCAACACACATTCCAACTTATCACGTTTCATACAGATGAAAAATCTACGGAATAAGTTTTTTAACACCATCATGGGCGCGGCTGCATTTGCCGCGTCTGTGATCGGCCTGAGTTCCTGCGACGCAATCTACGATGATCTCGAGCCATGTCCCGAAGGGGTTGCGCTGAGATTTGTGTTTGACTATAACATGGAGTTTGCCAACGCTTTTCCCTCGCAGGTCGACTGTCTGACGCTCCTTGTCTATGATGCCGCCGGCAATTACATAACCACCCGCACCGAGACGACAGAAGTTCTCGCTGATGAAGACTGGCGCATGGTCATCGATCTTCCCGCCGGCGAAACTTACCATTTCGTGGCTTATGGAGGTCTTGAATGTCAGAAATCCACATTCAGTTTTGTAAATGCTCCCGCTGCCGGATCTACACTGCAGCAGCTACAGGTGAGCATGAACGCCGACTGCATCGGAGCCAATCCCGGCAAAGAGCTTCATCCGCTATTCTTCGGAGCGCTCGACATGGCAGTGCCTGAAGGCGCACTCGACTACACCGCCGGGACCGTCTACATGATGCGTGACACAAACACGCTGCGTATATTGCTGCAAAATGTCGACGGCACACCTTGCAATCCTGATGACTTCACGTTCTCGATAACCGACGACAACACCCTCCTGTCATATGACAATTCAGTAATAGAGACCACAGGCACTACCTATTCTCCCTATGTGACCGGACAAGCCGGAGCAGGCGTGACCGAGGGCGACAACGAGGCTTTACTTGCTTTTGCAGAGTTCTCCACATCGCGTCTCATAGAAGGCTCTGGCGCAAGGCTCAATATCCGCTCCAACATAACAGGAGTAAACGTCCTGTCGATACCTCTGGTCAACTATCTGCTGCTTCTACGCAGCCAGCAGTTTGCCTCCATGGGCGATCAGGAGTTTCTCGACCGCGAACACCGCTGGAACGTCATCCTGTTCCTCGACAACGGACGCTGGATTGACACACGCATCGTGATAAATGACTGGATCGTAAGAATCAACCATGCCGACCTATGATCAGAAATAACCTCTCTTATCTGCTGATCGCACCACTGCTTCTGCTTGCAGCCGCATGTGTCTCGGAAGATGAGGTACGCCCCATCGGCAACACCTCGTCGGAGACAACTCTGCGACTAAAGCTGTGCATGGATTCCGAAGAAGCCAAGACCGAAACAGCACGCTCCGACAAAGGACAGCCCGATGATTACGAACAAGCTTCCGGCACGTTCGAACAGATCGCGACACTGCGTGTCATCATACTCCATAACTCTCCTATAATGGAAGTAGAGGGAGCACGCATGGTCGCAACAGCTTCCGACGGAACTCCGATCAACGACAACCTCGAATTCAAAGTCGCATCCAACGAGATGAAGACCATTGTGCTAATTGCAAACGAGGCTTCGTTGCCTTCGCCTGTGCCAGGCAAGACCACTTCGCAGTTCCTTGATCAGTTTTCCCCCAAAGGCACACAGGTAACACAGAAACAGTGGCAACAGTTTCTAAACTGGCAGGTGACCCAGAGCGCCAACACCAGCCTGTTTGCCAATATAGGCGATTCTCCACGTCTGCCTCTCACTGAAATATGGAACATCAACACGCTCCAGCTTGAAGAAACAGGCGTTGGAAACGACGAGCCTGTGCAGGAAACTACTTTATTCCTGACCCGTGCTGCTGCCAAGGCGACATTTATTTTCGATGTGGACACTGATCCGGCCAATCCTTATATAGGCTCTGGCGTAAAGGTTACCGGAGTGAGGCTCAAAGGCCTGAACACTGCAGAATATGTTTTTCCGGCAAATGCCGCATACAGTCCTGCCAAATACATCGGCAATCAACCTGGAACACCCAACGAGGTAGCTGACGGCAAGCGTTTTATAACGTCGTTTGACGCTGTCACCCGGCAACCGGGCTATGAAGAAGGATCGACATTTACAATCGGCATGGCCTCGTCTCCCGTCGAAATAAAGTCCTATAACGGGCAGAATGCTCCTGTGAGAGGTCCTATTTACTTTCCTGAATCAAAAATGCCGGCCAAAGACATGCAGTTTACCGTAGAGGTCGAACTTGACGGCAACGGCAACTGGCTTCCGGCTCAGCCGCTGACCGATAATATTCTGAATACCGGCGGATTGGATGCCATAGCGCGAAACACACATCTTGAAATCCACATCAAGTTCGGTGCCAACGGCATCAGTTCGGAAGTGACTCTTGTTCCATATATCGGTGTCAATCTTGATCCGATATTCGGCACTGACCGCGAGTAGGATATAACCAACCAAATTATCACAATGATGAGAAATCAGATTTACAATATATTAGCATTATTCATGCTCGTTATTGGACTGGTCTCTTGTGTGGATGACCGGCTCTACGACCCCGATGAGATAGGCGAGGGCGAGGCCTCTATATCTGCCGACGTCACATTCAGTCCTCTGTCGGAAGCTCTTACCTCGAGAGCAGCCGGAGGCACACAGGGTGACGCCATAAAGAAGATCTCTAACCTTAACGTAATCGTCTATACCGAAAGTGGCAAATTTGTCGGTATATATCCTATATCCGACAGCAAAATAACCACTTCGGAAAATACAGGCATGCCCGATGACGCGATGGCCGACTATGGTCATCAAGCCGAAACAAAGACCACCAAGGCATCTTTCAGCCTCTCCGGAATCCCGTATGGAAAATACCGCATGTATGCTGTAGCTAACGTGGATTCAAAGCTGCTCGCCCAGGATAAAATCGCAACCGAAAGCGACCTCAAAAATATCTCTGTGCAGTGGGACAAGGATAATATAGGTGCAAACAGCCAGATGTTCGGATACTTCACACCCGAAAACACAAAGAAAAGCAGCGGATTTGAAGCGCCGACAATGGTTATAAACCGTCCGAACGTGAAAATGCACTCCTGGATCAAGCGTCTCGCATCGAAAGTGACAATCGCATTCGATGCCCGCAAACTCAAGGAAAATATCACAATATATCTAAAGAGTGCGACAATCAAGGATATTCCCGCAAACTGTTTTCTCGGCAAAGACAATACTCCCGACGCAATAAACCAGCTCATCGCTACCGGACAGTCAATTGACTACACCGACAATCCGGGATCGACAACCTACGACAAAAACTGGGACGCGGCAATCTCAAGCGGACGACCGATATATGGATTCAACACCACTGCACTTGGCACAGGATCCTATAACGAACAGATCGCAGCCCAACACGGAGAGAACGTGAATGCCCTGTTTTTCTATGAAAACATGCAGGGACAAGGAGAACATGGCACCGAGTCAGACAAATCACAGGTAGTAGACGACGGACACAGCGGTAACAAACCGTCGTATCCCAATGGAAACGACAAGGACAACAGCGCCTATAAAGATGCCAAGAAATACGGTACATATATAGAAGTCACGGCCCACTATCAGTCCAACAACACCAATGACATGACGAGCGGTGACATAATATATCGTTTTATGCTCGGCAAAGACACTCATCTTGACTTTGACGCTCAGCGCAACCACCACTACAAGCTCACTATGCACTTCAACGGATATGCCAACGATGTGGACTGGCATATTGAATATGAACGTGAGCCCGGTATGAAAATTCCAAATCCATACTATATCTCATATCTCTACAACCACTCCATGATGCTTCCGTTGCAGATCGATACAGAACCGGGCGTGTCTGTGACAGGACTGAAAGCAGAGATAATCGAAAACGGATGGGCTCCGGCTGATCCGACAGGACTTACATACTGGTATCCGATGGACAAACCCGCCACATATCCATGGAACGGATTTCTATCGTTGCACAAAACAACAGATCTTGTCATTACCAAGGCCAAACCATGGAATCTCGATGCCAATAAGGAATATTACAACAAAAGTCCCAAACGAGGCGAAAGAGTGTACATGGAAAACGAGCATGATATACAGGACGGAGAGCACTCCACCGGCAACGGAGCATTGGCTTCGGATGTGTACAACGTAACTGTAGAAAATGATAAATCGGGCAACACTTACAAATTCCAGTTGCCGATGTACACACGCGCCAAGCAGCTTATAAAAGCAACTGCCTACACCGGCAACAATCCGTTCGTCGCATATCAGCGCGAGGCCAAGGTAAAGATCACCGCCACACTGTCTGACAACAACACTTATGAGGATATTGTCACAATCAAACAGGCACAGCGCGTAGTAAACCCAAAAGGAATCTGGCGTTCGGCCACAAACAACAGTCCGTTCCACGTAGTACTCAAAATTCTTCCAAATGAAGACTCGGAAAACTTCAGGCCATTGGAATCCGACGGTCCGTGGAAGGCATATGTGATAAAAGGTGACATTGTTTCTCTCACAGGCGACAGCGAAACAACGACTACAAAAAAAGAAACAATCACGTATCAAGCAATAGAAGGCAAGCCCATAGAGAATATCAATGTGACATCGGTATATGGAAAGACGGGATCGAATATCGATTTCAATATAAACTTCAAAGCAGGTGAAGGCGATGCCATAATACGTGTTGAGTATAACAACTTCTCATGTTATCACCTGATATTCATCAAAAAGGGAGACAAACCTGTCCAGCTTGTCAATGGAGGAGCAAGATGGTACACAGCCAACATGCGTGACGGCGGACATCTTGCTGCAAATCCGCTTGATGAAGGGTCATTGTTTAAATGGAACAACTGGACCGGCATCGATGCTCTCAAAAACAAGAACAACCGGTCGCCCTGGATAAATGTCGAGCCGAAAGACTTTGTAGGAAACGCTGCTGCACCTGGAAACAAACTCACAAAAGCTGAATGGGATGCAATAGTAGCTACCAGCAACCAGACAACCACAACATTTCAAAAACCATCACTGGCAAACACTGACATAGCCAACTACAATGACTACATAGCCCTCTACAAGAGTGAAGAGATCGCACAGGGCTACGGAGTTCTATACGGTGATGAGTCAAACGAGACTCTCGATAACATTACTCAAGTCTACGGATATGACTACAAAAACAAGACCGGAGGCATGAGAGGTTGCTTTGTCTACAATAAAGTCAACGGAAAAAATCTATTCTTCCCGATAGGCGCATCGGGCTACGGTCATCGAAGAGAAACACTACGACGTCCTAATTCCACCGTTACGGTCAACTGGAATGCCGGCCCGACGTCAGGAATCAATCCCGTCAACCCGCCATCAAATGACGCACTTAATGACGACAATTCAACACTATATTGGGGAGTGCTGAGGTATAGCTGCAACAATCGATGGGGATATTTCAACGTCCCATGGGGACATGTCGCATACCCTCAGTCAATCAATGATGCGCCACTGTTCTTCGACCTGTTTATGCGTCCCGGAGCCATTTACTGGATAAAGAGCGTAGTAGATGGAAAAACTGCCGCAGATACCCAGCATCAGGAACTGAATGATGCAGACCTGGACAGAACCGCAGGATGGGACTTCAATTATTTCACATTTGATTTCTTTCCTATCGGAGAAACAAATATGAACAACGGATATGATGCAGTCTTTATCAGGTGCGTACAACGCTGATATCTGCAAAAACCATAATTGCCCGCGTCTTGAACAACGCGGGCGATGTTTTTTTATTGACGAAATCACAAAGCTGTGCCCCACTGACAAAACAACGGAGCGGTAAAAACACTTTTTGTGACGCTACGATGTAGCTATTTGCTTAACTTGAACGCACAAACACCGGGTTCTCTGCGCTCACCCGGTGCTAAGTATGTTGCGCCCGCACAACGGGCTTCTCTTGCAATCAGTCATTAAACGGTAAAATATCACTCACACGACAAAGCCGAAGAGCAGCGGCCACAAATCAGCACCAAGGAAACAAAGTGAACCCGGTGTACAAGCATGTTGCGCCCGCACAACGGGCTTCTCATGCAATCAGTCATTAAAGATATCGAGAAATAGACGAGGATATAAAAAAAACCTGTCGAATTGCTGGAATAAAAATTTGTTCAATAAATAGACCAATGCGTGTGCCAATATTAATATGTAATATGACACACGCATTTATTGTATTATTTCGTAAAAATCCTCCTCTGTACCAAGTTCAGGACAACTTATATATATTCGGTAGTTTTGTACGGATAAAGTCGGTTCATATTATAGAACGACTAAAAAACATTTATCGGTCGTTATGTCAGATACTCAATAACCATCTCCAAGCCGGAAGAACATGAATGACTACACCGTTATCAAGGTTGATTTCTTCCGTGGCATCAGATGTGATAATATATAAATTTCTGCAACCGGTAGCTTCTGCGGCTTCTGTAATTCCATTGATTTCCCTTCGACGTGTTTCATCATCGCTCATATCCCATGTCACTTGAATAAGTCTGTCAATCTCAACTCCACGCTGCACCACAAAATCACATTCACCTTTCCCCTGATAATAAAATATCCGGTCAACAGGTGTACGCTGGCGGTAAAGTTGCAGAAATACCGTATTTTCAAGCTTTTTGCCATTATCGTCACTTTGAGGCAACAGCACAGCATCTCGTAACCCATTGTCTATACAGTAATATTTAGGCTTTGAACTTTCAATTTTTTGTAACGACTTGCTGTAATTGGAAATACGGATAAACATAAAGATGTCGCAAGCATAATTCGCCCATTCATAAAGGTTATCCTTACTTACTTTAAGACCACGGGATTTTATATCTCCGTGTATCGCACGTATTGAAGTCGGCTTTGTGAGATTAGCCATTATACGTTTGAGATAGTAGCGCAACACCTCTATATTAGACAGCCCGTAATGCTCTACCAGATCTTTTAACAGCATGGTGTCAAAATAAGTCTGCAATATTTTTGCTCTATGCAGAGGATTTTCTGTCAGCACTACCTCCGGAAAACCACCTTCGCTATTATATGCGATAAAGGCATTACGCAATTTTGCCATATTCGCTTCCAACCAGCTGTCAGTCTTTATTTCTTTGAAGTCGCAATATTCGCGGAAAGAGAGTGGCAGCGTTTCTTCCTCCTGCGGCCATCCTCGTAATGCCGATTTTAGTTCACTGCCAAGCATTGTGGCATTGCTACCGCTGATATATATGTTTTTTGAATAATGCTTGTAAAGGCGCATTACAAAATACTCCCAACCTTCAATCAACTGTATCTCGTCAAAAAACATATATACTGATGATATATCAATATCGGGGTACATTTCCCTATAAGCCTCTATTATCTGGTCAAGTTCGTCGACAGTCAAGCGGACAAGACGTTCATCATCGAAACTGACCCATAAAAATCGCTCGCGCGCGACTCCGGAAGACAAGAGTTCATTCACAACAACTTCCATTCTTGATGTCTTGCCACAACGTCTGACTCCCGGTATTGTGACAATCTTGCCTTCGTTTATTGGAAGCATATTTTCGCGTTTTTTAAGGTCGGTAGGAAACTCCGCCTGACGCATTGCAATCTGGGTTTTTATATATAGCTTATCCATATTGTCCTAAATTTTCGGACAAAAATAATAAATATTGTCCCAAAATAAAAGACACAGTTGTGATTGTTTTGAAAGTACACTGCGAAAACAGCTATAGGCGTGACGGCTCAGAGTGTTTTCGTCGGTATAGACCCGAAATTGATTAAAAAGCGGGGACAATAATATAAAAAAAATCCCAGGGGATTTTCTAACCAATCACCTGAGATTTACATAAAGTGTCCGAAATGAGACTCGAACTCACACGAGCGAATGCTCACTACCCCCTCAAAGTAGCGCGTCTACCAATTCCGCCATCCGGACATTGCTTGCACGATTTCTGTCAACCTGTCGCCTTCTCCTGCTTTGGAAAAAATGGAGCGAAAAACGGGACTCGAACCCGCGACCCCGACCTTGGCAAGGTCGTGCTCTACCAACTGAGCTATTTTCGCAGGATAGGAGAAGTCGCCGCTAAACGGTGGGCTGACAAAGATCCTGTGCAAATAAGTTTAATTTACTCTTTTTGAGCGAAAAACGGGACTCGAACCCGCGACCCCGACCTTGGCAAGGTCGTGCTCTACCAACTGAGCTATTTTCGCAATCTACTCTTACAACCGGCTTATTTTTCGCGTTTGCGTTGCAAAGGTAGGCATTATTTTTGAACGTGCAAAACTTTTAATGACTTTTTTTGACAAAAGATTTATTTTGAAAGCCTGTCAAGCGCCTCTTTAAGCCGCTCTACGGTGGCACACAGCGAAATACGCACATATCTTTCTCCCTGAGAGCCGAAAATAAACCCTGGTGTTATGAATATATGGCGATCGGCAAGCAACCGATCGGCAAGCGCCTGTCCTGATATTTCATCATCAGAAACACGTCCCCACAGGAAAAGTCCACGCTGAGCCGGATCAAATGTGCAGCCAAGCGCTTTCATAATATCCTCGGCAATGAGACGTCGACGGGAATATTCCTCATTCAATGTATCGTACCATTCCGATCCGAGCGAAAGCGCATGTACGGCAGCCATCATCATCGGGCGGAACTGTCCTGAGTCTACATTGCTCTTCACCCGTAGAATCCACTGGACAAACTGCGGATTGGACGCAAGCATGGCAATACGCCAACCGGCCATATTATGGCTCTTGGAGAGTGAATTCATCTCGATCGCAACATCGGCGGCTCCAGGCACCTGAAGTATGCTTAGCGGCTCACGGTTGAGAATGAAGCTATATGGGTTGTCATGGGCTATGACGATACCGTGATTCCGGCCGAAATCGACAGCACGCCGGAAGATATCGAGTGTCGCCGGGGTTCCAGTAGGCATATGCGGATAATTCAACCACATGATTTTCACCCGATCGAGAGGAACTGTGCGCTCTATGAGATCAAAATCAGGATACCATCCATTTTCCGGTGTCAGATCATAAGTGTGGATCTCGGCCCCCACAAGGTTGCTAACCGACGAGTAGGTAGGATAGCCAGGATCAGGCACAAGCACACCATCCCCCGGATTGAGAAACGCAAGCGAAATATGCAGTATGCCTTCCTTTGAGCCGATCAGAGGCTGTATCTGTGTATCAGGGTCGAGCGTGACACCATATATGCGGTTGTACCAGCCGGCGAAGGCCTCGCGCAACTGAGGGATGCCCACGTAAGGCTGATAAGAATGGTTGCCGGGCATTGCTGCTTCTTCGGCAAGAGCGGAGATGACTGAAGAGTGCGGTGGACGGTCGGGGCCTCCTATACCCAGAGAGATTACATCGGCTCCGGCTGCTTTCATGCGTGCGATCTCACGCAGTTTTGTAGAGAAATAGTATTCTTTGACGTCACTGACGCGGTCGGCTGGCCGTATGGCAGGTTGTGAATGCTGCATGATCAGATTCGGTTTTTACATTCTTTGTACTCTCCGAGGACACGAAAGTCGTTGATAAGCGGACGCACTGCATCGAGGGCCTGACGGTAGCGGACAAAACTGTCGAAAGTGAGGTCAACATAGAACCTGTACTCCCACTCACGGCCGATAACAGGCAACGACTGGATCTTGGATAGGTTGATATCGTAGAAAGAGAATATTGTAAGAACTTTGGAGAGCGCTCCATGAGTGTGAGGCAAAGTGAATACCACCGAAGCCTTGTCAAGTTCTTCGTCGCGCGGCTTCATCTCACGGGCGACAAGCGGATCTGCCAAAATAAGAAAGCGCGTGAAGTTGCGCTTATTGGTCTCTATGCCCTTGGCAAGTATGTCGAGACCGTAGAGCCCGGCGGCATATTCACCGCACACAGCAGCATGTCCGCGAAGCGATTGCTCGGCAATCTCACGTGCCGACCCCGCGGTATCGAATTTCTCGATCATCTTCATCCCAGGATGAGTGCGGAGATATTGCTCGCATTGCATGAGAGCCATAGGATGTGAATTTACCTCATAAAGAGTATCGAATGTCTCTCCGGGAAGAGCCGCAAGAACATGCGATATCCGCATCTTGTGCTCCCCTATTATCTCAAGATTGCTTTTACGCAGAAGTTCATGATTGGGAAGAATGCTGCCGGCAATAGTATTCTCTATGGCAAGGATGCCAAGAAGCGAGGCATCAGAAGAAAGCGCTGCAAACATGTCAGGAAATGTATCGCAAGGAATTGTAGTGATTTCCTGTCCTGCAAAATACTCTCTGGCAGCGGCGTCGTGGTAACATCCGGCCACACCTTGAATGGTTACTCTTGTACTCATCGTATTATGATTGATAGAGGTGCAAAGATAGCAAGAGTTTAGATTTATCATGCTCCCTACCGACACAAAGGTTAATAGAAAACATCAAAATGTGAACAAACGCAAAACAATAATAATCATTATCAAATCAACGTGAGACAAGTTGCAAATATCCGTGTGGCTTTTTTTCTTTGTGAACAGTCTTTCTCTCTTGACCAAAACCATGCGCGTGCGCAGCCCCCACACGCAAACCTTAAATCATCACTCAACCTCTCCTATGAGTTCATCCATAATGGGAAATGTAGCCAGACTGGCATTTATAATATTTTTTTTCAACATAGCCATGCTCACAGGCAAGGCGCAGACTGTCCGTGCTGTACACCACATATCGGGCCAGGGAAGCAATATGACTGTATATGAATACAATGCAGTTGATGTCGCTCCCAGTTTTCCAGGAGGCACGATATCATTGATGCGGTACATAAATGCAATGCGACGGTATCCGGCAAGCGCTTACGAGCAAAATATCGAAGGACGTGTGACTTGTGGTTTTGTTGTCAGTGCCGATGGATCAATAAGAGAAATAAGTGTGATGAAAAGTGCCCATCCGTCACTTGACGCTGAAGCCGTGCGGCTAATAGAAAAAATGCCGAAATGGGAACCGGGGACAGTCGAAGGAAGGAAAGTGGCGGTCTACTGTGTACTGCCCATAGCTTTCAGACTATGAAATAATAGCTCCAAAGTAAATTATAATTGCTTAATAAAGGGGTTCGCCAGCGCGAACTGACCTTCGGTCGACTTTCGCTTTTTTTTCGACACCCAGACAATAGGAATATTTGACTCTAAAAATTGGCTTCTCCAACGCGAACCGACCTTC
>CAJTPZ010000005.1:0-201618 GCA_910578395.1 uncultured Muribaculaceae bacterium | reverse complement strand
GTCGACTTTCGCTATTTTTTAGACACCCAGACAATAGGAATATTTGACTCAAAAATTGGCTTCGCCAACGCGAACCGACCTTCGTCGACTTTCGCTATTTTTTAGACACCCAGACAATAGGAATATTTGACTCAAAAAATTGGCTTCGCCAACGCGAACCGACCTTCGTCGACTTTCGCTATTTTTTTCGTCGAATATACTTTGTATATTTGCCCCTTGGAAAAAGCATATAAAAATGGAACATATATCGCAGAGAATACAAGCCATGTCGCCGTCGGCGACTCTGGCTATGTCACAAAAAAGTACCGAACTCAAGGCACAAGGTGTTGACGTGATAAACCTGTCAGTCGGCGAACCTGACTTCGAGACTCCCGTCCACATCAGAGACGCAGCAAAGAAAGCAATCGACGATGGTTATACACGCTACACACCGGTTCCCGGTTACATGTCGCTGCGCAAAGCCGTAGCCGCCAAACTTGAACGGGAAAACGGCCTCAGCTACAAGCCAGAGCAGATTGTAGTGTCGAATGGTGCCAAACAGTCGCTCTGCAATATCATACTCTCGACAATCAACCCCGGCGACGAAGTTGTCATACCAACTCCGGCTTGGGTGAGCTACATTGAGATGGTCAAGCTTGCCGAAGGTGTAGTAAAAGAGGTGCCGGCAACCATCGAACAGGATTTCAAGGTAACTCCCGAACAGCTTGCCTCCGCTCTCAACGAGAAGACCCGCATGGTGCTTATCTGCTCTCCCTCCAACCCCACCGGTTCGGTATATACCCGCGATGAGCTCCAGGCACTGGTAGACGTGCTCAAGGAGTGGCCCAATGTAATCATCCTTGCCGACGAGATATATGAGCACATAAATTACACCGGTGCTTTCACTTCGCTCGGATCGTTTCCTGAGACTGCCGACCGCACAGTGATCGTCAACGGCGTGTCGAAAGCCTATGCCATGACAGGTTGGCGTGTGGGCTGGTGTGCAGCTCCACTATGGCTTGCAAAAGCTACAAACAAGCTGCAGGGACAATATACCTCGGGATGCTCGTCGATCGCACAGAAAGCAGCAGAAGCCGCCTATGAAGGATCACAGGAATGTGTAGAGGAAATGCGCAAGGCTTTTGAACGCCGCCGCAATCTCATAGTCGAGCTTGCATCACAGATACCGGGCTGGAAAGTAAATGTGCCACAAGGTGCTTTCTACCTCTTCCCCGAAGTGTCGAGCTACTTCGGCAAACGCGCCGGCGACAAGGTTATAGAAAATGCCAACGATCTGGCAATGTATCTGCTTGAAGAGGCTCATGTGGCCACAGTGGACGGCGGTGCATTCAGTCTGCCGGGATATCTGCGTCTGAGCTATGCCACAAGCGACGATAATCTGCGTGAGGCCATGCGCCGCATTTCGACCGCACTGGCAAAACTCAATTGACCCAACTGCCCTATCGCGCCATACACGTCAGGGGCTCATAAAACGCCTACAGGCGAAACACCGTTGAATTTCTTACAGTGAACAAGCATATCACAACCCTTGCAGCAGCCGCAATAACTGCTGCAGGGGCTTTTAGCCCTGTCCAGGCCGAGAAACGCCAGGTGAAAGTCAGAATCATCGAGACATCGGACGTGCACGGCAATTTTTTCCCATACGACTTTATCAACCGCCAGCCCGGTACAGGCAGTCTGGCACGTGTGCACACAGCAGTGGAAAAGGCACGCAAAGAGGTCGGCAAAGATAATGTGATACTTGTAGACAACGGTGATATTCTTCAGGGACAGCCTACAGCCTACTATTATAACTTCATGGACACCACCTCACGCCATGTAGCGGCAGAGATGATGGATTTCATGGGATATAACCTGTCGAATCTCGGCAATCATGATATCGAAACAGGACATGAGGTATATGACCGCTGGATAAAAACATCGGGACACCCTGTGCTCGGCGCAAACATCATCGACAAAAAAACAAGCAAGCCTTACGTTGAACCCTACAAGATAATAAAGCGTGACGGACTGAAAATAGCTTTTTTAGGACTGATCACTCCGGGAGTACCAGGATGGCTCCCTGAAAATCTGTGGGAAGGTCTTGTATTTGAAGAGATGGTGCCTTCGGCACGCAAGTGGATCAACTACATACGCACTTATGAGAAACCCGACGTAATCATCGGACTGTTTCACTCGGGACGCGACCACACAAAAACTACAGGTGATGTTGTGGAAAACGCCTCGGTACTTGTAGCAGAAGAAGTACCCGGATTCGATGTGATCATGATGGGACACGATCACTCCAAGTACCTTGACTTCGTAAAAAATACCGACAGAAAAAATGTGCTTGTAGGTAATCCGGCCAGCAATGCCGACCTGCTGTTCACTGTCGATATAGAAGCTGATATCGACGAAACCGGCACTGTAGGGGATCTAACGATCAAAGGCGATGTCTCGACAGTAAACAACCTGCCTCCTTCGGTTGAATTCATGGAACGGTTTGAACCTCAAAGAAAAGCCGTCGAGAATTTTGTAGGACGCAATATAGGCAAACTGACTGCTCCGATGAGTACACGTGACGCTTACTTTGGGGCATCGGCATTTGTCGATTTTATACACACACTCCAACTCTCCATATCAGGCGCACAGATCTCTATGGCAGCGCCTCTCACCTTCGACGCGACAATACCGGAGGGCGATATATCGGTCAGCGATATGTTTAACCTCTACAAATATGAAAACATGCTCTATACGATGTGTTTGACAGGCACAGAAATAAAGAATTATCTTGAAATGAGCTATGACCTGTGGACACAACAGATGACCTCGGCAGATGACCATCTGCTCAATCTGCGCGATACCGGCACTACCGACATGAGCCATACGGGATTCAGGCATCCAAGCTACAATTTCGACTCGGCAGCCGGAATCATCTACACTGTAGATGTGACAAAACCACGTGGCGAAAAAATATCCATTGTATCTATGGCCGACGGAACCCCGTTTGTAGCAGATAATGAATATACTGTAGCCATAAATTCCTATCGTGGCAACGGCGGAGGCAATCTGCTCACCGAAGGAGCCGGAATAGCAAAGAAAGATCTAAAAGAGCGTATAGTCAAGTCGACCGACAAAGATCTGCGATACTACATGATGAAATACATTGAAGAGAAGAGAACACTGGCTCCTGAAGCTCTAAACCAATGGAAATTTATACCGGAGGATATTGCGTCACCTGCCGTTGAACGTGACCGCCGTCTCCTGTTCAACGAATAACGTCAATGGATAAAAAACGCATTTGGGAGCTCGGACGCGACAACGCCGAAACCTATCGGGAAAAGAAAAAACTTCCTGTTGTACTCGTAGTAGACAACGTGAGAAGTCTCAACAACATCGGGGCAATGTTCAGAACCGCCGACGCATTTCTGGTCGAACAGGTGGTGCTCTGTGGCATATCGTCGACTCCGCCGTCGCCTGAGATACATAAAACCGCTCTCGGAGCGGAAGACACCGTCAGATGGAGCTATTATCATGATACAATGGAGGCTATTGACACCTTACGCGCCAACGGATACAGGATATGCTGTCTGGAACAGGTAAAAGGAAGCATCGAACTACAGAAATTCAAAGTATCGAATGCTGAAAAATATGCAATCATTGTCGGCAATGAAGTCGACGGTGTCGACCAACTTGTTGTCGACGCATCGGATGTCGCGCTCGAAATACCTCAGTACGGCACAAAACATTCATTAAACGTATCAGTCTCGGCGGCATTGTCGCTGTGGCACTTTTTCTTACAACTCAAATGAAAAAACTGCTGATCGTAGGAGCGGGAGGATTTATAGGTGGATTTATCGCCCGTGAAGGGCTGAACCGTGGATATGACGTATGGGTGACAGTCAGAAACACAACATCACTCAGACATCTCGATGACCCAAGAATCCACATACTGACCCTCGACTATGACGATCCCGCCCAGATGAGTGAAGTACTCGACAAGGAAATTCCGGGTCCGACAGGATGGGAATATGTCATCTATAATCTCGGAGCCACAAAAGCACTCGATTTTCCGGAATTCAACCGTGTCAACTTCCAATATCTGCGCTCTTTGGGCGAAGTACTGAAAAATATCGGCTGTGAGCCGCGTCTTTTCCTGTTCATGAGCAGCCTGAGTGTGCTCGGCCCCGGCGACGAAGTGTCATACTCCCCTCTCGACTCAACCATGCTTCCGCAACCTAATACCAGATATGGAGTGTCGAAACTGAAAGCCGAACAGTGGCTTGAATTCCAAAGCAGTCTGCCTTGGGTAATATTTCGCCCGACAGGAGTCTACGGACCTCATGACAAAGACTACATGATGATGATCCAGGCCATTGACTCTCATGTCGACTTTGGTGTAGGCTACAAAAAGCAGCTTCTCACATTTATCTATGTTGAGGATCTTGTTGCTGCAATGTATGATTGTCTCTCCGCACCGACCGCACAAGTCGTAAAGAAAAAATATATCCTTTCTGAGAAACGCGCCTACACACAAAAAGAGTTCCGCGACATTGTCGCAGCCGAACTCAATAAAAAAGTAGTACTACCCGTCGTATTACCTCTATGGGCCACTTACGGAGCAAGCTATGTAGCTGAAAAAATAGGTAGACTCCGCCTTAAACCTTCGACGCTCAACCGTGACAAGTACAACATCATGAAACAACGAAACTGGAACGTCGATATCACCGATGCTGAACGTGATTTCGGATTTGCTCCGCGCCACTCGCTGCGCGACGGCATAGCAAAGACCGTCGCCGCCTATCTTGCCGAAAAAGAAAAGAAATAAGACATCCGTATTTAATACACATACCGTGTGGGGACAGTAACCTTTACTTATATAGGTCACTGTCCCGATTTATTTTCCGGCTTTGTCAATATCGGACGCAAAAGCCTCAATGCCCGGTTCGGAATCAAGACAGCCGCGAGCGAGAACAACTCTGAGCGATACGTCGAGGTCAAGTCGCTGATGCCAGATTATGTCAGACGGCTCAGGCACAAAGGGGGATATTCTTGCATTTACCTGTTTGAAATATCCGTAGACCTCTACGATTTAGGTTTAATGGAAATAAGTTGCATTTTCAGCGAATGTGGCCACCTGAAGAACCGGATTGTAATTCAGCCCCTCGGGGTATGTATTTATCACAACAATACTGTCGCACAGTGCTGACACCATTATATCGTCATTAGTGAGTTTCTCTGCCTCTGCACGGTCCACACAGACTTCATCTAAATAAACTGTGTCACTACAGGGACCAGCCGGAAAAATCAGGTGATTATTTACGACAATACCCTAACTAACTTTGCTAATAATGCCGTTCAGAACAAGAGTTTTGGGCGGTATTTCTATATACACAGATAACTGTTTTCCCAAGCAACTTTTCTCACCAGAGTTATATATAGCAAGAACTATAAACTTTGGTAAGATGAATATCGGTAAATTCAACTCCTTATATGACCTTTTGGAAGCATTTCCTACGGAGGAAAGCTGCATAAAGTATCTGGAACAGCAACGCTGGGCAAATGGTATTCCTGTTTCTCCTTATGACCCTACGTCCAAAGTATATAACCGTGGCGATGGAATGTACCGTTGTAAGAATACAGGCAAGAACTTCAATGTCAGAATAGGAACTATGTTTGAAGGCTCTAAATTGCCGTTGAGAAAATGGTTCGTGGCTATCTATGAAATCACATCCCGCAAGAAAGGTATTTCATCAATCGAATTATCCAAAAGAATATCCGTAACCTATAAAACTGCGTGGTTTATGAATCAGCGTATTCGTGAATGCTTTGGTATTGTCATGGAAGAGAAACTTGAGGGAGAAGTCGAGCTTGATGAAACTTTCGTAGGCGGTAAGAATAAAAATCGGCACTATAACAAGAAAGTAAAGAAATGCCAAGGTAGGAGCTTCAAAGATAAAGTTCCCGTAATGGGTATGCTTCAGCGTGGCGGCAAGGTGGTTTGTAAAGTAGTCCGTGACACTTCTTATAAATCATTGACAGTTCCTATTTTGAGAACGGTAAAAAGAACGGCAACGTTATTCTCTGATGAGTGGTGCGGATACAAAACCGTTAGCAAGTTATACGAGCATTACGTGGTTGACCACGGTCACGGACAATACGTTGATGAAGATGCTTATACTAACAATATCGAAGGTTTTTGGAGCATTCTGAAACGTGGCTTGACGGGAATATATAACCATACAAGCAAGAAACACCTACAACGATATGTTAATGAGTTCTGTTTCCGCTATAATACAAGAGATTTTGATGACGTTTCACGATTTAATTTGTTACTTTGCAATTCAAATTATCGTATAACTTTTCAAAGTCTGACAAAATGAGTAAAAAGAAACAAGTAACAATAGAAGACATGGAAAAAGCAATGGCTATCGAACTTCTACCTGCAAAAGAATTGAAGAAGCAAGCAGAAGTTCCTGTGGATTTTTCTGCTCTCATGCAGAAGGCTCTGAAATACGATATTAAACCTAAAAAGAAAGGCAAGAAATAATCCTGCCTTTATCTAAATTTGACCTTGGGAGCTTGCTCTGTGGTTTTCTTCACTTTCTTAACCCAGCATTGCTTTTGGTCACTCCAATATATTTCGTTCTTTTCGAGAACTTTATCAAAAGCCTTTTGGCTTTCTTCCTCTTCAAGTCCTGCATAATTCCAATCTGTATCGTCATCCCAGCCTGTACTTGAATTGAAATAATCATTCAAATCTACTGCCCGTTCAATATAGTTATCGGAAAGTTCTATTTGGGGAGCTACTTCTTCAATTTGATAACTCTTTCGGAGTTCCCTTTTTTCTACTGTACGATTGTAGAAAAATACGGCAAATAATACAAGCGGTATAAGCACGATACCCCATAATACCTTAACAAGTGTATCACTTTCTCCTTTTTCACGCTCTAAATGCTTGGAACATGCTAATACAATCAATCCTACTATACCCCAGAATAGAGATAAGAAGAACCAGTTTACAGAATTACGTCCTTTTCGGGAAGCTAATACAGCGGTGGCAATAGAAATACCCAACGCAAACAGAATACAAAAGAAACCTACTATAAGTTCCATGGTGGCGAATTTTAACGAGTTCTCCACGACAGCCATAGGAGAAGTTTAACAATGTTAGTTGTTAAAGAAAGTGGGCTGCCCCTGTGCATACTCGTTAGGTATCGCCAAACACCTGTATATACGCACAGTAGGGCAACCCACAAATATGAGCTGTCCTCTGTGCCTCGTATATACCTCTTGATAATTTGGCGATTTCAACGAGTATAAGGCACTTTCCTTATTATATTCCAAAACTTTGTCCCGAAAGACAATGCAAAGATAGTGAGAAAATTCGTATCTTTGCATATCATTTAGAAAGAGTTATGAAGAGTAAGTTTGAAAAATTCATTTGTCCGAAATGCGGATTACAAGAAGCTGAAGTTGATAATAATGATAGAGTGGTTTGTCCTAAATGCAATAAAGTCGTACAACTCGCTTCTTCAGATAAAGAGTGTATAAGAATTAGCAAACCTCAAAAGAACCAATAAGACATCCTTCAATATCGGGTAGTCTTATTATTGTTCCTTTGGGAAGTGATTGTATTGATTTCCAACCATTCTCTATAATATTGACACTCTGTACAGGAAAGTATTTGCGACAAAATGCCTTATAATCATCAAAGGTAAATTGCGTATGTTCCTTTTCTCTATAATCGGGATTGGCTTTCATTTTACTCCGTATAGTAATATCATTAAATAGCTTACGAATACAAAGAATACCTAAACTTTCACCAAGTTTCGGAAACTTCTCAATAAACCGTCCTTTCAGAAGGTGAAGACGTAAAGAGTGCTTATCTTCGTCCTTATAATCAAACTGCTCTTCAAACATAATCTGATTGTTCCGTTCTCCTCTGACGATGATATTAGCCTCTTTACCACCGTGGTCTTGTACTTCTATTGAAATTATTGTTCTGTTCATATCTACAAATTTTCCTATTTTATAACTAATAACTTTGGACAGTTTATCTCTGATATTCATTATCTTTGTATTCTGAATTAACATATAAACATATGGAACTGAAAGATTTTATAAGCAATACCATTGAACAAATTTCATTAGGTATATTAGAGGCATCTGAAAAATGTAATCAGTATGGCGTTATCGTAAACCCCAATATTACAATTGGGGAACAAGGAGATTTTTGTATTCCCAAACAACCTGAACATGTTAATATCCAAAGACGGGTACAATTGATAGATATGGATATTGCAGTTACTGTTATTGAGTCAGAAGAAGGAAAGATTGAAGGGAAATTAGGAATATCATTTATAGGAGTTGGTGGAAAATCTCAAGAAGGTAAAAGTACATCAAATGAAAGTCGAGTGAAATTCTCAATCCCTGTCTGTTTACCTGTAACCGATATAATTGGGAAGTAATACATAAACCCTGCTTTTATACGGCAGGGTTTATTTTAGGGTATTGTCGTAAATAATCACCAAAAATCAAAGAAGCATTATTACTTGCAATAATACCTATATTAAGCCTTTAATATACAAAAACGCGCTGAAATCAGCGCGTTTGACTAAAAATCAGAGGATGGCTTCGCGTCCCGAACCTATAGCAAAATGAACACGAGCGATTCCGAGATCGATTTTAGTATAGCCGAGAAGCGAGAAGCGTGCGGTGGAACGCACTGTGTTGCCGTCATCAAGTAATCTGAAATAAAATTTCTGCTGGTTTACGGCCGTAGGAGCAAGAAGCGCAAGCCTAACACCTTCCCTAAACCAGTCAGGATAATCAGAACCGATATTGCTAACTTGCTCAGGAGCTTTAATTTTATGACGATGTATCGCTCCATCAACTCCATAACCTATAGCTATGACACAACGCACCTTCTCATCGTCAGGAATAGAGAACGCAGCAGGTACCTTGGTGTAAGTAAGACCTACCCAACAAGTATTCAATCCAAGATGCTGGGCAAGAAGCACTATTTTTTCTCCCTGCTCACCTACCTTTATATCAAGATCATGCCCTTTGCGTGTCGAAATGACAATATAATTCTCAACACCTTTGAAAATCCCGTAACGGGCCCATCGTCCGCCAAACGCTCGCGGTTCATTCACAACCAGCTGCATTGTCAATCCATCGACTTCGGCACTGAGCGAGGCAATAGCATCACAGATGCGTGCCATTGCTTCAGGAGCCAAAGGCCGATCGGCATGATATGAGCGCACCGAATGGCGCGCCTCGACAGCCTCTACAAGTTCGGCCGGACTTAATCCAAGATCAAAGTTCATTTCTTTGGAGTGATATATTGTTCGATAAAGCGGGTCGCAGTCACTTCGCGATCGAGTTCGGTCTCAAGCAGCGAGGTCTCGAAACTACATGCAGCCCGTGAGTAAAAAGGATCGCGCTTATAAAGCGCATCGGCAATAAATCTGCTCAACCCATCACTGTCGAGTGACGCGATAAGCGGACGTTTGTGCCGTCCACGCATCAGACGCGAATGAAGCACAGCATTGTCAGCTCTTAGCCACACGGTGGTGCCCTTTGAGTTCATGTAATCGACATTGTCAAAGAAGCAAGGCGTTCCACCGCCGCAGGCCACAAGCACATCCTCCATTTCAGCTACTTCATGAAGCATACGCCTCTCTATGTGGCGAAAACCATCCTCTCCACTTTCGGCAAAGATATCGGATATACTTTTTGAAAACCTTGCCTCAATATAGTTGTCGAGATCAATGAAATCAATTTCTGCCGCTTTTGACACAAGTCTTCCAAGAGTTGACTTACCCGAACCCATAAAACCTATAAGAAATATCGGCCGCACAATATTGTGATCTTACTTATTATTTTCCTTTTCAAGAAGATCACGTATCTGAGTCAGGAGCTTTACTTCCTCAGTAGGTTCGGCAGGTACCACAGGTGCAGGCAGCTCTTCTTTTTTACGTTTAAGATTCATTATAAACTTAACCATCACAAAAATACAGAATGCAATGATCACGAAATCAACAACGGTCTGCAAAAATGCGCCCCACGAAACAGCAACTTCCGGAGTTACAATCTCTCCTCCGGCATCAGTGACCGCTTTCTGAATTATCCACCGGTGTTCCGAAAAATTGACACCTCCTGTAAAATAACCTATCACCGGCATCAGAACATCATTGACAAGCGATGTGACAATCTTGCCAAAAGCTGCACCTATGATGACACCGACTGCCATATCAACTACATTGCCCCTTACAGCGAACTCCTTAAACTCGTTTGCAAACTTCTTTAATCCTGATTTATTCATATAGATCTGTTTTTTAATTGTCTGTGAATCGCCCATTCCCTCCACAAATATAACTCTTTACAATAATTTATAGTATCGTTAAAATACAAAAAGAGCGGCCTCCCGGTCGCTCAGTCCGTTTATAAACCAATCATTATCACATTTCTTGCAATGGAAAAAGTAATCTTTATACTACTAAAACAATATGATCGGGAAATAGTTTAAAGAGTACGCGTTTTTTTTCAAAAAAATATGCATCTTTGTAATACCACACAACTAAGTGTCTGAATACTTCATCTTTGCAAAACCTCAATCAAATATATTTTATGGAAGTAAGAATAGAACCCTCATGGAAAGAGGCGCTTGCAGCCGAATGGGATAAACCTTACTTTTCGGCTCTTACAGAATTTGTGAGAGACCGTTATCTCCGCGGCACAATTTATCCTCCGGCATCAAAAATATTTGCAGCATTTGACACCACCCCTCTCAGCGAGGTAAAGGTTGTCATACTCGGTCAAGATCCATACCATGGTCCGGGCCAAGCCAATGGGCTGTGTTTCTCTGTTGCCGGCGGTATAAAACTACCGCCATCGCTTATCAACATATTCAAAGAAATCTCTACTGATCTGGGACTTGCCACACCACCTACCGACGGAGACCTAAGCCGCTGGGCACGCCAGGGCGTACTTCTGCTCAATGACACACTAACTGTAGAAGCCGGTCAGGCAGGATCACATCAAGGACACGGATGGGAACAGCTGACTGAAGCTGCAGTAGAATGTCTGAACCGACGATGCCAGAATCTTGTATTCATGCTCTGGGGAAGCCATGCGCAGAAAAAAGGTGCATTTATAGACCGAAACCGACACCTTGTGCTGGAATCGCCACATCCGTCGCCACTATCGGCCCACCGTGGTTTTTTCGGCAATCACCATTTCTCACGTGCCAACCAATATCTTACCGAACACAATAAGACCCCAATAGACTGGAGATGACACTATCTGAAAGAATTGAAAAAGCACGCGCACTCCGCCAACAAGGCTACAATTGCTCCCAGTGTGTGGCTCTTGTGTTTACTGATGTCTCCGGATTAAACGACGAAATTGCTTCAAGAATCACATCGGGATTCGGAACAGGAGTCGCCGGTACTGGAGAGATATGCGGAACTCTGACAGGAGCATCAATTGTGCAAGGAATGACAAAATACAGAGACATCTCAGATAAACCTTCAGTAAACAGGTCTATAAAAGAAATATGCACTGAATTTGCCGACATCAATGAAGGCATGATACGATGCCGCGATCTAAAAACCAAAGGGAAAAAACCATGCATGGATCTGATCGAAGAAGTTGTCACAATCCTACATAACCGTATGGCATAACACTATCTGAAAAGATCAAGCCGGGAATCTTGATTATAAGATTCCCGGCTTAATTTTTATTGTCCTCTCTACTTCAGATCAGAAATAACGTGCTAACGTAACTGATACAAACTTATTACGGGCACTGAACTGATCAAGCTTCACAGTTTTCAGGGAGTAAGTCATACCCCATGTGTAGGCAACCTGCAACTGCCATTCACGTTTTATCTCAACACCACCACCTACACGGAGTCCGAGTGTGCCTCCGGCATATTTCATAGCAGCTATATTGCTATGCCCGAGCAGAAAGTCAAACACCGGTCCGCCTATAACATAAGGAGCTATATATTCCTCAAGACCCTGCATTCTGGTCCACTTGAACTTAAGATTGAAAGGAATCTCAAGATAATGAAGAAGCACACGCTCTTTGCCATAACCTTCACTGGCCCATATTTCTTTCTGTCCAAGATTGACACCGGCGCCACGCATACTATAAAACGCACCTATATCAAGGCCGAAACCAATACCCGGAAACATATACTCTCCATTTATGCCGGCGCGCAGACCCGGTTTGGCATTGATCTCTATAAGATCCTGCTTAAAATTAAGGGTCGAATAATCAGCTCCTACCACAGGAGCATATCTAAACTGTGCACATAGTGGCATTACAGCCAGCACAGACAAAATGAGCAGTGAAAGTCGACGAATCATCGTACTGTGAATGAATTTAATTAAAAAGAATCAAGCCTTCAGCTTTTCTATAAGCGCATCATGCGAAAGTGTATGCTGCTCTCCAGCAATCATGTCTTTGAGAGTGACTGTGCCGTCGGCAAGCTCACTATCGCCGATCATAGCGACAAACGGTATACCTGCAGCAGACGCAAACGACAACTGTTTCTTCATTTTTACCGCATCGGGATACAGCTCCGTTGATATGCCTTGAGCACGAAGTCGTTTCATAAGTCGCAGGGATGCAAGTGCTTCCAATGCACCAAAGTTGGCAAACATGACACGGGTAGTCATTGTCGCCTCTTCAGGATAAAGGTCAAGAGCATTCAGCACATCGTAGATGCGGTCGGCGCCAAACGAAATGCCTACCCCCGACACACCGGGCATACCGAAAACACCTGTAAGATTGTCGTAACGGCCACCGCCGGTTATGCTTCCGATAGTGACATCGAGAGCTTTTACCTCAATTATACAACCAGTGTAGTAATTTAATCCACGTGCAAGCGAAACATCAAGATCGAGTTGTGCACGCAAGCCGAGATCTCTGGTCATAGCGATTACCTCGTTAAGCTCATCGACTCCGCGTGTGCCTGTCTCCGAGGAAGCAAGCAGTTTGCGCAGTGCCTCAAGGCGCTCGTCGACAGTGCCAGATATCTCAAGTATTGGACGCAGTGCCGCTATAGCCTCCTGGGCCAGTCCCTTGGATGAAAGCTCTTCGTTTACAGCATCAATCCCTATCTTATCAATCTTGTCTATTGCTACTGTTATATCCACAAGCCGCTCAGGCTCACCGATTATTTCTGCAATACCGGCAAGAACCTTACGGTTATTGAGCTTTATAGCTATATTAATGCCGAACCGTGCGAAAACTTCGTCGATAAGCTGCAGCAACTCTACCTCACTGACAAGCGAATCAGACCCTATGACATCGGCATCACACTGATAGAACTCTCTGTAACGACCCTTCTGAGGCCGATCAGCGCGCCATACAGGCTGCATCTGATAACGCTTGAAAGGGAATTGCAATTCATTACGATGCTGTACGACAAACCTTGCAAACGGCACAGTGAGATCGTAACGCAATCCTTTCTCCGAGATCTTTGTCGTGAGACGGTTGATGTTATCATCATGCAAAATCTCAGAATCCACTCCCAACAGATAGTTGCCGGAATTCAATATCTTAAACAGGAGCTTGTCGCCCTCCTCTCCATACTTACCCATAAGTGTCGAGAGGTTTTCCATTGCAGGTGTCTCTATAGGAGCGAAGCCATAGAGCCGGAACACGCTGCGTATTGTATCGAAAATATAATTGCGCCGGGCCATCTCACGCTGCGAAAAGTCGCGAGTGCCTTTTGGAATTGATGGTTTCTGTACTGCCATTAGGTAATTGGTTTTACAGGAGATTCTTCAAGCCCGAACATAGAGCCGATGTCTCCGACTGACAAAGATAATCAACTTTTCTGAAACTGAGAGGGAGACATGCCCACAAGGTGCTTGAAATATTTTCCAAACGAGCTTTGATTTGAAAAGTTTAGCTCATAAGCTACCTGCTGTACGTTCATGTTGGAGAACCTGAGCAAATTTTTCGCCTCCATTATCACGCACCTGTCGATCCATTCGGCAGCCGTGCTACCTGTCCCCTCTTTTATAATCAAAGAAAGATATTTTGGCGATATAAACAGTTTGTCGGCATAAAACTTGATAGTGCGTTCCCGTCTATAGTGAGTATGTACAAGCTGTATAAAATCATAGACATAGGCCATGCGACGCGACGCAGGCTTTGAAACCGCGGCATGCTGCCGTCTATTTATAGATATGAAATGATAAAATACCGAAGCGATAAGATTACGCGCAATATTACGTGTAAACAGGTCTGAATCATTGTCAAATCCACGCGCCTGAGCATTATGGTCAAGCAACTGCATGTAACACTTGATCACTTCATAATCCTTAGGTGAAAGCGGAGCCGGATGCACAGCAGCACTCAATACATCATACCGCTCAAGTATCTGAAGATTGAAATTTATATCCTTCACAAAATCACGTCCTATGGCAAGCACCGACAGATCAAGATCTTCTGATGACTCAACATGGGTCACAGTGTCCTCCATGTTAAATACAAACACCTTGGAAGCCGACAGAGTTATAGTAGTGAGATTCACACACAATGATATTGTGCCCCGGTTACACAGAATAAGAATCACTCCCTCAAACCTGAAAATCGATCCTGCGCTTTTAGCATAGTCCTCAAGACCTCCTGTTATGTCACAATATATGTAGTCATCTCCATGCCTGCTGGATCTGACTGTCACATCTTTCATCGGTGACAATTGCCCAAGTTGCAATGGTTTCATTATATCCATTTACCTATTTCGATAATTAAATTGGTAATATTCGACAAAAATAAGAAATTTATACCAATAAGCAACTATAATCATCCACACTTCAGGATTGTAAAATAAATTTTTCAGCTTGATGATTTTAAGTAATTTTGCATCGCCGAACAATATTTATTAACTCAGAATCGGCTAATTCAAAAGATCGAAAGGGGTGCTCGCCGGGAGCGGCGGGCTGAGAACAGACCCTCAGAACCTGATCCGGATAATACCGGCGTAGAGAAAACGACATTATGACTATCACACGTATTCAACACGTGACAGCGGCGCTGCTTTTCAGTGTTGTGACAATTAACAGCGCAAACAGAGCTGAAATACATCCGACCACCGATTCCATTGGCTTTGACACAACCAGACTTGCAGTAAGTCTCAAAGAGGTAGAGTTTACTGCCAACGGACGCGCGACATCGACTACTCCTGTCGCATTCACCAACCTTACAGCAAAAAAGATATCGGAGGTCAATGACGGCCGCGATCTCCCCTATCTTATGCAGATGACTCCCGGTGTAATAACTACCTCAGACGCAGGAAACGGCATAGGATATACATCAATGAGAGTGCGCGGCAGCGACGGATCGCGCATCAATGTAACTGCCAACGGCATCCCTGTCAATGATCCGGAAAGTCATAATGTGTATTGGGTTAATATGCCGGATCTTGCATCATCGGTGCGCGATGTGCAGATACAACGCGGTGTAGGATTATCCACCAATGGAGCAGGAGCTTTCGGAGCAAGCGTGAATATGGCTACTTCAGTTCCGTCTTCAGATCCATACACCGCCATTGACGCATCCTACGGATCCTATAATTCCTATAAAGCAACTCTTCGGCTCGGCACAGGGCTTCTTCACGACCATTGGTCGGCCGATTTCCGACTTAGCAAACTCGGTAGCGACGGTTATATCGAACGGGCCAAAAGCAATCTATGGAGCTATTTCGGACAGATAGCCTATGAGAATGTAGGAACACGGTTAAGATTTCTGTCGTTTGGAGGCAAACAGAAAACTTATATGGCATGGGACTATGCATCGGCCGATGAAATGGCTGAATACGGGCGCCGATACAATCCATGCGGAAAATATACCGATTCCGAAGGAAATACTGCATATTACCAAAACCAGAACGACAATTACACACAATACCATTTTCATCTGCTGCTTGGCCAACGTCTTGGCGACAAGTGGTACATGAATGCCGGACTGCACTATACAAAAGGCGACGGATACTATGAGCAGTATAAAACATCACGCACTCTTATCGAATACGGGCTACAGCCGTTTGAAGATTCCGAAGGAAACATTGTCAAGAAACAGGATCTGGTGCGGTTAAAGAATATGAGCAACGGATTTGGCGGAGGTGTAATGTCATTCAACTATAACAGCAATCTTATACAAGCCGTCATAGGAGGTGCCGTCAATCATTTCAAAGGTAATCATTTCGGTCAGGTAGCATGGGTCAGAAACTACATCGGGACCATTGATCCGCTACAGGAATATTACAGGAACACAGGAGATAAGACCGACGCAAACATCTATGCGCGTGCAAATGTGCACATCTTCAGCGGACTTTCCGGACTGGCAGATATGCAGTACCGCCACATCGGCTATTCGATCAACGGAGTATCTGACACCTATGATTACAGCATCGGCGGTATGCAACAACTTGACATAGACCGCCACTACAACTTCTTCAACCCGAAAATAGGCCTAAACTATGCAACTGCCGACGGACGCAACCGAGTATTTGCATCATGGAGTGTGGCTCATAAAGAACCCACCCGTGACAATTTTATCGACTGCGACCCTGACAAGACACCGCGTCCTGAACGTCTTATGGATTATGAACTCGGCTGGCAGCTATACCTAAGTAATCTTACTCTCGGAGCCAATCTCTACTTCATGGATTATAAAGACCAGCTCGTTGCCACAGGACAGCTCTCCGACACAGGCAATGCGATAAGCGTGAATGTACCGTCGAGCTACCGCACCGGCATCGAACTACAGGCCGGACTGAAACCTGCAAGATGGTTTGACTGGGAGTTAAGCGTGTCACTGTCACGTAACCGCATTAAAAACTTCACAGAATACATCTATGAAGACGAGTGGACCAACCCCATCGCTTTTGATCTTGGATCCACACCAATAGCATTCTCTCCAGACGCAACCGCTGCAAATGCGTTTAATTTTCACCTTTTAAACGGCATTGATGCGACTTTGGCCACCCGCTACATAGGGAAACAATATCTGACCAATACAGGCAGCAACGAGCAATCGCTCAAAGCCTACTGTGTGAGTGATCTGCGTCTGTCATACACCACCAATACAATTCCTTCGGTAAAAGAATTGAAAATAGGATTCACAATCTATAATCTTTTCAATGCCATATATGAAAACAACGGATATGCCGGCGCCGGATATTACGTCGATTCTGAGGGCTCAAAAGTAATATACCGGTACTCCGGTTACGCAGCCCAGGCTCCTACCAACATAATGGCATCCATAGCACTTAAATTCTGATTTCATGCAAATTTTACAACAATTTCTGACTGATTTCGGATCATGGTGGACACCCGACCGAATCCTCGAAGCTCTCGGCTTCCTTACAGGGCTTTTCTATATCTATTATGAATATCATGCCAATGCCAAAGTATGGATTGCCACGATCATAATGCCTGCAATTTCAATATGGGTATATTTCCGTGCCGGTATATACGCCGATTTCGGAATAAACATCTATTATTTCCTTATGGCCATTTACGGCTATTTGCATTGGACAAGACACAAAAGCAAGAGAGGCAAAGATTCTGAAAGGAAAGCACTTCCTATCAGCCACACCCCAAAACGGGTATGGTTTCCATGGATTGCGACAACGGCAGCAATATATCTCGGCATAGCATCCATACTGATATTTTTGACCGACAGCACAGTGCCATGGATCGATGCATTCACAACCGCACTGTCCATAACCGCTACATGGCTACTCGCACGGAAATATATCGAACAATGGTGGGCATGGATGATTGTCGACGCTGTGTGTGTCGGATTGTTTATCTACAAAGGCATTTACTTTTATGCAGTACTTTATTCCATCTATACCGCTATATGCATAGCCGGTTTCATGAAATGGAAGAAACTGATGCAGGAGCAAAAATAATACAATAACTGAAAGTAAAAGGTTGAGAGCCTGTCCGGAATTTCCAGACAGGCTCTCGGAATAAAAGAGAAGTGAATGATCTATACTTTAATCGTCATTTCCATGTTTCTCAGCATAGTCCTTTAGCAGACGCTCCTGAACGTCACCCGGCACCAACTCGTAGGAACTGAATTTCATCGTGAACGATGAACGCCCGCCGGTAATTGAACTGAGTGCTGTAGAATATGAAGACATTTCTTTCAAAGGTACCTTGGCTATGATTTTCTCAAAGCCATTTTCGCTTTCCATACCCATGATGATAGCTCGACGTCCCTGCAAATCGCTCATGACATCGCCCATGACATCGGAAGGAACAAGAACCTCGACATCATAGACAGGTTCCAATATCTTAGGATTGGCAGCACGGAAGGCTTCGCTGAATGCATTACGGCCCGCCAGACGGAATGAGATTTCATTGGAATCAACCGGATGCATCTTGCCGTCATAGATACACACACGCACGTCACGCGCATAACTTCCGGTAAGAGGACCCTGCTCCATACGGTCCATAAGCCCTTTGACTATAGCAGGAATAAAGCGGGCATCAATAGCACCTCCTACAATACAGTCGCACACCACGAGCTTACCGCCCCATTCGAGAGGAATCTCCTGAGTATCGCGCACTTTCATCACATACTCCTGGTTACCGAAGCGATAGCTTGTCGGTGCCGGCATGCCTTCGGTGTATGGCTCGATTATAAGATGCACCTCACCGAACTGTCCGGCACCGCCACTCTGTTTCTTGTGACGGTAATCGGCACGGGCAGCTTTTGTAATAGTCTCGCGATAAGGAATTTTCGGCTCCTCAAATACGATAGGAAGTTTGTCATTGTTCTCGACACGCCATTTGAGAGTGCGGAGATGGAATTCTCCCTGACCGGAAAGTATCGTCTGCTTGAGTTCTTTTGACTGCTCTACCTCCCAGGTTGGATCTTCCTCATGCATACGGGTAAGAATTCCGGCAAGTTTCTCAGCATCACTTTCGGTTACCGGACGTATTGCCCTTGAGAATTTGGGAGCCGGATATTTTATAAAGTCAAAACTGTAATCACAGCCTTTGATGTCAAGGGTATTGCCCGTGCGCACGTCCTTCAGCTTTACAGTAGCCCCTATGTCTCCTGCACAAAGCTTGTCGACACTTTCTCTGATCTGACCACATACACAGTAGATCTGAGCGATACGCTCTTTCGAACCACGGCTCACGTTGTCAAGGTCGACTCCGGGAACAAGTGTACCCGACATAACCTTGAAGTACTGAACCTCGCCGATATGTGGCTCTACTGTCGTCTTGAACATAAATATCGACAGAGGGCCATCGGAATCCGGCTTTACTTCCACACCTTCAGTTGTGACAGGTGCCGGCATCTCGTCGACAAACGGCACTACATTTCCAAGGAATTCCATCATGCGGCGAACTCCCATGTCCTTAAGAGCCGACACACAGAATACAGGCATAATCGAACGGTCGATGAGTCCCTTACGGATACCTTCACGCATCTCATCTTCAGTAAGGTGTCCCTGATCAAAGAATTTCTCCATAAGAGTCTCGTCATTCTCGGCAGCAGCCTCAACAAGTTTCTGATGAAGCTCCTGAGCTTTTTCGAGCTGATCGGCAGGAATATCCTCAATCACAGGCACACCACCATCGGGTCCCCATGAATATTTCTTCATGAGAAGAACGTCGATCATGGCATTAAAGCCTGCACCGCAGGCAAGCGGATATTGAATAGCAACGATCTTATTTCCAAAAATCTCACGCATCTGATCGATAACGTTGTCATAATCGGCTTTTTCGCCATCGAGCTGATTCATGGCGAAAATGATCGGCTTGTTCTGGGATGTGGCAGTACGGAATATATTTTGTGTACCCACCTCCACGCCATACTGAGCATCAATAAGAATCACCGCCGTGTCGGTGACATTTAGCGCTGTAATCGCATTACCGACAAAGTCATCGGCTCCCGGACAGTCTATGACATTAATCTTCTTGCCAAGAAACTCAGCATACATAATTGTAGAGAACACCGACGATCCATACTCCTTTTCAACAGGGAAATAGTCACTTACGGTATTCCCTGCATCAACAGATCCACGACGTTTGATTACACCACACTCATAGAGCATGGATTCGGCAAGGGTGGTTTTTCCCGATCCTTTGCTGCCCAAAAGGGCTATGTTTTTGATTTCTCTTGTGTTATATACTTTCATGATACGGCAGTTAAGGTTTAATTGCGTTATTCACTTCCAAAGCAGACTCTTTCTCAATTCTGCGGTGCGCAAAGTAGTATTTTTTTGGATAAATCGGCCATTTTCACAATATGTTACACAACATCTTTCATTAGCGCCAAAAAAAATGTAACTTTGGCATTCTTTTTGCAGAGGGTAATTGAGCGCAATAGTCATGTCACACGGTTGTGAGCCATGTCATGTGCGCAAGACCAACACTCAGAGTAAAAACCGATGACCGACGATTTATTTGACGACAAGGACATGCCACACATGTCGATAGCCCATATAGCCGTAGCGGGCCAACCCGGAGAAAGCGATGTGAAAATCCCCGATCCTGGTCACGTGGAAGTACTCCCGACACGGAATCTGATACTATTCCCGGGTGTAACCACCCCCGTAAGCCTTTCACGAGAGGCAAGCAAACAGCTTGTAGAAGCGGCATCCAAACAGAAATACGCCATCGGGGTAATCTGTCAGACCGACCCTGAAACAAACGATCCCGGCATAAAGGATCTCTACAAATATGGAGTATTGGCTGAGGTGATCAATGTGATCAAATTTCCCGACAACACGACAACGGCGTTTGTACGCGCACTCGGTAAATTCCGCATCACAGGCGATGCAGAAGATGCCATAGGCGGGCAGCTTGCCGTAGCTGTACGCCCTATACGTGACGTCATGCCACGTCAGGGAGACTCGGAATTCGAAGCTCTCGTAAACGCCATACGCGACTCAGCTTTAAAGATAGTAGACCGCGGGCACGGTTTTACGCCCGATGTCGCAATAAATCTGCGTAATATCGATGATGCCGAAACGATCATAAACACGGTGGCTACGGTCTTCCCGTTTGACCAGGAATTCAAAATCAAGCTTCTCACGCTTCACCGTGTGAAAGATCGTGCTTTTGAGATCATTACCGAACTATGCCGTCAGGAGCAGATGCTCGAACTTACCGATCTGATTAAGTCAAAGGCCCGCCAGGGACTGGAGGAAAACCAACGCCGGGTATTCCTCAACGAGCAGATGGAGGCTATACGCACTGAACTTTACGGCAACGACGGAGATGAAGCCGACGAACTCGCCAAGCGAGCCGAAGAAGTATCTTTTCCTGAAGAGGTGCGCAAGACATTCGACAAGGAAATCGAGAAGCTCCGCAGACTCAACTCTTCGAGTCCCGACTACGCAATACAATACAACTATCTCGACACGTTGCTCGAACTTCCCTGGAACAAAGAGACCGAACTCAATACTGATTTTCCTACAGCACAGGAAAAGCTCGACGCCGACCATTATGGACTTGAGAAGGTGAAAGAGCGCATACTGGAGCAGCTTGCCGTGATGATGCACCGTCCCGGCGGACGCAGCCCCATACTTTGCTTTGTGGGAGCTCCAGGCGTAGGCAAAACCTCGCTCGGCAAATCGGTAGCGGCGGCTCTCGGTCGCAACTACAAGCGTGTATCGCTTGGCGGCGTTCATGACGAGGCAGAAATACGCGGCCACCGCCGCACATATATCGGCGCTATGCCCGGCCGCATTATCGACGCGATGAAACGCGCCGGATCCTCAAATCCGGTGCTTCTGCTTGACGAGATAGACAAATTGGGCCGCGACTTCAAGGGAGACCCTGCAGCCGCACTGCTTGAGGTACTCGACCCTGAACAGAACAACAAGTTCCATGACAACTTCGTCGATGTGGACTTCGATCTGTCGAAAGTGCTTTTCATCGCGACCGCCAATTCACTCTCCACTCTGCCGCAGCCACTTCTCGACCGAATGGAGATAATCGATATATCGGGATATGTACTTGAAGAAAAAGTAGAGATCGCCCGCCGCCATCTTATACCGAAAATCAAGAATGAACTCGGCATCGATGATGAAAATTTTGACATCTCTGAAGATGCCATAAAGTCTTTGATCGAAAACTATACTTCGGAGAGTGGAGTGCGCCAGCTCGAAAAGACTGTTGCCAAGGTGATGCGCAAACTGCTATACCTGAGAATGAGCGGCGGCGAGGCACCGGCTACTGTCAATCCAGAAGATCTCCCACGCCTGCTCGGAGCGGCACATTTCAGCCGTGACCGCTATGAGGGCAACGATTTCGCAGGTGTCGTGACAGGTCTTGCCTGGACTGCCGCCGGCGGCGAGATATTATTCATAGAATCGTCGCTTGCTCCCGGAAAAGGAGAGAAACTCACCCTGACCGGAAATCTTGGCGACGTAATGAAAGAGTCGGCCACTCTGGCGCTGCAATATGTCCGCAGTCACGCCATAGAGTTAGGAATCGAGCCGACAGCCTTCGAGAGCCATAATGTACATATACATGTGCCGGAAGGTGCAATACCCAAAGATGGACCGTCGGCAGGCATCACCATGACAACATCGATTGTTTCGGTATTCAAAGGTGTGAAAGTAAAAGACCGCCTTGCCATGACCGGCGAGATGACGCTGCGTGGAAAGGTGCTACCAGTAGGAGGCATCAAAGAAAAGATCCTCGCCGCAAAGCGCGCCGGCATTATAGAGATAATCCTATGCAAGGAAAACCGGAAGGATGTCGAGGAGATACCGCAGACTTATCTTGACGGTCTTGAATTTCACTACGTTGAAACGATTGGAGATGTGCTTGCCATAGCACTGACTGACCAAAAAGGTAAATAAACGACATAGACCAGTAAGTCATGAGCGGAGAAGCCGAGGAAAGATTCGCCACACTTTGCGGCACGACCTTGAGATACACTGTGCAGGGCGAAGGCAATCCTATGATCGTGATGCACGGATGGGGATGCACGGCCGAGACTGTGGCAATGGTGAGCCGTATGGCGGCAACATCCGGCAGACGTGTATATACAGTCGATTTCCCCGGTTTCGGAAAATCGGCGGAGCCAGCTGAAGTCTGGGGAGTAGAAGAATACACCCGGCTTATCGAAGCTCTCGCCGCACATGAGCATATAAAGAATCCGGTACTCGCCGGCCACTCTTTCGGTGGCCGGGTAGGTATTGTATATGCTTCGCGCAATAAGGTAGACCGCATGATACTCATAGATGCCGCCGGCATCAAACCAAGGCGTCCTTTGTCATACTACCTGAAAGTCTATAGTTTCAAGGCATCTAAGCTTGCATTACGCCTGATATACGGACGTGAGCGCAGCATGAAAATGATTGAAGAAAAACGCCGTCGTGCCGGATCGGCCGACTACGCCGCTGCCTCAGCTAAAATGAGGATGATCCTGAGCAAGGTAGTGAATGAGGATCTTAAACATCTTATGCCTATTGTGAAAGCTCCGACTTTGCTTATATGGGGCACAGCAGACACTGCCACACCTATCTCCGATGCAAAAATCATGGAGCGGTTAATACCCGATGCCGGTCTTGTGGCTATCGAAGGTGCTGGGCACTACTCTTTTCTTGACTCACCAGGCATTTTCGGAGCGGCCTTCAATAATTTCCTCAAAGCTCAGCTCTAATCACGAAAAAGACTAACGGAGATGAATATATACACAATCGCGCTTGCCATAAAAATACTGCTCGCAATCTCTATTGCAGCGGATCTGGCGGCTGTGTTGAAACGCAGTCTGATGATGTTGCAACTCAACTCCTACCGTAACGAGCGATTTACGCGCTGGTTCAACCAAAGCGGAGAAAGCACAACACCGTGGCGTCTGGCTGTCTGCATAGCCTTGTTTCTTACTCTTGTGCACCACTTGCCCGGAGTGTTCACACAGGCAGCCGCCGCAATCATCGTGATCTGTAATTTTGTCTCCCTTATCCGGCGGCGATACAAAAAACCTCTGGTGTTCACACCAAGAGCCAAAAGGCTTTATGCAGTGATGTTGGGACTTGCACTGATAATACCGGCTATAGCGGGACTGATCACCGGCAATCTCGCCACAGCCTGTAAAATCGGACTTGCCGAGATAGTGCTTAGTCCGCTTTTCACTCTGACAGCCAATATACTGCTCCGCCCGGTGGAGAAATCGATCAACCGACGCTACTACAACGAGGCAGCATCGATACTTCGTTCAATGCCAGACCTTAAAGTCATAGGCATCACCGGCAGCTACGGCAAGACATCGACAAAACATTATCTGCACCACATCCTCAGCCAGGAGTTTGAAACTCTCATGACTCCCGGAAGTTACAATACTACAATGGGTGTTATACTCACCATAAGAGAAATGATGCGCCCATACACCCAGATTTTTATTGCCGAAATGGGGGCCAAGCAACCGGGCGACATCAAAGAGATCTGCGATCTTGTAAACCCAGAGATCGGCATAATCACCGCTGTCGGAGAGCAACACCTCGAGACATTCGGCTCGGTGGAAAATGTGTGCCGCACAAAATTTGAGCTTGCCGATTCACTTCCTGCCGACGGACTTGCCGTTATAAACGACGGATTCACTGCCGCACGTGAAAGAAATGTCGACAATGTGAAATGCCAGCGATACTATGCCGGCAACGACAATATTACGGCAGAAAAATCAGACTATAGAGTCTCCGAAGTAACATATAGCCCAGACGGCACACGCTTCACTGTCGACGGTCCTGAAGGATACCGAAAAGAGTTTAAAACACCGCTGATGGGCGAATGCAACATAGCCAATCTGCTCGGAGCTATAGCAGTGTCAAGACATCTCGGAGTACCTGAACAGAAAATCGCCTACGCACTATCGACAATGCCGCAGGTCGAGCACAGGCTGAGCACCAAGCGCACCACAGGCGGTCTGACAATCATCGATGATGCATTCAACTCCAACCCACAGGGTTCATCAATGGCTCTTGACGTGCTTGCGATGCTCGATATACCAGGACGTCGCTTTATCATCACTCCTGGCATGATAGAACTGGGTTCAAGGCAGTATGAAGCCAACAAGGAATTCGGTGCCAAAATCAGTGACTGTGCAGATGTTGCAATAATAGTCGGTCAATACAACCGAGAGGCGATTCTCGAAGGTATAGGAGACCGGATGACAGAAGAAAACGTGATCTGTGCTCCAGATTTCGCAACCGCACAACGCATTATGACCTCCATGGCAGGACGCGGAGACGCGGTTTTGTATGAAAACGATCTTCCCGACACTTTCAAATAAAAGACAAATAGAAACAAACCATACCACCGTAGTAGAATTGAGATGAAAACCAACATTGGAGTGTTTTTCGGCGGACGGTCCACCGAACATGAGATTTCGGTCATATCGGCCAACCAGGCTATGGCTGCCATAGACCGCGAAAAATATGATGTTACCCCCATCTACATAAGCAAGGAGGGCAAATGGTACACCGGCGACAAGCTGACTGACGTAAAAAATTTCCGAGACCTAAATGCTCTGACAAAGGATTGCCGCGAAGTTTACATGCGTCCGATTTTCGGAGACACCAATCTATATCCGGCAAAAGCTACAAAACGTTTTTTCGGTGACGGATCAGCGCCTGTGTCACATCTCGATGTAGCAATACCAGTACTTCATGGCTCCAACGGCGAAGATGGAGTGTTTGAAGGCGTACTTGAATCAACAGGAATTCCCTACGCCGGCTGCAATGTGCTTGCCTCTGCCAACGGCATGGACAAGATCACAATGAAAATGATTCTTGCTTCCGACGGTATCCCTGTCGTGCCTTATGTCTGGTTTACCGACAAGCAGTGGTACAACGACCGCGAAACGATGACCGAGCGTATAGAAAACACTCTCGGATATCCGGTGATCGTCAAACCCGCCAATCTCGGCTCAAGCGTCGGAATCGGCCGTGCAGGCGACCGCGAGACTCTATATGACAAGATCGCCGATGCCGCGCGCTACTCCCGGCGCATCATCGTAGAGCACATGATCGATGATCTTCAGGAAATCAATTGTTCGGTCCTCGGTGACTGCGACGAATACCAGACATCGGTACTCGAAGAACCTGTGAAAAGTGGCGAGATCCTCTCTTATACCGACAAATACATGGGCGGTACCAAAGGCAGCAAGGGTATGCAGGCCGCACAGAAACGCATCCCGGCCGATCTGCCCGAGGATATGACCGCACACATACGCAATCTTGCCGGCGAGACATTCAGGGTGCTGTCGTGCCACGGTGTTAGCCGTGTCGACCTTATTGCCGACAAATCAACCGGCGAAGTATTCGTAAACGAGATAAACACCATACCCGGATCACTCTCTTTCTATTTATGGGAGGCTACCGGACTCAGTTTCTCCGGACTCATGGACCGACTTGTCGCTCTTGCGTTGAAGCGGCGCCGTCAGGAAGATGAAAAAACTGTCAGCTACGACCAAAACATCTTCAATCTCAGCGGAGGAGTGAAAGGAGTAAAGGGAGCAAAAACCAAATAAATAGATTATCTTTGCAAACAGACCGCAAACCGATTAAACGATAAATATGTCAAAGCGATTTCCAGAATACAACGGCCTTAACCTGTCGGCCGTAAACAAAGAGATGCTCGCCCGCTGGGACAGCGAAGATCTGTTCCGCACCAGCCTCAAGGAGCGAGAAGGTCATCCGGCGTTTGTATTCTATGAAGGACCTCCATCGGCCAACGGAATGCCAGGTATACACCACGTTATGGGCAGAACGATAAAAGACATCATCTGCCGCTACATGGCAATGAAAGGCTACCGCGTGGACCGCAAAGCCGGATGGGACACCCACGGACTGCCTGTAGAACTCGCCGTAGAGAAATCGCTTGGCATCACAAAAGAGGACATAGGAAAGAAGATATCGGTCGACGATTACAACAATGCCTGCCGCAGCGAGGTGATGAAGTACACCCGCGAGTGGGAGACACTTACCCGCAACATGGGTTACTGGGTGGATACAGAAAACCCGTATATCACCTACGACAACCGTTACATCGAATCGGTGTGGTGGCTTCTGAAACAGCTTCACACCAAAGGATATCTCTACAAAGGGTATACTATCCAGCCTTACTCACCCGCCGCAGGCACCGGCCTTAGCACTCATGAGCTTAACCAGCCCGGATGCTACCGCGACGTGAAGGACACCACCTGTATCGCCCAGTTCAAGATAACCGATCCGACGGAACAGATGGAAGGATGGGGTACTCCGTATTTCCTTGCATGGACTACAACCCCGTGGACTCTGCCGTCGAACACGGCCCTTGCTGTGGGCCCGTCGATCAAATACAACATCGTAAGAACCTACAATCCATATTCCGGAAACAAGGTAACCGTGGTCGTCGCAAACGATCTGATGGGATCGCTCTTCAATGCAAAAGCCAAGGACATACCCCTCAACGACTACAGCAAAGGAGACAAGCTCATACCATATGAGGTTGTAGCGCAGGCAGAGGGCAGCGAACTTGTAGGTTTACACTATGAACAGCTGCTACCATGGGTAAATCCGGGAGATGGCGCTTTCCGAGTGATACCCGGCGACTATGTGACAACCGAGGACGGTACCGGTATCGTGCACATAGCCGGTACATTCGGCGCCGATGACTTGCGTGTGTCGAAGCAGAGCGGTATTCCTCCGCTACACCTTACCGACCGCGACGGGAACATACGTCCGATGGTTGACATGAAAGGACGTTTTTACCGCATAGAAGATCTTGACCCGCAGTTTGTAGCCGACATGGTGAATGTGGATCTCTACAGCCCCTGGGCCGGACGCTATGTGAAGAATGTCTACGATCCCACCATACCAGAGGATGCGGAGACTCTTGACGTGTCGATAGCCATGTATCTGAAACAAAACGATCTTGTATTCAAGATCGAGAAACATACTCATAGCTATCCCCACTGCTGGCGTACCGACAAGCCTGTGCTATATTATCCGCTTGACAGCTGGTTTATACGCACCACCGCCGCCCGTGAGCGCCTGATGGATCTGAACACTACGATCGAATGGAAACCGGCAGCGACCGGTTCGGGACGCTTCGGAAAATGGCTCGAGAATCTCCAGGACTGGAACCTGTCGCGCAGCCGTTACTGGGGTACTCCACTTCCTATATGGCGCAACGAGGACGGATCTGCCGAAAAATGCATCGAAAGCGTCGAGGAACTCTACAATGAGATCGAACGCTCGGTTGCCGCCGGCGTCATGGAAAGCAATCCACTGAAAGAAAAAGGATTTATTCCCGGCGTATACACCAAGGAAAACTACGAGAAGATCGACCTCCACCGCCCATACGTGGACTATATCGTGCTTGTCGACGAACAGGGACGCCCGATGCATCGTGAAAGCGATCTGATCGATGTGTGGTTTGACTCCGGCGCGATGCCGTTTGCTCAAATGCACTATCCGTTTGAAAACCGTGAAGCGGTAGATTCCGGCCGTGTATTCCCCGCCGATTTCATCGCCGAAGGAGTGGACCAGACCCGCGGCTGGTTTTTCACCCTGCATGCCATCGCCGGCATGGTAAAAGACTCGGTTGCCTACAAATCGGTAATATCCAACGGCCTTGTTCTCGACAAGGAAGGCAACAAGATGTCAAAGCGTCTGGGCAATGCAATAAATCCATTTGAAGCAATCGAGGAACATGGATCAGACCCGCTGCGCTGGTACATGATATCCAATTCATCGCCTTGGGACAACCTCAAGTTTGATACCGACGGCGTACGCGAAACGGCACGCAAACTTTTCGCTACAATACAGCATACCTACGCATTCTTTGCATTGTATGCCAACGTCGACGGCTTTGACACGACAATGGAACAGGTGCCTGTCATGAAACGCCCGGAGATCGACCGCTGGATACTGTCGTCGCTCAACACTCTTATCGAAGAGGTCGACTCTACTCTTGCCGCACACGAACCCACACGCGCCGCCCGCGCCATAGCAACATTTGTCAACGACAATCTATCCAACTGGTATGTGCGTCTCAACCGCAAACGTTTCTGGGGTGGCGGCATGACCGAGGATAAACTTGCTGCATTCCAAACTCTCTACAGTTGCCTGGAGACAGTAGCCAAGCTCATGGCCCCCATAGCACCGTTCTATGCCGACCGCCTGTATCGTGACCTTTCGGGCAGCAGAAAGTCGGTGCACCTCATTGACTTCCCTGTTACCGACCCTGCACTAAGCGACAAGAATCTTGAAAGCCGCATGGCTATGGCCCAGGCAATAACCTCAATGGCACTCGCTCTGCGCCGCAAGGTCAACATAAAAGTCCGTCAGCCACTATCGACACTCATGATTCCGGCAATCGATGAAACGCAAGCCAACAATCTGGAAAACATTAAGGATCTTGTGGCAGGCGAGGTAAATGTGAAGGAAGTGAAAATTGTAGACGGAAGCGCCGGCATATTGGTGAAACGTGTAAAGCCTGACTTCAAGAAACTCGGCCCGCGCCATGGCAAAAACATGAAACAGGTGGCCGCAGCCATTGCCAAACTCGAGCAGAATGAAATCATAATGCTTGAAAAGGAAGGCTCACTTCAGCTCACACTTGCCGACGGAACCAATGCAGTGCTTGATCTGGCCGACGTGGAGGTATTCAGCGAGGATATTCCGGGCTGGCTCGTGGCCAATGACGGCACACTGACAATTGCACTTGACGTGACTGTAAGCGATGAACTGCGCCGCGAGGGCATAGCGCGTGATCTGGTAAACCGCATCCAGAACATACGCAAAAGCCGTGACTATGCTATAACCGACCGCATAAAACTGATAGTGGAACCCAATGCACTTACCGACGAAGCAGTAACATCGCACAGCGATTACATTGCATCGCAGGTGCTTGCAGAATCAATTAATATCGCCCCAGTCACATCGCCGGCCGAAGACTGCGTGCTTGACATTGACGGTGTGAACGTGAAAGTGGAAATCTGTGTTATATAACAAAAAACAAGGTCCACACTCCACTTCATTTTTCAAAGCCATGACTGACAAAAAACGATACTCCGACGAAGACCTGCAGGAGTTCAAGGAACTGATCCTCTCCAAGCTTGCCAAGGCACAGGCCGACTATGACCTGCTTAAAGCCCAGATTGTGAACATAAATGACACAAACGACACATCTCCCACATTCAAAGCTCTTGAAGAGGGTGCATCGACTTTAAGCAAGGAAGAGGCCAGCCATCTTGCCGAAAGACAGCTGAAATTCATGAACAGCCTCAAGGCTGCCCTTGTGCGTATCGAAAATAAAACCTACGGCATAGACCGCATCACAGGTGAACTTATACCCAAGGAGCGTCTTCGCGCCGTCCCTCATGCGACTCTCGGAATAGAGCAGAAGCTCGGGACCAAAAAGAAGTGAGCGGAACAGAATGAACACCGACAGATCATCATCACATGCAACGAGCGGACGCAACAGTCTCGTGTGGCTTGCCGCAATTATCATAGCTGCCGTCCTGATCGCCGATCAGGCACTGAAAATCTGGGTAAAGACACATTTCTACCTCGGAGAAGAAGTCAAGATCTTCTCCTGGTTCAGACTGATGTTTGTCGAAAACAACGGCATGGCATTCGGAATGGAGATAGGCAGTAAACTTCTTCTGACGGTTTTGCGTATATGCCTGGTCATAGTCTTGCTGTGGTACATCAGGACTATCGGAAAAATCCATTGTGTGAAACGTGGATATATTGTCTGTCTGTCACTTATTGTCGCCGGAGCACTCGGCAACATCATTGACTGTGTCTTTTACGGAGAGATTTTCAATGACCCGTTCCCTCCAAAAGTCGCAGAGCTGTTCCCCGAAGGAGGCGGCTATGGCTCATGGCTTCACGGCAAAGTAGTCGACATGCTCTATTTTCCGCTTCTCAGTTTCGACTGGCCTACATGGGTACCAGTAGTAGGAGGAAATCATTTTATATTCTTCCAGCCGGTATTCAACCTCGCCGACTCAGCAATAACCGTTGGAGTACTCTCGCTGATTTTTTTCTACTCAAAAGAAATCGCATCTCCGTCGCAACTACGCAAATCGGCTAAAGAGAACGCCAACAAAACAGACCGATGAGAGCCACAGGGCTAACTATCGCAGCCGCATCGGTAATCCTCGCACTCGCAGGATGCCGAAAAACGCCTGACGGAATTATTCCGCCAGACCAGATGACCGACCTCCTCATCGACATGCACAAAGCCGAAGGTGTCGCCGACATGGACTACCGCGACTGGGGTAACGACAGCTCAAAGTTATTGTTGCGCGACGCGGTCTACGGCCGTTATAATGCCGATCAGGCCAAAGTGGATAGCTCTCTTGCCTACTACGGACGGCACATAGGAGAGTACATGGACATCTACAACGAGGTAATCACCCGGCTCGAGGAGGAAGTAGACCGCTCGGAAGCGATAGGAAACCAAAGCATACATCTGACAATTGTCGGAGACTCGGCCAATGCATGGCCGCTGTCGCGAAGGATTGTGCTAAACAGCATGTCGCCGGCCAAAGTGGTGGCGTTCTCTCTGAATCGCGATGACAACTGGGAAAATGGCGATCTGTACACCTGGAATGCCAAAATAATAAATGCCCGAAGCTCAATAAAATGGCATATCGGAGCTGAATATACCGACGGAGCACTTGAATGGAACTTTGTAGAATCCAATGAGGGGAACGACGCCGTATCACTATCGCTACAAACCGATTCGACAAAAAGTGTAGATCATGTATTCGGCTATGCAGTGACATCACCCATGGACGATGAGATAATCTATCTCGACAGCATCTCACTTATGAGGGAACGTTTGAATCCGCTCAGCTATCCCCGCCGCAACAGGCAGCAACGGGCAAGACCTTTATCCGAAGACTCTATCAGTAAAAAGCAATAAGCTGCCGATATTTCAGGCAAAAACGAAAAAAGATGCAGGCAACCCGATTTATCGGTTTGCCTGCATCTGTCATATATCACTACCGGTCAGTAGCGGAACTTTATAAGAACTCCTTTGTGGTCAGTAGGCCATGTACCTGCCGGAACAGAAAAAATGTCCATCGTTTCCTCCGGCACACGCTCGCTGCGCACGATTGAGCTTTGCGGGCCTACAACAATGGCTTCGCCCACAACCCATTCCGGTGAAGGAATGTAGTATATGAAATCAATGCGATCACGCTCGTCGGCATCTGGCGCCCATGTGAGTTTTTCAACCGGCTTGGACGGGTTATCGGACGGGAATGTGAATCCGGGGTGTGTGACAGGATCAGGATATTTCTCCCGATAAGCATCACGGAAACCTGCCTCATACAATAGGGACGAACATGTCCATGGCACTACCGCGCCATTGTGATCCCACAGTTCTGCGGTGCTCTCTCCCCAGTCGAGATGCGACGGCTCGTTGAAATCACCACCGAGCAGAATAAGGTCGGCCTGCTGTTTGCGGGCATCGTCGATAATAACGCGTATAGCCTCGTCACGAAGCGACAGGTCGTTGGCTGCCATAACGGAGTCGGTATCGGTCACCGGAGCGTCGATTTTCTTCCATGTGGTACCACTGTATCCGCGTGGCATATAGCACTCGTAGTGAGTATAGTCGAGGTGCGCAGTGTAGACCACGACTTTCTTTGCATCTACATCGAGTGTCGTGCACATAGCGCCGTTATGCTCATCCCAGACGGTAGTCTGCCCTACAACCGGATATTTCGATATCAGCTGTACGTCACGATCGCCGCCTTGTGCATTATACACCTTGCCACGCGCACGCAATGAATCGAGCAATGCCGGAATATAGAACGCGTCCTCGCGGTTATGGGCCTCGCTGAACATCACAATATCCGGATCAACGCGGACGATCTCATCAACGACAGCCGAAAAGCCGTTTTCAACAGCCTTTGCCTCCATCCACACGTTAAGATGCATCACTGCCAGTTCCCGGTGTTTTTCCTCACGGGACGTGCACGAGGCACATCCCATAAGGATCAATATCAAATAAACTGCTATAGGTGTCTTCATAAATATCACTTGATGATCCACATCAGATCGTTCCAGTCATCATTGCCACCGTACTGACGTTGCAGCGCTTCCTCAAGATTGTCACGATTATAGTCATATTCGCGCTGCTCATAACGCCAGCGCATCGGCATCTTGTCGGGAACGGTATTCATGTTGGTCTCAGGATTGACCGGCAGAACCGGGTAGCCGGTACGGCGAAAATCATAGTAACATGTATAGGTATTGTGCATGAACAGATCGACATATTTCTGCGTCAGCACATCTCTGAGGTCACTCTCGAAAGTCGCAGCAGTGCAACCGAGCTGAAGGCTTGCCTGGGCAAGAAAAGATGTAATATAGGCATCGTCAGCTTCAACACCATGACGATAGGCGGCCGGCGTATAGGTCGAAGCAAACTCGATACTCGCCCTCATGCCTTTGTGGTAATAATCGTTGGCATCTCCATCGATCCAACCGCGCAGACAAGCTTCGGCAAGTACAAAGTTGAGTTCGGCATAGCCCATTTGTATTGTCGGCTGCCCCTTGTCGACTTCATAGAAACGGTTATTGATATTTGAAATATCACCATCGTTGTATAACTCAAGAATCTCGGTGTATAGCCGCGACGGATCCACTCCCATATATGCATCCATGTCATCGGCCGGAATGCCGGCGGCAACAGTTGACGGAGCAGGCTCGCAATAATAGAAAATACGATAATCGTTGTGGGCTTTCAGCACGTCGATAATAGTATTGGACACTCCTGCATAGGAGTTGAAACGCGACAGGTAGGTAGGATACTGCTGCGAAGAAAGCGATCCATAGATCAACATGAAGTTGTCGTCATTTGACTCGAAAAGATCCTGCTTAGCCACAATATCAGCAAAACGTCCGGCGATATTCAGATCAGCCTCTCCGGCTTTCTTAGACATCGACAAAAGAACCCTAAGCTGAAGTGCCGACACAGCTTTCTTCCATTTGCCAAGATCTCCCTTGTAACATATATCGCCGTCGAAATTGCGGTTGGCGACTGAAAACAACCGGTATGATTCGTCGAGATCATCGAGAATATGCAACATCACGTCTTTCTGTGTGTCGTACTTCGGACGAATCACACCCTCCTCGCCTTTAAGCGCGTCGGAGTATGGAATATCGCCGAGTGACATCGACACATCATAGAGTCGGAACGCTTTTAGAAACATCGCAAGACCATGATATGCATCCTTGTCTATGTCGGCTGCAAGATCGACCATCTTGAACACGGTAGTTAGGTCATTGTAAGCGCCGAAACCAGTTGTATTGATCTGATTGTACTGCACACGCCGGCTATCTTCCGATCCTTCCTGCCAACTGATCTGCTTGGTTGTAAACATGTCGTAAAAATAACCTTTTGGATCTGATTTACCACCAATTGCCAGGGCTTTCCACAACTGTCCTGTCGCGAGCATAGCAGGAGTGGCAGTAGTCGTTGCATCAGGATTGGTATTGATATACTCGAAATCGCTGCAACCGTAACCGAGCCACGACAGCGAGGCCACAGCTACCGGAATTATATATTTTTTATTTATCTTTTTCATGCAAAAGGCTGTTTAGAAGTTCAGTTTGATATTGAAACCAATCAGACGGTTTGAAGGAGAGTTGATATTTTCAGAATCGACATCGGGGTCGGAGAACCGGAAACCTTTGGACCAGAGGAGAAGATTCTGACCAACAAGAGCGGCCTCGGCTCCCTTGAGCGCTCCTGTACAGTACTTTTTGGGAAGACGGTAGGATATGGAAAGCTCACGGAGTTTAAAGAATGTCTTGCTCTTGAGGAAATGTGACTTTGATGAACTGTCGCCATAGGAACGGCAGAAAGACTCATAGGAAACAGCCACATCGTTTGGAGCGAACACACGGGTATCCTCAAGGATCTTTCCGTCGGAATCATATTTAACACTACCGGAAACGATCTTTACACCCTCGGCTATATATCCCTTATGGTTGCCGTTGACAACCTCGTCATAACGCCAAGCATTGTCAGAGTCGATGTGAACGCCCGAATGCCACATACGTGCGCTCATATAATCGAACATATAACCGCCGACACGTCCGTCAAAGGAAAAATTAAGTGTGAAATCCTTATAGCTTATGGTGTTTGACCAACCCCAGATCCAATCGGGATTGTAGGTTCCGGCATATTGCGGATATGCGCTGGAGCGAGGCATACCATTGTATAGAATCAGCTCTCCATCGGGGGTGCGCTCCCAGTCATACATTTCGAGCCAATGCCATGTCTTGCCCGGTGCAACCCATGGCTTCTGGGTCGAATATTTCCCGTCGACCTTATGATAATAGTAGCGATCGGCCGCCCAGTTGAATGCAGAGTTCCAATTTAAATCCTTAGTCTGGATAATATCGCCGCTTATGGTGAATTCCCATCCCCTGCTGAGCTGCTGTTCTCCATAGTTTATAAGGGTGCTGGAGAAGCCGCTGGCATAGCTCATGCTTGCCTGACGATGCAAATCGTACATAACCTTATGGTAGTAGGCAAGGTCAAATCTAAGCCGGTTTTTAAACAGGAAGATCTCTGTGCCGAGTTCATAGGAACGGGATGACTGTGGACGAAGCGACACATCGCGAATAGAAGTCGGATAGAAAGCCGCGGTCGAGTTCCCCCAATAGTTGCGTGAGATACTATAAGTTGAGTTGATGTCGTAAACACCGGTCGCAAACTTGGTCTGTGTCCATGAACCTCGGAGCTTCCAGAAATTAATCAGCTCCGGCAGCTTGAAAAGTTCAGTAATCACAAGGCTGCCGGAAACCGACGGATAGAAGTAAGAACGCTCCGCCTTTGACAAAGTCGAAGTCCAGTCGTTACGTCCGGTCACCTCAAGGAATACTGTGCTCCTCCATGAAACTCCGAATTTACCATAGATACTATTTACCCTCTCCTTGGTTACCGATGATGAGACATTTGCAGGATCCACCGATGCATTCAGCGAGAAATATCCCGGCATACTTAGTCCGTTGTTGGTTGATGCGCCAAGATAATTATTCTCGCGATAATAGAGCGAACCTCCGATAAATCCGTCGACATTAAAGTCACCGAACCGCTTGTCGGCAATAAGCATAGCGTCATCGGTAGTGCTGAAGCCTGAATAATTGGATATGCTGAAACCGCCTTTTTTATTACTGGTAGTGCCTATCGGAGTCTTGCTCTTATAACGATTGCTGAAAGCATCACCACCTATACGCACTTTCATTTTCAACCAGTCAGTAAGGTCAAGAGTCATATCTATGCTTCCGTTTGTAAGGTCCTGATGACGTTGATTGGTCTTCTCATAGGCAAGGAAATAGGGGTTGTCATACCACCACTGGTCCATCCAGTTCTGCTCCTGCTGCTCTTTGCCGGCTCTCCAGTAATTGCGGTAGTCGCGTAGATCATACTCTGTTCCGCTCCACAACAGGAGGTTGTACATGTAGCCACCCTGGCCATAGCCCGCTCCATTGTTGTTTGAATACAAATGTTTATTGTAGGCGAGACTTGCATTTAGATGAAATTTCTTATAATCCATCGTGCCGCTTACGGAAAACGACAATCGCTGCTGACTTGCGTTTGGATACTGTCCCTTGTTATAGATATGGTTCAACGAAGAGCGTATGCTGCCATACTGGCCTTTTTGTGCGACACTGATATTGTTATTGGTCACAAACGATGGTTCAAGAAAATTTTTAAAATTATCCTTGCCTTTAGAAACCAATGGCATTTCCTCCCACTCATAAGTATATGGATTGTACTGATTTGCTGTACGCCCTATGTCAAGCTTGTCACCCCATACATAGTCACCGGTACCGTATTTGCCAGCTCCGCCTGAGCTGTAACCATGCTGTACTTCCGGCAATTTAAGGAATCCGGCCTGAAACATTGTGCTTGAGTTTACAGAAATGTCGAGTCCTTCTTTTGAAGCTTTCTTAGTCGTGATCATTATCGCGCCATCGCCACCACGCGATCCATACAGAGCCGAAGCTGTCGCACCTTTCAGGACACTGATCGATTCGATATCATCGGCCGGAATGTCGTTGATACCGATATTGTAATGCGGTATGCCATCGACTACGAGAAGCGGCGTGCTGCCACGTAATGAAAGCGATGGCGAAGCTGCAAACTCCGTACTGTTTTTCACGCTAAGGCCGGCGATCTTGCCTGTGAGAGATGTAGCGACATTGGAGCCTTTGGCAACTGTCAGCTTATCATTTTTGATTTCCTGCACAGAATATCCGAGAGCTTTCTGATCACGTTTCAGACCAAGAGCAGTCACAACTACTTCATCCATAAGCTGCGAGGTCTCCTGCAAAGTAATAGTATAGGATTTCTTTGATGTGACAGGCACTTTTTCAGTCACATAACCGACGTAAGACACCTGTAGGGTATCGCCAACAGCCGCGTCAAGAGTGAAATTGCCGTCGACATTAGTACTGGTACCATTTCCAGTTCCCTTAATAATAACGCTTGCTCCAATAACAGGATCTCCAAGAGGATCCAATACTGTACCGTGAATTTTGAGTTTATCGGCAGCCTTGGCATTAATCGCCAGGCAGAAAACAAATGACAACAATAATGCCAGATGCTTTCGTAATTTCATGGTTATAAACATAAAATTTGGGTTATGTGATATATTGAATTGGTATCATCCCCATTTTGCACACAAGCATCAAGGGATATTTGCAAATATATACATATTTTATAGTACCCCCCCCCTATATGTTAATGTATATTAATATAACCCGTAAAATATAAAAAATTTAACAGAACTACAATCACACACGATAAAAAACGACGGGTGCGCTACCTCAAAAAGCAGCGCACCCGTTGTCTTTTATCTATAATATAGATTATTCTTCGTATTTCTTGAGAATGACGGTGGCATTATGTCCGCCAAATCCGAATGAATTGCTTAAGGCAGCACGTACAGGACGCTTCTGGGCTTTATTGAATGTAAAGTTGATCGAATAGTCGATTTCTTCGTCCTGATCATCCTCCTCATGGTTGATAGTAGGAGGAACGATATCGTTTTCAATAGCCTTGATGCTCATCATGGCCTCAAGAGCGCCGGTAGCGCCAAGCAAATGGCCGGTCATCGACTTGGTAGAGCTTATGTTGAGATCATATACATGATCACCGAACACTTCCTTGATAGCTTTTATCTCGGAAACGTCGCCAACTGGAGTCGATGTGCCGTGAACATTGATATAGTCAATATCTTCGGGCTTCATGCCTGCATCATCGAGTGCGTTGCGCATTGCAAGCACCGCACCGAGACCTTCAGGATGAGTGGCCGTGAGATGATAGGCATCGGCCGACAGGCCACCGCCTGCAACCTCTGCATAGATTTTCGCGCCACGGGCCTTTGCATGCTCAAGCTCCTCAAGCACGAGCACAACCGAGCCTTCACCCATAACGAAACCGTCACGGCTCTTGCTGAAAGGACGTGAAGCAGTCTCAGGGCTGTCGTTGCGTGTCGAAAGCGCGTGCATGGCATTGAAACCGCCGACACCCGCAGGATAGATAGCAGCCTCGGCTCCACCGGTGACAACAGCATCGGCCTTGCCAAGACGAATGAGGTCAAATGCGCTTATAATGGCATTATTGGAAGATGCACAGGCTGATACAGTACCATAATTTGGTCCGTGATAGCCATACTGCATTGAAATGTGCCCGGATGCGATATCGGCAATCATCTTGGGGATAAAGAACGGATTATATTTAGGACCGTTCTCTGCATTAAGCGCGTAGTATCCGGCTTCCTCCTCAAAAGTGTGAAGACCACCGATACCGGCAGCAACAATAACTCCTACACGATCTTTATTGAGGTTTGCGTCGTCCTCGATCCCGGAGTCTTTCACGGCCTGCTCAGCAGCAACAAGAGCATACTGGGCGTATAGATCGAGAGTGCGCGCCTTCTTACGGTCAAAATGAACGGAAGGGTCAAAGTTCTTTACCTCACAGGCAAACTGTGTCTTGAACTTAGAAGCGTCAAAGTGGGTTATAGGTCCACAACCGCTGACACCTGCCACAGCATTCTGCCATGTGGTCTCAACGTCGTTGCCAATCGGAGTGACAGCTCCCATGCCAGTCACGACAACTCTTTTTAGATCCATTACAGTCGATGGTAATTTGAGGAAATTAATATTGTTGACCCCGCAGATCAGCCAACTGCCTTTCGCTATAACAGAGACTATAGCGGGGAGAGTTTACAGGAAACAAAAGAACCGCCGGGTTAACATAAATCTCCCCGGCGGACTTGTGTTTGGTCGGGATTATGCGTTGTGAGCTTCGATATAGCTGATAGCGTCACCAACGGTCTGAATCTTCTGAGCCTCGTCGTCGGGGATAGTGATATTGAACTCTTTTTCAAGTTCCATGATGAGCTCTACAGTGTCAAGGCTGTCGGCACCGAGGTCGGTGGTGAATACAGCGCCTTCTGTAACCTGATTCTCGTCAACGCCGAGCTTGTCGACGATGAGGGCCTTCACGCGAGGTGCAATTTCTGACATAATTTTTTTAATTTTTTTGTTTTTGATTGTCCTATTTTCGCGGTGCAAAGTTAAGCATTTTTTTAATATCCAAAAACCTAAGGGTCCAAAAATGCTAAATTTTGCCCTATAATTTGAATTTTGAACAATAGATACGCATCATCAAGGCAACGGACATCGGGATGCCGGAGTCCAGTATGGATATGTGATATTATGCAGAAACAAAGGCTCAGGAGGCATTGACGTCCCTGCGGCACAACGGTCGAGACGCGACGCTATATCAAGCACTGCCGCCGGGGTAATCTTATGGCGGCCGACGTCGGCAAGCGTGCCCATTACAGCCCGCACCATATTCCGGAGGAAACGGTCGGCCTGAATCTCAAAATAATATCGTGCTCCGGTCTCGTCACCTGAAACACGCACGACACGGGCATGGTCAAGACGACAGATGTTGGTGCGCGCATCGGAATGCAGCTTGGCAAAAGAGGTGAAGTCGGAAATGCCGGTAAGTAAAGCCGCCGCCTCATTCATGGCATCGACATCGAGGTTTCCAGGAGCACGCCAGCTGAGCGACTCAAGAAAAGGAGAGCGGCTTGTATGGAAATAATAGCGATAGGTGCGCGACGTAGCGTCGAAACGTGCATGGGCGTCGTCGCCGACTTGTGTCAGACCGGCCACAGCTATAGCCTGCGGATCGGCCATCCCGTTGAGTGATGCCATGAATCGGTCCTTATCGGATATGTCACCGTCGGTGTCGAAATGAGCCACCATCATCGATGCGTTGACACCGGCATCAGTGCGTCCGGCTCCGGTGAGCGGAGTGGGACAACGCAGAAGTTTGCCAAGAGCATCCTCCAGGACACCCTGAACAGTACGCACTCCACCCGGCTGCACCTGCCAGCCGCTGAATCCCGCTCCCCTATAGGCCAACTGCAAAAACCACCGCATGGTCTTCAGCGATCAGTCGCGCTCAAGATAGGTATAACCATAGAGTCCTGAACGATAGTTGCTCAGAAACTCGCGTCCCTCTTTGGGAGATATCGTTCCGGCTTTCATACACGCAGTAACCCATGTCTCGACATTGCGCACAAGCTTCTTGGGATTAAACTGCACATAGTCGAGAACTTCGGCCACAGTCTCGCCATCGATGACCTGATCGATCTCGTAGCGGTCTTTATAGACACTGATATGCACGGCATTGGTGTCACCGAAAAGGTTGTGCATGTCACCGAGAATCTCTTGATAGGCACCGACAAGGAAAACACCGAGATAATAATGCTCTCCGTTGCGCAACGGATGAACAGGCACCGAATTGGCCGTCCCACCTGACGCTGAGATAAAATTAGATATCTTGCCGTCACTGTCGCACGTTATGTCCTGTATAGTAGCCGTGCGTGCAGGTTTCTCATCAAGACGCTGTATAGGTATTATGGGGAATATCTGGTCGATAGCCCACGAATCAGGCAATGACTGAAAGAGTGAGAAATTGCAGAAATACTTATCGGGTAGCATCTTGGCAATTTTGCGCAACTCCTCGGGCGGATGCTTCATAGACTGGGCGATCTCCCCTACCTCACGGGCGATGGACCAGAAAAGTTTTTCCATGATCGCACGTGTGCGCAGGTCAAGAAGTCCCAGGCTAAACAGGTCGAGAGCTTCTTCACGTATCTGAAGGGCATCGTGCCAGCTTTCAAAAATACGTGGCTGGTCAAGCTTGTCCCATATCTGGTAAAGCTCCCTGACAAGTTCATGCTCGTCGGCTCCGACTTCGTCGGATTCCTTCCAGAACGGCAGGGATGTTGTCTCCAGCACATCGAAAATAAGTACCGAATGATGCGCTGTGAGCGAACGTCCGCTCTCGGTGACTATATCGGGCATCTCAAGCCCGTTTTTTTCACAGACGTCGACAAGCGCGGAAATCGCGTCGTTGGCATATTCCTGAATAGAGTAGTTCATGGAGCTTTCGCTCGACGAGCTGCGTGTGCCGTCGTAATCCACTCCAAGACCACCACCTATATCGACAAAGTTTATATTGAATCCCATCTTCGAAAGCTGCACATAGAACTGTGTGGCTTCGCGAAGAGCATTCTTGATACGCCGTATTTTTGTAATCTGGCTACCGATATGGAAATGAATAAGTTTCAGACATGGCATCATTTCTCTCTTCTCCAGAAAATCAAGAGCCTCAAGAAGTTCAGAACTATTCAGACCGAACTTCGACTGATCGCCTCCCGACTCTTCCCACTTGCCGGAACCTGAGGAGGACAGCTTGATGCGTATACCCACATTGGGTACAATCTTCAACCTCTTGGCTATATCAGCGATAAGACGCAGTTCATTGAGCTTCTCGACGACAAGATAGATACGACGTCCCATTTTCTGGGCAAGAAGGGCAAGCTCAATATAATTCTCATCTTTGTAACCGTTGCAGATAATCAATGCATCGTCGACAATATTTGTCGCAAGCACGGCATGAAGCTCAGGCTTTGATCCGGCCTCAAGTCCGATATTGAATTTTTTGCCATGGCTCACAATCTCCTCTACCACCTGCCTCATCTGATTGACTTTTATGGGATAGATGATATAGTTCTGCCCTTTATAGCCATATTCGACCGATGCCTGCTTGAAACAGGATGAGATTTTCTGAACCCGGTTGTTGAGGATGTCGGGGAATCGCAGAAGCACAGGAGCCGTGATGTCGCGCACCTGCAGCTCATCCATAACTTCTTTGAGATCAACCGACGCACAACCATCCTTAGGTGTGACAATGACGTGCCCTTTCTCGTTAATGGAGAAATAGTTGCGTCCCCAACCAGCGATGTTGTACAGCTCCATGCTGTCTTCAACTTTCCATTTTCTCATCGTTTCAGCTACGAAATTTATTGAGTTTCAATATTTCTAATTATTCTTATCAGTTCCAGACGACTTGCTGTCTTTTCAATTACTTCTATAACAAAACCATCCGGTATTTCGATGCGGCTACCGACATCGGGGATCGATCCGGTGAGATACAGCACATAGCCAGCTATCGTCTGGTACTCATCGCTCTCAGCCAATCCAAGATGATATGTGTCGTTGATTGATCCGATCTCCACTCGACCGGAGAACTCCCACGTCATGTCATCGATCTGCCGTGAGATAAGCTCGGCTGTATCATGCTCATCCTGAATATCGCCGAAAATTTCTTCAACAAGATCCTCAAGTGTGACCATACCCGCAGTACCGCCAAACTCGTCTACAACAATCGCCACCGATCTTTTTTCGGCAAGCAAACGCCGCATCATTTTTTTTGACAACAGAGTCTCAGGAGCGAAAAGCACCGGCTTTATACGTTCTTTCCAGTCGCTATCGGATGCCGTAAACATCTCGCTCACATGTATATATCCGACAATATTATCTATGTCTCCGCGATAAATTATCGCTTTGGATCTGCCCGTAGAAGTGAACAGTTCTTCAAGCTCGATAACGTCAGCAGTATCTATGTCAACACCCTTTATTTCATTGCGAGGCCTCATGCAGTCACGCAGATGGTTTGAAGAAAAGTCAAGAGCATTGTGAAAAATCTTGACTTCGTTTTCAACCTCCTCGGCTTCCGGATCGTCTATAGTACGTTCAAGATACTGATTGAGGTCCCCCACACTGAGCAACCCCACACGGCTTCTCTCTCCTTTTATGCCGAAAAGCGACATAAGTCCCCGTGAAAGCATTGTGGTGAGAAGCGACACCGGAAACAAAACGATATAGAACAGATACAGCGGCAATGCAAGCACCTTGAGAGAGCTATTGGGGTTGATGCGAAAAATAATCTTCGGGAAGAACTCTCCGGCAAGCAAAATGACTCCTGTAGAGATAAGTGTCGATAAAAACAGCAACATAGCCTCGCTCTGAACCCATGTTCTGAGCCACGGATCAAGCAAAGCCGATGCTCCCATACCATAGATGACGAGCATGATGTTGTTGCCAACAAGGATAGTAGTGATGAAAAACGACGAACGGCTATAAAACAAATTAAGTATATGGCTCAACAGGCCGCCTCGCTTGGCATCAAGCTCGGCACGCACCCGCTCGCTCGTAACATAGGCGATCTCACTGCCCGAAAAGAGAGCAGAGCAAATAAGTGATACTATCGCTATGACAATCCAGTTCATGACTCTCTTTTATTTTGTTTACGTGAACGCTGGGAAGCTCCGGCATCAACAGCAACGGTATCATGGAGCACTGTATCGGACGGAAGCGCAGACGATGTCGCCTGAACCGCTGAATCCCTGCGCACAGGCATAGGCAATATACCCTGGACCTCACGTATGACGTATTCTGTCATCTGCTCATTTGATTCAAATCCGACCCCTTCGATAGTCCGGTCGATGCGCTCGATGTGTATGAATGAATCGGAATATACTTTTCCTTTCTGCTGGTCCCAGAAAATCTGTTCGGTTACAAAGCGGTCTCCCTCCACATTGCGCATACGCACATTCCCGTCAAAGCGCCACAAGCGCTTTGCGTTGAAAAACTTGGCTGAATCAGAGCGGAATGTAGCCTCCTCGGCTTTGTCATTGTCATAGCGCACCATGTCAAGCCCCTCCGGAAAATCCCAATGTGGTTCCTGGGCCTCATCAAACATAAGCCATAACGGAGCTGTGATATGATATCGTGTGAATCCGGAATCTGAAATCAGAGTAGAGACACTGACAGTGCGCATTGTCGGTAAGTTGCTCCGATCCACTTTAGAGACCGTGTTGATTTTTTCTTGCGAGCAAGCGGCAAGCAAACCAACAACAGCCAACGCCACGACCGGAAGCAGATGCACTGCTCCCAGCCGACCTCTACACTCCGATTTCGCCGGAAGGGGGTCGTTGTCGGAAATAGGTATCATCGAAGCTTGTTCTGCCAGAACCAAAGTTCGTTGAAATTAACTCCAAGAGTTACAAAAATATAATCTTCCTTGACAAGGGTCTGAGGCCGGGCCGCCCTGTGCTTGTATTCAAACCCTATATTGATATAAGTCTTTCCCCCAGGCGCGGGCAAGCCAAAGCCGGCATGAATGCCGTATTCCCTGACCGTATTGCCCATCACGGTCCAGTAGTCGCGTGTAGCCGAGAAGCCGGCACGATACTGCACCCTTGACATGTAACCGCCTCTGGAATTGTGCATATACTGAAAGCCTACAGCGCCCTTATACCGGTCAACAAACCGTGTATTACCGATCTCATCGAAAGACTGAAACTTAGCCTTGCTCCATGGCTGATAGGTGGCATCTACCTCAACCATCAGACGGTCATCCCACTGCCAGTTGAGTCCCGCCCCCCATGTGTCGGGTAGCGAATAGAGTCCGCGCAGCTTGTTATAGCCTATAGTATCCGGATCAATTTCATTTTCCGATGCGTCGTAATACACGCCGTAAGTCTCTCCCTTCAGGCTGTTGCCCGGGGTATATGTGACACCTGCCGTGATACGGTTATGCTTGTTTATCTGATAGGAATATTGCAATCCCAGCTGCACCCTGAAGTCACGGATATGCATGTAGCGTTCAAACAAAGCAGTAGAACCGGTATTAGTGTATGCATAATTGTCGTGCAGTATGGTACCGAAAAGATATTGCAGATTGACACCTGCAGTCAGCCCTTTTACCGGACGTGCGGCAAGACCGAGATAAAGCTCACTTATGCCGCCGCTGCCTTCACGCGACTGCAGGCCGTTGGCTATCTTGTCGCCAAACGAATAGCCCACCGAAGAGAAAGGAAGCAAACCGACGCTACCGCCACCCCATCGTGTTATGGGGAACTGCATTGTTATGTAGTTGAGTCCGCCTCCAAATTTATGTCCTTTCTGGGTTCCATCGGTTGTAGACAGGTTGTTTACATCGACTCCCATATCAAAAAGGAACGTGAGCGAGTCTATCGCAGCATAGCTTGCAGGGTTCATTACGTTGATCTGTCGTCCGGAGTTCATTGCATAGCCAACTCCGCCCATAGCCCGTTGTGTCGAGGTAGCGTTGTCACCGAGTGTGCCATAACCGTAACGGGAATATGGAGTATCGGCAAGCTGGGCTGACACCATTGCAGGTGCAATGAGAGCCGTAAGTATAATCGCAAGCTTTCTAAGGCGTTTCATCTATATCTATATATCGTTGTAATAATCAATTGTTTTGAAGAAATGTGAGAAGATGCCGCAATCCCAGCGTCACAAGATGTGGCTGATGATCCACCTCAAACTCAAGCAACTTTGCGATACGTCTGGCAGAACCTCCGGTTATGACTGTGATTGAGTCCTCAGGCATAATCGAATGATAGAACCCGAGCTCGGCTGCTATACCCCTTATCGCCCCTGACCTCAAAGCAGTGTCGGTATCATAACCCCATGTAGGCAAAGGCCCGTCAAGCTCTACTTTAGGCAATCTGGCCGTAAACGCATTCAAGGATTTCAGTCTCAACGACATTCCAGGCGCGATATTTCCTCCCATAAAGACTCCGTCAGCGCTAAGCCGGTCATAAGTTATGGCAGTGCCGAGATCCACTACAAGCAACTCCGCTCCTTTATGCAGACTCCACGCACCTATACTACCTGCTATACGGTCGACTCCGAGCGTTTGCCCGGAGACATATCCGATCTTTATCGGAAGCGGTGTGTCGTGATCCAGAATTCTCAATGACACGCCGGCATCGGCCAGAACCTCTGACACAGCCGATCCATCGTCGGTAACCGAACAATATATAGCGTCGTCGATAACATGCCTCGCCGCAAGTGCGCGAAGCTGGCGGCGTATACAAGCAGGAGGCATGACAACGGTCTCTATAAGATCATCATCATCCCACACGTCGGCTTTCAACGCACTGTTGCCTCGGTCGAGTGTCAGCAGACAGCCCATTTATTTCTACACATTTGAGCGCAAATTTAGTCATTTATCCGATAATGCAATGCCTTATAAAGCAAAATAGCTTCAAAATAGCAGCGGGCACGCCCGAGGGCTGCCCGCATATATCTGTTAATGACCTGTAATCAAATACACTTAGAAAAATCCACATTACGCATATCGCCTGTCTCAACGAACGCAGTGTGAAATGCCATAGCCGCCTGAAGCGCGTGAGGAGTCTGTCCGATACCATTGGCAATCTTAAGATAATCACGAAGATGCTCACGGAACATCGGATGAGCGCAATTCTCGATAATGAGATGCGCACGCTGCAGCGGATCCTTGCCACGAAGATCGGCTACTCCCTGATCGGTGATAATTATGTCGACAGAGTGCTCAGAATGGTCGGCATGAGCAACCATAGGAACAATATTGCTGATCAAACCTCCCTTAGTCACCGACGGGCATGAGAAGATCGAGATATAGGCATTACGGGCAAAGTCTCCGGAACCGCCGATGCCGTTCATCATCTTTGTGCCGAGAACATGAGACGAATTGACAGCACCGAATATATCTGCCTCAAGAGCAGTGTTCATTGCGATCACACCAAGACGGCGGATAACTTCCGGACTGTTTGAGATTTCAGCCGGACGCATAAGAATCTTGTCATGGAAGAAATCAAGATCCTTAAAGAGTTTTTCCTCTGTAGCATCGCTGAATGTCATCGAACATGTTGATGCAAATGTACATTTGCCTTTTTTCATAAGCTCAAGCACCGCATCCTGAATAACCTCGGTATACATCATGAACTGAGGTATCTCGGGGCTTTCTCCAAGATCGTAGAGCACCGCATTAGCAACATTGCCCACACCCGACTGAAGCGGAAGGAACGATTTGGGAATGCGTCCTTTGCGGTATTCACTCAAAAGGAAGCCTACTACATTAGCACCAATCTGTTTGCTCACCTCATCCACCTCCGTAAAAGGCTTGACTCCGTCGAGACTATAAGTCTCAACCACGCCTACCACCTTTTTGGGATCAACCTTCAGAACCGGCGATCCAATACGGTCTTTAGGGGTATAAACGGGTATTTCACGACGTGCGGGAGGATCAAGAGGCTTATATACATCGTGCATACCATAGATGCTTTGCGGAAGCTCCGTGTTATGCTCTATAAGAATCTTGTCGGCAAGCTCGACATAAGTCGGACCGTTGCCGAGACCAGTGCCAAGAATAATATTTCCCTCATCATCGATATCGGCAGCCTCGATTATGGCATAGTCGAAATGTCCATAAAATCCATAACGGGCCTCCTGAGCCATCTCACTGAGGTGACGGTCGAAATAATGGGCGTCATGAGCGTTGATGCGCTTACGCAAGTCAGGTGTATTCTGATAGGGAGCACGCATGTTTATCGCATTGTTTCGCGACAAAATGCCGTCGACATGATCGGAAGTCGATGCACCTGAAAAAAGGTTGATCCTGAACGGACGCCCCTCTGCATGTTCTTTTTCAGCCTTATGGGCTATAGCCTCAGGAATAAATTTAGGAGTACCCGGAGCAGTAAAACCAGAAAGGCCTATGGTATCGCCATTTTTGATAAGAGCAGCAGCCTCGTCGGCAGTCAGTTTTGCGTAAGCCATGATTTTATTCTATAATTCTTTGAGCACAGGAACACTGCCGAAAGCTGACATCCGAGCAGTTGTCCAATTACACACATTTTTATATTTTTGTGCAAAAGTATGTATTAACTCCGTGTTTTGCAATATCCGAAGTATTTTTGCAACGTTATTTACCAAACATGGAGAAATGTTGACCATTGCCAGGATGGAAAGAGAAAAAAAACTATATATAGAAACCTACGGCTGCCAGATGAATGTGGCCGACTCGGAGGTTGTGGCCGCAGTAATGGAGATGTCGGGCTATAACATGACTGAAAAAGAAGATGAAGCGGATGCAATACTTCTGAACACATGCTCCATACGAGACAATGCCGAACAGAAAGTGCTGTCACGTCTGGCCTACTTCAATTCACTGCGACGCAAACGAGTCAACCGTAGCCTGATACTTGGCGTAGTCGGATGCATGGCAGAGCGCGTCAGAGAGGAACTTATAGAGAATCACGGAGTAGATCTTGTCGCCGGACCTGACTCCTATCTTGATCTCCCCTCTCTTTTTGCCGCTGCCGAATCAGGCGAAAAAGCTATCAATGTAGAACTTTCGACTACCGAGACATACCGCGATATCACACCGTCGCGCATCACCGGCAACCGTGTGAGCGGTTTTGTATCGATAATGCGCGGATGCAACAATTTCTGCACCTACTGCATAGTGCCCTATACCCGAGGCCGTGAGCGCTCACGTGCGGTCGACAGCATTCTGCACGAGGTAAACGATCTGCGCAACCGCGGGTTCAAAGAGGTGACTCTACTCGGACAGAATGTAAACAGCTACAGGTTTGTCGACGGAGACAACATCACCGATTTCGCAGGATTGCTCTCGACTGTGGCAGAAAACGCCCCCGACATGCGCATACGCTTCACAACATCGCATCCAAAGGATATGACCGACGACATACTCATGGCTGTCGCGTCTCATGAAAACATAGCACGTCATATCCATCTGCCGGTACAGAGCGGATCCAACAGCGTACTAAAAGCGATGAACCGCCGATACACTCGAGAATGGTATCTTGACCGCGTGGCATCAATACGTCGCATCCTCCCCGACTGTGCTGTGACAACAGATCTGTTTACCGGATTCCATAACGAGAGCGAGGATGACTTCCAGTTGACACTGTCGCTGATGGAAGAGGTCATGTTTGATGCTGCATTCATGTTTAAGTACAGCGAACGACCCGGCACTGTGGCCTCACGCACTCTGCCCGACAACATCCCGGAAGAAGTAAAAATAGACCGACTGAACCGCATGATCGAACTTCAAAACCGATTGTCATCGATCTCCAACAATGCAGAAATAGGCAAAACCCGCCGTGTGCTGGTGGAGGGTGTATCGAAAAGGAACATCAAGGAATGGATCGGCCGCACCTCACAAAACAAGTCGGTGATATTTCCCAAAGGAGACTTCAAGGTGGGTGACTTTGTGGATGTGACTATAACAGACGCTACCTCAGCAACGCTTTTTGCAAAATGATTGACTATGTAAAAGGACAGATCGAGGAACTCACCCCGACATACGCAGTAATTGACTGTTCGGGTATCGGGTACAGATGCGAGATCTCACTTCCCTCATTTACCGCCATCGAGGGAAAAGCGACAGTAAAACTACTCATACATGAGGCGATCCGCGAAGATGCATGGACATTATACGGGTTTGTCGACGAGCGCGAACGCAACCTGTTCAGGCTACTCATAGGAGTTTCCGGTGTAGGAGCCGGCACTGCGCGAATGATACTTTCCGCACTATCGGCGCCAGAACTCGAAGCTGCAATAATGAACGGTGACCACCTGAAACTGAAAGCAGTGAAAGGAATCGGAGCCAAAACCGCACAACGCATAATCGTCGACCTGAAAGACAAGGTAAAACCCGGCGACGACAACGGCACATCAATTCTGCCACCAAGCGGCAACATGACGGCTACTCCTGCTTTCGACGAATCTCTGGCCGCTCTTGTAATGCTTGGATTCCAACGAAATCAAGCCGAAAAGGTGCTCAAAAAACTTTACAGCGCCGACCCGTCACTGAAAGTCGAAAACGCAATCAAACAGGCACTGGCACTTCTTTAAACGAAGTGCCAGTTTTTTTATGTATTTTTACAAGGTCTATAAACCATCTCAAATCATATAACCATGACACAAAACACAATCACTCTGGCAGTGGGAGCGATTATGGCTGCCATGTGTATCGGCTGTTCGGGCGAGCATACGGCAAAAACAAATCTACCGAACAATTATGTTGATATCAAATCATTTAAAGACCTTAGCGAGTATTTCAAATACAGTCCTGAGCGTCCGACCGTTATATCGGGACACCGAGGCGGCATGGTAACCGGATATCCTGAAAACAGCATCGAATCTTTTGAAAAGACATTGTCGCTCATGCCTTCGTTCTTTGAGATCGACCCACGCCTCACAGCCGACTCGGTGATCGTGCTGATGCATGATGTGAAACTCGACCGCACCACCACCGGAAAAGGAAAAGTCGGCGACTACACCTATGAGGAACTACAGCAGTTTAACCTTGTTGACCGCGAAGGAAATGTGACTCCATATAAAATACCTACACTTGAGGAATGCATAAGGTGGAGCCAGGGAAAGTGTGTCCTGAACTTAGACATCAAGGATGTACCCACCAAGTTTATGACCGAATTTATGAAACGGCAGAATGTTTCCAATGTTATCTACACGGTGTGGCGACCCGACCAGGTTCTGGAGTATCTTGCCGAGGATCCGAACGCAACATTTTCAATATGGTGCCGCCAGCCTGCCGAACTGGATGCTTACGATGCCGCCAACATTCCTTGGGAGCGCGTAATGGTCGGCTATGTAGGCGCATCTATGGAAGAAGCAAAAGAGAGACTTTACCGAGGTCTGCACGACCGTGGTGTTATGTGCATGATCTCGGTAGCGCCAACTCACGATATATGTCTGAACAACGACTGCAAGATCGAAGGATATTCTACTGAATTCGCAACATTCATGCGCCCCGACATTGTGGAGACCGATTATCCGTATCTTTTCATGCAACTCGATAAGGAAACCGCTCCTATCGAACTTAAAAAATAAGTCAGGACATGATCACTCTTGAAGAGGTGCTCTCCAAGGCATCTGACACAAAAATGCTACGCATAGGCGAAGGCATTATAAACGAAGCGGCAGAACTATTCGCTTCAATGTTTCCCGATAAACGACCTGTTGTAATTGCCGACGCGACTACATGGGAAGTCGCAGGTGAAACCATACATAACCTGTTTTCAAAAGCCGGACTCAATCCTGAAATTCCACACATTTTTTCCGATAAAGAATTTCATGCCGAATGGAAATACATAGAGACTCTTGATAATTTATTAGCCAATACCGATGCCATAGGTGTCGCTGTCGGCTCAGGTACTATCAACGATCTTACCAAACTCAGTTCGCACCGATGCGGGAAACGATACATGACCGTGGCTACAGCCGCCTCAATGGACGGATACACAGCCTATGGCGCATCTATCACCCGTGACGGAGCCAAACAGACATTCAGCTGTCCGGCACCACTCGCATTGCTTGCCGACATCGACATCATAGCAACCGCACCGGCTGAAATGACAGCCAGCGGCTATGCCGATCTGTTTGCAAAAGTTCCGGCCGGAGCCGATTGGATCATATCGGACGCTCTTGGCATCGAACCAATTGACAATTTCTCTTTCGGTATTGTGCAGGACGGCCTGAAACTGGCATTAAGTGAGCCGGCAGAGGCAAGAGCCGGAAACAAGGATTGCATCAAACGGCTTATCGAAGGACTGGTGCTGAGCGGATTTGCCATGCAGACCCACAAGTCGAGCCGCCCGGCATCAGGTGCCGATCACCAGTTTTCGCACCTATGGAACATGGAAAATCACGTCATGGCTGACGGCCATGTCCCCTCCCACGGTTTTCAGGTCAGCATAGGTATGCTTATGTCGACTGCTCTTTACCAACAGCTGCTTAATGAAGACATAGCGGCGCTTGATGTAGAGAAATGTGTGACAGCATGGCCGACACTTACCGAAGCTCAAAGCAAAGCGCGAGAAATGTTTAAAGACTCTGACTTTCCTACTATAGGCGAAACTGAGATTACGGCCAAATACATCGATCACAATGCTCTGCGGACGCAACTGAATTTACTTAAAGAAAACTGGACAGATATACGCCACCGCCTGGCCACACAGATTATACCTTACGAAGAGGCCAAAGCCAGGCTTGCCGAAGTCGGAGCTCCTACCGAACCGGAACAGATAGGTATAAGCCGCGAGCGGCTTCGCAACAGTTTTCTGCGTGCACAACACATACGCCGACGGTTCACTATACTTGACATTGCAGTGCGCACATGCCTTCTCGACAAATGGCTTGACCGTATATTTGCCTGAGTCAAGGCAACATTATACGAAAGGTTGTCCCCCTGCCAATCTCCGACGAGACAACAGCGATACTTCCCCTATGATACTGCACAACTATACGTCGGGCAAGCGTAAGCCCAAGCCCCCATCCACGCCCTTTGGTGGTATAGCCGGCTTGAAATATACTTTTCCATTTTTTTAATGGAATGCCTTTACCGGTGTCAGTGATCTCAATCACGGCACCGGTTTTTCCATCGTGCCGAAGATCTATTGTAATCTTACCGCTGCCCTCCATCGCATCTGCGGCATTTTTCATCAGATTTTCAAGCATCCACCGCAATAGTTCGGCTGATCCCTGCACGCACACATTAGATTCAGGCAGATTTACCTCAATCACAATACCCGACGACACACGCCGACGCATATAGTCGGCCACACTGTCTATCAGAGAAGAAAGGTCAATCTGCACAAGAACCGGACGAGTACCTATCTTGTAGAAGCGGGACGCGACATCAGCCAGACGCATTACATCATGCTCCATTTCCACCGCAACCTCAGGCACCGACATCTTCGAAGCATCGGCACGAAGACACTCCATCCATCCCATCAATGACGAAATAGGTGTGCCAAGCTGATGCGCTGTTTCTTTTGACAAACCGACCCAGATGCGGTTCTGATCAGCCTTATGCGATACACGTATGGCAAAATATGTGATAACCAGAAAAAACGTTATCACACACAGTTCTATATAGGGATAAAAGCGAAGGCCGCACAGAAGCGCAGAGTCGCCATAACATACACGATATACCACGCCCGGCTCTGTCTCGATCTTTATTTCATTACCATTGTTGAAAACCGATTCGACAACAGCCGGATCATGACCGGAAAGCGAATCGATATCAATATTGCGCGACATGATTATATCACCATCATCTCCGACAAGCAATGCGGGAATCCCCAAGTCATCTTCGAGAATACGCATCGGAAACTTTACAGAAGTCTCATCAGTGGCACTCAACACCTCAGCCACAGCATCGGCCCAAAGCAACATACGCTGCCGTTCACGTTCGGCGAGATCAGACGCCAGACGGGAAGAATAAAACAAAAACAAACCAGCAGTGAGCAATGCAGCGGCAGCCAGAGTCCAGTAACCCGATAAACGTATCCTATCGCCAATCATCACCAGTGAAATCACGGTATATCCAACGTGCAACGGCATCCTCATTGTTTGATCCGATAACAATGTCGGCGCACTTTTTGACCTCTTCGTAAGCATTTTCAACAGCAACACCCAAATCTGCCGTCTCCATCATTGAAATATCATTGAGATTGTCACCAAAAGCCACAATGCGTGACGCACCTAAAGAATCGGCAAGCCTGATCACTGATTGGGATTTATTCACTCCTGGCGCAAACACTTCTATAAATGCCTTGTTGTCATTGAAAATATCATTGTAACATGTTACCGGATACCCAATTGCCTGCGACATGCGCGCAGCAAGAGGTTCAAAAATATCTTTTTCTCCGACACAAAACATAAGCATCGTACGTGCCAAATCAGCTGTCTTAGGATTCTCTCCAATGTGAAAACGCTTAAGCTTCATATCACGACGCATAACATAGAACGATTCCTCTACATTAGACATCTCTGATGCATGAAAGGCATGAAGTATCTGGTCATCACGCAATGTATAGACAAACGGATTCACTCCGGCATCCTCAAACATACGGAGAGATGTAGCGACTACCTCATAGTCAAGAAAATGCACATTTTCATATCGACCACTAACCAGATTGTAGGTCGCAGCACCGGTCATGACAATTGCAGGAATCGACAAGCACATATCAGCCAACAGGTTGGCCACAGTAGCAGGAGTACGGGCAGTAGCAACCGTAATCATTGCTCCCCTTTCTATAAGCTCATTGATTATATCGACCGACCGCACCGAAACAACTGAATCTGACGACAAGAGGGTCCCGTCAAGATCAGTCACATAAAGAGTTTTAGTATTCATCAATTGATTTTTGATCCAAATATACAGCGTATATTCTACTCAAAAAAATAGCAGCCACAGTACAACAAACAGCTGGCATCTACAATATCAGATTTTTAAGAGGAATATAAAATTTTCAGAAAAGATTTTGTATATTCTTAGTCTAATAGCTATCTTCGCACTGCACAAATCTACCGCGGTAATAGCTCAGTTGGTAGAGCATCAGCTTCCCAAGCTGAGGGTCGCGAGTTCGAGCCTCGTTTACCGCTCAAACTTCAATCGGTGTAAGAATCAACAACTTACACCGATTTTTATTTGTGCTTAAGTTGATTCTTGCACCGAAATTTGACCCCAAAAAGGCCAAAGATTGAGCAATTATGGGCGCTGATGCGTTTCAATGAGTAAAAACGCAGGCAAAAAACATTACTCTCATGGCATCAACAAAATTCTATCTGGATCGACGCACATCCCTTTCCGGCAACTTATACCCGCTGAAATTGCGCATTTCAAGAAAAAGGAGTGTAGCATTAATAAATCTTAATATCAAGCTCCTGACAGAGCAGTGGGATAGCTTAAACGGCAAGATCATAAATCATCCTCAACAACAATTTCAAATAAGTGCATTATGGAATTTTATAAAAACAACAAAACCGACGCGATATGGTGGGGCTCCGATCCGAATATCATAGGCGAGTGGTTATTTTCATTTGACAAGAAAAAAGTCTACAATCTTTTTAAGGATTATCCTTGGGAACTAAGCCCGGATGAAAAGGCTCTTTTTGATCGCGAAAACCCTTACTGGAAAGATTTTTTTAAAGATCGCCAATGATTATCTGATTGTGCCAGAATACCCTTTATTTTGTTGAGAGGTTTCTGTGTTAATATATCCCATCATCTTTCTGAAGCCCGGGATATTGAAGTTCTCAACCGGGATCAAGATCCCAAAACCTCTGCCAGCTGCCCCGAATCTACTTGAGAATGCTCGCGTATTCAATGGCTTCCACCCGTTATCGAATGCCGGTTGTAGCTCCAAGTATTCGTACAATCTTGCCGCGGATTTACGAACTATAGCCGCATGACGGCCGGATGCGAAATAGTATTCTTTCCCCATATCAACATTTTTAAGCATCTGGGATCCAGTAACCGAATACTCGATTATTCCCCCGACTTTTTCCGAAAGCTGAATTATATTTAATGCTGATGCGAAGTATTTGCGACTCTCTCCATCCCTGAAGTCAAGAACATCATATCCGCATTTGTTTGCCGCATAAGTGAGGGCTAATGACGAACACGACCCGACGTTCTATCTCCCCCGCCTACTCTGTCGATTATTTCTTTTTCCGATAGGGTTGAGGACAACGCGGAAACATCATTTCGCGCAATCCCACGTTGTTCAAGCTCTTTACATATATCGTTCAAGGGTGACATATTCTCCCGTCTCTCATCCCATCTTCGCTGAATTTCATTTATTTGTAGTGCGGTTCTCGCAGAGCGATCATCCTTTGCAATGCTTGTCGTAGCCTTTTGCATATTATCGATAACCTCCTGATTATCTCTGATAAAATATGGAAGCGACTTTGCGCGGGCAGTGCGCTCGGCGTTATCTCTGATCCAATCCTTGAAATTGTTAGGCAGATCCTTAACGGTGTTGTGGCTCTCGCTGCTCACCTCCTCGCCGCGAAGTATGCGCTGTGTGTCGGCCTTGATCTCCTCCATGCTTTTCATCACCGGCACAGATCGAACTTACGTTAATTACGATATAACACTCTTGGATGGATCCAGTCCTGACTTCTATAAAATAAATATGCGGGGCATTTTATGAGTGCCCCGCATATTTATTTGCCTCTTAAAGGTTTTATTCTTTTTTGGAAGGTTTGCGCCCCCGTTTGACAACAGGAGCATCCGTATCAGCCGCTTTTGAAGTTGAACATGATTTGCGAGGCTTTTTGGCGGCGGGCTTTTCGGATGTTTCCACTGCTGCCTTACGATTGGCATGTTCCTCGTTGTAATGCTCTGCATTGAGACGCATTGTGTTCACTTCCTTATTGAGTGTCTCGATCTCGCGAGCCTGATTACGTATTGTCGTGAGAAGTGCATTCAGTTCTTCGTTCTCGATTGAAAGCGGATACTGCTCCTCTACTCTCACAATGAAATCGGCCAAAACGTTCATGTAGTTTGTGAATGCCTGATAAGGAGTCTCATAAGGAGAGAAGTGGGAATGTACGTCGCCGTCGGCCATGTGTTTGGTCGACATGTAGAAGAAATGGTCGGAGGCCTGCAGACGCGCCCAGTCCTGGCGCAAAGGACGATCCTCACACAAACGAACACGCTCTGAGATACCGTAGAGTTTGCGGAACGCTTCGTTCTGAAGCATGTTGCCGAGCCATGCCGATGTGTCGCGCGCTTCATCGGCCCACGAAATGGGGAACGGTACAGAAAGCTCACCTACTGACTTTAGCTTTTGAATAGCCTCGGAAGGTGTCCAGAAGTCGATGCCGCGCTCGGCCGCAAAGCGAGGTAAAGCCTCAAGGAACTGGAATATGCCGCTCTCACGGGCCTGAAGCTCTCCAAAGGTCTCAAGATTCATAAAAAGATTTATGATCTGCTCTTCGGCGGGTGTGTTGGCGATCCAATCGATATACTTATCGGCTGTGAGCGGATAGGCATCCCACTCGGTGTTGCTGAAACGAAACGCGATATCGTCGCTCAGTTTTGAGTTTTTCAACAGAAGCTTCAGCTTAGGAGCCGAAGCTGCCGAATAAACATAGTTGGGAGATTTCCAGCCGAGAATGTGTTTCGCTCCATCGGTAACAGCACCTTTAAATCCCATGTCGAGAATCTGCGGAGCAATTTCATCACTGTAGATAAGCTCGGTATTACGGAACACTTTAGGCGTTACGCCAAACACTTCCTTAATCTTGGCTGAATGCAGTTTTACCTCGTCGCGGAACTCTTCGGGATCTATGAGCGACGAAAGCGAGTGACTGTAGGTTTCGGCAAGGAACTCCACGTTGCCTGTGTCGGCAAGTTTCTTGAGTATATCGACAAATTCAGGCACATACTGCTCACACTGCTCAAGGGCAAGTCCGGTTATGGAGATGGCGCAACGGAATTTTCCGTTGGTTTCCTTTATCATGCGCAACAGGCTCTCGGCGGCAGGTATATAACTCCGGTGAGCTATGCGAGTGATTATGTCGTCGTTGGCAAAATCATCATAGTAATAATGCGAGTTGCCAATGTCGAAGAAACGATAGCGTTTGAGCCTGAAGGGCTGATGTATCTGAAAATAAAAGCAGATGGCTTTCATGACTTTTCCTTGTGTTATATCGATTGAAGAATTATGATTTTAATCTGAGTGGACAGTACTATTGGCCAAGTACTTTCCGATATATGTCGATGACTTTGGCTCCGGCCTTGTCCCATGTTATCTGTGCGACCTCTTTCAAACCATCCTCACGGAGCTGATTATACATCGCAGGATAGGTTATGATGGAGTATATCGCATCTGCCATGGCATCAATGTCCCAATAATCGGTCTTTATGACATTTGTAAGTATCTCCGCACATCCGCTCTGCTTGGATATGATCGAAGGCACTCCCATCTGCATAGCCTCAAGCGGGGAAATTCCAAACGGTTCGGACACCGACGGCATCATATAGACATCGCTCGCCTTGAGCATCTCGTAGACCTGACGCCCTTTCTGGAATCCAGGGAAATGAAAACGATCGGCTATGCCACGCTCGGCAGCAAGGCGTATCATCTTATCCATCATATCGCCACTTCCAGCCATGACAAAACGCACATTATGGTCCAGTTTCAGCACCTTTGCCGCAGCTTCCACAAAATACTCGGGCCCTTTCTGCATGGTGATGCGACCGAGAAATGTGACGATCTTGTCTTTGGGCTTGTTGACCTGAATGTCGAGCAGATCCTGGCTCAGTGGCACGACTGCGTTGTGGACTGTAGTGACCTTTGCCGGATCTATGCCGTATTTTTCAATGACAGTCTGCCTGGTTAGATTGCTGACTGTGATTATGTGGTCGGCATGAAGCATTCCGTCACGTTCTATGCCGAACACAGTGGGATTAACATTGCCTCGTGAACGGTCATAGTCAGTAGCATGAACATGAATGACAAGCGGACGGCCTGTAACCTGCTTGGCATGTATACCCGCAGGATATGTAAGCCAGTCGTGGGAATGGATCACATCAAATTTCTCGGTACGGGCCACCACTCCTGCCATTATGGAATAGTTGTTGATCTCCTCCAGAAGATTATCGGGATAGCGTCCCGAAAACTCAATGCACCCCAAGTCATTAGTGCGCATGTAGTTGAAATCGGCATATATATGATCCCGCAGACGGAAGTACTCGTCGGGATTCATTACGTTTCCGATGCGGCTCTCCACATATTCGCGGCTGACATCTCTCCATGCGACAGGAACCTGAGAGGCACCTATGATCTTGGCAAAGCTCTTATCCTCGTCGCCGAATGGCTTTGGTATGACAAATGTTATGTCCATGTCGCCACACTCCCACATTCCTCTGGTGAGACCATAGCTGGCGGTGCCAAGACCTCCGAGAATGTGAGGGGGGAATTCCCACCCAAACATTAATGCTTTCATAATTTGTGTTTTACCGAATTAAGGATGGGTATTAGTTGCTGTATTAAGTCTCTTGATTGTGCGGAGAGTGCGCAAAACTTCGGCCACATTTGTGGCATGGCTTATCGCGCCTCGTCCGGCAAACGGCGGATTGCCGTCATATAGTTGCGAGAGAGAGCCTATACACCCCTGCGACATCTCTTCTTCAAAACCTATGAGCATACGGTCAATATAGGAAATCGCTCCAAGTCCATAGACTTTAAAACAAGCGTCGGCATAAAATCCTATAAGCCACGGACGTGCGGGCCCCTGATGAAGAGCGAGCTCACGCTCTTCCGGCGAACCGAGATAGAAAGGCCGATAGCCGTAGCTTTTAGGAGACAGAGAGCGAAGTCCTTTTGGAGTAAGCAATTCACGCGTGACAACATCGAGCACACTTTTGCGCTGTCGACGATCGAGCGGCGAATAGTCAAGCCCTATAGCAATAGCCATATTTGGACGCACCGAAGGGTCTGCATAATTGCCGTTTACATAATCATAGAGATAACCGTAACCATTGAGGAAGGTTTCGACAAACGGCGCTTTCATTTTTTCGGCTTGCGCCAACCAGCGGTCATGGTCATCGGTGAGAGTGTCATCACCTTCAACCAGATGTGACGCAAACATGAGCGCATTATACCACAATGCATTGAATTCTACGAGCATGCCTGTACGCGGAATGACAGGCCGACCGTTAAGCATCGAATTCATCCACGACACGGGTTTGTCTTCTCCATAGGTCACCAACAAACCGGTAGTGTGATCGACATGCAGGTTAGGATGACGGTTGTCGATAATGTAATCCATGATATGACGCACCTTTCCGAGATACTTCTCACGTGCGGCATCGTCTCCTTCGTTTTTTGCAAACTGCTGTATAGCCCACACAGCCCACAACGGAATATCAGGAAGGTCTATTCCATGAATCCGGTTGTCGATATTTCCTGTGTCCATGAAACGGTCAAGAGCATCTACAGCAGTATCCATGATGCGCTCAAAATCCTCGCGATGGCCTATGGCGAGTGTATTGCCAGGAAGAGACATGAATGTGTTTCTGGCAAGTACCGTACCCCATGGATATCCAGAGAGCATGTATTCTTTCTCTCCGTCGCGCAGATAAAGCTGCTTGGCAGAATTTTTCAGACAATTGAAAAACGAGGACCGTGCAGTCCGGGTTGTCAGTTCGGCCTCAAACAGCTTTGAAAGCGAACGCGGCTTAACTTCACTCACGCCGGCCGAGAAAATAATACTTTCTCCTTTCTTGATGGGAATGGAAAAATAGCCAGGCACCCATAGATCTTCGGTATACGGCACTCCCCGCTCAAGATCCTTGACATATTCGATGCCATTGTACCAATGCGGATCATAAACCCATTCGGGCTTACGCGAGAACTGCATGTAGAGAGTAGGATACTTATCGTACATGCATGAGCACACTCCATTGTCACACGGCTTGACTTCAGAATCGAGCCTGTCGTTTGCAAGACAAAGTTCATTTACATCGCGAAACGCCAGAAACGGACGGAACTGCAATGTAGTAGGTGAATGTGCGTCGACAAGTGTGTAACGGATCAAAAGGCGGTTTTCGCCCGATATAAACACTTTCTCCTTTGTGAGTATCACGCCCCCCACACGATAGGTGATGCGCGGCACTCTCTCGCAATCAAACTCACGTATATACTTGTGTCCGTTAGGACTATAGATCCCACCCTGATAACGGTGTATGCCAAGGTTAAACGGAGCGCCATGCTGTATGACAGTCTCGTCGAGTGTAGAAAGCAGCACATGAGAGCGATGTCCCAGTTCCTCAACCGGAACTACAAGCAGTCCGTGCTGCTTGCGGGTATTGCATCCCACGATAGATGTACAATGATAAGCACCTGCCCGATTTGTGCGCAATATTTCTTTTGGCAAAGATTGCTCGAGATTAATCAGAAGATTCTTATCAAACTTGAGATAGCTCATTTATTTTGGTTGTCTTTAAATGTTTTTCAATGGTTATCGCAATAGCTAAAATGCGAGATTTTGGTCTCATAGCCACGCAACACAGCCCTAATGTAAAATGTTCCTCGTGAAATAACAAATTTTTTATAAAATTTTTGCCGAAATAATCATTCGCATGTGTCATTTAACCCAAAATAACCGACGGATTTTTATATCTTCGCATACCCCTAAACTAATACCCTAACATTATCTTACCAAATTAGATGCAACACGCAGGAAAAGCAACAATAATCGCCATGGCGGTGTTGGCTTCGGGACTCACAGCGTGCACCGGAAGACATAGTAATACAGATGTACCGGCAGAGGTGACAATGAGCAAAGAGGTTCTGCTCGACAAGATCAAGGGCGGCTGGGCAGGCCAGACGATAGGCTGCACCTACGGAGGGCCTACGGAGTTCAACTACCGCGGAATCATGATCGCCGACTCTATTCCCATCAACTGGCCCGACCACTACATCAAACATTATTACGAGAACAATCCGTGGCTTTATGACGACATCTACATGGATCTGACGTTTGTGGATATCTTCGACCGTCTTGGTCTCGACGCTCCTGTCGACTCGTTCGCCTTAGCATTTGCCAACGCCGAATACTCGCTCTGGCACGGAAATCAGGCTGCCAGATACAATATCCTATACAAAGGCATCATGCCTCCTGAATCGGGGCACTGGCGCAACTCGCCTCATGCCGACGATATCGATTTTCAGATCGAGGCCGACTTTGCAGGGCTTATGAGTCCGGGTATGCCGCAGACAGCATCGGAGATATCCGACAAGATCGGCCATATACTTGCCTACGGCGACGGCTGGTATGGCGGCGTATATGTGGCCAACATGTACGCACTGGCTTTTGTCAGCGACGACATAAATTACATCGTGACCGAGGCTCTGAAGTCGATCCCCGAACAGAGTTTATACAATAAGGTAATCTCTGACGTGATCAGCTGGTGCCGCCAGTATCCCGACGACTGGAAACAGACCTGGTCCGAGGTCGAGAAACATTATGACAATGACAAGTGGTGCCCCGAAGGTGTATATGCTCCGCTCAATATCGATGCAACCGTCAACAGCGCCTATATAGTGATCGGGCTTCTATACGGCCAGGGTGATTTCTTCAAGACCATCGACATCTCTACACGCTGCGGACAGGACTCGGACTGCAATCCTGCCTCGGCTGCCGGCATACTCGGCACAATGATGGGATACAGCAACATACCGGAACACTGGATGAAGAATCTTCGCGAGGTCGAGGATATGAATTTCGCCTATACCGACATCTCTCTGAACAAGACCTATTCGATGAGCATGGATCAGGCTCTGCAGCTGATCGAAAGAAACGGAGGCAAGATCGGCGGAAACGAGGTGAGCATAAAGACACAGAATGTCGAGCCGGTACGTTTCGAACAGTCGTTTCCGGGTCTCTATCCTGTAGAGCAAGTGGTGCACAATGACAACACGATCTCGGATATAGGCACTATCGAGTTTGAAGGAACCGGAATAGCCGTGAATGGAGAAGTACGCTCCGCCGATCAGAGCTATGTGGCGGAGATAGAGGCCTATCTCGACGGCAAACTTGTCGAAAGTTTCAAAATGCCGGCAGCATTCCACGACCGCCGGCTGGATATATTCTGGACCTATGAGTTGCCGAAAGGGAAGCACACTCTTGAGTTCAAATGGCTTAATCCTGCCGATGGTGTATCGATCAGCTGTCCGAACCACATCATTTATTCGGATCAGCCGGCGACGAGACAGCATCAGTGAGGTGGTGGGGTCAGCTGATAAGAGAGTACCCTTTGGGACGACGTGCATCGCGCAAAGCCATCTCGGAAGATATCGTCCTGTTTTCAGGTCGGCACAACGCAGGATCATTGTCGAGAATCTGCTCTACATCACGACGTGTCATCTCGACAATCCGGCCATCGGCTACAAGGGAGGCCACATGCAGATCAAAGGCTATGCCGCTCTGCATCGTACCCTCGATATCGCCCGGACCGCGCATCTTCAGGTCAGCCTCAGCCACAACAAAACCGTCGGTCGTAGATGTCATTATCTCAAGGCGCCGCCGTGTTTCTTTAGCGATCTTATACTTCGACATGAGTATGCAATAACTCTGGTCACCACCACGCCCTACACGTCCTCGCAGCTGATGTAGCTGACTGAGACCAAAACGCTCGGCATTCTCAATGATCATAACAGTAGCATTGGGGACATTAACACCTACCTCAATCACTGTTGTCGCTACAAGTATGCGTGCCTGACCGGATGCAAAAATCTGCATCTGCCAGTCTTTTTCGGACGGTTTCATGCGTCCATGCACCATTGCCACACGATAGTGTGGAAATGTGTCTTTTATTATCTCAAAACCCTCTTCGAGCGAGCGCATCTCAAGCTTCTCATTTTCTTCAATAAGCGGATAGACTATATAGGCCTGACGCCCCTTGGCAAGTTCGCTGCCAAGCGCCCTATAAACCTGAGCCCTCTGCTGATCAAACCGCAAAAGGGTCTGCACAGGCTTACGTCCGGGAGGAAGCTCGTCGATAACTGACACATCGAGATCGCCATAGACAGTCATGGCAAGAGTGCGTGGAATGGGAGTAGCTGTCATAACAAGCACATGCGGAGGGATATCGGAGTTCTTTTTCCACAATCGTGCGCGCTGTACCACCCCAAAACGGTGTTGCTCGTCAATAACCGCCAGACCAAGACGGCGGAACTGCACCGAGTCCTCAATGAGCGCATGAGTGCCGACAATAATGTCAAGCGATCCATCGAGCAGCCTGCGGTGTATCTCATCACGCTCTTTTGCCGGAGTCGATCCTGTAAGGAGCGCAACAGACACTCCCGCCTTTGCCGCCAACGAACGCAGAGTCACGTAGTGCTGGCCGGCAAGAATTTCGGTTGGCGCCATCATGCATGCCTGTGTGCCGTTGTCAAGAGCAATCAGCATAGACATAAGTGCGACGAGGGTTTTTCCGCTACCGACATCCCCTTGAAGCAAACGATTCATCTGACGTCCTGAATCCATGTCGCGGCGTATCTCTTTTATAACCCTCTTTTGTGCACCTGTAAGTTCAAAAGGAAGACAAGTATTGTAGAAGTTATTGAAAATCTGCCCTATTCGCGGAAATCTCAAACCCTGCAATCCCGGCGTGCGTTTGCGGCTATATCGCTGAATGTTAAGCTGGAGAAAAAACAGCTCTTCATATTTCATCCGCTCGCGGGCTCTTTCAAGCATACCGAGGTTATCAGGGCAATGCATCTGCCACAACGCGTCTTTCAGCGACATGAGATTGTGTTTTGCCACAATGCCAGGCGGAAGCACCTCTGGCACATCTCCAACTGCCGTCAGTGCCGCAGCCGACCATGTCATGAAGTTTCGTGTCGACACCCCGCTTCGACGCAATGCTTCTGTAAGCGGATAGACACCCCTCAGGCCTACCGAAGCTGTTATCGCCTGGGGAAGGTCGATTTCAGGATGAACCATGCTCCAACGACGGTTGAACTGCCGCGGCTGACCAAACAACACATATTCTGTGCCGACACGATAGGCTTTCCGAATCTCACGTGTACGCCTGAACCAAACGACATCCATCGTGCCTGAACCATCGGAAAAAAGACCAACCAGGCGACTTTTCGCACCCTCTCCCTGTTCGGTAAAAGAGAGGAAGCGGCCTCGCGTCTGCACCGACGGCATGTTATCTCCTTGAAAATCGGAGATTCCGACCACTGAAGATCGATCGATATAATGAGTGGGGAAATTATAGACCAGATCGTAGGCCGACGATATGCCCAACTCCTCTGTGAGCAGACGCGCACGTTTAGGGCCTATTCCTTTGACGTAGGCAATATCTATGTCGCGCAGCGACCTCATTTACAGCCGTTATTCAAAAAAAATTCCGCAATAGCAATATCGACCGGGCGAGTTATCTTTAAGTTCCGTTCTTGTCCGGGCACAAGACGGATATCGGTATAACCGGCAGCAGCCATCATCGAAGCCTCATCGGTAAATTCAGGCCTGTAAGGAATCGCGAATGCCTCCGCAAGTTTTCCGGCAGGAAATGCCTGCGGGGTCTGCACGGATCGGTAGCGCGAACGGTCAACAGCATCAGAAGACACACCATCGGCGGATATACGGCGGATAGAATCGGTGAGCGGCATAGCAGGAATAACCCCGTCGGCATCCGTGGACTGTAATGCACCGGCAATAGCACAGATAAATTCCGGCCCGGCAAGCGGGCGCGCACCATCGTGAACCAGCACAATATCGTCAGCATCAATATCGCCCAATGCCTCAAGCCCGTTTTTAACGGACTCCCATCGTGTATCACCACCTATGGCAATAGGTCCAGGATCAATGCCGGCCGTATCGCAAAGCTCTTTCCAGAACGTCGTCATAGCGCCACTCACGACAGTGACGATGCGCGACAAAGGGATTACATCGCGAAAAGCCTGCAAGGTATGACACAACACAGGCTTTCCACCAAGGTCAAGAAACTGTTTTGGCACCGAGGAACCAAACCGGCTCCCGGTGCCACCAGCAACAATTATAGCGTAAATAGTCATTGCATCGGCATTGTGGTTATCACAAAACTAACCAAAATCCTCGATGCCGACAAATTTCATGTCAATACTTATGATCTGCCGACTCGATCTCACGCGGAGTAATCGGTTTCGCACCCATTTTGTACCAGACATAGGCAATATAAGCCGCCACAAACGGTACAAGCAAAGACACCCAGCTCATTACTTGAAGTGTATACTGTGTAGATGAACTGTTTACTATCGTAAGAGAACTGGCCGGATCGGTGATTGACACAAGATAAGGAGTGTCATTGTATCCTGCCACCCAGAAAAGCGACAGAACCACCAGTATGGTGCCCGCTCCGCTGTACCATATGCCCTTTGTCCAATGAACTGAAAATATGGCCCTGAACATGCCGTAGAGCACTGAAACAACGCCTGTCACAAGCGCAATCAGGCACCACCACATTTCAATGTAGTTGAACGCGAACTTATACTTCACCGGTTCGAACATTACGATTTCTTCGGAGACCGAAACCGAACGATAGCCGACTGTTGTAAGAAGTACGGCAAGAAATACCAGAAACAGAACCACAAATGCAGTGCCATTTATGAGAAGAGTTCTTCGGTTACGGCGATACAGTATAGGATCTCCGGCTATATTGTTCATAAAAAACATGGCAGCCTGCGAACGGGCAAGAAACAGAACCGTAAATCCGAGCAACAGATTGCGCCAATCGCATATTGCCTCCAATCCATGTGTAGATGCCCAACGTGAAATAACCGGCGACGACGCGTTGAGGATATTGCCCTTTTCAACCGTGAACTCTCCACCGAAGAAAAACATACCCACGGCGACACCAAGCAGCACGCACCCTAAGCACCCGTTGATGAACAATAAGATGTCGAACACCCGTGTACCATAAATATTGCCTTTGCGTGAACGGAACTCATAGCTGACAGCCTGGAATGTAAAACTGAAAAGTATCAACATCCAAAGCCAGTAGGCACCTCCGAAACTTGTGGAATAGAACAACGGGAATGATGCGAAAAACGCGCCTCCAAAAACCACGAGCGTAGTGAACGACAATTCCCATTTGCGGCCAAGAGAGTTGACCATAAGGGAAATCTGCATTCTATTTCTTTTTGATGACAGAAGCATACTCTGGCCGCCCTGCACAAAGAGCAAAAACACAAGGATAGCTCCGAGCAGAGAGATGATAAACCACCAATAGACCTGAAGATGATAGGTAAGCATATCCATGAAGATTTTTTAGTCCGACAATTTAGCGTAGGCCTCCGTTGTGCTTTTCTTTCTTATCACATTCACCATAATCGACACCTCGGCTGCAAGCAGGAGCGTGAACAACAAAGCGAATAGAGTAAAGGTAAGCGCAACCGATCCAGATGACACATAGGAGATAGCAGCCTGTCGCGGCAAAACGCCCTCTATGAGCCACGGCTGCCGGCCTACTTCGGCCGTAACCCATCCTGATTCTGAACAAATCCATGCGACAAAGACCGTGGCAATACCCGCCAACTGCAACCACCTTATCTGAAGCCATTGCGGGCGCCAGTATACCATAAGCCATGCCATGATGAAAAACAGGAGAAGATATCCACCGAAAATAACCATGATATGAAAGGAATAGAATGTCAGTCCGACCGGCGGCACCGCCTCAAGCGGAGAACTGAGATATCCGTAACCAAAATCATGATAACGCGAGTTGATCACATCCGACGCCGCATGCATGGCATCGCTGTTTCCAGCAGCCTGGGCACGGTCGAAATCCCTCAATGCCTTATGTGCTATTTTTCCGGATACAATGCGGTCGGAGACCGAGGGGACTCTATATTCCTCACCGTTTCTATCGGCACGTCGTCCCGACAGAATATCGTTGATTCCAGGGACAAACGCATCAATATCACGGCTGCAAAGATATGAAAGTACAGCAGGCACCTCTATACGGAACAGAAACGGATCCACATTACCGCCCACACCAGGCTTCACCTTGGGATCCAGAATACCTACCACGGTGAATCCCTGCCTGTTCTGGCCATCGTAAATACCCTCCATAGCCGCGAGTTTCATAGGCTGATACCGAGCGACATCGACGGCCGAGCCATCGCCACTCCACAGCGTCACAAGAATACCTGCCGAGCCAACCCATGTAGCCACCTTGAACGATCGGACCGCAAACTCGTGGTTACGCTTTTTCAACAACAGCCAGCAACTGACCGAAATCACAAACACAGCGCCGAGGACCCAGCCATTGGCAACCGCATGTATAAATTTATGGATCGCCACAGGATTAAGCACAACAGCCCAAAAATCGGTCATAACGTTGCGCATCTGAGCCGGATCGAAACTTACGCCGGTCGGATTCTGCATCCAGGCATTCGCGATAAGAATCCAGGCTGCCGACAGAGTCGCACCTATGCCCGTAATCCATGTCGACGCAAGATGAAAGCCCCGGCTTACCTTGTTCCACCCGAAAAACATCACAACAACAAATGTTGATTCAAGGAAAAAAGCAAGAATGCCCTCAATAGCAAGCGGCGCACCGAAAATATCCCCGACAAACCAACTGTAATTTGACCAGTTGGTACCAAACTCAAATTCGAGAATAATACCCGTAGCAACACCCATGGCGAAATTTATACCAAATAGTGTCATCCAAAACTTTGTGATAGCAAGCCATTTGCGGCTGCCCGTGCGGTAATAGATTGTCTCCATTACGCCTACAATGACCGCAAGCCCCAGGGTGAGAGGGACAAACAGCCAATGATAGATAGCAGTCATAGCGAATTGCGCTCTTGACCAGTCGATCAATGATGATAAATCTTCCATGGTGCCATGATAAACTTTAGTTAACGGACAAATCTACAAAAGAGTTTATAAATCATAAACAAATATTCACATAAAATGTTTCACAAGTCTTCTCTGCCATGATTATTCAACACGAATATCCAGACGCTTGGAAAAAGATTTCAAAAAAATTCTATCAACTGATAAATGAATGTCATTTAACACATAGATAATCGGATTTTTCTGAGTATCTTTGCACTCATAAACAGAGGTCAGGCATACAGCCCAACCAAGAATCTGAGAATCAAACAGCAAACCCAAATATCTTCTTCAAAACAATATGTCAGACGAAGTCAAGAAAATAAAGACAGCCCTGGTATCGGTATATCACAAGGATGGCCTTGATGAAATAATCAAACTTCTTCACGCCGACGGAGTGCGTTTCCTCTCCACCGGCGGCACACGCACTTTCATCGAGTCGCTGGGTATACCCTGTGATGCAGTAGAGGATCTGACAGGCTACCCCTCGATTCTCGGAGGACGTGTGAAAACTCTTCACCCCAAGGTATTCGGCGGTATACTCTCTCGTCGCGACCTTGCCGGAGACCGCGAGCAGACCGCTACCTACGAGATTCCGGAAATCGATCTTGTAATCGTGGATCTCTATCCCTTTGAGGACACTGTAGCTTCAGGCGCTTCGGCCGAGGACATCATAGAGAAGATAGACATAGGCGGTATCTCGCTGATACGCGCCGCTGCAAAGAATTTCAAGGATGTGGTGATCGTAGCCTCCAAAGCGCAGTACGCTCCGCTCCGCGACATACTGAAGCGCAACGGTGCCTCGACAACAATCGGAGAGCGCCGCGACTTCGCACGTCAGGCCTTCGGCGTATCATCGGCCTACGACAGTGCGATTTTCGGCTGGTTTGACGAAACATCCGAACCGTCATCGACAGCGCTCCGCATAACCGCCAACGGCTGCAAGCCGATGCGTTACGGAGAAAATCCCCATCAGAAAGGTTACTTTTTCGGTGACTTCGATTCAATGTTCAGCCAGATACACGGCAAGGAAATTTCATACAACAACCTTCTCGACATTGACGCTGCAGTAGGTCTCATAGCAGATTTCACCGAGCAGCCGACAGTAGCAGTGCTGAAACACAACAACGCCTGCGGATGTGCAGAGCGTCCAACCCTCACCGAAGCCTGGGAGGCAGCCCTTGCCGGAGATCCGGTATCGGCATTCGGCGGTATAATCGTCGCAAACCGCGAGATCGATGCGGCTACTGCCGAGGGAATGGACAAAATTTTCTTCGAGGTTGTGATAGCTCCCTCATATACCGACGAGGCGCTTGAGATACTCCGACGCAAGAAGAACCGCATCATACTGGTGCAGAAACAGCCTCTCGGCACAGGCAAACAGGTACGTTCATGCCTGAACGGTTATCTGGTGCAAGACCGCGATACCAAGAGCGAGACAGAAGCCGACATGCGTCAGGTAAGCAAAAAAGCTCTTACCGATACTGAAATATCTGATTTGATCTTTGCTGTCAAACTTGTAAAGCACTCAAAAAGCAACGCAATAGTACTCGCAAAGAACGGTCAGCTGCTTGCAAGCGGTGTCGGACAGACATCGCGTGTCGATGCCCTGAAACATGCGATTGAAAAAGCCGGTACATTCGGGGTTGACCTAAATGGCGCAGTAATGGCCTCAGACGCATTCTTCCCATTCCCCGACTGCGTTCAGATCGCCGGTGAGGCCGGCATCAAGGCGGTCGTTCACCCCGGAGGATCAATACGTGACCAAGAGTCGGTCGACTGGTGCGACAACAACGACATGGCAATGGCCATGACCGGCTTCCGCCACTTCCGTCACTAAAAAATCCTCCACTCCTAAAATTTTACAATTCTTGAAACCCAATGAGACTGTTCTCTCTCACAAAGGAAATCGCTGTTGACCTCGGTACGGCCAACACGATAATAATCCACAACGACAAGATCGTCATAGACGAGCCGTCGATTGTGGCACTCGAGCGGAGCACCGGCAAGCTGATCGCTGTCGGCAAAAAAGCTCAGGAGATGCAGGGAAAGGAACATCCCAACATCCAGACCATACGTCCGCTGCGTAAAGGTGTGATAGCCGACTTCAATGCGGCAGAGCTCATGATACGCGGCCTGGTGAAGATGGCAAGCTCACGCAGCAACTGGTTCTCACCGTCGCTGCGCATGGTGGTAGGCATCCCTTCGGGCTCGACCGAAGTCGAGATACGTGCTGTGCGCGACTCATCGGAACAAGCCAACGGACGCGATGTCTATATGATCTACGAGCCTATGGCTGCCGCTCTCGGCATCGGGCTTGACGTACAGGCCGCCGAAGGTAACATGGTTGTCGACATAGGTGGCGGCACAACCGAGATTGCCGTGATCTCGCTCGGCGGCATCGTCAGCAACAAAAGCATCAATGTAGCCGGCGATGACCTGACAGAGGATATCGTGAACCACATGAAGCAGGTACATAGCGTGAATGTGGGCGAGCGCACCGCCGAACAGATCAAAATGGCCGTAGGATCGGCACTGACACATCTTGACAATCCGCCTGAGGATTTCATAGTCCACGGCCCTCACATGATGACAGGCCTTCCAGTAGAGATACCGGTAAGCTACAGCGAAATATCGAAGTGCATGGAAGGATCGATACTGAAGATCGAGGCAGCAGTACTTGCAGCACTCCAGAGCACTCCTCCGGAACTCTATGCCGATATAGTGAAAAACGGCATCTGGCTCGCAGGCGGCGGAGCCTTGATAAGAGGTCTTGACAAACGTCTGACAGATAAGATCGGCATTCTTTTCCATGTAGCCGAGGACCCGCTTCTCTCAGTGGCCCGAGGCACTGGTGTCGCTCTTAAAAACATCGACAATTTCTCATTCCTCATACGCTAAACGTCACAAACACCGTGTCGAAATAATGATCAGGGCGTGCCATCGCACGCCCCTGCATTGTTTAGTCATGATCGTTTTCTCCTGTAATGGAACGGCTTTGCTGTGATCTTGATGTTAGAGCATATGAAGTCTCCCAGATAACCCCATACTGTCAAAAAAACAGTGACAAGACGTGAGAAACCTATTCAACTTTCTGCTGCGCTATAGTCCGTGGGTAGTATTTGCATTCTACGCCGCGGTTTCCTGCTATCTGCTCTACTCGGCAAGTCCGGCACAGCGGCACGTCTATCTCACATCGGCCGGCATCATGGCATCGACAGTCTACGACGGTGTCAGGAATGTGACCTCATACTTTCATCTGCGTGAGATCAACGACGATCTCCATATACGCAACTCTGAGCTTGAGGACCAGATACTGTCACTCAGAAAACAACTGAAAGAGACTCAGGAGTCCGTCTATGCCGATACGATGACAGTACCTGAAATATTGCATCCGTTCTCGTTCATCATCGCAAGCGTGACCAACAATTCCATCGCTCACCCCTACAACTATATAACCATAAACAAAGGAGCTCTGGACGGTGTCGAGCCCGAAATGGGCGTTGTGGACCAGAACGGCGTAGTAGGAGTCGTGAACATAACTTCGGATCATCATGCCCGCATCATATCCCTGCTTAATCCTGATTTCAGATTATCGTGCAAGGTAAAAGGAAGCGATGCTTTCGGCTCTCTTATATGGGACGGCCATAACGCGGGTGAGGCTGTGCTCGAAGAACTACCGAAACACACTGAGTTTGAGCCCGGCGACACAATCATCACAAGCGGATACTCAGCAGTCTTTCCTGAAGGAATCCCGGTAGGATCGGTAATTGAATCGGCGCGCGACTCCGATGACAATTTTTTCAGACTACGCATAAAGCTATTTACCGACTTCACCCGCCTCTCGACCGTACGACTCATAAAGAACAACGATATAGACGACATACGTCAAGTCGAACAGCAATGATCCCCCTGATATCAAAATGGCAAAAACGTTTTTAAGTTTCCTGCTGCTTTTCGTTGTACTGGTACTTGCCCAAGTCACTATTTTCAACCATATATGGCTGTTCGGCATGGCAATGCCACTTGTATTCATATACTTCATTATATCGTTGCCGGTAACGACACCTGTCAACTGGACTCTTACACTGGGTTTCCTCATCGGTCTGTCGGTAGATGTGTTTTCAAACACCGCCGGACTTAATGCCCTTTCATGTACTATTCTATCAGGACTTCGCCGACCAATATTAAGGCTATATCTGCCACGCGAGGAGGACATGACCAACCCTATCCCGTCCATCAGATCGACCGGAGCAGGGAGCTACACAAAATATGTGCTGACAATGACCATGACCTACTGCCTGGTATATTTTACAGTCGACTCCGCCGGTTTTTTCAATATCGGCACAATGTCGGTCAGGATCCTTGCAAGCACGGTGCTGACTTTCATGATGTTGCTTGCACTGGCCGGTATTGTTTCATGGAACAACAGCGGATCACGCAAATAAGGTCAAGCGACAAAAACTTTCCTACTCTCGACCCTCTCTCCCTCCAAATCGAAAATGAGAAAAGACTACCGACTTGAAAAACGAAAATGGGTGATCATCGGTTTTCTCCTTGTCATTGCCTGTATCTACGCCGTAAGACTCTACAGCCTTCAGATCGATGACGGACGCTACAAGGCTTCAGCCGATACCAACGCTTTTCTACGCAAAACCATATATCCGTCACGCGGCCTGATGTATGACCGCAACGGCGAGCTGATCGTGTACAATCAGCCTGCCTATGATGTGATGATGATACCGAGAGACGTACAGGAGTTTGACACTCTCGATTTCTGTCATACTCTCAATATCACCTATGACCAGTTTATGGGCCGTCTCAAGGCAATGAAAGATCCCCGGCAGAATCCCGGATACTCAACCTACACCCCACAGAAACTGATCACTCATCTTTCCGCACAGGATTACGGACGGCTACAAGAAAAACTCTACCGCTACCCCGGTTTCTTCATACAAAAACGCATACTGCGCCAATACAAGCACTCGACAGCAGCCAACGTGCTCGGCAACCTGCGAGAAGTGTCGCAACGCGATATCGAACGTGACCCATATTATCAGCGCGGAGACTACATAGGCGATCTTGGCGTGGAGAAAAGTTATGACGAGTATCTTCGCGGAACAAAAGGAGCAGAAATACTTATACGGGATGTACATGGCCGCATCAAAGGACACTATGAGGACGGCGCACGCGACATAGCCCCTATAAGCGGACGAAACCTGAAGCTGGCCCTCGACCATGAGCTACAGCAATATGCCGAAAGCCTGATGGTGAATAAGATCGGAGCAGTCGTGGCAATCGAACCGGCCACAGGCGAAATTCTGTGCATGGTGTCATCGCCGACCTATGACCCTCTGGCACTTGTGGGACGACAGCGAGGAGAAAATTACTCCCTGCTTAAAGACGATCCTTACAAGCCTCTTTTTGACCGCGCTCTGATGGGAGCTTATCCGCCGGGATCAACATTCAAACCCGGACAGGGTCTAATTCTTTTGCAGGAAAATATCGTTGATCTCAACACAGCCTACCCTTGCTACGGAGGCTTCATTTCGGGCGGCCTCAGGGTCGGATGCCATGGCCATGGCTCGCCTATCACGCTCAAACCGTCGCTACAGACATCGTGCAATGCCTATTTCTGCTGGGGACTGAAAGCGATGCTCGACAACAACCGCCGACGTTATGGATCGACCGGTGCAGCCTTCGAGGTATGGAAGAAACATCTTGTCTCACTCGGCTACGGCTACAAACTCGGAGTGGATCTACCAGGCGAGGGTCGCGGATTTATTCCCAACGAAAATTACTATAACAAAATATACGGTGAAGGACGCTGGAGCGCCAACACCATAATCTCGGTATCTATCGGCCAGGGAGAGATACTGGCGACTCCGTTGCAAATAGCCAATCTCGGAGCAGCCATAGCCAACCGCGGCTGGTTTATAACCCCTCATGTAGTAAAAGAGATTCAGGATACAGTCTTGCCTGAGATATACACAACAAAACGATATCCTACGATCGACCGCCGACATTTTGAAGAAGTAGCCGAAGGGATGCGCATGGCAGTCACGGGCGGCACATGCCGTCTTGCCAACCTTCCTGACATAGAAGTGTGCGGAAAAACCGGAACCGCACAGAACCCCCACGGAAAAGATCATTCGGCATTTCTGGGTTTCGCGCCATATCACAATCCGAAAATCGCTATATGTGTCTATGTGCAGAATGCCGGATTCGGAGCTACCTATGGCGTGCCGATAGGCAGTCTGCTGATCGAACGCTATCTCAAAGGATCAATAGCACCCGAGCGTAAATATATCGAGGATAACATGCTCAATTCCAACACACTGATTTTCTCACCCAAGCAATAGTCAAGCCAACCAGATGAGCTTAGGCACATTATACAGCACAAAACGCAATGACGGGTCACCACTCCGCCACGTTGACTGGGTGACGGTCATAATTTATCTTCTGATGGTTTTAGCGGGCGCGATCTCAATCTACGCAGCAAGCTACGACTTCGACAATGCCTCTATTTTCTCATTTGATGAGTTTTCCGGCAAACAGCTGCGATGGGTGGGGCTATCGCTATTTCTGGGGCTTGTGCTTCTGCTTGTCGACTGGCGAGTATATGAGACCTACGCATGGCCTATCTATATAATACTTGCTGTATTGCTGGCTGCAACGCCTTTGCTGGCCCATGATATAAAAGGGTCCCTTTCATGGATCAAGATAGGGCCAATGAGCATACAGCCAGCGGAGTTCGGCAAATTCGCTACAGCTCTCGCACTTGCCAAACTATTCAGCGGCTACAATTTCCATCTCAATGCCAAGCCTATAAACTACGTCAAGGCTCTGGTGATAATACTTCTGCCGGTCGTTCTCATCCTTGCCCAGAAGGAAACAGGATCAGCACTGGTGTATCTTTCGCTGTTTTTTGTGCTCTACCGCGAGGGCATGAGCGGCATGGTGCTTCTTGGCGCACTCGTAAGTGTAATAATCTTTGTAGTGACTGTAAAATTCACAGAGACAGGACCTCTGGGACTTCCTACCGGAGAGTTTATTGTATATCTGCTTATAATGACTGTCATGTCGGGAATGCTGTGGATCAACTGCCGCCGTCATAATCTGGCACGCAACATCACCCTCGGTTTCATAGCCGTTGTAGCCGGCGCGATGCTTCTGTCAGAGTTCACAGGCACAGATCTTCCTGGACAATGGATCTTTATAGGAGCCATAGGAGCCGCCTGTGTCTATTGCCTCTTGGAGCTGATGCACGACTATACCCATAAGCTCATGGTCACTATAGGAACAGCGGCAGCAGCTCTTGCCTTTATGTTTTCGGTAAGCGTCGTATTCAACCATGTGCTTGAACCACACCAGCAGATGCGCATCAAAGTAGCGCTCGGCATCGAAGAGGATCTTCGTGGTGTGGGATACAATGTGAATCAATCTAAAATCGCCATAGGATCAGGAGGACTTGCCGGCAAAGGTTTTCTGCAAGGCACACAGACCAAGCTGAAGTTTGTGCCAGAACAACACACCGACTTTATCTATTGCACCATAGGAGAAGAGGAGGGCTTCATCGGATCAGTCGCCGTGCTCGCTCTATTTCTTGCACTTATACTGCGCGTCATATCTATCGCCGAGCGCCAGCCTACAGTCTTCGGACGTGTCTACGCCTATTGTGTGGCCTCCTATTTCATCTTTCATTTCTGTATCAACATAGGCATGGTCATAGGCCTGTGTCCTGTAATAGGAATACCGCTCCCTTTCTTCAGCTACGGAGGCTCTTCGCTTTGGGGATTTACAATACTGCTGTTCATACTGCTACGTATTGACGCCGCTCGTCGTGAACGTCACGGCGGACGCTCGTAAACAAATTCTGAAAATAGCGCCTTATAAGCAATTCCCATGCTGGCAAATTAAATAATATGTTGCCTTATCAGAACATAATAAGGGAATTTAGGTTATTAAAGATACACAGCAACCGTTCATTAAATGTCATAACCACATCAACAGTAACGATAACATGAAAAAATATTTCCTGCCTGCAATCGCAGCAATAGCCATGCTGGGATCATGCCAGTCAAAAACTACCGCAACCGTCGATAACAACAATGACAATGAAATACAGACGGTATCCCGATCCAGTCAAACAACTTATAAAGGGATGCTGCCGGCAGCCGACTGTCCGGGCATAGAGTACTCGCTCAGCCTTGATGAAGGTAAAAACGGATACATCCTCTCAATGACCTACATCGATGCAGATGGAGCAGGCAACAACAAGACTTTTACATCGGAAGGTGAATTTGAACTTATAAAAAACGACTCAATAAGTTTTTATCTTCTAAAGTCTGACGACATGAGTGATCCGCAATATTTCAAAATCATAAACGACTCGACATTGCGTATGATCAATTCCGAACTTCAGGAAGCAGAAAGCTGTCTGAACTATGATATAGTCAAAGTAAAAAACTGACATAGTCAACAGCATAACATAATAGAGTGTGGAGGCTGCAAAATTGCGGCCTCCACACTCTATTATAGCTGATTTCAATCTATCAGAGCGAGGTGGACGGATAAAGGGCTTCCCACCATGAATCATCGCCTTGCAGATGCTTTGCAAACCAGGCGAAGATAGTGTTCTGCCACATTTCACGTTTATCGAGATCAAGTATATGGTGTTCCTGATCGGCAACTTCCACAAGCGCAGTCTCTTTACCAAGCAATTTCAACGCTGTGAACATCTGGTGGCTTTCAGCCGGCGGAACATTGGGATCGGTGTTACCGTGAAGAAAGAGAATCGGGGTATTGACCTTGTGGGCGTTATAAAGAGGACTCTGTTTCACGTAAAGATCCGGACTTGTCCATGGATAACTTTCGGCCATCGAAGTCTCACTATAGGAATAACCCCAATAGCCTTCTCCCCAATAACTTGTGTGATCGCTTATTCCTGCATGAGATATAGCGGCTGCAAAAAGATCGCTGACCGTCTGAAGATACATGGTCATGAAGCCACCATAGCTTGCTCCTATACAACCGATTTTTTTCTCATCTACAAAAGAATTACGGCGTATGAATTCCTTAGTCCCCTCGATAATATCACGGGCCGGATCAGTACCGGCAGTATTGACGTGACGCGATGAGAACTCCTGCCCGAAACCGGTAGCTCCCGACGGATTGACCACATACACAATATAGCCCATAGCGGCATAAAGATGATGAGGATATCGGGAATGGAAAATACGGGATGTTGGAGAGCAACCGCCATAATAATTCACAATTACAGGATATTTTCTGGCCGGATCGAAATCGGCGGGAAGGATGTAGCGTCCGTTGATAGTATCACCGATCGAGTTTACAAAGTCGAAGTCACACACCTCGCCGAATGCGACATCGGCAAGGGCATCATCGCCCGGAGCGTCGAGAAGACGGCAAGAAGAGCGTTTGCCTCCAAGATCGACAGCGTAGAGACGGTCAGTATTCACCGCACTCTGACCTGTAACTGCAATCACGCTGCCATTACGAGCCACCGAAAAGGCTCCCACAGCATCCTCCGGCACATCAATCAGAGTGAATTTACCGTTATCGGGATCAAGGCTGAAAAGATTTATGCAGTCTTTGTCTTCAGCTGTAAAATAAATCATGTTGTCGCCGACACACCAGTCGTATCCCTGAACCGAAGGATTGAAATTACGGGTAGCAGGGATCACTTCGCGCGACGCTATGTCCATGATATAAAGCTGACCGTCGGTCATGCTCGGATAGCGTCCGTTACCGACGTTTTTGCCTACGCCTCCGAGCGATTCCGGACTTCCTGATATGAGTATCCTGGACGCATCAGGCGAATATTTGGCACCACTCACAAATCCGTCGCCATTTACAAGAGTATCGACAGCCATCGTGTTCAGATTGAGCTGATATATGGAGGTCACAGTCGTAGGACGTTTCTCAAGCCGGCTGCGGCTTACTCCGAAAAGGAGTCTGTCGCCGGACTGAGCCATATCGCAGACCCATGTGTTGTGAGAGCCGAATGTTAGCGGACGATAAAATCCGGTAGAAAGATCGTAGAGGGCAATGCCTGAACGGTTGCGCCATCCCGGCTGACGGTCATCGGGCTCGATGATACGGTATATGCGCTTATCCTCCTCCGGTCCCTGCTCTCTTGTATAGTAGACAAGATAACGGCCGCCGGGAACAGGTGTGAACCGACCCTCCGGCAGATTTGACGCCACTACCCCTCGTGAGGCTGTTACAGGATCGAATGTGATGTATTCCCGTATGCCATCGGGACGTGTCTGTACACTCCAAAGCAGATCGGAGTCGTCAAGCCAGTTCCAAGAGCCATCAGGGAGCTGATCGACAACCACCTTTCCTCCATCTTTCATCTCACGCACTTTTGTCACCTGACGAGTACGCTTGTCATTGCCTGTTGTAGTGTAAGTCACAGTAGCATACTTGCCGGAAGGCGATACTTCTGTTCCGGTGACGCGGGTGCAGTAGGCAATATCATCAAGACGGAAACTGCGGCCACCATCGGGCTGTGTCAAAGACATATGCGACCGGTCTGCAGTGGTAAGAACCACTTTAACAGAGTCTCTGCTATCGGGACGCGATATATATTTCAGGGTGATCTCACGTGAGGCGGGTGTGAGCTTCATCGTGTTGCCTTCCACAGGTTTCCCATCGACAAGAATCTGACAATCTGAAAGTCCGGTCGCCAGGGTCACCTCAGCATAACGCTTGTTAACAAGCGGAAAACTCAGAAAATTTAGAGCAACCCCTTCGGTTGATCCCGGTGCGATTTCTCCGCTCCATGAACTTGCCGGAAGAGCGTCGAGATTGACATGATAGCGAAGAGCCGACTTCACGTCGTAGGGACGCGACTTGACATCAAGAGTATCAATCATCACAGGCGCTCCGACAACAACCGGTCCACGATATGTAAACTCTTTCACTTCCACCGATTCAGCCAACGCCGACAGCGAAGTCAAAGCAGCAAGCAGCGATAATGAAAATTTCATGGTTTATGTAAAAAACAAAATTTATTTCCGACGTATATAACCGGCTATCCAAGCACCGACCTCGGCTGTTCCGTAAACGGCTCCGCCCGGAACCTGAATCTCCGGAGTGCGCACCTCCTGGTCAAGCGAAGCCTCGACAGCCTCACGGACAAGAGCGCCCTCCTCTTTCATATCAAAATATTCAAGGAGCATCGCAGCCGAAAGAATCTGTGCTATCGGATTGGCTATATTTTTTCCGGCAGCCTGCGGCCACGAACCATGTACAGGCTCAAACAATGGAGTCTTTTCGCCAGTCGATGCCGACGGCAGAAGTCCCATAGAGCCTGATATGACGCTTGCCTCGTCGGTGAGTATATCGCCGAAAGTGTTTTCAGTGACCATAACATCGAAGAAACGCGGATCGACAACCATGCGCATTGCCGCATTATCGACAAACATGTAGTCGGTTGCCACATCAGGATAACGCTCAGCGACTTCCTGCGCAACCTTTCGCCATAAACGACTTGAAGCCAAAACATTTGCCTTGTCAACCACCGTGAGATGGCGGTTTCGGCGACGGGCATAGCCATAGGCTGTCTCAAGTATACGCTCAATCTCGGCACGAGTATAGGCATTAGTGTCATAAGCTCGCTCGTCGCTTTCGTATTTCTCGCCGAAATACATACCACCGGTAAGCTCACGAACACACACAAAGTCTGCACCCTCCACTATCTCCTGCCTGAGCGGCGACATATGAAGAAGGCACTTGAACGTCTGCATAGGACGTATGTTGGCATACAGTCCGAGTTTCTTACGCATGGCAAGCAGCCCCTGCTCGGGACGCACTGTAGCCGATGGATTATTGTCGTACTTCGGATCGCCTACCGCCGAGAAAAGCACTGCATCAGACCGCAGACAAAGCTCATAGGTCTTTTCAGGAAACGGATCGCCACAATCATCGATCGCTGCAGCCCCGACCAGTCCGTATTCAAAACTGAATGTATGGCCGAACCTGTCGGCGACCGCTTCCAGCACAGCCACCCCCTGACGTGATATTTCAGGACCGATGCCGTCGCCTGGAAGCACTGCTATTTTCAGATTGCTCATTGTTGCAACTATTTTATTTTCCATTGGCACTCTCAAACGCAGCGGTATCATCACGGCGTGTGAGCAGGTACTCTATATCATCGAGACCCTGTGCAAGGCACTGTTTTTTATATGGGTTTATATCGAAGCTCTCCTGATCGCCGGTGGCAAGATTAGTTATAGTCTGTGCCTCAAGGTCGACACGCACGCTGGTCTTCGGATCATCCTCTATCGACCGGAACAAAGAAGCAAGAAAATTCTCGCTTACTGTCACAGGCAGCACAAAAGAGTTCAACTCGTTATTTCGGTGAATATCGGCAAAAAAACTCGATACAACAACCCTGAAACCATAGTCATGAATAGCCCAGGCGGCATGCTCGCGCGACGAACCGCAACCAAAATTTTTGCCTGCGACAAGCACCTGGCCAGAGTATACAGGGTTATTGAGCACAAAATCCTTCACAGGATTACCGTCCTTGTCAAAACGCCAGTCGCGGAACAGGTTTTCGCCAAACCCCTCCCGCGAAGTAACTTTGAGGAAACGTGCGGGAATAATCTGGTCGGTATCGACATTCTCCATCGGAAGCGGGACACACGTCGATGTCACTACAGAAAATTTCTCTTTCATATCGACTGAAGTTTACGTGGATCTGTTATTACACCTGTCACGGCGCAGGCAGCAGCCATAAGAGGCCCTGCAAGTACTGTACGGGCACCGGGACCCTGACGTCCCTCGAAATTTCGGTTGGAGGTCGATACCGCCAGTTTGCCCGCCGGAACCTTATCGTCATTCATTGCCAGACAAGCCGAACATCCGGGCTCACGCAATTCAAATCCGGCTTCCTCAAGCACTTTGTCGATGCCTTCGGTCTTGATAGTCTTCAGCACAGCACGCGAACCAGGTACAAGCCAGGCAGTCACATTCTCAGCTTTGTGACGCCCTTTGACAACCGATGCAAATGCGCGGAAATCTTCCAGACGGCCGTTAGTGCAGCTACCGAGAAACACGTAGTCAACCGGTGTGCCTTCAAGCGACTGCCCTTCTTCAAATCCCATGTAATCGAGAGCCTTTCGCCATGAAACTGCAGCAGCCGCATCGTCGGGAGTGTCGCAAGCGGGAACTTTCTCGCTTATACCGATACCCATGCCCGGATTGGTACCGAATGTGAGCCGAGGCTCGATGTCAGCGGCCTCAAACTCAACCTCCCGGTCAAAGACCGCATCATTATCACTGGGGAGTGTACGCCATTCAGCGACAGCCTTTTCCCATGCTTCTCCTTTGGGTGCGAAATCACGCCCCTTTATGTATTCATAGGTTTTCTCGTCAGGAGCTACCATGCCGCCGCGTGCACCCATCTCGATCGACATGTTGCAAAGTGTCATGCGCCCTTCGATGGAAAGAGACTCAACAGCCTCCCCGGCATATTCTACAAAATATCCTGTGGCCCCGCCTGTACCCAGCCGGGCTATGATGTAGAGCGCAATATCTTTGGCCGTAACACCAGGATTGAGGACACCATTGACTTTCACACGCATAGTGCGCGGTTTCGGCTGAAGGATACATTGTGTGGCAAGCACCATCTCGACTTCGCTTGTGCCGATACCGAATGCCACCGCTCCAAGAGCACCGTGGGTAGAAGTATGGCTGTCACCGCATACAAGGGTCATACCCGGCAGCGTCAGACCGTTTTCCGGCCCTATCACATGTATGATACCATTACGCTCATGGCCTAAACCGAAGAGAGTAAGACCAAACTCCGCTGCGTTGCGTCCAAGAGTCTCTATCTGATTGCGCGATACAGGGTCAACGATTTCCCTGTCCTGTCCTGAGGTAGGCACATTGTGGTCGGGCGAACAATAGGTACGGTCCACACGATATACGCCAAGACCGCGACGACGCAAGCCGTCGAAAGCCTGCGGACTCGTCACCTCATGACAATAATGGCGGTCGATATACAACTGGTCGGGTCCCTGAGGAATGTGGTTAACCACATGGGCATCCCAGATTTTGTCAAAAAGAGTCTTTCCCATTACATTGCGGTTATTTCACAAACTTGTTTATCGCATCAATATATGCCTCGGCACTTGCGGCGATAATATCGGTATTGGCAGAGAAACCGTAGTAATGGTTTCCGTCATGCTCGACTGTCATATGCACCTTGCCCACATCATTGCTGCCCTTGTTTATGGCCTGTATAAGGAACTCCTTGACAGTAGTGGTGCGTCTCACAATCTGCTTTATGGCAGTAAGAGCGGCATCGACAGGACCGTTCCCGCTCGAACAAGCCTCGAATTTCTCCCCGGCGATATCGATTCCGACACTTGCCACCGACTTGATACCTACCCCCGAAGTGACCTGCAGGAAGTCAAGCGTGATGCGACGTTTGGCCTTACGATGTTCACCGGCAAGCATGAGCACATCGTCGTCGTTGATCTCTTTTTTTCTGTCAGCCAGTTTCAGGAATGATTCATAAGCCTTGTCGAGATGCTCTTTGTCAAGATCCACACCAAGCACGTGCAGACGATGTTTAAGTGCCGCACGGCCACTACGTGCTGTAAGTACGATCGAGTTCTCGTCTACACCTACATCTTTTGGATCTATTATCTCATAACTCTCTCGCTTCTTGAGGACTCCGTCCTGATGGATGCCTGACGAGTGTGCGAAAGCATTACGCCCCACAATGGCCTTGTTGGGCTGTACCGGCATATTCATGAGGCTCGACACCAGACGGCTGACTCCATATATTTTTGTGGCATTGATGTTAGAATCTATGCCGAGTTCCTTGTGACTGCGGAAAGCCATGACAACTTCCTCAAGAGAGGTGTTGCCGGCACGCTCACCGATACCGTTTATTGTCACTTCGGCCTGACGCGCGCCATTGACAATTCCCGCTACGGTATTGGCCGTAGCCATGCCAAGATCATTATGGCAATGTGTGGCGATTGTGACTTTATGTATGCCGTTTACATTCTCCATGAGATATTTGATCTTCTCGCCGAATTCCCATGGCATACAATACCCTGTGGTATCAGGAATGTTGATCACCGTGGCACCTGCATCAACCACAGCCTGCACAACTCGTGCAAGATACTCGTTTTCAGTGCGTCCGGCATCCTCGGCATAGAACTGCACGTCCTCCACATAGCGCTTGGCATAGGCCACACATGCCCGAGCACGCTCGAGAATATCCTCACGGTTTGAGTTAAACTTATATTTTATATGGTAGTCAGAAGTACCGATACCTGTGTGTATGCGTCCTCGTTTGGCATATTTAAGCGCATCGGCAGCCACACGTATGTCATTTTCCACAGCGCGGGTCAGCGCGCATATCGTCGGCCAGGTCACAGCCTTGGATATCTCTACCACCGAATTGAAATCACCCGGCGACGACACCGGAAATCCGGCTTCAATGACGTCTACTCCAAGTTCTTCAAGCGCTTTTGCAACCTCAATCTTTTCTACTGTGTTGAGCTGGCATCCCGGCACCTGCTCACCATCGCGAAGAGTTGTATCAAATATAAATAATCTGTCGCTCATTACCTATGGATTTGAAGATTTAAGCTGCAAAATTAATCATTTTATAATCAAATCACAAATTTTCGGCAGATTCAAGCACCTTTCTGACCACTCTGAAAGTTGCTTTAGGAGCATCACTCCAGAAATCGGAGTACTGGGCAATATTATCGCCGGCCCCTGGCGTGTCACTAACCACCCTTATAGCAGCAAACGGCACATTATTGAGATAACAAGTCTGGGCAATAGCTCCCGATTCCATATCCACAGCCATGACATCGGGGAAATTTCCACGCAGGAAATCAACATCCTCGACTGTCGAGATAAATTTATCAGATGAACAGATAAGTCCTTTCTTCACGCATTCATCTTCCTCTACACCCAGATCTTTGGTAATGAAATAGAGCGGACAATCGGCTGCCTCGCCCCACATTGTGCCCGGACCGCACCACACATCACCATAGACAACCCTGTCGGCCACAACCACATCAAGAATTCCGGCACGGCCACCGGCTCCTCCGGCCACGCCGCTGCTCAGAATAAATCCGGGTTTGAAACGGTCAATCATCGCCTGGGCGGCAAGAGCGGCATTCACTTTTCCGATACCGCTTTTCATGACTACTATCTCGCGTTGACCTATGCCTCCGCAATAGAATCTGAAACGTCCGTCGACAAATTCTCTGACGTCGTCGACCATTGGCAAAAGGAGTTCAAGCTCCTTGTCCATTGCAACTATAATTCCTATCATAAAACGATCTGTGTCGAAGTTACTTCCTCCCCCATAAACATTGATGCGAGATTGTCAAATTTAGCCGGATCCTCGGTCGTGACATATCGGACAACGGCGCCACGGGAGCAACAGTGCTCAATTTCAGGATGACGGCACAAATAGTCCTCCAGACTAGCTGCCACGATCTCACCTTGTGAGACTATCCCCGTTCCCTCTGGCAAATATTTTCTTATTTTATCGACAAGCAAAGGATAATGTGTACATCCGAGAATCACGGTATCTATCTCAGAATCTGACATCATAAGACTGTCAACATTTTTTTTGACGAAATAATCGGCTCCCGGTCCTCCGGCCTCCCCGTTTTCTACAAGCGGAACCCACATAGGACACGCCTGACCGCTGCAACTAAAAGAAGGATAAAGTTTATGTATCTCCATGTCATAGGATCCTGACGCGATTGTGCCAGGAGTACCGAAAACTCCGATATGGCCGCTGGCGCTCAATGAGCGTAGCACCTCCACCGTCGGACGTATCACGCCTAGAACTCTCCTGCCGGGAGCCATAGCAGGAAGATCGACCTGCTGAATTGTGCGCAGTGCTTTGGCTGAAGCTGTATTGCAGGCCAGTATGACCAGGTGGCAACCTTGTTCAAAAAGATATCTTACAGCCTCAAGTGTGAAACGATACACTATGTCAAACGAACGCGTGCCATAGGGGGCACGCGCATTGTCGCCAAGATAGAGATAATCATAAGCGGGAAGCTGCCTTACAATTTCCCGTAACACAGTCAGGCCACCATAACCGGAATCAAAAATCCCAATCGGCCCGACTTCATTTATTTCTTTGGATTCCATACCGGGATTGTGAAATTAAACTCAAGCCCGCCTTCTTCACGGTTTCGCACATTGATCGTTCCTCCCATGTTGATAAATGTAGACTTTACAATAGGGAGTCCAAGACCGGTGCCGCCGGTTTTGCGTGAGCGACCGCTGTCAATGCGGTAAAAACGGTCAAAAAGGCGAGGCAGATGCTCCGCGCCTACACCCTGACCATTATCATAAAATACAAATGAGTAATGTGACGAAGTCTTGCCGGTGAAAATAACACCCATCTCCGTACCTTTTGAATAAGCCACGGCATTTTTTACAAGATTCATCAAAGCCGCGCTTATCAGTGTCTCGCTGCCACACACGATGCAATGAGCCGGAACATCGTAGATAAACGTCATGTCACCGCCGATGCCACTGTCATCAATTTCATCGGTAAGATCAGCAAGAAGAATGTTCATATCTACCTCACGCGGAGTTATCATGCCGCCGGCCTCGTCAAGACGGGTCAGTGTAGACAGGTCGTCGAGCATTGTGCACAGTCGTTCGACATGCTGCTGGGTCTTGCTCAGAAAATGCTGACGTGATTCAACATCCATCTCAGGGTTATCGACCAACGTGTCGACATAACCGCGGACAATTCCGACCGGAGTCTTCAATTCGTGCCCGATATTATTGGCCAGCTGGCGTTTGACTCTTATCTTTTCTTCAGTTGCCCGCAAAGCTATCCTGTGTTCCCTGTCATGTGCGGCCATCGCCTCACGACGTGCCTTATAAATATCAATGATCTGGCGGGAAATATCACCAAGCTCATCATTGGGAAAACGGCCCGTATCTTCAAATGTGTCATCGTCACTCGCAGCCTTATCGGCAAAATCACGCAGAAGCATGATATTGCGGGCCTGATGATAAGCGGCAAAGTAAACCACCAGTGTAGCTCCCGTAGCCAGAAGCAACAGGAAAAACCAATAGCCTGAACTTTCTTTCACAAACCTGCCGACAGAGACGTTGTAAGGCAGTGCTACCATCACCTTCATTTCATGACCGGGAGAAAATTTCTCATGATATGAAACAAAATCATCTCTTCTGGCAAGATCTCCATCGGCACTCAACGGCTCGCCGAGATTACGTATAATCTCACCTGTGACCGGATTGATTATTGTCACACGTATGCCATCAAGATCCGACCCTCCGTAATATTGCTCGATAAATTCAATAAACGTGTCGAAATCCAGATTTTGCTCATACATGTATATGAAGCGGTCGGCGATAAGCACCAGATCGCTATGGACAGTCTCACGTATATAATTCTTTTCGCGTTTGTAGGAATATATGGCCATCACGGTGATGGTGGCCCATATCAGCAACGCCGTCGGAACAAATATACGAAGCCTGTAGTTCAGTCTAAATTTCTTCCTGGAACCCATAACCAAAACCAAGCCGGGTGACGATATGAGCCCCGTAATCGCCAAGTTTCTTACGCAGACGCGCCATATTGGTGTCAATAGCACGGTCAGTCACGACAACATCGGTTCCCCATATATTGGCGATCAGCTCTTCACGTGAATAGATGCGGTTACGGTGAGTCAGGAAAAAGGTAACGATATCCAGCTCTTTCTTTGTAAGACGCACAAGTTCTCCATCGATAGTGCATGACTTTGTGTTGCGGTTCAGGCGCAGCCCTTTGAACACGATATCAGGTTCGTGATGTTCATTGGCATTGTGCTGTGGCGCCACTGCCGGCTGATGATACTGAGGCTGGACCGGAGGCGTGACAATGCGTGTCATATTGCTGCTGACATAGCGGGTGGTATCATAACCCGGCTGACTCACCCCTGTACGTCTGAGCACAGCTTTGACACGTGCTATGACCTCGCTGATCACAAATGGCTTTGTTATGTAGTCGTCGGCACCGATATTAAGGCCCATCACAGTCTCATCTTCGCCATTGAGGGCCGAGCAGAAAATAATCGGCTTATACTCCAGGGCCGGGTTGTTTTTCAATTTCTTCGCGAAATCAAAACCACTCAGCCTGTCCATCATGATATCGACTATAAACAACTGATATGGCACGAGATCCATCTCTAATGCCTCTTCGGCACTATAAGCGCAGTCAGCCTCATATCCCTCTTTCTCGAGATTAAACTTAAGAATTTCACAGATTGACTCTTCGTCGTCGATTACCAATATCTTTGTCCTCATATACTATATGATATTTGACTCTGTTTAGGTTTTGGTTACAAGTTCATACTTTTCCTTGTAAAGATATGCATTAGAAGCATTTTTATTGCGTTAAAACTTGTTAACACTCATCTTGTATACGGTAACAGCATGTTTTTTGGCTCACGATACAAAGTAGACCCATGCACAAGTTTGTTATATTTGCATTGCCATACACACTCTCCCACCCCAACATTACCGATTTTAATGAAACTGACAAAAACAACAGCTCTCGCTGAAAAAATAAACTCCCTCGCTGCTAAAGGCCACCTTCAGGAAGCGTTCTCCAACCTTCACGCTCTCACAGAAGCCGCTATGCAATGGGACCTGACCGAAAAAGCCAACGATCTGGAACGCACATACCGCTATCTGCTGCAATATGCAATGGCCGACACCGATGACCCGTCGCGTGCCGAAACTCTCGACGGGATCACCGACGGAATCATATCGGTCGTGGACCAATGCACCAGACGAGCCCGGCTCGACGACAATTCACCGAACCTCTACTACAGCACTCTACGCTATGAGAAGCTGCAACCCGACAGTATCACGTCACTAATAGGCAATTACACAGAGCAGGCTTCGTCAAATGTATTCGGCGACATTTTGGGCAACAGCACATCGAAAACCGCCAAAGAAACATTGGAACTTCTGGAGCGGCGCATATTCAACCGCATCTGGACTACATTTCCCCTTTCACGGGCCGACTCGACGGCTATTTCCGACGCTCTGCGCTCGCCTCTGCTTCCTACAGGCTTCAAGATCCTGCTTATCTCATCGGTGATGCTCGGGTCACTTGAATTCTTTGAAACGGCAAGAATCAGGCTGCTTCTTGAATTCTACAGCGAATCAAAGGATATCAATCTGCGTCCGGTCGCACTTACGGCTGCCATAACCGCTATGTTACGGCAACCTTCACGCACTGCGTCACCATCGGTCCGCGCACTTACACATTCGATGGCATCAACCGACAGAGCGTCCTTCGAAAACGACCTACGCATAGTCATAACCGAACTTGCCCGCACACGCGACACCGAGCGCATCAACCAAAAGATGCGCGATGAAGTCATGCCAACAATCATGAGTATGCGGCCAAAATTCCAACAACGGTTCACCGATAACGACTTCTCGGATCTTACTGACCCCGAACAATCACCGGAATGGATGGATATGCTCGACAAAAGCGGACTGTCTGACACTTTCCGGGAATTATCTGAAATGCAACAGGAAGGCGCCGATGTGATGATGAGCACATTCATCCACCTAAAGTCGTTCCCTTTCTTTAATGATGTTGCCAACTGGTTTCTTCCGTTCGACACGTCGCACTCATCGGTTGTAGCCGCTGCCGATCATTCATCACCTATCGCACGCATGATAGCAGCCTCACCAATGCTATGCGACAGCGACAAATACTCCATGGCATTCTCGCTGACTATGATGCCTTCGGCTCAACGCGACATGATAGCCTCACAGCTTGAGGCACAGAAAGCCGACATTGATGCAATTACCGCCGACATAATAAACAGGGACGAAAACGACACAAAAGCCGTAGTCAACCGCTACGTGCGCAATCTGTACCGCTTTTTCAAACTCTATAGGCGCAAGGGCGAATTCAACGATCCGTTTGCCTCGATGCCTTCGGCATTCGACATCCCTGCGATTGCCCCGTGCCTACGCTCGACTGAAACGATCAGCGATCTTGCCGAATTTCATTTCACACATCAGATGTGGAGCGACGCATTGCGTCTCTTCAACGAACTGGATACAGTAGCTCTTCCCGATGCGGCTTTCTATCAGAAAATCGGATTTTGCTACCAGAATCTCGGAGATCTAAACAGTGCGCTCGACTATTATCTTCGTGCCGAACTGCTCGACTCCACAAGCATGTGGACCCTACGCCGCATAGCATCCTGCTCACGAGCCACAGGCCTGTGGCAGCAAGCTCTCGACTATTACATACGCATAGACGGCAAGGATCCCGACAAACCCTCCACCACGCTGGCCATAGGCGAATGCCTTACCGAACTTAACCGCTATGCCGATGCTGTGAAAACACTCTACAAAGCGGCATATCTCAAACCTGACTCAATGCCTGCACTCCGAAGGCTCGCATGGGCGCTGCTGCTCAATGGCGATCTCGAAAACTCACGCCGGCAGTATCAGAAAGTCATTCAGGCTTCACCGTCACCGGCCGACTACATCAACATGGGGCACATATACCTCATAGAGCACAACTATTTTGACGCGGCAAATGCCTATAAGCTCGCAATGACTCTCGGCGACATGACTCCGAATCAGCTTGTCGAAACCGTCGAAACCGATGTGCCTTATCTCACAAAGGCGGGTGCCGACAGCCATGTCATACCGCTGCTTCTCGACCATATCCTATACGACTTGAACTAAAAATTACATATATCAGTACACATCATTTAAAAATCAACCTCAACATGGTCATACAACGCTGGCAATCTGTTTTTCTGCTTCTCGCAGCCGTATTCATGGGCGCCTACAGCTTTCTTCCGGCCGCGACACTCTACGACAGCCCCGACATCATCACCGTTTTTCCAATCGATTTCCCTGGCAACTTTATAGGTAATATCATCATTGCTTTGTTTCTGCTCGTGACGATATTCATGTATCGTAACACACGCCTGCAGCGGCGCATGGCAATTACTGCAATAATACTTATCGTCATCTCTGCCGCGACCGGCCTGTTTGCAATCGGGCCGTTACACGGCACTGAACCAAAAATCACATTTGGATTCAGCGCCTGTTTCCTACCGCTGGCACTTATACTGACGCACATGGCTTACCGACGCATTCTCGCCGACGAGAAACTGCTGAGATCCTACGACCGTCTGCGCTGACTTTCAAAAACTACCTGATCAATAAAACCAATCACCATGAAAACTAAAAGCACATTATGGCGGGCTTTGTCGCTCGCCATTTTTTTCACACCTGCAATCGCAGGCGCAATCCAGATCAAAGACAAGCCCCAGCCACGTGATTGCATCACCCACCTGACATTTGACCGTACAGCAATCGATTTCGGCCACGTCGACCGCATGCAGGCATCCGACAGAATAGCCCGTGCAGCTGACACCATATCATTTTGTCGCGGATTGCAAGGAAACGCGCTTGATCTCACCGATGAGGTAGCAAACCGCATACCGGTCATTCTCGACAAGTCACAGACGCCCGACTATACACAGTCATTCTCTTTCTCGATATGGATACAGACAAAACCGGGCGCAAGGCAAGGCACACCGATAATGACCAACAAGAAAGTCTATCGCCCCGGTCTTGAAGTGCATCGCGAGTACCGTAACATCTGCGACGAGGCTGAATTCTACGACCAGAGCAAGACACCCGGCCTCATCCTTGGCACTACCGATCTCGGCGGATGGTATCTGCACCTCTGCGACAGCGCCACATGGTATTCCTACACGCCGACAGTAGAACGGCAGCGCATCAACGACGGACGATGGCACAACATAGCCGCAAGCATCGACCTCGACAACAGCGAGATGTGGCTATATTTCGACGGACAAAATGTTGCGGTCTATAATATTCCTGAGCTTACTTCGGCCGAAGGTGTGCTTCCTACATTCATCGGCGGTTCAGGGGAGTACACCGAACGCGGACACAACTACTCGCGTGGCGAACGCAACGCTTTCAACGGCCGTATCGACGAGGTAAGGATATGGGACCGTGCCGTAGGCAGCGAAGAGATAGCAGCCGAATATGCGCAATATTTCCCGTCAATGTCGGCGGTACTCGACGAGTTGCCCGTTGACCGACTCAGAACCCAGGTATGGAACATCTGGCACGGCGGAGCACGCTTTGGCCAGCACGTAGGTCTCACCCGCACAGCCCAGGTGCTTAAAAACGCCAACGCTGATCTCATAGGTCTTGTAGAGACCTACGGTTCAGGTGCCATTCTGGCTGACTCACTCGGTTATTATTACTATCTTATAAGCGACAATCTTAGCATACTCAGCCGCTATCCCATAAAGTCAACAATAAAGCTCTACAAACCACAGCGCTCGGGTGGAATAATCGTCGATCTTCCAGCCGGAAAAGAAGTTGCATTTTTCGATATCTGGCTCGATTGGCATTGGGAAACCGATTCCATCCGTTCAGCCGATATCCGCGGCATAGCTCCGATACTGTCGGAATACGCGGCAAATGCCGACAAAGTTCCTGTTATCGCTGTAGGAGACTATAACTCAGGCTCTCACCTCGACACTCTCGGATATCGTGTTTATGGAAGCAACCGCATAGACAACCCCGAAATTTCCTGGCCGTCGAAAGTTATGGTAGATGAACTCGGCTTCACCGACAGTTTCCGCCGGATGTATCCCGACTCACAGCTATACCCCGGTTCCACCTGGACTCCGTTATACAACGGAATGAAAAACATCACACCAAACCGTGTCGATTTCATATACTACAAAGGCGCGGATCTGAAGCCTTACTTTTCCGAGACATTCTCCCACCACGGAGTGGCATGGCCGTCGGATCACGCAAGCGTGATAACCGATTTCTTTATCCGGTAATACGTTTCACCGAAAAACAGAAAATAAATAAGCGCCCAGGCATTGCCAAGGGCGCTTATTGTTTCATTGCCGAATCAGAACGGACGGCGTCCACCTGGAGGAGGTCCCATAGGGCCGCCATGACCGGCTCCGCGGTTGCCTCGGCCTCCGGGAGTGTTGCCCTGTCCGAACGTGTTGAAACGATAGGTAAACGTAACCATGAAGTAACGCGTCAGGGAATTGTACTCCGTATCATCGATATAGTTGGCGGTCACGCTTCGCTGAACATTCTGGTTCTGCTGCAACAGGTCATAGACCTTGACTGCAACCGTAGCCGACTTGCCTGCGAGGAACTGGTAGGCAACCTGTGCGTTCCACATCCAGTAGTTCTGATCGTAACCCGACGAATATCCCGATGATGCCGTGTAGTTGACATCGGTGCTCAGCACCAGGCCGAAATTTGTATACCATGTGCCGTCAAACATACCACCATAGTTATGCACAAGCATATTGGAGTTGGATGTCGGTATAGTGTTCCATGTCTTCTGCAGACGATAGTTTGGTCGCAGCGACAAGTCAAGATTGCCGGGACGATAGGAAATAGAGAACATTTCGGCGAACATGAGCGAGCGCGAAGTGTTTTTCAACGCCTTGCCGTCCTCCATGTTACTCGACTGCTGGAATCCTACGTTCTGATTGAAATTGGTGAAGATATGATTGTTGAGCTGCCAGTTTTTGTTGCGCAGCGGCATCGAAAACATATTCATCAATCGGCCGCTCCACACACCGTTCACATTCTCATAGGTTGTGTAGCGTCCACCGGTATTCTTATCATAATCGGTGCGCGACACTATCGAGTTCTGCGACAGCGAGAAGTCACCCATTACCATCACCGAACGCTGTGTCTCGGCATTGAAGTCCTGGAAACGCACATTCATGCTGTGGTTAAACGACGGACTCAGGTTAGGATTACCCTGAATAATGTTGAGCGGATTGGAAGTGTCGGCTACCGGCTGCAACTGACGCATCGAAGGAGCGCTTGAACGGCCGTTGTACATCACCTGCAGTGAGCGCATTCCGCTCCATTTATAACGGTAACGCATGAACGGCGCATAGTTCCAGTACCACTTTTCGGGTATCGAAGCCTTTGAACCGGTGAGTTCCTCTCCACGCGACATCTGCGGCACGAGCGACATGCCCACCTCAAGGTTGGCCGATTTCGACACTTTCCGGTAACCGGCACGTATCTCCTGATTGAAATATTTGTAGCGGTACTGGCTCGACAGATCATCCATCGGCACAGCCTCGTTGTTGCCCCATATCGGCTGCGGCACTTTGTAAAGCGTGTTGTTGAGCAGATATTCCCAGTAGTTGTCAGTGCTCAACGATTCGGCATTGAGCTGTGTCACGATCTTGTCTGAATTGTTCCAGCGCATAGTAGCGTTGTAAGACAGTGTCAGGAAATTACCGTTTTTGGCATCACCGATAGGCTCGGTCCAGCTCATGCGGCCACCCACCGAGTTATTCCAGTTGTGGTTTTTAGTGTACTGATCATATGATTCCCAGTCCGAAGCGTCCTCCTCGGTCATCTCATAGAGATACTTATAGTAGCTGTAGTCGGTCGAGTTCTCATGTACATTGCTCATCGAGTAGTTGCCGAACACCGAGAACGAGCGGCCTCGTTTCTGCTTGAAATTGTGTGTGTAGATCAGTCGTCCGCCGGCCTCATACGATGTGCCATCCGAAAGCGACCGTGTCAGATTCTCATTCTTACCGTCGGTGTGGCTGAAATTATCGCGCCACGAGTCATTGGTGTTATATGAAAAACGTGGACGGAAGTCGATTTTATTGAATGAATCAGGATTCCACTCCACACGGAAATCAGCGCGCAGATTGTGCCCTTTGTCGGTAGCATCGTCAAGTGAGCTGGATGAATATGAATCCTTGCCAAGCAGATAGTCGCGATTCTGGCGCGTGTGTGTGTTTCGGTTGCTGTGGCTGTACATCACGTTACCGCCCACTCTTATTATTTCCTCCTTGCCTATATTGAAGTTAAGGCCGAAAGCCTGAGAGTTGTTGATGCCGCGATTGCCTCCGAAACGGGCGAAACGGTTTCCATTGCTGTCGGTAAATCCGAGCTCGTTCACGTTGTTGGCATTTCCGAGAAGAGTGATCTGGTTGCCGTTCCAGAAGCGGTTGAGATTGAAATTGGCCGTATAACGGTCATCGGTGCCATATCCTGCAAGCACTGTACCGAAATAACCCTGCTGCATTCCCTTTTTCACAGTAAGATTGATCACCGTCTCGTCATCTCCGTCATCAACACCGGTCAGACGGGCAAGCTCGCTCTTGCGGTCGACCACCTGAAGTTTGTCAACCATGTCGACCGGCAGATTCTTCGATGCCACCTTAGGGTCATCGCTGAAAAACTCCTTGCCGTCGATAAGTATTTTCGACACAGTCTTGCCGTTGGCTGTGATAGCGCCGTCGCTACCTACCTCCACTCCGGGCAGACGCTTCAGCAGGTCCTCCACCACTGCATTAGGTTGTGTCGTGTAGCTGTCGGCATTGTACTCAACTGTATCCTGCATCACTTTCACCGGTGTCTTCACCGCCACAACCGAGGCCTCGTCAAGCATGATCGAGTTCTCGCTCATCGCCACTTTCAGGTCCTTTACATTGGCACCCTTCACAGTTATATCAACAAATGACTTATTATAACCGAGATAAGTAGCTTCGACGATATATTTTCCGTTTACAACATTCTGAAATGCAAAAGCACCGTTCATGTCAGCAGCCCCTCCCTTGTAGAAAGTGCTGTCCTTGGCGTGAAGCAGCCTCACTGTGGCGTCGGGCAGACCACTACTGTCGTTTCCGTCCACTACGGTGCCTTTTACAGTATAGGCCATTGCAGGGAGACCGGCCGGCAACATCACCGCCGCCAATACCCACAACTTGGTTAACGTTTTACTTGTTAATGACATATTATGTTTTCTTATATATTTTCTTCTGGAATTATACCGTCATTTTCCTTTTTGACAGACGCAGTCGTTCACCTGCACCGTCTTGGCAACGGCACATATTTTCCTCTCCGACAACCCCACGGCATCCCGTCAAATCACGGCACACCATCGGCTGTCAGCTTTTTCTACTGCTGTCTATTTATCGGCAAACTTCCCCGTTTCCCCCTATATAAATCCCCTTTATTCCTGATTTAAAACCTCAATACCGGGAGCTGTCTGTTTTTTATCACGTCGGCGTCCCTGATCATGTTTGGGCGCATTACCGGCTTTAAGCCGCCTGTGCTTGTCCATAAGCCCGCGGTTAAACTTCCAGTCAGCTCCTTTGAATTTGAAAAGCTGTTCAGGAGTGAGCACTTTCTTGAATTCGTTATAAGCTTTCTGCTCTATTTCACCTTCCTTCTGCTTTTGCTCAAAAAGCACATAGGCAGCCTTTTCATAATCCTCGGCTGTAGCATTATCTCCTTTTTTTCTTATCTCATCCTCCAGACGACGGGCGTTCCGGTTTGCCTCGCCCATTTCATCCTCCATCCTGTCAAGAATCCTGAAAAAATCTTCTTTCTGATTTTCATTCAGATTAAGCTCCCGCACCATGAACCGGTGTTTGAACTCACGCACCTCTTGAAACCATTTCTCAAAATCAGCCTTATCGTCTCCGCCCGGAAACTCCGTTTCAGCAGCCATAGCCGGCATTCCGATCAGCAAGGTCAGCAAAAAAACTTTAAAAACCTTCATTATCTTTTATTCCTTATAAATCTTCAAAATCAGTTGCATCGAGTCCCGATTCCCACATATCATCGAGTATCTCGGCCTCACTCATGCTGTCGCCAAGATAGTCCTCGACAAACTCCTGATTGCTCAACGCGGCAATCATCACCGGATTACGGTCTATGCGCATATCCAACGAATCGGTCTCCCCCATAAGCCCAAACATCTTTGTCATGCAGAACACTCCGGCAAACATGGCGGCCATGTAGACATAAGGCCTTACACGCATCCACAGCGAGCGTTTCTGTTGAGCATAAGCCTTTTCGGGAGCCTCGGCCTCCAGATTCAGCGGAAGCATTCCCTCCATGCGGGTCGCAAAATCGGCGAAATACCCCTCTGGCACGGTCATGCCATCGTTTCTGCCTATGCGCTCAAGCACTTCCGGAAGTTTCTCTCCGGCATTTCGGCTATTATATTTCTTATTATTTTCCACTGTTCTGACTTTTATATTACCCCGCCTTTTCAGGCATCTACACTTTTTAGACTATAGTTTTCCCTCCTGGTTTAATCAGGTTTTAACTTTTTTTTCAAACAATTTCCTTTTTTCGACCCGCCACACTGAGCATCGACGGCTCAGCAAGACGATAAAGGTTGCATCCCACATAGTTACCTACAACTATACACACATAGAAAGGCAACAGCCCTCTTATATTTTCAACGAGAAAAGTTCCACCGCACGCAGCCATATAAAAACCGTCGGCAACACAGTGCGGAAAACCGCACGCTATGAAAGCCGGCACACCGAACAGCAGCGGGAGCCATGTGCCATGCTCGTTATATCCTCTCACAGCCGCTGTCATGATAAAGCCGCACCCTATCGACATCAGCCCGCAGCGCACAGGACCGGATGCCAGACGTGCCATAATAATCGCCTGGCTTTTTTCGGCGACCTCTCCGACACCCGTTATCCAGGCCACTGCCATGCACCCGACAAGATTCCAGAAAAGCATCATCGCCAGCCCGGCATATCCGCTGCCCCAGGTATAGCCTGAACGTCCCGTAAACAACAGATACCTGAACGCCACGACCACGATAAGACCGAAAGCAAACATTACCATCCCGACAACCCCGCCGACATTCAGATAAGTAGTTCCGGCGATTGCGATACACACACCAGCCAGAAACGCACGCGTAATCTTTTCCATATTGCAAATATACTGAGAATATTCGACGAAAAGAATAGCGATCGTAATGCAAAGCATAGTCCCGCGATGGCGAAGCAAATTCTTTGAGTCAAATTTCGCAAGAATATTCGACGAAAAGAATAGCGATCGTAATGCAAAGCATAGTCCGCGGTGGGAAATCTATTTTTACTGTCTGTACAGACTACATCCAATGAGATGATATAAAAAAGGAGCCGACTTCAACAGCCGGCTCCGGTTATAGAGAGTATTCGTTGATCAATCAAGCACAAAAGTCTCAAGAACTCCGGCAAACACACCTGCCGAGCAGTAATAAGCCACTGCAAAGGTATAGGTGTTGCCATTTACTCCGCTCACCTTTCCGGGCAGAAGAGTTTTGTTGACCTTCGATGCCTCGCGCACGTAGATCTTGCCATAATTGGAATGAGTGTAACCTATATAGGTGTTCTCCACCTCAAGAGATCCGTCTGGCAGTTCAGCGAAAATGAAGTCCACGCCATCACCCCAGTTAGTGATCTTGTAACGGTTGGCGTTGCTCTTGTAAAACTCAAGACCTTCATCCGAACCATCATAGAAAGGATCGTCATAGTTGTAAGTACCCGTACCGACAAATGTCCACTTTTCAGGCACGTCACACTCGATGGTGATCGTCGACATGCCGTAAGGTGTCACGGCTGACTCGTCGGAGATCGACAGCTTGATCGACTGTGTGTTGTTGGGACCGATTGCATCTGCGTCATAGCCGATTGTGATCTCGGCATTCTCGGCACCGGCAGCAAAGCTGACCGATGTAGGAATGTCGAAATTGCTCAGATCGGTGTTCTCACTTGCTGCGACAGCTGTGATTGTCACTGTCGAGGCAGCCGACTTGTCCATACGGCTTACAGGCACAGTGAAGGAGGTCTCTTCATAAAGAAGAGTGTAGTTTGTCGCCATGCCACTGGCGAAATAAACCTCCTGTCCCTCGGGCACCGGTGCCCACTGATAGTCATCGTGCTCGCTGCCGTTACAAGAGGTGAACCCCACTGCAGCGGCGCCAATGGCCATATAGAGGAAATATTTGTTGATTTTCATTTTTAAATCTTCTTATGGGTGGATTACCAGACGTAAAGAGGTGAGTTTCCGATAGGAGCGATCGGTGTGGGGTTGTTACCGCCGAGGCCGAAGTTATAATCCTGCTCCGTACCTACAATACACCAGTTCATCCAGTCAGGAGTCTGCTCCATGTTCCAACGGTAACCGTCGACGTGGTTCGAACCGTCATAGCTACGGATGATACCCTTCTGCAGACGCTTGATGTCGAATGTCGAGAATCCTTCGCCCCAGAGTTCAACACGACGCTGCCACCATACCTCATTGCGGAATGCCGGAGTGTTGGTATTGTAGTATGTCTCGTTGTGCTGGCCGTAAACATAGTTGGAGTCACGCTGCTTGGCAAAATCGGTAAGCATGCTGATACCGTTGCCTTCGTTCTGCATACCAACAGCCTCGATTTCGATGAGCTTCATCTCCTCAAATCGCATCAGAGGAACCGAAACACAAAAACCTACATACTGATTTTCATGTCCCTCGGAGCCACCGCCTGCACGGAATTTGAGCGAAAGACCGCCGACCTGCTCATAGTAGCCGTCGTAACCGGTAGACCACACCCACTCGGGATAATCTGAGTAAGCTTTCAGAGCCTCGATCTGAGCAGCCTTGTTCGGCATATCATCTATAGCGAAGTCCACAAATACTCCTTTGCGGATATCCGTTGCGGGAATAGTCTCATAGAGATGACGGTCGATCACGTTCTGCTGACCATAGTTTGCAGCATATCCGCAACCCGATACAGATGGATTGATCTCAAGAATCATGTGGGAACCCCAGCAGGAGTCACCGTCATTGAGAAGAATATTCTGGTCGGTAGGATTGAACTTTGTGGCATACATCCATGATCCGTTGGGAGAGTTGAAGCCGTTAGTGCGTGAGGTATACTCGGCGGTGCTCATCATAGAATAACCATCCTGAGCAAGCTTAGCATACTTCTCGGCATTGGCCCAATCCTCCATAAGAAGGTAGGCACGGGCCTTGAGACCATATACAACACTCTTGTCCATCACGTAGACATCGGCACGGGTGAAGCCGTCAAGAAGACTCTCTGCCTGGTCGAGATCCGAGATGATAAACTCCATCATCTTCTCCCAGGGAGCACGAGGATTGAATGCAAGATCGTCAAGAGTTGTTTTCTCTGTGACAATAGGCACCGTGATATTCTGTTTGTCGACGGCATAAGGCTTTTTGGCAAACATTTGCGACAGCTCAAGGTACATCCATGCACGCGTGGCGTATGCCTGGCCGGCACCATACTTATGCGCACCCTCCGGGGTTTCGCCCGAAAGAGAAATCACATCATTGGCACCCTTGATCCACTTATAGTAGTAGGTCCAGGGGATCTGGCACACAAGATATTTGGGACCAAGACCGGCGCCGCACTGATACCATGACGAATACCATGATCCTGAATAAGCAGGCACGACATCCTGGCCGGCTACGTCACGTGTAAGAAACATCGATGTGATACCGTAGTCGTAGGGATATGTATCGTCTGTACCGAATACAAATGATCCGGAAAGTGTGCTGTAAAGCGCGTTGACAAAATTGTTGTAGGAGTTCGGTGCATCGGCGACCTGGTCTGAATCGGCATAGCTGGTTTCAGGCTGGAACTCCTGCATACACCCCGACAGCATGGGGAGAGCGAGCGCTGCGAGGGCTGATATGTATATATTTTTTTTCATTTTGTGTTTCAAGCGTTTGAGTTAGAAAGAAACCTGAATACCACCTGAAATTATGCGTGCCGGAGAGTAAACCGACATTGATGCGTTACCGGTGTATGAATAACGTGGGTCAAGACCGCGGCGGGCACTGATGAATCCGAGATTCTCACCTGATGCATAGACACGTACCTTAGAGAAAGGCTTGATGATATTCTTCGGAAGTGTGTAGCCTACAGTAAACGACTGGAAGTTCAGGTAGCTTGCGCTTGTGAGGAAGCGGTCGCTCTTGGCTGTGGTGAACTTGTCACCGAACTGCCAGCGGGGATATTCCTGTGTAGGATTCTCGGGAGTCCAGGACTTCACCCAGTCACGGTGGTAGTTGCTTCCGGCGCTCGAGGCATTCTCACCCGGATTCATAAGACCTGCGTAACGGGAGTCATACACCTTGCCGCCAAGCTGATAGTCGAATGTAAGTGAGAGATCGATCGATTTCCATGTGAAATTGGTGCCGAAACCACCATAGGCTTTCGGAAGTATCGAACCCACTGTATACATGTTGGCAAGACCTATATTGGTTGTAGTCTCGGTTCTGTTGGGGCAAGGCTCCGAGATATTGGGAGAGTCAGGTATGGGATTGCCGTTCTCATCTTTTTCGAGGAAATTAGGATCACGCCAGTAAAGAGCCTCACCTTTCTCGTTGGTGCCTGCATAGGCGTAGTACATGCCGTTATAAAGGGGTTCTCCCTCGGCATACCAAAGTGAGCCGTCAACGAAACCGCCGTATTTAGCAGTCTTTGATTTCGGGAGTTTCAGTACCTTGGTCGCATTGTGCGTGATATTGAAGTTGAAGTCCCAGTTGATATCACGGCTGCGGATCAGATTCACGTTGAAAGCAAGCTCGACACCGGAGTTGCGGATATCGCCGACATTGCCGTAGTAGCCACGTGAGCCTGCCGACTCAGGGATAGAGAGCCAGAAAAGAAGATCGGTTGTTTTCTTGTTGTAGAAGTCCACGCTACCGGTCAGACGGTTTTTGAAGAAGCCGAACTCTACACCGAGGTTCATGTTGGTTGTGGTCTCCCAGGTGATATCGGGGTTACCCACGCGCATGAATGTCGACGACATGAGTGTATCGCTTGATCTCACAAGTTCATAGAGGTCGATGTAGGCATAGTCACCGATATTGTCGTTACCCTGCTGACCTACCGAGAACTTGAGTTTCAGCATATCGATGTTGTCCACTTCCTGGAGGAAGTCCTTGTTTATGATCCACGATGCGCCTAAGCTCCAGAAGTTACCCCAGCGGTTTTCCTTTGCGAAACGCGATGAGGCGTCGCGGCGGTAAGATGCCGATGCGTAGTATTTTTCCTTGTAGTTGTACTGTGCGCTACCGAAGAAACCCTCTACATTGTAGTTGGACGAGTAGGACGAAGAAGTCGTCTTGTTGGCGAAACCGTTGATCTCGGTGATATCGGGTGAGAATCCGCCCTGAGCTGTAGCCGAGAGATACTTGGTGTTGGTACGGTAGTACTCGTGTCCTGCGAGGACATTCACATAATGGTCACCGAATGTCTTGACAAATGTAAGAGTCTGGACATTGTTGGTGCGGATAGAAGTCGACTGCGACTTGAAGATTTCGCCGTTGACACCGACCTTCGGACCATAGAACGGGTTTTCATAGTCGGAGTTGGTGGTCTGGCCGAGCACAACGTTGCTGGTGATGTTACCCTTGAGGTAATCGGTGAAAGTGAGGTCGGCTGTAAATGTGCCGTTGAACTGGTTGCCCCAGGTGAAAACCTCATTGTAGCGGTTTGAGCCGAGCGGGTTACCGGTTGAGAGGAACGGACGTGTAAGGCCGTTGTAGTTCTGACCCGAAACACCGTAGTCATAAGCCTGATGGCCGCGTGAGTCAGTGGCGATAACAGGCTTGCCGTCCTTCATCACACGCACGAAAGCAGGATAGATAGGAGCGATACCCGAAGTGTAGTACATGAGATTGGTCGAGTTTGCAGACGTACCCATGTTGGCGTTGGTCTCGGTCTTCGAGTGTATGAAGCTGGCGTTGGCACCTACTTTGAGCCAGCGGTTGGCCTGATAGTCGGCCTTTGCACGGGCACTGATACGGTCATAGCCCGAGTACTGGATGTAACCCTCGTCATTGAGGTAGTTTATCGAAGCATAGTAGGAAGCCTTGTCGGTACCGCCGGTAACACTCATGTTGTACTCCTGGCGGAAGCCTGTGCGGTAGGCAAGATCCTTCCAGTCGTCGGGAGTGATATAGTACTCTGTGCCATTGTTGGCCATATAGCTGTAGCCGAGTGTGGCATGAGGATTGAGCTTGCCGTTTGTACCTACCAGCATTTGTCCGCGGGGGATAGTGTAGGCCTGATACTGGAGCTGCGATATCATGTTTGCGTTGGCCCATACGTTGGCTGCGTTCAGATCCAAGCCGTTGACGTTCTGAGCAAAGTTGAAGAGCTTGTTGTAGTAAGCCTCATAATACTCGGCCGGGCTCTCGATCACGTCATACTCCTGGATGGCGCGGCTGTTGGTACCCCATTTGCCTTCAAACGACACTTTGGCGTCGCCTGAGTTGCCGCGTTTGGTGGTGATGATGATCACACCGCCTGCACCACGCGCACCGTAGAGAGCTGCCGAAGCTGCATCCTTGAGCACCGAAACCGATTCGATGTCCTCGGGGTTGATGTTGGTGAGTGAAGCCGAATAAGGAGCGCCGTCCACGATGATCAGAGGATCGGTGCTCGCATAGAGCGAAGCGATACCGCGGATCTTGATACCGGCATTGCCGCTACCGGGAGCACCGCTCTGTCCACGCAGCTGCAGACCCGGCACGGATCCTGCGAGAGCGTTGGAGACGTTCGATGTGGTATGCTTGGCAAGCTCGTCGGCTTTGACGACTGTGGCAGCACCAGTGAAGGCCTGCTTCTTCGATGTACCGAAAGCCACTACCATAACCTCGTCGAGCGCGGTCTGGTTAGTCGTAAGCTCGATGTGCATGGGTGCGTTGAAGTCGATATTGACCTCCTTGGACTGCATACCCACATAAGTTACAGAAAGTTTCTTTACCGAAGCCGGAACCTGAAGCCGGAAAGCGCCGTCGATGTCGGTTGCGGTCGCCAGTCCTCCGCCTATCGGAGTGACAGTGGCTCCGACGAGCGGTTCACCGTCTTCAGCACTGGTCACGACACCCGTGACCGTCCTGTTCTGGGCATGACTTATGCAGGTTCTGTACCGTACAACCCACAGCTTCCGGTCAGGCGTGAAAGCACTGTTAAAGCACAGCCAGTCTTACGGGTTGATTTCGGGGTGCAGCGGAGGCAGGCTCATGATAGCCTGAAGTTTCAGAGTGTCGACGGCGCGTGTGTATTTCTCGGTGTGCCTTATGGAACTGTGTCCGAGCAATGCGGCTACAGTTTTTATGTTTGCGCCCTTGTTGAGTATTCTCAGTGCAAAGCTGTGACGGGCGCAGTGCCATGTTATGTGCTTGTCGATACCGGCTGCTTCGGTCCACCGTTTCAGAGCCGTCTGGCATGATCTTCGTGATGGAAGCAGGAAGATGAGCCGGTCGCGTGGCTGTGGCTTGCCTATTATGGAGAGTAGTGTCGGGCTCAGCGGAATGACAACGGCGCTCGATGAGCTTCGGCTTTGGGTTTTGGCTTGCTCGAAGCGCAGCAGTCGATTGGAGAAATCCACGTTGTCATAGGTGAGCCGGCGCACATCGCACCATCTAAGCCCTGTGTAGAGGCAGAAAATAAATCCGCGTCTCACTTCGGGGTTCTCTCCTCTGTAGCGTGTGGCGGCAAGCCGGGATATTTCTCCGTCGCTGAGGATATCTTTTCGGAGGATACCGGTGTCGATCTTTATGACGATGCCGTCGCAAGGATCGCGCCTCAGTATGCCGGATCTCACCGCTGCCTTGATTATTTTTTTGAAACGGGCATAGAGAGTGTGTGGACCCTCTCCGCGAAACCGCTTGCTTATGTAGGATGTAAAATCCGATACAATTTCGGGAGTAAGCTGCGGAGCGTAGAGATGTCCGTCGAAATCCGGCAGCAACGGTGACTGGCACAGATATTCACTGAATATGCGGCATGCTCTTGCTATGTGCCGTGCGTCGGATTTTGTGTAGGCCCGGTAATAGTCGAGCATCCATTGCAGCATATCGGTCTGTGTGGTCAGCGGCAGCCTGTAGCCGCATTGCCTTTCGGCGAGCTGCTGATCACGTTCATAACGTATTTTCCTTGCTACCGAAAGCGACTGCCGGTTGTGCCGCCGCTGGTCGGCATTTCCTGGCGAGTCGTAGAGATAAAACTTCAGAATTTCATGTCTTCTGATATTTTTACCGTAAGTTTTGAGATTTTTGTTGCTTACGGCCTGAATCTTGCCGAAATAATACTCAAGATAGAGCGTTATGCGCCCGTCGGTTCTGAGCCGCCCCATCAGCTTTGGGTTGTCGCCAAGAGCTCCTTCGATTAGAAAAGTCTTGTCGGCCCGTAGTTTTCTGATGTAATTCATTTAGATAAGTGAAAAATATTTGATTAAAAACTGGTGATTGGAAGCCATTTTTCAAAAAGCACAAGCAAAGCACAATTTTTTAAAAAGAGGGAGAAAAAATAAATAAATTTTATCTTTTTGGAGCTTTTTTGAAAAATAATGCGTGGTAATGTGAAGAAATACTAAAAATAATTCATATATTTGCGCCGAAACTGACAACCATCATATCCAATAGGCACGTTCGACAGGTAAAGCTTACATAATGGAGCGGATCTTGATTGTAAGACGTGAATAGTGCTGGTGTTTCATTAAATCATTCAATATTCATCTTTTATGAAAAAATTTCTCTTCATGCTTCTGGCAGTCCTGACGGCAACGCTCGGCGCGTATGCCCAGAACAGGACAGTCACGGGTGTCGTGACTGACGAAGGCGGCGAGCCGATAGTCGGAGCCACGGTACTTGTGGAGGGGACAAAACTTGGCACGCAGACCGACATAGACGGTCGGTTCCGCATCGCCAATGTGCCCCAGAGTGCGCAAAATCTGCGTGTAAGCTATGTAGGCATGACCTCGCAGACGGTAAAGATCGTCCCGGGCGAGATCAAGGTCGTGCTCGGCACCGACTCTGAACTCCTCGACGAGGTTGTGGTAACCGCAATGGGCATCTCCCGTTCGGAAAAGACACTCGGCTACTCTGCCACACAGGTCGGAGCCGCCGAAATCGAAAAGTCTCAGACAAGCAATGTCATGGCTGCTCTTCAGGGAAAAGTAGCAGGTCTTCAAATCCAGACGACTTCCAATGAGCCCGGTTCAGCCAACAACGTAAACATCCGTGGTCTCGGCTCGATATCGGGCAGCAACCAGCCCCTCTACGTTGTCGACGGAGTGCCTTTGGCGTCCACCACACTCTATACCGGCGGACGCGCGGTATCGGCCGGAGGTGTCAACAATATCGCGCCTGACGACATCGCATCGCTCACTGTGCTGAAAGGTGCGGCCGCGACAGCTCTCTACGGCTCGCGTGCTTCCAATGGTGTGATAATCATCACTACCAAAAGCGGCGGAGGCAAAGACGGCAAAAACTTCGAGATCACCTATTCAGGCAATGTAGAAGCATCGCGCGTGGCTTACATACCAAAATCGCAGAAGCGCTACGGCATGGGATGGAACGGCAACCAGACCTTTATCGAGAACGGCTCATGGGGTCCTGAACTGAATGGATCCGATCAACCCTACGGCCCGATATGGAACGGACAGCAGCTCATGCACAAATATGAGGCTGTCGAAAACAGTGTACGCGACTTCTTCGACACAGGTGTCTCCCAGACCCACAATGTAGCTGTGTCAGGACAAAGCAACGACAAGACGCTAAACTACTACGCATCCTACGGCTACACCAATTCCGACGGTATTATTCCGACCGACATCGACTCATACCGCCGCAACACCGTAGCCACCCGTGCAAGCTTCCAGCCCAACAAATGGTTCAAGATCTCGACATCAATGAACCTCGCCACAGCACGAACCAAGGTATCCTCATTGAGCAGCTACAATGTCACCAGTGCACTCTACGAGCACCCGCTCGACATACCCATGCAATGGTATAAGGACACCAGCACTCCTTTCGGCAAACCCGAAGCCTACTATACGCCCTACAATTTCACCAATCCATACTGGCAGCTTCAAAACCGTAAGAACGAAACCAACTCCAAGCAGATCTACGGCAAAATGCAGCTCGATCTGTTTCCCGTCGACAATCTCACGCTCACTTATCGCTTCGGCTTTGACTATTCCGACTACGATTACAAGAGCGGAACACCTCAGATTGAACTTGACGACGCTCTGATAGACTCCGACTACGGCACACAGCCGAGCGGCATGAACGGACAAGGATCGGTAACGACACAGTATGGCCGCTCCTATGAGATCAACCACGACTTCCTTGCCAACTACACCCGCAAGTTCCTCGAAGACCGTCTGGACATAGCCGCAACGGTAGGTGTGAACATCAACGAGCGTGGAAGCAACTACATGTACGGCACATCATCCAATCTGTCAATCGACACTGGATTCTGGATGCTCAGCAACGGCGCGGAAAAGACCTCGCTTGCCGAAAACTGGTCAAAACGTCGTCTGGTCGGCGCATTCGGTGATATAACCATGGGATGGGACGAGTTTCTCTTCCTTGACGTGACCGCCCGCAACGACTGGTCGTCGACACTGCCGATGACAATGAACAGCTACTTCTATCCTGGTGTAACCCTGTCAGGTATATTCACAAAATGGATCGACAACAAGGATCTGCTCTCATTCGGTAAAGTCCGCATGGCCTACGGAAAGACCGGTAGCGACGCAAGTGTCTACAAGACACTCACCACTTATTCTCTGGCATCGACCTATGGCTCCAACGGCGGACTTACGTTCCCCATCAACGGCGTAAACTCATTCATGCAGTCTGTGACATCAGGCAACAGTGTGCTCCGCCCTGAAATGACCACTGAGTTTGAGCTTGGAGCCAACATCAAGCTGTTCAACGGCCGCATCGAACTTGACGCAGCCTATTACAACCGCGACACCAAGGATCAGATCTTCTCTCTTCCCACCGATCCATCGACCGGATTTTCGTCACGTGTGATCAACTTCGGTACAGTGCGTAACCGTGGTGTCGAGCTTATGGCAAGCTTCATTCCGGTGCAGACCCAGGACTGGACATGGGACATAAGCCTCAACTGGACAAAGAACAACAACAAAGTGCTCTCGATGCCCGACGGACTCGAGGACGGAAAACTCTCTATCGACGGGCTCGACTATGTAGGCACATCCTACAAGGGTCTGACTCTCTATGCCGTAGAAGGCAAACCGCTCGGCGAATTCTGGACAACCCTGCCCAACCGCGTTGAGGACAAGGACAGCCCCTACTACGGTTATTCCATAGTTAACGCCAACGGCACACCGAGCATGGACTACGACAAGAAGCCCACCGGCTACAACATGCAGCACAAATGGATGGGTGGCGTAACGACCTCGCTCCGTTACAAAAACCTCACTCTCTCGGCAGCACTTGACATACGTTATGGCGGCAAGATGTACTCATCGACCAAAAGTGCGCTATTCTTCAACGGCTACAGCTATCTGTCGGACTACAACCAGCGTCATCCGTTCATCATTCCGAACAGCGTGCAGGTGGCTCCTGACGGAAGCTATGTTGAAAACACAATGCCATTTACCTACGGGTCAAAATACGGTTACACTTCCATGCAGGACTTCTGGTATACCTACGTCAACGGCGAAGGATCGGCTTTCTATCTCATAGACCGCACATATACCAAGCTGCGCAACCTGTCGCTTACATGGAGCCTCCCGAAAAAATGGCTTAAGAAAGTCCAGCTAACAGGCGTCGACATCACAGCCTACGGCAACAACCTATTTATATGGCGCGCCAAGAACAATCCGTTCGTCGATCCCGAAGTGTCAACATCGGGCAGCGCGTCAAGCGACCTCGCCTACGGCTTCGGAGAAAGAGAGACAATGACTCCGTTCACCCGCGTGTTCGGCTGCAACCTTAAAGTTATCTTCTAAAGCCAAATGACGACAATGAACAAGAATATTATAAAAACGGGGTTGCTTGCGGCTGTAGTCGCTTTGTCGGGCTGCGACAGCTTCCTCGACATAAACACCTCGCCCAACTCACCATCCGAAGATCAGCTTACTACAAGCCTTATCTTCCCCGGTGCTGAAATGTCGCTCTGCACATCCTACTGCGGCGAGCTGAGAATGCACGGAGGCTACTACGCCGAACATTTCGGCGGCGTTCCGGGAAACTCCAACTATAACTCCAACAGCCGCTTCGAGGTAGGCACAGGTTCCGGCAACGGTGTGTGGTACAACCTCTATATCAAAGGGCTCAACAACCTGCAGACCGTCATTGAGAAAGCCGATGCCGAAGGCGACCGAGGCACAAAGCTCGCCGCGACAGTAGTGCGCACAGCCACCTATGCGACTCTTGTCGATATGTTTGGAGAAGTTCCCTACAGCGAGGCGTTTGACGTCGAAAACCATCCGATGCCACACTTCGACAACGGAAAAGACATCTACAAAGGTATCCTCGACGAACTTGACGCAGCCCTGAGCGGAGTGCTGCCTACCGACAATGTATGCACAAACTTCCTATTTCCCAACGGCATGGCCGACGGATGGATCAAGACTGCAAACGCACTGAAACTCCGCATGCTCATGCGCATAAGCAATGTAGAGAATGTGCAGAGCCAGATCGCGGCACTCATCGCTGAGGACAATTTCCCGACATCCGATGTTGCCTGGAAAGGTTGCTGGAGCGACAACAGCAATAACGCCAGCCCCTACTACCGCATGTACGGCAACGGAAGCTACAGCTATACAAAGAAAAATATCTCCTACAACCTCACCATTGTCAATACTCTCGAAGATTGCAACGATCCGCGTCTTAGCGCGTTTATGAACCGCAATACAAAGGGTGAGTACTTCGGTGGAATGGCAGGCAACACACTGGCCGACGTCGGTGGTGTGTCGGCCAACACGATGAGTATGCCGCTCTCGAGCTACAACACTCCGGCCTATCTTATCACTGTTGCCGAGATAGAATTCTTCATCGCCGAGTATGAGGCACGCTACGGCAATGCGTCGGCTGCAGCCGAACACTACCGGCAGGCGATCGAAGCGTCGTGTGACACCTATGGAGTAGCATTCACGGCTTCCATCACCAACGCCTATCCCTGGAATGCCTCCAACTGGAAACGCTGCATCGGCATCCAGAAATGGATCCATCTTGCAGGATGCAACAATTTCGAGTCTTGGTGCGAGCTGCGACGCTTAGGCTATCCCACATTCGGAGAAGTATCCGGAGCCGACATATTCAACGGTGGCGATCTTAATTACGACATCTACGTCCCCGGCACACTCTACACGCCCTATACAGTAAGCGCCAATATCGGCGACAACAAAATCCTCCAGCGCTTCCCATACCCCTCGGATGCCGCCGCACGCAACAGCAATACTCCGGCCAACAAGGGCGACCTGGTACCTGTGTTCTGGGCTGAATAAAACGAACCCTCAATAAAACAACTGAAATGAACAAATACATAAAATTGCTGACAGGCTTGGTTGTCACAGGCACTCTCTGGAGCTGCTCGAAAGACAGCGAACCGGAGCCTTGGCTCCAGTCCTGGCCCGTCATCACATTGGAGGGTGATGAGGTGGAATATGCAGAGATAGGCTCTGACTACACCTTGCCCGGATTCAAGGCAACAAACACCATAACCGGGCAGGATGCCTCCGACCGTGTCATCGTATCGATCTACGACAACATCAACTCCAGATACGTCGATGACATTTCAACTGCATCCGCAGGAATGTACACCGTGTATTACGATGCCGTAGCAAGTGAAGTGACCACAGACCCCGGTGTATCTAAAACACGCTCGGTGTTCGTCTACAATCCACAAGTTACAACCGACATAGCCGGCGACTACTCCGTAGACGTAAATGCATCCTACCGTTATCGCATATCCAGCGGTGAGAACAAGACTTTTGCCGAAGTCGCCTCTGACAACAAAAATGACATAAGCGAAGGTATAAACGTAAGCATCAGCCAGATTGCACCGTCGCTTTATGAAATCAATGATCTTCTTGGCGGCCTTGTTGAATATGTATACGGTTATGGCCCTAACAACCCGTCGTTTAATTTCAAGGATCACGCATACCTCTATCTCGACACAGAAAACAACATTACATTGCTTACTGCGTCTTTCGGATACACTCCTTGGAACGGCAAATATAATGTCACTTCGTTGACTGATGCTGAATATGATCCGCAAACCGGCTCAATATCCTATAAAGCGACAATCAACGGCTTCATCCTCACCATTGTTCTAAACTGATAAAGAGACTGTGATATGAAAAAGATAATAACGCTCTTTGCACTCGTCGGAACACTGTTCCTCGCCTCATGCGATCAGGAAGAAGTATTCTACACCGAAGTCGTGGAATTGGCGGGAGAGTGGATTGTGACAGTCGATCAGATCGACGCAAGCGGCAATGTGATTCAGGACGACGTTTCTGGTACAATCAACCTGCTCACCTACAACACTGTCGTAAACAACAATGAGATGTGGATCGATGACTTAAAAGGCTTTTGGAAAACAAAAGTCAAAGTCACCGTCGATGTGCAGAATGCCACTTTCAGTTGCAATGCCGCCACCGATGAGTACCTAAAAGGCACCGAGAACGAGTATCAGGCCACAATCACCGATGGAAAAGTCAACTTCGACGGCACCAAATCTCCTCTCGGACATGTGGCTGACGAGATAGTCTTCACTATCCAGTTCAGCAATGCCCCCGGCGAATATTACCGTTTCCACGGCTACCGCCGCACAGGCTTCAATCAGGGAGCTGACTGACCGACACCTTTTCTTCCCTTCTAATAATTCGGCGCGAGGCCCATTGATATGGGTCCCGCGCCGATGCCGTCTCATACAACCTATCACCACCCAAGGCATAGCCCCCAACTCAACCGCAGCCTGTGAAACAGGCGCCCCACACGATCACCGCACATATAAACAAAAAGCGTAAGAACGTGCAAATGCAAGCAAAAGCCTATGAAACAGGCTTCATATCACAACAACAAACACCACAACTCAACCGCCGCCTGTGGAACAGGCGCCCCACACGACCAGCACCTGGTGAGCACCGCGAACCAGGTGAACAAAAACATCATGACCAAAGCTGCAGCGCAGCGACACACATTTGCACATACACTCCGGGCCTGAAATCTCAGCCTGTAAGACATGCAGCACACAGATAAACAAAAAGCGTAAGAACGTGCAAATGCAAGCAAAAGCCTGTGAAACAGGCTTCATATCACAACAACAAACACCACAACTCAACCGCCGCCTGTGGAACAGGCGCCCCACGCGATCAGCACCTGGTGAGCACCGCGAACCAGGTGAACAAAAACATCATGACCAAAGCTGCAGCGCAGCGACACTCATTTGCACATACACTCCGGGCCTGAAATCTCAGCCTGTAATACATGCAGCACACAGATAAACAAAAAGCGTAAAAGCATTAAAATGCAAGCACAAAAGCCTGTGAAACAGGCTTCATATCACAACAACAAACGCCCCAACTCAACCGCAGCCTGTGGAACAGGCGCCCCACGCAACCAGCACCTGGTGAGCGGAAGCGAACCAGGTAAACAAAAGCATCAGAACCTGAGCTGCAGAGCAGCGACACAACACCTTATGATCACGGTAGGTGACACCAAAAACGACAATCACGATTTCTTATTTAACCGCATCTGTCAGGGCGCGGCAACACACTTTATCCGACCAATTCATACACCTCTTCACCGCTAAAATAAAACAGCTACAATAGCCATCCCCCAAATCAATACCGGATGCAATGTAAGTATCGCCAAATGACAAAATAGAGTCTGGCGTAAAATACTCCACCAAAAATGCGACACCCATCCATTAATCCCCAACATTACGATATGTCAAAATATTGCGATTTCGCGCACGACACAGCATCTTTAAAAAAATACGATAATACCTTCATTAAATCCGATACAGGCTGTCCTTGCAAAAATAAATAACAAAAAATGGCGATCCCGTAATGAGATCGCCATTTCTATTAGATCTGATATGATCAGATACCTGCGAGTTTGAAGCGGATGGGGAGTGTGAACCACACGTTCACATTCTGACCATTCATACGGCCGGGGATGAATTTCGGCGGAATGGTCTTGACCACACGGACAGCCTCTTTATCGAGATCCGGGTCCTTTCCACGCACCACCTTGACTTCACCTACAGCACCATCTTTCGTTACAACGAACTGTACCACAACCTGACCCTGGATATTGTTCTCCACTGCCATTGCCGGATACTTGAGGTGCTCCTGCACATACTTCAGCAGCTCAGCGTCGCCGCCGGGATACTGAGGCATCTGCTCCACTGCCACAAACACCTGGTTTTCCTCAACCGGAGCTTTTTCCTCGACGATGATCTCGTCCTTGTGCACACGCACGACATTGATATCGTCGGTACCCTGGTCGAAATCGGTGTTACCGAGAGCGGTAGTTGTCTCTTGAATTTCATCCTGGCTCTTGATTTCCTCGGTAACCTCCTCGTCATCCACAATAGCGATCTCAGTCACTTTCATGGTGTTCAGGATTTCTTCGGGAAGAGCCTCGGGCTGCTGCTCCTCTACACGCTGCAGTTCCTCTACCTCCTCTACTTCTTCAACGTCAGAAGCAAGTTCGGCAAGAGTCTGCTCGATAGTGTCATCGGGCTTTGCCTCAGGCTTCGGAAGTTTGTCGATAATAAATGAGAGGGCGAAAACAGCTGCGATGAAGAGAACCACAACGATCATCGACCGGTTGTGGCGTGCGTCACTTGACGCACGGAGCTGGTAAGCGCCGAAATCCTTGTTTTTGCCTTCAAAGATTATGTCGCGCCATTCTTTTGATGAAAGATCTACGTCTTTAGCCATTGTCTTGTGTCTTTATCGGTAAATAAATAGATCTGTCTATCACTTTTTGATGTTGGCAAGACCCTGCGATGTGCGGTAGCCGAAGATCATCATCGAATCGAGATGGTTCATCTGGTCGATCTGATAACGCGAGATCTGGTTGATCTGCATCTCGTCGAGAGCGGTGATCACGCTTTCCCATGAAGCATCGGGAGTAGCCTTGATGATCACAACCGGGCGGGTAAGAGTAGAGTCGTTACGTATTTCACGCGCGATCTTCTGATACTCATCCTCAGTGATCTCCTTGTTGCGCCACTTTGCCTTCTGCTCCTCAATGCGCTCAAGCACCTTCACGTTCTTGTCGTGAAGAATCTTACGGATTCCCTGGGGCACCTTGTTCTCGTTGCCGAGAAACTGGGTAGCGGCAAGATTCGACTGCACGCCCTGGGCATCGTTCACCTTGTTCACATCAACGCCATCCTGCAGGATAGGCTTACCTTCATAGTAGTAAACCACTGTGCCTGCTCCGGGCTTGACCTCACCGTTGGCACTGCGCTCTGCATCGAGTATCAGTGTTACGGCCTCGGAGTCCTTCGCTTTGTTCATCTCAGCCTGCTCGACCTTCTCGTTGGAGGGAAGGGCGATATTCAGGGTCTGGGATTTGATCATGGTCGTACAAAGCATGAAGAACGTGATCAGAAGCATGTTCATATCCACCATGGGGGTGAAGTCCACATGGATAGACATCTTCTTCTGGGCACCTTTTTTCTTTTTGCCCTTGTCTGATTGTTCTATCTGTGCCATGGCGGATTAATCATTTTCTGTTTTAAGTGCGGTCATTACGCTAAAACGGTTCATCTTGATAGTCTGAAGGTCATTCAGAATCTGATGCATCGTTTCATACTTGGTGTCCTTGTCGGCCTTCACCGCAATACCCTCACCGCCTTTGATAGCGTCAGAGAGATTGGGGTTGCCCGAGTTGTTGATGGCACGCATCCAGATACGGAACTCGTTTGTGATTTCCTTCAGGCCGTCGGCATTGGTGTAGACGATTTCTTCCATCGGAATACCGATATTGGGATTCTTAGTAGGATCCTGGAATTCGTCCTGCTTTTCGACCTTGAGCTGGAGAAATTCGTGCATCTGTGCCAGAGGCACACCGACACTGTTGAGCTCTGCAAACTTATCGAGATCCGATGAAGTTATGCCAGTGCTTTTGCCTGTATACTTTTCATATTCGGCTGCCGCAGCCTGCAACGCGTTGCGCTTTACGGCCTTTGTTCCCCATGAAGCAGCATTTTCCTCATCGGCGTCTCCGGCAATACTCATAAAGATATGTGCCTTTTCTTTGCCGTCGGTACCTTCGGTAGTACCTACAAGGATAGTTGCCACGTTAGCCATGGGAACTTTCTTTTCCTGAACCGAAGAAGGTGTGATCACAGTCACAGGCTCCTTGGCAAGGAAAGTCGAGGTCAACATGAAGAAAGTAAGCAAAAGAACCGTCACGTCACTCATCGCGGTCATGTCGATGAGGGTGCTCTTTCTTTTTGGTTTTACTTTTCCCATATTTTACCTATTGTTTAAAGAGTTTTATGGTAGTTCTTTAATCGCTGGATAAAACAGGGATCAGTGGGTAGCTGCGAATGACTGTACGATGGAGTAGCCGATCTCGTCGATGGCATACGTCATGTTGTCAATCTTGTTGGTGTAGAAGTTGTAGGAGATTACAGCGAATGCACCGGTAGCGATACCGAAAGCGGTGTTCACAAGTGCCTCGGAAATACCCTTTGAGAGCTCGCTGGAGTCAGGAGCGCCGGATGCACCGAGAGCCTGGAACGACTTGATCATACCGATCACAGTACCGAGAAGACCTACGAGAGTACCGAGAGTGGTGAGAGTAGCAACGATCGGAAGGTTCTGCTGGAGTGAGGGCATTTCCATTGCGGTAGCCTCTTCAACTTCCTTCTGAAGGGTAGCGATCTTCTGCTCCTTGCTCAGGATGGTGTTCTTGTCCATCTCCTCGTAGCGTACGAGAGCGGCCGAAACAACAGCTGCTACAGAACCCTTCTGCTTGGCGCAGAGCTGCTGAGCTTTGTTGATGTCATTGGTAGCGAGGCACTTCTTCACGTCAGCGACAAACTTGGTGATGTTGCCTTTACCCTTTGCGCTCTTCAGTGCGATGTAACGCTCAACCGAGAGAACGATAACTGTGAGGAAGAGAGTCTGAAGAATAGGCACGATCACACCACCCATATAGATGGTACCGATAAGGTCGGTGGGGTTAGCCTTGACGTCAGTGAATGCCATAGAAGTGATACCCTCTGCGCTTTCAAGCTCGAAGTGGCTCGGATGACCGAAGAAGAAAAGGAAGAGACATACAGCTACAATGAAGCAGGCAATGATCACCAAAAAGGCGTTCTTGATGCCGCGAACGTTGTGGCCGGCGGTAGCTGCCTTAGCAGACTGTTGGGGCTTGTTAGCTTCCATAATTGTTTGAAAACTTTTTTAGTTATTATGATGATTGATTTTATATAGATTACTTCTGGATTGGTCGAAACGCCATCGGTTTCGTTTCCAACGTTAGCAGTCTAACGGCAAAAATATTACTATTTTTTATTTAGCACAAATTTTTCACTTACCAATTTACACTGTTTTACAACACATCATTCTACTTTTCATCAGATTTGCGTGGGTTTTCATCATTTAACTGAATATTTGGCAAAGTTTTCCACATTTTTTCACAACTGTCCTCTCTTGTGAATTATATTGCCTAACTTTGAGTTCCTGTTACCGCAAGGGTGTCAAGATTACAATATGCAACAATAAGCTTTCATTTATGACCGAACAGTTCAAGCGCAACGGCGCATCTCGAAACGAAAAGCCTCGCCACACTCCTATGACCGATGTCGACGGACGCATGGTCCCGCGCGACACCGATCTCGAGCAGACTGTACTCGGTGCGATCATGCTCGAACGCGATGCCTACACATCGGTATGTGACATCATAAAACCGGAAAGCTTTTATGATCCCGCACACCAGAAAATCTATTCGGCCGTACAGCAGCTCGGCATGCGCCAGCAACCGATCGACATGCTCACTGTCACAGAGCAACTGCGACTCGACGGCAACCTTGAGGCCGCGGGAGGCCCCGTGTATATAGCGCAACTCACATCAAGAGTACTTTCCGGCGCCAACGTCGAATACCACGCACGCATCGTAGCCCAGAAATACCTCGCGCGCGAACTTATAAACTTTGCTTCGTCGATCGAAGGAAAGGCTTTCGACGAGACAAACGATGTCGACGATCTGCTTCAGGAAGCCGAAGGAAGGCTTTTTGAAATCTCGCAGCGCAATGTCAAAAAAGATGTCACACAGATCGACCCCGTAATCAAGCAGGCCATAGAGCAGATCGAGGCGGCATCAAACCGCACCACAGGTCTCTCGGGACTCGAAACCGGCTATACCGAAATCGACAAGATCACATCGGGATGGCAGGCGTCTGACCTCATCATCATCGCTGCACGCCCAGCTATGGGCAAAACCGCATTTGTGCTTTCGATGGCAAAGAATATGGCCGTGAACTACAACACTCCTGTGGCGATATTCTCTCTTGAGATGTCCAATCTGCAGCTCGTAAACCGTCTGATAAGCAATGTATGCGAGCTACCGGGCGAAGTCATAAAAAGCGGACAACTCAGTCAGCCTGAGTGGGATCAACTCATGACGCGCATAAAGCGGCTATATAGCGCCCCTCTGTATATCGACGATACTGCGGCGCTGTCGATATTCGAACTGCGCACAAAGGCACGCCGTCTCGTGCGCGAACACGACATAAAGATAATAATAATCGACTACCTTCAGCTCATGAATGCCTCAGGTATGCGTTTCGGCAGCCGAGAGCAAGAGGTGAGCATGATATCCCGGTCTCTCAAGCAGCTTGCCAAAGAGCTAAACATACCCATCATAGCCCTTTCTCAGCTCAACCGAAGCGTCGAATCGCGCGGCACAGGAAACGAGGGCAAGCGCCCGCAACTCAGTGACCTGCGTGAGAGTGGTGCCATTGAGCAGGACGCCGACCTTGTGTGTTTCATACATCGTCCCGAATACTACCTGCACTCCGACGTCGATTCCGAAGGGCGCGACATACGCGGTCTTGCCGAATTTCAGATCGCAAAACACCGTAGCGGTAAAGTAGCTGATGTAGATCTGCGCTTCCGATCTAAATTCGCCCGTTTCGAGAACTGGTCGGATGCCGCATCGGCATTCGAAGGACCCCGCACATCGGTCGGATCAAGCATGAATCTGCCGGATTCACCTTCCGACTCTCCTTTCGATATCCTTTCTGATATCACATCCGGCCCGTCCGAGCCTACTCCATTCTGACCCCATTAAGTTTATCCAGTCGCCCCGACACCCCGTCTAAAATCGACCGAGGCATTGACAGTACATAGCTGCATTCCATCCCCATTTCCTGACTTACAATCGTAAGATTCAACTCTTTCACAATCTTCATGACACCGTTGACCGACTCATAGCGGCACGTTAGCGCTATCTGGGCCTCTTCAACCACCTCCTTGCGGCCGGAATCCTCTATTGCCAGTCTCGCAGCCTCGCGATAAGCGGCTATAAGACCGGGAGTACCAAGCTTTATGCCGCCGAAATACCTCACCACCACGACAAGCACATCGGTCAGACCGGCTGAATTGATCTGTCCCAGTATCGGTCGCCCGGCAGTGCCCGACGGCTCTCCGTTGTCATTGCTCTGATACTCGTCGCGCGATGGTCCGAGCATATAGGCCCAGCACACATGCCGTGCGTCATGCCACTCATTGGCCATACGCTTTACCAGCCCCCGCGCCTCCTCGGCAGTCGTGACATGAAAGGTAAACGCCAGAAAGCGGCTCATCTTTTCAGTGAGCCGCCCCTGACCTTCGTGATCGATAGTGTAATATATGTCTGAAACGCTGTCAGCCACCGAAATTATCGTAATGTATGTTCTCCTGATCCACGCCGAGAGAGTCGAGCATCTTGTTCACAGCCGCACTCATCGGGCCGGGACCGCACATATAATATTCAATATCCTCCGGCGATTCATGGTCTTTCAGATAAGTGTCATAGATCACCTGGTGCACAAAACCGGGTGTATACTTCACCCCCGCAGCATCGGCCGCCGGATCCGGACGGTCAAGCGCCAGATGGAACCTGAAATTCGGGAAATCCTTTTCAAGCTGCATGAAATCATCGAGATAAAACACCTCGTTCAAAGCCCTTGCTCCATAAAAATAATTCATCACACGGTCAGTCGTGTGCAACGTCTTGGTCATATACATGATCTGCGCACGCAACGGAGCCATGCCGGCGCCACCACCGATCCACATCATCTCGTTCTTGCTGTCGAGGATCGGATGGAAATCTCCGTAAGGACCACTCATGATCACCTTGTCACCGGGTTTGAGAGTGAAGATATAGCTTGATGCTATACCGGCCGGCACATCCTGAAATCCCACCTCTGGCTTCGGTTTAAACGGAGGCGTTGCAATGCGCACCGTGAGCATTATACGGTCGCCTTCATCCGGATAGTTGGCCATCGAATAAGCCCTTACGGTAGTCTCGGCATTTGACACCTTTAGCCCGAAAAGGCCGAATTTCTCCCACGACGGCAGATACTCATCGCCTATCGATGCCTTGTCGATATCCTTGTCATAATCGATGCTGTAAGGTGGTATCTTGATCTGTGCGTAAGAACCAGGAATAAAGTCCATATGCTCACCCGGGGGCAGTGTCACTATGAATTCCTTGATAAAAGTAGCGACATTGTTATTGGACAGCACGGTGCACTCCCATTCCTTAACACTCATCACCGAAGCAGGCACACCGATACTCATATCCGACTTGACCTTCACCTGGCATCCCAGACGCCAGTGGTCCTTGATCTCCTTACGGCTGAAATGCACGGTCTCGGTAGGCAGAATCTCCCCGCCGCCACTATAGACCTGCACTCTGCATTGACCGCAACTGCCTTTTCCTCCACATGCCGAAGAAAGAAAAACATTCTCGGCGGCGAGCGACGACAAAATCGACGCGCCCGACTCCACCTCGATCTCAGTATCGGAGTTGATAGTGATCTTCACCTTACCCGACGACACAAGATACTTCTTGGCGATAAGCAGTATAAGCACCAATGCGATCGTCACGGCAAGAAATATGCCGACGGCCGCCCACACTGTCAACGACAGTACATCCAAAACTACAGTAGCCTGTGTCATCGTTTATATCTTTATTCCAAGGAAACTCATAAATGCGATACCCATCAGTGCGGTAACAATAAATGTAATGCCTATGCCGCGAAGCGGGGCCGGAATCCTCGAGTAAGTTGCAAGACGCTCCCTTATCGCCGCGACTGCAGTAATCGCAAGTCCCCAGCCAAGTCCCCAGCCACCGCCGGCACACACCGCCGTGCCTACCGACGCAAATCCACGCTGCTGCATAAAAAGCGATCCGCCGAGTATCGCACAGTTCACAGCAATAAGAGGCAGGAAAATACCGAGAGACGCATAAAGCGACGGAGCGAACTTTTCTACAGCCATCTCCACAAGCTGGGTCATCGACGCTATTACGGCAATAAACATTATCAACGATAGAAACGACAGGTCGACATCCGCCATATCCGGGCCGAGCCACACAAGGGCCCCCGGCCTGAGCACATACGTGTTGAGCAGATAGTTGACCGGAAGCGTCACCACCAGCATGAAAGTCACGGCGACACCAAGACCGAATGCCGTCTTCACATTCTTGGAGACAGCAAGAAATGAACACATGCCCAGGAAGTAGGCAAATATCATGTTGTCGACAAATATCGACTGTATGAAAATATTAAAATTTTCCATATATCAGCTTACTCTCTTTCAGTTCATTTCTCTTGCATATCAGGATTGAAATGGCGCTGCACCCAGATAATGCATGCCACAACAATCAGAGCCATAGGAGGAAGAATCATCAGCCCATTATTGACATAACCGGCCTCATACCAAGACGTCGGCACGACTTGAAATCCCCAAAGCGTGCCACTGCCTAAAAGTTCGCGCACAAAGCCGGTGATAGCAAGCACTATCGTGTAACCGATTCCATTGCCGACACCATCGAGAAACGAAGGCCACGGCTTATTGGCCATCGCAAATGCCTCAAGGCGCCCCATCAGTATGCAGTTGGTGATAATCAGCCCGATAAACACCGAAAGTTGCTTCGACACATCATAGGCAAACGCTTTAAGCGTCTCATTGACGATCACCACAAGTCCGGCGACCACCACAAGCTGCACGATAATACGTATATTCACCGGAATAGTCTTGCGAATAAACGATATTATCACATTGGAAAACGCAAGAACCACCGTCACCGACAGCCCCATGACCATAGCCGGTTCAAGTTTGGCCGTTACGGCAAGTACCGAGCAGATGCCAAGCACCTGAACGACCACCGGATTATCCTTGGCAAAAGGATTGAAGAATACCGTTCTGTTGTTTATTTTTTCAGCCATGACTCTTATTATTTTCCTGTTAACGACTGAAGATAAGCCTTATAAGGAACCAATCCGTCATCAAGCATCGAAGCGACACCTTTGCTTGTGATAGTTCCACCCGAAACTGCGTCAACATAGTCCTCGCCTGCTTTAGGTTTCACTCCTTTTTTCAAGACATTCACAGGAAGGAACTTTCCATTTTTCAACAACACCTTCCCTCTGAACTGGTCACTGAATACCGGTTTTTCAATCTCGGCGCCAAGTCCGGGAGTTTCACCCTCATGAGCGAAATAAGCGCCATAGATTGTCGACCCGTCGGCATCAAGTGATACATAACCCCATATCGGCCCCCATAGACCGGCCCCATAGACCGGCACAACATATTTCCGGCCTCCGTCCACATCACACACATATACAGGAAGACGCCGCTCAGAGGCAGCCACTTTAGACTCACTCGCCATATCGATACCGAAAGCGTCGTTACCGATACTGTCCCCTTTTTCATTCACAACCAGCTGTGACACCACAAATTTGTTGAAATCCGTCGCAATCATGCCTTTGTCAGGCACCACCCTTATAGCCGACAGTATCTGTCGCATCTTATCGGCATCGATATTCGCCTGTTGCCGTTCACGAAGTCCCATCGAAGTCATTGCAAGCACAGCGCCGACTACTCCTGCCAGTACTATGATATAAACAATGGTGTATATACTGCTTTGCTTGTTCATTGTCTCGGTAGATTAGTCGGTCAACATCTTTGTTCTGCGACGGCGACGGGCCACATTGGCCTCGACCACACAATAATCGATAAGCGGAGCCAGTGCGTTCATCAGAAGCACCGCAAGCATGGCGCCTTCAGGATATCCATTATTGTAGGTGCGTATGAGAATGGCGACCGCCCCCACCAGAAATCCATAGATCCACTTGCCTGCCTCTGTGCGGGCTGCTGTCACCGGATCAGTCGCCATAAAAACTACCGCGAATGCAAATCCGCCAAGCATCAGTTGGTCAAACGGATCGACAAAACTCATCGGATATAAAGGCGAGGCACACGCATGTGCGATTGCTCCCATCGCCAGGCCGCCGGCAACTGCCGACACGATTATTTTCCAGCTTGCTATACCCGTGGCGAGAAGTATGACCGCGCCTATAAGCACGCAGAGAGTCGATGTCTCGCCGAACGATCCGGGAATAAGCCCTATGAAGCTCTGCCATGAGTCGATAGGTGTGCCGTCAAGTCCAAGAGGCATCACACTGCCTCCCGACGTCACATCTGCCGTAGCGATCTGCCCCAGAGGAGTCGCGCCGGTAAAGCCGTCGGGAGCATTTCCGCCAAACCCGAGTATCGACTTTGTGGATACAAACACATTGTCGCCGCTCATCTGCGACGGATAAGCAAAAAACAGGAAAGCGCGCGTCACGAGTGCGACATTGAACACGTTGTACCCCGTACCGCCGAATACCTCCTTGACAAAGATCACCGAAAAAGCCGTAGCCACAGCAATCATCCAAAGCGGAGTTTCCACAGGGCAGATAAGCGGGATAAGAAAGCCTGTCACAAGAAAACCCTCCTGTATCTCCTCGCCGCGCAACTGTGCGACAAAAAACTCAATCCCGAGTCCTACCATATAGGCGACCACAATACGTGGCAGGACCGCCAGGAATCCATAAAGCATCAGATCCAGAAACGGGAACTCCATAGCGCCGCAAGCAAGCCAGTGCTGATAACCGGTATTGTACATTCCGAAAAGCATACAAGGCACCAGTGACAGCACAACTATGATCATGACCCGTTTAGAGTCTATATTATCATGAATGTGCACACCCGACTTCGAAGTCTCCGACGGTGTGAAAAGGAACGTGTCCATGCCATCGTAGACCGACTTTAAGGCATGTAGTCCGCCACCCTTCTCAAATCTGGGGCGCAGACGGTCCATCAGTTTTTTCAGTGCTTTCATCCTCAGTTCTTTATTTTAGAGCCTGAAATGTATTAAAAAGTTTCATGACGCAGAAAATCAAGTCCTTCCCTCACTATTTTCTGTAGTTCGAGCTTCGAGGCGTCAGCATACTCCGCTGCAGCGAAATCAGCTGGTGTTACTTCATAGATACCCAAAGCCTCCATTCTGTCTATATCTCGCGCAAGTATAGCTTTTACAAGATACTCCGCCATTATATCCATCGGTATATAATTGTCATACTGCCCCGACAATATCATTGCGCGACGACCGCCGTTGAGGCGTGCGTCAGGCGAAAAACGACGCCTTTTCAGAAAATGTCCAGGAAAAGACCTGCTTTCACTCATCTTGTCGGGCATGATCGACGCCCATCCCATAAACTCGCTCACATCATCTCCCTCCGGAATTACGGTCACCTGTGTATAAGGATACCGCAGATAACCGTCTAATCCTACATTAATTCCGGTAAGAACATTACCGGAGATCACACGTTCATGCCCTGAATTCTTAACACTTTCGGCAAGAAGCGACTTCATCGAGGCCCCTGCCGGAGCCGTCACGTAACACGGCTTATTAACCTCGCTTCCTGTCACAGCCACAGGTGCCGTCCAGTTCACACCCTTTCCTGCCGCTACCTGGCCGATCCGCATCAAAGTCATCGCATCAAGCGTCCACACGGTCTCCCCCTTGTTGACAGGTCTTATGTTAGCGGCCAGGACAGAAGGCAACGAAGCGGGAAATCCGCCATCCACGTCAACCATATATGCGCCTGGAATATCCTTGACTCCACTGCCCGGAGCACGTCCGACATAAACATTGCCGTTTGTCAGCACTTTCAATGTCGAAACCCCTTTTTCAAGCAATACCTCGTTGCCCTCCAATGCAAGCGACATATCAGGAGCGAGTGGGGCGGCATCCCACAATGTCACAAATATATCGCGCGGCACCGATGTCGGCATGGGCACAATATCAAACGGCAATTGCCGCATCTGCGCCCACACACCCTGAGCCATAAGAGCGCTCTTTATCGCATCGGCGCCTTCTGGCACACTACTTGCCGTAGACGTGGTCGATACGTTATTGTCCGGAGTGATTTCCACCGCCAGCACTTTACGTCGCTCTCCCCTGACCACAGCTTTTACTATGCCCGAAACAGGAGACACAACCTTTATATCATCGTATGACTTGTCATGCCATAAGACTTCGCCACACTCGACATGTATGCCTTCTCTTACGTCCATCTTCGGAGTCATCCCGATGAAATCATCTGGAATCAGAGCCACTGTTTCAGGCCTGACCACCGGAACACCGACGATACTGACCGGACGCTGAGCCTCACCCGATAAATTCAGATTCAGCCCTCTTTTTATATGTAGAGGCTTTCCCATCTGCCTTTTTATTTTTTTATTAAACACCACTGACTGCCATCTGGATTTAATGGTTGTCAATGTTATCACACAAAAATATTAAAAATTTCTAATATCTGCATTTAAAATATAACTTCATTATCCGGTCTGATTTCTGATAACTCCTCAAATTTCGTAATTCCGGCAATCCATCCCGGCAATCTTAATAATTACATACTGTTGCATGGCCTCTTTCATAAAGAGTTGATTCGGATGACCCTGCCATGCCATATCACTGCCAATATCACACCCCGCACAAAAAGATAACCAAGAAATGCGCCCCATATAATATTGTTGCTGAAAGCTGACGACACGCCTCCATTGCCGTCAAGATACGGCAATGTAACGATAAAAAACACCCCGACAGCAACCGATGTAGCGATAAGCATAGGCCGCGTAAATGTAATGCCTATAAAAAAACCGTCATAGATAAAAGCCAGAACCGTAAACAGCGGTATCAATTGTATCCAGATATGGTTTTGCGACACAGACTCCCTTACTACCATATCATCAGTGAGCAAACAGGTCACCCATTGCCATCCCGATGAGTAAAGCAATGTAAACACCAATGCGATACCAGCCGACCACCATAGCAGATACCTGACCGTAGTATTAAGACCGTTGCGGTCTCCGGCTCCGAAATTACGGCCACAAAGAGCTTCTCCTGTAAATGCGAAACCATCCATGAAATACGAAAAAAAGATAAAGAACTGCACTATGACAGCATTAGTGGCCAGAGTAAGCGAACCGAGTCGTGCTCCAAACGCACTCACTGCAATCGTTACCGACATGACACACAACGATCTGAGAAAAATATTTGAATTTACAGAGAAAAAACGCCGCAATAATTCAAATCTGAACAATGAATGCCAGCCACACCACAGAGTGCCGGCCGGAGCCATGCGCAAAGCAAACACGAAAGCAAGAACCAACCCGATACAATTCGCCACAAGTGTGCCATAAGCGACGCCTTTGAAGCCTATGCCAAAAGTAAAAACCAGCAAAAAACTTGTGAGTATATTTATAATATTCACAGTCACCGAGATAATCATAGGCCAGAATGTCGACTGCATACCTATAAACCAGCCCGATATTGCCATAGTGCCAAGCAACGCGGGAGTTCCCGAAACACATATCCTGAAATAATCCGATGCCAAAGACCTAACCTCCGCGTCAGGACCGATAATATGCATCAGTAACACAAGCATCGGTTTCTGGAAAAGCACCAGTAAAATTCCAAGAAGAAACGCTATCATCAGCGAACAAGAGAAAATCTCACCTATTCCCTTCTCATCCTTTTTGCCATAAGCTACCGCCGTGAGGCCGGTAGTACCCATTCTAAGAAAAACAAGCACTCCTGTCATCTGGCTCATCATAAGCGAACCTACAGAGATTGCAGCTATAAACACTGCTGAGCCCAAGTGACCCGATATCGCCGTATCACTAAGTCCGAGCAACGGCACTGTCACATTGCTCACTATTGCCGGCAACGCCAGAGACAATATCTGCCTGTTGAGATTCATACCACAAAGATAACAAAACAAAAATCTCCGGAATGTCATAAATGACCACTCCGGAGAATCATCATGTTTTATGTTTTAGTCGAGATGCATCACATCACGGTATATATCAAGAGCGGCCTCTATCTCCTTGACACTTGCGGTACTGTCAAGTGCAAGTACTCCCACGTCATGTAGCAGTGTGAAATTTATTTCCGATGCATCCACATTCTTCTTGTCATGCTTCATGAAACCTATCAGTTCATCATAGTCATTGCATGTGATGGCAAATGCACGGTAATTCTCATAGATATAACCTGCAATCCGGCGCATCGTCTCTGCAGGAAATCCCTTTTGCATAACCGACAGAATCAACTCCACGACCAGACCATAGGCAACGGCGTAACCATGAGGTATAGGAGAGTTACGCTTCAGTGCAAGTGACTCAAACGCATGTCCTGTCGTGTGTCCGAGATTCAGAGCCTTTCTAAGCCCCTTCTCCGTAGGATCCTGAAACACAATATCCTGCTTGACGCCCACATTCTCCTTAAGAAGGTCGAGCATCCGTTCGCTCCCCACTTCCAGAACATCCTGCCTCATAAGGTCATTGAGCATGTCCGGACCCTTGATCAGCGCATGTTTCAGCATCTCTCCATATCCCGAACGCATCTCGGTAGCCGAGAGTGTGTTGAAAAATATTGATGAGACAATTACCTGATCGGCATTCTTAAAAGCGCCTATCTCGTTTTTAAGGCCATTGAAATTGATGCCTGTCTTTCCTCCCACCGATGCATCTACTGCTGCGAGAAGCGTCGTAGGCACATTCACAAAGCGGATTCCACGTTTGAATGTCGCTGCGGCAAAAGCCCCCATATCGGTCACAACGCCCCCTCCAAGATTCACAAGCATGGAATGACGCGTAGCACCTGCATCTCCAAGCTGCTGCCATATATAGCTTAACGACTCAAGATTTTTATTCTCGTCGCCAGGCTTCACCATTATCACAAAAGCATCTTTGATGGTAGCACTGTCATGACTGACAACAGGAAGTGCGGCCGACATTGTGTTCTCATCTACAACCACAAAAGTTTTAGTCGGCTTTATCGTCTCGGCGATCCTGTCGATAGCCTCTGCCACACAGTTCGTGAATACGACATTATTCTCCATAGCATCAGAGTTGTTTACAACATCGTTAATGAATCCAGTAAAACGTCAAGACCATCGGCAAGTTCATCCATTGACCCGTAAACTATGCTGGCACCTGCTTTTTCAAGCACATAGGCCGGTATCGGTCCCGTACACACGCCTATAGCCACTGTCCCGGCCCTTGAAGCCGACTCTACACCAAGAGGGGCATTATCTATCGCGATACACTCCTCCGGCCTGACTCCCGCCAAAGCAGCTCCGCGCAAAAAAGGCTCCGGATGAGGCTTTCCGTTGGATACATCTCTCGCTGTCACCCGGCGGCATTGAGGAAATGCATCGGGGAAATCACTGTCAAGACGGCAAAGAAGTGAATTTTGTCCCGATCCAGTCACAAGTACGCATACAATGCCACGCCTCATAAGACCGGCAATAACCCTGTCGGCTCCAGGCATAAGCCCGGGAGCTCCAAGTTCCCGGAAATATGCAGCCTTTCGGGCATATAGAGCATCACACTCTTCCTTGCTGAAACACTTGTTCCATGCTTTCATGGCAAGCTTGTTGACAGTAGCGGCCCCCGTCATGCCCTCATCGAGATAAAATTCATCCTCTGGAGCTTCAATACCGATTTCATTCATAAGCCTATGCCAGGCCTTTGAATGAAACGGCATCGAATCATAGAGCGTACCGTCCATGTCGACAAGAGCCGCTTTTATCATTTCTCGCGCATGAACAGGTTTATAGGCGTCCCATGGAAATCCCAATGAGAACGTATCTTATTTTCAAGATAACGTCGATAAGGCTCTTTCACCCACTGCGGCAGATTACAGAAGAAGATAAATGTCGGGATACGCGATCCTTTGAGCATCGTGATGTACTTTATCTTTATGTACTTTCCCTTGTTGGCTGGAGGCGGATATGCGGCAATGTCCTCATGAAGCACAGTGTTAAGCTGATGAGTAGGCACCTCGCGACGACGGTTCTTATAAACATCGACCGCCGTCTCAAGCACTTTGTAGATTCGCTGCTTGGTAAGGGCAGAACCGAAAATAATCGGAAAATCCATAAAGGGAGCGAACTTGTTTCTTATCGCATCCTCAAAATGCTTGATGGCAACCTGTGATTTATCCTTGACAAGATCCCATTTGTTCACACACACCACAAGCCCCTTCTTGTTTCTCTGTATAAGAGAGAAGATATTACAGTCCTGAGCTTCTATGCCACGGGTAGCGTCAATCATCAGTATGCACACATCCGATGCCTCGATGGCACGTATGGAGCGTATCACCGAATAATATTCGATATCCTCGTTAACCTTTGCTTTCTTGCGTATGCCGGCAGTGTCTACAAGATAAAAATCAAATCCGTATTTATTGTAACGGGTATAGATGCTGTCGCGGGTAGTACCGGCGATATCTGTGACGATATTGCGCTCCTCTCCGATAAATGCGTTGATTATCGATGATTTGCCGGCATTAGGGCGACCCACTATCGCAAACTTGGGGATATCCTCGAGCGCAGCCTCCTCATCTTCGTTCCTCTCCGGCAGCTTATGTACGACTTCATCAAGAAGGTCTCCGGTGCCGTAACCGTTTACTGCCGACACTGGCCATGGCTCCCCGAGTCCGAGGCTATAGAATTCAGGAACGTTATACACCCACTCGTTGCTGTCGACTTTATTGGCGACAAGAAGCACCGGCTTAGAAGACTTCCTGAGTATCTCTGCAACGTGGTCGTCAAGGTCGGTCACTCCGTTCATGGCATCGACCACAAACAAGATTTCATCAGCCTGCTCGATAGCAAGAGCAACCTGCTTGTTGATCTCTCCCTCAAATATATCTTCAGAATTCACCACCCAGCCACCGGTGTCGACAATGGAAAATTCCTTTCCATTCCAATCGACCTTGCCATATTGGCGGTCGCGCGTCGTTCCGGCAGTCTCGTCCACTATAGCCGTCCTCGATTGTGTGAGGCGGTTGAACAGGGTGGACTTACCCACGTTCGGTCGGCCTACTATTGCTACAAGCTGTCCCATTGGATTATATTTTTTGCTAAGTTAAGCAAATTTTCACAAACCTCACTCAACATAGCCAAAAGCCTTGAGCTTATTCTCCCTGTTTCGCCAGTTAGGCTCTACCTTGACAAACAATTCAAGAAACACCCTCTTGCCAAAGAAAGTCTCGATATCCTTGCGCGACTCCATGCCCACTCTCTTGAGCATACTGCCGCCTTTGCCTATAAGAATGCCCTTCTGGCTGTCTCGCTCCACATACACCACCGCCATGATATGGATTGACCCAGGCTTCTCTTCAAATTTCTCGACAATAACCTCTGTTGAATAAGGCACCTCCTTATCATAATTCAACAGGATTTTCTCCCTGATTATCTCCGTTACAAAAAACCGTGCCGGCTTGTCTGTCAGAGCATCCTTTCCGAAATACGGTGCCGAAACCGGCAGGAGCTCCACAATACGCTTCATCAGGTTGGACGTATTGAACCTCTCCAAAGCCGAAGTAGGAAATATCTCAGCCTTGGGAAGCAGAGCCTTCCACCGGTCGACTATGGCTATCAGATCATCCTGCCCCTTTAAAAGGTCTATCTTGTTTATAACCAGAAGCACCGGTACATCTTCTTTTGCGACACGCGCAAGAAAATCGGCATTCTTCGTCGGGTCCTCCACCACATCTGTCACATAAAGCAGCACATCAGCGTCGGTCAGTGCGCCTTCCGAAAACTCAAGCATTGATTCCTGCAGCTTATATTTCGGCTTAAGCACCCCCGGTGTATCAGAAAAGACAATCTGATAAGCCGGAGTGTTGACTATGCCCATTATACGGTGACGGGTTGTCTGAGCCTTCGACGTGATAATGCTCACACGCTCGCCTACCAGATCGTTCATCAACGTTGACTTTCCCACATTGGGATTTCCGACAATATTGACAAAACCTGCCTTATGCCCTTCCTTCACATTTGGCGATGTCATCCCTCCGAGAATCTCATCTATGCTTTTGATCTCTGCGCCGGTCTCTTCTGCAGAATTCACATTTTTATTTTCATTCATGGTCTTTGACTGTTGTTTTTCCATCTTAATGGTATATACCTATCGAATAAATAACAAAAAATAGCACCCCCTTGGATGCTACTTTTTGTTAACTCTTGCGAAAACAGACCGTCAAAGATCCCAGATGAGGTACATTGCACCCCATGTGAATCCCGCACCGAAAGCCGTAAGAATGATCTTGTCACCCTTCTTCAGACGACCTTTGTACTCGTCGAGACACAAAGGTATCGAAGCGGCGCTCGTGTTACCGGTATGTTCGATATTGACAAGCACTTTTTCCGAGGGAACGCCGGCGCGCGACGAAACAGCCTCGATAATGCGCAGATTAGCCTGATGTGGCACCAGCCAGTTGATATCTTCGACTGAAAGACCGTTACGCTCCATGATCGAAAGCGAAGAAGTGAGCATATCGGTCACGGCATGCTTGTAGACATGCCGGCCATCCTGGAAAAGATAATGGTCCCCGGCATCAAGCGTCTCCTGACAGGCAGGATGAACAGAGCCACCGGCACGCATGTAAAGATGCTCGAGACCGGTACCGTCTACATGAAAGACTGCATCGATTACACCTACAGGTTCCTCGGTCGGCTCAACCAGCACAGCACCGGCTCCATCACCAAAAAGCGCGCATGTCGAACGGTCCTTATAGTTGACCATCGACGACATTTTTTCGGCTGCGACAACCACAACCTTCTTCCGCAACCCTGACTTCACGTATGCGGCGGCATCTTCAAGAGCCACAATAAAACCGGCACATGCAGCCTGAATATCATAGGCATAGGCACCACTCAGTCCACAACCGTGGGCAATGACCGATGCTGTTGACGGGAAACGGTAATCAGGATTTGAAGTTGCGCAGATTACCAACTCGACCTCTTCAGGTTTCGTTCCTGTCGACTCAAGCAGTTTTTCAACAGCCTTGATGCCGAGATACGACGAGCCGGTATTCTCTTTTTTCAGGATACGGCGTTCTTTGATACCTACACGGGTTGTGATCCACTCGTCGTTGGTATCTACCATCTTCGACAACATCTCATTGTCGAGAATGTCGTCCGGCAGATATGAGGCTATGCCTGATATGCGTGCATTGAGCATGGCTGAAGTATTTTGACTATAGTAGTATTAATACTGATTGACAAAGGCAGCGGAAGCCCGACCGCTTCTTGTTCCGGCCCGGTTTCCGTTGGTTGTTTTGCTTGTCTGCGACGAATGTCATGTGTCATGGCATCGGTGTACTCATGCGGTCTGTTCAACCGACAGATGACATCATCGCATGATTTATGCTGTTACTTAGACAGCAGCGTTCTTTTCAATCACCTGACGGCCACGGTAATAACCGCATTCGCCACAGATTGTGTGATATATGTGCCACGAGCCGCAGTTCGGGCAAAGTGCGATTGTAGGCATCTGAGCCTTGTCGTGAGTACGGCGCTTCGCAGTGCGCGTCTTCGATTGTTTGCGTTTAGGATGTGCCATCGGTTCTTTATCTCTTATTTATTGTTATTCTTTTCCGGCCTGCAGGCAGGTCTTTTTATTCTTTTATTCGGCAGAGTCCGGCTCAGTCATCAAGATTACCAAGCTCCCTCAGCTTATCCCACCTCGGGTCAGTCGCCTGCATGGCGCTGTCACTCTGTCCGTCCATATCTATGCTATCTCCCAGAGTCTCATCGCCAAAGTCTTCAATATCATCATCTCCGACAATGGCAGGACGGCCTCCACGGTGTTTCTTCAGTAAAGCGCTCATAGTGCGGTTGCACTTGCCAAGCGGATGAACGTGCTTGATAGGTATTGCAAGCGCAACGGTATCGTTGAGCATATAAGCGACATTGAGGTAGTTTTCACTCTCCGGAATTTCCAGAACCTCATCGCTGGTGTCGTTGTAAGTCTCACCGAAACGCACGACAACGTGGTAATCTGTCGAGATCGGGATCTCCATCTCGTCAAGACAGCGGTCACACAACACAATCACTTTTCCCGTCAGCGTAAACGTCAGGTCATAGAGGTCGTTGCGGTGGGTGAGGGTCAAAGACACATCAATATCGGCATCCCGCACATCCTGACTCTCCATATTGGCAAAAAAATGCTTGTCCAGGTGATACTGCATGTGATGCGTACCAACCGGCAAACTCTTCAAGGGCAGCTTGAATTCTGTAAATTTTCCCATTTCTGAAGTCCGTTTGTGCTGAAAAACCCTGCAAAATTAGAAATTCTATTCGATTAATTCAAATCTTATTATTTTTTTTCCAACTTTTTATCTCAATATACCGCCTGCGCTGAACCGGAAATCAAATGCAGAGTTTACCGACAACGCTTTTTTCTTGTAAACATTTCCTAAAGAATTATCTTTTGTGATAGCATAAGCCGATTTGAAAATACAACATCATGGCTGATTACAATCAGTGTGCCTGAATACATCCTGAGCACACTTGACAGAACTTCGATGTTATATAAATCAAGATTATTGGTGGGTTCATCGGCAATTATCATATCCGGTGTGTCATCGGCAACCATAAGACAGCATAATGACAACCGCATTTTTTCACCACCGCTGAGCACCGCACATGGCTTATTCCATGACGATTCAGAAAACAGAAAGCGGTTAAGACGGATATTCAGCTCATGCTCAGGAAGTGAATGCCGGTTAAAATTCTGTATCTGTTCCGATATGGTAATATTATTATCAATAAGAGAATATTCCTGATCCAGATAAACACATCTCAGATTATCGGCGCGATAGACACTTCCTATTGTAGGTGCCAGCTCTCCTTTTATTATTTTCATGAGAGTGCTCTTACCGGAACCATTGCGCCCTGTCACACAAATTCTGTCTCCGCTACGTATAATAAAATCAAGCCTTTTTTCCCAAAGGCCGTTTTCGCCGGGATATGCGAAATCAATGCCATGTGCCTCTATCATAATTTTTCCGACATGAACATCCGGAGAAGAAAAATCCACCGCCATACGGCCTACATCATTTATCCGCGATGAGGCATCCGCAATCCTTTCTGTCAGGCTATCAATCTTATTACACTGAATATAGGCACTTTTAGCAGTCGATTTTTCTGCCTGATTTTTCAAATTGCCCATAGATATTCTGGCCACACATTTTTTCTCACTGTGACTCCGCCCTCTGGAATTCTGCCGTTGTTGTCGTTCTGCCGTCTCCCGCGCAATCAGTTTCTGCTTTCTCAGTTCTTTTCTCAAACAATCCACATGTTCGGCCAACGAGATATTTTCAGCTGCGACAGATTCACGATACTCATCAAATCGCATAGGATACATGCGCATTCCTTTTTCCGACAATTCGTAAATTTTCGAAAATCGGTTCAGCAGCATCACATCATGACTGACAACAAGCATCGTGCCGTTAAAATTATCCATGAACTCATACAAGACACCCCGCGAATCATCGTCAAGATGATTTGTTGGCTCGTCCATAAGTACGATTCGTGGATTATGCAGCATAATTCCGGCAAGAAAAACTTTTGTTTTTTCTCCACCACTTAGTCCCTTAAACTGGAAATCACATCGCACATCATACAATCCCCATGAATCAAGAGCCACACGCACACGATCTTCAATCGACCAGTCGTCTCTAAGAATATCAAAACTGCTTTCCGATGAGTCACCGGACAGAATCGCTTGCAAAGCTTCAATCTTATCGCTTACGCCCAGAACCTCACCGACAGTCATGTGGTTGAACTGCCCGTAATGCTGCGGTACGAGATAAGGGATATCACCAAACGACATCTCTCCCTCAGTAGGCTTTATTTGACCTGCAAGTATATTCAGCAACGAAGATTTGCCGCAACCGTTAGCTCCAACAAGAGCACATTTAGACCTCGAAAAAATTGCAAAACTGATGTTGCTAAAAACAGATATGCCGTCCGGCAGAACATACGACAAATTGTTTACAACAATATTCATTGTAAAATAATGTAAAAACGACTTTTGTTTAATACTCTGATGAAATACACTCCCCCGGGGCTGTTTATACACCAGTCCCGGAGCCATCACCTATTTCAAGGATTAAGACAAGTCGTTGATTACATTATATTGTATGATTTATTTGATTGATGCAAAATTATCAACTAAATGCGACATGCACAAAGATTATCGTAAATAAAATACATTTTATGACTCAATCCCCCTCATAGAGCATCGGCCGTATCGCATTTTCGATACGGCCGATTCATTACCTCGTATATAATCTATCTAAAGTATATGTATATGCTTTACACCTGTTTCACAACCTTATGAGAACCGGGGCCATACTCCTTAGCGTCCGTCTCTCCTGGAACAACGACCGAAGCTGTAGCTCCTTGAGGAATCGAGAACTCCCATATCCACTGGTCTCCCTCATACCTCCATTCACTTGTGATCGGACCGGCGGCCGACTGATAGGATGCCTTCACAAAACCAAGCCGTGGATCAGGCACAGGCTTCATGACAATATGCTTGAAACCGGGTTGGGCTGGATCTGACGCAATTCCGGCCATGGTCTCCCACATCCACTCGCACACACAACCATAAGCATAGTGGTTAAAGCTGTTCATGCCGCGCGGCCCCATTCCATGCTCTATCATATAGCTGTTCCAGCGTTCCCATATCGTAGTCGCGCCATTATCTATCGAATAAAGCCAGCTCGGATTCTTTCGCTGGAAAAGAAGCTCATAGGCTATGTCGCTCATTCCATTCTCCGTCAAAGTCGGCATCAGGATCGATGTACCGAGGAATCCCGTCTGAAGACAATTGCCATGCTCGGCAAAATTATTGCGAAGACGCTCGATCATCTTATCCTTCGCATCTCCGTCGACAATATTGTTTTTAAGGGCAAAAAGAGCAGGAGTCTGCATCGTATTCAGAATCTCATTCTTGAACTCACCTTTTTCATTCAGGAAATTATCCTTCAGATAAGCTCTTGCTTCTGCCTCCATAGCCTCATACTTCGCAGCATCACGGCCGGTTGCTTTTGCCATGTCACGCATCATTCCGGCATCGATAAGCCAGTAGCTTGCACCAAGATAATTCCAATAATCATAAGCTTCAGGACGAATGCCAGGCTTACCCTCATTGTAAATTCCTCCTCCACAGCTTTCTATAGGTTCATAGCTAAGCCAGTCTGCCCATTGATAATCGCCATTTTCATTCTTGAGTGCATGGTGATTGTACTTTGTCTCGTTTATGTGACCGACAAATTTCTCCATTGCATCCCAGTTCTCATCGATGATTTCAGTATCACCAAACTGCTTCCACACAACCCACGGAACAATGACTCCGGCATCGGCCCAACCAAGACGCATCATATCGGTTGACGCGGCACCGTACTGAGCCACTGGAGCAACACCAGGGAAACCACCTGTCTCCGACTGTGTGTCGCGCATGTCACGCATCCATTTATGGAAAAAATCGCTTGTGTTGGCAAAGAACGTTCCGGTTTCAGTAAACACCTGTGTGTCGGCAGTCCAGCCAAGACGCTCGTTGCGTTGCGGGCAATCAGTAGGAACTGACAGATAATTCGACCGCTGCCCCCAAAGAGTATTTGAAATCAGCTTATTTACCATTTCATTACCGGTGGTGATCACGCCGGTTTCCATATCCTTTTTGATCGATGTAACCGGAATAGACTTGATTGACCGAATGCAAACCTCGTCGTCAGCCATGATCGAAACGTAACGATAGCCATAGAATGTGCGGCGAGGACTGTAAGTTACAAAATCCTGATTGTCTCCAAACGTGTATTTAAGTATCATGCCCTTATCCGGAATGCGCAGATTCAGACGATGCACACTTCCTTCAGGCCCATCCATGCCTCGGCTTTTAGCCCCATTACCGTCATTGAGCAGCTCTCCAGGCAGACATGTCAGCTGTGTGCCCGCTTTGGCGCTGAATTCAAATTCCGGCACGGCCGCACTATTCTGACCGAAATCCACAACAAGAGTCTCGCCAGGTTTAAGCACTATATCTTCTCCCGCAGCATGTTCCTTTGTAACAACAACTTTGCCAAATGCATCCTCGTTGTCTCCGGTAACTCCGCTCCATGTATAAGCCTGCTTAGGCTCCAGAGCAAGATCCTCACGCAGATATATCTCCGCACCCTCCGATGGAAGGATCTCTCCGGAAAACTCCGTGTTCACCTCTGGTGTTCCAAGTACGTCTGCCACAGCATATCCCGGCAATTCACGGGCATCATATTCCTCTCCATCAAATATAGCAGCGTGTTTGACAGGCCCTGCGATACCGGCTTTCCAATCTTCGGTATTTGTACCGAAATACTCCTTGCTCCCATCTGAATATGTAAGTTCCAGTACACTTCTGAAAGCAACCTTCTTTCCTAACATTCCATCATGTCCGCCGGGAGTGATGATCTTGTCTGCCCACCAGCCGGGAGTCACCTCAGCCGAAAATAAATTCTCTGCATCTGCCTTCTTTGAAATAAGATCAGTGACATCGTAGGTGAATGAACGCCGTGTCTTTGCATAATGCGTGAAGCCCGGCTTAAGGAATTCATCGCCCACAAGCGTTCCGTTAACATATATATCATATACACCCAGTCCGGTTGTCATCCATCGGGCCGAAGCCACCTCTTTCTCATTTTTAACTTCCGAGACAAACCAACTGCATCCATCGGCGGCACGTTCGTTTTCCCATGTTATGCTGCCGGTAATAACCGGTGCATCCACAACCGAAATCCATTCCGATTTTTCCCACAAAGAATCGTCAAGCGCATCCACGCGCTTTCCGGCCTCGCTCGAAGTTGACGACGTACAACTGATTGTCGACATCATAGACATTCCGACAACAGCTGCAATTGCAAGCTTTTTTTTCATGATGATTAGTTTCAAGCTTTTTATATAACGTTTAAGATCTTATTCCATACATTTCGTCAAAACCTGCCAGGAACAGATCTGAGCGAAATCAAAACCTCCGCCACATGTATATGATATATGACGGTCCAACAACAAAATTAAGATTTTTTCTCTACACTTCCCTGCTTTAATTCAAAACCTTCACCACTTCTCACCGAAGACACCGCAAAACACTCTGCAATGCCATCTTTTTCTCCACTTTATTAAAAAATAATTTGGCAAAGCCATTTCATCTGCCTACCTTTGCGCCCACGAAACAGCCGTAACCGCTGGCGGGACAAGCAGCCCGTGGATGTTGCGCGTAGTATTAACATTTTGATTATAAAATTTGAAATGGATCTGATCAAAATCGCCGAGGAGGCTTTTGCCACCGGCAAAAAGCATCCCGAGTTCAACGCTGGCGACACAATCACAGTAGCCTATCGCATTAAAGAGGGCAACAAAGAGCGTATCCAGATGTACAAGGGTGTTGTCATCCGCATCTCTGGCGACGGCGACAAAAAGCGTTTTACAGTTCGCAAAATGTCCGATAACATCGGTGTTGAGCGTATCTTCCCCTTGGAGTCTCCGTTTATCGACAGCATAACTGTCAACAAATACGGTAAAGTTCGTCGCGCAAAACTCTACTACCTGCGCAAACTCACCGGCAAAAAAGCTCGCATCAAAGAACGCCGCGTTACTAAATAAAACAGCGACAGTCTTAAAAAATTCCGACCCGGTTTCTCTATCAGAGAAATCGGGTTGTTTATTTTTTATATTACCAACAAATACAAGACGCCATGTTTGTTGCGGAAATATGATCTCCTTCCGTGATAACGATTAACAGCGCTCTCCGCTGACCATAATAAAAAACAGACGCTGTTTCCAGCGCCTGTTCACAAAGCATATATTTTCTTTGCTGAATTATCATTTGGCCTTTCGACCTGTAAAATCAGCGATCAGACGTGTTGTCTCCTCAACCGCCTTATCAAGATTGTCGTTAACAACTATTTTGTCATAGCGTGGGGCAAAACCCATCTCATATTCTGCGCGCCCTACACGCTCGGCTATCCGCTCTGCATTGTCGGTACCTCTATGTTCCAGACGGCGACGAAGTTCATCAACCGATGGCGGCATTACAAAAAGGCTCATGGCATCGTCTCCAAAAAGCTCCTTTACATTAACACCGCCCACAACATCGATATCAAGAATCACATCATGTCCTTCGTCTCGCGTGCGCTCGACTTCACTTTTCAATGTTCCGTAAAATCGACCAGGATAAACTTCACAGTATTCCACAAAGTCACCGGCATCAATCCTGCGTCTGAACTCATCATCGCTAAGGAAGTAGTAATTTACGCCATCAGACTCTCCCGGACGGGGATCTCTGTTGGTCGCCGATACCGAAAACCGAAGATCCATCCCAGGCTTTTCCCTGACAGCCGATATAATAGTCGACTTACCACACCCCGAAGGTGCCGAAATCACGATAACTTTTCCCTTGCGGACTTCCGTCATGGCATATCTGGCTGTAAATTTTACATCACATTGAGCACCTGCTCCTTTATCTGCTCGAGCTCATCCTTCATCTGAACGACAATCTTCTGCAATTCAGCATGATTGCTCTTTGACCCGAGTGTATTTATCTCACGTCCCATTTCCTGGGCTATAAAACCGAGCTTCTTGCCCTGACCTGGATTGCTTCCGTTTACAGTCTCCATGAAATAGTCGAGATGCTGTGCCAGACGCTGCTTTTCTTCATTTATATCGAGCTTTTCAATATAGAAGATCAACTCTTGTTCCAGACGCCCCTTGTCGAAATCTATCTGATGAAGTTTTGCAAGATTCTCCTCAAGGCGCGATTTTATCTTGGCCACACGCTCGCATTCCCAACGTGGCACCTCATCCAGCAAAGCCCGTATACGGTCTATCCTGTGCGCGAAGAAGCTCTCAAGTTTCTCACCCTCCGCACCTCTATAGCACATCAGCGAGTCAACGCATTTACCGAGGCTTTCCATCAGTTCCGACACTTCCGTTTCTGAAGCCTCTGCAAGTCCCGAATCACTGTGCAGAGAGTCAGGGAAACGCATAAATACCTGATACCAGTCGGACGGTGCACCGATGCCGAGAGTCGCCGATACTTCCTCAATCCGGCTTTTAAGCACCTTCAGCACCTCCACATTGAAATCTGTGGAAAGAGGCTGGTTGAGTTGTGTACCGGTCGCTTCAATCCAGACATTCAAGTCGACCTTACCACGCTGGAGCCTGCGTGCGACAACTTCTCTCACCTTAGGTTCGAGATGACGGTAAGCCACCGGAAGCTTCACCGACAGATCAAGCTGCTTGGAATTAAGAGACTTCATCTCCACTGTCAGTTTTTTCCCTGGGAGAAGATCAACCCTCTTTCCAAAACCTGTCATCGACAACAGCATAACCTGAGCACTGTTTTATTTAGTAATCAATGTGCCGACGCACTATAATTGGGAGCTTCCGATGTGATGGCCACATCATGAGGATGGCTCTCTGCCACACCTGCATTGGTTATACGGGTAAATTTAGCCTCATGCAAAGCATCGATATCCTTTGCGCCACAATATCCCATACCGGCACGAAGGCCGCCCAGCATCTGATAAACCACCTCATAGAGTGTGCCTTTATATGGAACACGGGCAGCTATACCCTCTGGAACAAGCTTGCGGTTGTCCTTCTCCTCTGCCTGAAAATAACGGTCTTTCGAACCCTTTTCCATTGCTTCGAGCGAGCCCATGCCACGATAGGCCTTATATTTACGTCCGTTGTATATTATTGTGTCACCGGGCGACTCCTCTACACCTGCAAGCATACCACCGAGCATCACACAATAGCCGCCCGCAGCGAGAGCCTTGACAATATCACCGGAATAACGTATTCCGCCATCAGCGATCAGAGGCACTCCGGTTCCCTCAAGCGCTTTGGCCACATCATATACAGCCGACAACTGAGGCACACCTACACCTGCAATAACGCGAGTAGTGCATATCGAACCTGGGCCGATACCTACTTTAACGCCATCGGCGCCATTTTCAACAAGATAACGTGCGGCATCACCGGTAGCTATATTTCCTACCACCACATCGATCTCTGGATATTTTTCCTTGATAGCCTTAAGCACACCTATCACGCCGCGGCTGTGGCCATGCGCCGTATCAATTACAATAGCATCGACACCGGCTGCCACAAGAGCGTCTACCCGCTCCATGCTGTCGCCAGTCACACCCACTCCGGCTGCCACACGCAGACGTCCGAGCTTGTCCTTGCATGCATAAGGCTTATCCTTCGCTTTAGTTATATCCTTATAAGTTACAAGGCCTATAAGATGGCCTTCTCCGTCTACGACCGGAAGCTTCTCTATTTTATAAGTCTGAAGTATATCGGCTGCTTCTTCAAGATTTGTCGTTTGCGAAGTTGTCACAAGGTTCTCCGAAGTCATCACCTCGTCAACCGCACGGTCAAGATTACGTTCAAATCTCAAATCACGGTTTGTGACAATACCCACAAGTTTCCGGTCAGCATCCACAACAGGAATACCGCCAATGTGATACTCCTCCATCATGGCAAGTGCATCGCGCACCTTGCTGCCCTGGCGTATGGTCACGGGATCATAGATCATACCGTTTTCCGCACGCTTCACAGCATGGACCTGACGGGCCTGCTCCTCTATCGACATGTTTTTGTGAATAACTCCTATACCTCCCTCTCGCGCTATGGCTATAGCAAGCTTAGCCTCAGTCACGGTGTCCATCGCAGCCGAGACCAAAGGCACATTGAGAGTTATATTACGTGAGAAACGGGTGCGCAAATCCACGTCGCGCGGCAATACTTCTGAATAAGCGGGTATGAGGAGAACGTCGTCAAATGTGAGACCATCCATCTTTACCCTATCGGCAATAAATGACATCGGATATAGAAATTTTATTGCGCACAAAGATAACCATATCTTTCATCATTTCAAAATACATTTTCACTTATATTTTTTCGAATAAATACACCTATATCAATTCTGCTCCTATTCTAAAACACCTAACATTTAAATCCTAACACCGGCAATTCTCAATAATTTACGGACTCCGATTGCGACAGCAAGACATAAGGGGATTCCTATGATACAAACCAGTATCAGACGCATCAAAGGAGACAACGGCAAAGACTCCATTACAAAAACACATCCGACAATGAAAAACGGATGGATAATATAAAACGAATAGCTATGCATGGACAACTTGCAAATAACCGAAGAAGGGGTGTTGAAATAAAACTTACCTAAAGCCAACAGGAAGTAACAAACACATGCGCACATAATGGATTCCCACACCGCATAGTACAAAGCATAACCATTAAATCCTCCGGAGAAATAATCTATACAGTTAGGTTGTGTAGCTCCAACATACAACAACGACAAAGCCATCAGCAAGCCAACTATACCACACATATATCCGACCTTAATATTAAGCCGCTCCAGCCACTGATTACGATACGCCACAATTCCTAAAAAATACATCACGACATAAGAAGGGAAAAAACCGATTTGCAATCCGAACACCTCTTTTCCCATTGGAAACCACAAACGAACCACAAACGCCAAAAGTCCTGTCAAAATAACAAGAGATATTATAATAAATAATATTTTAGGCCTTTCACACCTCATTTTAAATCGTTTAACGCCAAAACTGCGATAAACCACATAGGCAAGCTCAAAAAACAATAATGAAAAAACAAACCACATCGGACCTAAACCAGGCTTTCCCCAAAAACCATAAATCCAATAAACCAAAAATGGAGACAATACAAAATAAAATAATAGCAACGGAATTCCCAGACGATTTATACGATCCATCATAAATGATTTGACACCTTTACGATCAATCGTTCCAGGCAAAAAATACGCAGATATAAAAAAGAACAGACTCATAAAATAAGCCTGATCAACACCCATATTTACCGATAATAACACCTGTGTTATTCCTGAAACCGAATCTCTTGATAAATAGTACCAATCTCCTAATGCGCCAAAAGAAATAGCGGAATGATGACAAAAAACCATTATTGCAAGAAACACCCTTATAAGATCCAAAAAATAAATACGTTTCATTTCCCTGTTTTTCACAAAAATAAAATAATATTTGAGATTTTACATAATTAACACAAGCTCATCAAAAATTTCACAGCCTCATGTTCAAAGCAAATATCCCGCCGTTGACCAAATGTCTACGACGGGATATTCTCGATACTGAGTTAATCAAACCAATATCTGTTTCAGATTTCAAGCTTGTGATATGGCAGATTCCATGCTTCAGCAACTCCTTCGAATGTCACCTTTCCTTCTACCACATTCACACCCTTGGCAAGACCTGCATCAGACTTGCAGGCAGCCTCCCAGCCCATATCGGCTATGCGCAGCGCATAGGGCAGCGTTGCATTGGTAAGAGCGAGTGTCGAGGTATAAGGCACAGCACCTGGTATGTTGGCTACAGCATAATGCACTACACCATCCACTGTATATGTCGGTTCGGAATGAGTTGTCGGATGAGTCGTCTCAAAACAGCCGCCCTGATCCACAGCGACATCAACAATAACCGTACCGGGGCGCATCAGTTTGAGCATATCGGCAGTCAGCAGTTTCGGGGCCTTGGCTCCTGGCACAAGCACCGAGCCGATCACAAGATCAACAGTCGGCAACTCCTGTTCTATATTATGGCGGGATGAATAAAGAGTCTTCACATTTTTAGGCATGATTTCCGACACATGACGCAAAGTCGGCAGCGAAATATCAGTGATAGTTACGTCTGCTCCAAGACCTGCAGCCATAAGAGCGGCATTACGTCCTACGACACCGGCTCCGAGTATAAGCACCTTGGCAGGTTTCACGCCCGGCACACCGCCGAGCAAAATACCCTTGCCTCCCTGTGGCTTTTCAAGAAAACGAGCACCCTCCTGCACCGACATACGACCAGCCACCTCACTCATAGGCACAAGCAGCGGAAGCGCTCCATTACGATCGACCACCGTCTCATATGCGATACATGTAGCCCCCGATTCAAGCATTGCCTTTGTCAGTTCCTCGTCACTTGCAAAATGAAAATATGTGAAGAGAACCTGCCCTTTTCTCACCAGAGGATATTCCGGCGCAATAGGCTCTTTTACCTTCACGATCATATCGGCCGTAGCGTATACATCCTCTATTGTCGGAAGTATTGTAGCACCGGCCAAAACATATTCATCATCAGCAAAACCCGATCCGTCTCCGGCTGTATGCTGCACAAACAGGTCATGCCCGTGCTGCACAAGTTCTTTAACTCCCGCCGGTGTAAGACCAACGCGGTTTTCATTATTCTTAATCTCTTTAGGTACACCGATCTTCATAAGAGTAATATATTTAGTTTGGTGATTAGTTTTTTATTTATGGTATTCTCCATCCGTTTACAGCTTCTGCCACCCTTACAGCCTCATCGTCGGAAACTGTAGCGACCGGCAGACTCACCACCCGGTCGGCAAGGTCACATGCCACATGAAATTCCTGCTGCGCCCAAATTCTCCCCCTGTAACATGGCTGCAGATGAGGCGGCACTGCATAATGGACATCTGTCTGCACCCCTTTTCTCTCCAGGTATTGCCTGAATGAATCACGACACCAACGGTCGGGAACCTTCACGACATACTGATGCCACACATGCTCTTCTGCTGTTTCTGGAATCTCAGGCTTTACAACCACACAATTATCTATCAGCCGGTCATAAATAGCAGCCACTTTCCGTCGTCGACGACCTACAGACTCAAGATAATCCAGTTTTACACTCAGCACGGCCGACTGTATAGGATCAAGGCGCGAATTACATCCTTCAGCAATAATATTGTGATACCGACGGTCACTGCCATAGTTAGACAACGCTCTTACTGCCTGAGCCAGTTCTTTATCATCTGTCAGGACCGCACCTGCATCGCCTAAAGCACCGATATTTTTAGTAGGATAAAAACTCAAAGCACCGGCATGACCAAGTGCGCCGGCCATATTTCGCCGGCCACACACCCCTGCCGCCGACGGATAGGCACCTATAGCCTGCGCGCAGTCCTCTATCACAAGCAGTCCGTGGCTTCTCACGACATCGGCGATGTCCTCATTCCAGTCAACACGCCCATATAGATGCACCGGCATTACAGCCTTCACCTTGTCCGTCACATGACGCTCAATCCCCTCGGCACTTAAAAGCATCGTTTCAGGGTCAGGATCAACCAGACGCGGCACCAGGCCTGCATCCTCAATTGCAAGTATAGATGCAATATAGGTATTTGCCGCAACAATAACCTCGTCGCCATATTGCAGAACACCGGTTGCAATCCAGCCTCTCATTATCAGTTTCAGGGCATCAAGCCCGTTGCCGGTGCCGACTGCATATCCGGCACCAGTCAGTCTGCACAGTTTTTCTTCAAAGTCCGACACCTCTGTGCCGCCTATATAACGTCCCGATCGTGCGACTCTGAGCAATGACCTTTCTATTTCAGCCATCATAGGCAGGTTGAGCTTTGCGAGATCGCAGAAAGAGATCCGTTTCACAGTTTTTTAAGGTTCTTTTTTGTCGACAATGCAAGAAACTCATCATAGTCTCTCACATAATCCGACTCGTTAAACCGTGTCGACGCAAGCACCAGACACACCGCCCCCGAAGTAAACCGGTCGAGTTCCCGCCATATTCCAGGAGGTATCAGCAACCCGCGGCATGGACTGTCAAGAATATAGGTAACACGTCGCATACCGTCATCCAATGCTACCTCAAAAGATCCGCTGACAGCTATCAGCAATTGGGTCGTCGTATGCTCCGAGTGACCGCCACGTCTTGCGCCCGAAGGCACATCATAAAGAAAAAATATACGCTCCGCATGAAAAGATACTCCGGACTGTGCATTGTCACAAACAGCAAGCTTGCCGTTAGGCTCCGTAAACACCGGCAGATCGACCCATCGGCAATCATCTACCGATGCATAGCAATGTGCATCAATCTCTATGGTATCTGTATACATGATAATTGCAAATATAACATTTTTAAGAAAGCACACATTTTACGACTTAAAAAATTTGACAAAAAAATTGCGGATCCGCCATTGCCCGACATATTGCCTTGCACATGGCCGATCCGCAACACTATTCGATCAGTTTTCCTATTCCTCGATATATGTCTCGGTCTCGACATCACCGGGAGCCTCAAGATAAACGGCTCCGTCAGGAAGCGACTCTTCATCAGGCACTACCTGAACCTTATATTGAACGAGTGCGGTATAGATCGGATGATCCACAACAAGCAGACTCGTACGCAGCGAGAGCAGATTATAGGTCTTTGTAAGATAGTCGGTCGAAATGACATACTTAAATGGCGCAACAGGTGTGGTACCTATATCAAAACCATTCCAGATGTAAGTGACCGGACCGATAGCGACCTCTTCCTTGTCATTGCTTTCAACCTTTACACTCTCGACTACAACAGGATTTCCCTCGATAACATAAATCACATCGTCACCAGGTACTACATAGACTCCGCTGAACGATGCGGTTATGGTAGCATCAGGCACCTTCTTGTCATCATCGCTACATGCTGTCCCGAAAATCAACGGGAGAGCACACAATAAATAAATCAACTTTTTCATAGTTTTAAATTAACCGATTAATAAAATATTATATATGTGTGTCAGTTTTCAAATACCAGCTCGCCATCTTTTATATCTATCACGATCGGACGGTCCTTATCAACCTTTTGTGCAAGAATATCCTTGCTTAGACGGTTTAGAACCAGACGATGGATAACCCTTTTGACCGGGCGGGCACCGAATTCAGGATCATAACCCTCCTCTGCAAGATAATGCATTGCCGACGGAGTGACTTCAAGCTTAACACCATTAGCTGAAAGCATCTTCTGGATTCCACGCACCTGAAGTCCTACGATCTCTTCTATTTCCTTCTCATTGAGAGGAGTGAACATTATCGTTTCATCTATGCGGTTAAGAAACTCCGGTCTGATCGTCTGTTTCAGCAACTCAAGAACCTGCCGCTTGGTACTTTCAATTGTCTCTTCGCGGTTTAAATCGGTCATGTGCGAGAAATTTTCCCTTATCACACTTGAGCCCATGTTCGACGTCATAATGATGATCGTGTTCTTGAAATTGACCATACGCCCCTTATTGTCTGTCAATCGGCCATCGTCAAGCACCTGAAGCAATATATTGAACACATCGGGATGAGCCTTTTCTATCTCATCGAACAACACCACAGAATAAGGCTTGCGACGCACTGCCTCTGTCAGCTGCCCTCCCTCATCATAGCCTACATAACCCGGAGGCGCACCTACAAGTCGGCTCACAGTGTGTTTCTCCTGATACTCGCTCATATCAATGCGGGTCATCATATTCTCATCGTCGAACAGATATTCCGCCAAAGCCTTGGCAAGCTCGGTCTTTCCCACACCTGTCGTGCCGAGGAACAGAAAACTGCCTATCGGACGGCGCGGATCATTAAGCCCGGCACGACTCCTACGCACCGCATCAGCGATTGCCGTGATTGCGTCATTCTGTCCTACGACCCGGTTGTGCAGTTCCTCCTCCAGATGAAGCAGCTTCTCTTTCTCACTCTGCACCATCTTGTTTACCGGAATACCGGTCCATCGCGAAACTACATCGGCAATATCCTCCGCGTCAACCTCTTCTTTTATCAGGGCTTTTTCACCCTGCATCATTTTCAGTTGTTCCTGTATCGAGGCATTTTCCTGCTCCTTACCCTGAATTTTCGAATACCTTATCTCCGCGACTTTGGCATAATCTCCTTCGCGCTCCGCACGATCTGCCTCGAAACTAAGCTGCTCGATATCAATCTTATTCTGTTGAATTTTGTCTATCAGATCTTTCTCAGCCTTCCATTTGGCAGTGTATTCTTTCTCCTCATCGCGCATCGAGGCAAGTTCCTTCTCGATATCGCGCACCTTTTCCTTGTCACCCTCACGCTTTATGGCCTCACGCTCGATCTCTTTCTGGGCTATACGGCGGCTGATCTCATCAAGAGCCTGAGGCACAGAATCAATTTCGAGTTTAAGTTTTGAAGCAGCCTCATCTACAAGGTCAATAGCCTTGTCTGGAAGAAAGCGGTCGGTGATATAGCGCTCCGACAGTTGCACCGCTGCAATGATCGCCTCGTCACGGATGCGCACTTTATGATGGTTCTCGTAGCGCTCTTTCAGTCCTCGAAGTATAGCTATGGCCGAAGCCTCATCAGGTTCATTCACCATAACCTTCTGGAAACGGCGTTCAAGAGCTTTATCTTTTTCAAAATATTTCTGATACTCATCAAGAGTGGTAGCTCCTATACTACGTAGTTCTCCACGCGCCAGAGCCGGCTTGAGGATATTTGCCGCATCCATAGCGCCCTCTCCTTTGCCGGCACCGACAAGAGTGTGTATCTCGTCAATAAAGAGAATAATCTCTCCATCACTCTGAGTCACCTCATTCACGATCGCCTTCAAACGCTCCTCAAACTCTCCCTTATACTTGGCACCTGCCACAAGCGCCCCCATATCAAGTGAAAAAATCTGTTTCGAGCGCAGATTTTCGGGTACGTCACCACGCACTATACGCTGGGCGAGTCCCTCAGCGATAGCGGTCTTGCCGGTACCTGGCTCACCGATAAGCATAGGATTGTTTTTAGTGCGACGGCTAAGTATCTGCAACACACGGCGTATCTCTTCATCACGTCCTATAACCGGATCCAGTTTACCGGCTCGTGCACGCTCATTTAGATTGACAGCATATTTGCTAAGAGCATTATACTGCTCCTCGGCGCTTTGATCTGTCGCTTTCTTTCCTTTACGCAATTCATCGACAGCCGCTTTAAGCTCACCTGCACTGAGGCCAGCATCTTTCAGCACAGTAGAAGCTGAACTGTTTATCTCAAACAAAGCCATAAGCAGGGCCTCAAGCGTGACATATTCATCGCCGTTCTGCCTCGCAATATCAAGCGACTTCTGCAACACATCATTTGATGTGCGGCTCAGATACGGCTCTCCGCCAGACACTTTCGGCAACGACGCGATCTCGCGCTCGACCTGCTGGACCACAGCAACCGGATTGGCGCCGACCTTCTGGAAAATAAACTTCACAAGAGAGTCGCCCTCATCCATCAGCCCCTTGAGGATATGGACAGGTTCAATCTGCTGCTCACCCGCCTGACGGGTGATTTCCACAGCCTTCTGTATCGCTTCCTGCGATTTAATAGTGAAACTATTGAAATTCATAATGCGTATCCTGTACATCTGATCCAAGTCCCTACATGGATCTCAAAATGTGTTTACTATAAAAACAAAAATCATGCCAAATCGTTTTCCTTCATCAAATAATTTTTAATTTGTCATTTAGCCCGAATCCCACTAAATTTGCACTATTATTCAAAGAGCATCTCTGCAATGGTTTTATTTTACAGACAAAGCGACGCCGGCAAGGTATTTGCCATTCAGGCCGATCATGCCTTCTCGCCGGAAGACGACCGGAAAATTTCGTGGCTTCTTGGCGGAGCATCAAGTATTTCACTCGACTCAGTAGCTGGCAATTTCCGTGGCCCGCGCAAAGAAATGGTCACTCCCTGGAGCACCAATGCCGTGGAGATAACCCAGAACATGGGTCTCACCGGCATCGAACGTATCGAAGAATATACCCCGGTAGCCGATCCCGACAGCGATCATGAGTTTGACCCGATGCTGCATCGCCACTACTCCGGTCTCGATCAGATGCTTTTCACCACCGACATCACTCCGGCTCCGGTGGAACACATCGCCGACATACACGAATACAACGAGCGCGAAGGTCTTGCCCTGAATCCCGAAGAAGAACAATATCTCTCCGAACTTTCTAATAAGCTCGGTCGTCCCCTCACTGACAGTGAGGTATTCGGATTCTCTCAGGTCAATTCCGAGCACTGCCGTCACAAAATTTTCAACGGAACATTTGTGATCGACGGTGAAGAAAAACCGACCTCGCTTTTTAAGCTTATCAAGAAAACTTCACAGCAGAATCCCGGACGTCTCGTCTCGGCTTACAAAGACAATGTAGCCTTCGTCGAGGGTCCCAAAGCCACTCAATTCGCACCGGCCAACCCCGACCGCCCCAATTTCTTTGAAACTAAAGATATCGAGACGGTCATTTCTCTTAAAGCCGAGACCCACAACTTCCCTACCACTGTCGAGCCTTTCAACGGCGCTGCCACAGGTACAGGCGGCGAAATACGCGACCGTCTCGGCGGAGGCAAGGCAAGTCTGCCCATCGCAGGTACTGCCGTCTATATGACTTCATATCCGCGTCTCGACGAGGAAAAACCATGGGAACGCATGATGGATCCTCGTCAATGGCTTTACCAGACTCCTGCCGAAATTCTAATAAAAGCCTCTAACGGAGCATCGGATTTCGGAAATAAATTCGGCCAGCCGCTCATCTGCGGTTCACTTCTTACATTCGAACACGCCGAACACAACCGCAAACTCGCTTACGACAAAGTGATAATGCTTGCCGGCGGCGTAGGCTTTGCTGCTGCAAAAGACGCTCTCAAAGGCACCCCTGAGCCGGGAGAAAAGGTTGTGGTAATGGGAGGTGACAACTATCGTATCGGCATGGGTGGCGGAGCCGTATCCTCTGTCGACACAGGCCGATATGCCGGGGCAATTGAGCTTAACGCTGTACAGAGAGCCAATCCTGAGATGCAGAAGCGTGTCAGCAACGTAATTAGAGCTCTTGCTGAAAGCGACATAAATCCTATTGTATCGATCCACGACCACGGCGCAGGCGGCCACCTGAACGCCCTTTCGGAACTTGTCGAAGCCACAGGAGGGCACATCGACCTTGATTCACTTCCCATCGGCGACAAGACTCTGTCTGCCAAAGAAATCGTCGGCAATGAGAGTCAGGAACGCATGGGCATGGTAGTGAAACCCGAAGATATACCATTTATTGAGCGTATTGCCCAGCGTGAGCGTGCTCCGCTGTATGTAGTCGGTGAAACCACCGGAGACGACCGTTTCGTATTCGAACGAGCCAACGGTGAGAAGCCCATCGATCTCGGCATGGCCGACATGTTTGGCAACTCACCAAAAACCATAATGCATGACTCCACTGTAGAGCGCGATTATGAGGCTCCTGTTGTCTCTGCCCTCAATTTAGAGGACACTCTCCGTGAAGTTCTCTCTCTTGAGGCTGTAGCATGCAAAGACTGGTTGACAAACAAAGTTGACCGATCTGTGACCGGACGCATCGCCCGGCAGCAGTGTCAGGGCGAGATTCAGCTTCCACTCAGCGACTGTGGCGTTGTCGCACTCGACTATACAGGCACAACCGGCATTGCTACCTCGATCGGCCACGCACCGCAAGCCGCACTCGCCGATTCGGCCAGCGGCTCAGTACTCGCCATAGCCGAATCTCTTACAAATATTGTCGGAGCCGATCTTGCAAGAGGACTATCGACAGTTTCGCTCAGTGCCAACTGGATGTGGCCATGCCGAAACGAAGGAGAGGACGCGGCGCTCTACCGTGCGGTAGAAGCGTGCAGCAAATTCGCATGCGACCTCGGCATCAACATACCTACCGGAAAGGATAGCCTGTCGATGACCCAGAAATATGCCGACGGCACTAAGGTGCTTGCGCCCGGCACTGTGATCATCTCAGCAGCTGGAGAAGTCGCCGACGTACGCAAGACAGTGTCACCTGTGCTTGCCGACGTACCCGAATCGACCATCCTTTATATCCCATTCTCACTTTCTCCACTTGCGCTTGGTGGTTCGGCATTCGCCCAGACTCAGGGCAAGATCGGAAGCGATGTGCCTTCGATCAACGATCCCGCATATTTCCGCACCGTATTCGACACACTGCAGAAACTCGTTGCCGAACGTCGTATTCTTGCGATGCACGACATATCGGCCGGTGGCCTCATCGTCACACTCCTTGAGATGACATTTGCCAATACCGAAGGCGGTCTCGAAATAGACACACAGGCAATGAGCGCACTCGGAGAAACCGATACAATTAAGATACTTTTTGCCGAAAACCCCGCAGTCGCAGTGCAGATCGCCGACGGCCAACAGCTCGAAGCCGTAACCGCAATTCTCGAGGAATCCGGTGTAAAGAGTGTTGTGCTCGGTCACCCATCGGAAGAGCGTGTACTCAACATCAGTGATGGAAATGGCGGCGAGTGGCTTCTCGGCATCGACTGGCTACGCGATATATGGTTCCGTCCATCCTATCTGCTCGACACACTGCAAAGTGGCGAAAAATGTGCGCTTGACCGCTTCGAAAACTATCGCAAACAACCTGTAATATATAATATACCTGACTCTTGGGACGGCACTCTCGCCTCTCGCGGAATCTCCCACTCTCGTAAAGACCGGTCCGGCATACGTGCGGCAATCATACGCGAGAAAGGTGTTAACGGTGACCGAGAGATGGCTTATGCTCTCCACCTTGCCGGTTTCGACGTGAAGGACGTGCACATGACCGACCTCACTTCTGGCAGAGAGACCCTTGACGACATAAACATGATCGTCTTCTGCGGCGGCTTCTCCAACTCCGACGTGCTTGGTTCGGCTAAAGGATGGGCCGGAGGATTCCTCTGGAACGAGACCGCCCAGAGCACTCTTCGTCGCTTCTACGAGCGCACCGACACTATTTCGCTTGGAATATGCAACGGATGCCAGCTCATGATTGAACTTGGCTTAATCACTCCCGGAGCCGATCCTCGTCCACACATGGATCACAACACCTCTCACAAATTCGAATCACAGTTCCTGGGACTCGACATTCCGGCAAACGAGTCGGTTATGCTCAAACACCTCTCAGGTATGAAACTCGGTGTATGGGTCGCTCATGGCGAAGGCAAATTCTGTCTTCCCGATGAAACCAAAGGCTACAATGTGGTCGCAAGATACAACTACGACGCATATCCCGCCAATCCCAACGGATCACAGGGAGCTGTCGCAGCAATCGCATCGGCCGACGGACGCCATCTTGCCATGATGCCGCATCCTGAACGAGCTATATTCCCCTGGCAGTGCGGATACTGGCCGGCCGGCAAAGCTGAGGCCGAAATCACTCCGTGGATCGACGCCTTCATAGCTGCACGCCGCTGGGTAGAAAATACCACAAAGGCCTGAGACCCTGACAACCATAAATCGAATTCAAACCAGTTCCTTATCACATGGGAGGTTTTTTTGGAGTCGTAAAACGCAGCAAATGCGTCAACGATCTCTTTTACGGTACTGACTACAACTCACATCTCGGCACAAAACGAGCCGGACTCGCAACTGTCAACGGCACCCATTTCAGCCGTTCGATACATAACATCGAAAATGCATATTTCCGCAACAAATTTGAATGTGAACTCCATGAATTCACAGGCAACAGCGGAATAGGCATTATAAGTGACACCGATGCCCAGCCGATTGTGCTAAATTCTAAGATCGGCCGTTTCGGTATAGTCACAGTCGCAAAAATCAATAATCTTTCCGAGCTGTCGCAAGAACTTCTGCTACAAGGCAAAAACTTCTATGAGCATACATCGGAATCGGCAAACCCGACAGAGATTGTGGCCGATATAATCTCTCAGGGAGAGAATTTTATCGATGGCATAAACCTTGTATTCAAAAAAATAAAAGGTTCTTGCTCAATGCTGCTCCTGCTTGACGATGGTTCGATCATAGCAGCCCGCGACCGCCTCGGACGCACTCCAATCATTGCCGGACGCCACATGACCGAGGAAGGATCCTATGCACTTTCATCAGAATCATGCGCATTTTCCAACCTTGGGTATGAAATAGCCAAAAACATCGGTCCCGGAGAGATCGTGCGAATCTCATCGGACAAAGGAATAGAGCAGCTTCAGGCTCCCGGTGACAAAATGCAGATATGTGCGTTTCTCTGGACATACTACGGGTACCCGCCATGCGAATATGAAGGTCGCAATGTCGATGAAATGCGCAACGCATGCGGTGAAGAAATGGGGCGTGAAGATGATACCGAAATTGACTTCGTGAGCGCGATCCCCGATTCCGGCATCGGCATGGCTCTCGGATATTCGGTCGGCAAAGGAGTCCCCTATCGTCGCGGCATCTCTAAGTATACCCCCACCTGGCCCAGATCATTCACGCCGTCAAGCCAGGAGCGCCGTGAACTTGTCGCTAAAATGAAACTGATCGTCAACAAAGCGCTTCTTGATGGAAAAAGAGTTGCTTTCTGCGACGACTCAATCGTGCGCGGCACACAGCTCCGCGACAACGTGAAAGACATACGCGACGCCGGTGCCACTGAGGTGCATGTGCGCATAAGCTGTCCTCCGCTTATCTATCCATGCCGGTTCATAAACTTCACCAATTCCAAAAGCGAGATGGAGTTGATCACCCGTCGTGTCATACAAGATCTTGAGGGAGAAAACCCGGCACCTGAAATCCTGAAAGAATACGCCATAAAGGGTACGCCCCGCTATGAGCGCATGGTAGAGGAAATCAGAAAACGTCTTGACCTGACATCTCTGAAATTCAACAGCGTAGATTGCGTCACACGCTCTATTGGGCTTCCCCGTGAATGCATTTGCACTCACTGCTTCGACGGTATGGGCTACGAATGACCGAGTATTATCCACAACCTGCGTTTTCATTTTGCTAATCCACAAGATTTTACTATCTTTGCGCGACAGCGGAATCCAACCGTTCAATCTGAATCTGCAGCAAGCAGCTTTTAAGAAAGACAATATAGCTTAAACACTCAAAATAAAGATTATGAGTTTAAACATCATCGTTCTCGCAAAGCAGGTGCCCGACACCCGCAATGTTGGAAAAGATGCTATGAAAGAAGATGGCACTATCAATCGTGCCGCTCTCCCCGCCATCTTCAACCCCGAGGATCTTAACGCTCTTGAGCAGGCGCTTCGCATCAAGGATGCCAACCCCGGTTCAACCGTGACAATCCTCACAATGGGCCTGCCCCGTGCTTCCGAAATTATCCGTGAAGCCATCTTCCGCGGCGCCGACACTGGCATTGTACTCACTGACAGAGCTCTCGGCGGAGCCGACACTCTTGCCACATCCTACTCTTTGGCTCAAGCAGTCAAGAAGTTCGGCAACTACGACATAATCCTTGGTGGTCGTCAGGCAATCGACGGCGACACAGCTCAGGTTGGTCCGCAGATCGCCGAGAAACTTGGCATTCCTCAGGTGACTTATGCTGAAGAGATCATTGACCTCAAAGATGGCTACGTAATAGTAAAACGCCGCCTCGAACAGGGTGTCGAGACTGTAAAAGCTCCACTTCCATGCGTTGTCACAGTCAACGGTTCGGCTGCTGAATGCCGTCCCCGCAATGCAAAACGCATCATGAAGTTCAAGCGCGTAGTATCAACTTCCGAGAAAGCCAAACTCTCGCCCGAAGAGCAGGCCTATATTGATGCCCGTCCCTATCTGAACCTACAAGAATGGAGTGCGGCATTTGTTGACGCAGATCCCGAGCAGATCGGCATGCCCGGTTCTCCCACAAAAGTAAAGGCGATCGAAAACGTAGTTTTCACCGCAAAGGAAAGCCGATGCCTCGACAACGACGACGTCCAGCTCGAGGATCTCATAAAGGAACTTATCGCCAACCACACCATCGGATAAGACATCATGGCAGAAGACAAGAACAACCTTATAGTATATTGCGAATTTGACGACGGACATGTTGCCGACGTCAGCCTCGAACTCCTCACCAAAGGACGCCAGCTTGCCGACCGCCTCGGCGTAAAACTTGAGGCACTCGTCATTGGCGACAAGCTCGAGGGAGTTGAAAATCAGCTGTTCCCCTACGGAGCCGATACAGTCTACAAAGTTGAGGATCCACGACTCTTCCCCTACACATCCAATCCCCATGCCGCAATCCTGATCAACCTCTTCAAGGAGATCAAACCTCAGATCTGCCTCATGGGCGCCACATGTATCGGACGTGATCTCGGTCCACGCGTGTCATCGTGCCTCCACAGCGGACTCACTGCTGACTGCACATCGCTTGAAATCGGCGATCACAAAGATCCCAAGACAGGCAAGGAGTATACCGATCTGCTCTACCAGATCCGCCCGGCATTCGGCGGAAATATCGTCGCTACAATCGTCAATCCCGATTGTCGTCCGCAGATGGCGACAGTGCGCGAGGGCGTAATGAAGAAAGAGATCTACAATGCCGATCACAAAGGCGAGGTTGTAAATCTCGATCCGAAAAAATATGTCAGCGACACCGACTTTGTAGTCGAAATCATAGACCGCCATATCGAGAAGAGCAAGATCAACATCAAAAACGCCCCCATCATTGTAGCCGGCGGCTATGGCGTGGGAAGCAAAGAGAACTTCCAGCTTCTCCATGATCTTGCAGCCACACTTGGCGCAGAGGTAGGCGCGTCACGTGCGGCAGTCGATGCCGGCTTCACCGAGCACGACCGCCAGATCGGCCAGACAGGTGTCACCGTGCGACCCAAACTCTACATTGCCTGTGGTATCTCCGGTCAGATCCAGCACATCGCAGGCATGCAGGAGAGCGCGATGATCATCTCCATCAACAATGATCATGACGCTCCCATCAACTCAATTGCCGATTATGTCATCACCGGCAATCTTGAGGAGGTGCTTCCTAAACTCATCAAATTCTACAAGAAAAACTCGAAATAAGCCATGGCTAATTTCTATACCGATAACCCCGACCTCAAAAACCATCTCTCGCATCCTCTGATGCAGAAGATTGTCGATCTTAAGGAACGTGGATACAGCGATGCCGACAAATTTGACTATGCGCCCCGCGACTTCGAGGATGCCATGGACAATTACGACAAGGTACTCGACATAGTAGGCGACATCTGCGCCAACACAATCGCACCCAACGCCGAGTCAGTCGACCACCAGGGGCCGCGCGTAGAAAACAACCGCGTCATCTACGCCGACGCTACATTTGAAAACCTCGACGCTTGCCGCAAGGCCGGCCTTATGGGCATGGCTATGCCACGTCGTTTCGGTGGTCTCAATTTCCCTATCACCCCGTATATCATGGCAGCCGACATTGTCAGCCGCGCCGATACTGGTTTTGAGAATCTCTGGGGACTTCAAGACTGCGTAGAGACTCTTTATGAGTTCGGAAACGAAGAACAGCGTGACAAATACATTCCGCGTGTATGCGAAGGAGAGACCATGTCAATGGACCTCACTGAGCCTGATGCCGGTTCCGACCTTCAGTCGGTTATGCTCAAAGCTACACAGGATCCCGACGGTACATGGCGCCTCAACGGTGTAAAACGCTTTATCACCAACGGTGACAGCGACATTCACCTCGTACTTGCCCGCTCAGAAGAAGGAACTCGCGACGGTCGTGGCCTTTCCATGTTCATATACGACAAACGTGATGGCGGTGTCGATGTTCGCCGCATCGAAAACAAGATGGGCATCAAGGGATCACCCACATGTGAGCTCACCTACAAAAATGCAAAAGCTGAACTTTGCGGCTCACGTCGTCTCGGTCTCATCAAATATGTGATGGCACTTATGAACGGCGCCCGTCTCGGTATTGCGGCACAGAGTGTAGGTGTGAGCGAAATAGCCTATCGTGAGGCCCTCGCTTACGCCAACGAGCGTCAGCAGTTCGGCAAGGCGATCATCACTTTCCCGGCAGTATATGAGATGCTCTCTGTCATGAAAGCCAAGCTTGATGCTTCACGCGCGCTTCTTTACGAAACCTCGCGCTTCGTTGATGTCTACAAAGCCTATGAAGATGTAGAGCGCGACGGCACAAAACTTACAAAAGAGCAGAAAGACGACCTCAAGAAATACCGCCGTCTTGCCGACGCATGCACTCCACTCGTAAAAGGACTCGCCAGTGAATACTGCAACCAGAACGCTTACGACTGCATCCAGATTCACGGAGGCTCAGGATTCATGAAGGATTATGCCTGTGAGCGTGTTTACCGCGACGCACGTATTACTTCGATCTATGAGGGTACCACACAGCTCCAGGTTGTAGCGGCAATCCGCCACGTCACCACCGGAACCTACAGTGCAATGATGGAAGATTATGCTTCGCAACCTGTGTCCGATGAGCTAAAGCCGGTTGCCGACACGCTCAGCGCTCTCGCAGCAAAGTACAATGAAGCAGTAGAAAAGATCAACGCGGTAGCCGATACGACCTACACCGACTTCATGGCACGTCGCCTTGTCGAAATGGCCGGAAATATCGTCATGTCATGGCTTCTCGTAACTGATGCCACACGCTATTCATCGGAGTCAATGACACGTAGCGCCAAAGTCTACAGCAAGATCGCTCAGGCCGAGGTTGAGAAACACCTTGAATTTATCGCAAACTTCACACCCGATCAGATCGAGCTCTACAAGCAAGCGTAAACAACCTTATAATTTTTTATGATCAGCGCATTTTCCGATTTGAAAATGCGCTGATCTCACTATTTTAAAGTCGTAAACATGCGTTACATCATATCAATTACTATTGCAGTGGTATTTTCTCTGGCACTGAGCGCCCGGACGATAATTATCACCGAAAGTGGTCTGCCATTGCAGGAACAGGTATGGTTTTCAGGAGCAAATTTTCCAGGCGAATCCATCAAGAAAAACTGGGATGAAGGCCGACGCATACATGCGGCAAGCTACACTGACAAAGGATGGTTTTTCGTCATGGCAAAAGAGACCGGTTACACAGCACAGACTTACAAGATAGATCCTCAGTGGCCCTCAGACTGGATCAAGGGAAACTGGGACAAAGACTATTACATAAGCGAACTCGCCTATGGCGACGGCAAATGGCTGATCGTAATGAGCCAAAGCGACAAATTCACCGCATAAAGCTATAACCGCGGTACATGGTCAGGAATAAGCGGCTGGCTGAAAGAAAAACGCGATGCCGGCTACTTCATAACCAGCATGGCTTATAACGGCGCCGAGTGGGGAATCGTTATGAGCAGATATACACCCATTGAATCTCAGGGTTACTTCTTTGCCAATACTTACGACGATTTAAAAGATAATATACAGGAAAAAGTCTGGGATAAAAACTACAACATACAAGCTATTGAGTACGGCAACGGATCATATATTGTCACATACGGCAACTATTCAACCAACAACGGTCGCGGACAGAACTACTCCATCGACAACAACGATGTGAAAGCCTATATACAGACACGATGGGATGACTCACACGACATCGCATACATAGGCGGAGGAAGCACAAACACAACATCAAACAATCATCTGGCGTCAAACACTGTCACAACCAACAACGGCAACACCCGGCACATGCGCACCGACCTCCCCAACGGCGGATATATCGACTACACATGGGATGAAAACGGGATCCTCCACACTGTAACACGCCAGGCATGTCTGTGGTGCCACGGCACAAAAATCTGCAGCATCTGTAATGGAGCAGGAGGCGTTTACGGACGCGCATATGGCGGGATGTGGTATCCATGTAAAAGTTGCGGAGGGGCTGGCGTATGTCAGAATTGCAAAGGAGAGGGGTTCACTGTCACAACTACAGTTACAAACCCAGACGGAACAGGCTCTCTCATTTCATCTAACGGATACACCGCAAACAGTTTCGGAGGGGGCACTGTCGTTACAAGCCCTAACGGAAATGTGACGGTACACGGAGGAGGATCCGACAACCATTCATCTTCATCAAAAGGGTCTTCCGGGTCAGGAACATGCCCTAAATGCAACGGCAAGGGATTTGAATCAACATCATACACACATGCGGCTGCATCTGCAGCAGGATGGATGCAGTCATATCATTGCACCGACGGTAAATGTCCACACTGCAACCGCACTGACGACCATTACCACTACCCATGCACGGAGTGTCACGGCTATGGACACATTAAATAATACATCCGGAAAGCTGGATATATAACGTATAAATAAAACAGCAGCCGGTATAGTTACCGGCTGCTGTTTTATTTCTGTAAGCGTTTAGATGCGTCTGACGGCGATTTTCTGCGGTGTGGTAGTAGGGCCTTCGACATGCAGGACTCCTGCGCTGTCGACCTCCAGACGGTCAAAAAACACCACTCTCTCATCAGGGTTCGACGACATGCGTCCATGATAAACACAATAACGTGAAGAATCAGGCATCGTCACTACCATATTGTGGCCTGTACCCATTACAATTCCACCCTGGCTTACATTCTCCTCAAGCACAGGATTGACATCCGACTTCACAAACGGACCGAGTGGTGAATCTGATGTAGCATATCCCACAGCATAGTACTTACCGCCATAATGATTGGCCGAATACATCATATAGTACTTATCACCATCTTTGAAAATATAAGAACCCTCGGTCCACCTACGGTTTACCTCCTTATTGGCAACCGAACGGCTCTCCCATTCCGCCTGTATATCATCAAGTTTTGAAGGAGGGGCGAGCAACAGCTGTGGCTCGCCTATCACACCGCTGAAATCAGGCTGCATTTCAACACCATAAACCCAGCTTTCCTCTACTTCATCACAGAATCCCTCCTGACGTGCCTTATCAGCGATCTCACTGTCAACGGCATGTTCGTAGCAACACCTCGAAAAATAAAGATAACAACGGCCATCATCCTCAAAAAGAACGTTGGCATCAATCACAGGATAGGGCGGATTAAACACCGGACGGTCGTAAAGATCCGAGAACGGCCCTGCCGGACTATCTGACACAGCAACACCGATCTTGAAGTTTTCACCATCATTACCAGGATTATCCTTGGCATTTGAGCTATAAAACATATAATACTTCCCATCACGCTCATATACCTCCGGCGCCCAAAAGCAGTCCACATTCCACTGCGACTCGCCTCCGCCCTGATAAACCTTTCCCAACGGCTCCCAGACAGACATATCGTCTGAAACATAGGCCTCGAAACCATCGGCAAGCGACGTACCGTACATGTAATATTTCCCATCGGAAGCCGCGAGCACAAAAGGATCCCCAAACTTCACCGGAATCGGATTAGCCACCTCCGAAACCACATACTTATCAACACTCTTGCCTCCACAGCCCGACGCAATAACCGATAAAGCGGCAACCACACCGGCAAGCACATACTTAAATTCCATATTTCCGGTATTAAATTCAAATCTATGTGAAAAAAAAGCGACCCGTTGAAAGGATCGCTTTCTATAATTAAGCTCTTTTATCAGATGCCGAGTTTGGTCTTCACGAGAGGTGTCACATCAACAACATCAGTGCTTGTGTAAGCTGCTACGCCGTTGGGAAGAATCATGGCAAAACCATTCTCCTGACCTACTGACTGGATCGCCTCAACCATCTTCTGCTGAACAGGCTGAAGCAGCTGCTGCTCCTGACGCTGAAGATCCTGCTGTGCAGTCTGATAGAACTGGTTTACCTTCTGGTCAAGTTCCTGAACCTCCTGCATGCGACGGTCCTTGATAGACTGTGGTGTATTTGCATCTTCTGAGAGAGTCTGATATTCCGCAAACTTCTTCTCCATTTCCTCACGGAGCTTGGAGAACTCAGTCTCATATTTCTTGGAAGCCTCTGCAAGCTGCTGCTCTGCAGCCTTGTACTCTGGCATCAGGGGAAGAATCGAATTTGTGTCTACAACACCAAGCTTCTGTGCCGATGCGCAGAGCGGAAGTGCCACAAGGAGGGCAACAAGGAGTTTCTTGATCATCGCTAATGATGTAATAAATGTATAATGACTTCTATTTTAATGAATGCACAATCGGAAATATAACCGGCAAACGGCCGGAAACAACACCGATGTGATGCAAATTTAATTTTTTATTTTGAATAACCCAAGCGGGCAAGCACATCATTACTTACGTCAATACGAGGTGACGCAAAAATAATCTCAGTAGCCGACGCCCGGTCGATTATAGCCTGATATCCCTTTTCTCCGGCAAGCTTCTTGATAGCCTCATAGATTTCATTCTGTATAGGCTCTACAAGTGCCTGACGCTTTTTGTAAAGCTCTCCCTCCGGCCCAAAGTAGGTATAACGTAACTCTGCGGCTTTTTTTTCCACAGCGGCAATCTTCTCCTCACGCTCCACTCTTTGGTCAGCAGTGAGATATACAGCTTCTGCCTGATAGTTCTGATACATTCGAGTCGCCTCGTTCTGTATCTTCTCTATATCCTTCTGCCATTTGGTCGAAAGCTGATTAAGCTCTTCATTGGCCATCTCATAGGCTGGTATATTACGAAGAATATACTCCATATCGACGAGTGCAAACTTCTGCGCCTGCGCGCTTACCGCACATCCCACGGCCACCAACAATGCTATAATAAGTTTTTTCATAAGTCTTTTTTATTTTAGACAATTGAAAGCCCTGTTTGGTTTAACAGACTGATCAGAATTCCTGACCAAGGATGAAGTGGAAGTGGCTTCCGCCCTTTTCACCATACACGCGGTCAAAACCATAAGCCCAGTCAATACCCATCATACCCACCATAGGAAGGAAAATTCTGACACCGGCTCCGGCACTGCGTTTAAGGTTGAACGGATTGAACGACTTGACCTCTGTCCAGGCATTACCTCCCTCAGCAAAAAGGATACCATAGATTGTGGTCGAGGTCTGAAGCATGAACGGGAAGTGAAGCTCCATACCGAGTCGGGTATAAGCATAGCCCTCACGGCCCCAGGGAGTGAGTGATCCGTTCTCATAACCGCGCAGACCGATAGTCTCTGTAGCATAGGTATAAGAGCCAGTCATGCCGTCACCACCCATATAGTATGTCTCAAACGGCGATTTAAGGTATTTGTTGTAACTTCCAAGCAGACCGATGTCGGCACGTGTCATGAGCACAAGTGTATACGTTCCGTCAGGATTGGCGATCGGAGTATATGTGCGTGATTTGAAAGCGAGCTTCCAGTACTCGATCCACTTGTAGAGTTTCTCCTTGGATTGTGTTGTATTTTCCTTGTAGAGCGCCTCCCAGTTCTTTTTGCCGAAAAGCGAGGCCGGAGGTGTTGCATGCAGACTAAGAGAGAATGTCGAACCCGAACGTGTGTATAGCGGATTGTCGATGCTTGAACGCATAAGTGTAAGACCGAATACCACAGAGTTAGATACACCGTTATTCATATAATATAGATACTCCCAGTTCTTCAGATTATACCAGTTGTACGATACATCGGCAGTAAGCTGGAAATAGTCATCAGGCCAGCTCAGCTGCTTGCCGAATGCAAATGTGATTCCGGCCATCTGGAGGTATTTGTTCGGGTCATAGGCATTTTCGTAACTATTATTATAGTCGTAATTATAGCCACTGCCCCAACCATTCAGCCAGGCATTTTGCCATGTGTTGTTGTAATACGACGAGTTCACGCCTGTCTGACGGCTGTAGTAGGCCGAAACCTGAAGAGAATTCGGTCGGCGTCCGCCAAACCACGGATCAAGAAATGAAACCGAATAAGCCTGATAGAATCGGGCATTTGTCTGTGCGGAAACAGTGAATGTCTGTCCTTCGCCTTGCGGAATTATACCACGGTAAGATCCTGGACGGAAAAGATTTTTTATTGAGAAATTGGTAAACTTAAGAGCCACCTTTGCAATCACACCAGTCTGTCCCCAACCAAGCGAGAATTCTACCTGGTCATTGGCTTTTGAGGTCAGGTCAAAGACAATATCCACTGTACCGTTCTCCTCATTGGGTTCAGGGCGCAGATCCATTGCCTCAGGGTCAAAATGACCTGTCTGTGCAATTTCACGGGCCGAACGCATAAGATCGCTCTTGCTAAAAAGCTCACCCGGCTTCACTCGAAGCTCTCGGCGTATGACTTTTTCATAAAGACGGTCGTTACCGTTGATCACAACCTTGTTGATTCGCGCCTGAGGCCCCTCGAACATTCGCATCTCAAGATCAATCGAGTCTCCGTGTATATTCTTTTCAATAGGCACAAGCTGATAAAACAGATAACCGCGGTCCATGTAGGCGTTGCTCACGGCATCCTCATCCTCATTCAGACGCTTGTTTATAAGCTTCTGGTTGTAGACTTCACCGGGTTCAATGCCAAGCAGCCAGTTTAGACGGTCGGTCTCAAATACGGTGTTACCGACCCATGAGATATCACTTATGTAATATTTTTGGCCTTCCTCGAGCGAAATATAGACATCAACAGTTTTGTCATCATAAGGCACGACACTGTCAGCTATTATCTTCGCATCGCGATAACCCTTTTCATTGTACTTGTCAATGATGCGCACAAGGTCGTCCTCATAATCGCTCTCCACAAATTTTTTCTGACGGAAAAGATTGAGCAGCTTGCCTTTCTCATTGGTCTTTTTCATAACACGCTGTATAGCGTTGTCTGACATCACCTCATTACCGTCTATATAGATCTTGTGCACTTTCACCTTGTCATGCTTGTCCACCGATATATTGACGATTGCAGAATTTGGAGCAGAAACATCTTCGATAAGATCGATCTTCACATCGGCATTACCAAAGCCTTTTCCGTTGAAATAACCCTTTATGATGGTCTTGGCGCGATTTACTATATTCTGCGTGATCTGGTTTCCTACCATAAGATTAAGCCGCTCTTCAAGATCCTCTCGCTCGCTTTTCTTCACCCCTTCGTATCTTACGGCAGAAATGCGCGGCTGTGTACGCAAAGCGATCTCAAGCCACGCCTTATTTCCGACTGTTTTCGTCACTTTCACCTGAGCCTGGGCAAAAAGGCCCTGACGCATAAGACGCTTTACAGCCGATGTAATGTCATTTCCGGGAATATCAATGATATCTCCTATTTTAAGTCCCGAATAACCTATGACTATATAGTCTTCATAACTGTCATTTCCGGAAACCTGAATATCAGCAATTTCATAGCTGCGAGGCATCGAAGAGAAAATGACTGGAGGGTTATAGATAGTGTCATTATCCACCTGCTGTGCTGATGAGGCCAATACGCCAATAAACAGGAAGACACATGCTATATAACTCTTTTTAAACATATCCGGTGTGATGAATAGTTGCATTTCTTATTATTTGCAGGGCAAGCTGGTTTCAACGTCCTTCCTCGACTTGCTCGCCAGTAAGCCCGAAGCGTCGCTGCCGACCCTGAAAAGCTGCTATAGCTTCCTGAAGATCGGCATCACCAAAGTCGGGCCAATATGTCGGGGTTAAATATATCTCTGTGTAAGCGATCTGGTAAAGCATAAAGTTGCTGACCCTAAAGTCTCCTCCTGTGCGTATTAGAAGATCCGGATCCGGCATACCTGCTGTAGCAAGCGACAATGCCACATCATTGTCAGTGATTGCCTCCGGAGTGATTTCTCCTGCAGCCACCTTATGGGCGATCTTACGCACTGCCTCTTTTATTTCCCATCGCGATGAGTAGCTTATAGCAAGAACAAGCGTGAGACCTGTACATGCAGAAGTGTCTTCAATGCATTTTCCAAGCCGCTCGAAAGCGTAGGACGGCATACGCGAAGTATCACCTATGACCTTCATCCTGACATTGTTTCTGATCAGGTCAGGCGTCTCACGCTCGATTGCCGTGACAATAAGATGCATCAAGGCATCTACCTCCTCTTTGGGTCGATTCCAGTTTTCGGTAGAGAAAGTGTAAAGCGTGAGATATTTTATACCGAGACGCGAGGCAACTTCTGTCACGCGCCGCACAGCCACAACGCCTTCTACATGACCGGCTGTACGATCCAAGCCGCGCGATTGCGCCCACCTGCCGTTTCCGTCCATGATTACGGCAATATGAACCGGGATCCTCGTCTCGTCTATATCGTCACGAAGATCTCCCGAAGCCGCTATGTCGGTGTTTTTTGTCATTTCATTCAGTCAAAATAGTGACATGCAAGGCAACGCTCGCCAAATTCATAAGTTATACCGATTGTCAGTGTGGAAACCCAGTCGGTATTTTTCAGCCAGCAGCCTGCTATACCATAAAGATCGGAATTGCCGTCGAGACCGTCAGTAAAACTTTTGGCCATCGAAAACTCTCCCGACAGGTTCAGCCGAGGTCTTAGCCGGAACTTCACACCTAATGCCAGCGGCATCAATGGTGCGACATTCACAGAGGCTCCCTGTGGACTTGCCACGACAACACCTGCTCCCGCCGCGATATAAGGAGTCCACCGCGACAGACGTTTGAAAGTCTCTCCCTCGCCATACGCGAAGAAATTGAACTCCGCCCTTAATGTAAGGTCGCCCAATATGGATCTGAATCCGGTAGGTGCATCTGGGGGAAGCCCTCCTCCTATTCCATTACTCGTTCCCGAGATACTGGAAACACCTGCCATTGTCCGGAAACTCCAACGTGAATCCAGAATATAGGATCCAGAAAGAGATATCCGGAATCCAGGACGGACAAACGGGTTACTTTGGCTATAGTCACCGAGATAGCCGCTGAGACCTGTAGCCCCTCCGGCATCCCACTTGTAGGTCACATCCTGTGCCACCGCCTTATGTGGCATCGGCAGAAAAAAGACTACAGCAGCAACCACTCCGGCGATAAAGTGCATGACTTAGCAATCAACCTTACTGCAAAGGTTTGAGAGTAAGATAATTCAGAACACCTCTCCAGATGTTCGGCATAAATCTTCCATTCACATCATAACCTCCGGCAAGGTATATATAAGGAGCATCCCATTCTGTGATAGGGCGTATCGCGCGGGAAGCCTTGATTTCATGATTAGCCACAACGACTGATGCCGAGTGACATGGTGCCAGCTCAGGCGGAAGTTGCTTGAGACTGTCAGCCTTGAACCAGTGCACACCCATGTCATTGGTATAATGCACCTCTTTTACGATTGTATTATCAGCCCGCTTTCCCCCTATAGACACAAGGACTTTCCGCTCGACAGTACGCCAGGTAGTTGTGTCCGTCTCACTGAAAGTATATGGAAAGACAGCACGTCCTTCTGCTTCTTCCAAAGATCCGGCACTGATACGGGCCCATGACTGTCCGTCGAACCCCCATGTATCACCTGAAAGCGAACCATCCTTTTTACGACCGCCCACTATGTATCCTTGCAATCCGGCAGCCCAGTTGACTTCCATACACACCATATAACTCGTGCCTGACACGGGGAAATCTACGGGAACTGCAACCGGATTCGGTGATCCCGGATAAACCTGTGTGTAGATCTTATTGTCCTGACCTATATAGCAACCGACAATACCGGTTCCATAGGATCCGTAAATATGATTCAATGCTGTGACATTGCAGACATCCCATGAGGAAGCCTCATCGTGTGATACATGAAGACCTCCGTCATTGTCAAGGATATAAAGCTTTCCATCCGCTGTACCGGCCAGGCTCTCAATATCCGGAGTAAAACTGTCGAAAGAAACCATGCGTGACTGCCAGGAATCCACATTATATGGATTGTCGGTCGATGCCAGCGAGTAACCTGTAGTATTAGCCGTAAGCATATAATATTTTCCGGCTGCCGCTACCATTTTCTGTTTCCTTGGTACTGTAAGCGACGTTGGCAGATTACCTTGTTTTTCCCAGTATATCGAGTCTATCGGCTCTTCATAGACATTTATCCATGTCTTGTAGTTTCGTCCGGCCGTACCGTCATAGCTCGATACATGAATCAGCACAGGACCGTTTGAAAAATCGATCGAATCTGTTTCATTATCACTATAAGTTACAGTCGTATCTTTTCCTGCTTCATTCTTAAATATAATCTCAGTAGCAGAAGTCGCATCTGTCTCGATATTCAGAACCATACGCGAGATATCGGTTCCATAAGGCAAAGGCTGTTCATTGTAGATCTCACCGCTGTTCAGATCAATCGAAAAAAATACAGAATCGAGATTATTAAGTATATTCTTGTTAGCCGAAAGAGAAAACGCGGTTATAGCCGTGCTTGAATAGGCATAAGTATACTCGTTCTCGTCATAGGATGTGTTGCACGAAGTAGCCATCCCCCCGATCAGGGTGACAGCGATCGCAACTATGCAACATATAGCGGAGTACTTGGTCATATATGAAGTAATGAATTGGCAAACTGATCACGGGGAGCGTAACACACCCGCTGCCCCTGATAGCCTACAAGCCGCAAAAGTAGTAAAACTTTCCTGTAACATAATCCTTTTATTGCGAAAAAATATTTTGAGTTGCGAAACAATGTTAAGTAAATTTTTGCCATACATTGAGCATTCTTTTTGGGATTTTTGGGTAATTTTGCCCGTGCAACCGTCAAAACATCATCACAAACAACGATGAACCCATCAAGTCTTGTTTCAATCAGCGACCTGTCGAAAGAGGAGATCCTGCGTCTGCTCGCACAGGCCAGGCATTTTGAGCTGAATCCCAACCAAAAGATCCTCGACGGCAAAGTTGTGGCCACACTGTTTTTCGAACCCTCGACCCGGACAAGGCTGAGCTTTGAAACAGCGGTAAACCGTCTCGGCGGACGGGTTATCGGCTTCAGCGATGCCTCATCCACAAGCACTTCAAAAGGCGAGACGCTGAAAGACACCATAAAAATGGTGAGCAATTATGTCGACCTTATTGTAATGCGCCACTTTCTCGAGGGAGCGTCAAGATATGCGACCGAAGTGACTGATGTCCCGGTAATCAATGCCGGAGACGGAGCGAACCAGCATCCGTCGCAGACAATGCTTGATCTCTATTCAATATATAAGACACAGGGACGTCTCGACAATCTCACAATAACACTTGTCGGAGATCTCAAATACGGCCGCACTGTCCACTCGCTCATCATGGCCATGCGCCACTTCTGCCCCACATTCCGATTTGTAGCATGCGATGAGCTTAAAATGCCCGAAGAATACAAAGAAGTATGCCGGCAGAACGGGATTGCCTATACCGAACATACCGAATTTTCCAAAGAGGTTATCGACACTTCCGATATAATCTATATGACCCGTGTGCAGCGCGAACGTTTCGCCGATCTCATGGAATATGAGAAAGTGAAGGACCTGTACACCCTGCACAATGCCATGCTCGACGACGCACGCGACAACTTGCGCATATTGCATCCCCTGCCCCGCGTCAACGAAATAAACATCGATGTCGACGACAACCCCAAGGCCTATTATTTCCAACAGGCACAAAACGGACTTTATGCCCGGCAGGCACTTATTTGCCGTTCGCTCGGGATTGACATACCACAGGCACCTCTCACAATAAAAAACAACGATCCACAGCAATGAGCAAGGAAGAACTGGCCGTTGCTGCCCTGCGCAACGGCACCGTCATAGACCACATACCGCCACAAGCTTTATTTCAGTGTGTAAAGATACTCGGTATCGAGTTACTCGACAAACAGCTTACCATAGGCAACAACCTCCACAGCTCCAAGCACGGAGCCAAAGGCATAATAAAAGTTGCCGACATTTATTTCCCTGAAGCTGTGCTCGACAGAATCTCTATCATAGCACCGGATGCAGTCGTCAACACTATACGCGACTATGAAGTGGTCGAAAAACGCCGTGTAGAGTTACCCGACACAGTCATTGGCATAGTAAAGTGCGATAATCCGAAGTGCATAACCAATCATGAGCCTATGCGCACCAAATTTGCCGTCATAGACCGCAATGCAGGATTACTGCGCTGCCATTATTGTAACCACACTGTAAGTTCCCTTAAAGCGACACTACGATGAAACAAGTCTGGAAACCGGGAACTATGATATACCCACTTCCGGCTGTGCTGGTGAGTTGCGGTGACAATGAAATCTCGAATTTCCTCACTGTAGCATGGACAGGAACAATATGCACGGATCCTGCCATGTGCTATATTTCGGTAAGACCTGAGCGCTACAGTCATGAGTTGATAAAGCGCCACATGGAATTCACCATAAACCTCACCACCGGCGAAATGGCCAGGGCAACCGACTGGGCCGGTGTAAGGTCCGGCAAGGATTTCAATAAGTGGAAAGAAACAGGTCTGACTCCGGAACCGGGCGTAGCCGTAGGATGTCCGTCGATCAAAGAATCGCCCGTGTCAATTGAATGCCGCGTACGCGACATAATTTCGCTCGGCAGTCATGACATGTTTATAGGCGAAGTACTCGACGTGCTCGCCGATGAAAAATGGCTCGACCCACAAACCGGCAAATTCACTCTGGAACAAGCCGATCCACTTGTCTATACCCATGGAGGTTATTACCGTCAGGGAGAATATATCGGACATTTCGGTTTTTCAGTAAAAAAGAAAAAATAAACTCCATTCTATATTTTCATGGAAAAAGACAAAGAAATATTTGGCCTTATTGAAAAAGAGCACAACCGCCAGAAAAAAGGTATCGAACTGATCGCATCGGAAAACTTCGTAAGCGATGAAGTGATGAATGCAATGGGTTCATGCCTCACCAACAAATATGCCGAAGGCTATCCCGGACACCGCTACTATGGCGGATGCCAGGTTGTCGACGAGGTGGAGCAGCTCGCTATCGACCGTATAAAGAAAATCTACGGGGCCGAATACGCCAACGTGCAACCTCATTCAGGGGCACAGGCCAATATGGCTGTTTTCATGTCGGTACTGAATCCCGGCGATAAGTTTCTCGGCCTCAACCTCAGCCATGGCGGTCATCTCAGCCACGGAAGCCCGGTAAACTTCTCCGGTCTCATGTTTCAGGCTCTTGAGTACAATGTACGCGAAGAAGACGGACGTGTCGACTATGAACAGATGGAAGAAGTGGCACGCCGCGAACGCCCGCGTCTCATTGTAGGAGGCGCAAGCGCCTATACCCGCGAGTGGGACTATGCGCGTATGCGTGCTCTTGCTGACGAAATCGGCGCAATCTTCATGGTAGACATGGCACATCCGGCAGGACTCATAGCGGCAGGACTTCTTGACAACCCTGTGAAATACGCCCATATTGTCACATCGACAACCCACAAGACACTGCGTGGCCCAAGAGGAGGAATCATCCTGATCGGAAAAGATTTTGACAACCCATGGGGAAAAACCACTCCTAAAGGTGTTATAAAGAAAATGTCATCGCTCATCGACTCTGCAGTCTTCCCCGGAGTGCAGGGTGGCCCGCTCGAGCATGTCATCGCAGCCAAGGCAGTAGCATTCAACGAGGCTCTTCAGCCCGAATATGTCGACTACCAGAAACAGGTGAAGCTCAATGCCGCAACAATGGCACAGGCTCTCACCGACAAAGGCTACAAGATCGTTTCCGGTGGCACCGACAACCACTGCATACTTGTTGACCTTCGCACCAAGTTCCCCGACCTCACCGGCAAAGTTGCAGAAAAAGCCCTTGTCGACGCCGATATAACCGCAAACAAAAACATGGTTCCCTTTGACTCCCGCAGTCCTTTTCAGACATCCGGTATCCGTCTCGGTACTCCGGCCATCACCACTCGCGGTGTCAAAGAAGACAAAATGGGCGATATCGTAGAGATGATCGATACAGTGCTGAAGGCTCCGACCGACGAGAAGGTCATAGCTTCAGTGCGTGCCGAGGTCAACAGACTTATGGACAATTATCCAATCTTTGCCTGGTAACCACAGACGATATTTCGGTTTAAAACACAATACGCAACGACAGAATTGAAACTGATTCTTTACCGCATATATCAGGCGATCATAATGGCACCGGTCCTCCTGGTGTCGACAGTAATAACCGCCACCGTCACCGCCATAGGTTCTATCCTGTTTGGCGGACGGTGGTGGGGCTATTGGCCTGCCCACATCTGGGCGCGGATCTTCTGTCTGTTCACAATGGTCAAAGTGACCGTAAAAGGGCGGGATAACATTTCGTCAGGCACCTCCTATGTCTTCGTGGCAAATCACCAGAGTGCCTACGACATATTTGCAATCTACGGATATCTTAACCACAACTTCAAGTGGATGATGAAAAAATCCCTTGAAAAAATCCCGCTTGTAGGTTACAGCTGCAAACGCTCCGGCCACATCATGGTCGACCGCAGCACTCCTCAGGCTATAAGACAAACCATCGAAAATGCCGAGAAACAATTAAAAAACGGTATGTCGTTGGTGGTATTCCCTGAAGGGTCACGCTCATTCACAGGGAAGATAGGCCGGTTCAAGAGAGGCGCTTTCATGCTTGCCTCTGAATTTAAACTTCCTGTTGTGCCGGTTACAATCGACGGAGCCTTTGAGATCATGTCGCGCAAAAGCAAACTCCCCCACTGGGGCCACATAACGCTGACGATACATAATCCGGTACCGGCACCGGAGTCAGAACATTGTCAGGAGCTGATCGACAACATCCACAGGACCATTGAGTCATCACTTCCCAGACATCACCGCAGTTCAAATTAATTTAACTATTTTATTTATATACTGAAACACATACACTATGAAACAACTTCGTACACTTCTGATTACTGCCGTCATCATCGCAACATCAGCGATTTCCGCATCAGCGCAGTTCAAATGGGGACTTCAGGCCGGTATTGCAGCCAATAAACTCCATTTCTCAGAAAAGACATTCAGTGCTTCCAACAGAGTTGGATTCACCGGCGGCGCCACAGCCGAATTTTCAATTCCTGTAGTCGGCATTTCCGTACAGGGCTCTCTTATGTATGTTCACCGTACAAGTGACTTCAATGATAGCAACAACACATCACATTCACTGAAACGCGACTATCTTACAGTGCCTATCCATTTGAAATGGGGTCTCGGACTTCCAATTGTAGGCAAAGTGGTTTCTCCTTTCATTTTCACCGGTCCCTCATTCTCTTTTCTTATATCAAAAGACAAGGATATAAACGGCATAAACAGCCGCAAGGGTGATATGGCATGGGACTTCGGTGCAGGACTTACACTCCTCAGCCACGTGCAGGTGAAAGCCGGTTATAGCCTTGGCTGCACACGTTCTGCCAAAATCATTGGCGCAGGAGATTTTAGCAACCGCAAAATACGTGACAACTACTGGACTATAACTGTAGGATATCTGTTCTGAACCAGATTAGATGAACGATTATACTCTTTACCGATTCAAACTGTCATCCATGTCGCATTCAGGCGACATGGATGACAGCGTTTCTTTTACACTATCAGACGGCGCGGATGTACTTGCTTCAATACTCGCGCCTCTTGGATTTGAGTCATTTGCGCCTGACACGGATGATGATGCCATCATGCTTGCCTATGTTAAGAAAGAAATCTCCGACTACAATGCGACTGTAACTGCGGCAGATTCTCTCGCCAATATGACGGGATGTGTAAAAGCTATAATAATATCCACTGAAAATATTGAAGGTCAGGACTGGAACGAAGAGTGGGAAAAACACTACTTCCAGCCGATAGTCGTAGCCGGAAGATGTGTAATACACAGTTCTTTCCACAAAGACTATCCGATATGTCCTCTTGACATTACAATCGATCCCAAGATGGCGTTCGGCACTGGACACCATGCCACGACATCGCTCATGGCTAAATTCCTGCTCGACACCGACCTAAAAGGGAAAAGCGTGATAGACATGGGCACAGGAACCGGACTGCTTGCAATTATTGCAGCCATGCGAGGCGCATCACCTGTCACAGCGATCGAGATCGATCCGGCAGCAAAAGACAATGCAGTGGAGAATGTCGCACTCAACGGTCATAATGAAATCAGCGTAATCCTCGGCGACGCGTCGGCTCTCGAAAACATAGCTCCAGCCGATTTCTTTCTTGCCAACATCAACCGAAATGTGATCCTCACCGACATACCTCTATATGCCTCCCGACTTAAAGAGGACGGACTTATGGCATTGAGCGGATTCTATCAGGAAGACATAGACATGCTGCTTGAAGCAGCCGCTAATATCGGGCTCCATGAGCACGGCCGTGAGGTGTCGGATACAGGCTGGTCATCTCTAATACTGAAACGCTGATACTCATGACAAAACGACTGTTTCTTCATTTAGCCGCATTTTTATGCGCTGTATTAACCTCAATGGCCGATACACCACAACTATGTCGGTTAAATTTCAGCGATACCGTCAGAACATACCGCATGTATATTCCCGACGGGCTAAATGAAGGAGCGCCGCTTTGCATATATCTGCATGGCTACAGTTCAAAAACACGTTGGGTCAAGGACCTTAATGACGCCGCTGACCGTCATGGTTATGCGATATGCTATCCCGATGGCGCTCCTGATTCAAAAGGTAAAGACGGATGGGATGTAGGATATCCGACACAATATAATATGCGCGGCGACGATGCCTTGTTCCTAAAGGCTCTTATCAGTGAAGTATGCTCAAAATACGATCTGGACCGTGAAAACGTATTCTGCACAGGTATGTCAAACGGAGGCGACCTTATATATCAGATACTTTACACCGAGCCGGAGCTCTTTAAAGCCTATGCTTCAGTCGCCGGACTGACATTCTGTAAAGTTTATCTCAACAAGTCGCTAACATCTCCAGTTCCTCTTATAGAAATTCACGGCACCAACGACAAAGTATCAATGTGGAATGGTGATCCAGATAATACCGGCGGATGGGGAGCCTACGCTTCTGTACCGGTGGCTGTAGCTGCCGTCGCAGCCAATAATCGTTGCCAGTCCTACCGTCAGGAGCCGGTTGCGACAAAAAACAATGCCCTGCACAACGTCACACGCCATATATATGCGGATTCCCCTTCAGGATGCGATGTCGAACTTTATGAAGTCCTCGGAGGTGCACATTCATGGCATGATAAAGACATAGATACAGGAGAGATCGTTCTCAGTTTTTTTGACCGCTACTTGTCAAAAAAATAACCTATCTTCATATCATCCATGATAAAACGCCTTCTATTTATATCTGCACTCGCAGCTGCATCTGTTTTACATTCATGCTCAGAAAATTCCGCCAGGCAAAAGGCGGCACAAGAGCGTGGCATTGCCGATGCAAACAGTTTCATCGAACTTTCAAATACAACGAAAATCTCTCAGATGAAACTTCAGTCATTTCTCCTTGATGTACGCCATAAAGAATATCAATTGATACAGGCCGGAGAAACAGAAGCCGCCAAACTATATATAACATCATTTGAAAAACATCTACGCGACAGCGTACCGGATCTTTTCATTCAAATATCACCTCAAAACTAAAACCAATCACTATTTATACATTTTCCTGATGAAAAAAATATTACTGCCGCTGCTTTTTTGCGCCACTCTATCGGCTGGAGCACGACAATACTGGGCACTCGATCCTGACGGCAATGCAATTGAGTGGAAAGTCGACAGTTCTTCCTACGGCCACACCGATCACATTGAAATGGCCGGAAAACAGATTGCAACAGTACTCCGTTACGGGATCAACAACGACGGATCATTCGGCATAGACAAATCACTTGTTTTTCCTATGCTCCGCACAATACCCAACGACACACATGCAAGTTTTCAGCGACGAGTGACCCACGACATTGTAAAAGATCTCGCAATCGGACGCAATCCGATGAAAGAGAAAGTCAAAAGCATACGCATCGCCGACGGATGCCTTGAGGTTGAAAGCCATCTCAATGGTAACCGTATGGGTGAACTCCAGCTCATCCGCCGGTATTTCCCATCAACCGACAACCGTGGCTTCATCGAGCTCTACACTGCGAAGAATATCGGTAATAACGCTGTAGAACTGGAGATACCGTCTATCGACATGCGCCTAACCACCAATGCAGCCGAAGGCATCGACGCTCCATTCACCGTGCATGTAACAAGTGCAGGAAAAGGTGGTGTCGCACTTGCCCCGGGCGAATCGGTAGACTTCTCTGTTATAAACACCGCAACAAAAAAGGGGGAAACACCATTCGGGTTCAATGCCTCCGAAGAATATGACAAGCGCAAAGATTTTGCCACCAGACTTGCAGGGTCGCTCAAGCTCAAGACTCCCAACGACACACTCAACCGCCTCATGGATTTCGCCAAGCTACGTGTGTGCGAAAGTATCTATGCAACAAAAGGTGGTCCGCTTCAAGGTCCAGGAGGAGAGAGTTATTATGCCGCGATATGGGCTAACGACCAGGCAGAATATGCCAACCCGTTCTTCCCGTTCACAGGCTATGACTATGCCAACGAATCTGCAGAAAACTCATTCAACCATTTCGCCCGCTTCATGAACGATGAGGGAAAACCAATCCCTAGTTCAATCATAGCCGAAGGCGATAGCTATTGGACAGGAGCAGGAGACCGCGGTGATGCGGCAATGATAGCTTATGGAGCCTCGCGCTACGCACTCGCCAATGGAAACAGGAAAACCGCGCTGCATTTGCTTCCCCTCATAGAGTGGTGTCTGCAATTCAGCCGTAACAAAATAAACGCCGACGGAGTTGTCAACTCCGATTCCGACGAACTCGAAGGCCGATTCCCGTCAGGTGAGGCCAACTTATGCACAAACTCACTATACTACGACGCCCTTCTATCAACAGCCTACCTGCTCGAAGACCTGGGCTTAGACAAATCAAAAGCCCGCAACTACAAGAAACAAGCCGCCGAACTGCGCAAAAATATGGAAGCGTATTTCGCCGGTCCGGTAGAAGGATTCGACACCTATGCTTACTACAAAGGCAATGATATACTAAGGGCATGGATCTGTATTCCTCTGACAATGGGTATTTTCGATCGCACGGATGCTACCGTAGACGCTCTTTTCTCACCTCGTCTGTGGACCGGAAACGGCCTGTTGACACAAGCCGGTGAAAAAACCTTCTGGGACCGCTCGACTCTATATGCTCTAAGGGGAGTCTTTCAGGCCGGATGCGCTGACCGCGCCCTTCCCTATCTTGAAAGCTATACATCGACCCGGCTTCTCGGCGATCATGTTCCATATCCGGTGGAAGCCTGGCCGGAAGGTAGCCAACGCCATCTGTCGACCGAAAGCGCTCTATATGCACGCATATTTACAGAAGGTCTTTTCGGAATCCGGCCGACCGGACTTCGCAGTTTCGAGCTTACCCCATCTATTCCTTCATCGTGGAACGACATGTCATTAAGCTCTATAAAAGCATTCGGCAGCGATTTTTCAATAATAGTCCACCGGGTGTCAGCCAATCGGATCAATATTAAAATCACTACTTCCGACGGCCGTAAACTCCTTGACCGCACAATATCCGAAGGAAAAACCTTAAAAGTCAGAATCTGATCGACATCCATATATAATCAGGACAGCGGGGCCTCTCAAAATGATTGACCCCGCTGTTTTGATTAATGTCAACAGACGACATTATATTTACGTAACAACATAGTCGGCTGCCACGACTGTTTGGCATATCGCAATCCGGGATCACCGCAATCTTCCTCCCTGTTAAGAAAACGCAGACCCGGATATTTTTCGAGCATGTCCAAAGCAAAAAGATGAGCCACAGTCTCACCGGCTCCCGAAACCGCGTGATCCATCTTTTCAATATGTACAAAAAATGTCTCTCCGATTTTTTCGCCAAGTGTAAACGCCACTATACGGTCATCGGCACCACCTGAGCGCAATATAGCACCATCAAAACCATAAAAGTCGAAATTATCAAGCACGTCAACTACCTGACGCAGTTCCTCTCCCTTAGTCAAAGACTCTACATCGTCATTTTCAGCATCGCTCCACACCGACAGAGCCTCTTTTATCGAATCTACATCTCCCACTGTAAAAGTATCAAGATGGGCATCAGGATAATCTGAACGAAATCTGTTGACATGATTTCGCTTTTTAGCCAGCTTCTTACCTGACAGTGAGGCAAAATTGCCTATCTCATACACATAATCGGACCAATCTGAAAGTTCCTCAACCTTGCATCCTGGATTATATGCAAGAAAACAGGACAATCTGTCGGCCGGAACAGCCGAAAACAGCAAATCGAGTCCATGATCTCTGCAATATGCTTCAACCAGCCCTATAGCCTCCGGCATAGGCATTTCTCCGACTGGACAGGAAAAAGCCGGTCGGTCAAGACAATTTTCCTCGACTCCCATGATGAAAAGCGTATCATGATAAATACAATATTTGTAATTGAAGTAATTTACCCACATATATATTCCTCCAATACTGTAATCACATGTGAGCGATGGCGACATGCACAATATCCTTCTTATATCCGGCATAACATCAAGTGTTACAGGACGGAAATCAAGAGGCGATGAAGTCGGCGCAAACCTTTTTCCTCTTACATCCCCATCTACTGTTTCATCAGTCAAAATTTCTGAAACACAATACGATTTCATAAAGTACCTGTATTATATTATCAACTGTAATTTAATAAATGTTTTAGATTTCAACACCTGTCTCAGACGCTTGGTTTTACAAGAAAACATTATTTTTGTACTTCAGCTACAAAACTACAATACAGAAATTATATATTACAACAAATGGCAAATTGGTTTGAATGCAAGGTGCGTTTTGACAAAACAATGGAAAACGGCACCCAGAAAAAAGTAACAGAACCCTATCTTGTCGACGCTTTCACCTTCACCGAAGCCGAAGCACGCATCATAAAAGAGATCACACCCTTTATTTCGGGTGAATTCTCTGTATCGGCTGTGAAACGCACCAAAATAGCAGAGATCATCTGGGATGATTCCGCCGACAAATGGTATATGGCTAAAGTCGCCTTTATCACTATTGATGAGAAAACTGCCGTTGAAAAAAGAGCTATCAGCCAGATGCTGGTCGCAGGCGGGGACTTCAAAAACGCTTACGACAACCTGATAGAAGAAATGAGCACCACAAGCGCCGATTATGAGATAGTCTCTATTTCCGAGACCCTGATAATGGATGTCTATAAAGCCGACCTTTCGGGCAACGCAGAAAAATGATCTCAGAAAATCTGCAAAACATAGTCTCCAAACTTCCTGATAACATCACCCTCGTCGCAGTCTCTAAATTTCACCCTGCCGAGGCTGTACTTGAAGCCTACAACGCAGGACAACGGATATTTGGAGAAAGCCGTGTACAGGAGATAACGTCAAAAGCGCCACTCTTGCCAGAAGATACCGAATGGCATTTCATTGGCCATCTGCAAACCAACAAGGTAGCGCAGCTTCTACGCATCGGAAATCTCAAACTCATACACAGCATCGACTCTGACCGTCTTCTCCAGGTGGTCGATAAGGAAGCTGTAAAAGCCGGAAGAACTGTCGATGTGCTTTTGGAGATCCACGTTGCTGACGAAGAAACCAAATCAGGCTTCAGTGTTGCTGAAATCGAGCAATGGATGTCGGATAGAAAATTCGAAACTCTCAAGGCAACCCATATAAGAGGCGTGATGGGCATGGCGACAAATACCGATGACATTGCACATATCAGAGCAGACTTCCATTCAATACGCGAATGTTACAATCGCATTATAGGTGAGATTGCACCCGATTTGCGTCGGTTCGATATCGTAAGCATGGGCATGAGTCACGACTATCCTGTCGCAATCGAAGAAGGTGCGACCATGATAAGGGTCGGGACAAATATTTTCGGCGAAAGAACATACTGATAATATCGAAAGCTGCAATAAGCCGCCCAATTGTGTTAAGATGTCTTAAAGAGTGATTCACCACATCACTTTTCCGCGATATTTCTTTGCACAATTAGAAAACAAAAATTACATTTGTACGTGTGTTTTTCATAGTATTAGATTAAGATAAAGGTTTAAGGAAAGATGTTGTCGTGAGACAACATCTTTTTTGTTTTCATTCTTGCTGTTTTGCCTACCAAAAGAACCTCAAACCCACTTCTTATTTCGGATATTCTCATATTATATTTATAATAGAAAAATAGTCACAACCTCTGCTTAACGCGCGATTTTCATTTTTCTTTTCATCGGATATACTTCTTATATTTGTAGCCACATTATGAAACGAATAGACAGAGAAACCGTACAACGCATACTCGACGCCGCCGATATAGTTGAAGTGGTGAGCGACTTCGTGAAGCTCAAACGTCGCGGAGCCAATTATATAGGATTATGTCCGTTTCACAATGAACGCACTCCGTCATTTTCCGTATCGAAATCAAAAGGTATATGCAAATGCTTCAGTTGCGGAAAAGGAGGAAGTGCCGTCGGCTTTGTCATGGAACATGAGTCCATGACATACAATGAAGCTCTGCGCTATCTTGCGGCTAAGTATAATATCAAAATCAAGGAAGAGGAAATTTCTGCTGAGCAGCAGCAAGCCGAAAGCGAACGCGAAAGCATGCTCGCTATAAACGAGTGGGCAATGCATCGGTTTGAAGAAAACCTCATGAACACCGATACCGGACGCGATATCGGCTTTTCCTATTTCCGTGAACGAGGTATAAGCGAGCGTATGATCGAGAGATTTCATCTCGGCTATGCGCTTGAGGAGCGCGATATACTTTTCCGGGAGGCCGCGGCTGCCGGATACCAGGAGCAATTCCTGATATCCACAGGACTTTGCTACCGTCAGGAATCAACCGGACGCATAGTCGACCGGTTTCGTGGACGTGTCATCTACCCCATACAGAGTGTATCGGGAAAGGTAGTGGCTTTTGGAGGACGCACTCTCCGCACCGATAAATCGGTCGCCAAATATGTAAACTCGCCTGAATCGACAATATACTCAAAAAGCGCACAGCTCTATGGTCTTTTCCAGGCAAAAAAAGCCATATCACAAAAAGGGCGATGCATACTTGTAGAAGGCTACATGGATGTAATCTCCATGTCGCAAAGCGGTGTAGAGAATGTGGTAGCATCATCGGGAACGTCACTCACACAAGGACAAGCCCGACTGATACATAGGTTCTCAGATGCTGTCACCATTATATACGACAGTGATCCGGCCGGTATAAAAGCATCGCTACGCGGTATCGACATACTCCTCGCCGAAGGTCTTGATATTTCAATTGTCCTCCTTCCCGACGGAGATGATCCCGACTCTTTTGCCCAAAGTCATAGCTCGGAAGAAGTCGAAAAATACATCGATGAGAATTCAGTTGACTTTATACGATTCAAGACCACCATATTACTTAAAGATGCGGCAGACAATCCAACACGTCGCGCCGAGGTGATAAACGACATCGTACAATCGGTCGCTGCAATTCCCGATGAGGTGAAACGCATGGTGTACGTACAGGAGTGTAGCCGCCTGTTGGAAATGGGAGAGGATATACTGCGCCGACAGGTATCACTTACCCGCAAGCGCAAGGCTGAGCAGGCCGCTGTGGAACGGCAACGGGAGAATGCACGTGCTTCAATTGCCGAAATCTCATCCATACGGACTGACTCAAATGTCATACCACCACCAACACACGTAACCAACACGTCGGCATCACCTGCCAACGGACAGCCAAGACTTGCCGATTTCGAGCGCGGTGTACTTCTTTATGTCGTACGTTATGGAATGACAACAGTGTGCGAAGCTATAGACACTGAAGGCAATACCCTCCCTATGAACGTGATTGATCTTGTAGAGCACGAGATGAACAACGACGGGATGGAGTTTTCCGACCCGGCCAACCATGACCTTTTTGAGGAGGCCCGGTCTCTGCGTGCCTGCTGGCCTGCGGATTTCCAAAGAGAAGAAAACGAAGCAGCCGCACACCGTAATGCTGAAATTGAAGATGGACGCAGAGAACTTGCAGCCACGGCAAACGATCTTGCAGCCATCACCCGTGGCGAGCATATGCTCACAGAACGAGCCAATGAAAACTATAACGAATCAATATCATCGTTTACACGAAATTATGTAGAACGCTCGCTAACATGCTCAAGCAACGATAAAGTCAGGCACCTCGCCACCTCACTTGCATTTGAGCGTCATAAACTGAGTAAGTATCATACCCGGTTTTCGCAACTTCCGTCAGAGCTCGACAAACTTCCACATCTGCTCAATCAAGCTATCTATGCGTGGAAATCGGCAATGCTTGCCTCTATGTCGGCCGATCTATGCATACAGATAGCTCAAGCCAATGCCGAGGGTGACATAGAGAAAGTCATGCAACTCATGCAACTGAAAGCTCGTTATCTGGAATTGCAGAAAGAATATGGACACATGCTCGGCGACCGCGTTATCGGCACACGTTGAACCATAAGCATTGTAACATCCTGACAATCGCAGATATCCTATATATTCAATTACCTGATATCGCTATTTTTCGCGTCGGAGTAGCTGTTTCTCCCACACCAGATGCCACCCCTCCATGTTCCGATACCCATGCACGATAAAGATAAATGCCACGCGGAACATGTCGGCCTCCCATGTCTGTAAGATCCCATTCCACAGGGCACGAGGTGAACATATCGCTGCGTCCTACAGATGTATTTATCCATACCGTGCGCCCCATGATATCATAAACAGCAACAGTCACACTTAGCGCAGCATCAGGCCGGTCATGGACGAGATAAAACAAGGCTTTCTGCGAATCAGGAGCCGATGATGCGTAAATATCATAAACAGCAGGGAGCAACGAGTGGTCAACAATAAAATTTACTGTCGAGATAGCAGAGTTGCCATCTGTATCCCATACACGCAATGTGAGTGTATGCCAACCGTCGTCAAGCACCGGCAGCGGATATTGTATCGAACCGGAAGCTACAGTCACAGGATGATAGTATGACGGCACATCGTTGCAGACTATAGCACCATTGTCGATAGAAATCATCATCGACTGTCCCACTCCTGCCTGAGACAGATTCAAGGCATGATTATCGGATATACAGGCAATCAACACAGGAGTGGAATTTACTTTTGAGCCATTGTTGAACGACTGATGATTCAGATATATCTGATCTATGCATGGAGCCACTGTATCACGCTCTACCGAATCATCGGTTCCATAGACATAAAAATTACGCAACTTTCCGGCGGCACACCTGCCATCGGTCGCCTCTGCAAACAATGTCAGTGTCGCCTCCCGATAATTCCCTGAAATATCGGCAGGCATGGCTATCTTCACATCAAACCGGCCGCCATGCACCGAGTCTGTGCCTGCAAAAAGACGCAATCCATGACGGTCAAAAGTGAAACGGGAGCCTCCACGCCCTTCAGAAACAACACTTTCATCAGCATCATACAGAGTCGATGACACCTTTCCGCAGAACGTCTGGTCGACAGCACCTGAAGCATCCTTAACATATCCACTGACAATGACTTCACTACGCGCTTCAATTACAGGAGGTTCATTCCTGTCCAACGCAAGACCGTTGACAGAATCGATCACAACACTGCTTTCTGCAAAAACGAGCCGCATGGCAGGATCTCCCAAAAGAGCGAAACGCAATTTGTTCGAATCACCTGAAAGCCTGTTTTTAGCGCGCCTAAGCACCTCTCCTATACGACGAGGTAATCCATCGGCATCAAGATCCAACAACTCTTCGCCTATCAGAGATGATATCATGCCATTCTGTGTAATATACACAGGACGAGTGGCGGAAATAGCACCGATAACACCTCCGCCTTTTGTAGCGGCAAGCATTTCGGCTCCCGATACAGCATCGGCATCCCACCTCATGAAATTGCATGTAGCAGCAAAGATAAACGGAAGTCTTCGCAAATATAAGCCGCCGATATCAGAATATTTCATTATACCCTCTCCGCTCAATGCCGTAGAGCTTGCATGACCGAGATAAGAGAGCCATACCGTTCCATCATCAAGAGCCCGGAAAAGTTCCTCTCTGGCATCAACAACCTCGCCTCCTTTAAGCGGATAGGCATCAAGGTAAATTTTATCTACGAGCATACGCTCTCCAGATGCCGACAAAGACATTTTCTCACAATGGTCCTCAGCCTGACGCATGTGCACACAGTCGTCATCGTCATCGGCGATCACAATCGCACGCTGACGCCATGCGTCGACCGGAGCCGAAGTCTCATACTCAATGATCTTCGACACCACCAGCTGTGCTTCTTCGGCTGATGTTACCGGCAGACGTCCTATGGCAACCGAAAGTTCATCGCTGCTGAAATCACGTCCCGACCTGTCGGCAAGCATTCCGATCGGATCATCGGATGTAAACGAAGTATTATCGTTCAGCCCGTTATCTGTCTGCCAGATCGGCATCAGCTCATAACCTAATGAGGCTATGTGACTGGTAAGTCCACAACTGTCATAACTGCCACGACCAATCATAAGCACATATCCCGGCCTTACTCCACCACTACCCTCAGCCCGATCATAAAGCATCTTCAGCATCTTCCTGAATGCTCCGACATCACGACATCCTGATGCAAATTCATTGAATACATCATCCTGAACCACAACCTCCACATTAAGCTGGGAAAAATCCCGCCGGTGCTGCGCAAGCTGTATTGCAGCAGACAGAAATCTTCGCGTGGTAAAAATGACCATGTCAACATCGGCAAGACTATGAAGATTCTGATTTGACACGCGACATACATACTTCGGCACAGGAATACCTGAAGCATTGCCAGTTGAGAAGGCCGCATAAACGCGACGCCCCGTTACTGTCGAGGAAAACAACGCCGTATCTCCTGATAATCCGGCCTTAATCCTATATATTCCAAGTGGATCGGTTACGTCCCATATTATAGTTTCTCCGGATGCTCCTGTGATTGCAACCTCTGAAGCTTCTGTCTCAAAAAGAATAGCCGATGAGTTATACAGACTTATATCCCGGTCATAGTTTACCGTAACCCAATCGATCCACGCACCACGCGCATTTCCAGCCCCACCGGCCAATGTCAGCGTCACATCAAGTTTACCGGTTCCGTCATATTCGAAATCAGGAGTCCACCCTTCCGAGACCACTCCATGATATTCTTCACCTCTCGGTGTAGGATCTACGGCAACAGTAGCCGTATGACCCGATACTGACAGATCCCATGACGATGCGCCTACAAGATCGGTACACAACGAAGCTCCCGCCCTTACCTTTCCTCCGTCTGAAACACCCGGCAACGAAAATAAGAAACTTCGGGCAGAAGTAAAGCGCATATCCTCACCCACAAAATAATGACCTGTCTTTCCCGGTGACACAAGATCAGACTCATGATGCACACACTTCACAAAACTATGGGCAGGATCAGATGCTTCCGGAATACCGGATTCCGGAATGTCTCTTAACGGCAATGCATCGCAGTCGGAAAGAAAATAATAGCCTGCACGACTGTATGGATTGGCCTTCATGATAACAAGGCCATTCAGATCTTCATCGCGCTCATAAGGGCCAACGGCATAAAAGTATATTCCGGCCGATGTCATTACCGATTGCACACGAGGCAAATCATCGATAAAAGATTTCGCATCCAGCACATCAGGCAAGCGGCGTCCGCCATAGCCATATACACCCACCTTTGCCAAGTCATGAAATCCCATGTCGCGTAGATCGGCCAACGGAATAAAATGTATTCCGGTAGACTCTACAGAAACTTTAACCCAATTACCGGAGGCAAGTACCGACTTCGAGGCATAGGTATCCGGAGAGAATGCCATAGCGTTTCCCGACCACATCATCGCAACACAAAAAGCGCAATGATGCAGCAACCTGTAAAGAAGATCGCGAAACATAGACATCGTGGTATAAAAAACGGCCCATTCCGTTGATTTATTGCCCTGATCAGTCAGTCTCGCGATGAATAAACTCCGGAGCTATCGAGTCAATAATATCAGATTGATATTTTTTACCAAGCGAAATATGAATTCCGGCATCACACAACTGCCGGGCAGTAGCGGCTTTACCACGAAACCCATGTACAATCCATGTCATATCTTGCCCATATTCCTTGCGTAATGCGAGCAAACGGTCGACCGCTCCCACTATGTGGAGCACAACAGGTAACCCTGAGGTCTGAGCCATGTCGAGCTGACGACGCAAAACACACTCCTGTATCCTTATTTCCGGCCCTCGGCGCAAATCAATACCACACTCCCCTATTCCCACACAATAAGGCGAACCTATCAAACGCTCAAACAAATCCTGATCAAACAGACGGTCGGCATGCCACGGATGGACTCCTACCGTAAAATACTGCTCAGGTCCAATGCGAGCTATATCACAGGGATCGGTAATGTCCACAGACAGCACACGCCCATTTCCAGGCGTGTGGCTGTGTATGTCATTGAAATCAAAAATAGTCATAACCCCTGTGCAAGCCCCTTCCAGAGCTGATCATCGGGAACCGGAGCTTTCAGTATTATATGCTCGCCACTCACCGGATGCACAAAATCGAGCTTCCATGACATGAGCGATATAGAACCGTCGGGATTACTGCGCTTGTCGCCATACTTCAGGTCTCCCCTTATCGGACAGCCCATCGACGCAAGCTGCACACGTATCTGGTGCTTGCGTCCTGTCAGCAGATCTATCTCAAGAAGATGATAGCGGTCAGATGACGAAACATGACGGTAACGCAACTTTGCCTCCTTGGCTCCTGCTTTCGGCGATGACGATGCATAGCTCTTGTTGGTGCGCGCGTCGGAGCGTATATAGTGATGCAGTTCACCTGACGTCGCCGGCGGTATATTGCGAATCACCGCAAGATAAGTCTTGTGGATCTTCCCATCCCGAAGCATGTCATTCAGTCTTGTCAGAGCCTTTGATGTCTTTGCGAATATAACGAGTCCACCCACCGGACGATCAAGCCGGTGCACAACCCCGAGAAAAACATTTCCGGGTTTGGAATATTTTTCCTTCAGCCATATCTTGAGACTCTCACTCAATGGCTGATCTCCTGTTTTGTCGCCTTGAACGATCTCGCCAGGCTCCTTGTTGACAACAAGTATGTGATTGTCTTCGTAAATGACTTTCATAATATCATTTTCCTTTAGCACTCAGCATTTCATCCATCGCGGCTGCAGCACGGCGGCCATCACCCATGGCAAGAATCACAGTAGCGCCACCACGCACAATGTCGCCTCCGGCATAAAGCACCGGAATGGATGACTGAAGCGTTGTATCGTCAACGGCAATTGTGCCGCGACGGGTCACTTCAAGTCCGTCGATCGACGACGGGACAAGAGGATTTGGCGAAACACCTACGCTGACGATTACAAGATCGACCGGCACTTCCTCTATCGCGCCTTCGACTGGCACAGGGCTCCGACGTCCTGAAGCATCCGGCTCGCCAAGTTCCATGCGCTGCAATCTCATGGCACACACACGCCCATTCTCGTCGGAAAGATACTCCACCGGATTGTGAAGCGTCAGAAACTTAACGCCCTCCTCTTTGGCATGATGCACCTCCTCGACACGGGCAGGCATCTCAGCCTCGCTTCGACGATAGACAATCGATGCCTCTTCGGCACCCATACGCAAAGCGGTACGCACCGAGTCCATCGCCGTATTTCCTCCGCCTATTACAGCAACCCGTGTCCCTTTCAGTACAGGTGTAGCATATCCTTCCCGTCCGGCACCCATGAGATTTATGCGGGTCAGGTATTCATTGGACGACATGACTCCGATAAGATTTTCTCCCGGGATACCCATAAAACGCGGTAATCCGGCACCGGAAGCCACAAACATTGCCTCAAAACCCATCGAAAGCAGATCGTCGTAGCTGTAAGTCTTGCCAATTACACAATCAACCTCGAAGTTCACACCATCACGCCGCAGTGAATCTATCTCATTTTCGACAACAACATTGGGAAGGCGAAACTCCGGAATTCCATATTTCAACACACCGCCAATTTCATGCAACGCCTCAAAGACCGTGATATCATATCCCCGGCGCGACATCTCACCGGCAAACGAAAGACCTGCCGGTCCTGAGCCTACCACAGCTATCCTGCGACCATTGGTTAACGGTTGAACTGCCTTGTCACTGTCACTGCGCTTTTGCTCGGTGTCGGCAGCAAAACGTTCGAGCCAGCCGATAGCCACCGGCTCCTTTTTCATCTTGTTGTAGATACACTTGCTCTCGCACTGTTTCTCCTGCGGACAAACGCGTCCGCACACAGCCGGAAGCGCACTTGTTTCTTTAAGCGTCATTGCCGCCTGATGAAAATCGCCCCGCTCGATATTCTTAATAAAGCCCGGAATATTGATCCCTACAGGACATCCGATCACACATCCGGGATTCGGACAATCGAGACAACGTGAAGCCTCCACTACAGCCTGCTCTTCGCTCAAACCCTGATTGACTTCCGCCTCCATGGTTGTGACACGGTAAGAGGGATCAAGCTGAGGCATCTGTGCCCGGGGTATGGCAGAACGCTCCTTTGCACTCTTGTCCTGACGCAGTATCTCACGCCACTCGGCATCACGAGGTGATATTGTGGCTCCAACCACCTGAGTATAATCTTCCATAACCTTATTTACGGGGTTTATCATAGGCGCGCATACGCAACATCATTTCATCGAAATCGACCTGATGGGCATCAAACTCCGGCCCATCGACACACACAAAACGGGTCTTGCCGCCTACACTCACACGGCAGGCGCCACACATACCAGTTCCGTCAACCATAATGGTGTTGAGCGAACATATTGTCGGCACTTCATATTTTTTTGTGAGTGCACTCACAAATTTCATCATTATAGCAGGACCGATAGTCACGACCTTGTCTACTTTCTCTCGCAGAATGACATTTTCTACACCCTGTGTCACAAGGCCTTTGTCGCCGGCCGATCCGTCATCGGTCATGATAATGACCTCATCGCTCCACTCTCTCACCTGATCCTCGAGAATAATCAACGAGGCATTACGTGCGGCAATCACACTGACCACACGGTTACCCGCCTGCTTCATAGCCTTGATAATAGGAAGAAGAGGAGCCACCCCCACACCGCCACCGGCACACACTACTGTACCGTGTGCAGCTATGTCAGTCGCACGGCCAAGCGGCCCGACTACATTATGTAGGAAATCGCCCTGATCAAGAGCGCAGATTCTTTGTGTGCTCTCACCAACGGCCTGAACTACCAGCGTGATTGTGCCTCGTTCTGGATCGGCATCGGCAATCGTAAGCGGAATACGCTCACCACAGGCCTCATCGATGACGATGACAAAGTGTCCCGGCTTGCGGCTGCGGGCTATAGACGGCGCCTCGACCACCAGTTTCACTACTTTTTCGGAAAAGTATTGTTTCTCAAGAATCTTATTCATATTTTTCAGCTACAGAAAGATGAGGAAGTAGTACCCGATCTGTTTCACAAAGATAGCAAATATATTAATCTAAAGCGATGAGGGAACATAATACTATATGATCCGGTTAATTTTGACTAAATCCAAAACAGAGAAGTCCTTTCAGAATGTTTATAATGTGATTATCTTTGTAAAAATTGAATATTGATTATGGAAACTACACGTCAAGCAAAAATATCACGCCTTCTACAAAAGGAACTGAGTGAAATATTCAGAAAACAGACAGCAAAAATACGAGGCAGCATTGTAACCGTCACCACTGTCAGGGTCTCGCCTGATCTCAGTGTGGCCAAAGCCTATATCTCGGTGTTTCCGTCGGACAAGAGTGAAGCTGTACTTGAAAGTGTACGCAAGAGCGCTCAATCGATCCGTTACGAACTGGCCAAGATCGTCAGGTACCAGCTGCGCAAAACTCCTGAACTATCGTTTTTCCTCGATGACTCGATGGACTATCTGGAAAATATAGACTCTCTTCTCGGAAAGCCCCGTCAGGATACCGAAACCAAAGCAGAGTCAGAAGACGCTTCCGAAAAGTGAAGCCTCGGCTCCCTCTTGAGCTGCGCATTGCATGGAGATATCTGTTCTCTAAAAAGCGTCATGCTGCCGTCAATCTCATTTCTTCAATTTCTGTAGCCGGAGTCGCTGTGGCTTCGGCAGTGGTTGTCATAGCCCTTTCTGTTTTCAATGGTTTTCTGCAATTGGCAGAAAGCCGCTTTTCTCATCTCAGCGCACCTGTAGAAATCCAGGCCTCCGATTCCCGTTTTTTCAAGGCTGATTCACTGCTTGATGCAATAAATGCCATTCCTGAAACCGGAATGGTAATGCCCCTATTAAAATCAAAAGCTTACGCCGATGCCGAAGAGGGACAGATGGCTGTCGAAATCCTTGGCACCGAGCCAGAGTGGATTACGCTTTCGGGAGCGGCAAATACAATAATCGACGGGACCCCTATCGTAGCCGATACGCTCGGTGCTACACTCGGCACAATATCGGTAGGCACTGCAATGCAGATAGGTGTAAGACCGGCTGACCATCTGCGGCTGATAGTTCCAAGAAACCGCGATCGACTTAATCCCGGCAATATAATGGGAAACTTCAGGACAGATTCCATTATAGTGGCGGGAGTGACCCGAACAGGCGAAGACAAACTTGACGCATCGCTTGTCGTAGTGCCGATCTCACATCTGCGCCGTCTTTTATCGGCCGATAGTTCAGCAGCGAGCCATATAGCCATCTATCCGGCCGACCGAAATGTGTCGGAACGACAACTGCTGTCAGCAGTCAGAAACGTATTGCCTGAAGGGTTCAACGCTCTCACCATAGCTCAACAGAATAGCGAGTCATTCAAAATGATTGCGATCGAAAAATGGGTGACATTCGTTTTGCTTGCTTTCATCCTGATAGTCGCATCGTTCAACATCCTGTCCACTCTGGTCATGCTCATGATTGAGAAACAAAGCAACATGCGGGTGCTCAGGTCAATGGGCATGTCGGAGCGCAATATCAGAAATATATTTATATGGGAAGGAGTACTTGTGTCAGGCGCCGGATGTATGGCCGGAGCTATAGCAGGAATACTTCTCGTAGGATGCCAGATGCAGTGGGGATGGGTAAAGCTCTCTGCGGCAGGAATAGATCCAGCTTTACTCTCCATATCGACCTACCCGGTGGCACTGAGTTTCGAAGACCTAATTGCAGTGCTGGCGTTAGCCTCAGTAACCTCATTTCTCGCATCTTTTGTCGCTGTCATTGTCGGAAGAAAAAAATTTTGACTTTCTTGTAACCGGATTTTACACTACAGCGTCTAAGAAATAAACCAACAAAGCAAAACCACCACTGACATGAAAAAAATTATAACCACCGCCACCGGAGGCCTTATGTTTCTCGCCGCCTCTATTTTACCGGCCTCGTGCATCAGCATTCCTGATGATCTGGACAACAAAGAGATCGAAGAATCCATTTCTTTAATTCAAGCCAGAACGATAGAAGGAATCCAGGATGCCCTCGACCAACCGATCGTAGTGGTATCACAGACAGGTGACACGGTTGTGGCCTACTCCCCAGATTCAATCGCAGAGGGATCTCCAGTGCGCAAAATCACCGTACATGTCGACGAGCATAAAGACATGCGTCCGTTTACCATAGACCATCAGAGGCAATTAATCACAGCAATATCAGCCATTACTATTCCATGCGTCACAGTGCTTCTGATAGCACTTGCCATACTTATCTTCATCTTTGTGCGTAACCGCAACCGCAATGCCATTATCTCACAGGCCATAGACAAAGGATATGAACTGCCGGAAAGCTTCTACTCCGGACAAAGCACCACCCGCATAATATATCAGAACGCTCCGGCTCAAAGCAAGGCTTATTCTGAAAATTCCGATAATAACACGCACTCCACCGAAAGTTCTCTGAACACGGGTGCTCAAATCAATAATATGCCGCCTATTCCCCCCACTCCTCCAGTCAGCAACAGAAATCTCCATAGCGGTATACAACTTGCAGTAATCGGATTGTGCATACTGATATTCTTCATCGTAATTGATACAGCATCTGTAGGAATAATTGCCGGAGGAATTCCATTGCTTCTCGGCCTCGGACGCATCGCATCATGGTACTACATTGATCAGCGCCACTGATTGCAACGCTATACAAGCCTGAAATCCAATAATCGAAACAGAGTCAGACAAACAGATGCTTTCAACTGTAGAAGAGCTTAAGCTTATTGCCCGATGCATCGCGAGTGACGATCGCGATGCATTCGGGAAATTGGTTGAGGCATATCAGGATTCGTTGAGACGTTATCTGCTCAACCTGACTCTCGGCGATGCCTGTCTGACCGATGATCTGGCGCAGGAAACTTTCATAAAAGCCTGGGCCTCGATACGCTCATTCAAGGGGCTTGCAAAATTCCGTACATGGCTTTTCAGAATAGCCTGGAACGAATACATCAGCTATCGCCGTCGCGAGCATCCTACCGACGACCTCGACTCTCCCGGTGTCAACTCAGCATATACCGACTGTCATTCCGCAACAGAAGCCAACATGGATGTACAGGTTGCTCTTAAAGCACTCTCAGCCAAAGAACGCACGGTGGTTCTGTTATTTTATCTTGAAGAAATGCCTGTAAAAAAAGTAGTGGAAATCACCGGGATGCCAGAAGGCACTGTAAAAGTCTACCTGAAGCGAGCCCGAGAAAAAATGGCTATCGCTCTCTCCAATTAAAATATTTTTATTATCTTCAACACCATGATGGATACTAAAGACAAAGAAATAGCCCGACTCCTTCAAAAAGACCTCCCTGAAGCCGGCAAGGATGCCTGGTTCACACGCAAGGTGCTGAATCGACTGCCACGACGACACAGCCAGGTATCACCTGTAGAGTGGGGATGTATCATCACTGTGTGTCTGCTGCTGGTTGCCGCTTTCATAATAGAAAGCGCAAATATCATGAATTCGCAACAACTCTTTGTACGCGACATTCTGATTATGGCCACACTCACCATGATGTCGCTCGGAGTCGCCGGATGGATCATAAAGCCCTATATAAGAAACTAATACTGATTTTCTTATCAGAACAACCACATAACTGGAGATTCCGCTGACCAACAGCAGTCTCCAGTTATTTTAGTCCATCACAATTTTTTTATTCATCATGTATTGCACAAACAGAAAAAACGACATACTTTTGTAACGTTTTTTAAGGGTTTTCAACCAATACAGACAAATTTTTAACTACTTACTAAGATGAAAAAGATGTTTTATGCAGTTGCAGTAATTGCAACTATGGCAGTTTGCTCATGCGGCAACAAAGCCGAAAACACAACTGCTACCGAAATCGTAGGCGAAGCTACTGAAATCGTGACAGAGAGCGCTGCTACTCCCTGCGACAGCTGCAAGAATGCATGTGGCGATACTTGCACTGTAGCCTGTGACAGCTGCAAAACTGCCTGCGACAGCTGCAAGGCTGTAGCCCCCGCTGCAAGGCTGTAGCCCCCGCTGCAAAATAAACAGCAGTCAAGACTACAACACAAAGCAGTGACACACCCTCGGAATGCGAGAGTGCGTCACTATTTTTTTACAGATATCTTTATCTGTCAACCACGCGGAGCAACTACCTGACGACCTGAGCCACTACGGCGAGAGCCTACTTTATGCTTCTTTTCAGCATTCAACATGATCGGTTTTCCGTCAATAGCGACATTTTCAAGCATTGCCACATACTGCTCAGGTGTAAGAATACCCTTGAGTTTGCTGAAATAATCACGACGGCGCTGCTGCTTTTCTGCTCTACGCTGAATTTTTGCATCCTTGCGCAACTTTCCGGCAGATGCATGTTCGCTGCGCATTTTCTCTCTGGCGACACTGTCATTCACCATCTGCTGGCGATTAAGTCCCTCGATAGCCGACATCTGCTCCGCGGTTAGATTCAGCCCGGCAATCAGTTCTGGATTTACCATCTTGCTCTTCTGTCTTCTTGCAGGCTTCTTGTTTTTATCCAACCGCTCCTGACCTGCAGAAACTGTGACGGGAGTCTGAGCGACCGAACCAAAGCCCAGCGATGCGACCAGCGCTATCGCAACAATCAATATGGATTTCTTCATTTCTGTTTTCTTGTTTTTTTATATTTATAATGTTATCGCATTCTGTTATCTATGACTGAGACAGCCTCCCAAAGTTTATTGTAAATCTGCATTTTAAGCATTGTTAAGAACAATGGTAACAGAGTACAAATAAATACAGTCCCCTACATGCTTGCCAAGGTTGACAGTAATAGATAACTTTGTGATGCCATACAATATTGATAATGCGCCAACCAGATCTACGGATCAAAAAGACAATTTCAGATGATGGAAAAATTCACCCCCTTAGCTGACCTTCACACTCATACCATAGTTTCAGGCCACGCCTACAGTTCTCTTCAGGAAATGGCACAGGCTGCTGCCGAAAAGGGAATACGCCTGCTGGGGGTAACCGAACATGGACCAGCCATTCCTGGCACATGCGGCCGGCTATATTTCAAAAACATGATTGTGATTCCACGCGAAATGTATGGGGTGAGATTACTTCTCGGCGCAGAACTGAACATACTTAACCACTACGGCGATCTGGACGCCGATGACAAACTTATGGACATGCTCGACCTCCGCATTGCCGGCATACATTCAGTGTGCTGGAATGGAGGCACAAAACTTCAGAATACCGAAGGTGTGACAAGAGTCATAGGCGATCCCCGTATACACATCATATCGCATCCTGCCGACGGCTCGGCCGAACTTGATTTCGAGAGCCTTGTAATCGCAGCCAAGAACAATCATACGTTATTGGAGATAAATTCACACTCGCTACATCCGGCACGACACAAAACCATAGCGCGCTCCAACAACATCGCACTGCTCGAATTATGTAAAAAACATGATATGCCTGTCATTCTCGGCAGCGACGCACATATAAGTTTTCAAATCGCAGACTACAGCAATGTGTTTCCGCTTCTTGTAGAGACAAAATTCCCAAACGAGCTTATCCTAAACGACAAACCCGAAGAACTCATCGGGTTCCTCGGGTTACCTGAATATAATTAATGCCGTCCTTGTCAACCGACCATCACAAAATTTCCATCCGGATCAAAAAAGAGACCTGTCCCATTGGTAAGCTCCACTTCATAACCACCCGGTCCTCTTGAAATTTCATTTATACCCTCTCCGGCATAGTTTGCCGAAATATATTCTACAATCGGCTCAGGCGCAATGCCGTCGGGTATGGTAAGGTGCCATGGTGCATCAACATCGCTCCATTGTCCGACAGCATCGAATGACACTTCCTGGCCATTTGAAAACCGTACATCATACTCAACAATACCATTGTCATTATCACGGATAACCGACGCTACCGGCACACCTCCATAATGATTTTTAATAAAAGACTGCGCAATATCAGGCAATTGGTTAACCGGAATTGCCTCGTTTTTGTCATCGTCGGAACAACTCCAGACAACAACCGACATAACGACCGCTATAAAAGCAGCTATAATTCTAAAAGTTTTCTTCATGACCTATTAATTTATAGAGTCATAACAGATTATCACGTATCTAAGTTCAGATAAGCTACTATTTATCAAGATCAGGAGCCAGTAATTTTGTTTTTATAGCGAAAAAAATCACCAATATCGTTATTGCCACGTATGCAATAGCTGTCGAGTGAAGAATATTACCCATACCAACCAATGGCGACACAACGGCACCCACTACGTAGCCGGCAATTCCAAGCAAAGAGGAAGCCTCTCCGGCCTGTCGGCGCCCTTCGTTCATGGCAAGCGTATTAGAAGATGTGAATATAAGCCCCAGAGCAAACAGCACAATTATCATGAATAATTCATAGACCCATATACTATGGATTCTATACAACGCAAAAGCTTCGCCGCACGCACCGAATACAAGTATAAACGCTCCGGCCACAGCTGCGTTTTTCAACAGTTTGAATTTCAATGCGACCATTGTGCCTACTACCATAAAAATCGCATTGAACCCTATGACAAGCCCATAGTTGGTCTGCGATAAGCCGTAATGAGTCTGCAATATGAACGGCGAAGATGAAATATAGGCAAACAACAATCCCAACGACACACCCTTTAGACATACATGAGTGACAAACGGCTTATTTGCCAAAAGACCTTTATATCCCGACAGCGAATGCCACACTGATCCGATATTGCGTTTAGCATCCGACAGAGATTCTCTCATATTCAGCGACATAACCAATATAACAGCGGCAAACAGCACAAGAACCACAAACACACCCTTCCATCCGTAGGCATCTGCCGTCAACCCTCCGATCACAGGAGCTGAAGCAGGAGCGATACCATTGATAGCACCAATCAGTGCCATAAGCTTCGCAAGCCCTCGCCCGGTATAGACATCGGCTGGAATTGTGCGGGCAAGGAAATAACCGCCAGAAGCGCCCATTCCCTGAAACAGACGGCATATATTGAACACATGAATATTAGGCGAAAACACGCTTGCAATAGCTGAAATGATAAAAACAGACACCGACAGAACCATAACAGGCTTTCTCCCATATTTATCGCTTACAGGCCCCAACACAAACTGCCCGACCGCAAGACCGATCATGCCCATAGTCAGGCCCATCTGTGCAATCGGCACACTGCAACCGAAAAAACGGCTCATTTCTGGGAGTGCCGGTGTGTACATGTCATTTACAAATGAGCCTAACGCACTCAACAAAACCAGAAAGCCGACCAAAAACCAGTAATAATGTTTTGATTGCGAAAGTTTATCGGCTAATGCCGAATTCATATTTTCCGTTCCGTCTTTCACATCCATAGCTGTACAATAATTAATATCACACTAAGAGAATAACATATCAGCAGGATATTATGATCAGAGTAAAACATCATAATCGCGAACCGACAGACTAAAAAGTATAAAAAAACAAGGTCAAGCATAAGCCTGACCTCTTAATCATTTTATAGTGCGGGCAATGAGACTAAAATCATTACCGGCACTTTTAAGTGTAGCAAATATAATATCTTTTATTGAGAAAAACAAATTTTATCCGAAAAAGTTTCATGCTTTTTTACTTCATGTTTTTCTTTTTCCACTCCACCCCGAAACGCGACGGCCTTCTTTGAAAATATCGGCGGGAAAGCCACTGCAACGCCTCAGAATATCAGCAATCTGTGGATATGTGTTGTATTTATCCAGTATGCTCTGCAACTCGACAGCCATTTCATAATCCCTAACCTCCGAGACATGAAACAAAAGATACCTCACCACTTTTATACATCCGTAAAGATTCATATACTCCGAAGGATTGTCAAGACCTGCCGGACCTTTTTTTATTCGTTTGAAAGGTTTAAAATCAAACAGGACACTTCCATGAGCACATGTATTGCGTAGAATACGGACCAATTCAATATAATTTTCAAATATCTCGATATACCTGACGCCAAACTTCTCCGCTATTTTCTGCTTCAACGACATATCGAGAAGCGAATTATAAAGAATCACATTGCCTCCGAGCGTCATAAGTTCAATCGTTTTCCATGCCGGCGCGTATACATCGTGCTTGTATTTTTTATGATGCCGCTTGATTGTCGGATTTTTTCTGAACGCACCATTATATACGATCCTGTCAAAATCAGAAATAAATCCTTTTGTGACACACAGCGGATTTACAAACCATACCGGATCAAACCTGTACATCATAGAACCCTCATAGGTTAAAACCGCCCTGAAATACACCTCGACGCTCGATATATATTTCAAAAGCATCGTACGCAACTCAAGATCAAAATAATAAAGTTTGACAGCCTCAATAAAATTCGACCCCGGCTTATAAACATGAGTTCTTCTGTTGAGATCCGGATATGACTTTTCGAACGGAAATAAATAGAAGCCAAGCCGATAATAACCAATGACCGACAACACGTCCTTAGCGATGTTGTCATCACCGATTACCAATCCGCGACGCTTCATCAATTCCAACTGATCGTCTATTGAAAGTGCCCGTTTTATCATTCTGTAAATATAATTCATACCCACGTAACGATATCAACGTTTGCATTTTTTAAGAATGCTCCAGAACCGGAAGCATATACTCAATACATAACAATACCGGCACAAACGCTATATTTGAAATAGATAATTCTTACCGGCACAACCCAGCAAGAATCCATAATTTATTTCCGATTCAATATGATTGAAACCAAACGACTGATTATGCGGCAATGGCATGATGAAGATATCATACAATTTGCTGAAATAAACCAAAATGCAGAAGTTATGGAATATATGCCCAAACTTCTTTCGACAGAAGAGACCATGCATTTTTATGAACGCATCGTTTCAGAGCATGAAAAATATGGTTACGGCCTTTATGCGGTAGAACTAAAAAATACCGGAGAATTTATCGGTTATACAGGATTCCACCATTTTTGCTTTGAAGCCGAATTTTCACCCGGAATCGAGATTGGGTGGAGAATCTCGAGAAAGCACTGGAATCAAGGATATGCCACAGAAGCGGCAAAAGCCTGCCTCGATTACGCCCAGAAGAAAAAGCTGTTCAAAGAAATATATTCATTTACTGCAACATGCAACCATCGGTCAGAACGCATAATGCAAAAAATCGGAATGATGCATCACGGATATTTTTCTCATCCCGCCCTGCCTGACGGGCATAGATTAAAACAACACACATTATACCGGCTGGAATTAAACCGCTAACCTGCATACCAAATCAAATGAACCCGACAAATATTCTGACTGTTAACAACCGCCTCGACTTCAGGACGTGGCTCAGCAAAAACCATTCTACAGAAAAAGAATGCTGGATTGCTGTTAAACGGGGTAAAACGCCACCTAAAAATGCACTGTGGTATCTCGATGCAGTAGAGGAAGCATTGTGTTTCGGCTGGATAGATTCAACTGTCAAAAATATCGATGGCACTTCACTGCAACGTTTCAGCCCAAGAAAAAAGACTGGATGCTGGACCGAACTCAACAAAGAACGGTGTCGACGGCTTGAAACATTGGGCCTGATGACCGATAAAGGACGATATGCCTGCCCTGATCTTGATGCCGAATTCATAATTGATCCTGATATCATCAGTATTTTCAGTTGCAATCCTACGGCATGGGACAATTTCCGCTCTTTTCACCCACTCTATCAGAGAGTGCGAATTGACAATATACAGCGGAACAAAACCAACAGTCACCTATTTGAAAGCCGGTTGAATAAACTTATTAAAGCAAGTGAACAATGCATTATGATCGGCGAATGGAACGACAATGGACGCCTTCTCGATTACTGAAACAGTATATTACATCTCACACACTTTCAAAGCCGTTTATTCGCTACATATAAGAACATTACAGTATCTGATTCAATACATGAAATTAATAATTGACATTATTCTGAAAAATAAATTTGTGAAAACCGCAACAAACCCTTATATTTGCACCGCAAAAGGCCCAAAAGCCTTTAACAAAATAAAACCGGTCCTATAGCTCAGTTGGTTAGAGCACCTGACTCATAATCAGGGAGTCCTAGGTTCAAGCCCTAGTGGGACCACTGAAAAAGCAGTTAGCTATCGCTAACTGCTTTTTTGTCACCATACCGTGCACAAACCACCCGAATCATGTAGCCTGTTATCTTTTTAATCATTTATCTATTTAATTATTTTGTGATCCATTGATTTATAGAAGCTCAATGATTCGTCTAATTTACCGATGCGCTCTATGGTTGTGGCATCTGTAATCCTCGCGGAAGAACATTTTTCTTCATAATCTTTCTTAATGTTCTCAAAAATCAAGCTCAACCGATTGACAATTGATAAAGACACAGGAAGCATAGGCATAAAAACATCCCACGTTTGTACACTTTTAACCTCTTTGTTTTCGAATACCACCGTATAGCAGTCATCACATGCGTAAAGCCAATAATTGTCATCGGCGTATTCTATGCCGACGCCCTCGATTATGCAGGCTTTCTCAACTTCCTTATGCATTTCCCAGCATTGCTCTATTGTAGGCGGTTGCTTCACAACCACACCCAAGCTTACCTGATTCTTATCCCGGTCATACACCTCTACAATGTCTCCGGGCCTGAAACGTATTGAACCGGCCTCGTACCCTCTGAATTTTGCAGATGTATGATCAATCTCTTCAATAAGAGACGTACACATTGTCTGTGCGTTAAGATTTCCCAAACTGTCATATACCCACAGACGTTGATATAATCCAAAAGGCACATCTTTATGAATCGGCAACTGATAGACATATAAAGCATACAACTGACTGTTAAAATACCCCCTGTTTATGAAACGCGGTAGCAGACGTTGAATTAATTGCCAGTCGTCATACATGAAACTACGGCACAGCCTTACCTCAAACTCCGTAACATCACGAGCGTCTTTCTGCTGCTTGATATATCGGTGCATATCCACACGGTAAACACACTTCGCGACAATGTAAGGCGGATTGAGTGCCAACGCCTTAAACTCGTCAAATGTCATAACCACTCATCTTTATAATATTTCATGATATGAATAAATCCTGTTGAAAGAGCAATTTTTAATTTATCATCTGACAAAGTTTCCAAAAACTCTTCCATACCGTTTATTGCTGCATTAAGACATATTGGTGCAATGTCATATCTTTCGAGGATATCCTTACTGTTGGCAAAGCCTGGAGATAGCAAGGGAATAATGCTCATAAATGTTCCGGATTGTGCTTTGGTCGCTAACGAATCATCAGATCCCGCCAACTTTTGCATCCAATATTCAGCGGCATCATAGGCTATTGTACGAAGACCAAGACTTATGCCACAATATTCTATATAACAGTCAGCCAGCAGACGCAATGCTTCTTTGGGATTCAATTCGCATTGCCGTTTTTGATATGTGCCGCATAGAGACACCACTTTATTCCTTCTTTGCATATCTTTAGATTTCTCTTCTTCAATTTCTCTTCTGTCTCGTTCTTCTTCCTCCAAAAATGCTTTATAATAACAGATGTATTGTTGTCGCAATTTATCGCTTATCGGATATCGCAGCGGCATAATCCTCAAAGTATGAATATGAGAATGTGTTTCGTATTCATCAAACACCGCCGACTGATCGTCGCAAGCATCAACCGTATAAAACTTCTTTGGCTTGTTTCCAACCAACACTGTTGAATGATCTGCAATCCTGCCTTGATTAGTTTTCAAAAAATCATTTCTCAATTCCCAGCAACGCTCAATTGTCAGGCTTTCGGATAATATTACAGCGAGTCTTACTTCATCGCCCTCTCTCACTTCCACAATATCACCTTCTTTGAAACGTATGTTTTTCTCCTCACGTCCACGAAACAAACCGTAAGGGGTTCTTAAGTCACTATACAATCCTGAGCAATATGTGTGATCAACGAGTTTTCCTGTTGAGTCATATAGTCGCATTGATATTCCGTAATCTTCCCAACAATCCAACTTAACGCCAACTGGATATTCTTTGATATAGAAGCAATACAACTCAGATTTGTATTTATTGTTATCGCCGACTATCTCAGAAATAATTTTTTCGGAGTCATCAACAGAATGATAATATCCTATTGTCCGGTGGCTTAACTCAAACTTAGGGTAATGTGAACGGCGCGAATACACGCGCTCATTTACAGAATATACTACAACCTTAAAGATAGTCTCCATATCACGTCGCGGTGGGTTGAGCGCCAATTCTTTGAATTCTTCGTATGTCATAGTTCTCTTCTTTTTTGATTGTTTCCTTTGTACAGCGAAAGTTTATCGGCAAACGGTGTCCGCCAAGGATGCAAATAATCACGGTTTCATAAAAATCCCTCTTCCCTCTATCAGTATTTATTGGATGAACCATGCAGCCATACACATGTTGTCGGTCCATCTTCATTTCAATTATATGAAGCACATTATGAGAGACTAAAATGTATCAAGCGCCCCCGCCTCGACTAATGCATTTCTGCACGGATTCCTTTATATCCTCCAACTCGAAGATTACATTTTCTATCGCATCCAGAGCATCTGCATCTTCACTCCACATGTCAGGAAGACTATACACTCTGCTATAACTTTCAATAACGTCATAAATAGAACCATCCCGGTCAAGCTCTTTAAGAATTTCTCCTATTTCGTCACTTGCATTCTCAACAATATCACGTGCTTCGGCAAAAGAAGAAATAATCTCTGAGAGTCGTTCTAAAATCTTGTTGTCCATATTTCAAGATCTGCCTTTTTAGTCGCCAGATAAATTCCTTATATATCTGAAATGCATAACACCGTCAAATACCATATCTTAAACCTATTATGCCATTTGCTATTGCTTACAACATGCCTTATCACTTGCAGCGATTAATGTCACTCTTGCCTGCTCCTCCAATGATTCATCGTAAGCACATCCCCATAAAATATCTATATCCGAGGACATACTTCCAATTAAATCAGCCATTGATTTCATTTCATTTAAGGGTGATTGCATATTCTTAGGCATCCATATTTGGAAAAGCATCTTGGCTATACAGTCCTGCTCGATCGGAAGTTTGTCGACAGCATCTTTCATTGCGCCCACAATACACCCTTTACCGTTCGCCGATCCCAACGATACATAATTGGCCGCCTCAGTAGAAAGAGTGCTCTTTATATCATCCATGCTCAGATTGATAGACCCGCATGTATTAATAATTTTGTCAATCTCTACAGTATCACCGATTATCCTATAATCCTCATACGGAAATTTATATGACGTATCAATAACTTCAATGGAATCCAGTAACTCTGCAAAGCTTACCTCCACCTTTTTATCACTATCTTTTTCCATATCTGCATCTTTGGGAAAAATAGAATCATCATTGCCACCATCTTCATCGTCTGACATCAGAAGATCGATCAGTTGTTTGAAACTGATTGGTAATTTCTTATTTTTGTTATCATTATTCAGGGTTTCTCTCAACTCAACAATCTCTCGGCCTGGATGTTGAACCTCCACAACAATCGTTTCTTTCGCGAAACCCGATGTAATCAATCGAATAGATCCATATTCCGAGAATGCTTTATTCAACTCATCTTCACAGGCACGAATTTTATTGATCTTATACGCTCCACTCAGCGTCAGTTCAAATCTGACGACAGTCGGGTTTACGACATGCGAAATCTCGCTAAATTCAATATCGCAACGACTAAATACACTTATTATCAGGGCTTTTACCCGATCGACTGAGGCCGGATTAAAGACTGCTTGACCATTCCCCTCAGACAAGAAGTCCAAAGGGAAAGTAGGCACATTATAAGCCATAATTAATTCCGATTGTTTAAAGTTCCTAAATATTTTCTCTGTCTCTATGTGCAAAGTATTTTTTGCACGTACACTTTAATTGTAAATACGATATTACATAAACAATAAGTCAGATTTCTGACAGGAATACGCGTGCAGAACGGATTAATTCTTGATCAATGTGTGATGATGCGATTATGATTTCCAATGCAGCGGCATCGAGATTGCGTGTAATAATGCTTCTGCTACTTGAAAGTCTGGTCTGTTGACTTGTTGGTGAAAATTTTCGATATATCCATGCTTAGCATTGATTATCAACGGGTAACAAATTGTTATTTTTGAGTGGGTAACAA